>CAWDHZ010000041.1:0-198010 GCA_963802225.1 uncultured delta proteobacterium | reverse complement strand
ACCAGAGGTAGTTGTAGTACGTCCAGCCTGAGACGATCAGGAAGATCACCAGAACCGTGATGCCGCCGTTTGCGAGCAGCCGGCTGAGTTCCTCGTAGCCCTTCTCCCCGATGATCTGGTCGTAGATCGTTTGAACGCCGAAGACCCACAGCACCAGTGTGAACAGCGGCAGCAGCAGGTAGAGATAGATCCCCCAGCAGACGATGGTGATGAAGTCCTCGACGATCCTCCGGAGAGGCGATTTTACTTCGTCTTTGACGAAGACTTCAGGGTGTGGAGGCCCCTGTCCGGGCTTTTCCATCTGATCGTCACCTCCTTGCTTCGGAATGTGAAATTGTAGACGCCCTTGATGGCCGCCAGCGACGACATAATCCAGTACCCCACGGGGTACCAGATCACGAAGAAGTAGTACTTGGCAAAGGCCTTGTTCTCATAGCGCAGGTCGATGAAAAAACTCGTCATAAAGGTCATCAGGCAGGCCAGACCCAGGATGGCACCGTACCAGCGGGGGTACAGGGGGTTCCAGCCGGCGAAGAACCGCTGGTAGATATCGAGGACGGGTGAGCAGATCGGCACCTGGGCATAGCGGCACACGCCGTCCATGACGACGAAGAAGAGCCAGAGGAACACCATGGCCATGAAGGTGTGAGCCCACAAGAGGCCCAGAACGTATTCGATATAAACCGGAATGAGGCGGCGATGACGGTGGTCCTTCCAGATGTCGAGATGCTTTCGGAGCACCTCGACGCCGCCCTGGGCCCAGCGCACCCGCTGGCGCCAGAGGCCTTTTAGAGTCTCGGGGACGAGGATCCAGCACAGGGCCCGCGGCTCGTAGCGGATGTCCCAGAACTTGCGCTGGAGCTTCCAGGTGATGTCGATGTCCTCGGTGACGGTGTCGCTGTCGAAGAGGCCGCACTCGATGACGGCGCTCTTGCGGTAGGCCGCGATCACGCCCGAGACGGTGAGGACCTTCCCGAGGATCCGCTGGGTGCGCTTGATGAGGCCGATGATGTTGGAGTACTCGCCCACCTGGATCTTGGCCAGAAGCGACGTGCGGTTGCGCACCCGGGGGTTGCCCGTGACGGCGCCCACGCGGGGGAAGTTCACCAGGTGCACCGCCATCCACTGCAGCACGTCCTTGTCGACGAGGCAGTCGGCATCGATCGTGAGCATGAACTCGCCGCGGCTCACCAGGATGCCGGCATTGAGGGCCTTGGATTTTCCGCTGTTGGGCTCCAGGTGGATGATCCGAAGCCAGCTCGCGTTCTCCGTCAGGAGACTGTCGAGGATCTCCCGAGTGGCGTCGTTGCTCCCGTCGTTGACGACGATGACCTCGTAGTTCGGGTAGTTGAGGTCCTTGAGGTTGAGGACCGTCTCCTCGATGACCTGCTCCTCGTTGTGGCCGGGCACGATGACGGTGAAGTAGGGGAAGTACTCCAGCCCCGGATCCGTCTTGCCCTCATGCCGAAGGCTGAACATGATGCCCCCGATCATCCACACGATGCTCATGTAGAGCGGGTAGAGGAAGACGAAGAGCCCGATGATTTCGTATATCGACATATTTCCTGTCGGCGGGGGCGGGCGTGCTGCAGGGTCCCGTCCCGCTGGCTGTCCTGAAAAGCTCCGTTATGGATTTTGGCTGAACAGGCTCCTGAACAGCCTCTCGAGGGCGCCCTCCGGGGTGCTCGCCCGCGGGGTCTCCTTGCGCTTCACTTCATCTCTTGCCGAGAGGATCGTGGAGATCTTTTCCACGTCCGGTTTGTTCTCGTATGTGTTGTCCGGGTAGTAGGCCACGTGTTGGGCGCCCAGGGACAGCAGCAACGTAATGTCTTCCTTGATGACCCCGTCGCTCACCCACTTCTCGCCCTTCCAGTCGTAGGCCTGCAGCTTGAAGACCACCCTGCGGGCAACCTCCCGGCCGCCTGCCGCCTCGAAGAGCTCGCGGTACCACTTGCGGCTGTCCTTCTTGCCCTCCATGGCGGCGTAGGCCATCACCACCGTGTAGTCGTACGTCCTGAGGTAGCGCTTGAAATCCTGGGCAAACCACGTCGTCGCATCGGGGTTCGTCACCACCGAACTGTAAATATTGCGGGCGATGGCGGCGCCGGGACGGTAGGTCCGGACGGTTGTGACGATCTCGCCGACATGGCGGTCGAGGGCCTCCGTCTTGAAGGCAACCCACTTCGCGTTGAGCTCCTTGTCCGCCTTCAGCTTCTCCGGTTCCGGAGAGGCTCCATAGCGCTTGCGGAAGGCCTCGACGGCGGCGGGGTGGAAGTCTTCCGTCTCGGCCAGGTAGGCGTCATCCTGGATGAGGATCCCGTCGAACTGCACGCGGGCCGCCAGGTCCGCAAAGATCTTCCGGGTTGCCTCGAGGCTCCTGGGGTCGAAGGGGGAGAGTCTGCGGTACCACGACGAGGTCACTTCGGGCTTGCCGCCCTTCCACTCCCGAACCTTGAGCTCCTCGTTCAGGACAGGGTCCGGCAGATCGTAGGCGAGCGCCGGCATCCAGACGAAGACCTTCATCTCGCGGGAGCGGATCCGGTTGACGGCGTGGCTGAGAAAATCCATCTCGACGGGAAGCACCGAGTTGGCAAAGTAGAGCGACTTCACGTTGCCCGTGGCCCCCACGTCGCAGAAGCCCTGGAGGAACACCGTGTTCACGCCCAGCTTGACGAGCCGATCGAGCAGAAGCCCCAGGTTCTTGTCGCTCTCTTCGGCGGAGTTCTTGTTGACGATCATGTCGAGATCGACCTGCACGCCCCGGATGCGGTAATCCTCCTGCAGACCGCGCCTCAGCGAGTCCTTGAAGGCCGCAAGCCAGTCGAGGTGTGATTCCAGGTAATAGCGGTTGACCCGGTCGAGGCTGCGGATGCTGGAATACCCGTCATCGAGGGTGAGGATCATCTCGAAGCCGAGCTTCTTCGCCTCCTCGAGGCCGATGGCGTTGTAGCTCCCGTAGGGCCAGGTGAGGATGGCGGGGTTTTTGCCCAGCTTCGCCGTCAGCACGTCGATGCTCGAGGCCAGGTCCCCGCCGATGCGGGCGCGGAACTCGGGCTCCGTCTCGTAGCGTCTGTTTTCCGGGAAATAGAGGAAGGACGCCGGCGCCGGCTCGACGTTCCCGACGGGGTTTGCCTGCAGCAGCCGGTGGAGCCGGGCGCTGTGCGATGCGACCGTGACGAGGCCCGAGTCGGAGACCTCGCGGATCTGCGACCAGCCCATGAACCGTTTCGTCCTGTAGCCCGATGTCTCGGGGTTGTCGATCCAGGAGGTGACGACGGAGAGCACCGCCGGGATGTTGTAGAGCCGCAGGACCGGGTAGACAAACCGGTAGAAGCTCTCGTAGGCGTCATCGAAGGTCAGCAGGACGGCTTTGTCGGGAAGCGTCTTTGCGCCCCGCGAGGCCGCCAGGACATCCGCCGGGCTCACGAAGGTAAAACCGTGCGTGCGGAGGTATTCGATCTGGTTGATGAAGTCCTTCTGCGAGATGTCGTCCTTCTCGACGGGGGACTCGGGAATGTCGTGGTAGCACAGCGTGATAAAGCTCTCCGCCGCAGCGGCAGGAGACACCATCAGCGCAATCGCCATAGCGACCGCCAAAGTCCAGTTCAAAAGACCCAAGCCTTTAGCCTTTAGCCTTTGGCCTTTAGCCATTTTAAAAATACCAGTTGAGCGTAAGATATGCGCCAAGGACATTCGTGTAATCCCCATCGTATACTCTCAGATCGTAGGAAACGTTTCCCGTGATGTTGAAGGTCTTCGAGTGGACGTAGCTCTGCTCGAAGGTGATCCCCGCCACGGGATAAATGCTGTAGTCGTATTCGCCGCTCACCCCTGCACGCAGGTAGACAGCCGACATCCACTTCTTCTCGTAGCGGATGCAGTTGACCCACTGGATGGCGGAGGTGAGCAGGGCGCTCCACTCGTACTGGGGACTGTAATAGTCCACGTCCTGCTTGGAGTAGGTGCCGAACCCCAGCGCCAACCCTCCCCGGATTTTCAGGTCGGGCGTGAGGTAGACATTCTGATCGTACCGGGCCGTCCCGGCGATATAGACGTTGTTGTCCGAGAACCACTGGGTACCCACCGCCGCACCGTATTCCCGGAGGTCGCTCTCCTGGTAGAGGACATCCATATAAGCGCTGTCGGCCGTGATCCCCTGGACCCGGGCCCGGATAGGCACACTCAAGCTGAAGCTGTTGTATCCCGCCGTGATGCGCAGGGGGTCCGTGGGCCACCACATCAGCCGCGTGTCGAGGCCGAAATCGTCGCCGTTCGTGTAATCGAAATTCAGGCCCTGCCACCAGATGAGCTCCGGCATCACGATCCACCGGAACCCCAGGCCGAACCGGTCCCAGTCAGCCCGGTTTGTCGTGCCGTTGTCGTCCCCCCAGACCTCCTCGCGGAGGATCTGGGCATAGAGGCTGAAGAGCGGGGTGATCGGTTTTTCGAGCAGCAGCGAGGCCCAGTACTCCGTAGCGCCATCGAACTCCTTGGTGAACCGGAACTCGGGCTGGAGCCGCCACATGTCCTCAACCTTCAGGGTCTCCCAGAGATCGTAGACGGCGAGATGGGTCGGGTGTTTCTGATGCAGATCGTCGGCCAGCGCCCTCGCCTCGCGCTTGTAGTTCAGGGTGTTGAGCGTCCATCCAAGGCCGGTAAGGCTCCCGACATCCAGAGGATCGAGGTTGCGGTTGACCTCGAACTGCTCCAGGGCCCGCCTGGGCCAATGGCGCCAGAGGTACGCGTGGGCAAGGCCCGAGCGCAGACCCGTCTCGGAGGCCGCCTCGCCCAGGTAGTAATCGAAATACGCCTGGCCCTCCTTGAGCTTGTCCTGGGAGAGCAGAAACCAGCCCTTGGTGGAGATCAGGCTGTTGGAATCGGCAAGGTAGCGCTGCCTTGCCAGGACCGACTCGTTCCAGGCAAGGGCTTTCTTCTCCTTTTCGACGAGTTCCTCGAGGCGTCCCAGGGTATGCGAGGCCCTATCCCACTGCCTCAGATCCGAGCAGACCTGATAGAGCCCCATCGTCGCCCCGAAGTTGTCGGGGTCTTTCTCGAGGGTCATCTTGTAGTAGACCTCGGCCTCCTCGGGCTTTCGGAGATAGAGGTATGCGTCGGCGA
Source organism: uncultured delta proteobacterium (assembly GCA_963802225.1). Lineage (GTDB taxonomy): Bacteria > Desulfobacterota > Syntrophia > Syntrophales > UBA2192 > UBA2192. The sequence continues at coordinate 192,892 of CAWDHZ010000041.1, read as the reverse complement.
CGGCCTGGCTCACCCAGGAGGGGATGGGCTGGCCTGCCTGCCTGTAGATCTCGAACTGCTGCAGGGCCTCCTTCATCCGGTCCTTCTGCCGCAGGGCGATGATATAGTCTCCCCGGGCCCGGAGATTCCCGGGGTCTTTAACCAGAATCGCCTCGATCTCCGCGATCGCCTCGTCGACGAGTCCCCATCGCAGCTTCGTCACGGCCCTGTCGAGTTCGAGAGACTGCATCTGCGCAGGCCCGCCCACCCTGCCCTCTTTTGCGACCACGAGGGCCTCGAGGCTTGCGCCGTACTGCTCCAGCAGGGCCACCTTGACGGCATCGAGCGCCGGCCCCGATATCTGCCCGCTCTTTTTCGCCTCCAGCCACGAGGTGTAGGCCCCGGCACCGTCGCCCATGCGCATCTGCGTGTAGACGATGCCCTTGAAGGCCTCGTCGTCCTTCGGGTCGTAGGAAAGGCCGAGGCGGTACATCTCGAGGGCCTTCGGGTATTCCTTCAACTCGTAGTAGGCTTTGGCCATGTGGCGGGGGATGTAGCGGATCTGCCGGAGGTCCCTCTCCCGGGCACCGTAGAATTCCACGGCCCTCTGGTAGGACCCCGTCCAGACCAGGCACAGGGCGTAGTCGGCCTGGAGGTGCCTGTCGTCCGGAAGGGCCTTCAGGGCCCGCTCCAACAACGGGATCGCCTCGTCGTTGCGACCGGCCTGAATCCGTTTCAGCGCCTCCTGGTAGTCCGCTTTCGCCTGGGCCGCGGGGTCCATGGGAGAAGAGGATTCCGGGAAGGTGGCGAGGACAGGAGGCGACAGAAATAGCAGGGCGAGGGTCAGGACAAGGGCTGTTATTCCAGCTCTTTTGGGCATGGCATCCCTAATTTCGGCGGCTCTTTGACTCGGTTAAGGGCTCTGTGTCTCATGCGTAAACCCGGCTCGATATCGAGCAATGGCATTTCACTGCAACACTTGCAATCATGGTGCCATAATGGCACAAAAGAAAAAAAAGAGGGCAGGAAAACGGCGGCAGTCTCTGCCCTGTCAACAGCTTGAAATATCTTGCTTTTTGAGCCTTGAGGTGGAAGGGCACAACAGCCCGATGCCACCCCGGAGGTCACCCTTTCGGGAACCCCTCCTTCCGGGAGTGGTATTTGACAGCAGGCCGTCAAAATACCAGAAAAGGGAAGCCTCTTGCAATGATTTATCGACGGCTACCTTCAGATTTCCTTACAACATGAACTTCCGCCTGTTCCTGCCCCGTGTCTTATGGTAAAAGAGAAAGCTGTTATCGGATCCTGTCGTCCCCGATCCACACAAGATCTCATTGAAAAAGCATGAAAGGAGTTTCAGCGATGCAGGCTCTGTTCACTCTTACACCGTCGGAATCGAAGCGGCTCATCGGGAAAGGCATTGCGGCCCTCCCCGAGGTGCAGAACGCGAAACAGAACGGCTACCTCCTCGTGAGCCGCGGCTCCACGACGGCCTATTGCCTCGAGGAGATTCTCGGGGAAAAGATCCCGAAAGAGCGCTACGCCGTCGGCCAGACGATCAGGGGCATCCTCTGCGCGATCCAGGCCGAGGACCGTCTCAAGCCCTACACCTTCCACAAGGGAGAGGTTCTCCCCGTCGAGCCCGGCACGGTCAACGACAAGCTCGCCGCCGGGGACATCCTCCTGAAAGGGGCCAATGCCATCGATCCCTTCGGCAACCTGGGCGTGCTGATGGCCAGCGCCAACGGCGGCACCATGGGCCAGTTCTACATGCCGTTCAAGGCGCGGGGCCTCGAGATCATCTACCCCGTGGGCCTCGAGAAGCTCATCCCTTCCGTGGAGGAGGCTGCACGCTACGGCGGGACCCTGGCCCTTGCGAAAACGATCGGGATTCCCGTCGGCATGGCCTGCGTGTGCGACGGGCGACCCTTCACGGAGATCGACGCCCTGGAAACCCTCTTCGACGTCTCAGCCATCCATTACGCCTCGGGCGGCTGGGGCGGCTGCGAGGGCTGCGTTACCCTGATCATCGAAGGGCCCGACGACGCAGTGACGAAGTGCATGGAGTTCATCGAAGGGAAGATCAAGGGCGAGCCGGCCCTGCCCGCCGTCAAGGGTCCCTGCAAGACCTGCTTCATGGCGCACTGCAGTTTCCACGGCAAGGAAGAGAACCAGCTCCCGGCGTATCTGAAGTAGTGAAAGAGGGGGCCGTTCGAGATCGCCGGCCCCCTCTTCTTTCAATTTCCGATCTTCGTTCCCAAGAAAACACAATCAGAATCGATCACATCGCCCATGGCCGAATACACGGAAAAGCAGAAAAACTGGCAAGAACTCCCCCCCGAGAAGCTGGCCGAGCTCATGAATAGCCGTAGCGAGGGCTACCTGCCGGCACTTCTCGGCTTCACGTTGGTTTCGGTATCGAAGGAACGCGTCCTGGCACGCATGGCCATCGCGAAGCATCACCTGGCGCCAAACGATTATCTGCATGCGGCCTCCGTCATCGCGCTGGCCGACACGACCTGCGGGTTTGCAACCATCGTCAACCTCCCCGAAGGCGCAGGGGGCTTCACCACGATCGAGCTCAAGACCAATTTTCTCGGCACGGCCCGCGACGGCGTGATCCACTGCGAGGGCACGCCCGCCCACATCGGCCGCCGGACCCAGGTCTGGGATGCCCGGGTCTGGGATGAAAAATCGGGGAGGGACATCGCCCTTTTCCGCTGCACCCAGATGATCCTGCCCAAGCAGGGCTGAGCCGATTCAATCATCCACCTCCACAACGATGACCGAGAGCGACATCTCATGGCAGCAACCAAAGCCTTGTTCTTAGCGAAGTTCAAGCTCGAAGAAGCCACCATTGCCGACGTCCACAAGGCCTTCAAGTCCGGCGAGCTCACGGCGAAAAAGCTCGTCGAGATGTACCTGAAACGAATCGAGGCCTACGACCAGAAAGGCCCCAAGCTCAACGCCGTGATCTATGTCAATCCCAAGGCCCTGGAAGAGGCCGCGGCACTGGATGCGAAGTTCAAGAAGTCCGGCCCCGTGGGACCGCTCCACGGCATCCCCGTGCTTCTCAAGGACAACGTGAACACGAAGGACATGCCCACGACGGGCGGCTCCAAGAGCCTCGAGGGTTATGTCCCGCCGAAGGACGCCTTCATCACGAAGACAGCTGCGCGATGCGGGCGCCATCATCATCGCCAAGGTGAACCTGCACGAGTTCGCCGTCTGGGGCGAGTCGGTGAGCTCCATGCTCGGTCAGACCCTGAACCCCTATGATCTCACGCGGACCCCCGGCGGCTCGAGCGGCGGCACCGGCGCAGGCCTTGCGGCCAACTTCGGCATTCTGGGCATCGGCACCGACACGGTGAACTCCATCCGCTCCCCCGCATCGGCCAACAGCATCGTGGGCATCCGCCCGACGATCGGGCTCGTGAGCCGCGACGGCATCATCCCCTACTCCTTTACGCAGGACGCCGCCGGCCCCATGGCACGAACCGTCACGGACGCAACGAAGATGCTCAACGTGCTCACCGGCTATGACCCCGGTGATCAGGCAACGGCCTGGAGCGTCGGGTACATCCAGAAGGACTACTCAAAATATCTGAAGAAGGACGGCCTCAAGGGCAAGCGGATCGGCATCCTGCGGAGCTTCTTCGGCACGCAGCCCATCCACGAGGAAGTGAATGCCGTCACGAACAAGGCCATCGAGGACTGCAAGAAGATGGGCGCCACCCTGGTCGAGCTGAACACGCCGGACGTCGACTCCGGGAAGATCGCAAGCGAGATCAGCGTCCACCTCTACGACCTGAGGCCGGATCTGGATTCGTACCTGGGCGACCCGAAGGCGAACACACCCGTGAAGTCCCTCGAGCAGATCATCGCCTCGGGCAAGTATCACCCCGGCATCGAGAAGAACATCAAGGAGGCCATGACCCTGAAGCGCGACGCGAGCTACTATGAGCGCCTGGCGAAGCGCACCAAGCTGCAGGACCGCGTCATGGCGATCATGGCCGAACAGAAGCTCGACGCCCTCATCTTCCCGCACCAGAAGCGGCCCGTCGTCCCCGTGGGCGGCACCCAGGTCGAGCGCAACGGAAGCCTCGGCTCCGTGACCGGCTTCCCCTCCATCGTGGTGCCCGGCGGGTTCACGAAGCCCACCGATTCGGCAAAGATCGGTGTGCCGGTGGGGATCGAGTTCCTGGCAAGGCCCTGGACGGAGGGGCTGCTCATCGAGATCGGCTACGCCTACGAGCAGGCCACGAAGAATCGTCGCCTTCCCGTGACGACGCCGAAGCTCGCCGGCGAGATGTAACCCTTTTGTCATTCCGGGCATGAACCGGAATCCAGTTCCTAAAGATGGATTCCCGCCTCGCGCGGGAATGACTCATGCAGACACAATCCGGCCCCCTCGCATCCCCCGATGCGAGGGGGCTTTCTTCTGCCCGGATCACAGACGGCAGCAACTTTTCTTGCGATTTGATGCTGTTGGTTTTATAAGAGACGACAACAACTGAAAGGAAAGCAGACAGGCGATGGACAAAAGCGGCTACACCCTTCTTCCCAATCGTGCCGACAACAAGTGCTTCGGCTGCGGTCCGGCAAACCCCCAGGGCCTGCAGATGCAGTTCTACACCAACGGCCAGACGGTGGCCTCGTGGATCACCATCCCCCCGCACCTGTCCGGCTGGAGCAACCTGGCCCACGGCGGGATCCTCTTCACGGCGCTCGACGAGATCATGGGCCGCACCATGATCTACCTCCTGCAGCGTTTCATTCTCACCAAGTCGATGACAATCGAGTACCTCAAGCCCGTGCCGCACGGCCGGGAATTCAAGGTGGAGGGCAGGATCCTGGAAGTCCGGAGCGAACGGGAGTCCGCGGCCGAGGGCGTCATCACCAACGAAGCGGGGGAGATCTGCACGCGCGCCACGGGGCTCTGGGCCACCTTCACTCCCGACTCAGCCCGCAAGCTCGGCATCGCCGACGAGGAGACCTTCCGCTGGTTCGAGGAAGTCATCAGGACAAAGCGGCAATGAGAAGGGTATCGGGCACGGAGAACAGGGTTCAGGGTAGAGGGTAGAAAGAAAAAAATCCCCCTCTTTCCCCCTTTGATAAAGGGGGATGAAAGGGGGATTTTGACTCGTGAGTTTTACATTCGCCCGGTTGTGTGATATTCGTTTGCAAACGGTTTCAGGAATTCCTCCATGGCATTGATCATTGAAGGCGGCCTCGACCTGCCCATCCCACGCATGATCCCGGTCCGTCAAAAATTCTCCGAAGCACAAATCGCAGACATCCGGGGCGAGATTCGAGGGGCTCTTCCGGCACGACGGGAAGATGAAGCGAATCCGTGCAAAAAGCCGGATCGCCGTCGCCGTCGGCAGCCGGGGGATCCACGCCATCGACCGGATCACGCTCGCTGTCGTCGAGGAGCTGAAGCGCCTGGGCGCAAGCCCCTTCATCGTCCCCTCCATGGGAAGCCACGGCGGGGCCACGGCGGAAGGGCAGAGAAAAGTTCTGGCCGGTTTCGGGATCACCGAAGAGACCATGGGCGTACCCGTCGTCTCTTCCATGGAGACCGTGCAGGTTGGCGAGCTCGACGACGGAACCCCCGTATTCCTGGACAAAGAGGCGTTTTGCAGCGACGGGATCGTGGTCATCAATCGCATCAAGCCGCACACGGCCTTCGTGGGCGACTACGAGAGCGGGCTTCTCAAGATGGTCGCCATCGGCCTGGGCAAGCACCGGGGGGCCACGGTCTTTCACTCCTGCGGAATGGACCGCTTCGGTGAGCTGCTTCCGCAACTGGGCCGGGTGGTCCTGGCGAAGGCCCCGATTCTCTTCGGCCTGGCGGTCATCGAAAACGCCTACGACCGGCCGGCTCGCTTCGAAATCGTCTGGAACGAGGACATGATCGGGCGGGAAAAGTCCCTGCTCGCTGAAGCCAAGGCGCTCATGCCGAGGGTCATCCCCGGCAACCTCGACGTCCTCATCGTCCACGAGATCGGCAAGGAGATCAGCGGCTCCGGGATGGACCCCAACATCACGGGGCGCTCGAGCTCACCTTATTTCAGAAGGGAGAATTCCCTGCGAGTGCAGCGGATCGTCGTCCTGAAGCTGTCGAAGGCATCCGGCGGGAGCGCTATGGGGATCGGCCTCGCCGACTTCACGACGGACAAGGCTGTGAAATCCATGAATATCGACATGACGTGGATCAACTGCATCACCGCCGGCGTTACGGCCTCGGGTAAGATCCCGATCCACATGCCCACGGACCGCGAGGCCATCCTGCTTGCGCTCAAGACCTGCGCCCGCGTGCGGCACCCGCAAAGCCGAATCGTCTGGATCAGAAACACGCTAGCCCTCGAGCGCATCCGGGTCTCGGAGCCTCTCCTTCCGGAAATCGAAGGGCACCCGCAACTGGAAATCGAAGGAGATCCGGCACCCATGCCCTTCGATGACGAGGGGAATCTGCTCTACTAAAAAAAGGATTCGGGATTCAGGCTTCCGGATTCCGGATTTTGGAAAAAAGAAAAGGACAAAGGAAATATCCTCTGTCCTTTTTTATTGTCTTTTGTCCTGATTCCCGAATCCTGAATCCGGAATCCTTTTTTTTATCCCCTGACCAATTCCGAATAGGCAGCCTGGAGACGCTTCGTCACCGGTCCGGGGGCGCCTGTGCCGACGGGCCGCCCGTCCAGGCGGATGATGGGCGTGATTTCCTTGTTCGTGCCCGTGATGATGATCTCGCTTGCCCGGTTCAGGTCCTCCCCCCGGAAGGCCTTCTCCTTGTAAGCAATGCCGGTCTGGCGGCAGAGCTCCAGTCACGACGCCCCGGGTGATCCCGGAAAGGACGAAGTGGCCGAGCGGGTGCGTGAGGATGTGCCCGTTGAAGACGGCCAGCACATTGGTGTGCGTCCCCTCGGTGACGATGCCGTCCCGGACGAAGATGGCTTCCTCGGCCCCCTTCTCCTTTGCCTGCTGGACGGCCAGGACACTGCCCAGCAGACCGATGGCCTTGATGTCACAGCGGGACCAGCGAAATTCGGGGACGAGGATGGCGCCTACGCCCTTTTCGCGCATCTCGGCCGATGACGGGGCGGGGGAGATGAGCACCATCGTCGTCGCAGAAACAGGTGGGACCGGGAAGGTGTGCTTGCGCGGAGCCACGCCCCGGGTGACCTGGAAATAGATCAGGCTGTCCACCTGCTCCAGCCCGTTCATGGCGATCAGTTTTGCGCCGGCCACTGCCAGATCCACGACCCCCGGAAAATCGATACGCGTCTCGCGCAGGCTGCGGGCCAGCCGATCCATGTGTTCGGCCATTTTGAAGGGCTTGCCGCCGTAGGCGCGAACGACTTCGTAAACCCCGTCGGAAAACAGGAAACCCCGGTCATCGGGCGAGATGTGAATGTCATCTTTTTGCAGGAAGCTGCCGTTGAAATAAGCGATCACGGGATCATCCCCCTTTTATAATCTTGCCTTCTCGTTTTCGATCATCTTCGCGAAGCGTTTTATCCCTTCCTCGATCTGGGCCGGTGTGGCCATGCTGAAGCTGGCCCGCATATAGTTCTTCAGGCCCCCCGTTGTCGAGAAGCCGAAGCCCGGCACGAGAAGGACCCCCAGGGCGACTCCGTCCGTCTCCACCATCCGGTCCGTGTCGAACCCCGCAGGCAGCTCGAACCACAGGAACATGCCCTCGTTGGGGATGTTGTACCGGACATCGGCAGGCAGGTGCCTGCGCGCGGCCTCGACCATGGCGTCGCGGTTTGCCCGGTAAAAGCGGCAGTTCTCCCGGATGAGGGCCCGGAACTCCTCGTGCGTATGGCCGGCGAGGAAACCCGTCAGCAGCGTCTGGTCCATGGCGCTGGTGTGAAGATTGGTGCCCTGTTTGTAGAGCTGAAAGGACCCGATGATCTCCGCGGGCCCCGAGGCGTAGCCGAGACGAAGGCCCGGGGCAAAGATCTTGGAGAAGCTGTCGAGTCGCACCACGCGCCCGTCGCGGTCCATGGACTGCAGCGTGGGATAGGGATCCCGGTCGCCCAGCTGCACGAGCTGGTAGGGGTCGTCCTCGAGGACAGGCAGATCGAAGCGCGAGGCGATCTCGAGCAGGTGCCGCCTGCGCTCGACGGACAGGGCCACCCCGGCCGGGTTGTGGCCGTTGGGGACCTCGTAGATGAATTTCGGCATGGCCTGTCCGGCTTTCTTGCGCGCCTCGAGAATCTTCTCCAGCTCCTTCGTCTGCATCCCCTCGGCATCAATCGGGACGGGGATGAAATTTTCCGTGAAGGCCCGGAAGGCGCCCAGGGCGCCCGGGTAAGCCGGCTCGGAGAGGATCACTGCGTCCTCCGGGTCCAGGAACAGGTAGGCCATGATGTGAAGCCCCTCCTGGGCCCCCGTGAGGACCTGGATCTGCTCGGGCTTCAAATCGACGCCGTCTTTCGCCTTGTGCCAGGCAAGCAGGTGAGGCTTGAGTTCCATGTGGGCGTCCGTGGGACCGTATTGGCAGGCGAGGTCCATGGCGGCCTCGCGGATCGTGAAGCGCCGGCCGCTCTTGAAGACGACCTCCATGGCCTCGAAGGCGAAGGTCTTTGCGTTCGGGTAGCCGCCTCCCAGGGAAATCATCCCCGGCTGCCGCATCAGGGGGACGAGCTTGCGAATCGGCGAAGGGGCAAGCCCCTTCGTGCGTTTTGCCATGAGGTGCTTGAAGTCCATGTTTTTCTTCTCCGAAGATTTTCAAATCCTCCCCCTTTGGGAAAGGGGGACAGAGGGGATTTGTTGAAAACGAAACGATTGTACCGATTCACGTAAAAAAACAGCAGCTGGAGCGGGCCGCTTATCCGGGTGGCCCGCTCCAGCTCTGTGTGCATTTGTAATGCGTCGGTTGACAGAACGCCGGGCGCTTTACTTAATCACGCCCTTCTCCTTGTAGTACTTGATGACCCCGGGGTGCAGCGGGATCGAGAAGCCGTTAACGGCCGTCTTGAGATCGATGGTCTTGCCCTTCTCGTGGACCTTGGCCACCTCGGCCTTCTTGTCGAAGAGGGTCTTGATCATCTTGTAGACGAGCTCGTCGGGCAGCTCGGCCTGAACGCACAAGGTGGCCAGCGATCCCGTCGTCAGGACGTCATAGTCGATGCCCTTGTAGGTCCCCTTGGGGATGACCGTCGCGGCGGAGAAGAAGGGGTACTTCTTGACGATCTGGTCGATGTTGGCCCGGTCGATCGACAGGATGGCGATCTTGTGCTGCGAGCCGATGTCGATGATGCTCGAGTTCGGCGCGCCGGCGTCGACCATGACGGCGTCGACCTGCCCGTCCTTCAGAAGCTCCATGGCGGGGCCGTAGGCCAGGTACTGGGCCTTGATGTCGCTGAAGGGAATGCCGTAGCTCTCGAGGACGATCTTCATGTTGAGAACGCTCGAGCTGCCCTGGATCCCGCAGGCCACCTTCTTGCCCTTGAGGTCCTTGTAGGATTTGATCCCCGAGTCGGCCTTGACGACCGTCTGGATCGTGTTGGGGTACAGGGCGATGAAGCCCCGGATGTTCTTGACCGGGCCGCTCTTGAAATACTCCTCGCCCTTGTAGGCCCAGTCGGCCACGAGCGACTCGACGAAGCCGATCTCCATGGTCTTGTTCTTGATGTGGCGGGCGTTTTCCACGGAACCGCCCGTCGCCTCGGCCGCAACGTTGAGACCGATGCCCGCATTGGTCCAGACCTTGGAAATCGCCACCCCGAGCGGGTAGTAGGTGCCGCTCATGGCCCCCGTCCCGAAGGAGATGTTCTTCGTCTGTGCATGGCCGACACCGCCCCATCCCAGGGCGATCACGATGGCCGCCATCAGGCAAACTGCTGTCATCTTGTTCAAACGCATCTCGGTATAACCTCCTTTTTGGAATTTTCGTTTTCCCGGCAAACCCGGGAGCTTATGCTGCGTCTTTTCGAATCCTTCCCGTCAGGCGGCCGGCGCCGCCTGCATTCTCTTTGCGTCCTTGCGCTGCAGTAAATAAACGGCCGCCAGGATGGCAAGCCCCATCAGGTCCGTCACCCACCCGGGGGTGATGAGCAGGATGCCTGCGCCCAGCAGGGCGAAGCGCTCCCAGGTAACACACTTCCGGTAGAGATAATTCCCCACGAAGGCGGAAAGCGCAATGACGGAAAGCGTCGTCGAGGGGACCATCATGGCGATTTCCACCCAGGGCCCCTCGAGGACCAGCCCGGGATAGTAGACAAAAAGGAAGGGAACGATGAAGCCCACGATCACGTTCCGGGTGGCGATCCAGCCCGTCTCCATGGGCTCCCCCTTGGCGATTCCCGCCGCCGTATAGGCCGCCAGGGCCACCGGGGGCGTGATGTCGGCGTAAACGCCGAAGTAGAAGACGAACAGGTGGGCCTGAAGCACGGGCATCCCCAGGGCCACGAGGGCCGGCGCCGCCACGGAGGCCTGGACAATGTAGTTGGCCGTCGTCGGCAGGGCCATGCCGAGGATCAGCGAGGCGATTGCGGTGAAAATGAGGGCAAAAATGAGGTGTCCCTGGGCGAGCTGTTCGATGAGGGTCGAGAACTTGATGCCGAGGCCTGTCATGCTGACGGTGCCCACGATAATGCCTGCGCAGGCGCAGGCCGCGGCGATCCCCACGGTGTTGCGTCCCGCCGCAACCAGAACCTCCCAGAAGGCCTTCGGCCCGATCCTTGTTGCGGCCTTGAAGAGCCCCACGACGAGCAGGATGCCCATACCCGAGAAGGCAGCCCGGGCGGGGCTGTAGCCCATGGTGAGGACGACGATGAGGACGATGACGGGAACGATGAAGATCCAGCCATCGCGCAGGACCGCCGAGGTCTTTGGGATCTCCTCCTCGGGCATTCCCTGCAGGCCCGTGCGGCAGGCCTCGAAGTGGACGTTCATGTAGACGCTCAGGTAAAAGAGAAAAGCCGGCACGATGGTCATGATCACGATGGTGAGGTAGGGCGTGTTGGTGAACTCGGACATGATGAAGGCCGCCGCCCCCAGGATGGGGGGCATGATCTGGCCGCCCGTGGAGGCCGCCGCCTCGACGGCGCCGGCAAACTCGGGCCGGTAGCCGCAGCGCTTCATGAGCGGGATCGTGAAGGTGCCCGTCGTTGCCACATTGGCGATGCTGCTTCCCGAGATCATCCCCATGAGCCCGCTGGAGAGCACGGCGATCTTGGCCGGGCCACCTTTCAGCCGGCCCGCGAGCGAGACGGCGAGGTTGATGAAGAAGCTCCCGCCGCCGCCCTTTTCGAGGAAGGCCCCGAAGAGAATGAAGAGAAAGACGATCGTCACGACGACGCCTATGGGGATGCCGAAGATCCCTTCCGTCGTCACGTACATCTGGTTGAGGATCCGGTGGATGTCGTATCCCCGGTGGCCGAAATCGCCGGGAATGAGATTGCCGAAATAGGCGTAGAGAAGGAACAGGCTCGTAACGATCGGCAGGGGCCAACCGATGGCGCGCCTTGTGGCGTCGAGGACCATGACGACGCAGAGACCTGCCAGGACCTGGTCGAGCATCGTGAGATCGCCCATCCGGTTGACGAGATCCTCGAAGTCCCAGACGACGTAGCCGCAGACCACGATGGCAAGCCCCGCCCAGAGCCAGTCGACCCAGGCCAGGGATCTTGTCTTCGGGAAAAGGGGGTAGGTCATGAAGATGACAAAGAGGCTCAGCATCAGGACGGCGGCCCGCTGGATCATCGCCGGCAGGGGAAAATGAAGCATGGTGGCGATGATGAACAGCGAAATACACGCCCCGGCCACGCTGACAAGGCCCCGCAGGACCTTGTTACCCTCGTCGAAGGTCGTTGCCTTCTCCTCGGAGCCGATTATTTCATTGGGAACGTCAGGGATGTTCGACATGGAATCTCCTGCTCGGACCCGACGGCCCTTGTCCAGGATTCATCATCCGGGGCGGGAGCCGGGGTTCTCTTTCTGTATTCTGTATACAGGAACCTCTCGCCGCCCGAGTGTCCTGCCCCGGGGCTGGGACCTGCTTAAAATCGCGTCAGGTCCCTTCAGGCCCCGGAACCGACCGTTTCGCCGGTGTCGCGGGATCGAAGAACGGTGAGGGCCCTGTCGAGGCTCAGCAGGTGCTGCCGCACGGCCTCCTTCGCCTTTTCCGGGTTTCGTTCCCGGAGAGCCTCGAGGATCTTCGCATGCTCCTGGTCGGTGGTGACGTTCTTGCCCCTCCTGTCCAAGAGCCGGAAACGGACGATCTGGATGTGGGCATTGAGGTTGCGGTAGATGTTCAGCAGCCGCTGGTTGCCCAGGATCTGGAAGAAGAGCAGGTGGAACTCGCTGTCGCGCTCCATGTAGGCCTTGTAGCTGGCCACGTCGTTCTCGCCGACCCGGACGGAGATCATCTGCCCGTAGAGACCGGTAAACCGCGACAGCTGCTCGTCCGTCAGGCCCGCCGTGATGGCCTCCACGGCCGCCGTTTCCAGGATGAGCGCACCTTCAGGATCTCGTGGATGTCCTCGAGGGTCACATCCTTCACATAGGTGCCCTTCCGGGGGGCGATCTCGACGAGCCCTTCGCCTGCCAGCCTGAACAGGGCGTCCTTGATGGGCGTGTGGCTCACGCCCAGCATCTCGCTTAACTGGTTGAGATTCAGGTTGTAGCCGGGTGGGTAATTATAATTGATGATGTTCGTCTTGATGTAGTTGTAGACCTTCTCGTTGATGTTGCTCACATCGATCAGTGTGGTCTGCTCTTCGGCGGCCATACTGTCATCCCCCCTGAAATCCGTTTAAAGGTCTACTGCCTGTTTCCGTCCGGGCTGCCTTCCGGCCAGGAAATGAACCGGGAGGAGCCTGGCCTTGAAGTCTGAAATTCCAGATTATCGGCACTTGCTAGCATGGCTTGCCACTGAAAGCAAGCGCTTTTTGGGTGGGGTCCACAGCACCCTACATATCGTAAATATGTATATAAATTCAAAGTGTTATGAAATAATTTTTCTCAAAAAAAACTCTTGACAACCCCCTTCCCAGAAGTGTATCAGACACATATTGAATACAAAATTTCAGATTGATGATTTCTGTTGGGCCGTCGCAAACCTGCCAAGCACGGAAAAGGAGACAGGCCATTGAAATTTAAAGTCCTTTTGACTGAGCAAATCTCTCCGGTGGGGATTGAAATGCTGGAAAAGGCGGCGAAGGTCGTCATTGCGCCGTCGCCCTCCGATGCCGATCTGCTGCCCCTCGTCGGCGATGCCGACGCCCTTCTCATCCGCAGCACCAACCTCAGCAACGCAGTCATGGACGCCGGGAAAAAACTCAAGGTCATCGGTCGGCACGGGATCGGACTCGACAACATCGAGATCCCCGCTGCCACCGGCCTGGGGATCCAGGTGGTCAACACGCCGGGCGCCAACACCAACGCCGTGGCCGAGCATGCCCTCTGGGCGATGATGCACTGCGCGAAAAATTTCAACCGCGCCGAGCAGGCCCTGCGTGAGGGAAAATTCTCCGTCGCCGGCTCGCTGCCGGGGCTCGTGCAGAAGTTTGGCTACAGCACCCTCGAACTCAAGAACAAGACGCTGGGCCTTGTCGGATTCGGCCGTATCGCCCACAGGCTGGCTGAGCTTGCCCGCTGCCTGCAGATGGACATCAAGGCCTATGACCCTCTTGTACCCGATGACGCATTCAAGGCCTTCGCCGTCCGCCGGGTCCGCACCGTCGACGAGGCGATCCGGGACTCCGACTTCGTCTCCCTCCACGTTCCTTATATGAAGGAAACGCATCACCTGATCGGCGCGCGTGAACTCGCCCTCATGAAGCCGGAGAGCTACATCATCAACACCTCCCGAGGGGGGATCGTGAACGAAGGGGCCCTGTACAGTGCCCTGAAGGAAAAGAAGATCGCCGGGGCGGCCCTCGACGTCTTCGAGAAGGAGCCGCCGCCCGCGGATCTGCCTTTCTTCGGTCTCGAGAACGTGCTCGTGACACCGCACATGGCCGCCATGACGGACGTGGCCTTGATCAACATGGCCGTCGATGTTTCCCGGGGGATCCTAGACGTCCTGGAGGGCAAAAGGCCCGAATTCCTGGCAAACCCGGAGGTGTGGGAGAAGCGCAGGCGCTGAGACAAGGGTCCAGGGGACAGGAAGAAGCCGCAAGCATCGAGGTTAGACCGAAAGAGCAAATCCCCCTTCATCCCCCTTTGTAAAAGGGGGAAAGAGGGGGATTTTAGAGATGGGTCATTAAACAGTCTCCATACCTATAGAAAGGATACGAGAGTTGGCTAAGGAAATTCGCTTAATGCAGGGCAATCAGGCCATCGCGGAAGGGGCGATCTACGCCGGGGCCCGGTTCTACGCCGGATACCCGATCACGCCATCGTCCGAAATCGCCGAAGAGTGTTCGAGAAAACTGCCGAAGCTGGGCGGCGTCTACATCCAGATGGAAGACGAGATCGCGTCGATTGCAGCCGTGATCGGCGCCTCGCTGGCCGGGGCGAAATCGTTCACGGCGACAAGCGGCCCGGGGTTTTCGCTGATGCAGGAAAACCTGGGGCTTGCCGTCATGGGCGAGGTGCCCTGCGTCGTCATCGACGTGCAGCGCGCAGGCCCCAGCACAGGGCTCGCAACGAGGCCTGCCCAGTCGGACATCATGCAGATCCGCTGGGGCCGCCACGGCGACCAGTCCGTCATCGCGCTGTGCCCGGCGAGCGTCCGGGAGTGCTTCACAATGGCGGTGCAGGCCTTCAATTTTGCCGAGCGCTACCGGGTGCCCGTCATCCTCATGCCCGACGAGATCGTGGGCCACATGCGCGAAAACGTCGAGGTGCCCGCCCCCGGCGAGCTGGAGATCATCGACCGCAAGAGACCGGCAGGGCCTCCCGCCGACTACAAAGTCTTCAAGGCCGACGAGGACGGGGTGGCACCCCTTGCCGCCTACGGCGGCGAGTACGTTTTCCACGTCTCGAGCTCCATGCACGGCCTCGACGGCTACAGCAACAACGACCCGGCCAATGCCGCCTGGCGGGTGAGGCAGCTCCACGAGAAGATCGACCGGCACCGCGACGAGATCGTGCTGACGAGGACCTTCGACACGGACGACATGGACGTGCTGCTCGTCACCCTGGGCGCCACGACCCGCTCGGGTCGCGCCGCGGCCCTTCAGGCCCGCAGTCAGGGGATCAAGGCCGGCGTGCTGCAGCTCAAGACCGTCTGGCCCTTCCCGGACAAGGAAATCGCCGAGCTGGGCCGGCGCGCAAAGATGGTCGTCGTGCCGGAGATGAACTACAGCGGCCAGATCGCAGGCGAGGTCCGCAAGGCCGTGGGCCCCGATATGGATCTTCGGAGAGTCAACAAATACAACGGGACGATCATCACCCCCCAGGAGATCCTGGCCGTGATGCTCGGGCCTTCGGCCCAGTAGAAAGGAGGCAACCGTGTCACACGCAACGGGAGTCAAATATTTGAAAGGCGGGATCCTCCCGCACATGTGGTGTTCGGGCTGCGGCATCGGCACCATGCTCGGGGCCCTGCTGCGGGCCTTCGAGGAGCTCAACTTCACCGCGACCGACACGGTCGTCGTGACCGGCATCGGCTGCACGGGCAAAGCGGACGACTACATGATCACCAATGCCCTGCACACGACCCACGGCCGCGCCCTGGCCTACGCCACGGGCATCAAGGCCTTCAACCCGAAGCTCAACGTCGTCGCGATCATGGGCGACGGCGACAGCGTCACCATCGGCGGCAACCACTTCATCCACGCGGCCCGGCGCAACATGGATCTCACCGCCATCATCCTCAACAACCTCAACTTCGGCATGACGGGCGGCCAGGTCTCGGGGACGACACCGGCCCAGCGCTTCACGAGCACGACGGCCTACGGAAACCCCGAGCGGGATTTCGACATCTGCGCCCTGGCCGAGGTGGCGGGGGCGAACTACGTGGCCCGCTGCACGCCCTACCACGGCTGGGAGATGAAGGAGAACATGAAGGAGGCCCTCACGAAGAAGGGCTTCTCCGTCGTCGAGGTCGTGAGCCCCTGCCCCACCCACTTCGGGCGCCACAACGAGATGAAGGAAACCGCCGACATGCTCCACTGGCTGCGGGACCGGGCCATCGCCGTCGACGAGTACCGACGCCTGCCGGAGGAGATGCGAAAGGACCGCATGCCCATCGGCACGCTGGTCTCGAAAGATTTCCCGGACTTCAACACCCAATACGAGCTCGTCAAGGCCCGGGCACAGAAAGGCTGAAGGGAAGGTGCATCGCATGACAGACGAAAAGAGACATTTTGAGGTCATCCTCGCAGGCACCGGCGGACAGGGCCTGATCCTCTCGGGCATCCTGCTGGCCGAGGCGGCGATCCTGGAAGGAAAGAACGTAGCCCAGACGCAGTCCTACGGCATCGCCAGCCGCGGCGGCCTGTCGCTTGCCGAGGTCATCATCGATACCGAGGAGATCATCTTCCAGCAGGTCCAGAACCCGGACTGCATCCTCGCGCTGACGGAGGAGGCCGCCAAGAAGTACGAGGCCTGGGCCGCCAAAGGCGTGCCGATCCTCTACGACAGCACCCTGGCGAATGCCCGGACGGCCCCCAATTTTACGGGCTATGCCTTCACCCAGACGGCAAGCGATCTGGGAAGCGAGGGAAGCGTCAACATCCTCGCCCTGGGGACCGTGGCCGCAAAGACGGGTCTCGTGAAAATGGAAACCCTGGAGCAGATGATCCGCAAGCGCTTCAAGGGCGATGCTGTCGAGATGAACCTGAAAGTCCTGGCGGCCGGCCGTGATCTGGCGGCCCGCTAGTCAACTCATCGCATCGAATCGATCGCAAGAAAGGAGTCCAACGGTGGGCGTTGTGAACACCCGAAAAAATAAGATGGCACCATGCCAGGAGGCCTGCCCGGCCGGCATCGATGTGCCTCGCTATGTCCGGGCGATCCGGGAGGGCCGCTTCGAAGAAGCCCTCGCCGTCATCCGGGAGAGGATCCCCTTCCCCTTCGTCTGCGGGTACGCCTGCGTGCACCCCTGCGAGGCGAAGTGCTCGCGCAACCAGTACGAAGGCCCCGTGGCGATCCGCATGCTCAAGCGCATCGCGGCGGAAAAAGGCTGGAAAAAACAGCCCAGGCCTGTCAGCATGAGCCCCACGGGCAGGAAGGTGGCCGTCATCGGATCCGGACCGGCCGGACTTACGGCGGCGTACTACCTCACCCTGCAGGGACACGACGTGACCGTCTTCGAGGCCCTGGCCGAGTCAGGCGGCATGCTGCGCTACGGCATCCCCGGCTACCGGCTGCCCGACGAGATCGTGGACCGCGACATCAAGGTCATCGAGGACTGCGGCGTGAAGATCCGCACGAAAAAGAGGATCGATTCCGCCGAGGCCCTCCTGGAGAAGGGCTTCGAGGCCGTCTTCGTGGCCTCGGGGGCCTGGCGCGGCCTGAAGATGGGGATTGCGGGCGAGGACGGCCCGGGGGTGCTCGACGGCCTCACCTTCCTCAAGGCCGTCAATTCGGACAAGGCGCCCCGCATCGGCAACAGAGTCATCGTCGTGGGCGGGGGAAACACCGCCATCGACGCCGCCCGCGCAAGCCGCAGGCTCGGCGCCGACGTGACGATCCTCTACCGACGCACCCGCGCGGAGATGCCCGCGGCCGCCGCCGAGATCGAAGAAGCCCTCGAGGAGGGCGTGACCATCGAATTCCTGACGGCGCCCGTGCGCATCGAGAAAGGCGCCATAACGTGCATCCGCATGGCCCTCGGGCAGCCGGATGCCAGCGGCCGCCCGCGGCCCGTTCCCGTGAAGGGCAGCGAATATGTCATGGAGGCCACAACGGTCATCATGGCCGTGGGCCAGGAAGTGGAAGTGCCCGCTGCGACCCTCAAGCGCAACAAGAACGGGACGATTGCCGTCAATGCCGACACCCTCGCCACTTCGGTCAAAGGAATCTTCGCCGGCGGAGACGCCGCGACGGGGCCCGCTTCCATCATCGCGGCCATCGGCCAGGGCCGGAAGGCAAGTGTTGCCATCGACCGGTTCCTGGGCGGGACGGGCGTCATCGACCGGCTCACGGAAGAAGCCCCGGCGGATCCGCCCCAAGAGGCGCCACGGGGTACCCCCCGGGCCGCAGCCAGGACGGCATCCCCCAAAAAGCGGCTGAGCGATTTCGAAATCGTGGAAAAGGTCTATGACCCGGCCACGGCGATGCAGGAGGCCGGTCGCTGCCTGTCCTGCGATCTGCGCGAGTTCGACGTGACGGTGAACGAGGCGGCCTGCAAGGACTGCGGGTACTGCCGCGAGGTATGCGGACTGGAGATCTTCGCGCAGTCCGACCGGTTCAACCCCGGCGGCTACCGGCCCACCGTGGCGGCGCAGGCCGAGCGGTGCATCGGCTGCCTGAAATGTCTCTACATCTGCCCGGATTTCGCCATCACGATCCGGGATCGCCAGGATCGCATCGAGAAGTAACAGCCAAGCCCCCCGGGCCGACCGTTGCATCCCGGCAGCGCGGCGGCCCTGGCGGGTAAACGGCTTCAATGTGTGGAAAAAGTAGTGCCGGAAGAAAATGGAGGTGGAAGATGTCCCGATTCAAGACAGGAGTGTTCAGTTTCATCGTTGCGGCGGCCCTGGTCCTGCTGACCAGCCCGGCTGCTCTTGCTGCCGACCCCGTCGTGCTGAAGTGGTCGTCGTACCTTCCGCCGACGCACCACCTGCAGGTGAGCCACCAGTGGGTTGCCGACCAGATCGAGAAGCGGACCAACGGCGGCGTCAAGATCCGGATGTACCCCAGCGAGTCGCTCCACAGCGCCAAGAAAGGCTTCGAGGCCCTGCGCTCGGGGATCACCGACATCACGCTCGCCTACCCCATCTACGACCCCACGGGGTTCTATCTCGCCTTCGGGGGCGGCCTGCCCTTCAAGTTCCCCAGCGCCCACGTGGCCGTGCGCGTCATGGAGGAGCTCTACCCGGAATACATCAAGGCGGAGTATGAAAAGGCGGGGGCCAAGCTCGCCTATTGGTCCGTGACGAACAACTACTTCCTCGTCGCCACCCGCAAGCCCGTCAAGACCCTGGCCGATCTCAAGGGCATGAAGATCCGCAGCGGCGGCGGCCTGCACTCCGATGTCCTCAAGGCCATCGGGGCGGTGCCGGTCATGATGCCCACCCCCGAGATCTATGAATCCCTCGAGCGAGGCGTCATCGACGGCTGCTTCATGAGCCCGGCAAGCGCCATGTCCTACCGCCTCTACGAGGTGGGCAAGTACGTCACGGTTCTTCCCATCGCCACGACCGACGTGCCCGTGGCCATCAGCCCCCGGGCCTGGAAGAAGCTCTCCCCCGAGCTCCAGGCCATCGTGTTCCAGGTCTTCCGCGAGGGCGGCATGAACGTGGCCGACGGCTACGAGGACGAGACCGCGAAGACGCTGGTGGAGTGGAAGAAGAAGGGCGGCACGGTGATCACCGTCGATGCCAGTGAGGTTGCAAAATTCAAGGCCGCCGAGGCGTCGGTGGATGACAAGTGGATCGCCGACTGCGAGAAGGCCAAGAAAGGCCCCCAGGCCAAGCAGATGCTGCAAAAAATGGACGCCCTCGTGAAGAAGGACGAGAAGATGTCCCGGGCCAAACTGCTCGAGGAGAACAAAAAAGCCGACATGAAGAAGATGATGTAGTCCCGTTTAAGCGGGATTGCCTAACTGAAACAACCCCCGGTGCGAGGCGGCACCATCGGCCGCCTCGCACTGGCGTTTGACTGAAGGAGGCCGAGGTGACCCTTCTGAATACGATCAATGAGCTGCTGAAAACCGTGTCCCGCTGGTTTTCCTACGCCGGGGCGCTGCTGATCCTGGCCATGACGGCACTCATCAGCTACGACGTCTTCCTTCGTTATGTCTTGAATGAGCCCATGCTGGGGGCCCACGAGATGGTGGAGTACATGCTTCTCACCTGCTTCTTCCTCTTCATCACCGACTGCTGGAACGCCTCGACGCACGTCCGCATGTCGATCGTCTACGAGAAGATGACCGGCGGGGTGAAAAAAGCGGCCGACGCCTTCATCGGCATCACGGGGGCGCTGCTCTTCGCGGTGATGGCGTTGAAGATATGGGAGGAGCTGTCTTATGCCCTCGAGGCCGACCAGGTCAGCTCGGAGCTTTTGATGCCGGTCTGGCCCTTCAAGCTCGTCGCGCTGCTCTGTCTGATTCTTTTCGTGTCCCAGCTGGCCATGTCCACGGTCATCCCGCTGGAGTCCAAAAAACACTGAGAGCCGGTCGGAGCGTTCCGGTCTTAACCACGATTTCGAGAGGAAAAGAGTTTTTCTATGGACCCCTTGATCGTCATCACGCTGCTCAGCGTCGTCTTTCTTTTCATCCTGATGGTCGTCGGCGTGCCGATCGGCTTTGCCCTGGGCATCGTCGGGCTCACGGGCTACACCTACCTGGAAGGGTTCGAGATCGCCCTCTACCAGCTCTCCATCGTCACCTGGGAACACGCCCTGTCCTATACTTTCGTCTGCGTGCCGCTCTTCATCCTCACGGGGGAGTTCGCCTACCAGGGAGGGTTTGCGGGCGACTTCTATACCGGAGTCCAGAAGTGGCTCTCGCGCCTTCCGGGCGGGCTTCTCATCACGGCCTTCATGAGCTGCGCAGGCTTTGCCGCCGTGACGGGCTCGAGCACGGCGACGGTCGCCTCCATCGGATCCATGAGCTACCCCGAGCTGAAAAAGCACGGCTATTTCCCGGGGCTCTCCCTGGCCGCCCTCTCGGCCGGCGGCACGCTCGGGATCCTGATCCCGCCGAGCCTCGGCATGGTCTTCTACGCCATCGTGACGGAGCAGTCCATCGGCAAGCTCTTCATCGCCGGGATCCTGCCGGGGATTCTCCTGGCATCGCTTTTCTGCCTCGCATCGCTGGCCATCGCCCTGATCAGACCGGATCTCGCCCCGCGGGGGGCCAATGCGACATGGGCGGAGCGCATCGCGGCGCTGCCGAAGATGAGCGTCATCCCCATCATCTTCGTGATCATCATCGGCGGGATCTACACGGGCGTCTACACGCCCACGGAGGCGGCGGGGTGCGCCACGGCGTTCGTGCTCATCGCCATGATCGTGGCGAGGCGCTTTTCCTGGAAGGGGGTTCTCGCTTCGCTCGTGCGCGCCGGCCAGCTCACGGCCATGGTGCTCACGATCATCGCCGGCGGGATCTTTTACGCCCGCTTTCTCGTGCTCACCGATGCCATGCCCCGGATGATCGGGTTCATCACCGGCCTGGGCGTCGGGCCCGAGGCCTTCCTGCTCTCGCTCATCCCGGTCTACATCGTCCTGGGCATGTTCCTCGATATTTACGGCATGATGATCGTCAGCCTGCCCATCGTGTTCCCCATCACCCGTCAACTGGGAATCGACCCGATCTTCTTCGGCGTCTACATCACCGTTATGTGCGAGGTGGCCCTGATCACGCCGCCCGTCGGCGTCAACACCTACGTGGCCGCAGCCTTAGGCGGCAAGGAAGCGAAAATGGGGGACATTTTCCTGTGGCTCATCCCCTTCTTCGGGGTCATGATGCTGGAGACGGTCATCCTCATCTTCTTCCCGGAGATCGCCCTCTGGCTGGGATCGGCGAAGCTTTAACCTTTAGAGACGAGGGGAGATCCCTATGAATTTTGAATTGACGGAAGAACTCAAAATGCTGCGGGACACGGTCCGCGATTTCGCCGCCGAGAAGATCGCCCCCTTTGCCGAGGAGTGGGACCACAAGTCCTACTTCCCCTACAAGGAGGCCGTCAAGCCCATGGGCGAGCTGGGATTTTTCGGCACCGTCATCCCCGAGCAGTACGGCGGAAACGAGATGGGGTGGCTGGCGGCCATCATCATCACCGAGGAGATCGCCCGGGCCTCGAGCGCGCTTCGCGTGCAGGTCAACATGAACGAGCTGGGCTGCGCCTACACGATCCTGCGCTACGGAACGGAGGCGGCCAAGAAAAAGTACATCGAGAAGCTCGTGAACGCCGACTACATGGGCTCCTTCGGCATCACAGAGCCCCAGGCCGGCTCGGACATCATGGCCATCAAGTCGACAGCCGAGGACAAGGGCGACCACTGGCTTCTCAACGGCACCAAGACCTGGATCTCGAATGCCAACTGCGCCGACGTGAACATCTTCTACGCCTACACCAACGTGGGCGGCAAGAAGGAGCTCTCGGCCTTCGTCGTGGAGCCCAAGAACTTCAACGGGATCACGGTGACGGACCTCGAGAAGATGGGCTCGCACTGCTCGCCCACGGGCGAGATCGTGCTGGAGAACACGAAGGTCCCCAAGGAAAACATCCTCGGCAAGCCCGGCGACGGGGCAAAGATCGTCTTCGGGTCGCTCTCGCAGACGCGACTGTCGGCGGCGGCCGGCGGAGTGGGCGTGGCCCAGGCCTGCCTGGACATCGTGACCAAGTATGCCATGGAGCGCGAGCAGTTCGGCAAGCCCATCGGCACGTTCCAGATGAACCAGGACATGATCGCGCAGATGATGGCCGACATCGAGGCGACGAGGCTCGTGGTCTACAAGGCGGCCTGGCAGAAGGACCAGGGCCAGCTGTTGAACAACGTCGAGGTGGCCATGGCGAAGTACCTGGCGGGCGAGCTTTGCTACAAGTGCTCGCAGTACGCCATGAAGATCCTCGGGGCCTACGGCTACTCGCCGGAGTACCCCGTGGCGCGCATCTTCCGCGACGCCCCGACCTACGCCATGGTCGAGGGCTCCACCAACATCTGCAAGTTCATCATGGCCCAGGACCAGCTGGGGATCCGGAAAGCAAACCGCTGAGCCGTCGGTCCGCGTCGTCCGCTGCGATACGGGGAGCAACGGGGCGTCTCCCCCTCCGGCGCGCTCCCACAAGTCTTCCCATGAAGCAGCCTCAGGCCGGAGAGCCCATGCATTTCGACTGGTCGACCCTTTTTCACTTTCACTGGGACCTCCCGTTTTTCCTGGCGTTGCTGAACATCGTGTTCATCAACCTCATCCTCTCGGGGGACAACGCCGTGCTGATCGCCATGGCGGTCCGCAACCTGCCGAAGGAACAGCGGATGAGGGGCATCGGCTTCGGCACGGCGGTGGCCGTGGTGCTGCGGGTCGTGCTCACCTGGTTCGTGGCCCTGCTGCTGGAGATTCCGTTCGTCAAGCTCGCGGGCGGGGCGCTGATTTTGTGGATTGCGGTGAAGCTGTTCCTGGAGGCCGACGACGGCGGGGGTCCGGCCGGGAGGCGGCCACCCTGTGGCAGGCCATGAAGATCATCCTGATCGCCGATCTGACGATGTCGCTCGACAACGTGCTCGCCGTGGCGGGGGCGGCGGGGGGCAATTTGTTTCTGCTGATCTTCGGGCTGTGCATGAGCATCCCGATCGTCGTGTACACCAGCAACCTGCTCTCGATCCTGATGGACCGCTACCCGCTGATCATCGTGATCGGCGGGGCGGTGCTGGGGCGCGTCGGGGGGCAGATGATCATGACGGACCCCTTCGTGTTGCGATGGCTTTCGCCCGGCCGGCCCTGGACTACGGCTTCCAGGCGCTCTGCACGGTAGGGGTGGTCGTGACGGGCAAGCTGTGGATGCGCTGGAAGATCGCGAAGGCCGAGCGGGAAGTCGAGAGCGACGATCCGGTCCCGGAGGGCGAGAGTAGCCGGGCAGAGCGCCCTGCCCGTCATCTCGAAACGACAGTAGCAACAAGGAGGAGCCATGGCCATCCTGTCCATATCGAGCGAATACGGCACGGGCGCGCTGCGGATCGGGCACGCGATCGAGGAGCAACTCGGCTACGAGTATATCCCGCTGCGCGGTTCCTTCGGAGGCCGGGCATCCGGGAAGAAGTGGGAGCGGCTGGCCGCCAAGTACAGCGTCGATCCCTCCGACATCTGGGAGGGCAACGACTTCGTCGCCTTCATGGCCCTGGTGCAGAGCGTCATCCTGGGTCACGCCATGCGGGACAACGTCGTCATCCTGGCGCGGGGCAGCAACTTCCTGCTCAAGGGGGTCCCCCATGCCCTGCGGGTGCGTTTCACGGCGCCCCTGGAGGAGCGGATCGCAATGGTTGTCAAGGAAGGATCGGGTCAACCGGGAGACGGCGCGGCTTTTGGTCAAGCAGGCCGACCGGGAGATCGACTGCTCGATGCACCTGGCCTACGGCCCGGACTGGGACGATGCGGACGTCCACGAGATCCGCTTCGACACGGGCGCCCAGTCGCCCGGCGAGATCGTCGAGATCGTGCGCAACCTGCTGAAGGCCAAGGATGCGCTGAAAACGCCGGAGGCGCTGGGGATCACTCCGAAGGCAGCTTGCAGCCTCGCGGATCAAGGCCACCGTGCTGGCCTATCCGGAGGTGATCCTGCCGAGCCTGGAGATCCGGACGGGGAAAGAAGGCATCGGACTTTCGGGGATTGTGCGCAGCCGCGCGGCGCTCGGGAAAATCGAGCAGGAGGTGCGGACGATTGCCGGGGATGTCCCCGTCCTGTTCGAACTGGGCTGTCAGACGATCAAGCCCAAACCGGTTCCGTCGAAAGCGTAGCTCGCCCGCGCACCTTGAAATTGCTTGAAAAAGAAGTTTGGATAGGCTAGTTGGTTTGCGGCCCGCCCCTGCTGCTGGGTCGGCCCCGGAGAGAGAAGCAGTCGGAGGGAATCCATGGCGATCCTGGCGATCTCCTATGAATTTGGAAGCGGCGCGGAAGAAATCGGCCGTGCCGTCGAGAAACAGCTCAGCTATGAGTACATTGCCTTGGGCCGAGTGCTCGACGAGGCCAAGCAAACCGGCAAGAAATGGGAGCGCTTCAGCATCGAGTACGGGGAGGGCTCCCCCAACATCTGGGAGCGCTACGACTGGTCGTTCATGGGCTTCATGGCCCTCGTGCAGAGCATCATCCTGGGCCATGCGCTGCGGGACAACGTGGTCATCATGACCCGGGGCGCCAACTACCTGCTCCGGGGCATCCCCCATGCGCTGCGGATCCGCGTGGTCGCCCCCGTGGAAAAGAGGATCGTGAGGGTGATGTCGAAGGAGGACATCAGCCACGACACGGCGAGGCTGCTCGTCCGCCAGGCCGACTGGGAGATCGCCTCCGTGATCCGCCAGCTCTACGGAAAAAAGTGGGACGATCCGGAGGCCTACGAAATCAAATTCGACACCAGTGCCCGGCCGATGGAGGAGATCCACGAGATCGTCCGGAATCTCCTGGCTGCCAGGGGCAATCTCAAATCGCCGGAGGCGCAACGGCAACTGGAGATGAGGGCGCTTGCCGCAAGGATCAAGGCCGCTGTCGCGACCAACCCCGAGTTTCTCATCCCGACCCTGGAGGTGGAGCCCCGCGGCGAGGGGATCATCCTGCGCGGCGTGGCGCGGAGCATCCGGGAGCACAAGGCGATCGACAGGGAAGTCAGAAACGTATCGGGGTCCGTCCCCGTGACCTGCGAGATTCACTACCGGGGCATCAAATCGGTCAAACCGCACAAGATCAGCTAGAGACCTCGCTTTCCCTCGTCAGGGCATAGAGGACCCCGCCAACCGCCATTACCGCCGCACAAACGAGAAACATCGCGACGAAGGCTTCGTGGCTCAGCATCGAGGCGGGGTAGAGCGCCTTCATGAGAAGGCCCAGCCCCTGCATGAAAACACCGGCCCCGACAATCGCAAAGAAATTCAGGACCGTCAGGGCGGTCGCCGAGCGATCCGGCGGAGTAAGCTCCTTGAGGTGGGCGTAGGGGATGCTTCCGGTGCCGGCGAAGATGCCGAAGGCTGAAAAAAGGGCCACCAGGAGCCAGAGCGGCGCGCCGACGGGGACAAAAGCAAGACCGGCCAGCGTGAGGGAAAGACCCGCCAGGGCGGCGACCATGATCCCCTTCCTTTTCCTGAAAACACGGTCCGACAGGAAACCGCTGACGGGATTCCCGATGACGACCCCCAGCGTGAGCAGAAAGAGCAGATTCCCCGCCGTCACGGGGGAATACCCCATCACGTCCATGAGGTAGGGCCCCGCCCAGAGACCCTGGACGGCCGCGAGGATCCCGTAGCGGATGAAGGCGGACCAGGAGATGAGCCAGGCCTGGCGGTCCCTCAGGACCAGGCGAAGCCCTCCGAGCTGATCCCTCCAGTCCGCGCCGGCCGGCGCCGGCACGTCCCGGCCGCGTCCCTGCCTGTCCCGGAAAGCGAGGACAAAGGTCAGCGTCACCGCCAGGTGGAAGAGCCCCACGAGCAGGAAGGTCGTGCGCCATCCCAGGCCCTGCGCCCAGAGAACAAGCGGTGTCGTGGCAACGACGATGCCCATGTTTCCCACGGACACGACGACACCGGAGAGGGTGGCGAATCGGTCCGGCGGGAACTGCAGGGAGATGATCTTCAGGGCGCCGATGAACCCGCAGGCCATACCGGCCCCCGTGAGCAGCCGGCCGAGAACCATGACGCCCGGCGACTCGGCCACGGCGAACAGGATCACCCCGGCCAGGGCCGAGAAATAGAAGGCCGCCATGACCTTCGCCGGGCTGAAACGATCCAGGAGGATACCCCCCGGGGATCTGGAACAGGGCGTAGGTGTAGAAGAAGGCCGCCGACACGAGTCCCAGGGCCCCCATGTCCATGGGGACGTCCCGCATCAGGTCCGTCGTCAGGACGGCGATGGCGGACCGGTAGAACATGGAGAGCCCGAAGAGAACCGACACCGCGGCAAAAAGGACCCACCTGCGGGTTTCGGCGGACGTTCGGGGCTCTGCTGCGAACTGGTTCATGGAATCCCTAGTGATAGAACCCGCTACTGCACCCTTGCCTCGAGGGCCTGCCATCATAGACCGATTCCCCCCCGGTCTCAACCCCTAATCTCCAGTGACGACGGCAGTCCTCCAAACGGGCAAAAAGAAGGGCCGCCCCCGGAGGATGGGCCCCTTTGATCGGCTGCGTGTCACCCGAATTCGGGGTCAATCAAAGAACTTGATGTCGCCTCCAGGGGCAGCGTGGACGGATTCCGGGTACTGGTAGATCTTGTAATCCGTCGTCCGTCCCTGAAGAAGGTCGATCCGGTCCTGAAGCGCCTTTCGCGTGCGGTCGGCGAAATAGGCATTCCAGGCGCTGCGTCTGCCAGGTGCTGATGATCAGGAATTCCTTCGGGTCCTCGACATTCCGCATCGTCTCGCCGGAGACGTAACCGGGATAGCGGGACGCCAGCATCCGCATCGCCGCCATCAGAGCGAGGCTTCCTTTTCCTTGTCCTTGGGCACATCCTCGCTTGATCATGACTCGAATTGCCATTGTGTGACCTCCTTCTCCTCTTTCAAGAATAGTTTACCGTGTTGAGTAGGGTTTGCGGAGCTGACCGGCGCAATGCGCCGGTTCGAGCGAATGAATCCCGAGTGGGGTCGTGCCTCGTCAGGAGGAACGTGCTGCGCAAACGAGCATTTGAGGCATACGGAGGATCCTCCGCCCGTTCGGCACGGGGGGAGGGCCTTCAACCCGCTATCCGAGAACGACGAGGACCTGGCTCGTGTTGACCTTGTCCCCTTCCTTGACCTTGATCTCCTTCACCGTGCCGTCGGACGGGGCCACGATGGGGTTTTCCATCTTCATCGCCTCGAGGATGACGAGCTCCTCGTCTTCCTTCACGGCATCGCCCGCCTTCACGATGATCTCCTTGATCGTGCCGGGCATGGGGGCTATTACGTCGATTGCCATAATAAGATACTCCTTTCTTTCTATTGTTTCTATATTCTCTCTTGCTTCTTCCGTTCTTACCTTCTTACCTTTCTCTTACCTTCTTGCGTTAGCGGATGACACCCATGCCGGCCAGAACCGACAGCATGACGGCCGCCGCGATGACCGAGCCGATCTGGCCGCCGGCGTTGGCGCCCATGGCGTGCATCAGCAGGTAGCTCTTCTTGTTGTACTGCATGCCCACCTTCGCGACCACGCGGGCCGCCATCGGGAAGGCCGAGATGCCGGCCGCGCCGATCAGCGGGTTGATCTTGCCGCCCGTGACGACGTACAGAAGCTTGCCGAACATCACGCCGCAGACCGTGTCGAGGCAGATGGCCAGAAAGCCCAGCCCCAGGATGATCAGGGTCTCGGCCCGGATGAAGGCCGGACCCGCCATGGTCGCCCCGATGCAGAGGCCCAGGAAGAGCGTCACCACGTTGGCGATCTCGTTTTCGGCCGCCCCCGTGAGGCGGGCCACCACGCCGGACTCCTTCATCAGGTTTCCGAGCATGATCGTGGCCAGCAGCGGAAGCCCCTTCGGGGCGATGCAGCCCCCCACGATCGTGATGACCAGCGGGAAGAGCAGCTTCGTCGTCTTGGAGACGGGCTTGGCCGTGAACTTCATGGCCGTCTTCTTCTCTTTCTCCGTGGTGAGCGCCTTCATGATCGGCGGCTGGATCACGGGAACGAGCGCCATGTAGGAGTAGGCCGCCACGGCCACCGCCCCCAACAGATGCGGGCGCGTATTTGGAGGTCACGTAGATCGCCGTCGGGCCGTCGCAGGCCCCGATGATGCCGATCGAAACGGCATCGAGCTTCGGGAAGCCCAGGAAAAGGGCCAGCAGCAGCGTCAGGAAGATCCCGAACTGCCCCGCCGCCCCCAGCAGAAACGTGTAGGGCTGCGCCAGCACGGGGCCGAAGTCCGTCATCGCCCCGATGCCGATGAAGATCAAGAGCGGGAAAAGCTCCGTGTCGATGCCGGCGTCATAGATCGTCCGGATGAAGCCGTCCTTCAGCATGACATCCGACATGGGGATGTTGACCAGGATGCAGCCGAACCCGATCGGTACGAGCAGCAACGGCTCGCAGTCCTTCTTGATGCCCAGCCACAGCAGCCCGCCGCCGACAAACGAGCATGATCAGGCTCTGCCAGTTGACAAACAGCAGTTTAAAGCCGATGACCAGTCCGCCCAGTCCGGCAATGATTGCTTCCATCATGGCTTTAGCCCTCCTTCCCTTCTTCTTCCTTGTACGGGAAGAGCTTGCCCAGGGCCATCATCATCAGGCTCAGAAGCCCCAGGGTGACCAGCGTGCCACCCATCCCGGCCACCAGCATCGTGACGCCGAATGTGACATTGTCCATCTCCATAATGAGTTCGACTCCTTCGTGTGATGAAATAAACGGATGAATCCGAAAGCAGCCCTCCCCTGGCACCGCCCGATCGAGGCGATCATCGGTCTCCGGCTACCCGGAATGGGTGGGGCCGTTCCCGGTCGGAAACGGCCCCACAGGGAGGGTTTAATGGTATTGGCTGAACACCCTATCTGAAAACCCTTCCATTCCTTCCGACCTTATCTCCAGAAGATGAAGCTGATGATAGCGGCAAAGACCGACATGCCCATGCCCCAGAACAGCAGATTGCGGAAGAGCTTGTTCTTGTCGTCCCACTCGGGGGCCGCCGCGATACAGAGGGCGCCCAGCAGGGACAGGGGGCTTGCGTCGACGAGGTGCGCGGAAACGGCGCATGTGTATACGAGGTTTCTCACCATGTCGATGGCATCGGGTCCGACAACGCCCAGCTTGGCCACGAGGCCGGGAATGAGCGGGATGAAGGTCGGCATGACGACCGTCGAGGATCCGCTGTAGATGGAGACGAAGCCGTTGATGAAGCCGAAGACCGATGAAATGGTGTTCACGCTCGACACGGAGGCGATGGCGTTGATGGCGTACTCGAGGCCGCCCGTCTTGCCGGCCACTTCGACGAGGACCATGACGCCCACGAGCATGAACATGGTGAACCAGGGCTGTTTCTGCATGGCCACCTTCTCATCGGCGGCACCGACAAAGGAGAGCAGGACGGCCAGCGTCAGGGCCGTGTATCCAACATCCCACTTGAAAACGAGGACGAGGATGATCCAGGCGGCGATGGTCCCGAGGGTAATGATCTGGTTGCGGTTCCAGGGCTCTATGGGCGCATCGACGATGGCCCTCAGGGCCGACATCGGGATCCACCTTCTTGCCGAAGAGCTTGAGGCCGCCGAAGGCCACAAAGCCGAATATGCCGGCCACACCGCTTCCCGGATCGAGTTCAGGCAAGATCTGGTTTCCGATATATTCAATGCCGATCTTCTCGACGAGACCGTTGGCGATGATGCCCGTGGGGGCCACGGGAGAGAGCGCGCCGGCGTTGGCCCCGTTGCAGATCATGAGAGTCATCAGGAAGGGACTGATCCGGGTCTCCCGGCCAAGGCCATCCGATGGGGGCGAGAACCGACGGTGGCGATGTTGCCGGGCCCGATGGCGGACAGCACGCAGGGCAGGATGAAGAAGACGATGGGCAGCATCCCCACGTTGCCGCGGGACCCTTTGACGGACCATTTGGCCAGCTTTTCCACGGTTCCGTTGATGGTGGCCATGCTGAAGAGCAGTGTCGCCCCGACGAGGATTATGAAGAGCCTCAGGGGAAAGAAGGTGTTCAATTGCTTGACCGGCAGGGCGCCGTCCGTCGCCAGGGCGATGACAAAGGCGAAAGCCATGCACATGATGCCGACGTTTTTCTCGGTCACGCAGCTGATGACGACGGCCACAATCAACGCGATCAGGGAAATGATACCCAGGGCGTTTCCTCCGACCATCTTGTTGAGGCTTGCCATATCGCAGCCCATGAGCAGACCGGCCGCGACAAACAAAAGTGGAATCCAATAAGACCTTTTCATGAAGACTCCCTCCGACTTTAGGTAGGATAAGATTGCCCCGCCCGGCAAGGCCGGGCGGGGGTTTTTAACGCATTACTTTGCCGCAACCTTCTTCTCCTGCTCCACCGGCGGACGCTCGAGGCCCGTGACGACCTGGGACTGGATCATGCGGGGCAGCATCATGTGGTGCTGCGGGCAGATGGACATCGGGTTCTGCCAGACGCAGTTTGCAAAGGCCACGAGATACTTCCTCATGTCCTCGAACCGCACCACCTCGTCGACAAATCCCTTCTTTGCGCAGAAGTAGGGCCGCGAGGACTCCTCGTAGTGCTTCACGATCTCGTTCATCTTCTGGATCGTGCCATCGAGGGGCTTGCCGGAATCCTTGTCCTTCACGAGCCGGCGGGCGTAACTGGCCGCCGCCGCCGTCTCGCCGTGCATGACGTTGATTTCGGTGGCAGGGGTGCCCAGGGTGAAGGCGTTGTTGTTGTTGGCCGTAGGGCCGCCCATGACGTAGTGGGCCGCCGCCGTGCCCTTGCGCAGCACGATCAGCATCATGGGGACGTCCGTCTGCTCGATCGAGTAGATCAGCGACTGCCCCAGGCCCAGAAGCTCCGCCTTCTCGGCGGTGTCGCCCACGTCGATGCCCGAGGTGTCCTGCACCCAGATGATGGGCAGGCGGTCGCGGCCGCACATCGTCACGAACTCGTTCATCTTGATGAGGCCCTGGCGGTAGAGCTTGCCGCCCACGGCGTGGTACTCGTTGGTGTACTCGGGGTAGTTGGGAATGAGGCCCTGGCGGTTGCCGATGACGCCCATGGGGTAGCCGTCGATCTTCACCACACCGCAGTAGATCTCGGGGCCGTACTTGGGCCGGAACTCCATGTGCTCCGAGTTGTCCGTGAGCCGCGCCAGCACTTCCTCGAAGGAGTAGACCTTCTTCGTGTTCACGGGGATGAGATTCGGCAGCTCGGCGGGCGAGAGCTTCGGCTCGGCCGGCTCGGCCACGCGGAAGAACTTGGGGTTGTAGGCCGGCAGGTAGGTCATCCACTCCTTGATGGCGTCGAGGACCTGCGTTTCCTTCTCGTAGACGGCCTTGAAGAAGCCCGTCTCGTTGTAGTGGATGCGCGTGCTGCCCGGGGGGACAGCCTTGAAATGGCGCGTCGCCTCGATGAGGGCCTCGGCCCCTTGCTGGTCGAAGGAACCCTTGGGGCTCATGCCGCTGACGATCCCGCCGCCGCCCACGGCGATGTTGGCTTTCTGGTGGGCGAGAAGGATCGTGGGGCTGATTCCCTGGTATCCGCCGCCTGCGGGGTTGGTGCCGTAGATGCCGGCGATGATGGGAACGCCTTCCTGCTCGAGCTCCGCGTGGCGGAAGAAGCAGGTGCCCTGCCCCCGGCGGTTGGCATAGACCTTTTCCTGCTCGGGAAGCTTCACGCCGGAGCAGTTCACGAGCCACACGAGCGGCACGTGGAGCCGCTTGGCCAGGTCCGTGACCCTCAGGTTGTTGTCGGCCTGCCCGGCGATCCAGGCGCCGGCGATCCATTTGTTGTTGAAGCCGACGAGCACGCACCACTTGCCGCTGATCCGGGCCAGGCCGTCGACGACGTTGGTCTGGCCGGACTCCTCGCTGTCGGGGTCGTAGATGGAGTGCAGGGGGAAGAACATGCCCGGGTCGACGACGTAGTCGATCCGCTCCCAGACCGTCATCTCGCCGCGTTTGTGGATCTCCTCGGTGGAGACGCCCACGCTCGTCTTGATACGGTCGACCTCGGCGTCGATCTCCTTCATGATCTCCGTGGCCCGCGCCACATTTTCCTTCATGCCGTCTATCTGCGTCTGCCTGAGCGCCTTGCCCAGATCTTTCATCTTCTCGAAGTACTGTCTCATCGTTTATGCCTCCTCAAAGGGCGATTGGTTTGTGCTGCCGGCGGCGTGCCGCCGGCAGCAGCCTGTATCGACCGCGTTAGCGGTTTGCTTTCCGGATCCCTAGCTGGTCCTGGGCCATGATGAACTTGCAGATGTTGGTGGAGCCCTCGACCATGGCGTAGGTCGGGGCGTCGCGGAAGATGCGCGCCACGGGGTACTCCG
This sequence comes from uncultured delta proteobacterium, assembly GCA_963802225.1. Taxonomy (GTDB): domain Bacteria; phylum Desulfobacterota; class Syntrophia; order Syntrophales; family UBA2192; genus UBA2192. Next base: position 160,212 of record CAWDHZ010000041.1, on the reverse strand, counting down.
GCGAGTAGCCGTAGGCCCCGAGGATCTTCATGGCGTACTGCGAGCACTTGTAGCAAAGCTCGCCCGCCAGGTACTTCGCCATGGCCACCTCGACGTTGTTCAACAGCTGGCCCTGGTCCTTCTGCCAGGCCGCCTTGTAGACCACGAGCCTCGTCGCCTCGATGTCGGCCATCATCTGCGCGATCATGTCCTGGTTCATCTGGAACGTGCCGATGGGCTTGCCGAACTGCTCGCGCTCCATGGCATACTTGGTCACGATGTCCAGGCAGGCCTGGGCCACGCCCACTCCGCCGGCCGCCGCCGACAGTCGCGTCTGCGAGAGCGACCCGAAGACGATCTTTGCCCCGTCGCCGGGCTTGCCGAGGATGTTTTCCTTGGGGACCTTCGTGTTCTCCAGCACGATCTCCCCCGTGGGCGAGCAGTGCGAGCCCATCTTCTCGAGGTCCGTCACCGTGATCCCGTTGAAGTTCTTGGGCTCCACCACGAAGGCCGAGAGCTCCTTCTTGCCGCCCACGTTGGTGTAGGCGTAGAAGATGTTCACGTCGGCGCAGTTGGCATTCGAGATCCAGGTCTTGGTGCCGTTGATAAGCCAGTGGTCGCCCTTGTCCTCGGCTGTCGACTTGATGGCCATGATGTCCGAGCCGGCCTGGGGCTCTGTGATGCCGAAGGAGCCCATGTAATCGGCGTTCACGAGCTTCTCGATGTACTTTTTCTTGGCCGCCTCCGTTCCGTAGCGCAGGATCGTGTAGGCGCAGCCCAGCTCGTTCATGTTGACCTGCACGCGAAGCGCGCTCGAGGCCCGGGCGATCTCCTCGGTGATGATGATGGCCGCCAGCCAACCCATCTCGTTTCCGCCGTACTGCTCGGGGATGACGGTGCCGAAAAATCCCAGCTCGCCCATGGGCTTGACGGCCTCCTTGTAGGGGAAGTAGGACTTGTGATCCCACTCCTCGGCAAAGGGGGCGATCTTCTCGGCGGCGAAATCTCTCACCGTGTCTCTCAACATCTTCAGTTCTTCGGGTAATTCAAAGTTCATTTTGCTTCTCCTTGCGGATGATTATTTTTTCGACTGTCTGTCGGTGTTGCCGTCACGCCGGCCCTGCCGACGGCGCTCCGCCGGCCGGGCGGCGTTTGTTCTCACAGGATGATCCGCTGGGGGTCCACGACCTCCCGGAGGACCTTCAACTCGCTCGCCGTGGGCGGAGCCGCTTCCGTCGCCTTCGAGATGTCCACGGCAAATTCCATGTTGTCCAGGATCTTCTGGGGCGTAATCCCGGGGTAGTAGTGGGCCAGATACATCTCCTTCGTCTTCTCGTCGAAGCGCATCATGGCCAGGTTGGTCACAACGGCGCTGGGCCCGCCGCTCATGAGGCCCGCCCGCTCGCGGCCGCCATTGCCGTCGAGGTAGCCGGGGCTCGTGAGGTAGTCGACCTTCTGGGGGAACTTTCTCTTTTCGTGCTGCATGAAGATGATGTAGCGGGGCACGAAGGAAGCCACGTCGCAGGCCCCGCCGCTTCCCGAGAAGCGGGTCTTGGGCCGGTGGTAGTCGCCGATGCTGGTGGAGTTCATGTTGCCGAACTTGTCGATCTGGGCGGCGCCCAGGATCCCGATGACCCTCTCGCCGGTGATGGGGTTCTGCATCGTGGCGAAGGCATCGAGAAGCCCCCCGTTGGAGGCGGCGCAATACATGACGCGGGGGTCCGCGACCGCCATGGGGATCTCCTCGAGAGCCGAGTCGATGGCGCCCGTCTCGAAGAAGATGATGCTCTCGGGGGCGTTCATGTGCTTGGCCGCCATGGCCGCCACCATGGAAATGCCCGTTCCGCAAAAGACGATGTCGCCGTTCTTGATCTCGCGGGCGGCGATGATCGCCATGAGTTCTCTGAGTGTATAATCCATAACGCCCACCTCCTTACTTTCTGTCCAGGCCGGTGGCATAACCGGTCCTGGGGTCGGCCTTGATCTTCGCGAGCCGGTCCTTACCGACCAGGTCGAGAAGACCCTGGTGGTCCTTCACGCCGTAGACGAACCTGTCGAGGTAGGCTTTGAAGGCCCCGTCATCCTTGGCGGCCTTGGCGAAGTCGGAAAGCTGCGTGGGATCGTAGTCGTAGTGCTTGTAGCACGACGAGGGGTACGCTCCGAAGGGAACCGGCACGACGGCCGAGACATGGATGAAAGGAATCTGGTTGTATTCGGGATCGGTCCTCAGCTCCGCCGAATCGACGATCTGCTCGCAGGTGACGATGACGTTCCGGGCCGCCTTGGCCTGGTCCGCATCGCAGAACTGCAGCCCCTGGATGCGGCAGGTGCCCTGCCGGTCGGCCTTCTGGACGTGGATGACCGTCACGTCGGGAGTGATGGCCGGCACCAGGACGACCTTCCTGCAGTTCGCCCAGCCGTCGAAAGGGTTGTCCATTTCGACGAGTTTGCTGTTGGGAATCTTCGGGTCCTTCTTCCGCATCTCCTTCGAGAAGCCCCATTTGTTGACGATGTCCGTCCCGAGGGACGAGCGGGTGGGAAGGAAGGGGACGCCCATGGCCCCGGCGTGGAATCGCAGGCTCATCTGGTAGTTCGAGTAGTCCTCGTGGACGATGGTCCCTTTCTGGATGGCCTGCTTGAACCGGATGCAGGTGGGGGCCGCTCGGCCGTTTCCACCGTAGGCGATCTCGATCTCGCCCACGCAGCCGCCGCCGACCAGCTCGTCGACGCCGGTGCCGTTCGAGTGGGCATAGACGTGGAGATTCTTGATTCCCTGGCGGATCATCTCGTAAACGGCCGCCATGGGGTTTCGATTGACGGTGAACCCGCCGATCGAGATGTGAGAGCTGTCCTTTATGTAGGTCTTGACGGCCTCGGACAGTGACATGACTTTATCCGCTCGTACATCCATGATGTCTCCTTAAAAACGGATTTTGTTGGTTGACCGACCTGCTTGTGCCTTTCAGGCTCTGGTACTCTGATTTCTCCCGAACCGTGCGCCTCTTTCGGCGGCACAACAGGATAGTGACTGGCCTTCCCTTTCGCAAGAGATGGACCAAGATCGAATAATTCATGTAAGTTACTGATAATGATGATGTAATTCTTGTATTGGGCGGACCTGGAACCCGGGGAGAGGCACCAATTGCGTATGACTTACGCTACACAATATAGTCCACATTGTGGAATATTATCTTACAATTGCGGAATGGCGGGCTCTTCAAGCAGTGTAGGAAGAAATGGATATGTAGTGTTTTCCATACATGATCTTATTGATTGAGAATCATTCCGGCAGGCTGTCAAAAAAAAATTTCCCGTGCGGGAAAAAATCGGGATTGCTTGTCAGAGACTGAAATCGATTTTCGCGTCGGGGTCCAGCTCGTGCGTTCTCATTTTTTCATAGAGCGAAGTTCGATGGATGCCCAGTATTTTTGCGGCCTTCGATTTGTTCCCCCCGGCACTGCGCAGGGCCTCCACGATGACCTGCTTTTCCGTCTCGGCAAGGATGCGCCGCAGGTTTCCCGCACGCAGGGCGGGCATCGAGGAGGCAGGGGAAAGCCCCCCCTTGTCGGCACGACGGACCCTCTCGGGAAGATCCTCGGGACGGATGAGTCGCTCCTTGGCGATGATCATGGCGCGCTCGATCACGTTGCGCAGCTCCCGCACGTTGCCCGGCCAATCGTAGTTTTTAAGCTCTTCCATGGCCTCGGGGGAGATGGCGGAGGCCCCCCAGCCCATTTCCTCGTTGAGAAGCCCGATGAGATGGGCTGCAAGCAGGGGAATGTCCTCCCGGATATCCCTGAGCCGAGGCGCGTGGATGCTGAGGATGTTGATGCGGTAGAAGAGATCCATCCGGAAATCCCCCTTTCGCACCATCTCCTGGAGGTCGCGGTTGGTGGCGGCAATCAGCCTGAAATCCGCTTGAATCGGCCGGGTCCCGCCCAGCCGGTCGACGGCGTGCTCCTGCAGGACCCTCAGGAGCTTTGCCTGCATGGGCCGGGGCATCTCCCCGATCTCGTCGAGCAGGATCGTGCCCCCGTTGGCCAGCTCGAACTTGCCGGGCTTGCCCTGGGAACGGGCCCCGGTGAAGGCCCCCCCCTCATAGCCGAAAAGCTCGCTTTCGAAGAGCTCGCGGGGGATGGAGGCGCAGTTGACCCGGATGAAGGGCCCGCCGGCACGGGCGCTGTTCTGATGGATGAAGTAGGCCGCTACCTCTTTTCCCGTTCCCGATTCGCCCGTCATGAGAACCGATGCATTACTCTTCGCGGCGAGCAGGGCACTCTCTTTCATTTGAGCGATGGCCGCCGATCGGCCCACGATCGTCGCCCCGCCCTTCAGATCGGTTACCTGCTTCTGGTAATATTGGAGCTGGCCGTCCATCACCTCGATCCGCTTGGACAACTCGGCGACCTTGACGGCTTCGTTGAGCACTCCCTTGCCCACGGCGCCCAGGATCCGTCCGTGAAGATCCTTGAGAGGGATCCGGGAGATGACCTGCTGCTTGCCTGCGATGTAGAGCAGGTCGGCGATCCGGGCCTTTCCGTCCTTCAGGATTTCATGGAGATGGGTCTCCTTGATGACATCCTTGATATGCTTGCCCACGGCCTCGTCGGGGTCGATGCCGATGAGACGCTTGCTGAAACGGCTCATGAAGCAGATGATGCCCTGCTTGTTGATGACGATGGGGCATTCGTAGGGGTTGTCGATCAAGGCATAGATGACGTCGTCGCCCAGCCGCTTGAGTTTCCCGATCTGTGCTTCTTTTGTCATGACGTGCACTCCGGATCAAAACAGACAGCGAGTCATACCACATAGCGGAATCGTATCCCGCATCGTGAAAGACCCGGGATGAAGTGTATACAATGTGCATATAATTACAACGTTTATTTTTTACGCTCCAGGGCTGATGACAGGGTCAAGGGACAGATTCCCCTTTTGTCATTTGAGGGATCGTGAGAAAATAGCTCGCCATCATGATAGTCTCCAAAGAGGGAAAACGAGGATATCCGGATTCATGTTGCCCGACCTCTATCTCGATGTGAACGGCGTCCGTACGCGCTACCGGCAGGCAGGCCAGGATGGCCCGCCCGTTGTCCTCATCCACGGCCTCGGCGCCTCGGCGGAGATCTGGTCGGCAAACATCGGCTCCCTGGCCACGCGACACCGGGTTTACGTCCCCGACCTGCCCGGTTTCGGGCGCACGGAAAAGCCCGGATGGATGGACTACAGCCCCGGGGCCTATTCCCGGTTCCTGCTGGACTTCATGACGGCCCTGGGCATCGGGAGGGCGGCGCTTGTGGGGCATTCCCTCGGAGGGGGTGTTGCTCTTCGTGCCATTCTCGATGACCCGGGACGTGTGGACAGGCTCATCCTGCTGAGCAGCGCCGGTATCGGGCGGGAAGTGAGCCTGCCCCTTGCGAATCGCATCGCTTCCCTTCTTCGACCGGATTTTCTTCAAGCCGCCCCTGCCGGTCTTCACCCGCTTTCTCCATCGTCTCGTCTTCGACCCCGCCGCGATCACCGCCGATTTTGCGCGGCTCTACTACGAGATGTTCTTCCAGCCCGCCTCCGTCCGGGCCTTCACATCAATCCTGCGAACCATCGCCACGCTCCGGGGCGCACGGCCCGGGATCCTGGAGTCGATCCGCGCGGGGCTCGGCACGATCACGGCCCCCACGCTCATCCTCTGGGGGCGCCAGGACCGCATCCTGCCCGTAAGCCAGGCCCTCGATGCCGCCGGGAGAATTCCCGGGGCCCGCCTGCACGTCTTCGAGCGCTGCGGCCACATGCCGAACGTCGAGTACCCCGGGGAGTTCAACCGGCTGGTGCTGGAGTTCCTTGATGAGGGGAGTGGGTCGCGGGGCGAGGGTCGAGAATAAAAAAAGGACCGGGAACATCCATCCCCGATCCTCGTTATTTTCCTGGTTGTTTCTTCCCTACACCCTTACCCTTACCCTGACCCCATTTTTTCGCCTATCCCGTCGTCATCCAGCTCTCCACCATCTTGAGGTGCTTCTGGTTCTGCACGTCGAGGGCGCCGCTTGCGGCAAGGCCTGCGAGCTCGGCATACTTTCCGTTGTCTTTCGAGCAGCCCTCGACGATCTCAGCGTCGAGAAGCCCGTCATTGACAAAGACCCCGGCCGTGAAGGAAACGGAGGCGAGACGGCCGGTGGCCCGGACGATCAGGTCCTTGAGCACATCGTTTCCAAAGCCGCCTTCCCGCAGGGCGATGCTCATGGCCTTTTCGACGAGTTCGATCGTGTCGGCCATTGCGTCATCCAGCACGGAGCAGTTGGTCTTGATATAACGGAACCAGACGTGGAAGAGATAGAACAGGGCGTCGGGCTCGCTGTCGAAGCAGAGCCATCCTTCGGCCGAGCGTCGGCCCTCGTCGAATCCCGTTGACGTCTCGATCCGCATCACGAAGCTGTCTTTTTTCAGGCCCGCCTTCTCGACGCCGAAGCGTTTCAGCGAGGCCCGGGCGACCTCCACCACGTGATAGTCGGAGTTCCCCTTGAGTTTCTGGATCACTTCCAGCTCGATCTCGTCAGCGTGCTTTTTCCATTTCCGGTCCAGTTTGTTCTTTGTCAGCGCATCCATCGGGCACGTCTCTCGAATGAAATCATTTTTGAAGTCCCCCGGAATTCCTTCCGGGAAATTCGGCCTTCCTGCAGAAGGTGAATGAGCATGATTCATGCCAACGGAATGGGGCACAGCCCCAGGTACGAGGACCGAGGCACGAGGAGCGAGGAAAGACAGGGTTCTGCCCCGTTGAAGGCCATGGAGCGTACTGGACGGATCGGGCAGAGCTGGAACGACCGCATATAAGGGAAGGGATTGCCGGGACGGACATTTCGTTCCGTTTTGGCATCGTTGAAATCGTGACAGGGTGCCGGACATCCGTCCGGAAAAGGCGACAGGCCTACAGTCTACAGGCCGACAGCAAAAAATCAGACTAGGGCATCGATTCTCGGTCCTGTCTGCAGGCAACTGTTGGCTGTTACCTGTTACCTGTGCCTTCAGCCCAGAGCGCATCCCTCAGGCCCGCACCCGCTCGATCCTCCTCGACAGGGCTGCCCGGAGGGCCGCCTCGCCTGCCCACAGGTCGACGCGCTTGCGGGCCCGGGTCACACCCGTGTACAGGAGCTCCCGGGTGAGCACGCGCGCATCGCTTTCGGGCAGCACGAGCAGCACGCGATCGAACTCCGTCCCCTGGCTCTTGTGGATCGTCATGGCAAAGACCGTCTCGTGCTCGGGCAGCCTGTAGGGATCGAGCTTCCTCATCGCCCCGTCGGGGGCCGGGAAGAAGACCCGGAGGGCCCCGGCGCTTTCCGGGTCGGCCAGCGCGATGCCGATATCGCCGTTGAAGAGCCGCAGGCCGTAATCGTTGCGGGTCACCATGACGGGCCGCCCCTCGTACCAGAGCCGGCCCGGCAGGATGTGCCCCTCGCGGGCCAGGATCCCCTCGATGGCGGCATTCAGGGAGCCCGCGCCGTAAGGGCCGTCCCGCAGGGCGCAGAGGACACGGAAGCGGTTGAAGCTCTCGAAGATGGCCGCCGGCGTCTCTGCGGCCCGGTAATCCCCGCAGCCCGCAAGGACAATCTCCCTCAGGGCACGCGACAGCTCCCGGGGCCTCGGGATGCGTCTCCATCCGAGATCCCCATGCTCCTCTTCACGCAGGATGAAGAGCGCCTCGTCTGCGCCCCCTTCCTTGATCTGTCGGGCAAGCGCGCCGATGCCGCTTCCGGCGCCGAAGCGGTAATTGTGCCTCAGTTCGACGATGCAGTCGCCGATGGGGGATCGGCACTCTCCCTGCGGCGTGAGCGGGACGCTCTCACCGCTTGCGGTTGCGATCGTCTCGCCGAAGGCCCTTGAATACTGCGGCTTGCGATCGGGGCCGCAGATATCGCCCAGAACGGCGCCCGCTTCGACGGAGGCGAGCTGATCCCGGTCGCCCAGAAGGATGAGCCGCGCGCGCTGCGGCAGGACCCTCACCAGGCTGTACAGGAGCTGCAGGGAGACCATGGAGGCCTCGTCGACGACGACGGCATCATAGGGCAGCATCTCCTCTTCGCCCCGGGTAAAGCGGGCAAAGGAGGAGGAGCCCGGACGGCGCCCCAGCAGGCGATGCAGGGTGGAGGCTTCCATGCCGGCGAGTTTTGCCCGGATGCCGTCTGCACAGGCAAGCCCCCCGGCCGCCTCCCGGATGGCCTCCTGCAGCCGGGAGGCAGCCTTGCCCGTCGGGGCGGCAAGGGCGATCCGGATCGATTGAGCCTTCGCCTGTTCCACCTGTTCCAGGAGAAGGGCAAGGATTCCCGCCACGGTTGTCGTCTTGCCCGTCCCGGGGCCACCCGTGATCACGCAGAATGGCTTCAGGACAGCCGCGGCCGCTGCGACCCGCTGCCAATCCGTCTCTCCGTTGCCGCCCGGAAAGAGCCTTCCAAGCCCTTCCCGGAGACGCGCCATGTCGACCCCGGGGGCCGGGATCTGCGATCGCTCCCGCAGGAAGCGAACGAGGCTCTGCTCGGCATCCCAGTGACGATGGAGATAGAGGCGGGTCCCGTCAAGAACGAGCGGCCGCCAATCGCCGGGGGCGCCGACGACGGCGCTTTTGTGCAGCGATCGCACCCACGGCTCGAGATCGGGGCAGCGAATTGCCGTTTCGCCCGCGAAAATCGAGCCGCCTGCAAGCCGGGCCAGATCGAGGCAGATGTCCCCCTCGGCCGAGGCGCGGCTCACCAGGGCGGCCGCAAGCGCGAGGGCCCCGTCCCCCGAGCCGGCCAGGCGCGCCATCAGGCGTGCAAATCCCCTGTCGAGATCCGTAATTGCGCCTGCCGCATGGAGGCTGTCAACGAGTTGAGCGCTCATACACCACGATCCTTACAATGCCCTTGCCACGAGACCCTCCGAGAGGGCCTCGATGAGGCCGCGCGCGGGCCGGTCGCGGAAAATGCCGGTTTCGGAGCCCTGTGCGGGGTCCACGCCGCGAAGGAAAACGTAGAAGGCCCCGCCGAAGTGCCTGTCGTAATCATAGTCCTTCACCCGGCTCTTCAGGTACTCGTGCAACGCCACGGCGTAGAGATGGTACTGAAGAACGTAGAGATCGTCCCGCATCACGGCCGCCAGGGCCTCCGGGCCATAGTCCTCGGGGCGGCTTCCCAGGTAATTCGATTTCCAGTCGATGAGGTAGAACCGATCGCCGTGCTCGAACACGAGGTCGATATAGCCTCTCATGAAGCCCTCGACCGGGTGGAAGCGGAGCGAGCCGATCCACTGCGGGAGCTCGTCCGCGACTGCATCCCGCGTCGGAAAAGAGCGCCCGGAGCTTCTCCGGGGTCAGGGCCTTGAGGGGGAAGTAGAAGGAAAGCTCGTGCAGGCATCTCTGCCGCCCGAGGCCCGAGAGCCTTATACCGCCGCCCCGATCCAGGGGCGCCTCCAACACGCGGCCGATCATGTCGCACAGGGTGTCGCACCAGCTCTGCTCATAGCCGTACTCCGCAAGCGCCGCGCCCACGATCTGCGCAACGGCGCCCCGTTCGGCGCAGGCGAAATCGAGGCGCTCGAAAATGGCGTGGAGGCACTTTCCTGCCCTCGGCCCGCGGGGAAAGGCAAAGATGCCCGAAGGCTCCGCCGGCTCCCCCGCTGCCCGACCGGGTGTCCGTTCGTCGTGGTCGGGAAGCTCCCTGAGGCCCTCGCCCGCCGCAGCTCCCCGATCCGCCTCCTCGACAAGGGAGGAGAAGCTTGCGATCTCGAAGGCGCGCCCCACGTCCCGGCGAAACTCCCGCGCCTCGAGAGGACCTGTCTCGCCTGCATAGGGCTCGATCAAGGGAGCCGGCCCCTCGGGAAGCAGGTTGAACTCGACGGCCCCGGCCGAGGCCGAGGCGATTCCCTCCAGGTCCCGCCGCAGGCTGTCTTCGTCCATCGCCGAGACATGGGCCGCCGTTTCGTCGACAACGGATTCCAGGCTACCCTCCGGCGGGTGGAGGATGTAGGCAAGCGACGAGGTCTCTGCCTTGTTGATGGGGCCCCAGATGAGATAGCAGCGGTTTTTCGCCCGCGTGACCGATACATAGAGCAGGCGGACATTCTCGGCGAGCTGCTCGCGCTCCGCCGCCCGCCGGGCTTCCTCCCCGACGGTCTCCAGGGCCACGTTGAGCCGCCAGCCGTCCGCCTCGTCGTGGAAGCTGTAGACATCCCTGCCCGCGCGGGAGGGCCCCCAGTTGAAGGGGCAGAAGACGACGGGGTATTCGAGCCCCTTGCTCTTGTGGATCGTAACGACCTTCACGGCGTCGGCGTCGCTTTCGAGCCGAAGCTGATGCTCCTCCCGCCTCGGGGTCTCTTCGTCCCGATTGGATGCCAGCCACTGGATGAGCCCGCCCATGCCGGAGCGCCGGCGCATCTCCTCGCCGTGGAGCACCTCGGCCAGGTGCAGGACGTTCGTCAGGCGGCGCTCGCCGCCGGGAAGCGAAAGCAGGCGCGGGCGCACCTGCTCGGCCGCCATGAGCTCCCGGAACATGCGGACAAACCCGTGGCGCTCCCACGTTTCTCGCCAGTCGTGGAAACGCCGGAGCCGCTCTTCCCAGGCCCGGGCATCCCCCATGAGCCCGTCGATCGCGGCGCCGTCAAGGCCCAGAAGGTCGGTGGCGAGGGCCGTCCGCACGGCCGTCTCCTCGTTGGGCTGCGCGACGCCACGCAGCAGGAGCTCCATCTGCCGCGCCTCCTGAGTGTCGAAGAGATTCCCCGTCGTGTAGACGACACTGTGGACGCCGAGATCCGTGAGGGCCTCCTGCGTGAGCAGGGCCTCGCGGTTCGTCCGGACCAGCACGGCCACGTCCGCCTCCCTGAGCCTCTCGATGCCGATGAGGGCCTCGCCGCAACGCCCCGCCTCGACAAGCCGGGCGATCTCGGCGGCCACGGCGCGACGGATCCGCTCGCGTGCATCCGCCACGTTGACGGTCCCGCCGCCCCCGTCGAGGGCCCACAGACGCAGGGGCGCCTCGCGCCGCCCGCCAAAGGTCAGCACGGGGGCCTCGCGCCCGGCGGCCTGCGCCTTCTCGAAGGGTACGGCCTCGTAGAGGAAGGCGTGCTTCGGGCGGGAAAAGAGGGTGTTGACGGCGCGGATCAGCTCCGGCTCCGAGCGCCAGTTCTCGGCCAGCGTGTAGCGCCTCTCCACGTTGAGGCGGCGCGGATGTAGGCGAAAAGATCGGCCCCCCGGAAGCTGTAGATGGCCTGTTTCGGGTCGCCGATCAGAAAGAGTGTCGTCCCCCCCTGCCCGAAGACGGACTCGAAGATGGCGAACTGCACGGGGTCCGTATCCTGGAACTCGTCGATGAGGGCCGCCCGGTATTTTTTCCGGATGGCCCCCGAGAGGGCTCCGCCCCCCTCGGAGACGAGCGCCTTGCGGAGATCCCCCAGCAAATCGTCGTAGGACCGGAGGTTGCGCCGCCGCTTTCGCGAGGCAAGCTCCTGCCGGACATACCGGAACAGCTCGCATCGCAGGTAGCGGATCTGCCCATCCATCTCGGCGCTGAGCGCCTGCGCCGCCGCTTCGAAATCCCGGAAGCGATCGAAAAATCGGTGCGTCGGGGCGACGTGGCCCTTCTTTGCGGCTTTGGCCAGGGCCCCGGGGCTGAATTTGAGCAGCTCCTTCGACAGGGGAAACGCCGCCCAGGGGCGCGCGAGAAAGGCGTCCATGGCCGAAAGGAGCCGCTCCGGCTTTCCGTACTGTACTTTGCTCAGGGCCTCAGCGCGCAAGGCGGTCTCGACGCCGGTGCGGCTCTTTGGCCAGGACTGACGCAGGCCGGCAATGGCGGCCCGCACCGCCTCGAGGCCGCTCAAGGCGGCCGGGGGCGTCTCGGGAACGATCCTGGAATCGGGCCTCAGCGGCGCCGCGCGAAGCAGTTCGAGAAACGAGGCAGGGCCCCTGCAGCGGCCGCGGGCGTAGTGAACGAATTCGGGGGGCGCTTCATAGAAGTGCCGGCGCCAGAAATCGCGGACGATCTCCTCCCGGAGCTCGCGCTCGTCGGGCAAGCAGCTCCGTGTCGAAGGGGCTCCCGCTCTCGAAGGCGTTCTCGGAGAGCATCCGCTGGCAGAAGGAGTGGATCGTGAAGATGGGGGCCTCGTCGAAGCTCCTCAGCGCCTCGCGCAGCCGCGCCCGCGCGTCCTTCCGGTCGCCAATCCCGCCGATGAGATCCTCGATGAAGGGCTCCGTCGCGCCTGCGCCGTTCAAGACATCGAGGGCGGCCCGGATTTTCCCCCGGATCCGGTCGCGCAACTCCTCCGTGGCCGCCACGGTGTAGGTCACGACGAGGATCTCGGCGGGCGCCAGGTGCTTCTCGAGAAGCAGGCGCAGGAAGAGGCCCGCGATCGCGTAGGTCTTCCCCGTGCCAGCGCTCGCCTCGATGAGGTTTGTCCCGTCGAGCGGGCTTGCCAGCAGGTCGAACCGGGGCCAGGCTTCCGGCATGTCAGCCCTCCTCCCCTGCCCGCTCCAGGAGCGGCTTCAGGATCGCGGTAGCAAGCTCCACGAACTCGCCGTCGAGGGGATCCTGCCCGTCAAAACACAGCCGGTAATAGGGGTCATCCCCCTCGGCAAAGCCGTAATCCGTCGACCATTTGCTGCGGGCGGCTCTCAGGGCTTCCTCCTGCGTTCTGCCTTTCCGCAGGGCCTCCGCGTAGGCGCGAGCGGTCTCGGGGAAGAAATGCAGGGGCCTCGTGAGCCCTTGCCAGTAGATCTCGAGCAGACCCAGGAGGATGCTTTCCGCATCCGCGACAGGCCCGAGGGCGTAGCCCCTGTCCTGACCGATGATCACGCAGCGGCCTGGATAACGGCCTGAGCCCCCGGCGCTGAGCGCCAGGTGATGGATCCACGAGCGAAGCAGGTCCTTCGCCTTGACGGACGCAAACCGGTAATGGACCAGGGCCGAGGGCAATCCGAGCTGCATCCTGCCCGTGAGCCTGAAGGGCCCGAGCGCGCAATCGAGGTCGACCGCTCCGAGGGGCTCTCCCAACAGATGCGGCCTCAGGCGGGCCGCGAAGGCTTCGACGCCCTCGCAGATCTCCTGGAACCCGCACTCCCCCGGGGTCCCCGGCGGCAGGCTTCCCAGGGCCCTCGCGGCGGGCAGCAGATCCCTCGCCTCGAGCCCTTCGAGGCATCGCGCCGCGAGCAGCTCGCCCAGTTCGTAGCTCTCGAGGCCTTCGAGGCTCATGGGCTCCACGTCGTCGAGAAACGCCCCGGCCTCTTCGAGGCGGATGCCCAGCCTGCGGTTGAGCAGCCAGCGGGCCGGGTTGGCGTAGAACCGGACGAGGGCCTGCACGTCGATGCTTCGCCACGCAGGCTGCGGCTCGGGGAGGTTTGAGGAAATGAAGGGGGGCTTCTCCCTGCGGCCGGCAACGGCCGAAAGGGCCGCCGCAGCATTCTCGGCGGAGTAGCTGAAAAGCCTCTCCCCGCGGAAGTACCCGGGGCTGAAGGCCTGCAGGCGATGCTTGGGTGACGATGGCGTCGCCGATGTCCCTCCCGGGCGTCTCGAAGCCCTGCTTGATCGCGTCGAGCAGCTCGCTCACCAGAACCGAGGGCGGCCGCACGCTGTTGTCCTGGATGCTCTGCCCCGCGTAGCTGATGTAGAAGGTCTGGCGGGCGGAGAGCAGCGCCTCGAGGAAGAGGTACCGGTCATCGAGCCTGCGCGATCGATCGCCGGGCCGCGGGCGCTCCTTCATCAGATCGAATCCCGGCACCCGGGTCTGCCGCGGGTAGGCGCCGTCGTCCAGGCCGATGAGGCAGATCACCCGAAAGGGGATGCTCCGCATGGGAAGCAAGGCGCAGAAGGTGATGCCGCCCGTGATGAAGCCGAACCCGAGCCCCACCTCCCGGAGCGCCTCTTCGAGATGGGCTTTCAGGACACCGGCGCCGAGCCGTTCATCAAGCCCGGACTGCGATTGCAAAAGGGCCATGTCGGTCAGCGCCCGGCGCAGGGCCTGCAGATCCTCTTCCTCGTCCCCGTCGGCGAGGAAAAAGGTGTCGAGGGCGGCGCCGAGGTGGGATGCCCAGCCCGCGAGGTCCCGCGTTTCCTCCAGGGATGCTGCGAAGGAAAAGAGCTTCTCCACAAAGCTCAGGAAGGACCCGAGGACGGGCGCCTCCCCTTCGGCAACGTCCTCGTGGGGGAGAATGCCCATGAAGAGCTCTTCGCCCCGGCCCGCCAGGGCGTACCCGAGCAGCAGCCGGTCGAGACCCGCCTGCCAGGTATTCTCCGAGAAGCCGGGAAGCCCCTCGCGACAGCGGCTCGACCCGTCGATCCCCCACCGGATGCCGGTGTCGCGGATCCACCGGTGGATGCGCACAAGATCGTCCGCCCCGAGGGCGAAGCGCCTTCGCAGGGCATCCGTGTCGAGAAAGGCGGCGACCTCTGTGGCGCCCAGGCGGCTCCCCTCGAGATCGAGAAGCCGCAGGAAGGTGTCCACGAGGATGCTCTCCCTGCACACGCCGCGATCGGCAACACTGAAGGGGATCCTGCGCCTCTCGCCGCGGGGAAGCGAAAAGACGGCCTCGATGAAGGGGGCATAGGTCTCGATCTCGGGCGTCATGACGAGGATGTCGGCCGGGGTGAGCGACGGGTCGCGCTCGAGCAGGTCGAGGATCCGGTCCTGAAGGACCTCCACCTCCCGCATGGGACTGTGGCAGGAGTGGACCTGGATCGAGTCGTCGTCAACGGCTACGGCCGTCCGGATGCCGTCTGCGCCCCGGTCGCGCAGGTTGAGGATATCCGACTGGATGCAGGCAAGGAGGCTCGCCTCTCCGGGCTGGGCCGAAAAGTCCGCTTCCTCGCAGCCCGTGTCATAAACCATCCGGAGAAAGTCCCGGCCCAGGGACCCCATGGAGGCAAGCAGGCTGTTGCCTCTCTCCAGGTGAAGGGTTTCATCGGAGCGGACCGTCCCGATCCGATCGACAAGTCTTCGCATCTCGCGGTCGGAGTAGATGAGGTACCAGTACTCCCGGCAGGGGTTCATGACGAAGAGGTTCACGTCGATTGAGCGGGAGACGGCGTCGAGGAGCTGGAGGTGGTAGGGCGGCAGGGCCGAGATGCCGAAGACGGAGATCCGCCCGGGAAGGCTCACCCCTTCGGGCAGGCCCCCCTGCAGCCGGGCCAGGGCTTCCTTCCAGCGCGCCGCCCGGTGAGCGGCGGTGCTTTCCGCCGCGAGTCGCCTCCAGAGGGTTGCCTGCCAGTGGCGCTCCCTGCCCGCTTCCCAGCCGAGCACCATGTCGGGCCGGTAGACGAGATACTGGTCGAAGAGGCGGGCGATGTTCCGGCAGAGTTGGTAGCGCTTGAGGCCCCGGCCGTCATCGGCGAGGTATTCCTTCAGGGGCTCGAAGCCTTCCCCGTCCAGGCAGCCGGGCAGCAGACCCATGACCCGCCAGGTGAGCACTTCCGCGTCGAAGGCCCGAGAGCCGGCCCGATCGGGCAGAACGGCGCGGAAGAGTTCCTCGACGAAGTGGTTGGGAAAGGGGAAACGGATGTTGGCGCAGATCCCGAGGCGCCGGGCCATCTCCAGGGAGAGCCACCGCTCCATGCCGCGGCTCTGGACCAGGATGATCTCCGGGACCGTGGGCGAGGCCAGCGGCTGCCGCAGGGTTTCCGAAAGCTCCCCGGCGAGGGCCTCGAGACGGTTGCTGGTGTATAGCTTCAAACCGGGCATGATCCACTTTTTTACCTGATCCGACAGAGAAGCTCAAACGATATGTTGCAGCGACAGAGGGAGAGTTCGGCAGCGGGCATAAAAAAACCCCCGGTGTGTGGAGCACCGGGGGTCAGGGCAACCGTGTTTACTTGATGGTGTCCTTGAGAGCCTTGCCGGCGGTGAACTTGGGTACTTTCTTCGCCCGGATCTTGATCTCTTTGCCGGTCTGGGGGTTGCGGCCTATGCGGGCAGCGCGCTTGGCGACAGCAAAGGTCCCGAAGCCAACCAGCGTAACCTTGTCACCCTTCTTCAGGGCATCCGTGATCGCCTTCAGGGTTGAGTTGATGGCTTTCTCCGCCGCGCTCTTGGAGCCCAGTGCCTTGGCTACCACTTCAACGAGTTGTCCCTTGTTCATTAAAAATCTCCTCCTTGATTGGAATTATTGGGGTTAATTTGAATCCCTCGCGTTTGTCTCCTTCGTACGATGATTTGACGACCATCCCCCTTTCGAAAGAAATCAACCACCGGATTCGAAACCGGTGGGAGTATAGCCTAAGATTCGCTCGTAGTCTAGCTTTTTTAACATTTCAGTAAATTTTTCTTCGCCGGAGCATGAATTTCTGCGACACATTAACGGATAAAATCGTTTGTTGAAATGCAAGATACATGCCCCTTTCGGGGGTTTTGAACCCGCAAAGCCAATCCTGTCAATCTTTTCCGGCCCCCTCCCTTCAATTCCACTGCTGGCGGACCTTTCGGGGCGTCGCCAGTCGTGACGCCGCTTTCCGGCTGTACAGCGGCCCCGGATGCAGGACAGGGAAGAAGGCGCAAACGTCGCAAAGGGGCTTCCCGCCTTGCTCCGGGCATCAACCGACAACACAAATTGGAGGAAAGACCGCTGCCTCTTCACGGATTGAAGATGTGCCGGGATTCTTTACAGCCCTCTCTCATGCCTGGTACCTTGACACACCTTGCCGGTTTTCCGGCGGAGCGGTTGCACTCGCCGGACAGAGGATCGCCTGCCGAATCCTTTGCCATCGACCGGGGATGATGGTATGAAGAGTGGCAAATGGCATAGGGCTAAAGGCTCAGGGCAACGAGGAGCATATCGTTTTTCATTTGCCCTACGCCTTAAGCCCTGCGCCCTTAGCCGATTCCCGGAGGGAATCATGTCCATCGACATCGTGATCATCTTCCTGGCCGGCTTTGCTTGCGGCGGGATCCTGCTGTGGATCATCGCGCGGCTTGCTTCCCAGAAGGAACTCCTCAGGCAGACCGAAGAGATCAAGCTCAGTCACTCTGTCCGGGTCTCAGAGCTGGAGGGTCGGGCCCGCTACGCCGAAGGGCAGATGGACCAGCTCAGGCAGCAGCTCAAGCAGGCGGAAAGCGAAATCACGGGGCTGCGCAAATCCCTCGACGACGAGCGTGTCCAGGCCGTGGAGTCCCAGGCGCGGCTTGCCGAGACCGCCCGAAGCTTCGAGCGGCAGAGGGAGGTCATCGAGGTCATGAAGACGGAGATGACCGACACGTTTCGGTCCCAGGCCGCAACGGCACTCGAAAGCAGCAACCGCAGCTTCCTGGAACTTGCCTCGGAGAATCTCGGCAAAATCCTCGAGCAGACGAAGGGAAAACTGGGCGAGCACCAGGCAGGCATGGAAGGGACGATCCGTCCCCTCCAGGAGACGCTGAAGCGCTACGAGGAACAGCTTCGCGAGATGGAAAAGACGCGGGCCGAACAATCCTGGAACCTTTCGCGTCAGATCAAGGAGCTCTCCGAGATGAACGAGGCCCTGCAGCGGGAGACCTCTAGCCTTTCCACGGCGCTGCGCAAGCCCCAGGTGAGCGGCTCCTGGGGACAGATGTCTCTGAGGAGGGCGGCGGAGCTCGCGGGCATGGCGCCCTGGTGTGATTTCTACGAGCAGGTCACCGTCGACACGGAGTCGGGAAAGCTCCGCCCCGACATGGTCGTCCGCCTGCCCAACGGGCGGAGCATCGTCATCGACGCCAAGGCACCCGTAGATGCCTTTCTCAGCGCCCTTCAGGCACCCACCGAGGAGGAGCGCAAAAAGGCCTTCGCAGGCTACGTCACCGCCGTGCGCGGCCACATGAACGGGCTGGGTTCGAAGGCCTACTGGGACCAGTTCGAGGATTCGCCGGAGCTCGTCGTCATGTACCTCCCCGGCGAGACCTTCTTCAGCGCCGCCCTCGAGAACGACCCGAACCTCATCGAGGACGGCAGCCTCAAGAAGGTGATCCTCGCCACCCCCACGACGCTCATCGCTCTGCTCAAGGCCGTAGCCTACGGGTGGCAGCAGGAGCAGGTGGCCAGCGGCGCCAGAGAGATCAACCGCCTGGGCCGGGAGCTCTACGAGAGGTTCTCTGTCGTGGCGGAGCACTTCGCGAGGGCCGGGGCGAACCTGACGAAGGCCGTCGAGGCCCACAACGACGCCGTGCGCTCCATCGAGACGAGGCTCATGCCCTCCTTCCGCCGGTTCCGGGATCTGGGGGTCTCGACAAGCCGGGAGCTGCCGGAGGCCATGGACGAGATCCGCATCACGGCCCGCGAAACGATCGCCGGCACGGAGCCGAACGACAAGACCTGAAGTCAGGAAGAGCGGAAGATAGGAAGATCGGAAAAGAAGGAATCAATTAAGAACTTTTACCTTGCGGCTTGTGGCTTGCCCCTTCTTTATCCCTTACTGTCGGCTGTCGACTGTTGGCTGCAGGCTTCTCCCGCCTCGCTCCCCTCGCCCCTCGACCCGCTACCCTTCTTCTAAAAGATCCGTCGCTGAAGTTTGCCCTTGTGCATCACCGTCGCGGCGATCTCCTCGATCGACATGGTGGTGATGTTGAGGTAGGGGATGTTCTTGGAGACATAGAGGAACTCGGCAAGCGAGATCTCCTCCTGGCACTGCGCGAGCGACGAGTACCGCCCTGTGGGCCGCCGGGCGATGCGTATCTTCTGGAGCCGGTCCGGGTTGACCGTAAGACCGTAGAGCTTGTTCCTGAATGGCTTCAGGACCCCGGGGATCTTCCGGTACTCGATGAGGAGGTCCTCCTCGGTGAGCGGGTAGTTGGCGGCATAAATGCCGTACTGCAGCCCCAGGTAGAGGCAGGTCGGCGTCTTGCCGGTGCGGGAGACGCCCACGAGGATCACGTCGGCCTTGTCGTAGTTCTTGGTCGTAATCCCGTCGTCGTTCGTGAGAGCGTAGTTCACGGCGTTGATCCGGATGTCGAGCTCATCCCCCGCCGAGGCGTGGTGGGAACTGCCGCCGAGTGAAGGTTGAACCCGGAGTTCATCTTCCAGGGGACCGATGAAGGTCTCAAAGAGATCGACCGCGGCGGCTTCACTCGACAGGATCATCTTGCGGATCTGGGAGTTGACGATGGTGCTGAAGATGATCGGGCGCTGTCCCGTCTGCTCCTTCGCGTCGTTGATATGCTCGAGGGCATCCTGCGCCTTCCACATGGTGTCGATGAAGGGAAGCGTGATCTTCTGGAACTCCACGTCGTCGAACTGGATGAGAAGGCTGTGGCCGAACGTCTCGGCCGTGATCGCCGTGCGGTCGGAAATAAAGAAAACGGTTCGTTTGATCGACATGACTCCTCTCGTCTATCCCTCCCTTATTATGCAAAACACGTGTTCTGTAAAGTCTTTTTTACTCCGCCTCCCTTCCGGAAGCAGCCCGGACACCGGCGGGCCGTCAGCTTGACATTTCGGGGCATCTCCGATAAGAGCACGTTATTGTTTCAAATAATCCGTCACAGATCGGGAAGGCAAGCCATGAACATGACCGATGTCCTCAAGCGCTACGAGCCCGACCTCAAGCAGTTGGAAGAGAACCTCGGGAAGTATCTCCACTCGGCAATCCCGTTCATCCCCACCGTCATCAACCACCTCATCACGAGCGGCGGCAAGCGGTTCCGTCCCCTCATGCTCCTGGCTTCCGCGGATCTGTGCGGCTACCGCGGGGAGCGGCGCTACCCCCTGTCGGCGGTGATCGAGTTCATCCACACCGCCACCCTTCTGCACGACGACGTGATCGACGGGGCAGAGACCAGAAGGGGCAAGCCCTCGGCAAACAACGTCTGGGGCAACGCGGCGACGGTGCTCGTGGGGGACTTCCTCTATTCGCGCTCCTTCACCCTCATGACCCACGACGGGGATCTGAAAATCATCAAGCTCATCTCGGAGACAACAAACACCATGGCCGAGGGCGAGGTTTTCCAGCTCCTGAAACGCGGCGACGTCGGGATCACCGAAGAGGATTATTTCACGCTCATCGAGAAGAAGACGGCCGTCCTCATCGCTGCCGCATGCGCAGTCGGAGGCCTCATGGCCGGCGCACCACCGGACCGCGTCGAGGCCCTCCGGCAGTTCGGCTACCGGATGGGGCAGTCCTTCCAGCTCACCGATGACACCCTCGACTACGTGGCCGCCGAGAAGGAATTCGGGAAGGCCATCGGGATGGACATCAAGGAGGGGAAAATCACCCTGCCGCTGATCCGGACGCTGGCCCAATGCAGCGCCGAAGAGAAGGAGATCATCCGGGGCATCGTGGAAAGGAAACAGGCGACCGAGGAAGACATCCGGACGGTATTCGGCCTCATCGGGAAATACGACGGCATCCAGTACGCCCTGGAGCGGGCCAGGAACGATCATCGCGGAAGGCAAGGCCCTGCTGGCCACCTTCGAGAACGGTGAAGCCAAGTCATCCCTGCTTGCCATGGCCGATTTCATCGCCGAGCGGACCCTCTAAAAGACAGGGTCCAGGGTAAAGGGTACAGGAACTAGCAAGATAAGAAGGAAAAGAAAATCCCCCTTTCATCCCCCTTTACAAAAGGGGGACAGAGGGGGATTTTTCTTTTGGCTGGCGGCTGTTTGCTGTCGGCTTATGGCTTCAAATGATATACAGCCCCTTCTTCTCGGCAATCTCCCCGAGGTCTGCCGCCCTCACCATGGCAACGGCCCTGGGCAGGCTCTCCATGATGTCGCGCGCCGTGATCCCGTCTTCCCCCTTCGCGGCCGCCGCGAGATCCCCCGCAAGCCCATGGACAAACACGCCGGCCCTCACCGCCTCCTGAACCGGAAGCCCCAGGCCGAACATGGCCCCGATGGCGCCCGTCAGCACATCGCCCGATCCCGCCGTCGCCATCCCCGAGTTGCCGCTCATGTTGATCCAGACGCGGCCGTCGGGGAAGCCGATGAGCGAGTGGGCCCCCTTGAGGACGATGATGGAATCGAGACCGGCTGCCGTTTCCCGGAGGATGCCGATGGGGTCGTTCTCGATTTCTTCGCGGCTTTTCCCGGCAATCCGGGACATCTCGCCTGCGTGTGGCGTGAGGACCGTCTCGAAGCGGCGTCGCTTGAGAAACCGGGGGTTCTTTGCAATGGCCGTGATCCCGTCGCCGTCGATCACGATGGGCTTCTCGATCTTTGCGGCAAGCTCCCGGACGAGTTTCTGCGTCTCCTCGGCAAGGGAGAGCCCCGGCCCCAGAACGACCATGTCGACACGCCCAGCCAGCTCCAGGAGGGTCGCCTTGTTCCTGAAGGCAATGCTTCCCGATGCAATTTCCCGCTGGGGGACGAAGACGATCTCGCCTGCCTGCGCGGCAATGCCCTGGATCACCGAGGCCGGTGCGGCAAGGCGCGAGTAGCCGCCGCCGGCCTTCAGGAAGGAGAGGGCCGAGAAGGCGGGGGCACCGTAGTACCCGGCGGCGCCGGCGACAAAGAGGACATCGCCGAAATCCCCCTTGTGCCCCCAGGCCTTGCGGGCGGGCAGCGGGGGCGGGTCGTTGACCTCCACGCCGATCGATTCCGAATCGTAGAGCTCGGGGGGCAAGGAGATGTGGGTCACGTAGAGCTTTCCCCCGCAGAGAAATCCGGGGTAGAGGAGGTTGCCGCGCTTGGGCAGGCCGAAGGTCACCGTGGCCGCCGCCCGGATAGCCGTGCCCATCAGGCGCCCCGAGTCGCCGTTGACCCCCGAGGGGATGTCGAGGCTGTAGACGGGCTTGCCGCTCGCATTGATGAGCTCGATCACCTCCCTGTGGAGACCTTCCACGTCCCGGTCGAGCCCCGTTCCGAAGATGGCGTCGATGACGGCGTTGCTCTGAAGGATGTAGCCCCTCACGTCATCGACGGATTCCACCGGACGGACGTCGACGGGAAGATTGAGGAGCCGATCCAGGTTCTTCCGCGCAGCCCCCTTGTAGCGGTTCTTCCCGGCAAGGAGAAAGACCTTGACGATGCCGCCGCCCGAGTGGATCTTTCGTGCCACGACGAATCCGTCTCCGCCGTTGTTGCCCCCGCCGCAGAATACGGCGAAGCGCCCCCCCGCAATGTCCATCTCGCCGGCCAGCGCGTAATAGGCGGCGATGCCGGCGTTCTCCATGAGGATCTCGTCGGCAATGCCCAGAGTCTCGATGGCATAGCGGTCCATCGCCCTCATCTCTTCCGTCGTGGCAACCTTCATACTCCCGTTCCTCTCAGGCAAATTAAATTTATCCGCGCTCCGAAGCTCCGCAAAACAATTTTGCCGGCGATAAAGCCCTTTGCGACGGTTCTAACGCATGCTTCGCTGCGGTCGCAAAAACTCGCCCTGCGGGCTCATGGTTCGACAAGCTCACCATGACGAAAAGAGTCGAGACTGCGTCATCCTGAGCCTGTCGAAGGATGCGAAGAACCGTTCGCGCAAAGGCGCTTTAACTCGCCTTGCAAAACCGTTTCGCTCCGCTTTTCCCTCCACCCTCGCCCCGCGACCCTCAACCCTTGTACGCTTAGCTTCTTAACTTCTTAACCAGGGAAGCCACTCTCTTCCCGAGCTTGCGCCCGTTTTCCGCCGCCGCGGCGTCGGGGGCCCCGAGACAGGAAACCCCGTAGTGCCCTGTGGCGTCGATGGGGTCGCCGACGACGATCATGCCGTAGATGAGCAGGGCCTGGAGGATGGAGATCATCGTCGTCTCTTTGCCGCCCGAGGGGTCGGCGCTCGTGGCAAAGGCGGCGCCCACCTTGTTCTCCATCTTCTTCCGCACCCCCACGAACTTGTCAAGGACATCCTTGAGCGGCGCCGCCATGGACCCGAAGTAGACGGGCGATCCCGCGATAAGGCCGTCGGCGACGACGAAATCCTCTTTCGAGACATCCGCCGTGGATCGGATGACGGCCTGCACGCCCTCGACCTCCACGACACCCCGGGCAATCTCCTCGGCCAGCTTCTTCGTGTTGCCCGACCGGGAGAAATAGAGAATAAGCACCTTCATGACTGTTTTGCCTCCTTTCTGGATGATCGGATCAGTTCGTTCCGCGGTTTCTCTACGTCAGAACCGCTCTGCAAGCGGCATAAGGCTTAGGGCTTAGGGCTAAAGGCTAAGGGTAAGACAATTTCTTTCGAGCCTTCTCCCGGGATCCGCGCCAGATCGAGCAACGCCGGCGCAAGGTGCTTCCCGCCGACCTGCTTTGCCGCAACCCCTGCAGCGAACATGGCCGCCATGTCGATGTCAAGCTTCCGGTAGACATGAGCAACGAGGTAGGCGGCAAAGAAGACGTCGCCTGCCCCGACCGTGCTGACCGGGCGGCGCACCGTTTCGGCGCCGAAGTGATATCCCTCGCCTGCGCGGGTCCACACGCTCGCGCCGTGCGAGCCCCGGGTGATCACGGCCTCGTCGATCCGAAAGCGCTGCAGGAACCCGGGGAGGCTTAAGCGAAAGTGATCGAGCATGAGGGTCAGCTCTTCCTCGTCGGCCTTGATGATGTGGGCCGAGCGCAATGCCCCTTCGAGTCCAGCCGATAGGTTGGGGACGATCCGGTCGTTTTCCGTCCTGCGCAGATAGCCCTGGACGTCGAGACTGAAGAGCTTTTTCGATTCCGCCATCAGCGTCAGGGCTTGCGGTTCGATGTCGTCGGGGTGAAGAGGCCCCGCGTGAACGTGCCGGACCTCGGAGAGAAGGGGCTTCACCTGGCCCGCCGTAATGGAATCGGCCGCCTCGGGCATGCGTTGCTCGCGCCAGTCCCCCCGGGCTTCGTTGACGAACCGCGTGGTGTGGCGACTTTTTCCGGCGTGGACGGCAAGGCCCTCTGCGGCAAGAACATCGAGGAGGCCCCTTTGCGCCTCGGCAACGTTCGTCACCACGGCCGTCTCCACGCCCAGCCGCTGGTAGGTAAGCCCGCCGTAGGTGACCACCCCCCCCAGCCGCTCCGCTGTCTTGCCGTTCTCTATGATGCGGTCGATCGTGACGGAGCCGACAACGAGCACTGCTGAAGGCGCTAGGGCGGAAGCTTTTTTCTTCATGCTCTTCGACCTGGCCCCCTGCCCCTCAATCTTTTCTGGGGCTGTTTGCTGTCGGCTGTCGGCTGTGGGCTATTTTATTCAGCCTTGCGGCTTGAGGCTTGTGGCTTGCGGCTCTAAATCACCAGCCCGTCACCCCGTGGATGAGATAGCCCGCAATGAGTGCCACCCCCGTGATCATGTAAACTTTGATGATGGCAATATTCGCGGGGATCGTTTTCAGCCGGTCCAGGTAGTTTTCCCTCAGGATCTTCACCGATTGCAGCGCAGTCGGCAGCGCCGCAAGCCCCAGGAGCACCGGCAGCGGAGCCACCCCGAAGAGCACTGACCCCACCAGGGTCCCGAACGCGCAGAGGAGCCCCGCCTGGTAGAGGACGACCCCGGTCTTGCGGCCGAAGCGGGCAACCAGGTTCATCTTGCCGCTCAGGCGGTCTTCCTCGAAGTCGGGGATCTCGTTGATGACGATCATGGACCACATGAGAAACCCGGGTACGAGAGAGAGGATCACGGGCTCGATGTCCAGGGTCTGCCGCTGGACATAGTAGGAACCCAGGACGAGGACGGGGCCGAAGTTGACCAGCAGCCCCAGCTCGCCGAAGCCCCGGTAGGCGAACTTGACGGGCGGCACGGTGTAGAAAATGGACGACAGGATTCCGATGGCCCCGATGGCGAACACGGGCCACCCCTTCAGGGTTGCAAGATAGAGCCAGATTGCGACCGTGAGGCTGTAGCAGACGGCCACGCCCCACTTCAGCTCCCTCACCGTCAGAAGGCCCTCGGTGAGCACCCCGCTGCCGCCCGTGTAAGGGTTCTTCTCATCCCCCCAGGCGCGGTCGACGGCGTGGAGATAGTCCAGGACGTCGTCGAGCATGTTGAGACCGAAGTGGTGTACGGTCACCCCGATGACCACGAGAAGTAAAGCGAAGGGATCGAACACCTGGTAGCGCGCCCAGGCAATGGCGGCGGCAAGCATGGCCGGGATGAAGCTGGGCGGCACGAACTGGATGCGAACGGCCTGGATCCAGGCGGCGGCAGAGCTCCTTCCCCGTGCTTTTCCGAATGTTTCGACCCTGAGGCGCATCGGTTTCGTTCCAGCGTGCTCGTATCGGTTGATGTGAAGCGGGCAGGAAGGGGCGAGGTTCGAGGCGTCGCCCCCGGGCAAGACCTGTCCGGGGGCGACGGTTTCCTACTTCAGCGAGTCTTCAAAGCGACGGTTTGCCTCATCCCAGTTGACGATGTTCCAGAAGGACTCGACAAATTTTGCCCGGAGATTCTTGTAGTCCAGGTAGTAGGCGTGCTCCCAGACGTCGAGGACGAGGAGAATCCGGAACATGGGGTAGACGTTGACGTTGTGCTTTTCGATCTGCATGATGATCGGGCGATTTGTCAACAGGCAGTGGCTCAGCGCCGCCCAGCCGGACCCCTCTGTGCTCACGGCCGCCTGGGTGAACTCCTTCTTGAACTGCTCGAAGCCCCCGAACTCCTTGTCGATCGCCGTCGCGAGAAGCCCCACCGGCCTCTCACTTGCCTTTCCCTTCGGGGCCAGGTTGCCCCAGAACAGACTGTGGAGGGCATGCCCGCCGATGTGAAACGAGAGCTCCTTCAGCGTCGACTTCATGTCGAGATCGGTCTTCTCCTTGCGGGCCTTGTCGATCCGTTCCAGGACGGCATTGGCCCCCGTGACGTAGGCCGCGTGATGCTTCTCGTGGTGGAGCCGCAGCTGCTCCTCGGAAATGAAGGGTGCAAGGTCCTTGTAATCAAACGACAGTTTTGGAAGAGAGTAAAGATTGGTGTTCCCCATAATCAACCCTTTCTATGTCAGGCGACGACGCCCTCGGTGATGTGATTGACTCAACCTTGTTTTTTTTAAAGGGTAACGGGGTCAAATTGCAAGCAAAATTCTCTACCCCGCCGTCTCACTGCGCAGCCACTCGAGATACGGCTCGCTCCCCAGCTCGATGGGACAGGCGACGATCTCGGGGACCTCGTAGGAGTGGTTTGCGCGGATGGCCGCCTCGACGGCCGGAAATTTCCCGCGGATCGTCTTGATGAGGCAGAGCCACTCGGGTGACTGCTCGATCTTCCCGTTCCACCAGTAGCGGCTCTCGATGGGGCCCAGAATCTGGACGCAGGCCGCAAGCCTGCCCTCCAGGAGGGCCGTTGCGATCTTCGCGGCGGCCTCTTTTGTCGAAGCCGTCGTCGTCACCAGGATGAAGTCACTCATGGATTGCTCCTGAACAGGGACTACTTTTTCGCCGCGACGGCTCTGGATCGCAGAAAGAAATAGAGCGCCGCCCCCGCGAGGATCATGGCCAGGCAGAGGATCTGCCCGATGGTGATCAGCCCGAAGTAAAGACCGATGTGCGCATCGGGCTCCCGGACGTACTCGATGAAGAAGCGGACGGCCCCATACCCCATCAGGTAGTAAGCGAGAAAAGCGCCTTCGAAAGGCCTCTTCTTCCTCAGGGCCCAGAGGATCACAAAGAGAAAGAGCCCCTCGAAGAAGGCCTCATAGAGCTGGGAGGGGTGGCGAAGGGTTCGCGTCATATCGAGAGGGAAGTACATGCCCCAGGCAACGTCGGTCGCCCGGCCCCAGAGCTCGCCGTTGATGAAATTCCCGATGCGCCCGAAGGTGTACCCCAGGGGGACACAGGGGACAAAGAGGTCGATGATGTCCCAGAACCGAATCCGGCGGATATAGCAAAACATGGCGGCGGCGATGACAACCCCGATGAGACCTCCGTGAAAAGACATCCCGCTGATGCCGACAAACTTCACCCCGTTTGCGAAGGAGAACGGCAGGAAGATCTCCAGAGGGTGCCTGACGAAATACTCGAAGTTGTAGAAGAGGACGTACCCGAGCCGCCCGCCCAGGATGAGCCCCAGGATGCCCCAGATCATCAGGTCCTGGATCGTCTCCTTGGTATAGGGGAACTTCTCCGTACGCAGCCGATACGCGACGAGGAGGTACGTCAGTGCAAAGGCCACGATATACATGAGGCTGTAGTAACGCACCTGGAAGGAGCCGATTGAAAATATGCTCGGGTCGATCTTCGAGGGCAGGTGCTGCCAACTATTTATAAAGTCGCTCAACGGAATCCCCTGTCTAGCGCTTGTAGCGCATGTGTTTTACTGAGCCTCCAAATAATGCCTCGTGTTGAGCTCCGGCGTAAGGCTTACGGCGAAGGGCTAAGGGCAAGGTATCCTGCCTGTAGCCTTTAGCCCTATCGTGGATACCCCTCACCTTTCAAATTCTCGACATGGAGCTGCGCCGAGAAGGCCGCCGTAGCGCCGTCGCCGCAGGCCGTCACGACCTGCCGCAGGAGCTTTTCGATACAGTCGCCGCAGGCGAAAATCCCGGGCTCCGAGGTCTTCATGTCCCGGTCCGCCACGATGTATCCTTCCTTGTCGAGCTTCACGACCCCCTTCATGAATTCCGTGTTTGGGACAAGGCCGATGAAAACGAACACGCCGTCAGCGGGGATTTCACGGATTTCCTTCGGGTCTTTCACGTTGGCGAGCTTCACGTGGGTGACCGCCTCGGCGCCCCCGATCTGGGTTACGACGGAATCCCAGGCAAAGGCGATCTTCGGGTTTGCGGCGGCCCGCTCGCGCAGGATGGGTGTGGCGCGAAGCCGGTCGCGGCGATGGACGATCGTCACCTTGCTCGCGAAGTTCGTCAAAAAAAGCGCCTCCTGGACGGCCGTGTCGCCGCCGCCGATGACGATGACCTCCCGGTCCCGATAGAAGGGCCCGTCGCAGGTGGCGCAGTACGAAACGCCGCGGCCCGTGAACTCGGCCTCGCCGGGCACGCCGATCTTGCGCCAGTTGGCCCCGGTAGCCACGATGACGGAAAGCGCCTCGAAATCCCCCGCGTCGGTCTTCACGCGCCAGCCGGGCATCCCGGCGATCTCGGTCTTCTCCAGGCCCGTCACGGAGGCATAGGTCGTTGCGAGCCCGAATTTCTTTGCCTGCTCCTTGAACTTCTCCACGAGATCGTAACCGCCGATATCCGGAACGCCGGGATAGTTTTCCACGAGGTGGGTCACGGTGATCTGGCTCATGACCATGCCGGATTCGATGAGAAGCGTCTTGAAGCTCGCCCTTGCCGTGTAGAGACCGGCCGTGAGGCCCCCGGGCCCCCCGCCGATGATGATGACGTCGTATTTTCCCTCAGGCAGATTCGTCTGTCCCATGTTTCAGTCAGTCCTTATTACTTGAAAAATTTTTTCAGGCTCTTCAGCGCTTTCTTCTGCTGCTTCGTCTGCTGCTTCGTCTGCACCTTCATTTCCCTCTTTTCTTCCTCCTGCCCGGCGGAGGGTATCTGCTGCAGCGCAGGGCTTTCCGGCAAGGCCCCCTTCGAACCCGCTTCGGGCAGACTCTGCAGGGAAGGCTCCCTGGGCTGCCGGGTGCGCCTCATCAGGTAGGTCGCGAAGGCCTTTCCGAACTGGCCGATGAATCCCGCCGCCAGCACGACGAGAATCCACTTCAGGACGAGCCAGACGACCCCGGCCTCGGTCGAAAAGAGGTTGTGAATGATGTACTCCATCATGCCCGGAGCACCTTCGTCTCGATGAGATCCGCCAGCCCGGCTATGTCGTCGAGGTCATAGCAGGGCGCATCGATTCCTTCCGGACGGTCGCCCGCAACGGCCAGGAGCGATGCATCGCCCCGGGAGATGAAGTCGCGTCCCAGGGCCTTGCGGTAAACCTCAATCTTCGGGTGGGGGTTCTTTTTAAAGCCTTCCGTAAGGATGACATCCATGCCGTGGATGAACCGGTCTCCCAGCTCCTCGAGGCTCAAGTCACCCTCGACGTCCGCCATGACGGCTACCTTCCCCGGCGAGGCCAGTACGGTCATGCTCGCTCCCGCCTTACGGTGGCGCCAGCTGTCCTTTCCCTCGTGGTCGATCACGAACCCGTGGCGGTTGTGCTTGATCGTGGCGACCCGCCATCCGCGGCGTTTCAGTTCGGGAATCATCTTCTCAACGAGGGTGGTCTTGCCGCTCCCTGAGTAGCCCACAATGGAGACGATCGGGGTCTTTTTCATGACCGATGCACCCTGGTATTCACAAATCGAAGATAGGGCCGCATGGCCGGCGTCCCGCCGCCCTCGGAAACGACCCGCAAAAGCCCGGCTGCATCGACGATGGCCGACCCGCCGAGATGAGTCACCGGGCTCCCCCGGAAGATCTCTTCGCAAAGCGGAGTGGACGGCCCGATAAGCGCCACGTGACGGGGCCTGCCCAATTCGCTGAGGATCCCCTCGAGGGTCCCGTTCAAAAGCGTCGTGGCCGTGATGATGGCCACGCTACAGGCCCCGAGGATGTCCCGGCGCTCTTTCTCCGGCGTATCGCGCTCGATGACGGAAAGGATCACGCCCGTTGCCTCGATCCGGGGAACGATGGGCCGGAAGAGTCCCACCATGGCGACCTGCTCGCCGGCACGGAGCCCCATGAGAGAGATCGTGTCCTCTTCCTCTGCCGGCGCCGGGGGATGGATCAGGGCGTTGGCCGTTGCGAGCCCCAGGGCTCGCTCCACGGCGCCTGTGCCGGAAACGAGATGCGTGAGCAGCGCGTCTGCACGCTTTCCGCAAATCGCGGTGCCGGGAATTTCGATCTGCGTGCCGGCAAACTCCTTCAGGCGTGCAGCCAGGCCGATACGGCCTCCGGTAAGGACAACGGCGACGTAGCTGCCGCCGATCCGGACATCCTCGACGGCAAACCGACGGCTCTGCTCCACGAGACGCCGATAAAGGCGGCCTGCGATTGCGCCCTTCTCAAGCATCGGTTATTACTACCCGACTTCACTCCAGGGGTCAAGAAAGAAGGGTTGTTGACGCCGGGCCGGCGGACCATTACAATGATGACCGGTACGCAGGAATCACCGCATCCAATCTATTTTTCAGGGAGGGATATCATGCAGGGAATCAAACGCGTCAAAGCAACCACCTTCGCAGCGCTTCTCGCCGTTGTTCTCCTATCTGTTGTTTTCGTTTCACCCGTCGTCGGCCAGGACGGCAAGCAGATCTACGGCAACCGCTGCGCCCTGTGCCACGGGTCCGACGGCGACGGCAAGGGCGTGATCATGCAGATCGCCCCCTTCGGCGCCGATTTCTGGAAGGCAAACGACGATGCCGCCATCTCCAAGGCGATCGTCGAGGGCAAGGGCCGCATGCCGGCCATCCCGCTCTCCCCCGAGGAGACGAAGGCCGTCGTCGAGTACATGAAATCAACGTTTAAGAAGTGAGACTCCCAGGGAGGGCGGGATTCCGGATAGCGAAGTTGGACGCGTCTTGGTCGCCGCCCTTTGCGAAGCCATGCGACAGGCTCAGGGTAAACTCATTGCCCTCGCCCGCTCCATTCTTTCCTTTCGATTAAAATTCCTCGCACCAAGGTGCCAGGAATTTAGAAACTTAAGGAAGTGGATGATCTGTTATTATGCTCGCTTACCCCGCAGCAAGCTGCGGGGAATGCGCGTGCAATCGTTTTCAAAACCCCGACCGCCCAAAAAGCGTCCGTCCAGACTTGGACTTTCCTCACGTCAACCTTTTTGCAAATGAACCGGCTCTTTAAACGTTGTCGCGTCAGGAATGTTCTGTTAGTATTTCCAGTCATTATGGGGGAATGAATCGTGAAAATCCTGTACTACGATTGTTTTGCCGGCATCAGCGGCGATATGAATCTCGGCGCCATGATCGATCTCGGTGTCGATCCGGAGGTTCTCAGAGAAGAATTGCGGAAGATCGAAATCGGCTCCTACGAGATCCAGGTGAAAAGAGACCAGCGGCGAGGCATTTTCGGCACAAAGCTCGACGTCATCGTCCCCTCCGGAGAGGGCGCGCCTGCAGCACACGGTCATGGGCACCGTTCGTTCAAGGATATTGCCGGGCTCATAGAGAAAAGTAATTTTTCCGAGGGGGTCAAGAGCACAAGCCTCAAGATCTTCGTAAAAATTGCCCGGGCCGAGGCAAAGATCCACGGTCACTCGATCGACGAGGTCCATTTTCATGAAGTGGGGGCGATCGACTCCATCGTGGATGTCGTCGGTGCCGCGATCTGCTTCGAGTCTCTGAACGTGGATAAAATCATATCCTCCCCTGTCCAGGTCGGGGGGGGATTTGTCAAATGCGCCCATGGGATGCTGCCCGTTCCGGCTCCGGCTACGGCTGAAATACTCACGCGAATCCCGATCCGATCAGGCCTTGTGCCTTTCGAGACCACGACACCCACCGGGGCGGCGATCCTGGCGGCAACGGCCGGGCGTTTCACGGACCGCGTCGATTTCACCCCTCTGAAAATCGGTTATGGAATCGGTCAGAGAGACACGGAAGTCCCGAACGTCCTGAGAGTGTTCCTTGGCGAAATGGATGACAAGGAGGATGACGAGGAGCAGGATCTCGATGTTGAGGTGAAAGAGGCCTGCCTGATGGAATGCAATATCGACGACATGAACCCGGAGCTCTACGAAGGCGTTGCGGAGCGGCTCTTTGAAAAAGGGGCACTGGATGTGTACCTGACGCCCATCATCATGAAAAAGTCGAGGCCGGCGGTGAAGATCAGCATCCTCTGCGACGCCGAGCATCGGAGAGGCATCGAGGAGGTGCTCTGGCTGCAGACGAGCACCTTTGGCCTGAGGGTGAACAAGATTGAAAAACTCATCCTGAGAAGAGATGTCTCAACGGTAAAGACGAAATACGGCGTCCTCTCCGTCAAAAATGCATATCTCCGGGGCGAACGAATCAAATGGAAGCTTGAATATGAGGACGCGAAACGTCTTGCCAAAGAAAAAGGGGTCAGTATAAAAGCGATATACGACAGCCTGCTGTCCGAGGATGTCTGAAGATCATTGACTGGAAACAGGATCATGGAGCCTCGAGCCAAACTGGAGAATCTGAAGGAAAGCATCCGGCGGATGGGAAGCCTGGCCGTGGCGTATTCGGGCGGGGTCGACAGCACGTTCCTTCTAAAGGTGGCGCACGATGTGCTCGATACAAACGTCATCGCGGTCACGGCACGCTCATCGACCTATCCTGAACGGGAGTTCCGCGAGGCGACGGATTTTGCTCAGAAGATCGGGGTCAAACACAGGGTGATCGTGTCGGAGGAGCTTGATATAGAGGGCTTCTCCGATAACCCGGTCGATCGGTGCTACTTCTGCAAGCGGGAGCTGTTCACGAAAATCATGGATGTCGCAAAGCAAAATGGCTTGAAATACGTCGCCGACGGCTCGAACATCGACGATCTCGGCGATTACCGGCCCGGCATGCGAGCCGTCGTGGAACTGGGCGTCGTCTGCCCGCTGAAAGAAGCGGGGATGGGAAAGGACGATATACGGATTTTGTCAAAGGAGATGAATCTGCCGACGTGGGACAAGCCGGCCTTCGCTTGCCTGTCTTCAAGGTTCCCTTACGGGCAGAAGATCACGAGGGAGAAACTCGAGGTCATCGACAAGATGGAGCAGTTCCTCATGGATTCGGGGTTCAGGCAGGTGAGGGTTCGCCATCACGGCGACATGGCCAGGATAGAGGTGTCGGCAGAAGAGCGCCGGAAATTTTTCGACACCGGCCTGATGGACAGGATCCATGAGAAATTCAGGCAGTTCGGATTTGCCTATGTGGCATTGGATCTAAAAGGCTACAGGACCGGGAGCATGAACGAGGTCATCGATACCGGGAAAAAGCAAGGAAAGGGATCACTGAATCACAAATGGACAGAGACGAATTGAAGGGGTTTCTTGAAAAGATCAGAAGCGGCCAGGTGAGCGTCGACGAGGGGATCTCCTTGCTGAGGGAGTTGCAATACCTCGATGTCGGGTGCGCAAAAATCGATACGCATCGGGAATCGCGGGTGGGCTACCCCGAGGTGATTTTTTGCCCCGGAAAAACGACGGATCAGTTCGCAACGATTGTCCGTGCGATGCTGGAGAGAGAGTCAAATATCCTGGCAACGAGAGCCAGCCAGGAGTTGTATGATACGGTCCGAGTATTCTGTCCCGAGGCGATCTATCATCCACTGGCAAAGACGATTACGATCAAGAAAAAAGACCTTGCGCCGCCCGATACGTATATCGCTATCGTCACGGCGGGCACATCGGATCTGCCGGTGGCCGAGGAGGCTGCCGTCACGGCAGAGCTCTTTGGAAATCGCGTTCAACGGATCGTCGATGTCGGCGTGGCGGGGATCCATCGGCTGTTTCACAATCTCGACGAAATCAGAGGGGCGAAGGTCGTTATTGCCGTTGCGGGGATGGAAGGCGCCCTTCCCAGCATCATCGGGGGGCTCGTTGACAAGCCCGTCATCGCAGTACCGACCAGCGTGGGTTACGGGGCAAGCTTCAACGGGCTGGCGGCCCTGCTGACCATGCTCAACAGTTGTGCAAGCGGGGTTTGTGTCGTCAATATCGACAATGGTTTTGGCGCCGGATACCTAGCGAGCATGATCAACAGGCTCAAATAAGTCGTCCTCACGTCGCGCGGAGGAAAGCCTGCGGATGTTTTACTCCACGGCACGTGCCACAACAAAGATGTACTTCAGCGGGCCTGTTCCCGTGTTGAAGACGTTGTGGCGGGTTTTCGGCGGGACATAGGCAGTCCGCCCGGCAGCGATCTTCAGGCGCCCGAAACCCTCCATTTCCACCTCCCCCTGCCCCTCAAGAACGACGAGCATCTCCTCGTTCTTTTCCGTGGAGTGAAGCCCCACCTCCTTCCCCGGAGCCAGATTCACAAGGCCGGATCGCATGGTGTGTGTCCGCGGAGGCCCCATGATCATCGTGTATGGGGCCGCATCGACGGGAAGGACGAACAGAAACGGGGCTGGATGATTTTGCGTCTGATTCGCTGCTCCCCGATGCGGATCGTCGTGGGCAAGACCTGACGCTGGTATGGTCGTGAGGGCAAGCAGGACAAGCCCCGTCATGACACGCACGCACATCTCGTTTTTGTGTCTCATCATCGCCGATTCCTCCCGAATTTTCAGAATTTGAGATTGAGCCCCACCATCCCGGTGATCCCCGGCATGGGGTAGTCCTTCTTGTAGGCATAATCCTGATCCGCCAGGTTCTCCCCGGCCAGGAAGATCTCGCCCGATAGCCCGGGTGACTGCATCTTGAACTCCCAGCTGATCTTGCCGTTCAGGAGGAAGAACCCGCCGACATCGGCGATGCTGCTGCCGCCGTAGTTGGCAACGCGCGTGTTGGCCACGGACTGGCTCGCCTGCCAGAGGGCATCGAGGCTCAGGCGGAACCGCTCGAGGAAGCGGTAATTCATGCCCGCAGACAAGGACCATTCTGGGCAATAGGGAAGGTTGTCGGGAGCCCGGTCCGGGATCCAGGTCCCGCCGACGAAGGTCGAGAGTTCGTTTATCGGCGCCCAGGTCAGAGTGGCTTCCATCCCCTGGACACGGAATTCGGCGATGTTCTCGTAGTGCGGGGGCGCGGGGACCGTGACCAGGATAAACCGGTTCTGCCCCTTGTCGTGGAAGAAGGTCACGTCGGCGCGGAGCCTGGGTGTGAACGAGTGGGCGATCCCCGCCTCGAAGTGGTCCACCGTCTCCGGCTCCAGGTCCTTCCAGCGCGTGTTGCCGCCCCAGAACAGCTTCGACTGGGCCGCCACGAAGATGCCCGGATAGCTGACTCCCCTTCCGTAATTGACGTGGATGTCCGTGTCGGGGTTCCGCAGAACGAGGCCCGCCTGAGGCGCCCACTGCGAGTCGAAATCGCCGTGGCCGTAGTAGCGGATGCCCGCCGAGGGGATGAGGTTCCAGCTGCGTCCGAGGGGAATCTCCTGGGAGAGCCCGGCGTAGGGGGAAAGAATCCGGAAGGCTTCCCACGGGAAGAAGGAGTCGGGCCGGGGGGCGGCCCTGTCGATCTCGACCTTGCCGCTGATGAAGTCGAGGTCGAGGCCCGCCAGCAGATTCGCCCCGGTCCAGGGCGTAAGATTTTCGCGGGCGCGGACGCCGTGGTTGTCGTAGTGGGTGATCGTGTCGTAGTTGAAAAGACCCGTCAAGTCGTACTGCTTAACCCAGCTTGCCTGGCCGCCGTTCCAGTAGGCCTTGACGTCGCCCTTCACCCGGGAATAGGCGTGGGCCAGCGTGGCGACGGTCATCGTGTCATCCACCTCGTAGGTCCCCTGGGCCTGCTGCGGCCTGCCTTCGGGGCCGGGATCGTTTGCATAATTGCTCGTCCCGTTGGCCGTCAGTGAGACGTACCAGTTGCCCGTGAGCTGGTGGCCCACACGCCCGAAGTATTCCTGGAGCTGGCCGCCGGCGTTGTCCCGATGTCCGCTGGAGCTTCTGAAGCTCTGGAGCAGGTAATAATCCGTGTCCTGGATCTTGCCGCCATGCTCTAGCACCTCGACCACCGTGTTGTAGGACCCGTAGCCGCCCTGGAAGCGGGTGGTGAAGCCCTCCTGGCTCTGGCGTTTGGTGATCATGTTGACGGCGCCGAAGGCCGAGTTTCCGAAAAGCAGAGGCTGGGCCCCCTTGTAGACATCGATTCTCTCCACCGGGTCGATGCTCAGGGTGTCCATCAGGGGGTGGCTCCAGACGCTGACAAACTTCGGGACACCGTCGACAAGGGTCTGGATCTCGGCGCCCGGCCTGGAGCTTCCCATGCCCCGGATGTAGATCGCCCCTCCCTCGCCGCCGCCGAAGCTGCCGATCGGGTTGTGGCGGGAGATGACGACGCCGGGGGTGAGCCGCAGGGCCGACGGGAGGTCCTGGGCGTTGAGATCCGCGATCTGCTCCTTCGTGACAGTGGTCGAGGAGCTGCCGAAGTCGCTGACGCGGTTCCCCTCGATGATGGGCGAGGCCGTCACGACGACCTCGTCCATCCGGATGGTCTTCTGCCCTTCCGTCTCAGCAGCAAGCCCTGCGGGGGTCCTCGCAAGAAAAAGAATGAAAAGAAAGACGGCGAATGTGATGTGCCTTGCCATTACCACCCCTCCGTACCAAGAAGTCAATGTCCAGAAAACATACGAAACTCATATTCGTGCTACCGATTGAAGCAAAAAAAACGCCCAAAACGAATCTTATGCCTACACTGATTCGCCCGGCTCGAGCATGCCAAATCGCTCCATAAGCGTTTGGTCGCCCAGGATCTCCGTGACACCGCCCGCAGCCATGACCGACCCGGCGTCGAGAAGGGCCACGCGCGTGCAGGTCCGGGAGATGAAATCGAGATCATGGGAAGCGATGATCTTGGTTATGGGGAGCCTCCCCAGGAGTTCCATCAGTTCGCGGCGATGGCGCGGGTCCAGGTTGCTCGACGGCTCGTCGAGAACCAGTATCTCCGGATCCATCGAGAGGACCGTGGCGATGGCGATACGCTTCTTCTCGCCGATGCTCAGGTGGTGGGGGGTACGCTGGATAAAACCGAGCATGTCCACGGCCGCAAGGGCCCGGCGGACCGAATCGTCCACCTCGGCTTTCCCCCGGCCCAGATGCAGGGGACCGAAACCGACGTCGTCATAGACGGTGGGCATGAAGAGCTGGTTCTCGGGGTCCTGGAAGACTATGCCCACGCGACTCCGCAGTTGCGGCGCGTTCTTTTCCGTGACCTCCACCCCCAGAATGCGCACCTGTCCCTCTCCCCGGAGAATCCCGTTGAGATGAAGAAGCAGCGTGGACTTCCCCGCGCCGTTGGAGCCGATGAGCCCGAGAGCCTCGCCCTTTCCGACCTCGAGGGTCACGCCGTTGAGAGCCGGGGTCCCGTCCGGGTAGGCAAAGCGAAGGTCTTTGATTTCGACAACCAATGTTCCCATCGCGTAAAGCACGCAAAAACCCCCGCAGGGTGAGATGACCCCATTACCGCGCAAGCAGGTTGATGCCGACAAGCGTTGCGACCATGAGGATCGCAAAAGCCGCATCGGCCCTTTTCATTTGGAAGTCATGGCTTACAATGATCCGCCCGTTGTATCCCCTGGAGCACATGGCAAGATAGACAGCCTCGGCCCTCTCGTAGGAGC
This sequence comes from uncultured delta proteobacterium, assembly GCA_963802225.1. Classification (GTDB taxonomy): domain Bacteria; phylum Desulfobacterota; class Syntrophia; order Syntrophales; family UBA2192; genus UBA2192. The sequence continues at coordinate 123,319 of CAWDHZ010000041.1, read as the reverse complement.
GCACAAAAAGGACCCCCACCATACCCGCCAGGGCCTTCCAGTCCATCCGGCGGGACCGGCCGGCGGATCGGGCCTCCTTGGCGAGCCTCATCTTCATGAACTCGTCCTGTACGACGAAGAGGTAGCGGTACATGAAGGAGAGGATCATGATGATGAGGCCGGGGCAGCGCAGCCGCTCCATGGCCTTCAGGAGCTCGGGAAAGCCTGTCGTTGCCGTCAGGAGGACGACGCAGACAATCGAGAGGAAGGATTTCACCGCGATGGCGAAAAACGTCTCGAGCCCTTCCCGGGTGAGCACGATCTGCAGCGGGCCTGCGTCGATTGACCAGACCACGTCGGCGCCCTTCAGAAAGGGGATGAAGAGGGCCGTCATGAGGGCAAAGGGCAGGATGATGAGGGAGCGCTCCAGGACGTGCGCCACGGGAAGCCGGGACACCGCGATGAGGACGGCAAGGATTGCGCCGTAGAGAACAAAAGGAGCCGGCGACACGCTCGGGGTCAGGACGATGGAAATGAGCAGTGCGACAAAGCCGAGCACCTTGATGCGCGGATCCAGGCAACGGATCGGGCTTTGAACGCAGCTCATCTCGTCGAGAAAACCGTGCTCCATCTCATTGTCCCTTTCTTCGCAGCAGGCGGGCCACCCCGAAACCGATGCCGAACATGGCGAGCGTCCCGAGCGTACCTGAGAGCGCCGTGGAAACCCCCTCGCTGTCCAGCCCCGGGTACTTGTAGTCGGGGATGGGGGCCTTTAGGACCTCCGCCCCCTCTCCCTTCTCGATAAATCCGAGATCCTTCGCCACCTTCTCGAGACCGTCAGGCCAGGAAGAGGCAAAGGGCGACAGGAAAATGGCGATTGCCAGTGCAATACCCAACGCCAGGAATGTCTCACGCCTTCCCATGCTCATGACCTCTAACGCTTGCTTCAATCCCCTGTTCCGGAACTCTGTACCCTGTTCCCTGAACCCTGAACCCTGAATCATAGATCAGATCCGGCCTTGTCTTGAGGATGAAGCCCACGATCAGGCCCGTGATCATGCCCTCGCCGATCCCGATGACGGCGTGGACGGCGGCCATGGCCGGCAGCACGAGCCCGAGCGGCGAGGTACCCGACAGGGCCAGCTCCACGGCGCACAGCGATGCGGCGGCTACAACGGAGAACCAGGCGGCCGCGACAGCGCCCGTCACGATCCCCTTTCGGCCCCCCAACAGCCTTGTAATGACACGGTAGATGAAATAGCCGCCGAGTGTCCCCACCAGGGCCATGTTGAGAATATTGGCACCCAGGGCCGTGAGCCCCCCGTCCTGGAAGACGAGGCACTGGAAGATCAGGACGCAGGCGATGACCACCGCCGCCGCCCAGGGCCCGAGCAGAACGGCGGCAAGTACCCCGCCGAGCAGATGGCCCGAGGTACCGCCCATGACGGGAAAGTTGATCATCTGGGCGGCAAAGATAAAGGCCGACAACACCCCCATGAGCGGCACCATCCGGTCCTTCATCGCACGGCCCGCCTGCCTTACGCAGCAGCCCAGCCCGCCCGCCGAAACGGTCCAGGCGGAGACCCACGTCGTCGTCGAGAGAAAGCCGTCGGGGATGTGCATGGGATGTCCTTCGATGCTGCCGGCGATGCTACCGGTTTTGAACTCGTGCTACTGCATCCGGAAAAAAATAGAGGGCATCGCCCTTTGGAACAGAAAAACCAGCGGTGTTACGTTTCAACAGTTCGTAGCAAATTTGGGTTTTTCTGTCAACCGGCTTTAACATACGAAGAGAAAATTTACGCTACGGGTTATTGGCTTGCCGGGCCGGGGTTTCCAGGGCCTCCAGCAGGGCCCTTAGATTCTCCCGGTAGGGATCCACATCAAGCGGAAGGGCCCGGAGATTAGCCGCAGTAATGTCCCGGGACTGAGGAAGTGTCTCCGTGATCCGGATTCCCTGGCCCTCGAGGTGGGTCCGCATGAGAGGCTCCGTGTCGCCGTCCGTTTTGTTCAGAACAACGCAAAGCCTCTTGCTGCCCTCATCGGCCATCGCCTTGATCTTACCGATGAGCATGACCGCATCGTATGAGGGGTCGGCGACGGCCACGACGGCGTCCACTCCCTCCAGGATCCCCCTGCCGAAGTGCTCCACGCCGGCCTCGGTGTCGATAAGCGACCCACTGGCCCGGCCCGAGGGAGATGTGGCTGATGAAGTTCCGGGCGAGCACCCCCATGGGGCAGGCACATCCCTCGTGGGCGTGCTCGATCTTGCCGACAGATACGAGGGTCAGCCGGCCCGAACGGCTGGCAGCAGATGAGGGCAGAGCTGCCATCGAGCGAAGCGCGCCGCCCAGGGGATCCTTCTCCTCGAGGGCGGCCGTCTTTTTCCCCATCGATCGGCGAAAAGCCGTCTTGCCGCCCAGGTTCTCCATGAGCGTCTGCCGGGGCGCATCCAAACCCATCATCCAGGCCAGGCCCGGATTGGACTCGTCGGCATCGATGACGAGAACGTCATGATGTTCGCTCAGAAAAAGCGCAAAAAGGGAAAGCAGTGTGCTCTTCCCGCTGCCGCCTTTGCCGCAGAAAAGAATTTTTGGCATATCACTTCGTTTCTTTCCCGGTGCCCGTCATGCTCAGCGTGCCGTCCCGCACGCCCTTGAGGGCCTTCAGGGCGTCGGCCAGTTCGAGGACGTCCCCGGCCACCCCCTTGACGGCCACGATCTCCAGGCAGTTGTCGTGATCCAGGTGAATGTGCTGGGTCGAGACGATGATCTTCTGGTAGTCGTGCTGCAGGTCCATGATCCGGTGGAGAAGGTCCCGCTTGTGATGATCGTAGATGAAGGTGATGGCGCCGGCCACCTCCCCGCCCTCTTCCCACTCCTTCTTCACCATTTCCTGGCGGATGAGGTCCCGGAGGGCCTCGGAGCGGTTTGTGTACTTCTTCCCCCGGATCAGGCGGTCGAAGCGCTGCAGCAGGGCTTTTTCCAGGGATACGCCGAAACGGATGATCTCCGACATGGGCACTCCGATAGCACGGTTTTCTCATGCGTGCCACAGACGGCGGCGCCTGTCAACCCCTTTGTGTCGCGGCGGGATCGGCCGTCGTTTTTTGTTTTCCTGAGCGCGATATTCTGGTACTCTTCCGTCATCCCTTTTTTATACGGAGGCACGCCATGAAGAAACTCCTGGTTCTCATGATGGTGACGGCCGTCGTCCTGGTCGGATCCCCGGCCGCAGCCCAGAGTGCGCAGCCAAAACCCGGCGAGAAGCTCTTTGATTTCACCCTCCCAGTGCCCGCGGAGCGTGCCGACCGGAATTACCTCGGCCTTTCGGGCTGGGGCAAGACCTTCAAAATGGCCGACATCAAGGCAAACCTCGTTCTGATCGAGATCCTGAGCATGTACTGCCCCTTCTGCCAGAAAGAGGCCCCCATCGTGAACCAGCTCTACGAGGCCATCGAGAAGGACCCCGCCGCAAAGGGAAAGATCAAGATCATCGGGATTGGCGCCGGCAACTCCGCCTACGAGGTGGAAGTGTTCCGGAAGCGCTACAACGTGCCCTTCCCCGTTTTCCCGGACCCCGATTACGACATCCACAAGAAGTGCGGCGAGGTGAGGACCCCCTTCTTCATCGCAGTCAGGCTCAACCCGAACGGGGCTCAGGAGGTAACCTATGCCCGGCTGGGAGGGTTCGGGGAGATCCCGGCATTCCTGGAAACGCTCAAGAAATTTGCCGGACGATAAGGAGGCCGCCATGACGAAAAAAACCGCCCTCATCACGATTGTGCTCATGGGCATGCTCATTTTGTCCCAGAGTGTCCCGGCCTGGGCCCAGACGCACTCCGAGGCCTACAAGGACAACATCTACGTCACCGGGGAGCTGAAACCCGTCGACAGCGTGCTGAAGGTGAAGGTCGGCGACAGGGCGCCTGACTTCATGCTGCCCTCCATCGCAGGCCAGAAGGTCACCCTGAGCCAGTACCGGGGGAAGAAAAATGTGGTTCTCTCCTTCGTCCCCGCCGCATGGACCCCCGTCTGCTCGGACCAGTGGCCCGGATACAACATCGTTCAGGACCTCTTTGACAAAAACAATACCATTCTGTTCGGGATCACCGTGGACAACATCCCCACCCTCTACGCCTGGACAAACCAGATGGGCAAGCTCTGGTTCCCGGTGCTCTCCGACTTCTACCCCCACGGCAAGGTTGCCGAATCCTATGGGGTGCTTCGCTCCGACGGGACCACCGAACGGGCCCTCTTCGTCATCGACAAGACGGGGGTAATCCGTTACATCGACGTCCACGACATCAACAAGCGCCCGCCCCTTGAGTCGCTCGTCCGGGAACTCGAAAAAATGAAGTAAACACCCCCCCGGGGCCGCTGAACCTGTTGATTTGAAACTCTTTTTTCAGCGGCCCCCGACGGGTCTTCCGCACCCCCTACGCATCCAAGAAAGTCCTTGACTTTTCACCCCTTTTTCTATTATAGGAAATCGCCATTTTCAGGTGGTCTCACGCCTTTATCCGTTCTATTTTTTCCGAAGGCGCAGCAGGATTGTTCCCCCTGTGACAGTCCCGCCGGAAAATGACGTCTCCGATCCACCCGTTCTACAGAGAAAGAGAGAACTCCACGAGGGGTGGACGATGGGTACGGCTGGAAACGGCCGTGCCTCCCGCGCTTGGAAAGGAGACCCAGGGAAGGGAGAGAAATTCCCGCGACATTCTTTGAAAGGAGAGAGGGTTTTTATGGATGTCAGCAGAAGAGGTTTCCTTAAGCTCTCCGGCGCCACACTGGCGGCCAGCGGTCTCGGCATCAGCCTGAGCCCCGCCAAGGCCAATGCCGAGGCGCTGAAGACGCTCTACACGAAAGAATCCCTGACTGTATGCCCTTACTGCTCCGTGGGATGCGGCATTATCGTGTCCGTGCGCGACGGTAAGGTCATCAACACCGAGGGGGACCCCGACAACCCCATCAACCAGGGCTCGCTCTGTCCCAAGGGCGGATCCATCTACCAGATGGCCAACAACAAGAACCGGCTCGACAAGCCCCGCTACCGGGCGCCTTACGCGACGGAGTGGAAGGAAGTCGAGTGGGAATGGGCCCTGGACAAGATCGCCCGCAACATCAAGACGAGCCGTGACAAGAGCTTCAAGGCCCGCAACGAGAAGGGCGAGTTGGTCAACCGCACGGACGGCATCGCCTCCGTCGGCTCGGCCGCCATGGACAACGAAGAGTGCTGGCTTTACCAGAAATTTCTGAGGGGGTTAGGTCTGGTGTACATTGAACACCAGGCCAGGATATGACACAGCGCCACGGTACCGGCTCTGGCAGAGTCGTACGGACGCGGCGCAATGACGAATCACTACATTGACTTCCAGTGGAGTGATGTGACTCTCATCATGGGGGCCAACCCCGCAGCCAACCACCCCATCTCCTTCAAGTGGATCACGAAGGCCATGGAGAGGGGCGGAAAGCTGGTCTGTGTAGACCCCCGCTTCACCCAGTCGGCAGCCAAGGCGCACCTCTATGCCCCGCTTCGCTCGGGGACAGACATTGCCTTTTTGGGCGGCATGATCAAGTACATCTTCGACAACAAGCTCTTTTTCGAGGAGTACGTCAATCGGTACACCAACGCCACCTTCCTCGTGAACCCCGACTTCAAAATGCCCGGCGACAACAAGGGCGTCTTCTCGGGCCTCACGGGCACGAAGTACGACAAGGCCACCTGGAGCTACCAGACCGATGCGGCCGGCGTCATCAAGAAAGACCCCACGATGACCGACCCCCGCTGCGTCTTCCAGCTCCTGAAGAAGCACTACTCCCGTTACACGCCGGATCTGGTTGTCCGGATCACGGGTACTCCAAAGGACAAGCTCCTGGAGGTCTACAAGACCTACACCTCCTCGACGGGACCCACCAAGGCGGGCAACATCCTCTACGCCATGGGCTGGACGCAGCACACCGTGGGCGTCCAGAACATCCGCACGATGGCCATCATCCAGCTGCTGCTGGGCAACTTGGGCATCCCCGGCGGCGGCGTGCAGGCCCTTCGCGGCGAGTCCAACGTACAGGGCTCGACGGACCAGGGACTGCTCTTCCACATCTGGCCGGGCTACATCGGGACCCCCCGGGGCTCCAACCCCACTCTCAAGACCTTCATGGAAGCCAGGACGCCTCAGACCAAGGAGCCCAAGGCCCTCAACTGGCCGAAGAACACACCCAAGTACATTGCGAGCTTCCTGCGCTCCATGTACGGGATGAACGCAACGCTCGACGAGGCCTACAACTACCTGCCCAAGCTCGACGACGGGGTGGATTACTCCTGGCTCACCCTCTTCGACCAGATGTACAAGAGCAAATTCACGGGCTTCTTCGCCTGGGGCATGAACCCGGCTGCCTCCGGCGCCTCTTCCAACAAGGTGCGTCAGGCCATGACGACGCTCGACTGGATGGTCAACGTCAACCTCTACGACAACGAGACGGGCTCTTTCTGGAGAAGCCCCGGGTTTGACCCGACCCAGGTGAAAACCGAGGTCTTCATGCTGCCCTGCGCCTCCTCGATCGAGAAGGAAGGCAGCATCTCCAACAGCGGCCGCTGGATGCAGTGGCGCTACAAGGCCATCAATCCCGTGGGCATCTCGATTCCCGACGGCGACATCATGGCCGAGATCTACTTCAAGGTGAAGGCCCTCTACGAGAAGGAAGGCGGCCCCAACAAGGACGCCATCACGAAGCTCTCGTGGAATTACGGCAAATTCGATGACAAGGGGCATTATCATCTCGATGTCCACGCCATCGCAAAGGAGATCAACGGCACCTTCCTGGCGGACAAGGTCGTCGAGAACCCCGCCACAAAGGAAAAGATGCCCTTCAAGAAGGGGCAGCAGGTCCCCAGCTTCGCCTTCCTGCAGGACGACGGCTCGACCTCATCGGGCGACTGGGTCTACTGCGGCTCCTACACCGACGCGGGCAACATGTCCCAGCGGCGCGGCAAGGCCGACCCCACGGGTCTCGGCCTCTTCCCCCAGTGGGCATGGAGCTGGCCGGTCAATCGTCGCATTATTTACAACGGCGCCTCGGTGCACCCCGACACGGGCAAGCCCTGGAACCCCGCACGGGCCGTCATCAAGTGGGACGGCACGAAATGGACGGGCGACGTGCCCGACGGCGTGGGAGATCCCGGAAGCGGCCGCGGGCCCTTCATCATGAAGCCCGACGGCGTGGCCTCCCTCTACGGGCCGGGTCTGGCCGACGGTCCCTTCCCCGAGCACTATGAGCCCATGGAGTGCCCGGTGGAAAAGAACCTGATGTCACCGCAGTTCAACAACCCCGCGGTCAAGCGCTGGGAGAAGAAGGGCGTGGGTACGGACACGGATGTGGATTCCATCGCCTCCTGCGACCCGCGGTTCCCCTTCATCTGCAGCACCTACCGCGTGACCGAGCACTGGCAGACGGGTCTGCAGACCCGCTGGGTGCCCTGGCTCGCGGAGATGCAGCCGGGCATGTTTGTGGAGATCAGCGAGGAACTGGCCAAGGAGCGCGGCTTTGCCAACGGCGAGCTTGTCACGGTCAAGACAGCCCGCGGCGAGCTCGATGCAGTGGCCATCGTGACGCCCCGCATGAAGCCCTTCAACATCGACGGTAACACGGTGCACATGGTGGGCATCCCCTGGCACTACGGATGGACCACCACGGCGGAGCGAAAGTACAACGCCAACGACAAGAAGCCCGAGGTCTTCACCACCGGTGATGCGGCAAACCTGCTCACACCCTACACGGGGGATCCCAACACCATGATCCCCGAGAGCAAGGCCTTCATGGCGAACGTTGTCAAGAAGGGGGTGAAGTAAGATGGCTGAGAAAATCAAACTCTACGATGACGCCAAGTGCACCGCCTGCAGGGGCTGCCAGCTTGCCTGCAAGCAGTGGAACGCTCTGAAGGCCGGCCAGACGAAACAGTGGGGCTCCTACCAGAACCCCCCGACGCTTCAGCCCAACAACTACATGATCATCCACTTCCAGGATGTGAAGGACGACAAGGGCGGCGTGAAGTGGCTCTTCCGCAAGGAAGCCTGCATGCACTGCACCGACGCGGCCTGCGTCACGGTCTGCCCCTCCGGGGCCCTTTACTACAACAAGGACTTCGGGACGGTGGGCCTCAACCACGACCTCTGCATCGGCTGCAAAAACTGTGTGGCGGCCTGCCCCTTCGAGGTTCCGAAGTACGACGCCTCGACGGACAAGATCGCCAAGTGCGACATGTGCGAAAGCCGTCTTGCCAACAACATGTCCCCCGCCTGCGTGAAGGCCTGCCCCACGGGCGCCCTTTCCTGGGGCGACAAGGAGGCCCAGTTGAAGAAGGCCGCGGCCCGTGCCCAGCAGTTGGGCGGGTCGGCCACGGTATACGGCGACAAGTACGTCGGGGGCACGCACTTGATGTACGTGCTCTCCGAAAAGCCCGCCACCTATGCGGGGATCCAGATCGACCCGTGCGTTCCCTGGAGCGTCACGCTGTGGCGGGGCTTCCTCAAGCCCATCTCTTTGCTGGCCGCGGGCGGCATCCTGGCGGGTTCGTTCCTGCACTACCTGATCAAGGGGCCCAAACTGCCCTACGACGATGCGGATGTGGCAGGGAAGAAGGAAGGGGGTGAATGACCATGAAACCTGGAATGATTCAAGCAACAGATGCCTTTGAGCGGATCGTCCACTGGGTGATGGCGATTTCCTGCATCATCCTGTTCATCACGGGACTGGGGATGATGTTCACGTCGCTGAACTTCATCGGGACGATTATGGGCGGAATGAAAAACCTGAAATACGTCCACAACCTGACGGGCCTCGTCTTCGGCTTCTCGCTGATCTTCGCCATCTCCATGTGGTGGAGGGAGGCAGGGGTCATCGAGATGCCCGCGGATCTCGAGTGGATCAAGTGCGCCGGAGGCTACCTCTGGCACGTGGAGCACCCGCCCGAGAGCGGCAAGTACAACCCGGGGCAGAAGATGTTCTTCATCGCCGTGGCCCTCTGCGGACCCATGATGCTCGTCACGGGGCTTCTGATGATGTTCCAGATCCTGCCCATGTCGCTCACCCGCTGGATGTACACGCTCCACGCCGTGGGGTTTGTCACCCTCTTTGCCTTCTTCTTCGTCCACATCTACCTGGGGACGATCGGCAACCCCGGCTCGTTCCAAGCCATGATCACCGGCTGGGTCACGCGGGGCTGGGCCAAGAAGCAGCATCCCAAGTGGCTCAAGGAGATGGAGCATCACGGCACGCTCGTCGTCTACGGCGAGGAGAAGAAGCCTGCCGGAGAGCACCACTAAGGGACAGAATTTAGAAGTTAAGAAGATAGGAAGCTAAGAAAGAGGGCCCGTTTCGAAAGAAGCGGGCCCTCTTTTCATGGTGAATGGCGTTTCAACGCAGGGACTACATGTGAAGCTCCCGCCCACAGGGCGGGGCTTCCCGGCAAGGAAAGAACGAAACATGATTGCGCGCCCAAACCCCGCCCACAGGGCGGGTCTTGTGGGACGCGCCCCCGGTCACTTGACGATCTTGAAAATCTCTTTGATCTTGGGATCCTCCGCCGTCCGGACCAGCTCGAAGAGAACCATCTCGGTGCTCGCGAGATGAGCCCCCTGGTCGCGCATCTTTTCGATGCCGATCTCGCGGTTCATGACCGTTCTCGAGGAGACGGCATCGGCGACGAGGTGAACTTCGTAACCGAACCCCAGCAGATCGATCGCCGTCTGGTAGACGCAGACGTGCGCCTCGATGCCGCACAGGAGCACCTGTCGGCGATCTGCGGCCTTGAGAGCTTTCATGATCTTTTCATCGCCGCAACAGCTGAAGTCTGCCTTGGGTATGCGCGGCACATCGGTCAGGAGCGATACCACCGGGTCGATCGTGGGCCCCAGCTTCTCCGGGATCTGCTCGGTGACCATGACGGGGATGCCGAAGACCTGCATTCCCCGGATGAGTTTCTGGACATTCTCCGAAAGGAATTGTTTGTCCTGCATGGACTCGTACAGGTTTCCCTGCATATCGATCACCATTAAAACCGTATCCTCAACGGACAGTAAGGCCATGTTCTCTCCTTTCGACAATCGGGGCTCAGGGCTAACGGCTAATGGCGAAAGGTAAGAAAGGATGATCTCTACGTCTTACGCCTTTAGCCTTTAGCCTTTAGCCTTTAGCCTTGCGCCTTTGTATTGGCCTTGCTTTTCAGGGTCAAAACCGTTAACAGACTGGGAAATGAAAAAGATCGTCGTCAACCGTGCGGCGGCCGAGCGGCTGCACTCGTTCTTCCCCTGGGTGTACCGGACAGACATCCAGCAGTCAGCGGGCGATCCGGGGGATCTCGTCTCCGTTCATTCTCCCGGCGGCACGTTCCTGGGCATCGGCTACATTAACCCCGCCAGTGAAATCAGCGTACGCATTTTATCGTTTTCCGACGTGGAGATCAACAGGGACTTCTTCCGGGAAAAGCTCCTGGCGGCTTTCCGGAAGCGCGAAGCCCTGCGGGTGAAAACCGACGCCTGCCGCCTCGTCCATGCCGAGGCCGATGAGCTGCCGGGAATCATCGTGGATGACTACGCAGGACATCTCGCCATCCAGGTCAACACGCTCGGGATGGAGAGGCTGCGGGATCTTCTCCTGCCCGAGCTGGTCGAGCTGCGGCAGCCGAAGGGGATCTACGAGAAGTCCGAAGCGAAGTCACGCAGCCGCGAGGGGCTCGGGACGGAAGACCGGGTTCTCCACGGCGAGATCCCGGGGCGCATCGAGATTGCGGAGAGCGGCGCAAGGTTTTTCGTGAATCTGCGGGAGAGCCAGAAGACAGGCTTTTTTCTCGACCAGCGTCGAAACCGGGAAGTCATATCCTCTTACGTGGAAGAGGGCTTCGAGGTTCTCGACGTCTTCGCCAACACGGGGGCCTTCGGCATCCATGCCGCGCTTCACGGGGCAAGGCGCGTGAGGCTCGTCGATGTCTCCCGGGAGGCCCTGGAACAGGCCCGGGAGAACCTGGCCGCAAACGGCGTTGCGGCACAGACGGTGAGGGCCGACGCCTTCGATTACCTGAGCGAGGCGCCGGGCGCCAGGGATCGCTTTGACCTCATCATCCTGGACCCCCCTCCCTTCGCGAAGACAAAACGGAGCACGGCGGGCGCTCTCAAGGGCCTGAGGCACCTCATTTGCCAGAGTCTGCGCATCCTGCGGCCCGGCGGGTTTCTTGCCGTTTTTTCATGCTCCCATCACGTCTCGCAGGTTGACCTGCAGAGAGCGGTCCTCGAGGCCGCAACGGACAGGGAATGCCGCATCGAAATCCTGGAACACCTCTACCAGGACCGGGATCACCCCTACGTGCTGAACATTCCCATGTCACTGTATCTGAAGGGGTTTCTACTGAGAAGCCTCTAGAAAAGATTCACTTGCTTCCACACCGGAAAGGCGATATAGAGCACCCGGAATTGGGAAGGACAGCGCGAGAAGCCCTTCCCGCAGGCATCCGGAACGACCCGGTCGCCCACTCAAGGAGGTAGATCAGGGGGATGGCAAAAGAACTAGGGCAGACGCTTCAGGTCATAGAACGACACAAGAATATAAACCCGCAGTTCAGCGAATTGCTGGATATTCTCGGGGAGATCCTCATCCTCAGGGAGGAGCATCGCAAGAAGATCACGAAGAGCATCTTTCCCATCGACGAGGGACACCTCGAAGCCAAGTTGCAGGGAGGGCTTCCCCTGGTCGATTTCTCGTCAGCGAAGCTGGACCTGGAGGAGCCGAAAAAGTTTTTCCTCGCCCTTCTCGAAATCGGCGAGAAACGAAACCCCGTCGAGACGGAGCAGATATTGAAAGATATTGAAGACGGCAAGCTCAATTACGAGGAGATGGTCTACGATTCCTTCGCCGCGTCGGGGGAGGAAGGCGCGGCAGAAGAAGCGGACGACGACACGATTGATCTGCTGAAGTTCTTCGTCGAGGAAAGCCTCCGGCCGTCTCTCGAGTTTGTCACCGATCTCTACGGTGAACGGATCACGAAGATGGGCTGGAGCGACGGCTACTGCCCTGTCTGCGGGCGGATGCCGAAAATCGGAAGGCTCGTCGACGAGGAGGGCAAGCGGCACCTGTTCTGCAGCCAGTGCGGGTTCGAGTGGCGCTTCAGGCGCGTGAAGTGCCCCTTCTGCAGCAACGAGGAGCAGCAGTCGCTCTCCTACTTCACCGTCGAGGGCGATGAGCGCTACCGCGTCGACGTCTGTGACGTCTGCAAGCGCTACATCAAGACCCTGGACTTCCGCAACGCAGGCGAGGAGGCCATCCTGGACGTGGAGGATGTGGCCACTCTCCATTTAGATATGCTTGCGCATGAGGAAGGCTATAACTAATTGGCTAAAGGCGAAGGGCTAAAGGCTATAAGAAAAGCTTCCATCCTTTTGCCTTTCGCCCTTAGCCTTTTGCCATTCCGTTCATGAAAGACAAAGACATCCACGCCCTCATGCGCCTGCTGGAGGCCGAGCTGCGACAGTTCGGCCTGCCGCCCGTATCGGCCATGGCCGAAGAGGCGATCGTCGATCCCTTCAAGATCCTCATCTCCACGATCATCAGCGCGCGAACGAAGGACGAGGTCACGGGCCCCGCCACGGAGCGGCTCTTTGCACTGGCCATCTCGCCTGCAACGATGTCCATGTTGACCGAGGGTGAGATCGAGAAGGCCATCTTCCCCGCCGGGTTCTACCACACGAAGGCCAAGGCCATCCGGAAGGCCTCGGAGGAGCTCGTCGAGCGTTTCGGCTCCCTCGTGCCCGAGACGATCGAGGAGCTGTTGACGCTTCCCGGCGTGGGGCGCAAGACGGCAAACCTCGTCATCACACTGGCCCACAACAAGGCGGGCATCTGCGTCGATACCCACGTCCACCGCATCACGAACCGCTGGGGCTATGTGAAGACGAAGACACCCCATGAGACGGAGGAGGCCCTGCGGGCCAAGCTTCCGAAGAAGCACTGGATCGCCATCAACACGATCCTCGTCATGCACGGACAGAACATCTGCAAGCCCGTCTCGCCCTTCTGCAGCCGCTGCCCCGTCACGAACTGCTGCGCCCGTGTCGGAGTCACCCGTAGCCGGTAATGGATTAAAAAGAAAAGCCGGGCAATCGCCCGGCTTTTCTTTTCACTGTTCACTGGCCAGTAACCACTTTTTTTCACACTGTCTCTGTCTCAGCCTTTGGGCGCGGCTGCTGGTGCTGGTGCCGGCGCTGGCGCTGCCGCCGCGGGAACTTGCATGCCGAGGGTCGTCATCACCTCCACGGCCCTCTCCTTCACGGTCTTCGCCTTGGCCACCGCTTCTGCCACGTTGCCTCCGGAGAAGGCTGCCTTCGCGTCGTCCCACATCTTGGCCGCCGCTTCGTAGCCGCCCTTGGCGCCATCGAGCTTCGCCTTGTCCATGTTTTCAGGCAGTTTCTTGCTCGCCGACAGGATGTCGAGCCTGCTCTTGATGACTTCGAGCATCTTGGGCAGCCCGCCGCTCATCTCTTCCCAGCTTTTTGCCAGTTCCGCCTTTTTGGCCGCAACGGCGGTAGTCAGCTCTTTCACCTTATCGGGGATTGGCTTTGCCGCAGCGAGGGCCGCATCGAAGTTGCCCTTGTCAAAGTTCTCCTTTGCGCCCTTGATCGCGTCTTCCACGCCCTTGGCCTGATCGGGAATGTACTTCAACACTTCGCCCTTGACGGCACCGTAGGAATCTTCGGCAGCCTTGATCGCCACAGTCGCCGCCTCCTTGTTGCCTGAGCCGCAGGCCGCCAGAAACAGGCCGATGACGATAAATAAAATGGGTATCCAGTACTTCTTCGACTTCATCTCGGTTCCTCCTTTTCGTTAAGGGATTCGTAATTTCTGTCCGATTTTGATCAAATCCGGATTCTTGAGGATGTCCTTGTTCGCCTCGAAGATCTTCATGTACAGATTGGGATCGCCGTAGTATTTTTTCGAAATCTTCGACAGCGTTTCACCCTTCTCCACGACGTGCCACTGCGTGGCATCCCACGCATCGGACCCCGTGCCCTGCTGTTTCTCCTCGTCTGCCATGGTTATAGCCCTCCTTTCCTGGTTCAAAACGCAAGGTTGCTCTGCACCTTTTGTCGCACCATGTAGTATTTTAACGAATCCAACATACCGGCGCAACAAAAAAGGCCGGGCATCCGCCCGGCTCTTTTTCACTGGTCACTGGCCACTAGCCACGGGTCACTTCTTTTTCCACGTCACCCCTGCCGGCGTGTCCTGCAACACCACCCTCATCTCCAGCAGCTGCGCCCTGACCTCATCAGCTTCCTTCCAACGTTTCGCCTTTCGCAGTTCGTTTCGTCTGTCGAGGAGGCGCTGCGCCTCGTCACCGAGCCTCTCCTCCTCGAAATCCATAACGGCAAGCACCGAGTCGATCGACTTGAGGGACTCCAGGATTTTGTCGCGCTCCTTTTCGCTGAAGGCGTTGCGGGCCAGCGGCGCGCTCACCCGCTTGACGAAGCCGAACAGGACGGCGAGGGCCGCCGAGATGTTGAGATCGTCGTCCATGGCCTCGGCAAACCCGTGCCTAAGATCGTAGACGAGCTGGTCCGTGTCGGGGCAGCCTGCGCCCGGCGTGAAGTGGATGAGCCGCTGGACGAACTCGTTGAGCTTCTCGACGGTGTTTTTCGCCGTTTCCATGGCGCCGGGCGAAAAGTTCAGGGGCTTGCGGTAGTGCGACGAGAGCAGGAAGTAGCGGATCTCGCTTCCCCGATAGCCCTGCTCGACCAGGCCTGCAACGGTGAGGATGTTGCCCAGCGAGCGCGACATCTTCTTTCCCTCGACCATCACGAGATCCGTGTTGATCCAATAGTTGGCGGGCGGCTTCCCCGTGGCGGCCTTCCCGATGGCGAGCACGTTCTCGCAGTGCGGGAAGACGATGTCGGAGCCGCTGGCGTGGATGTCGAAGATGTCGCCCAGCGCCTTCATGGACAGGGCGGCGCAGGCCAGGTGCCAGCTCGGCCGCACGTTGCCCCAGCGGGTCTTGTAGTAGATCCCCTTCTTGAGCTCCGCGAGCGTCGAGCGCTTGAGCAGCATGAAGTCCACGGGGCTGTCCTTCTCATACTCATCGAGCTCCGGGGTCTTGCCGGACTTCACCTTGTCGAGATCCACGTTGGAGAGCTTGCCGTAGTCCTCGAGCTTGGAGATGTCGAAGTAGACGGAGCGCAGCTTTTCGTAGGCGTAGCCCCTCTCGACGAGTTTTTCCACGAGGCCGAGCATGGCTTCCACGTTTTCCTGCGCTCTCGGGTAGGAAACGTCGTTGCGGATCCGGAGTGACTCGGCCTCCCGGAGGAACTCGCCGAAGGCCCGTTTCGTAAATTCGCCATGCTCCAGTCCCGCGCGCTCGGCTTCGGCAATCGTCTTGTCCGTGAGATCGACGATGTTGGTCGTGTGCTTGACCTTGTAACCCTTGAACCCCAGGTACCGGACGATCAGGTCCGAGACGACAAAGCGCCGGTAGCTGCCGAGGTGCGGCACGAGATGGATCGACGGGCCGGAGGACGTCATCCGGACCTCCTCGGCACGAATGGGCTGAAAGAACTCCTTCTGCCTGGTTCGGACGTTGTAAACCCGGAGCGTCGACTTCTCCTTGTCGGCAAAGAGCTCCGTCGAGAGGTAGCGTTCGGCGCTGTCGGGGAGGATGACGACGATGAGCCCCTCGCTGAGCTCCTTCGCCTTCTCGACGGCCACGTGCATGGCCGCCCCGCAGCTCATCCCGGCGAAAATCCCCTCCTCCCGCAGCAGCCTCCGGGCCATCTCGTAGGCGTCCTCGTCGAGAATGTTCACCTTCTCGTCGAGGCGGCTTCGGTCGAAGATTCCCGGGCGGTAGGACTCCTTCATGTTCTTGAGGCCCTGGATCTTGTGCCCCATGTAGGGCTCGACGCCGACGATCCGGATGTCGGGGTTGTATTCCTTGAGGCGCCTCGCGCAGCCCATGGCCGTCCCGGAGGTGCCGAGGGTGGCCACCAGCAGGGTGACCTTCCCCCCGGTCTGCTGCCAGATCTCCACGGCCGTGCCGTAGTAATGGGCGGCAAGGTTGTCCTCGCTGTTGAACTGGTCGACGAGGAAGTACTTGTCCGGGTTTTCCCGCATGAGAGTGTAGGCTTCCTCGATGGCGCCGTCGGTTCCGAGGGCGGCGGGCGTGAACCGCAGCTCCGCCCCGAGGGCCTTGAGG
The DNA here is from genome assembly GCA_963802225.1 of uncultured delta proteobacterium. Classification (GTDB taxonomy): domain Bacteria; phylum Desulfobacterota; class Syntrophia; order Syntrophales; family UBA2192; genus UBA2192. The sequence continues at coordinate 107,113 of CAWDHZ010000041.1, read as the reverse complement.
ATTTTTTTGCGCTCCTCGCTGGCCGATTCGGACAGGGTGAGGCACAGACGGTAGCCCTTGGCGGCTGCCACCATGGCAAGCCCGATCCCCGTGTTGCCGCTCGTCGCCTCGAGGATGATCTTGTCGTGCGTGAGCTCGCCCCGCTCCTCGGCCCTCTCGATCATGTACAGGGCCGGCCGGTCTTTGATGGACCCTCCCGGGTTGAAGCTCTCGAGCTTCGCGTAGATCTTCACATTTTTGTTGGGGTTGAGTTTGCGGATCTCGACGAGCGGCGTGTTGCCGATGGTCTTGAGAACCCCCTCGAACAGTTCCCTCATGTCACCCCTCTACAAAAAAAGGGGTCGATGGGTCCCGACCCCATGTATTGCGTCTTTAAATGGCCCGAACCGGCCTTGCTGTGAAATTGCCTCTTCTGTATGTTCTCATGTTCGAGGTCCGAGGAACAAAAAACCTCGAACCTCGCACCTCGAGCCTCGATCCTGCTTAACTGTCGAACTTGGGCACCGGAATCTTCACAAACTCCACGCCCTCTTCGCGGAGCGTCTCTTCCTCCTTTTCCGTCGTGACCCCGCGGATGTTGCGCTTGTTTTCCTCCCCGCGATGGATCTTCATTGCCACCTCGGCGAACCGCTCGCCTACGTCGTCGAAATTTTTCGAAACGAAGTCGTGAACCATCTCCAGCATTTTCATCGGGGAGACGTCGGCCAGGTTCGCCTTGCGCTCTTTCAGTTCGCGGCTCTTGCCCATGACGGCAATCGAGGAGGGCACCATGGCCACTTCCGCACTGCCGCACAAAGGGCAGGTGATGAGCTTCTGCGCCTTCTGCTGTTCGAAAGCGGCCAGATCCTTGAACCAGCCCTCGAATTTGTGTTTCTTGTCACACTTGAGATCATAGATGATCACGATGCTCTGTCTCCGTACGGAATTTCTGCGGGCCTGACCCGGTCCTGTATCAAACGTAATCATCGGGACCTGCCGAGGCAAGCCTGCTCATCAATCCCCTAGAGGGTTAGTAGCAAAAAACAATGGACTTTTAAAGACAAATTATATATCTTTGCCGCGTCGGGATGTGGCCCAGCCTGGTAGGGCACTGCGTTCGGGACGCAGGAGTCGCGCGTTCAAATCGCGCCATCCCGACCATTTTTTTGCCCACTAAAAAGCCCCGGATTCCAACAGGAACCCAGGGCTTTTCTTTATTTCTGATGTCTGATGCCTTTGGCCTTTAGCCTGTCCTTATCCCACAATCGAGCCGAGCTGGAATATCGGCAGGTACATCGCCACGATCATCCCGCCCACGACGCCGCCCAGGAAGACCATGAGAATGGGCTCGAGCATGGACGTCAAGGCGTTGACGGCCGTCTCCACCTCGTCGTCGTAGAAGTCGGCGATCTTGCTGAGCATGGAGTCGAGGGATCCTGTGGCTTCGCCGACGGCGATCATCTGAACGACCATGGGAGGAAAGACGCTCGTTGCGGCCAGCGGCTCGGCGATCGTCTTGCCTTCGCTGATGTTCTTGCGCGTCTCCATGAGGGCCTTCTCGACGACCTTGTTTCCGGCGGTGCGGCTCACGATCTCGAGCCCGTCGAGGATGGGTACGCCGCTGGAGATCAGGGTGGAGAGCGTCCGCGTGAACTTGGCAATGGCCACCTTTCTCATGAGCGGGCCGATCACGGGGGGCTTGAGAATAAACCGGTCGAAAAGAGACCGCCCCTTATCCGTCTGGTAGAAGCGGACCAGAAGCACGATGGCAACGACAAGTGCAGCCACGATATAAAGGGAATTATTCGTGATCAAGTTGCTCAGGTCGATGAGCGACTGCGTCAGCCAGGGAAGCTCCTTCCCCATCCCGGCGAAGATGGTCTGGAAGACGGGTACGACCTTGACGAGCAGCAGGGTGATGACGGCAAACGAGATGAAGAGAACGACGGCCGGGTAGGTCATGGCCCCCTTGACCTTGCGTTGCAGTTTCGCGGACTTTTCCAGGTAGGTGGCCAGACGGTTCAGGATCGTGTCGAGGATACCTCCGGCCTCGCCTGCGGCGATCATGTTGCAGAAAAGATCGTTGAAGACTTTCGGATGCTTCCGCAGGGCGTCAGTGAGGGTGGATCCGCCCTCGATGTCTTCCTTGATGGCACGAATGACCCGGGCAAAGGACTTGTTCTGTTCCTGGGAGGCCAGGATGTCGAGGCACTGAATGAGCGGAAGACCCGCGCTGATCATCGTCGAGAACTGGCGGGAAAAGATGACGACATCCTTCCCTTTGACGCCCCCCCTGAAGGGAATCATTTCCAGGAGATCTTTCGGCTTTCCCTTTACGCGGGTCGGTTTGAGACCCTGCCTGCGGAGTTGTGTGCGAACGGCCGCCTCATTGATGGCTTCCGTTTCGCCTTTTTTGACCTCGCCGGCCCTTCCCTGGGCTACCCAAACGTAAACTGCCATAATCGTTCTCCTCGATTCATCAGTGCTTCAGACTTTTACCGGAGCGTCGCGAAAAAATCGCGAAGTCACACATGCCCCACCTTTTCTTATCATCGGCATTTTTCCGGATTTCTTAATCCCGATCTGTCGGATCACGCAAGGCAAGGGTGTGTGCTGCAAAGGGAAGCAAAATCGGTGCCATGGGGTGGAACCGGGGTGGTGTCAGCGCGAACGGGCGCTACGGCGTATTTCATGAAGCAGGATCCCGGCGGCGACGGAGACGTTCAGGGAGTCGATCCGGCCGAAGAGGGGGATGGAAAGCAGCACATCGCAGTGCTTTCGCACCAGCGGCCTGATCCCCTTGCCTTCGCTGCCCATGACGAGACCCACGTTCCCCTCGAAGCGGACCGATCCGGCATCGCACTCCGAGGAGGCATCGGTGCCGTAGATCCAGTATCCTTTTTCCTTCATGAATTCAATGGCCTGGGTGAGATTTACGACCCGGGCAACCGGGATGTGACCGGCAGCACCGGCAGAGGCCTTGATGACGGCGGGGGTGATCCCGGCAGCGCGGTCGCGTGGGATGACGACCCCGTTGGCGCCGAAGCAGTGGGCCGTTCGAATGAGGGAGCCCAAGTTCTGGGGGTCCTCGACCCCGTCGAGCAGAAGGACGAGGCTCGCGGGAAAGGCGGGATGACGGTTTGTGATGATGTCCTCGAGGCCTGCGTAGGCAAACTCCCCGCAAAGGCACAGCACGCCCTGGTGGGCCGCGGTACCTGCCTGGCGCTCGAGGGCGTCCCGCCCGCGAACCTCCACCGTGATGCCCCGGGCTGCTGCCAGCTCCAGGATCTTCTTCACATCCTCGCCGCGCCGTCCCTCGGCGACGAGAATCTTCCGCACGTCACCGCCCTCGCTCCTGAGGATCTCCGAGACGGGATTGATGCCGTAGATGATTTGCATGTGGCAAGTGGCTAGTGGTTTGTGGTTTGTGGTTAGTGACCAGTGAAAGAGATTCGGAATCCAGCACGCAGTAATTGAGTAATCAAGTAATCAGGATAGATGCCCCAATTGCTTAATCAACCAGTTACTCAATTACTGTTTCTCAAGAAGCCCAGTACCTCGACGGAACAGACGGAACAGACCGGATAGACGGAATAGACAATATTATTTCCGGTCGGCCAGGCCCAGGGCGATCTCCTCGACGATGCGGTCGGCCGCCTCGACGGGGTCCTTTGCCAGCCGGATGGGCCGGCCCACAACGATGTAGTCGGCGCCGTTGCGGATCGCCTCGCGGGGGGTGTCGATCCGTTTCTGGTCGTCTTTCTCCACCTCGCCGCCGCCCAGGCGGATGCCGGGGGTCACGATGGCAAATTGGGGGCCGCAGTTCCCGCGAATGGATAGAATATCCTGGGGCGAGGCCACCACTCCGCCTACGCCGGCGCGGCATGCTGCGGCCGCAAGATGCGCCGCAAGCCCCTGTGTCGTCTGGTGAAACCCAAGCTCGGAGAGGTCCCGGTCGTTGAGACTGGTCAGTACCGTAACGGCCAGGATGAGGGGCTTTTCCACCCCGGCCTCGCGGGCCGTCTTCTCCACGGCCGAGACGGTCTTCTCCATCATCTCCCGCCCCCCGAGGGCATGGACGTTGAACATGGCAACACCGAGCTTCACGGCCCCCTCGGCGGCCTTGGCAACCGTATTGGGAATGTCGTGGAACTTGAGATCGAGAAAGACCCGTCCCCCCAGGTCCTGGATCCGGCGCACGATCGCGGGCCCGAAGTGGGTAAAGGCCTCCTTGCCGACCTTGTAGACCCCGATGTGGTCCCGAAGGCGCTCGACCCAATGCAGGGTCTCGTCGATGCCGTCGCCCATGTCCAGGGCAAAGATGAGGCGCGAACGGGCCTCCTTACTCGGAATCGTCCTCATCGCCGATGAACCCCATCTCGTCGCCGATCTGCCTCGCCTGTTCCTCAACCCTGTCCAGGAGCTCCGGATGGGAATACCTCACCTTGCCCGCAGCCACCTCGCGCAGCGCCGTGACCACGGGCTTGTTGTCCCGATTTTCAACCAGGATCTGCGATCCCTTGAGAATCTGGCGGGTCCGCTGACCTGTCAGGATCACGAGGGCAAAGCGGTTTCTTGCCTCTTTCAATGCGTCTTCAACAGTAACTCTTGCCATATTTAGTTGCCTCCCGATCGATCAAAGAAAGGTTTTATCTTCACCATCATGCGTTCACGCCTGCATGTTTCCGCCACATAGATGGACCGCAGGCTTGCAATGGCCGCATCCAGGTTGTCATTCATAATGATGTAATCATACCACACGATCTCGCGAATCTCACTGAGCGCGTTGTCGAACCGCCGGCGGATCGTCTCCTCCGTCTCGGAACCCCGGCCCCTCAGGCGACGCTCGAGTTCCTCGATGGACGGGGGGATGACGAAGACGAAAATACCCCCCGGCCAGGCCTTCTTCAGGGCCCGGGCCCCGCGCGTGTCCACATCCAGCAGCAGGTCGTGGCCGCCCCTGAGGGCCGCCTCCATGGTTTCCCGGGAGGTCCCGTAGAGCTGACCGAAGTTCTCGGCCCACTCGATCAGGTCGCCGCGGCCGATCCGGTCGCGAAACTCCGTCTCGGTGACGAAGTGATAATCCTTTCCGTCTGTCTCCAGGGGCCTGGGCGGCCGCGTGGTCAGGGATACGGAAAAACGAAGCTGCGGAAACCTCTCCAGCAGGGCCTTGCAGACGGAAGTCTTTCCCGATCCCGAGGGACCCGTCACGGCGATGAAGATCCCTTCCATCGGCAAGCGCTCACTCGACATTCTGGGCCTGCTCCCTCAGCTTGGCCAGTTCGCTCTTGAGTTCGATGACGTCCTGCGCAATGGCGATATCGTTGCTCTTGGACCCGAGGGTGTTCACCTCCCGGCCCATCTCCTGGAGCAGGAAGTCGAGCTTGCGTCCGATGGCATCGCTGCCAAGGAGGAGCTTTGCCGTCTGGCCGATGTGGCTCTCGAATCGCACGATCTCTTCGGTGATGTCGCTTTTCTCCGCCAGGAGGGCCACCTCCTGGCTCAGGCGCGCGGGGTCCATTTCGAGGCCGTCCGTCAGTTCGCGGATCCGCTCCTGGAGCCGCTGCTTGTACTCGAGGACGGTCCGGGGAGCCCGGGCCTTCGCCGAGCCGAGATGGCGCGTCAAGGTATCGAGCCGCGCCAGAAAGTCCTTCTTCAGGACTTCGCCTTCCACCTGGCGCATCCGGATGAGGGCATCGATGGCCTCATCGAGGGTCTTCTGGAGCCCCCCCCAGGCAGCCGTCGGGTCGAAGCGGGTCTCCGAAGGCACGAAAATCTCCTTGAAGCGCACGAGGGTCCTCAGATCGATCTCTTCCTTGAGGTTCAGCTCCTCTTTGATCCTCACGAGCAGGGAATGGTAATTCCGGAGCAGAGGCACGTTGAGGCTGTACTGGACGCCGTTGTCCGGACCCGACTCCGCGTCGGCCTGGATGCTGATCTCGATGCGCCCGCGGAAAATCCGCTCGCCGACCCTTTTCTTGATACCCACTTCCAGGGGGGAAAGGACGTTGGGCAAGCGGGTGATGATCTCGATGTAGCGGTGGTTGAGCGACTTGATCTCGATGACCCACTTGCGCCCCTCGATCTGTGTCTCCGCCCTGCCGTAACCGGTCATGCTGAGCATGGTCAATCTCCTGGCTAAAGGCGAAGGGCGAAAGGCAAAGGGTTGAAGAAAAAAATCATGCGTCCCTTTCGCCTTTAGCCTTTTGCCTTTAGCCTTTAGCCTTTAGCCTGCTTTAATTGCAAAATATATCGTTTCCGCAACCCGTTGAGCATCCCGATCGTCTGCTCCGAGCGGTAGTCGGGATAGGTCCACTCGAGGGGCCGGTACGTTTCCTTCCGGTACACAAGCGTCAGGTCTGCGTAGATCCCCTGCCCGATGTAAGGCCGGTGGGAAAAACCCTTCCCTGTGGCAAGGATGAAATGCTGTTTTGCCACGTAACCCGGGTCAATGTTGACCCGCCTTGCCCCGCCGCCGGAGAGCTGCCCCTCCAGTGCGTTTGTCTCAAGCTTGATCGCCGGAAGTTCTTCCGACCGGATCAGTACGTCCAAGGCGACGAAACGCCGGACGAGGGCCGGACCCATCTCGGCGGCGTAATATTTCGTGTAGACGAACGGGAGGATCTCGCTCACGAAATCGGGATTCCCGCGGCGCTGCGCCAATTCCCGGATGACCGCCTCCAGCAGGCCCGCATCACCGGCGAGCACGCTCACGAACAACTTAACCGGCTCAGGTTCGCGTGGCTTGCTCATCGAATCTGGTCTATCCAGTCTGTCCAGTCTTGCCGGTCATCACGAAGCCGACAGCCCACAGTCGACAGCATACAGCCGGGAAAAGATGCACGGACTGTTGGCTGTCGGCTGTTGGCTGTTGGCTGCCTTCTGCCTACACCACTCTTTTGAGTTCCGCCGGCGACACCGTGGCCGTACCGATTTTGCCCACGACAACCCCTGCCGCCTTGTTGGCCATGTAGGCCGCTTCCCGGAAAGAAGCCCCGGAGGCAAGCGACAGGGCAAAAATGCCGATGGCCGTGTCTCCCGCGCCGGTCACGTCGAACACTTCCTTCGCCTCGGCGGGAATGTGAAAATCCCGACCCCCGCGCTCGAAAAGGTCCATGCCCGCCTCGCCGCGCGTGATGAGGACCGCCCGGAATCCGAACTGTTTCAGGATTTCCCGGCCGATTCGGGCGATCTCGGCCCGCCGGCCCTCATTGAGCTCCTGGGTGTTTTCGACGCCCACGGCGCGGCCCGCCTCGTGGTGATTGGGCGTGATGACGTCGAAGTCCCTGTATACCGTGAAATCGTTTCGCTTCGGGTCCACGCAAACCGGGATGCGGCGCCCCGACACGGCCCGGCGGATCCCGTCGAGCAGGCGCTCCGACACGATCCCCTTATTGTAATCGGAGATCACGATGGCCTGAAGCTCGTCCAGGATGGACGTGACATATTGGACGATGCGGTCGACGCTGCCGGGTTGGACGGCGTGCCGGCTCTCCCGGTCGTAACGGACCATCTGCTGCCCATGGGCAACGATCCTCGTCTTCACCGTCGTGGGCCGCTCGTCCTCCCGGACCAGTCCGCCCGTGTCGACGTTCATCTCCCGCAGCTTTCCTTCAAGCCAGTCCCCTGTCCCGTCGGAGCCGATGATCCCCGCCACCGCAACGGTGCCGCCGATGGCGTGGATGTTGCTCACCACGTTGCCCGAGCCACCCATCATGAGGTTCTCCTTCGTCACCTCAACGACGGGGACAGGGGCCTCGGGCGAGATCCTGGAGACCTTGCCCCAGATGAAGTGATCCACCATGAGATCCCCGATGACGAGCACCTTCGATGAAGGGTACTGACCGATGATCTCCAGGGCCCTCTTTCGGTTGACCGGCCTTTTTATCGTCCTGTCCACTGTTCTTTCTACATTCCCCATTGGTTTCGTTGCATCGTTCTTCCAAGACAGAAGGTAAGCTCAACTTCTTCTTTCCTGCGCGCCTACTTCACCTTGCTCCGGAAGTACGGCAACACCCGCTGCAATCCCTCGTCGAGGGAGACCCGCGGCTCCCAGCCAAGCAAGCGCTTTGCCTTACCGATGTCGGGCCGCCTGACTTTCGGGTCGTCTTCGGGCAGGGGCCGGTAAACGATCCGGCTCTTGGAACCGGTGACCCCCAGGATCCGGTGCGCCAGCTCCAGAAGGGTGATCTCGTCGGGGTTGCCCAGGTTGACCGGGTAACCCTCTCCGGAAGAAAGAAGCCGGCAAATGCCCTCGACCAGATCGTCGACGTAGCAGAAGCTTCGGGTCTGGGTGCCGTTTCCAAAAACGGTCAGATCCTCGCCCCTGAGGCTCTGGCCCATGAATGCGGGAAGCGCCCGCCCGTCCTCGAGTCGCATCCGGGGACCGTAGGTGTTAAAGATCCGCACGATCCGGGTCTCGACGCCGTGAGAGCGGTGATAGGCCATGGTCATGGATTCGGCAAACCGCTTTGCCTCATCATAGACACCCCGGGGCCCCACGGGATTCACATTCCCCCAGTAGTCTTCGGTCTGCGGATGGACGAGGGGGTCGCCGTAGCACTCCGACGTCGAGGCCAACAGAAACCGGGCCTTCTTGGACAGTGCCAACCCCAGGGCCTTGTGCGTGCCCAGAGAGCCCACCTTGAGGGTCTGGATGGGCATTCTCAGGTAATCGATCGGGCTCGCCGGCGAGGCAAAGTGAAGAATGTTGTGGAGCTCTCCGTCGACATGGAGGTAGTTCGTCACATCGTACTGGATGAAGCTGAAGCGCTTATTCCCCAGCAGGTGGGATATGTTTTCCATATTCCCGGTCGAGAGGTTGTCGATACAGATGACCTCATGACCCTTTTCGATCAGATAATCGCAAAGATGGCTTCCCAGAAAGCCCGCACCGCCGGTGATCAGTGTCCGTTCCATGGAGCTGTGAAGCAACCTTCCGATCAGCATTGTACTTAAAGGAGTGGAATACTATTACTAGATGCCTGTTTTGTCAACGTTTTTCTTCCCCGGCCCCTCCAGTGTGACCCCGTGAGGCGCCGGCGACGGACCCTCCCCGGGGGGTGACCGACCGAAAACATTCTTGACACATCTGCAAAAAAAATATAGTGAAATTAACTTTGTTCCCGCATACCGGGGGCAAAAAAAACGATTGCGAATGAGCACTTCCGGGGACAGACGATGGAAGACAGTGAACTTTTCAAGGTGAGACGGGAAAAAATCGAGGCCCTCGCCGCCTCGGGAGTAGAGACCTACCCCAACGACGCGAAGGTGACCCACCTCTCCAGGCAGATTCTTGACACCTACGGGCAGATGGACAACGAGACCCTGGAGAAGGTGGCGGAGCGGTTTTCCATCGCGGGGCGGATCATGGCGATCCGGGATTTCGGCAAGGGGGCCTTCATCGCCGTCCAAGACCGCAAGGGACGCATCCAGGCCTTCATCCGCAAGGACAAGGTGGGCGAGGCGGCCTTCGCCCTTTTCAAGAGCCTCGACGTGGGCGATATCGTCCACCTCGCTGGCAGGGTCTTCAAGACCCGCACGGGGGAGCTCACCCTCGAGGTCGAGGGGCTTCGCCTGCTCACCAAGTGCCTTCGGCCCCTGCCGGAAAAATGGCACGGCCTGACTGACGTGGAGATCCGCTACCGCCAGCGCTACCTCGACCTCACCGTGAACCCGAAAGTCAAAGAGGTCTTCGAGGCGCGCAGCCGGATCATCCAGTCCATCCGCACGTTCCTGCACGAGCGGGACTTCCTCGAGGTGGAGACCCCCATGATGCAGCCCATGGCCGGGGGGGCCATGGCGAAACCCTTCAAGACGTACCACAACGCCCTCGGGCAGGACCTCTTCCTGCGGATCGCGCCGGAGCTCTACCTCAAGCGACTCGTCGCGGGCGGGTTGGAGCGGGTCTTCGAGCTCAACCGTAATTTCCGCAACGAGGGGATCTCGACGCTGCACAACCCCGAGTTCACCATGATGGAATTCTACATGGCCTACGCCACCTACGAGGACCTCATGACGCTCACCGAGGAGCTCATCACCGGGCTTGTGCGCGAGATCTTCGGGACCCTGCAGATCACCTACCAGGGCACCGAGATCGATTTCACGCCGCCCTGGGCCCGGGTGAGTGTCGGAGAGGCCCTTGTGAAGTACGCCGGCCTCGACCCGGCTTCCCTGAAAGACCGGGGCAAGGCCCTCCAGGAGGCCGAGAAACGGGGGATCCTCTTCGAAGGGAACCAGCCTCTGGGAAAGGTTCTCATGGGCATTTTCGACGAGGTCGTGGAGACAAAGCTCATCCAGCCCACCTTCGTGACCCAGTACCCCCTGGAGGTCTCTCCGCTGTCGCGGAAGAACAGCCGCAACCCCGAGTTTGTGGACCGCTTCGAGCTCTACATCCACGGCCGGGAGATCGCCAACGCCTTCTCCGAGCTCAACGACCCCGCGGACCAGAAAAACCGCTTCCTCATGCAGATCGAGCAGCGTGAAGCCGGCGACGAGGAGGCCCACGGGATGGACGAGGACTACATCATGGCCCTGGAATACGGGATGCCGCCCACGGCGGGCGAAGGGATCGGGATCGACCGCCTGGTGATGCTGCTGACCGACTCCCCGTCGATCCGGGACGTGATCCTCTTCCCCCACATGCGCCGCCGGGAGACGGGGGAGCAGAAGACAGAGGATGAGAACGTGAGAGGGTAAGACGGTTGGAATGACCGGAGGAAGTTGATTTTCCGGCAGCTGATCCAACATTCTCACCTTCTTACCCTCTTCATGAAGAAGTCTTGCAAGCAATATAAGGAAGGGTTACACTCCACCCCGTATGTCCTACGAATTTTTCGTCAGCCTCCGGTACCTCCGGGCCCGGAGGAAACAGGTCTTCGTTTCCATCATCACCTTCATCTCCATGGCGGGTATCCTGCTGGGGGTGGCGGCGCTCATCATCGTGCTCGCCGTGATGAATGGCTTCGAGAAGGAGCTTCGAGACAAGATCCTGGGGATCAACGCCCACATCATCCTCATGGAGTACACGGGCCCCATGAAGGATCACGAACGGGTCAAGGCACAGATCACCGGCATCCCCGGGGTCGTGGCCTCGACCCCCTTTATCTACAGCCAGGCCATGCTCAAAAACGGCGACAGCGTCAGCGGCATCGTGCTGCGGGGCCTCTCGCCGGGGGATGCCCGGGACGTGATCAACCTGGGCCGGATGATGGAGGGACGCCTGGAGAACCTCTCCGCGCAGGGTCGCTCGGAGATGCGGCTTCCGAAGCCCCTGGCCGATGTCCCCGGCATCGTGCTCGGCAAGGAGCTGGCGCGCCACGTGGGCGCCGTCCTCCACGACACGGTCCACATCGTCTCCCCCCAGGGGATCGCCACCCCCATGGGGATGGTGCCGCGGATGAAGAAGTTCGTCGTCGTGGGCATCTTCGAGTCGGGCTTCTACGAGTACGACTCGACGCTGGCCTACATCGCTCTCGCGGACAGCCAGGAGTTTCTCGGCCTGGGCGACCAGGTCACGGGCATTGAAATCAAGATCAACGACATCTATCAGGCAAGGGAGATCGCCGGGGCGATCGAGAAGAAACTGGGCTACCCGTACTGGGCGAGGGATTGGATGAAGATGAACCGCAACCTCTTTGCGGCCCTTCGCCTGGAGAAGCGGGTGATGTTCATCATCGTGGGACTCATCGTGCTCGTGGCGGGATTCAACATCATCTGCACGCTCATCATGGTCGTCATGGAGAAGACGAAAGACATCGCCATCCTCAAGTCCATGGGCGCCTCGGCGAAGAGCATCATGAAAATATTCATGCTCCAGGGGGTCATCATCGGGGGCATCGGGACGCTCCTGGGAACCCTCACGGGGCTCACGGTCGCCTGGAACATCGGGCCCATCACCCGGTCCATCGAGAATCTCTTCGGGTTCAAGATCCTGCCCGGGGACGTCTACTACCTGAGCGAGCTGCCGGCGCTCGTCAACTACGAAGACGTGGCGATCATCGTCGCGGGCAGCCTCGTCGTCAGCCTGCTGGCGACGATCTACCCGGCCCGGAACGCATCGAAGCTTGATCCCGCGGAGGCAATCCGGTATGAGTAAGGCGGCCGGCGGCTGGATCGAGATCCGGAATCTCAGCAAGACGTACATGATGGACGGCTCCCGGATCGACGCCTTGAAGGGGGTCAACCTCGACATCGCCCGGGGCGACTCGCTCGCCATCCTGGGCTCCTCGGGGGCGGGAAAGAGCACGCTGCTGCACATCCTGGGGACGCTGGATCACCCGACGGAGGGGAGCTTCCTCTACGACGGCATGAGCATCTTCGAGTGGGACGAGAGAAAGCTGGCGGACTTCCGCAACCGCAAGGTAGGCTTCGTCTTCCAGTTCCACCACCTGCTGCCGGAGTTTACGAGCCTCGAGAACACCATGATGCCGGCGCTCATCGCCGGGCTCTCTCGCGTCGAGGCGCGCAGGAAGGCCGAGGCCATACTCGACGAGGTGGGGCTCACCGAGCGAAGGGTCCACAAGCCCGGGGAGCTCTCGGGCGGCGAGCAGCAGCGGGTGGCCGTGGCAAGGGCCCTCGTGATGGAGCCCGAGATGCTGCTGGCCGACGAGCCGACGGGCAACCTCGACACGGAAACGGGGACGCGGATCCACGAGATGCTCGTGAACCTGAACCGCACCCGGGGCATCACGCTGGTCGTGGTCACCCACAACCAGTCGCTGGCAGACCGCATGGCCCGCTGCATCGGGCTTCGTGACGGAAAAATCGTGAAGGGTGAGTGACATGAAACGATCGGGAAAAAACTTCGCCCTGGCCCTGTTGCTGCTCTTCGCCTGCCTTCTGGCCGCCCCGCCCGAGGCCGCCGCGCAGAGGATCGCCGTCTTCCCCTTCGACATTTACAGCGAACGGGATGCCACGCTTTTGCGAAACGCCATCTACAACAGCATGACCCTGGAGATGGGAAAGATCCGTACGATCCAGATCGTCCCGCGGGAGCAATTTGCCCCGCTCGTGAGCGGAAAGACGTCCGACGAGGCGCTGGCGCTCTCCGTCGGAAAACAGATCCGGGCCGACTACGTGATCGTGGGAAGCCTCACCCAGCTCGGCACCCGCGTGAGTCTCGACGCCAAGGCCGTCACCGTGGAAACGGGCGCCGTGATCACCGGGCTCTTCGCCCAGGGCGCGGGGATCGAAAACACGGGGGCCTTCGCAGCACAGCTCGCCCGGGACATCCTCGCCCGGGTTTCCGGCACACAGGTCATCTCCCGGATCGATCTGACGGGCAACCGGCGGATCGAGAGCACCGTCATTTACAACGTTCTCAAGGGCGCGAAGGGCAAACTCTACTCCGAGGAGGACCTCTCCTCCGACATCCGGGCCATCTACCGGACGGGCTACTTCACGGACGTGAAGGCCGATGTCACGGACAGCGCCGACGGCAAGGTGATCACCTTCATCCTGGAGGAGCGTCCCTTCGTCAACGAAATCCGGATCAAGGGAAACGATGCCGTCAAGGCCGACGACATCCGCGGGGTCCTCTCCTTCAAGGTCAAGCAGGCCTACAACCCCGACCGCATCAAGGCCGACGCGGACAAGATCAAGGCGCTCTACGACGACAAGGGCTACTACAACGCCGAGATCTCCTTCGCGACCGAGAAAGTCAAGGAACGGGACGTCAACGTCATCATCGACATCAAGGAAAACGACCTGCTCTACGTGAAGACGATCGAATTCACGGGCAACCAGGCCTTCACGAACAAGGAGCTGAAAGGCCTCCTGGAGACCTCCGAGTGGAGCATCTTCTCCTTCATCACGGACTCGGGCGTCCTCAAGAAGGAAAAGCTCCGGGAGAGCCTCAACCGGGTGAAGGTCTTCTACATGAACAACGGCTACATCCAGGCCCAGGTGGGAGAGCCGGAGATCACCAACGACAAGAAGTGGATCTATATCCGGATCCCAGTCTCCGAGGGCAGGCAGTTCAAGGTCGGCAAGGTGGAGATCACGGGCGACACCCTCTCGGTCCCCAGGGAGGAACTCCTCGACAAGCTCAACATCAAGAAGAAGGACTACTACGACCGGGAGGCCATTTCGAAAGACCTCGAGGCCCTGACGCGGGTGAGCCACAACGACGGCTATGCCTACGCCGAGATCAACCCCAAGACCCAAACGAGAGAGGCGGAGCAGAAGGTCGACATCACCTACGACATCAAGAAAGGAAACCTCGTCTACTTCAACCGGATCAACATCACCGGCAACACGAAGACCCGTGACAAGGTCATCCGGCGGCAGCTGACGTTCACGGAAGGGGATCTCTACAACAGCGACAGGCTGAAGAACAGCTACGCGGCGCTCAACCGGCTCCGCTTCTTCGAAGAGGTGAATTTTCAGACCGCCAAAGGGCCCGACGAGAACCTGACGGACATCAACATCGGCGTCAAGGAGCGCCCCACGGGGCTGTTCAGCATCGGCGCCGGATACAGCGGCCAGGACGGCGCCATGCTCATGGCCCAGATCTCTCAGCAGAACCTCTTCGGCCGGGGCCAGATCCTGACCCTCCAGGGGGCCCTGGGAACGGTAAACAACACTCTCAACCTGTCCTTCACCGAGCCCTACCTCTTCGACCTGCCCCTCTGGATGAAGACCGACATGTGGACGCTCTACACAGGAATACGACACGTACAATCTCGCCACGCAGGGGGCGGGCATCACCTTCGGCTACCCCATCTGGGAGAAGATCGTCGGCTATATCGGGTACCGGTATTCGGTGAACGACGTGAAGGACATCTCGATCCTTGCCGCCCAGGATATCAAGGACCAGGCGGGCGTGACGTCCACGAGCGGCATCATATTATCCCTGTCGCGGGACACGACGGACGATACGATGTTCCCGACGACGGGCAGCCGCCACCGGGTCGATGTCAACCTGGCAGGGACCATTTTCGGCGGCGACAACGCCTACGGGAAATACAATTACGGCGCGTCGTGGTTCTTCAAGGTCCCGCCCTTCGGCGAAGACCTCGTCTTCTCGCCCCGGTGGCGCATCGGCTACATCCAGGCCTTCGAGGGGAAGGAAATCCCCGTCTACGAGCGCTACATCCTCGGGGGGATCAACTCCATCCGGGGCCTGAAGGACGTGGGGCCGCGCGACCCCGTGACGGGCGACATCGTCGGCGGCGACAGGATGCTGCTCTTTAACTTCGAGTTCGTCTTCCCCCTCGTCAAGAATGCCGGCATGAAGGGGGTCGTTTTCTTCGACACTGGTAATGCCTGGAACAACAAGTACGACCTCGGGGACATGAGGAAGACGGCAGGCGTCGGTATCCGCTGGTACTCGCCTGTCGGGCCGCTGCGCCTCGAGTGGGGCTACGTCCTGGACCCCAAGCCCGGGGAGCCGATGCCTATCGCTGGGACTTCACGATGGGGTGGTCGATGTAAACAATTGGCTGAGAGGCATGAGGAAATTTTGAATGAAATCTTATTTCTCCTGACCCGAAGCCATTTGCCGTGTTTGATTCGCCAATAACTTTCAAGGAGAACAATACCATGAAGAAAACATTTACCTCATCGGCATCCTGGCTGTTGCCTTGTTTTTGTCCTGTCGGCCACGGAAGCTGCCGCCCAGAAGATCGGATTCATCAACATGCGGGCGATCATGTCTCAATCCGAGGCCGGCAAAAAGGCCGAGGCCGAACTCAAGAAATTCGTCGAGAAGAAGAAGGCCGACATCGCCAAGAAGGAAGAGGAACTCAAGAAGCTGAAGGACGAGCTCGAGAAGCAGAAGTCGGTCCTCACGGCGGAGGCCTTCCGGGAAAAGGAGGCAAGCTATCAGGTCAAGTTCCGCGACTACCAGCGGCAGGTCCAGGACGCCAACGAAGAGGTCGGCAAGAAGGAGCAGGCCATCACCGGTGTGATGATCCCCGATATCCTCAAGATCGTCGAGCAGGTGGGCAAGCAGGGGAAATACGATGCCATCCTCGACCTCAACAACCCCGTCGTCGTCTACCACGACAAGGAGGACAACCTCACGAAGAAGATCATCGAGGAGTACAACAAGGGAGCCGGCAAGTCCGCCCCCGCCCCCGCCAAGGGAAAGAAGTAACAGGGAAAGAATCAAAGCATCGAGCCACGGCAGGTGACACTCATGGGGAAGACTCTCTCCGAGATCGCCGCTTTTCTCCAGGCAACCGTCGTCGGTGACGGCACCGTCGAGATCCGCGACATCAAGGGCCTCGACGAGGCCGGCGAGGGGGATCTCACGTTTCTGGCCAACCCGAAGTACCGCAAGAAGATCGCCTCGACGGCGGCCTCGGCGATCCTCGTGTCCCAGCCGGTCGAAGGGACAGGGAAGAACTTCATCGTCGTGAAGGACCCCTACGCGGCGCTGGCCCGCCTGCTTTCGCTCTTCTACCCCGAAGAGCGCGATTTCCAGGGGGTGAGCCCTGACGCCTTCATCGATCCCGAAGCCATCGTGGAAGAAGGGGCAACGGTCTACGCGGGGGCTTTCGTGGGCAAAGGCGCGAAGATCGGCCGGGGCGCCGTTCTCTACCCCGGCGTCTACGTCGGCCCCGGGGCCGCTGTGGGCGAGGATTCCATCCTGTACCCCAACGTGACGGTCTATCGCCGCTGCCTCATCGGCCGGCGGGTCGTCCTTCATGCGGGGGTTGTCGTGGGAAGCGACGGGTTCGGGTTTGCCAATCCGGGCGTCGAGAACCGCAAGGTCCCCCAGGTGGGGATCGTTCAGATCGACGACGATGTGGAGATCCAGGCCAACACGACGATCGACCGGGGCACCCTCGGCAAGACCTGGATCCAGCGGGGCACCAAGATCGACAACCTCGTCCAGATCGCCCACAACGTCGTGATCGGGGAGAACTCCATCATCGTGGCCCAGGTCGGCATCTCGGGAAGCACCCGGCTCGGCAAGCGTGTCCTCATCGGGGGGCAGGCTGGACTGGTCGGCCACATCAACATCGGCGACAACGTCATGATCGCGGCGCGGGCGGGCGTCATCAAGGACATCCCCGCTTCGCGTATCATGTCCGGGACCCCCGCCATTCCCCACACGGACTGGCTGAGGCTCAGCGCCCACATCCAGCGCCTGCCGGAGATGCACAAGACCGTTTTGGAAGCTCATCAAGAAGATAGAAGAACTGGAAAAAAGCTCAACACCCTGAAAACCCTCGGCAATAAAGGGAACGGCAGGGTCAGCATCCTTTGATCGACCCTTTGCCTTAAGCCTTTTGCCATAAGCCCGTGAAGGAAAATCACATGAAGATCCACCCATCTGCCGTCATATCGCCCGAGGCAAAGCTCGCCGAGGGTGTCGAAGTAGGCCCCTTCAGCGTCATCGGGCCCAGCGTCACGATCGGGAAGGGAACCGTCATCGGCTCCCATGTCGTCATCCAGAGCCACACGGACATCGGCGAGAACAACCGCATCTTCCAGTTCGCATCCGTCGGGGCCCCTCCGCAAGATCTGAAATACCGCGGGGAGGAGACGCGCGTCGTCATCGGCAACAACAACACCATCCGGGAGTTCGTGACGATCAACCGCTCCACCACGGCCGATATCGGCGTGACGAAGATCGGCAACCACAACCTCATCATGGCCTATTGTCACGTGGCCCACAACTGCCTGCTCGAGAACAACATCGTCATGGCCAATGCGGCCAACCTGGCCGGGCACATTCACGTCGAGAACTTCGCCATCATCGGGGGACTGACCGGCATCCACCAGTTCACCCGGATCGGGCAGCACTGCATCATCGGCGGGGCCTCGGCGGTGACCAAAGACGTCCCGCCCTACGTGACGGCGGCGGGCAACTACGCGTCCCTCTTCGGTCTCAACCTCATCGGCCTCAAGCGCAGGGGCTTTTCCGCGGAGACGATCGCCGCCCTGAAGAAGGCCTACAAGATTTTCTTCCGCTCGTCTCTCACCGTGGCGAAGGCCATCGAGAAGGCCCGGGCCGAAGTGCCCGACCTGCCCGAGGTGAGGACCTTCGTGGAGTTCATCGAACAGTCGAAGCGGGGCGTCACGCGCTGACGCGCGAGGCAAAAGAGCCGACAGCCGGCAGTCAACAGCCAACAGTTTCCTTATTCCCTGCTGTACGGCTGTCGACTGTAGGCTGCAGGCTTCGTAATAGACCGAGACAGACAGGATAGACAAATCTGATGAGTAAACAGATACAGAATGGGTGTGGTGGGGATCGGGCATCTCGGGAACTACCACCTCCAGAAATACCAGAAGATGGAAAACGTCGAGATCGTGGGGGTCTCCGACGTCGACCGCACTCGGGCCGAAAAGGCCGCCGCCGCCTTCGGCTGCACGGCCTTTTCCGATCACCGGGAGCTCGTGGATCGGGTGGATGCCGTGAGTATCACCGTCCCCACCCAGGCCCATCACGCCGTGGCGAGGGACTTTCTGGCGGCGGGGAAAGACGTGTTGCTGGAAAAGCCCTTCACGGCCACCCTCGAGGAGGCGGACGATCTCATTGCCCTTACCGCAGCGCAGGACCTCGTCCTGCAGATAGGCTTCATCGAGCGTTTCAACCCCGCCGTTATTGCCCTCGACAAGGTGATCCGGCAGCCCCTCTTCATCGAATCGCACCGCCTGCACCCCTTCGTCGAGCGGGGCACCGACGTGGACGTCGTCCTGGATCTCATGATCCACGACCTGGATCTCATCCTTCACTACGTTCGCTCGCCGATCACGAACGTGGAGGCCGTGGGTGTTTCGGTGCTCTCGGACAAGGTCGACATCGCCAACGTGCGGCTCACCTTCGAAAACGGCTGCGTGGCCAACATCACGGCAAGCCGGATCACCCTCAAGCACATGCAGAAGCTGCGCTTCTTCGGCCTCGAGGGCTACCACTCCGTCGATTTCAGCAAGCGCGAGGTCGTCTCGCTCGCGCGCAGGGAAAAAGAGGGGGGAAAGATGGAAATCGGGCTCAATGACGTCAAGGTCAGCCAGGTTGACCCCCTCGAGGAGGAGATTCGCTCGTTTGTCGACTGCGTTTCGCGCCGCGGCACGCCGCGCGTCTCGGGCCTCGAGGCCCGGAAGTCCCTGGAGCTGGCCCTGCTCATCAACGAGAAGATGAAAACGGGAAGGGATCTCAAACTATGATCCCCATGGTGGATTTGCGGAGGCAGTACCTTCAGCTCAAGGAGGAGATCGACGCGGCCGTCCTGGATGTGCTGGACAAGACCCAGTTCATCCTGGGGCCCAACGTGTCGGAGCTCGAGGCCGAAGTGGCCCGCTACCACGGCGTGCCGCACGCCATCGGTGTGGCCAACGGCACGGATGCGCTGCTTCTGGCGCTGCGGGCCCTCGGGATCGGAGCGGGGGACGAGGTCATCACGACGCCCTTCACCTTCATCGCCACGGCGGAGGTGGCGGGACTGCTGGGTGCCGTTCCCGTCTTCGTCGATGTCGACCCGAAGACCTTCAACATCGACCCGGCGCTCATCGAAAAGGCCGTCACGAAACGGACAAAGGCCATCATCCCCGTCCACCTCTTCGGCCAGCCCTGCGACATGGACCCCATCCTCGCCGTGGCGAAAAAGCACGGCCTGAAGGTCATCGAGGACTGCGCCCAGGCCTTCGGCGCCCGGTACAAGGGAAGGATCGCGGGGACCCTGGGCGATGCGGCCTGCTTCAGCTTCTTCCCGAGCAAGAACCTCGCCTGCTACGGCGACGGCGGCATGGTGATCACGGGCGACGCGAAAACGGACGCCACCCTGCGGATGCTGCGCAACCACGGCAGCAATGTCCGCTACTACCACCAGCCTGCTGGGCTACAACAGCCGCCTCGACGAGCTCCAGGCGGCCATCGTGCGCGTCAAGCTCAGGCGCATCGACGCCTTCAACGAGGGACGGCGGCGGGCCGCCGACCTCTACCGGAAGCACATCCGGAGAGACGACATCACCCTGCCTTCCGAAGCGGAAGGCTGCCATCATGTCTGGCACCAGTTCACCCTCCTCACAAACCGCCGGGATCAGCTCCAGGAGGCGCTCTTGCGGTCGGGCATCGCCAGCGCCATCTACTACCCGGTCCCTCTTCACCGGCAGGAGGTCTTCCGGGACAGCGCAAGCCGTCACGGGGCCCTCCCGGCAAGCGACGAGCTCGCCGCACGGGTCCTGTCGCTTCCCATGTTCCCGGAAATCACGGAGGAAGAGATCCTCACGATCAGCGGCGTGATCAATGGTTCGGCCTGACATGGAAAAACTGCGAACCGTCATGATCGTGGCGGGCGAGGCCTCGGGAGACCTTCACGGGGCGCATCTCGTCCGCGAGATGAAGGCCCTCGACCCGTCGCTTGCCTTCTGCGGCGTGGGAGGGCAGCGGCTCGAGGCCGAAGGGGTCCGTCTCGTGGCCCGATCCTCCGAGATGGGTGTTGTGGGCCTCACGGAGGTCTTCTCCAAGCTCCGCCTCATCGTCGGGGTCTTCTTCCGGCTCCGCAGGATGCTCCGCGAAGAGAAGCCGGAGCTGCTCATCCTCATCGACTACCCCGACTTCAACCTGCCGCTCGCCTCGGCGGCAAAACGCGCAGGCGTCAAGGTCTTCTACTACATCAGCCCCCAGGTGTGGGCCTGGCGAAAGAACCGCATCGAGCGCATCCGGCGCAATGTGGACCGGATGGCCGTGATCCTGCCCTTCGAGGCGGCCGTCTATGCCGAGAGAGGGGGTGGACGTCCACTTCGTGGGACACCCTCTTCTCGATGCCGTCAAGCGGACCCATTCCCGCGGGGAGGCGCTGGCGGCCTTCGGCCTTCGCGACACCGGCCCATCGTGGCGCTCCTGCCCGGGAGCCGCGAAAAGGAGGTCATGAGCCTTCTTCCCGAGATGCTGGGCGCGGCGGCGATCCTCGCCCGCGACTTCGAAGAGGCCCAGTTCGTGCTCCCCCTGGCCGAGACGGTGGACCCCGGGCTGGTCCAGGGAATCCTCCGGCAGCACGCCGTCCCGGTGAAGCGTCCTGCCGGGGCAGATGTACGACGCCGTCGGCATTTCGGATGTGGCCATGGTGGCCTCCGGAACGGCGACCCTGGAGACGGCCCTCCTTCAGACGCCGATGGTCATCACGTACAAGATCTCGCCGCTCACCGCCGCCGTCGGCAAACGGCTCATCCGGGTTCAGCACATCGGCCTCGTGAACATCATCGCCGGCAAGACCCTCGTGCCCGAGCTGGTCCAGGACGACGCGACGGCGGAGAAGCTGGCCGCGGAGGTGAAGGCGATCCTTTCCGACCGGCAGCGCTCCGATGCCATCCGGGCAGAGCTCGCAGGGATCCGGCAGAAGCTGGGCGAGCCCGGCGCCTCGCGCCGGGCGGCTGAGCTGGCTCTTGGGCTCATGAAGGCGAGCGTGTAGCGTGTGGCGTGTAGCGTATCGTGCCGCTGCGCGGCAGGGCCGAGGGGGAAAAGACTTGACCCTGGAAATGATCCTGCATACATTCAGCCTGAAGCCCGAGGCCTGAAGCCTGGAGCCCGTTTTCATATGAAACTATATCTGCGACTCCTTCGACTCGTTAAACCGCACACGCCACGGCTCGTCCTGGCCATGCTGTGCATGGCCGTGGTGGGCGCCGCGACGGCCGCCTCGGCCTTCCTCGTCAAGCCGGCCATGGATGACATCTTCCTCAACCGCGACGAGAGCATGCTCGTCCTCATCCCCATTGCCGTGATCGTCATCTACCTGCTCAAAGGGGCTTGCAACTACGGCCAGACGATCCTCATGAGCCACATCGGTTTCCGGATCGTCACGGACCTGCGCAGCGACCTCTACCGCCACATCCTGCGCCAGCCCCTGTCGTTCTTCACGAAGAGCCCCACGGGGATCCTGATCTCACGCATCACCAACGACGTCACCTACCTCCAGGGAGCCGTCTCGGAGGCGGTGACGAGCCTTTTGAAAGACACCTTCACGCTCGTCGGCCTCGTCTTCGTCATCTTCTGGCGCGACTGGCAGCTCGCGATCATCGCCTCGCTCGTCTTCCCGCTGGCCATCTACCCCATCGCCCAGTTCGGCCGCAGGATGCGCAGGATCGCCACGGAGTCCCAGGTCTCCATGGGAGATCTCATCTCGCTGCTCCAGGAGACCATCACGGGCAACCGCATCGTCAAGGCCTTCGGCATGGAAGAGCACGAGAACCGGCGCTTCGCGAAGGAGAACGAGCGCCAGTTCAAGCTCACGATGAAGTCCGTCACGGTCCGCGCGATCTCGAGCCCCCTGATGGAGTTCCTGGGAGGCCTCGGGATTGCGGCCATCATCTTCTACGGCGGCTGGCAGGTCATCGCCGGGACGTCGACGCCGGGAACCTTTTTCTCGTTCCTCGCGGCGCTGCTCATGCTCTACGAGCCCGTGAAGCGCCTCACCAACGTGAACAACACGATCCAGCAGGGCCTCGCCGGCGCAGAGCGCATCTTCCAGATCCTCGACACGGTGCCCGAGATCCAGAACCGGCCCGCAGCCGGGGAGCTGCCCAGGATCCAAAAGGGTATTTCCGTCGAGCACGTCACCTTCCGCTACGACGAAACGGCCGTCCTGAAGGACGTCGACCTCGCGATCCGGGCCGGCGAGGTGATCGCCTTCGTCGGCATGAGCGGCGGCGGCAAGACGACGCTCGTGAATCTCATCCCCCGCTTCTACGACGTCAACGAGGGCCGCGTCGCCATCGACGGCACCGACATCCGCGACGTGACCGTCGAGTCGCTCCGGGCCCAGATCGGGATCGTGACCCAGCAGACGATCCTCTTCAACGACACGGTCCGCGGCAACATCGCCTACGGGGATGTCCGCAAGAGCGAAGCGGACATCATCCGGGCGGCCCAGGCGGCCAACGCCCACGAGTTTATCATGAAGCTCCCCAGGGGATATGACACGGTGATCGGGGAGCAGGGCGTAAAGCTCTCCGGCGGCGAAAGGCAGCGGATCTCCATCGCGAGGGCCCTCTTGAAAGATGCCCCGATCCTCATTCTCGACGAGGCCACGTCGTCGCTGGACACGGAATCCGAGATCGAGGTCCAGGACGCCCTGGAGAAGCTGATGAGGGGACGCACGACCCTGGTTATCGCCCACCGTCTCTCCACGATCCGCAATGCCGACCGGATCATCGCGCTGGTCGACGGCCGGATCGTCGAGGAGGGGACCCACGACGGCCTCATGGAGAAGAGGGGCGAATACTTCAAGCTGCACAACCTGCAGTTCAAGGACGACGCGCAGGAAAAGAACAACAAGGAAGCCGGCACGGGCTGATCGGCTCGTCGCGGGCCACAGGTGAAGCAGGCGAAACGTGGAAGCCCTGATCCGAAACATGTGGGGGGACCCCCGGAACGAGATCCGCAAGCCCCTCCACATCTTTTTTTATCTGCTCTCCCTTCCCTACGGGGGCGCAGTCCGCGCCCGGAACCGCCTGTTCGACCTCGGCGTCCTGAGACAGGAAAACGTCGGCTGCCCGGTGGTCAGCGTGGGCAACCTCACCGTGGGCGGCACGGGCAAGACGCCCATGGTGATCCTGCTGGCCGGGATGCTGAGGGACCGGGGGATGCGGCCCGCGGTGCTGAGTCGGGGCTACGGGGGAAAGAGCACTTCCGACGTGCTCGTCGTCTCCGACGGCAGGCAGATCCTTGCCGGACCGGAGGAGGCAGGCGACGAGCCGGTTCTCATTGCCCGGCGCCTGAAGGGCATCCCCGTGTTGGCGGGCGCGAAGCGGGCTCTCACGGGGCGATACGCTCGGGAGAACTTCGGCGTCGACGTGATGGTGCTGGACGACGGGTTTCAGCATCGATGGATCCACCGGGATCTCGACATCGTGCTGCTGGACAGCCGGCAGCCCCTGGGAAACGGTCTGTTGCTGCCGCGGGGCCCTCTGAGGGAGCCTCCTGCGGCTCTTGAGCGCGCCGGCGTTGTCGTCTTCACCCGGTCGGAGGATGGCGCCGGGCCTTTGATGGACAAGGAAATTTCCGGGATCCTGTCCGGGCGTCCCGTGCTGAGGACGCGCATCCGGCCGACGAAGCTTGTCGGGGCGGACGTCACGGAGCTTCCCCTGTCGTTTCTTGCAGGGAAAAAGGTATTCGCGTTCGCCGGAATTGCTCAGCCCGATTCCTTTCGGCAGACCATCGAAGCCCAGGGGGGAGTCATCGCCGGGTTCCGGGCCTTCCGGGACCACCACCGATACACGCCGGAGGATTGGGGCCGGATCGAGCACGACGCCGGGCTTGCAAGGGCGGACATCGTGCTGGCCACGGAAAAAGATCTCGTCAAGCTCCAGTCGATTCCGCAGGCCCTGCCGCGTATCCACGGGCTGGCCATCGAGACGGAGATCCTCGAAGGACGCGACCGGCTCGAGGCAGCGCTCGGGATCGTTATCGGAAAACGCTGAAAGGTCGTTCGTGCCCGGCTCTCGAGAAGAGCCCCGACAAGCCTCTGTGTAGTGATGAAGTGAGGAAGAGCAGAAGAGCGGAGCAGTAGAAGAAATGGAAAAAGCGCGGAGCACAACTGTAATCCTCTTCGCCTTCCGGCTGATCCCCCTGGGATTGCGCCGCGCCCTTTTCAAGGCCATCTTCCGCCTCTTCTACCACGCCTCGGCGAAGCAGCGGCTCATCGCCCTGCACAATATCAGGAATTCCTTCCCTGAAAAATCGATGGAGGAGGTCGAGGGTATCGCAAAAGGTGTCTTCCGTCACATGGGCATCGTTGCGGCGGAATTTTTCGAGCTTCCCTCCATCACAAAAGAGAATCTGCACGAGTGGGTTGTTGTCGAAGGGCTCGAACATGTGGAAGAGGGCGAAAAGCAGGGCAAGGGCCTGCTCTCCATTATCGGGCACTTCGGCAACTGGGAGCTCATGCCGGTGTCTTTCCCGCTGGTGGGCTACCAGACGAATGTCGTGTACCGGCCCCTGGACAGCCCGGTCATGGACAACCTGACCAGCTGGGTCCGGACGAAAAACGGCAATACCCTCATCCCGAAAGGCGGCTCGGGGAAGAAGATTATCCGCCTCTTGAAGGAAAACAAGATCATCGGGATTCTGAGCGACCAGAACGTGGCCTCCCGGGAGGGCATCTTTGTGGAATTCTTCGGCAGGCCCGCCTGCACCTCCGTGGGAACGGCCGTGCTGGCCCTGCAGTCCGGGGCGCCGGTGATCCCCGCTTTCATGCCCCGGATGCCCGACGGACGGTATAAACTTCTTTTCCTGCCCCCCGTCGAGATCACCCGGACCGACGATTACGAGTCCGACCTCCGGGTCAACACGCAACGCTTCACAAAAGTGATGGAAGACATCATCCGGCAGTACCCCGACCAGTGGTTCTGGATCCACCAGCGCTGGAAGACGAAGCCGTGGCAAGGGGCGTAGCCCCTTGTCGAGAAGGTGTGAGGGTAAGAGGGTGAGAAGGTAAGAAACGACGGGAACAGAGATGGAGAGAAAAAAGACCATCAGGCATTTTAGAGATCTGGAGGTTTATCAGCGATCCTTCGCTCTAGCGGTCGATATCTTCCAGCTCAGCAAGAAATTCCCGACTGAAGAACGATATTCCCTGACAGACCAAATCAGAAGATCCTCGCGGTCTGTTTGTGCAAATCTTGCCGAGGCATGGCGAAAAAGAAGATATGTGGCAGTTTTCAAAAATAAGTTGACTGATGCAATTCAAGAGGCATCAGAAACACAGTGCTGGCTGGAAATTTGCCTTGCTTGCGATTATCTTGATGCAGAACGGTTCAAAAAAATGGACGATGAATATGAAGAGATTTTATCCATGCTGAATTCCATGGAGAGGAACGCCGGGAAATTCTGCTACTGAATTTCCAACCTTCTTACCCTCTCACCCTCTCACCTTCTTATCGTGTGGCTGTGGTTGTGATGAAGAGGATCAATTTCGAATCGATAAACCGTGTCCTCATACGCGGCACCAACTGGATCGGGGATGTGGTCATGACCTTCCCGGCGATCTCCGCCGTGCGCGAGACGCTGCCGAAGGCTCGGATCACGGTACTCGTAAAGCCCTGGGTGGCGGATCTCGTGAGAATGCATCCCGCCGTCGACGAGGTCATGGTCTACGAGCGGCCGGGACGGCACGACGGCCCTGGAGGGCTTTTCACATTGGCCCGCGAACTGCGGGAAAAAAGATTCGATGCGGCGATTCTCTTGCAGAACGCCGTCGAGGCGGCCGTCATCGCCCGGCTGGCCGGGATCCCCGTCCGGGCGGGCTACCGTACAGATGCGCGGGGGTTTCTTCTCACCCACCCGGTGAGGCGCACACAGGAGATCAAGGCCGTCCACCAGTCTCTCTACTATCTCGAGATGCTCAAGGCGCTCGGGTTCCGGTCTTCAGGCACGGCGGTCCAGCTTAAGCCGACAGAGCAGCAGAGACTCTCGGCGGAGAGGCTCCTGGGGCAGTTCGGCATCGCCGGCCGCCGCCCGATCGTCGGCATGGCCCCCGGCGCGGCCTACGGGCCGGCCAAACGCTGGTTCCCGGAGCGCTTCGCGGCAGTGGCCGACCGGCTCGCGGGCAGTTTCACCTGCCCCGTTGTGCTCTTCGGCAGCTCCGGGGACCGGGCAAGCACCGAGGCGGTCCAATCCGCGTCGAAGAACACGTTCATCGACATCGCCGGCAAAACGAGCCTGGGCGACGCCATCGCGCTGATCGCCCGCTGCGATCTCTTCGTCACGAACGACTCGGGCCTCATGCACGTGGCGGGGGCCCTCGGCGTGCCCACGGTCGCCATCTTCGGGTCCACCAACCCGCAGACGACCTACCCCCTGGGGGAGAGGACGGTCATCGTCCGCAGGCCCGTGGATTGCAGCCCCTGCCTCAAGACAGAGTGTCCCACCGATTTCAGATGCATGGATCTCGTCACGGTCGACGAGGTGTACGACGACTCGATCCGCCTCCTTGCCGAAGCGGGCTATCACTGAGGACAGGACATGGAAGAAAAATGCAGCGCCGTCTTCATGGATCGCGACGGCACCATCAACGAAGAGGTCAGCTACCTGAGCCGCATGGAGCAGCTCCGGCTCTACCCGCAGACCTATGAGGCGATCCGCCTGATCAACGCTGCAAAGATGAAAGCCGTCGTCGTGACCAACCAGTCCGGGATCGCCCGGGGGTACTTCACGGAGGATTTCGTCCGCAGCGTCCACGAGCGGATCAACGAGATGCTGCGGGCCGAGGGGGCGCACATCGACGGGTTCTACGTATGCCCCCACCACCCCATCTACGGAAACGGGATCTACAAGCAGCACTGCAGCTGCCGCAAGCCGAAGCCGGGGATGCTGCTGCAGGCCGCCGCGGAGATGAACCTCGATCTTTCGCATTCGTACATGATCGGCGACATGCTGAAGGATATCGAAGCGGGAAAGAAAGCCGGAACCAAGGGGATTCTCGTCAGGACCGGCTACGGTCCGAACATCGTCCGGACGGACATGCCCGCCTACATCGCCGAGGACATCCTCGACGCCGTGCGGTGGCTCATGAAGGACCGGGAAAGATGAACATCCTCATCGTGAAGCTCAGCGCCATCGGGGACGTGATCCACACGCTGCCGTCGCTGGCGACGCTGCGCCGCTGCTACCCTCAGGCCCACATCAGCTGGGCCGTCGAGGAGGCCGCCGCGGATCTTCTCCTGGATCACCCGATGCTCGACCGGGTCCTCGTTTCGCGGCGCAAGAGCTGGGTGCGGGATCTGCGGGAAGGCACGGACCGCGCGGCCGTCCTGCGCGAGATCGGGGGGTTTCTCCGCGCGCTCCGCGACCGGCCCTACGAGATCGTGATCGACTTTCACGGCCTCTTCAAGAGCGCCGTCCTCGTCTTCCTGAGCCGGGGGAAACGCAGGCTCGGCTACGACAGCCTGCAGGAGGGAAGCTGCCTCGTCCTCAACGAGAAGATCCCCGAGGACATGGGCAAGCACGCCGTGGATCGATACCTCGATTTCGCGCGCCACCTGGGCTGCGCCATCTCGAAGCCCGAATTCCCCATCGCCCTGCAGGAGGCCCATTTCAAGCGCGTCAGGGAACTCCTGGCCGCAAAGGCAGTTGACACGACAAGGGGTTTTGTGGCAGTAAGCCCCGTTGCCTACTGGGAGACGAAGCTCTGGGACGAGTCGAAATTCGCCGCGGTCTGCGACCGCATCGTGAGCGAACTCGGCCTGCCCGTCGTCTTCACGGGCGAAAGCCCCGAAGGCCCCGTCGCGCGCATCCGGTCGCTCATGCAGACCCCTTCCGCCTCGGCGGCAGGCGAGACGTCGCTGCGGGAGCTGGCCGCCCTCTACAAGCAGGCTGCGGCACTTCTCACGACCGACTCGGGCCCCATGCATTTGGCGGCGGCCGTGGGAGCACCCGTGGTGGCCCTCTTCGGCCCCACCTCGCCGGAGCGCACGGGCCCCTACGGCGAGGGGCACGTGGTCATCCGCAAGAAGTTGGACTGCAGCCCCTGCTTCCGGAAGGCCTGCGACACCCTGGAGTGCATGAAGACGATCCGCGTCGAGGAAGTGTTTGAGGCCGTAAAGAGCAAAACGGAGAACCGCCGGGGGCCCCGGTAAGACGGGCATCGCCAGGGAGACCGGGCACATCGAACGGACCGGCCGTCTGTTCTTCCCTGGATAAAAAATCTCAGTGAGGTCATTCCCGCGAATGCGGGAATCCAGCGTTGAAAGGGAAAGGAATAAATATGGCGATCCGCAAAGAGCTTCTTGAAATTATGGCCTGCCCCAAGTGCAAGGGAGACCTTCGCCTGACGGAAAAAGAAGACGGCCTGATCTGCGAGACCTGCCGGCTTCTCTACGAGATCCGCGACGACATCCCCATCATGCTCATCGACGAGGCAAAAAAGCTGGACTGAATGTCCTGCGGCTGCTTCTCTATTGCGGCGTGCGGCCCGGTTCGATCCCTTTCGCCATCTTCTCGACGGCGTCGGTCACCTGCTCGACGCTCATCTCCTCGAGACACCGGCTCCAGCCCTTCCCCTCACAGCCCTTGAGAAAACAGGGTGCGCATTCGTCCGGCGGGGCCACCACCAGGTGGCGCTCTCCCGGCGGGGACCAGTAGCGCCAGTCCGAGGGCCCGTACAGGGTGACCGTGGGGACCCCCACGGCGGCGGCGATGTGAGGGGCGGCGCTGTCCACGCCGGCGTGGAAGGCGGCTCGCTCGAGAACTCCGGCCAGCTCGGTCAGCGTGGTCTTCCCGGCCAGGTTGAAGGCAGGTCCCGAGAGCCGGGATGCCAGCAGGGCTGACTTCTGTCGCTCGTCGGGCGATCCCACCAGGACGGCCGGGAGCCGGTGCCGCTCCCAGAGCCCGTTGAGCACCGGGACCCAACGCTCGTGGGGCCACTCCTTGTAGGACCAGCGCGAGAAGGGGTTGACGGAGACCCATCGTCCGGCGCCTTCCAGTCCCACTTGCTGAAGAATGACCGACACGCGTCTTTTCACCTCCTCGGACACCCGGAGCGTCGGGGCGCGGTCCGCCGTGTCGATGCCGAATTCCCGGGCGATGCGAAGGGTCTGCTCCACCGCTCCCTGAACGAGAGTCTCCAGGGGGGGTGGGTTTACGATGTGCGTGAAGAGGGGATTTCTCCAGACCGGAATGCCCTGCGCGTAATAATGGGACACCCGCACGGGGGCGCCCGTAAGCCAGGCCATGACGGCGCCGCGATCGCCCGCCCTCAGGTCGAAAACGATGTCGAAGCGCTCGCGCCGCAGCTCTCCGACGAGCGAGGACTGTGCGGCGATCTCCGCAAGGATTCCGCCTTTGACGGGGGCAACGTTGAAAAGCCGGTGAACATCCGGGTGCGCAACAAGCAGCTCCCCGAAACCGCTTCGCGCCAGGACGGACACCTCCAGCGACGGGAAGGTCTCGCGGAAGGCGCGGATGGTGGGCTCCGTCCAGACCACATCCCCGATGTCCCCGAGCTGGATCAGGAGCACCTTGCGGACTTTCGCAAAGTCGATCTTCGAGCCTTTGACAAACATTCTATGGTCTTTTTCGTCCGTCGTCTTTTTCGTCTGTTTCGTCATCTCAAAGCCGACAGCCTACAGTCTACAGCCGAAGGTAAAAAAGGGGCAGCAAACAGTTCTGTTGACTGTTGGCTCTTTTGCCTCGCCCCTCTACCCTCGCCCCTCGCCCCTTGTTCACGGACATCCGCGCAAGTGCCACCCGATGAGCTGCGAATAGATTTTCCACTTCTCCCGCAGACCCCGGTGCAGTCCGAGCGTCAGCGCGGAGCCCACGCCCGTGAGGACCCAGTTCACGATCAGCCGCAGCACGATGATGACCGCTGCGAGGGCGGACCATGCCGTACTTTCCCATTTCATGAAATAGAGATATCGCGAGCGGTAAAAGTGCATTCGTGAACGGATGCTGTTCCCGACACTCTTTCCCTGGAGGTGATAAATCCTGGCCGTCGGGACGTGGTAGATCTTCCAGCCGGCCTCCTTCATCGTCCTGGCCCAGTCCGTCTCCTCGAAAAAGAAGAAGTAGCGCTCGTCGAGACCCCCAACTCCATCGATTGCGCCTTTTCTCACGATCAGGCACGCCCCGATCCCCGAGTCCACCTCGATGGGATGCCGGTAGTCCTGGCGCTTGCTGGGATACTTCCCCGGAAACAGGGTTTCCAGCAGCGGCACGTTGAAGAGAAGCGTCAGGAGCGTGGGAAAGCCGGCGATGGAGTTCTGCTTGCTGCCGTCCGCATTGAGGAGCTGTCCGCAGGCCATGACCGCCTCGGGATGCTCCTCCATGAAGGCATACAGCTCGTGGACGGCCCCCTCGGTGAGAACCGCATCCGAGTTGAGCAGCAGCGCGTAGCGGCCCGTCATGATCCGGAAGGCCTGGTTGTTGGCGGCGGCAAAGCCCCGGTTCTCGTAGTTTTCGATCCGCCGGACCTGCGGGAACTCTACCTTCAGCATGGCCACGCTGCCGTCGCTCGACGCGTTGTCGACGACGATGACCTCGAAGGCAATCCCCTCGACCGTGCCGAAGACGGACTTGAGGCAGTCGCGAAGAAGCTCTGCAGTGTTCCAGTTTACGATGACGACGGAGAGGTCCATGTTTATATACTTACAGATTCGCTGTCCAATATCTCAAAGGGTCATCCCCGCGAATGCGGGGATCCAGTTTGCCGATGGATTCCTGGTCGAGCCAGGAATGACACCATCTACCTTCTAACCCTCTTACCTTCTTACCCTCTCACGTTCTTCCCCGGCGCCAGCCTGCCGGTTCAGCTCGCTGAGCTTGGCGTACTTGAAGAACTTGTTCACGGCATCGGTGACGGACAGGACGAGGCCCTGCCGGCCGTCGAGAAACCCGAGACGAATGACGTAGTCCTGGACGAAGGTGAGCTCTGCCCGGGCGAGAGCCCCCCAGACCGAAGATCGGCGCCCTTCCCGGAAGGCCTCCTCGGCAGCCAGGGTGGAGTACCGGTCGATCTTCTTCAGGATCTCGCTGAGCCGGCTCTCCGTATAGTGCTCGATGGGGGCATGCAGGGGCGCGATCTGCCCGGCGACATCGACGGCCTCGTGCACGGCGGCCTCCGTCATCCGGCCCTTGCCGTTGCGGAAGAGCCGCGTGATCCGGTCGGGCCACCAACCCATGTGGCGGATCCAGCGGCCCTGGAAGAAATTCTTCCGGGGGAAGCTGTAGCCCGAAGCGCCCGACTCACCGCCCGAGACGACCGCCCGGATTGCCGTTTCCGTCTCCGGCGGGATTCGCTCGTCGGCATCGAGAACGAGGACCCAGGGCTCGCGGCACCGATCGATGGCCATCTGCTTCTGGGGGCCGAAGCCCTTCCAGGGCTCGACGAAGACCTCGCAGCCGAAGTCGCGGGCGATCTCGAGGGTCCCGTCGGCGCTCCCCGAGTCGACAACGACGATCTGCCTCGCGAAGGCGACGCTCTTCAGGCAGCCGGGGAGGTTTGCCGCCTCGTCTTTCGTGATGATCGCAACGGAAAGCGGTATTTTTTCAGCCATGGTCATCTCTCGGATCGGCCCGTTCATGCCGGTCGCGGCCACCATACCACAGAAGGCAGCCGGATTAAAACGATGAAATGATTCCGGGTTTGTGCTAAGGGCAGGCAAAAGGCCAGGGGCTTAAGGCTAATGGTAAAGAGGCAGGATGGCCGTCCCGGCCGACCGGTGAATGCCATGGAATTTTAGCCATTGACTTTCCCCGTGGAAGTTCTATTATGGAGCCATATTGGAACCAGAGAGGTGTCCCTTATGCCCGTCAATCTTTCCATTAAGAACGTGCCCGATCAGATTGCCGACAGACTCCGGGAGCGGGCGGCAAGGCATCGCCGGTCCCTGCAGGGCGAACTCCTGGTCATCCTGGAGGAGAGCGTCGCGAAAGAGTCGTTCATGACGGCAGAAGAATTTCTGGCCGGAGTGAAGAAAATGGGCCTTAAGACCCCTGCCGAATCGGCCCGTTTCGTCCGGGAGGACAGGGATGACCGTGCACGTCGTTGATGCTTCGGCCCTGGGAGCGCTCGTCTTCGGGGAGCCGGAGGCCGATGCGGTTGCCGCACGTCTGGGCAGCGGGCCCCTGGCAGCTCCTGTCCTCATCCGGTTTGAGCTGGCAAACATCTGCCTGAAGAAGATAAAAGCCCACCCTTCCCTCGAGAAGAAACTGCTCGAGGCGTTTGATCTCGGCACCCGGATTGCGATACAGCTCACCGACGTGGATCACAACGAGGTTATTCAACTGGCGAGAAAAAGCGGTCTGTCGGCCTATGACGCGAGCTACCTGTGGCTTGCCCTCAGGCTGAAAGCTGAATTGATCACCCTGGACATCAAGCTGAAAGCGGCAGCGGCTCGGCTCGGAATCGTTGCCCCGGAAGATTGAACGAAAGGGATTGGACTCAAAATTGATTGCGGCACCGGTAGGGCGGCCGCCCGGTGTCAGGCTGAGGACAAAACGTAGGACGGCCGTCCCGGCCGTCCGGTGAGCAGGCCATGAAGAAGAGAAAAAAAATAGCCGTCGTGATCCCCAAGTTCGGCCTCGTGGGCGGAGCTGAGAATTTCGCCAGCGAGCTAGCGACGCGGATCGCCGCCGAGCCCCGCTACGATGTCCATGTATTCGCCAACCGCTGGCGCGAGGAGGCCCCGGGCATCACCTTCCACCGGGTCCCCATCGTCCGCTTCCCCCGGTCGCTCACCACGCCGAGCTTTGCCTGGTTCGCCAACCGGGCCATCGCGCGGGAAAGCGTCGACCTCATCCACACCCACGAGCGCATCTTCGAGGCCGACCTCTTTACCATGCACGGCATCCCCCACCGGCTCTGGGTGCGCGACGTGAGAAAAAAGCGGATGAGCCTCTTCGACCGTGCCACATGCCGGGTGGAAGACCGCTTGGCCCGGGATCCCCGGTGCCGCCGCTTTCTTGCTGTCTCGACGATCACAAAAGAAAAATTCCTGTCCGAGTACCCCGAAAACGCCGGGAAAGTCCTCATTGTGCCTCCCGGGACGGACGTGGGACGCTTTGAGCGGCTCAGCCGGGAGAGGTGCAGGCAGGAAGTGAGGAGATCGCTGGGCCTGGAACCTTCGGCCCTTCTCCTGCTTTTCGTTTCCATGAACTTTGAGGTCAAGGGTCTCGACTTCGTCATGCAGGGGCTTTCGGCCCTGAAACACAGAGGCGGACCGGAGATCCCGGTCCTCCTGGTCGTGGGGCGGGGCAACGAGGGACAATACCGCAGGCTGGCGGGAGAGCTCGGCATCGAGGAAAACGTTCGCTTCTCGGGGGTCACAGGCCGGGAGAACCTCGATGCCCTCTACCTCGGAAGCGATTTTTTCGCCATGCTCTCGCGCTTCGACACCTTCGGCATGGCGGCCCTCGATGCCATGGCCGCATCGCTTCCGGTTGTGCTGAGCGGCAACGTGGGGGCAAAGGACCTGGTGCGCGACGGGGTCAACGGTTTTGTCATCGGCGATCCCGCCGATGGGACGGCAGTAGCGGAAAGGTTTGCCCGACTTCTCGAAGGTGAGGTCCGAAAACGGATGGGCGAGGAAGCATTCCGTACGGCCTGCGGGCAGAGCTGGGACAATGTGGCCCGAAGACAGATTGAGATCTACGAGGAGCTTCTCAGAGCCTGACTACAGCCCTTTTGCCGCTGTATGAAAAGCAACAAATAGAGCCCGTCTATAGCGGTGTCATTGCGAGGAGGCCGTCAGGCCGACGTGGCAATCTCGTCCAGAGACTGCTTCGCTTTGCTCGCAGTGACAACCAATGTGCATTTTCTCAGGAGCCGAGCACCTGTCCTGAGCGTGTCGAAAGATCGCGAGGCGCGGCAATCTACGATTTAGCATCCAATGCGGATGCGAACGGCCGCCGGATTCTTCATCCTTCTTACCCTCTCACCCTCTTACCTTCTCTTTTCCCCAGACGCACCTAGAAATGACTCATCGGCCTCTTCCCAATGGGGTAGACGTTGAACCCGATCTCGAAAAGGGCCTGATGGTCGAGGATGTTGCGGCCGTCGAAGACGAAGGCCGGCTTGACCATGAGATCGTGGATTTTCCTGTAGTCGAGCTCCCGGTAGAGGCCCCACTCCGTCATCACGGCGATGGCGTGGCAGCCGCGGACGGCCTCGTAGGGATCCACCACGTAGGAAACGCCCCGCTCCACGTCGGCGAGATCCTCCCGGGCGCTCACGAGCGCCTGCGGGTCCGTGACGACGATCTCGGCGTGCTCCTCCAAGAGCCTGCGCGTGACGTCAATCGCCGGGCTCTCCCGCGTGTCGCCCGTGTCGGCCTTGAAGGCAAAGCCGAAGAGGCAGATCTTTTTCCCCGCCAGCGTGTTGAACATGGCCGTCAGCATGTTCAGCACGAAACGCTCCTTCTGGTACTCGTTGATCCGCACGACCCTCTCGACGTAGTCCGCCACCTCCTCCAGCCCCTCGACGCGGCACAGGTAGACGAGGTTCAGGATGTCCTTCTTGAAGCAGGAGCCGCCGAAGCCGATGCTCGCATTGAGGAACTTGCTGCCGATGCGGCTGTCCATCCCCACGATCTTCGCCACCTCCGAGACATCGGCGCCCGTTTTCTCGCAGACGGCCGAGATGGCGTTGATTGTCGAGATGCGCTGGGCGAGGAAGAAATTGGCGGCAAGCTTCGAGAGCTCGCTGCTCCAGATGTTCGACGTGAGGATCCGCTCGCGGGAAACCCAGTTGGCGTAGATCTGCACCAGCTCATCGCGGGCCTTGAGGCCCCGCTCCGTAAACCGCGAGCCGATGAGCACCCTGTCGGGATTCACGAGATCCCGGATCGCTGTTCCCTCGGCAAGGAACTCCGGGTTCGAAAGGACATCGAAGTGGATCCCGTCGTTTCGCGACATGAGGATCCGCTCCATGGCCTGGGCCGTCTTGACGGGAAAGGTGCTCTTCTCGATGACGATCTTGGACGACTCGGCGTGCTCGAGGATCTGCCGGGCCGCAAGCTCCCAGTACTGCAGATCCGCCGCCAGCCCCGCGCCGGCCCCGAAGGTCTTCGTGGGCGTGTTGACGGATACGAAGATGATGTCGTTCTCCCGGATGCCCCGGGCGATGTCGGTGGTGAAAAACAGGTTCCGTCCCAACCCCTGTCGGACGACCTCATCGAGGCCGGGCTCGTAGATGGGCGGCTTGCCTGAGTTCCAGGCGTCGACGCGGCCCTGGTCCACGTCGACCACCGTGACGCGATAGTTCGGGCACTTGGATGCGATGACAGCCATCGTCGGTCCGCCCACGTATCCCGCCCCGATACAGAGGATGCGCTTGTCGTATTTCATCAGTGCCCGCCTTGTTTTACGAGGGGTCTTTTCGACAGTCCTTTTAGCATTAATCGGGCCAGATGATAAAGATTTTTTCGACTACCCGAACCTGGGAAAAGCAAAGGAGAACAGCGCACTGAAAAGCACGGCACATGGCCGTCCCGGGTTGCGGGGCCGTCACGGCCCCCGCACCGGCATAGAACAGCTGCCGCCAAAACAGAAAAAAACTATAAAATCCAATATTTTACAAGATATTCAACCTGTTCATCCGATGCAACTCTTGAGACGTTTTTTCTTGACTTATACCCCCCCGGTGGGCTACCCTTGAACCCAGCCAAATGCAGTATTTACAGCCCCTTCGGACACCCGTAGGGGCTGAATCCAATATGGCGAATGGTTTTTTATCATCGATCCTGTAATCGACAGTGCGGAGCTTTATGTAATCGGGAGATTTTAATGGATTTTATCGATCTTGTTGCACAGCAAAAACTCATCAGGGGAAAAATCGATAAAGGCATCAAGGCGGTTCTCGATCACGGGCAATATATCATGGGGCCCGAGGTAGCCGCCCTCGAGAAGGCACTCTCCAAGTACGTCGGTGCAAGGCATGCCATTTCCTGCGCTTCCGGCACGGATGCCCTGCTCATGGCCCTGATGGCCCGCGGCATCGGGCCCGGGGATGCCGTCTTGACCACGCCCTTCACGTTCATCGCCACGGCAGAGGTCATCAGCCTCCTGGGCGCCACCCCCGTCTACGTCGACATCGACAGGAAGACGTACAACATCGACCCGGATCAGCTCGACCGGTGCCTCTCTGCGCTTCGGAGCGGGGATGCCGGCATGCACCCTCTGCCGCGGCTTGCCGGGCAGAAGGCCGTCACGCCGAAGGCCATCATCGCCGTTGACCTCTTCGGCCTGCCCGCCGACTACGGCCGCCTGGAGGATCTCGCAAGGCGAAACGGGCTTTTCCTGATCGAAGACGCCGCCCAGACCTTCGGGGCTGAGATAAACGGCAGGAAAGCCTGTGCGTTCGGGGACATCGCCTGCACGTCCTTTTTCCCGGCAAAGCCCCTCGGCTGCTACGGCGACGGGGGGATGTGCTTCTGCTCCGACGACGGACTGGCAGAGATCCTGCGCTCCGTCCGCCTTCACGGCAAGGGTTCCCACAAGTACGAAAACATCCGGATCGGCATCAACGGGCGCCTGGACACGATCCAGGCGGCGATCCTCCTGGCGAAGTTCAGTCTCTTCGAAGAGGAGGTCAGGCTTCGTCAGCGCGTGGCAGGCCGTTACAACGAGCTTCTGCGCTCTTGCCAAAGCCTCGTGAAACCGGATGTTCCCGCGGGCTACCGGAGCGTGTGGGCCCAGTATTCACTTCTGGCAAGAGATGAAGCGCACCGGGACGCCATCATGAAAGGCCTGCAGGGCAAGGGCATCCCGACGGTCATCTACTACCCGAGACCGTTGCACCTCCAGGGGGCGTTCTCCTTCCTCGGCTACCGGGAGGGGGACTTTCCCATATGCGAGGAATGCGCGCGCCGGATATTCAGCCTTCCCATGCACCCCTATCTCAGCGAGGGGAATCAGGATCGAATCGCGGTGGCGCTATGCGAGGCGGCGGGGGCCTGATTCGAGCTATCCCGACAAAAAAAGATCATTCGGAGAACATAGGATGAACCAAGACAAGATGCCGAAGGTCGCCGTAATCGGCGCCGGGGCCTGGGGCCGAAACCTAGTCCGCAACTACCACCAGTTGGGCGCGCTACACATGGTCTGCGACGCAGACGAGACGGTGCTGTCCCAGCTCGAGAAGCAATACCCACTCGTTCGGCCCTGCCTCGCCTACGCCGACGTATTGTCCGATCCCGACGTCCGGGGCGTCGTAATCTCCACGCCCGCAGAGACCCACTTTTCCCTGGCCCGGGAGGCGCTGCTGGCCGGCAAGCATATCTGCGTGGAAAAGCCGCTTGCCCTGAGCGACCGGGAGGGGGAGGAACTGATCGCGCTGGCGGACGACATGAAACTTACGCTCATGGTGGGGCACCTCCTGCAGTATCATCCCGTCTTCGTGAGGCTGAAGGTGCTGACCGTTTCCGGCTGCCTCGGACGGATCAACTACATCTATTCTCACCGCCTGAACCTCGGGAAGATCCGCCGCGAGGAAAACGCCCTCTGGTCCTTCGCCCCCCACGACATCTCCATGATCCTCTCGCTGACTGGCGAGGAGCCGGAGAGCGTCCAGGCAACGGGCGGAAACTACCTGCACCGGAAGATCGCTGACGTGACGACGACTCACCTCGAATTTCCTTCAGGAGTCAAGGCGCACGTCTTCGTCTCGTGGCTGCATCCCTACAAGGACCAGAAACTGGTCGTCGTGGGCGACCGCAAAATGGCCGTCTTCGACGACACGATGCCCTGGCCCGAAAAACTCCTGCTCTACCACCACGAGATCGTGTGGAAGAACAACGTCCCCGTCCCTGCCAAGGGCGAGCCTGAGCGCGTTGCAGATATCCCCGAGCAGGAGCCCCTGCGCCTGGAGTGCGAACATTTCCTGAACTGCGTTGCGGGGGGCAAACAGCCAGTGACGGATGGCCGGGAAGGGCTGCGCGTCCTCCGCGTCCTCAATGCAAGCCAGCAGTCCCTGAATCAGCACGGCGCGAGAATCTCCATCAGGGTTTCCACTCCCGGAGAGGAGGCGCGGGCCGAGGCGCAAGTCGCCCACTATGCCCACGAGACGGCCGTCATCGACGAGGGCTGCGATATCGGGGCGGGCACGAAGATATGGCACTTCTCCCACGTTTTGAAGGGAAGCCGCATCAGCGAGAACTGCAACATCGGCCAGAACGTCGTTATCGGGCCCGATGTCAAAATAGGAAATAAATGCAAGATCCAGAACAACGTCTCTGTCTATAAGGGCGTTACCCTCGAAGACGGAGTCTTTTGCGGGCCTTCAATGGTCTTTACGAACATTTACAACCCCCGCGCGGAAATCTCCAAGATGAACCAGGTCCGTCCCACCCTGGTCAAGAAAGGCGCCACACTGGGGGCCAACTGCACCATCGTCTGCGGCCTTACCATAGGACGCTATGCCTTTATCGGCGCTGGCGCCGTCGTCAACAAAGATGTTCCCGATAATGCCTTGGTGGTGGGAAATCCGGCCCGGCAAATCGGTTGGGTATGCGAATGCGGTGAGAAACTTTCCGATGATCTGGAATGTTCCGTTTGCGAAAAGAGTTATGAGAGGAACGATGCGAATATAAAACTTAAGCCGACGTCATCCGACTTAGAACCTATCCGCAAATAACGCTTTTCATGCAGAGGTCACCCTCCTGCATGGGAGGTAGCAACGCCGATGAGAAATGAGAGGGGAACTATGATAACAAATAAAAGTATCTTTATTACTGGAGGAGCGGGGTTTATCGGTTCAACCCTCGCATCGCGCTTGGGTACCGACAACGAGATTGTGCTGTTTGATAACCTTGCGCGCAATACGTTACAATACTCCATGCTCCTTGACAAACCCAGCATTAGACTGATCAAAGGGGATGTACTGGATTATATGTCAGTAAAAGATGCCATGAGAGGGGCTGACATTGTTGTGCATGCTGCTGCGATAGCTGGAATTGATACAGTAATAAAAAATCCTGTTCTTACTATGGAAGTAAACATGATTGGAACCGCCAATGTTCTTCGTGCAGCTTATGAAAATTGTGTTCGGGATCGGGTGCTCGATTTTTCGACCTCAGAGGTTTTTGGCTCGATGGCATACAAAGTATGTGAAGATACTAACACTACCTCCGGCTCCGCCGGCGAAGCACGTTGGGTATATGCGGTCAGCAAGCTGGCAGGCGAACATCTGGCGAATGCTTATTATAAACAGCATAATCTTCCTGTCGTAACAATAAGACCTTTCAATATCTATGGTCCAGGACAAACCGGAGAAGGTGCTATCCAGATATTTATAAGAAAGGCTCTGAAAAATGAGCCGATATTCATTTATGGTGAGGGGACTCAGATCAGGGCCTGGTGCTATGTAGATGACATGGTAGAAGGGTTGATGTGTGCACTTGAGAACCCCAGAGCAGTTGGCGAGTCATTCAATATTGGCAATAGCAGGGCAATCACGACGATTTATGGGTTGGCAGAAGCCGTTTGCAGGATACTGGAATCTAAATCTAAGGTCGTTTTTAAGGAGGCTTTGTCTGCGGATATTGAGTTGCGAATTCCGGAAACTAATAAAGCATTCGAATTATTGGGTTTTAAGTCTAAAGTTGATCTTGAGGAAGGGATCAAACGAACCGCGCAATGGTATCGGGAGAATATGACTTGCTAAAACTTGTATCGCCAGACATACGGCTAACAGATATCGAGAGGGCTGTTGCAGTTCTGAAAAGCGGCAATCTTGTGCAGGGCCAGCATGTAATTGCGTTTGAGAATGCCCTTAGTTCATTTGCATCTATACCCGCATGTGCTGTTGTTTCATCAGGTACTGCAGCGTTGCATCTGGCGCTTATGGCATTGGGCATTAAGCAAGGCGATGTGGTTATTGT
Organism: uncultured delta proteobacterium; assembly: GCA_963802225.1. Lineage (GTDB taxonomy): Bacteria > Desulfobacterota > Syntrophia > Syntrophales > UBA2192 > UBA2192. Next base: position 66,865 of record CAWDHZ010000041.1, on the reverse strand, counting down.
TCCTTCTTTCACTTTTCCTGCAACTGCTAACGTAGTGGAAAATATCGGGGCAGAAGTGGTGTTGTGTGACGTCGATAAAGGCAGTTACGTAATGACACCCGAAGGACTTGATGCGACGCTTCGTTTTAATAGAGAGAAAAATGTTAAAGCCGTCATCTTGGTCAACGAGTTCGGCTATCCAGCGCAGGTAGAAGCCATCTCACGGATCGTCAGAAACCATGGTCTAAAGCTCATCGAAGATGCGGCCTGCGCGCTTGGTACCTGCGCAGATAACCAACATCCGGGATATTATAGTGATATGGCCTGCCTTTCTTTCCATCCCCGGAAGGCAATTACGACGGGAGAGGGCGGTGCGGTGCTTTCGACAGACAGAACTCTTGTTGAACGGGTCAAGGTATTAAGAAATCATGGTATTGTGACCGCTGATGGGAAAATGGATTTTGCAGAAGCAGGCCTTAATTACCGTATGACCGATTTTCAGGCAGCTTTAGCACTGGGGCAACTTGAAAGATTCCAGGATGAGTTGTTCCGAAAACTGTTATTGGTCGATCTCTATTATTCACATTTGGACGGGTATCCTCATCTTCACCTTCCTGAAAATACTGCTGGACATTCCTGGCAGAGCTTTATGGTGGTTTTGGATAATCATGTGGATCGGGATTTCGTGATTGAACTGATGGGAAAGAAGGGCATACAGGTGAACCTTGGTGCGCAAGCCCTGAATTGCCTGTCATATTTTCGTGTCAAATATGGCTTTACGGATGACGATTGCCCTGTCGCGACAGAATTATTTCGTTCAGGCCTCGTTTTACCCTTGTATGGGAGTTTGAATGAAAACGATATAGAATTTATCTGCACATCCCTGAAAGATTTCATCTCTCCGTGAAGAAATATGCTTTAAATATTTTCGGAATTGCCGTTAGCGTATCTCTCCTTTGGTGGGTATTTCGCGATTACAATCTCAACCAATTGCAGAAAGCGCTTTTATCAGCGGATACGGACTTCCTTCTTTTGGGAAGCTTGATGATTCTTCCCAGTTTCATGGTACGTGCATTCAGGTGGCAATTCCTGTTTCCTCCCCAGGAAAAACCTGGCTGGAGAGCGCTATTTTCAGCCATGATGATTGGATATCTTGCCAATAACGTCATCCCGGCGAGAGCAGGTGAATTAGTTCGTGCCTATGTTTTAGGAAAGAAAGAAAACATATCAAAAAGTATGGTGTTTGCTACCGTCGTTGTCGAGAGGCTAACAGATCTCCTTGTAATTCTTCTTCTACTGGTGTTGGTTATCTGGATTTTCCCTTTCCCATCGTGGCTGATCAGTGGCGGGTTGCTACTTGGCATCATCGGCGGCGTTGCATTCATCTGCCTTGCTGCACTCAACATTTTTGGAGAAAGACTCATCGCGTTGGGTAAATCAACGTTTGACTTTTTACCTGCAACGTTCGTCAAACGTATCGAAAGTATCGCAATGAATCTTATCAGTGGCGCTGCAATATTGCGTCGAGCGAAAAATCTGCTCCCATTCCTTGCTTGTACGATAGTGATTTGGTTTATTGAAACACTGTTTGTCTGGTCGCTTGCGCACAGCTTTAATCTGCCGCTATCGCTGCATGGGGCATTGTTTGTTATGCTGATAATTGGTATTGGCAGTATGGTACCATCCTCCCCTGGCAATGTGGGTACATTCGAGTTTTTCGCTTCAAGCGCTCTCGCCCTGATGATGATAACAGGGTCACCTGCTTTGTGCTTTGTACTTGTCCTTCATACTCTAACATTTTTTGGATCCACATTGATTGGTGGGATATGTCTTTACATATCCGGACTGCGCATCATAACATCTATAGATGCTGTGAAATTGGATGATGTCCATGCGCGGTCATGAACAGCATTAGTAATATCGATATTGTGACAGGCGAGACTCCAGAATCCGCAACACTTGGCACAGCTGATCCAAAATGCAATCGATTATTCAAGCCCGTTCTAAGTGGGGCATGTTACGCTTAATGAGAAATCATTGCTTTCGAAATACCAACTGCCGTGATTCCAATTATGTGCGAGGTTAGTGAATATAGGAATGAGGATCTCGATCCGGAGACGTTCCGGTCAAGAGGAATACTGCGTGCGTGCACAAGCGAGCAATATAAGGATATGAATATTGAAAGGAATGTAACATGGCAAACACGCACGGCACAGGTTTGATTGATATTTCCAAATTCAGGACGATAGGCCGCAATGTAGTAATTGAAAACGGTGTTTTGGTTTTTCATCCCGAAAATATTGAACTTGGTGACGGGGTGTACATCGGGCACCAAACCATTCTTAAGGGCTATTATAAAGGGATCATGAGAATAGGAGATAACACGTGGGTAGGGCAGCAGTGCTTTTTTCACAGCGCTGGGGACATTATTATTGGAAAGAATATTGGCATTGGTCCAGGAGTTAAAATTATCACGTCATACCATGACGAAGAAAGCCGTGAAAAACCCATAGTACATAGTAAAATCAGTTTTAAACCAGTAATCATTGAAGATGATGCAGATATTGGTATTGGAGCAATAATACTGCCCGGCGTAACCATTGGTAAAGGCGCCCAAGTGGGCGCAGGCGCTGTAGTGACCTGCAATGTAAGATCCTATGAAGTCGTTGCTGGTGTGCCGGCAAAAGTATTAAGAGTAAGATCATGAATGAAATTGCTCAACAGATAAAAAAGGTCCGAATCTCGACGATATGAGCCATAAGCACTATTCGTAGAAAAAGTAGGTGTCTCAGGTAGTCTTTTGAAAATACTAATTATAACAGGAATGTACCCCCCGATTAGAACAGGGACGTCATTCTACTCCAAAAATCTCGCCCATCATCTCGCTTTAAAAGGTCATAAGATAAAAGTTGTCACTGTTGATGGTGAAACTTTCAATGACCACTTGTCGCTATTTTCTGTTGAAAATATTCATGCCCTGAAACTTCCTTTGCGTAATTTTTTAAAGCACTTGAGGTTTTGCTCTTTTTTCCCGAGCAATTATCTGTCGGTTAGCGCCACCATAAGAGATTTCCAAGCCGATGTCGTTCTTCTCATTAATCACTATCTTGATATTGCATTTCCTGCAATAGTTGTAACCAAGATCAATCACATTCCGTTAGTCTGTTCTGTTGGTACTCAACTGCAGTCCTGTAATCCTTTTCGAAACAAGATTCTTAATTTCCTCGACTGGTTGATTTGCGGCCATTTGATATTTCCATTTTGCCATAAAATAATCGCATGGGACAATGAGATCCTGCGCTATCTTCAAGATATTCAGGGAAATAGAATTAGTGGTAAAACTGTCATTGTAAATTACGGTGTTAATGGCGACATTCAAGAAATGATAGCTAATGATCAAATTTATTCTTTGCATAATCAGATCCTTGGGGTTGGTGCTGTCAGTGAGCAAAGAAATTTCATGTCATTGATTCAGGCGTTCAGCATGATTGCCCCCGAATATCCTGGATTACGGCTAAAAATTATCGGCCACGTATATTATAACGCAGCGGTTCGACTTGCGCATGATCTTGGATTGAGAGACCGAGTTGTTTTTACAGGCGAATTGCCCCACGAAGCCGTAGTGAATGAATTTAAGAACAGTGATGCATACTTTGTTTCATTGACAGCCAAGTATGTCGGCTTGGGGACAGCTACGATAGAGGCAATGCTTATGGGTGTTCCTGTGATTGCCAATGTTCCGGAGAATCTCCTTGGCACGGCGCATCTTGAGGATAGGGAGCATCTCTTGCTATTAAATGGGTTAGCGCCGGAATTAATAGCTGCAAAAATAAGAATGCTAATTGAAAGTCGGCCATTGCGAGAGAAAATAGGAAATGGGGGCAGGAAATTCATTGCGCAATATATGAATTGGGGAAAAGTTGCGCACGACATTGAGACATTGCTCGCAACCGTTGTCGAGGAATACAATCTTGTGAGAAAGAAACCTTGATGCAACTAAAATAATGTTTGATTTTATTTGGGTAAGTTTATGTCTAAACATTTCAGTCACTGGGGAAATATCGTCAATCACGTGTTTTTCCCCGTTTATGTATTGTGGCTTTTCGGGATATTGATGCTTGCATGGGGAACCTTGCCGTTCATGATCTCGCCTTGGACCTTTGTTCCACCGCCTCCGGAGTGGTTGTCAGCTTTCGCAAGACTTCTTTTTTATCGTGACTACATTTTTTAATCAGTCTTTTGGCCTAATCCTGGTCTCAGCGATTCTGCTGACGCTGGTTTATATACTGGTCTCCTGGAGCGCGGGAAGCCTGGTGCTGCGGAAGAGTCCAACCCTCAAAGGGCCAGCGGCCTCCTTTGTACTGGGACATGCGGTTCTGGCGCTTTTGATTCAGCTGATTACCGTCGCCGGTTTCCTTTACTGGTATATCCTTTTGCCGCTGTTTGCCGCAATCCTGTGCCTCAACCTGAGCAAAAGCTCTTTTCCTCGGTTTGGATGGAAGCTGAAAGATTGGTTTCCGGAATATCGGCCAAACCTTTTTCTGGTGTTTGGCTTAGCACTGCTGGTGGTCATCTTTGCAGCGGCCGCACTGTCCTACCCCGGGACGGATGCTTTGGCGTATTACCTCGCCCAACCAAAACTGATGGCTGCCACGGGTCGTTATACCCTGCTTCCAGCTTATGAGAACTTCTCCGTTCTTCCAGCTATTGCGGAGATGCCTTATGCAACGATGTACGCTTTCGGCGGGGAAGCAGTTGGCCTCGTCGCCGCTAAGTTGTCGGTCTGGCCGGTTTTCTTGGCTTGTCTCTCATTGCTTTGGCAGTGTGCCAGAGGGGTGGGGCTGTCTGTGGATGCGGCTTGGTTTTTTGTCGCTGTTGGCGCTACGAGCACTGCTGTTACATTGACCGCCTGGGACGGAAAGACCGATTTGGTCGGCTTGATGTACGCTTTGGGGGCGGTTCTTTGGATACCAGGGCTGATTTCCTCCAAGCCGGATCAAGGCCAATTCTGGCTGTTCGGTTTTATGTCTGCGTGTGCGGTCATGGCAAAGCTTTCCTATGCGCTCGTTTTGCCATTTTGCCTGGGTATTCCGTTGCTCTGCCTCTGGTGGAAGCAGCGGGCGATGATACTCCGAATCCTTGTTCCCGCTGGGTTGGCAGCCTGTCTCACCTTTGCTCTGGGCTGGTGGGTCAAGAACTATTTTCTTTTCGGCGATCCCCTTGCCCCGATTTTGATGCTGCATGAGAGCACGCCCAGGTTTAATCTGGAACAGGCCTGGTTCAATGCGGACAACACGCGTTGGATACTCACGACCTATCCACTCGCGGTGACCTTTGGCCTCTATCCCATGCAGCATGGGGGGATTTCCCCTCTGTGGCTGATGCTGATCCCCGCCCTTTGGATGCGTCCCTGGCAATCCGAAGCCGGTCGAAAAGCGCTTTATCTCGGGTTGGGTGGTGTGGCCGGGACACTGGCTTGGGCCTTGTTGCGCCCGTCTGTCATCGCTCCCAGGTATTTCCTGCCGCCCCTGATCTTCCCATGCCTGATATTAATTGCGGGGTACGACCGGTGGTTGAGTGAGCGGCGGACATGGGCGGCGGCAGCTCTCTTATCCGCACTCGTCCTTGTGACGCTCCATGTCGCATATGTTTCTAACGTTTGTCGATTCATGACGGGGCCGTTTGTTTCTGCCCTAAAGGGAGGGCATGGTGCAACGCCAGCGATGGATAGGGCCAGGCGTCTGGCCTCTGACCTTCGCCCCAATGTTAAGGTATTGTTGTTGTCATACTCGAGTGAGTTCTTGCCCAACCGAATGTTGGCATCCTTTCTTACCATCGGAGCGATTGAGAAGAATGAAAATGCACTGGAGTGGGCGCTTCGCGAGAAAGTGGACTACATCGTGTATGATCCCATAACCCATAAGCGCGGTGACTTGGATGTTCCCCCCCCGCCGGGACTCCTCGTGGAGAAGTTGGAATTCGCCCCAAATATTTACTATCTTTACGTTCTTACGAGAACAGGCGAGACCAGGTAACTGAAAACAGAAGAAGTCTTTTTTTCTTCCCTATGGTGAGAATAAAAAAAATGAACCCATTGGTGTCTGTCGCCATCCCCGTCTACAACGGCGCAAAGTACATGCGTGATGCCATCGATAGCGTTCTGGCGCAAACTTATCCAAATATGGATATTTTGGTCGTTAATGACGGATCACGAGATGGCGGAGAAACCGAAGAAATCGCCTGCTCTTATGGTCACAGGGTCCGATACTTTTCAAAGCCCAATGGCGGAGTTGCTTCGGCCTTGAATCGTGCACTGGCAGAAGCGAAAGGAGATTATTTTTGTTGGCTTTCGCATGACGATATTTACCTTCCGGAAAAAGTGACCAAGGAAATGGAGAAACTATTTTCGCTACCAGACACCAATGCCGTGGTTTTCTGCCGACATTCCATTATGAGCGCCAACGGAACGCATCTTTTTAATGCTCCTGAACCTCCCTCGTTTTCGCCAGGCCAGGCAGCCTATCAACTGATCCTTCGGCAGTGGCTCCATTGCTGCACCATCTTGGCGCCGAAGAGTTTTTATCTTGAGAGCGGTGGTTTCCGGGAAGATTTACCCACGACGCAAGATTACGACTTGTTGGTCAAAATCGGATTGAAACACCCCTTCATCGAGCTTCCCGAAGTACTGTTGATGGCCCGCTCGCACTCGGAACAGGGTTGCTTGACGCTCGCACACTTGAACGAAGTCGAGCGTTTTTTCGAAGAGCACATCCCCTTGTTATCCGAGGCTTACATGAATACCCATTTTACCTGGCAGGAGAGTGTCAACGCTTTTCTTGCTTTGGGCGCTGAGATGCGTAATCGTCATTTTGCCAATGCCGTGCTGGCCGTTGCGCGTCAACTCATTTGCTGCGAAGCTCGGCGGGCGGAGCCGGTTGCGCTGTGGGATGCAATACGGCAACTCACGATCGAGGACTATCCGCTTGTTTGCGCACATCCTACCTCTCGGACGGTGCCGCTTGCGCAGTCTCCCGCTGCTGAAAGCGCCTTGAAAGCATGGGCCCGCCGGACTCTGCCTCACAGGGTTTGGAGCGTGCTGAGCAGATTGCGCCATCGGTTGGAGTTCGGGACGTCTGCCCCTGCTGTCGTCACGCAACGGAAGAGCGCGGGGAATGAAAAGGCACGACCTGCTTCTCTGGATTTCGATAAAATCTACGAAAATAATGGATTTATAGGCACGGAGTCAGTTTCGGGTGAGGGATCCTCACTCTTCCAGACCCGTATCATTCGCGAGGAATTGCCAAAGCTGCTCACCGACTTGGGAGTAAGGCATTTTCTCGATGTTCCATGCGGGGACTGGAACTGGATGCGTTATGTGGATCTCGCAGGAATTAACTATACGGGCGGCGACATCGTTCAGGCTATCGTGGATCGCAACAATGAAGCATACGGCAATGAAAATCGGAAATTTGAATGCCTCAACATCATCACCGGACCCCTGCCGAAGGCTGATCTCATCTTCTGTCGGGACTGCCTGGTGCACCTCAATTATGCCGACGGCCTGGCGGCACTGGGGCAATTTCGTAAAAGTGGCGCAACATGGCTTCTGACGACTACATTCACCGGCCTAGACAGCAATGATGATCTCTTTGAAGGGAGTGTCTGGCGGCCCTTGAACCTTGAAAAAGCCCCCTACAATCTCCCTAAAGCTGAAAGGTACATAAACGAGGAATGTACCGAAGGGAATAACCTGTACAGCGACAAATGCCTTGCGCTGTGGCGACTGTCATAGATTTCAGCAATGAACATTTTACAGGTTAATTATACGGACAGTTTGGGGCATCGTTTTAATGGGGGTGCGCTCGCTTCGTGGCTGCGGGCCCGCGGACACAGTGCCCTTCAAGCGGTAGGGCTCAAACAGGGTCCTGGAGACGAATCTGTCATTTTGGATCCACACCCGCAGAGCTTTCTCGGCAGGACAGTGCCGAAGCTTGTAGATCGTATAGAGACGGCAACCAGCATCCATACCATGCTGTATCCACACTCATTTCTTATGGCATTTAATCCGGTATTCAAGACAGCAGATGTCATACACTATCACATCATTCACAATCAGTTTATCAGCTATCTCGCTTTCCCATGGCTAAGCAAATTAAAACCCGCAGTTTGGTCTTTGCATGACCCTTGGGCGCTGACGGGACATTGCGTCCATCCATTCGAGTGTGAGGGGTGGAAAACCGGCTGCCGTCCTTGCCCACACCTTGATTACCCATTTGCTATGCGCCAAGATCGGGCTTGGCTTAATTACAAGCTCAAAGACCTTGCTTATCGTCATTCCAGACTTCACTTAATCGTCGCCAGCCGTTGGATGCTGGGCAAGGTTGAGCAGTCCCCTCTGCTGAAACGATTTCCGGTACATCACATACCATTCGGCTTGGACCTGAATGTATTCTCCCCGGGGAACAAAGCGGAAGCCAAAGCAAAATTGGGTATACCGCCCAAACGTGTCGTGATTTGCCTGCGGGCGCTGGGAGGGCCCATTAAAGGTCTTGAGTATTCACTCAAGGCGTTGGAACTTTTGCCTGCTTCAGTCCCCATCCATATATTGACCTGCCAGATGAAAAATTTATTATCATCTCTGGCGGGCAAGTTCGAGGTAACGGATCTTGGTCAAATCGATGGTGATGCGGCAATGGTTGATTTTTTCCGAGCCGCCGATATCCACCTGATGCCTTCCATGGCAGAGAGCTTTGGAATGATGGCGATGGAAGCTGCGGCGTGTGGCGTTCCGTCCATCGTCTTTTCTGGAACCACATTGCCTGAGATCTGTTTTGCCCCGGACGGCGGGATCGCTGTAGAGCAAGGGAATGCTTTGCAACTCAGCCATGCGCTCCTAGCGCTCATTCGGGATGAGAAAAGGCGCCTTGATATGGGGCAGGAAGCCAGAAAACTCGCTATTGAAAATTATTCCTTCGAGAAATACGCAAATGCTCATTTGAAAGTTTATGAGCGAATCCTGGCTGACAATTAAGAATCCGTTGATCATGAAGGTTTCGATCATCACCCCAACCTACAACCAGGCACAATTTGTTGGAGAAACCATCAAAAGCGTGCTTAATCAGGATTATTCGGACATCGAGTACATTGTTTTGGACGATGGCTCGACGGATGAAACGCAGGAAATCATCAAACCCTATCTCGGTCAATTAAAGTACATCCGGCATGACAATATTGGCGAATCAAAAACGGTCAACAAAGGGTATAGGCTATGCACCGGGGATATTGTCGGTGTGGTCAATTCAGACGATCCGTTGTTTACATCGTACGCCGTTACCAGAATAGTAAACTGCTTCCGAGAAAATCCGGATACCCTCGCTGTATATCCGGACTGGGTTTCCATTGATCAATCAGGAAACGTTCTGGATTGGCGTGAATTGCCGCAGTATTCTATTGAGACAATGCTAAAAGAGTTTGATGTGCAGATGGGCCCTGGCATGTTTATCAAGCGGACGGCACTGGCGACGATCGGGTATCGCAATGAATCGGTCAAATACACTGGCGATTTGGATGTCTCCTTCCGCCTCGCGCTATTAGGCGATATTACCCATGTGAAAGGGTTTTTAGCAACCCACCGCGTTCATGGTCAAGCGGCATCGTTGTTAGGCAAGGGGGATGTCATGGCCAGCGAAGTGGTTCGATTGGCCAAGATGAGTTTGGAGAGTCCGCGGCTACCCCGATCCCTGTTGCATGAAAAGAGCAGGATATTAGGATACGCCTATCTCGTATCTACTCATTATGCCCAGACACGCGGACTGATGTATTATAAAAATATTGCAAAGGCCTTATTCGCGGACCCGTCGCTCCTGAGGCATGGGCTTTCGCAAGCCTTCCTCATTAAAAAAACGATTGGCAGAAAAACGACTGGCAATATCTGCTATCGTGCATGGTTGCGCCTGCCCTTGACTTTCAGAGTCAGCATGTTAAGAAACTTAAAAAAAGCATGGCGGGTTTGTCCGTGGACCGTTAAGCACGAAATACTGAAGATCGTGAGATTTTTTGGTTTCAATTTGTAGCACTGAGAATCGTGAGTCCTTCCGGTATTCGGTATTCTGCGATTGCTGAATTGCGCCCATGAATGTTTTGATCGTCAATTTTAAATTTTCCTCCACATCGGGTGCCGGGCAGATATATTACTGAACACTCGTGAAGCAAAATCCGGAGAAAACTTTCATTTTTCTACAAGAGGTGAAGACGCGGCCATGGAAGCGATGGCCCGTGAGTTACACTCAAGCGCACACCTCATTTAAACAATTTAATAAATGCGGATTTTAAAGTGAAATATATGCATTTAGCCATGGCAAAAGACCTAAAATCTCATACGGCCCTTCTAATGAGGATGTCCCGGATGGATATCCGAAAGCGTTACCTTGGTACTCTGCTTGGCGGTGTTTGGGCGATCCTTTTTCCACTGGTGACCATTGCCCTCATTTATATCGTGATGACGTACGGACTTAAAGTTACGGTCCCTCTCGGAACCGTGCCCTATGCCCATTGGCTGATCTCGGGGATGCTGGCCTGGTTTTTTGTCAGCGAGGTACTGTCCACGGGGTTCGGCGCGGTTGTTGACAACCCCCATCTGGTTACCAAAATGCGTTTTCCCCTGCTTTTATTGGTGCCCGTCAAGGTCGTAGCGGCCATCCCTGTCCACTTGCTGTTGATGTTTGTTTTCATGGTCGTGATGACAGTGCAGGGTATAGGTTCGTTCATCTACTGGATTCAGTTGCCGTACTATTTTCTTTCTGCCATAGTTCTTGCTCTGGGAATAAATTATTTCTCTTCCGCAGCGCAGGTATTTACCCGGGACGTGGGTAACGTCGTCGGGGTTTTGCTACAGGTCTTCTTCTGGGCCACCCCGATCTTCTGGAACCCTGATTTCATCGCTGATTCAAAATTTCATTTTCTCCTTTACAGCCCTTTCGCGTACATCATTACAGGCTATCGCGACAGCTTGCTTGATGCCGTTCCCTTCTGGCAACGTCCGCTTGAAACGGCCATCTTTTGGATTGTTGCCTTGTCGCTATTAATTGCTGGCATTGCGCTCTTTCAGCGTGTTCGTACTCATTTTGCGGATGTGCTTTGATCCATGACATTACCAATCATCTCCGTTCATAATTTGAGAAAATCCTACCGACTTTATGCCAAGCCGGCCGATCGCATCAAGGAAGCGCTAATGCCATGGCGCGTTTGGCATTCCCCGTTTCACGCACTCCATGACGTGAGCTTTGAAGTTCAACCGGGCGAACATCTCGGTATTTTGGGTATCAATGGCGCTGGCAAATCGACATTGCTGCAAATTTTGACCGGCGTATTGTCGCCGACCTCGGGCGAAGTCCATGTGCGAGGCCGAGTGGCGGCCCTGCTGGAGCTCGGGGCGGGTTTTAACCCGCAACTGACAGGGCGGGAAAACGTGACATTTCAACTTCAACTCCATAATTTGCCCGAGCGTGAAATTAAGAAAAAAATTGATGAAGTCGAAGCCTTCGCGGATGTTGACGAATTTTTTGACCAGCCCATGAAAATCTACTCCAGCGGGATGTACGTTCGCGTGGCTTTTGCATCGGCAATTCTCACGGATCCCGATATTCTGATCATCGATGAAGCACTCGCAGTGGGAGATGCCCGTTTTCAAAAAAAATGCTACGATCAATTTAATGCCCTCAAAGGGCGAGGCACGACGGTCATTCTGGTAACCCATGACATTTTTGGCGCCAAAGCGCATTGCTCGCGCCTGCTTTTGCTGCACCACGGACAGCTGCTCGCCAATGGCGACCCCGAGGATGTGGTAACCCAGTACATGCAAATTCTCTATCCTTCCGCCGCTAAAGACAGTTTGCAAGGTGCTGCCGAATATAAGAACAATGACCGTGTGGCGGAATCTTTCCCGGCGAGTGAAATTACTGCAAGCGATTGCGTCTTTCATGTCGATCCGGCCAAGGCCACCAACCGATGGGGCAAGGGGGGGGCAACGCTCACAGGCATGAGATTCTTTGGCCTGCTGCCGCCTAACCGCTTCATCAAAAGCCAAAAGATCATCATTGAATGCGATTATCAATTTGATCCTATATTCTTGTGTACCTTGGCGGAAAAAGAAAACGTCGTTCCGGAGCTTGCTGTCGGGATGCGGATTGATTCGGGGAACGGGCTGACGCTATGCGATTTTTCCAGTGCTGTTGTTGGATCTGAGCGCTTGAAATTCGATATTGCAATTGAAGAGACGGCTACATTTCGCATCGAAGCGACCCTGCCCAATCTAGCTCCTGGGGATTATTTTTTTACGCCTGAAATCTCGATCGGTTCTAAAGATTCTTATGTGCCGGTTGCTGTCTATGAAAATGCCGCGTTATTGTATTGTGAGCGCACAGAATTAATTCTTGGTCTTTTTAAGCCAGACTATGCTGTTCATCGAATCTCTTAATGAGGAGAATTTCATGTCTCGTTTGGCTGCTTATTTTCGAAACATTTTGAAACAGCGCAGTTGCCCACAGCATAATGACCTTTTGCAGGAAGAGCTTCGCATCCTGCGTTCGCGAGTCGATCTCCTGGAAAATCGGCTGATGAACTATTACCGAAACCGATGGGACGTTGTCGATAGTGTAGCTGATTATCTTGTTAATGCCGAGATTCCCGGCGATTATGCAGAGTTTGGCGTCTATAAAGGCACTACTTTTGGATATGCGGCAAACCTGTTCCATCCCCTCTTTCCACAGATGCGCTTTTTAGCATTCGATTCTTTCGAGGGATTACCGGAGCCGAAGGGAGTGGATCGATCTGAGCAGGGCTTCGCAAGCGGCTTTTTCAAAGGCCAGTTTGCCGCGGATGAGGAAGAGTTTCGAAATAATGTTTACGCTGCTGCGCCATATCTTCCGCCTGAGCGTTTACTCACAACCAAAGGTTGGTTTGATAAAACGCTGACCAGGGAATATGCTAAAAATATTGATCTGCAACAGTTGGCCTGTGTCTGGATCGATTGTGACTTTTACGAATCGACAGTTCCCGTTTTAAATTTCATTACTCCCTATCTTGCCATAGGAAGTGTCATTCTTTTTGATGACTGGCGCTGCTACCGTAATTTGGCAAGCCATGGCGAGCAGCGAGCTTGCCGTGAGTGGCTTGATATCAATAAAGGGCTCGCCTTAAATGAGTTTATATCTTTCGGTTTTCATGGGATGTCGTTTACCGTTGCTGCTCTGCCGAATATTAAAAAATGAGCCTAAATATCACTCTCAACAATGTCCACATTTATATTTGTACCCGGTGAAGGGATGACGTTGAGCTTGCATCAATGCTCTTGCTGCGAGTCTTATTTGGAAAAGACAGACGTCTCGCACTTGCTGTTCGATGTGTTTCGGAAGTGGGAGGCTCATGGAGTCGCGCTTTCCCGTGATACATGGGCGGATTATCCTGATAATATCTTGCTGACGCTCCATCAGTGCATGACGTGTGGTTTTGGGGTTTTTCTTCCTTTGACGACTGGCAGTGAGGCCTTCTACATTGATATCACGCGCAATGAATACTACCTGATGGATCGTTGGGATTTTCATGCGGCCATCAAGGCGTTGCGTTTAACCAAAGCACGATCAGTGCTTGATGTGGGTTGTGGACAGGGGGCCTTCCTTGAGATGGTGACGAAGCAGTTGCCCAATGTGATGTGCCACGGCGCCGATGTCAATCCCGCAATCCGTGATACCCTGCCGAAAGGGGTTAAATTACATATTCATCTGTCGGATGCGCCGGTTGGTTTCGATGCAGTGACGTTCTTCCAAGTAATAGAACATGTGGCTGATCCGGTTCGTCTACTCAAGGAATGTATCGCCAAGGTGAACCCGGGGGGCATGGTAATGGTTAGCGTGCCCGATCATAGCGGCCCAGTTCGTTTTTTTGCAGATTCGCACACGGCAATACCACCTCATCATGTTTCTATTTGGACACCAGAGAGTTTGAATTCCTTGCTTAATCGCCTTGGGTTGAATGTCCTGGAAAAGAAACGGGAACCGCTTCCAGATTATCTAATGCCATTCTATTTACCGAAGATATTGTCGAAGAAGTTTGGTCTAAATAGTCTAAAGGGTGAAGGCATGGTGAAGCGATATTGTGCTGATCCTGTTGTGCACCTTTGTCAGAAACTTAAAATTAAGTATCTCCCTCTTCGGGGTCATACATACCTGGCTGTCGCCCAAAAGCGGGGATAAGGTCGTCACTGATGTGCGGTATTTCTGGGCTTGTTTCCACAGCGGTCTCTTTTGACGATTTCCGCCCGATACTTCTACGCATGATTGACGCAATGAATCACCGCGGTCCCGATGGCTCCGGCATTCATTTAGAAGGTGTCTGCGGGTTGGGACATAGACGGCTGGCCATCATTGATACATCGGCGGCGGGGGCGCAACCCATGACCAGGGATGGGGTGACGCTTGTTTACAACGGAGAACTCTATAATTTCCAAGAAAAGCGCCATACTCTTGAAGCGCGGGGCTATACGTTTCACGGACATTCCGATGCGGAGGTTTTGCTAGCGCTTTACCACCGCTACGGTGAAAATTGCATCCACCATTTGAGCGGAATGTATGCGTTTGCTCTATGGGATAAGCGCGACCAAAAGCTTTTTTGCGCGCGCGACCCCTTGGGGATCAAACCATTTCTTTATGCCGAGACGTCAAAGGGCTTCGTCTTTGCCTCGGAACTGAAGGCGCTCCTGGCCTCTGGTCTGGTAAGTCGGGACGTAGATCGCGATGCACTCCGAGCCCTTCTGGAACGCGGCTCGGTGCCGCAGCCGGGAAGCATCCTGCACGGTGTAAAATGGCTTTTACCGGGGCATACATTAGAGATGCGGCCCGGAAGGTCGCCGATCATTCATTGCTTTCGGCCCATCCGTGTTGGCTCCGTCGATTTGGCGGGTGCGGATTGGCCGACGATCAAAAAACATGGCGAGAATCTCCTAAGCGACATTCTGAGACGACAGATGGTCTCTGATGTACCCCTTGGCGCTTTTTTGTCTGGCGGGATCGATTCTTCACTGTTGGTGGCGCTTATGGCGCGCGAACATGGAGAAGTGAGAACGTTTTCAGTGGGTTTCGAAGGCGGGTTAGAAACTGCTTCAGAAGACGAAACGGACGATGCTGCTGCGGTTGCTCGACATTTGGGAGTTCGTCACACGCAGGTCATGGTCCAGAGACACGAAATTGCCGAGAACCTGCTACATATCGCGCGTGGACTTGACCACCCCACTGTCGATGGCGTCAATTCTTGGTTTGTGGCCAAGGCTGCCAGCCGGGAGTTGACCGTGGCTATTTCCGGAACTGGGGGTGACGAGCTTTTCGCCGGTTATCCCTGGTTTGGCGCAATGCAGTGTTTTTCTCGCCGGCCGTGGATGGAACGCTTTTTTAGTCGCTTCAGGGGCGAAACCTTTACCCGCACATTCGGCGAACAGTACCGGATTTTTGATGCCCTCACGGCTTCTTCGCTGGTCCCGGGCACTCAGGAGCCCATGCCCCGTCCTGATCCCCTGCGTCATGCGGATACTCTTTCCCGCGTTACAGGCTTGGTCTTGTCAGGATACACACGCGATCAGTTGTTAGCGGATATTGATACAGCGGCCATGTGTCATGGCCTGGAAGTACGTGTGCCGTTACTTGATGAAAATTTATTAGACTTTGCGCTGTCTCTTCCCGAAACGGCCAAAATTACTCCAGGTGACCCGATGGCGCCGAGGGGGAGTTATGCGGCGTCCGGCGTCAAGCGCTTGTTACTTGAGATTGGATTGCCTTTGCTTCCACAAGGTTTCGCATACCGCGCCAAGAGAGGCTTTACGCTGCCTTTTGATGGCTGGTTGCGTGGCATTTTGATGCCGGTAATGAAAGATATCCTTTCGGTGGAAACGACGACACAAAGATGTTTTTTTCAACCTGAGTCAGTACAACAAGTATTGACCGCCTTCCTTGCCGGACAGGTACATTGGACTCGGCCTTGGCTCTTGATGATGACTGAACTTTGGGCGCAAGAGGTTTTGGATGCCTGAGCCGACTAGCACACTTTTCATTGGCGAGTTGCACATCCGCCACGCTCTTTATTAAATTTCACTGGTTGATCATGATGTCAAATCCCCATTTTGAATCCGACCCGTTTCCGGGACAGCCCAAAATACTGTACATTGGAATTGGTGGAAGCTCGCATACGGTATCGTGGATTAATTTGCTGTCCCATGCCTGTCTGAATGTGCGACTTTTCGCCATGCCAGAGTGTGGGATCCCCCCCTCCGGCTGGGAAGTGCGTACATATCTATCGACGCCGCATCCACCCGAGGGCCTTGACCCCAGCTGGCGTTCATGCAGCCACCCCACACCGGAGGAAATGCGAGTGCGGGCCGAGGAAGTGCGAATGCGGGCCGAGGAAGTGCGAATGCGGGCCGAGGCCCTTCAAACTAGCACTGTGCTGAGGATTGTCGATCAATTAAAAAGAGGATTAGTGATCAAACCCTATGAATACGGTCTACTCTCAAATCTTAAATATTCACTGCTCGGCCTAGTCGCGTCACCGGTCATTGCACTTATGAAAAAACATGGCCTTTCCTGCAATGACACTGATCCCTTTTACGCCGAGAACGATCCCGGCAATCTTGCCATTTTTTCTCAACCGGCCGAGGAGACGCATGATATGCATGACGAGATGTCTCCTCCGCTTTGTCCAGAGGATTGGCTGGCAAAGATTATCCGCGAATGGCAGCCAGACATCATCCATACCCTCGGCCTGACCCATGACCAGGGAGGATTGTACTATTACCAGGTTCGCCAAGATTATAAACTGTCTGGCCAGGGCCGGTGGGTTTTGCAACTGCGGGGCGGTTCCGATTTGACCCTGAACCGTCACGACCCATTGATAGCCCCCGTTCTGGCGAGTGCGTTATCGGATTGTGATCAGATCATCAGTGATAACTTAGTTAATGCCGACTACGTCGAGGCAATGGGCGTGCCCCGGGAGAAAATCGCCCCTATTTCGCCCGTACCTGGAACGGGAGGAATCGAAATAGGGGCCCTTCGAAAAACCTGGACGCTTTTGCCGTCCAAGCGTGAACGCCTTATTCTCTGGCCGAAAGCCTATGACTGTATCTGGTCCGTGGCGCTTCCCGTGTTCGAAGCCCTGAAGATAGCCTGGGCAAGGATCAAGCCGTGCAGGATTATAATGTTGTGCATGGAGACCGAAACCTCGAAAATGTGGTTCAACACCCTGCCGGAGGAAATTCGTGAAAGTACGCAGACGTTCGAGCGCATTCCCCGCCACGAAGCCCTTGATTACATGAGACAGGCTCGAGTAATGCTAGCTCCCTCCCTTGTAGACGGCATCCCCAATGTTTTGTACGAGGCCATGGCCTGCGGTGCCTTTCCTATCGTTTCTCCTATCGAAACCATCAGCCGGGTTGTGGTGAATGAACAGAATGGTCTTATGGCCCGAAACCTTTTCCCAGACGAGATCGCCCAGGCCCTGATCCTCGCCATGAACGATGACACCCTTGTGGATGAGACAGCTTTACGTAATCTGTGCCTCGTTGAAAAACTGGCGGATCGCAATATCATTGGTCCGAAAGTCGTGGCGTATTATGAGAGCCTGGCGCTCGAACGAATGTCATGTGGAAACAGTAATATGAGCGGATTCATAAACATATGGCAAATTCCTTCATGTGCGAGATTTAAAGTTGTCATCCAGCGGCACGATCTGGTGATCTTGTTCAAGGCCAGAAAAGGCTCCTAATAGATGTGATCATGTGCGCTTGTGGCGGCTTGATAAGAGGGGAGGTCGAATCATGTTATTTGAAACATGCCCGAAATTCTTTCGTTTTCGAAAATAAGTATGCGGAACCGGTTGAACGATGCAGGAACCGTCATTCCGTTGATGGCGAAATCGAACTTTAATTTTGGTGGTATTCATATTGGAATGAATCTCATTGCGATTTGCATCGTTTGGTCGGACCTTTACGGTGCCGGTGGTGTGCTTCGAATCATGTCATTATAGTCACCAGTCATTATTCCTTCCAATCATTTCCCAGAATCGATATACTGGCAGACGGGCGTTAGTCTATGCGGCTCTCGGCGATCGGATGTATGGATTGGGAAGATGCAGAATACTGCTGTGTCACAATCGGCTGAAGCGATTATTGGGGATTGCCGTCGATTATCTACATGGAAGTTCTGGCGCCCTTCTGGGCGTGGCTATCCGCAGTCAAAAACTGCAACGAATGGGCTATGTTTCCACTCTGTTACTTGATCTGCCATGAAAGGGCAGTTTCGACATTGTGTACTTGGCGTAACAGCTGACCCCGGCCGCATCAGTAGTTGTGCTGAACATCAGGAAACGTTCCGGGCTTTGTCACGATCATTATCTCATGAGCACGAGCACTTTCACGCAGACTATTGCGCGCCCCTTTGAAAAGCCGAAAGATTCTCTCTGCATAATTCTCAGTAAAGCAATGACAAGAATACTACAAACAACGCAGCCAAGAAATAAAAATCCACCTACAGAAGTCTGGTATGGCTGATATTGAAACAACTTACGCTGGCAATGGCGTAGAAGCAAGGGCTCGCAAACCTTTAACATCGTAAAATACGTGCAATAGTCTCGGCAACGCACCACCGTGTCCCGGACGATTCGGATTATTATATTGGCGAATGGATACACATTAGGTGAGACCTTTGAAAAACGCTCTTCTGTGGTAGTCCCGTGCAGACAGGATCCATGATGCCCATACACACTAGATTCCCGCTTTTCGCGAGAATGACAACTTGATGCCTCAGGTGGATAAATTCAAGGTCTCAAACCCTCTGGTCAGTGTCATCATCCCAACCTACAATCGTGATGAGTTTATTGGCGAGACGATTCAAAGTGTACTGGATCAGACATTCCGTGATTTTGAAATCATCGTCATCGATGATGGCTCAACAGACGGAACGGCGGATGTGGTCAAAACATTTTCGGATGATCGGGTAAAGTACATATACCAAGAAAACCGTGGTCGCTCCAATGCACGCAACCACGGCCTTAAGAAAGCCGCCGGGCGATATATTGCCTTTCTTGATTCTGATGATTTATACCTTCCGGGCAAACTTGAATTGCAGGTAGTCTATCTGTATACCCATCTTGAAGTGGGTATGGTTTACACTTCAGCGTATTGCATCAATCAAGAAGGTACATTGTTAAGCGATTCATATAGAGCGAACGTATCGGGATGGATCTATAAGGATATTGCTTTCTATGTGCCCGTGACGATTACGCTGCCCACGGTTATGGCTCGTCGGGAGGTGTTCGATCGCGTTGGCGATTTCGATGAGAAAATGGAAAGGTTCGAAGATACCGATATGTGGCGTCGGATTGCCAAGGAGTTTCCCATCGGTGCGATTACTGATTTCACCTGCAAGCTTCGCACCCATAAGGGCAATGCGTTGACTGGACAGGATCCCCGAAAGATTGAAGCGGCGGTGACATATTATATCGATAAGATTTTTTCCGAAGATGGTTCAATTGACCTTGAAATCCGCCGTAAGGGAGCATCCGGCTTATGTCTTTTTTATGCCCGGGCGTTATTAACCATTCCGTCCACCGTGGCTTTGGGTCGCAAACTGTTGTTCGAGTCCATCCGTTATGCCCCTTCAAGCATTTATCGGCTGTTGTTTTTAGGTTATTATTTTTTCTGGCGTGCCTACAAGAAAATAGCGGTAAGCGTCCGTCCGGCATAAAAGCATCAGACTATCTATGAAGTTATCACCTAAAGTTTCTATTGTCATTCCTGTATACAATGGTGCTGACTTTCTAAGCCAAGCCATTGACAGTGCTCTGGCGCAAACGTATCCCCATACCGAGATTTTGGTGGTGAATGATGGTTCCGATGACAGTGGGGCAACCGAGCAGATTGCCCTGTCGTATGGGGCGAAAATTCGCTATTTTGCAAAGGAAAACGGCGGTGTCGCTTCTGCCTTGAATTTTGCCATTGGCAAGATGACGGGTAACTATTTTTCGTGGTTGAGCCATGATGATCTATATTACCCTGACAAGGTCGATTCCCAGATAAAGGCACTATCGGGCATATCCCATCAGCGAACCATCCTGTATGGCGATTTCGCGATTTTTTTCGCAGATCCGAATGTAGTCAAAAGGGTCACCTTACCGGGAGTTCCTCCCGAACATTTTCGCTATTTTATTACAATCAATAATTCACTTCACGGCTGTACCCTGCTGATACCCAGGGCTGCATTCGAAGAATGCGGCCTATTCAATGAAGGATTGCAAACGACACAGGATTACGACCGCTGGTTCAAGATGGCGGAAAAATTCAACTTCGTACACATTCCTCATTTGTTGGTAAAGGCACGTCAGCATACCGGTCAGGGCATCCTAAAAATGAAAGACATTGCCTTATTGGAATGTGAACATTTGTTAACAGGCTTTGTTGATAGTTTGTCTCAAAATGAAATGATCAAAGCGACGAATAAGTCGATCAGCCTGTCTTACGCGGAGATTTCCGTCAGCATGGTGCACCGTGGTTTCTCTAACACGGCTCGGTATGCGACGCATCTGGCAATGAAAAGCATTTACCAGGGATCAACCGCCAATGCGTTCAAAACAGTCTCCGTGTTATTAATGGCGAAATTTATACATTCTCAGATCGGCCTATTACGTTCATCCCCTATATGGTCTCGTTTCATTAGGCCACTGAAAAATATGTTATTGAGTTTCCAAATTCGGCGTTGATTGAGAAAATGTTTCCGGCCTTGATGCCCTCGTGATGGGCATGGTAGATGTTGGCTTTGTAGGGCATCATCTATGAATATATCAAGACCAGAAAGAAAAACCTGGCCCTAAGACTGAATTCTTGAGAAGGCTTAAGTCAATTTCCGTTGAATCCGCTGGAGTTGCTGCTGGATGATGCAAACGCCCAAGCAATGGGTGAGCGCTTCCGCGAATACGCGATGGATAATTATACATGGGATATCGCGGCCCGACGGGATCTGTCTCTCTTAGAACAAGTACTTCGGGACAGCCTCGCTTGATTTTGAATATATCGATGAAAACAGGGGGTTTTATATGTTTTCCAATTATAGAATCTTGATTACGGGTGGAACCGGCACTTTTGGAAATGCTGTTTTACGCCGGTTCCTGGAGACGGACGTCAAATATATCAGGATCTTTTCCCGCGACGAGAAGAAACAGGATGAGATGCGTAATGCCTTGCGGAATCCGAAAGTGTCCTTCTATCTGGGGAATGTGCGGGACTATGACAGCATTCTGGCGGCGATGATCGATGTCGATCTGGTTTTTCATGCCGCAGCACTTAAACAGGTTCCTTCCTGCGAGTTCTTTCCGTTGGAGGCTGTTCGCACGAACAGTTTGGGTGCGGAAAACGTCATGAATGCCGCCCTGGCCTGCGGGGTGAAGACGATGATCGTCCTCAGCACGGACAAGGCGGTTTACCCCATCAATGCCATGGGCATGTCCAAGGCGCTCATGGAAAAGATGATGGTGGCCAAGGCGCGCACCTACGGTGATACAAGCACCATCTTCTGCGGCACCCGCTACGGCAATGTCATGGGCTCCCGCGGATCAGTCATCCCGCTCTTCATCAGCCAGATTATCTCCGGAGTCCCAATCACGGTGACGGACCCGAACATGACCCGCTTCATGATGTCCATCGATGATGCGGTGGAGCTGGTGGTTTACGCGTACCAGAACGGCAAACCCGGAGACATCTTTGTCCAGAAGGCGCCGGCAGCATCCATCGAAACCCTGGCCAACGCCCTGAAGAAGCTTTTCAACGCGAAAAACGAGATCCAGACCATCGGGACCCGGCACGGGGAGAAGCTCTACGAAACCCTCCTGACCCGCGAGGAAATGACCCATGCAGAGGACATGGGCGACTATTACCGCATTCCGTCAGATGTTCGAGACCTGAATTATTCCTGCTATTTTACAGAAGGGAAAACAAAGATTTCCTTTCAGGAAGATTATAATTCGCACAATACCCGCCGTCTGGACGAGGATGGCCTGATCGAGTTGCTGCTGAAACTCGACTTTGTGAGGGATGCTCTGGATACAGGAAAGAAAATTTCATAAGAGGACGGCTGCGATTTGAATAAAAAGAAAGAATCTTGATTATCGGGGGCGTCGGCATGTTGGGACACACCCTGCAGTATTTTCTTTGTATCCGGAATCGAGAAGCGATGCGTGCGCACTCTACATCGCATCATGCATTCTGGCACCCCCTGAGTATAACCCAGTGGGCGGAGCTTTCTTCCTTCGAAATCACAAGTCACGTGCCAATAAGACAGATATAAGGGGTTAATGAATCGTGTTTATGGACGCATATCGAAATAAGTGCGTATTAGTGACCGGCCATACCGGCTTCAAAGGGTCATGGCTCGCGATCTGGTTGAAGGAACTGGGGGCAAACGTCGTTGGCTATTCCCTCGCACCGCCAAGTGAACCCAACAATTTTGAGGCCGCTAGACTTCAAGATAAAATGACTCATATAAATGGGAATATCTGCGACCTTGAAAAGTTGATGGAAACTTTCAGGATATATCAGCCTGTTTTTGTCTTTCACCTGGCCGCCCAGCCGATTGTCGGCCTCTCCTATGATGAACCGAAAATGACCTTCGACACAAACGTCGGCGGCACGGTCAATGTGTTCGAAGCTGTCCGCCATTCCCCCGATGTCAAAGTCCTGATCAACATCACCAGCGACAAATGCTATGAGAACAGGGAATGGGTATGGGGTTACCGGGAAAACGAACCTATGGGCGGGCGTGACCCCTATAGTGCCTCCAAGGGCTGTGCGGAACTCGTTTCCAATTCCTATCTGAAATCGTTTTTTTCGAAGGACGCTTTGCAAAAAAGGTCGATCGGCGCCGCTTCTGTCCGTGCGGGCAACGTCATCGGCGGTGGCGACTGGGGAGCGGACCGGCTTGTTCCCGACTGCATTCGCGCCTTGAGTCGTCATCAGCCCATCGGCATACGCAACCCCCATGCCGTCCGTCCCTGGCAGCACGTCCTGGAGCCGCTAAGTGGTTACCTGCATCTCGGCGCCCTCCTCGCGCAGGCGCCGGAAAAATATTCCGGCGCCTGGAATTTCGGTCCGGGGCACGGCGGCTGTCTGACGGTCGCCGAAATAGCCGACAGGCTTGTCAAACACTGGGGAGATGGTTTGTGGGTTGACCGTTCCGATCCGCAGGCTTTTCATGAAGCGAAGTTCCTAAAGTTGAATTGTGACAAGGCAAATGCTGAACTCCAATGGCACAGTATCCTCACGATTGAAGAGTGTCTGCAGATGACCGCAGTCTGGTATAAAGCATTTTACAGTGTGGAACCGGGTGCTGACATTTACAAACTCTGTGTTGAGCAGATGAATAGTTACACGGATCAGGCAAAAAAGAGGCACCTTGTCTGGACGAAGGGCTGAACAACCGGCGTTGTGAACATTCTAAAATGTTCCCACCATAACGTTAGTTTTTTTGGAGAGTCATCATGAAGCATGGCATGCAGGTCGTCATTCTGTGCGGAGGCGTCGGTACCCGCTTACGTGAGGAGACAGAGTTCAGGCCAAAGCCGATGGTCGATATCGGCGGGCGGCCAATTCTCTGGCACATCATGAAGATCTATGCACATTACGGATTTCACGATTTTGTCTTGGCCCTCGGCTACAAGGGAGAGATGATAAAAAATTATTTCTGCCACTATGAGCTGATGAACAACGATGTGACCATCGAGCTCGGGAAAAAGGATGCAATCTACATCCATCAATCCCATGAGGAGGCAGGATGGCGGCTTACACTGGCCAACACCGGGGTTCATGCCCTAAAGGGAGCCCGGCTCAAAAAGGTACAGAAATACATCAAAACAGAGACCTTCATGGTGACCTATGGAGATGGAGTTGCCGACGTTGACATCCCTGCGCTTCTTGATTTTCATAAATCCCACGGGAAAATGGCCACATTGACGGGCATCAATCCCGCTTCCCGATTTGGTGAATTGAAAGTGAAGGGCAATCATATCGAGGCCATTCATGAGAAACCGGAAAAAATCGACGGCCTCGTGAACGGCGGATACTTTGTCTTTGAGAATAAAATCTTCGATTACCTGACGGAAGACGACAACTGTGATCTCGAGGTGGGGCCCCTGGAACGAATTGCCGGCGAAGGGCAGCTAATGGTATACCGTCATCCGAGTTTCTGGGCCTGCATGGACACGCTGCGCGATATGGATTACCTCAACAAATTATGGAACGAAGGTCAGGCAAAATGGAAAGTCTGGTAACCTGGATGTTCAAATCAATCGCCGGATTTAGACAGCCTTCACTCACGTGGCAGAAATAGGACGCATAACTCGGCATGGCTATGAAATTTATCGAAGCTCCATTGGCGGGTGCCTATATCATTGAACTGGAACCGTTGATTGACGAAAGAGGCCTCTTTGCCCGCACCTTTTGCTTGCGGGAATTCTCCGCAATCGGTTTTGACGGGCAAATCGTTCAGATCAACCATTCCGTCACCCGAAAAAAGGGGACGATCCGGGGCATGCATTTTCAACATCCCCCGGCATGCGAAATCAAAATTATCCGGTGCGTGGAGGGAGCGGTGTTTGACGTCATGGTGGACCTCCGGGCAGGGTCGCCCACTTTTCTGAAATGGCATAGCGTGGAATTATCCCAAGGCAATATGCGCATGGTTTATATCCCCGAGGGCTTTGCCCATGGGTTTCAGGTCCTTACGGACCATGCAACCCTCATTTATCACCATTCCGCATTTTACAGTCCCGAACACGAGGGAGGGGGGAGATATAACGATCCAAGTCTTAAGATCCGCTGGCCGTTGAAGGCAGGCGAGGTTTCCGAGAGGGACAGGAACCATCCCCTTCTGGGCAAAGACTTTTTGGGTATAGTGACCGGCGGCCAAACAGGGAAAAACGCATGAAGTGCCGATTCTGCGGGGAGCTTGTTTGTCAAGAGTTTGTCCACTTGGGCCATGCCCCGCCGTCGAACGCCTATCTTGCTGAGGAGGATCTCCATAAGCCGGAACTTTATTTCCCCCTCCGAATCTTCGTCTGTCTCCATTGCTGGCTTGTCCAGACGGAGGACTATGCCGGCGCTGGGGAACTCTTCAGACCCGACTACGCCTATTTCTCGTCCACCTCGGCCACCTGGCTTCGCCATGCCGAAGCCTACAGCACCATGATCTGTAATCGCCTTTGCTTGGGGCCTGATCATTTTGTCATCGAAATTGCCGCTAACGACGGGTATCTGCTTAAATATTTTGCCGCTGAAAATATTCCCTGCCTCGGCATCGAGCCGACGAAGAACACCGCCGACGCAGCTGAAAAAATCGGCATACCGGTCCTTCGCGAGTTTTTCGGTCGGCGGCTCGCGGAGCGCATGCAGGCCGAGGGCATGCAGGCCGATCTCCTTATCGGCAACAACGTCTTCGCCCACGTACCCGACATCAATGATTTCACCGCCGGACTGAACATCGCGCTCAAACACGGCGGCACGATTACCCTTGAATTCCAGCATTTCATGCGCCTCATCGAACAGACCCAGTTCGACACCATTTATCACGAGCATTACTCTTACCTGTCCCTTCACAACATCGTACGAATCTTTGCAGCCAATGGTCTGCGTGTGTTTGACGTGGAGGAGCTGCCGACCCACGGGGGGAGTCTGCGTATATATGGATGTCACGAACAGGATCCGCGACCCGCGAGCGATAAGATAATGGCGCTACTGGAGGAGGAAAAGCGAAGGGGTTTAGGCAGTCCTAGGGCTTATGAGGGTTTTCAGGACCGAGTGGACCGCATCAAGGATGGACTTCTGGCTTTTCTCATTGAGCAGAAGAGGCTGGGGAAAAAGGTGGCCGCCTACGGCGCCGCGGCCAAGGGGAACACTCTCCTCAATTACGCTGGCGTCAAGCCGGACCTCCTCCCATACGTTTGCGACGCGGCCCCGTCGAAGCAGGGCAGGTTCCTTCCCGGCAGCCACATCCCGATTCTCCCGCCTGCCGTTCTGCGGGAACGCCGGCCGGATATCATCCTGATCCTGCCCTGGAACATCGCTGACGAGGTTGTCCAGCAGCATGGATACGTGCGGCTGTGGGGCGGCACATTTGTCATTGCAATACCGGAAATGGAGATTCTGTTGTGAAGATGCTCGTCACCGGGGCTGCTGGATTTGTCGGCCGTCATGTCGTTGCTGCACTGCTATCGCGCGGTCATCAAGTCACCGCGGTCGACCGCGACGAGAACGGCACGCGGAAGATGCCTTGGTTCGATCAATGTCGGTTCATCCCCTATGATATTCACGGGCCCATAGCCAATCCGCGCGACACCTTCGGAGAGGCCGAAGCGGTGATTCATCTTGCATGGCCCGGCTTGCCCAATTATAAAGCGTTGTTCCATTACGAAGTCAACCTTCCGGCAGACTATCGGTTTCTGAAATCACTCGTAGCGGACGGCTACTCTCAGTTGCTGGTCACGGGCACCTGTCTTGAGTACGGTATGCAAAACGGTTGTCTGAGAGAAGAGATAACGACCCAGCCGATGAACCCTTACGCCCTGGCCAAAGACACTTTACGAAAGTTTCTGGAGATGCTGCAAACGGAACGCCCCTTTAGATTGCAATGGGCAAGGCTGTTTTACATGCACGGTGAAGGCCAGAACCCCGGAAGCCTCCTGGCTTTGCTGGACCGTGCGATTGAACAAGGCGATCCCGTCTTCAACATGTCAGGTGGGGAACAATTGAGGGATTATCTACCCGTTCATCAAGTTGCAGATCATCTGGTTAAGGTCGCCGAGGATCGGGAGTTTGAAGGTGTCGTAAACGTCTGCAGCGGAAGACCCACTTCCGTGAGAAGGCTCGTCGAGTCGCACCTTGAGGGAAAAAAGGCCAATATCCGGTTGAACCTAGGCCACTACCCCTATCCGGATTACGAACCGATGGCATTCTGGGGAAATGTGACTCGGCTGCATGCCCTGACGGATCGACCATGAGTGCCAACGTCATCTATTCTTTGGATGATTTACCGATTCAGCAGAACCGTGTCTACGCGAGCACGCGTGAAGCCGTGGCTTGCCCGCGGGGTAATCTCGCGCTGGTGCAGAATCCGCTGACGGGTATCGTGCATAACGCCTCCTTCAGGCCGGATCTGATCATCTACGATGAGAATTACCAGAATGAGCAGGGGCACTCGGCCGTGTTCCGAAAACATCTGGACCGCGTGGCGGAGGTCGTCCATCGCAACTTCCACGGGAGATCCATACTTGAAATCGGCTGCGGGAAAGGAACCTTTCTCGAACTTCTGCGCGGGCAGGGTTTTTCGGTCGTCGGCATCGACCCTGCCTATGAAAGCGACGCCCCCTACGTCATCAGAAATGTCTTTTCAGCATCGCTCGGCGTGACGAGCGATGCCGTTATCCTTCGTCATGTCCTCGAGCACATGCCCGATCCGTTGAATTTCCTTACCAAAGTCCGTATAGCCAATGGCGGAAAGGGTCTTGTTTATATCGAATCACCATGTCTAGACTGGATCGTGGCCCACAGGGCCTGGTTTGATATTTTTTATGAACACGTTAATTATTTTCGGCTTTCCGACTTCCCGCGGATGTTTGGGACGATTCTGGAATCCGGACGCATCTTCGGCGGGCAGTATCTTTATGTGGTTGCTGATCTGTCGACCTTATGTCTGCACCCACGGGGAGAATGTCCCGAATTCAGCATACCGAGTGATTTTTTTGATGGCGTGGACCGGGCTGTTTCCGAGATCAAAAATAACGCGGGACGAAAACACGTCCTGTGGGGGGGGGCCTCAAAAGGCGTGATTTTCGCCTTCCATTTGTTTAACCGGGGAAAGGTGAAGCTGGATTTTGCCATCGACATCAATCCTGCGAAACAGGGGAAATATCTTCCCGCCACGGGCCTGCCCGTGCTATCCCCCAAAGACGCATTGCCTCAATTGAAAGCAGGTGATGCAATCTTTATCATGAATTCAAACTATTTTGGGGAAATTCACGCTTCCGCGGGTGGTTACTTTACTTATTACAAGGTAGATCAGAATGAACTTTGAAAAAGAGGTTCTGAAGCGGATCGAAAGCAATGAAATCAACGCGCAATTGCGTGAAGCCGCATCGCAATTTACGGTCCAATCCATAACGGCACAATACTCCTATAACTTCAAATGGCTCGGCCGGCCCATCATCCAATATCCCCAGGACATGGTGGCCGTTCAGGAACTGATCTGGCAGGTCAAGCCGGACCTGGTCATCGAGACCGGCATTGCGCACGGCGGATCGTTGATTCTGAGCGCTTCCATGCTGGCACTGATCGACTACAGCGAAGCCATTGCGGCGGGGAAGGTCCTGAACCCCAAGACCGGCCGTCGACGAGTGCTCGGCATCGACATCGACATTCGCGCGCACAACCGCGCGGCCATTGAGACTCACCCCCTTGCGCACATGATTGACATGATTGAGGGATCCAGTGTCGATCCAGAGATCATCGCCAGGGTGCACGAACATGCCCGCAGTCATGAACGGATTCTCATTTTTTTAGATTCCATGCACACCCACGGGCACGTCTTGGCTGAACTCGAAGCATACGCCCCGTTGACCAATCCGGGAAGCTATTGCGTGGTTTTCGATACGGTGATTGATGATCTACCCGACTATGCGTTTCTTGACCGTCCTTGGGGGCGAGGGAATAATCCCAAAACCGCCGTCAGGGAATACCTGAACCGCCTGAAGGAAGATGGCCGCAGGGCTGCCGATGGCTCGCCGCTCCATTTCGAGATAGACAAGGTGATCGAGCGCAAACTCCTGATCACTGTTGCCCCGAATGGGTATTTAAGACGGATTTGAGATCGACTTGAACGAATTTCTCTCCGATGCCGAGCGATGCACACGGTAAAACGCAACCTTGTTGCCAACTACTTCGGTCAGGGTTGGGTGGCATTGATGGGGTTGGTCTTCATTCCCCTGTACATCCGGTACCTCGGGATGGAGGCCTATGGGCTCATCGGCCTGTTTGCCATTGTTCAGGCTTGGCTGACGCTGCTCGATATGGGCATGACGCCCACCCTGAACCGGGAAATGGCCCGTTTTACGGCCGGTGCCCACGAACCGCAATCGATACGCAACATACTCCGCAGCCTGGAAATTCTTTGCTTCACCCTGGCCGCACTGATTGCCGGGGGCCTTTGGGCCGGTTCGGATTGGATGGCAAGCGATTGGCTCAAGGCCGATATGCTTTCGACCGGGGTTGTCGCACAAGCCCTTTCGATTATGGCCTTCGTTGCAGCAATGCGATTCGTGGAAGGGATTTATCGCGGCTCCCTCTTCGGCCTGCAGCAGCAGGTCTGGTACAACGGTGCAAGCGCCATCCTGGCCACTGTTCGCCAAGCGGGGGCCGTGGCGGTCCTTGCCTGGGTTTCCTCAAGCATTCAGGCCTTTTTTCTCTGGCAAGGGTTTTTCTCCCTGTTGACGGTCGTCGTGCTGGCCCAAAGGGTTCACCGTATCCTGCCCGTCGCGCCCCAACCGCCGAATTTTTCGCGCGACGCCCTTGAGGGCGTCTGGGCCTTCGCTGGCGGGATGATGGGCATTACCTTCCTCACAATCCTCTTGACCCAGGTGGACAAGGTCTTGCTCTCCCGTCTGCTACCCCTTGAGTCGTTCGGCTACTACATACTGGCGTCCGCCGTCGTCGGCGTTCTCTATACGGTCATTGTTCCGATCACGCAGACTCTATACCCGCGCATGGTGGAACTCTTTACTCTGGAGGACCAGGCCGAACTTACATCGATCTACCACTTGGGCGCGCAACTCGTGACCGTCCTGACGGCCCCCGCCCTGATGCTTTTGAGCTTCTTCGCAGGGGGCGTGGTTTTCATGTGGTCCGGCGACGTGGGGCTCGCGGAAAATACCGCCCCCATTCTCTCCGTATTGGCGTTGGGGACTTTTCTGAACGGGCTGATGTACATGCCTTATCACCTTCAGCTTGCCCACGGTTGGACCAGCCTTACCGTCAAGACAAACGTGGTGGCCGTCATCATGATCATTCCGGCCATCTTCTGGGTAGTTCCCCGCTACGGGGCCGTGGGGGCCGCCTGGATATGGATGGTTTTGAATGCAGGTTATGTGCTCATATCGCTCCAGTTTATGCACCGGCGCCTCCTTCACCAGGAAAAGCGGCGCTGGTATTTTGCCGATGTGATATGTCCTCTCGCGGGGGCGATAGGTGTGAGTCTGCTTGCGCAGCCGCTGCAGCCCGTAAATTACCAGGATCGATGGCGCTGGTTCTTTTTTTTACTGCTAACCGGCATTCTGACGCTGGCGTCTTCGGCCATGTCGGCCAACCGCATCCGGCATCGCATCTCCTTGATCCTGCGAAACCTGTATGCTCGGTAGATTATTAGTTGATCGGTTCTCCCCCTGACATATTTCGAAATTAATATTTCGGCCCCAATTGCTGAAACGGACGGATGTTAGTTATGGCCGGCGACCCAAAGATCACCGTCATTATCCCAACTTACAAGAGACCGCACTTACTCAAAAGGGCGATCAACAGTGTTTTGTGTCAAACATTTGCCGATTTCAAGGTTTGCGTCTACGACAATGCTTCGTCAGACGAAACGCAGAACGTGGTCAATGAAATCGTGAAGAAAGACAACCGGGTTGTGTATCATTGCCACGAAAAGAACATCGGAGCCGCTAAGAATTTCCAGTACGGTTTGATGCAGGTTGACACACCTTTTTTCTCTTTCCTCTCAGATGATGATTTCCTTTTGCTCAACTTCTTTGAAACAGCCATGAGGGGTTTTGTAAAGTATCCCGAGGCTGCATTTTCCGCCGCGTCCGCGATAACAATGACAGACAGGGGGAATGTCCTGTACGAGCCCCTTTCACTATGGGAAAAAGAAGGACTCTTTCAACCTCCGGCAGGTTTACTGGAAATGCTGGGAGAAAAGCATCCTACCTGGACCGGCATTCTCTTCCGCAGAGAAGTCATACAGCTTACGGGGGGTTTGGATGAAGAAATAGGAACGGGCGATCTGGATTTTGTGTTCAGGATTTCAGTAAAAGCTCCTTTTGTTGTCTCTAAAGAGCCTGCGGCTGTTGTCGTCAACCATTCGATGTCTTCAAGCGATGTTGCGTCTTTATCTTCCTATTGGCCATCGTGGCTCAAGATGATTAGAAATATCACAGACGACAAGGAAGTACCCCAATTCATCAGAAATAAATTTCAGAGCGCGTTGACAGCACAAATCATCATTGATTTACTTTCGATCGGGGTACGCTCATTTGAACGACGAAATTTTGACCAGGCCGCAAGGGCTGCAAAAATAATATCTGAAGAATTAAATCAACACGAAAAAGGTCAACTGCTTGCGTGGATTGTAAAGCACGGCCGCAAATCAAGTCTATTTTGGCGCATTGCGGCCACATTTATAATGCTAAGAAGAATAATGGCCCCGTTCGTGAGCATAAAGCGCATGACACTCCAAAAAAAATATGGCCATCTGTCGGCGCAACTGAAATATGAATGAGCCTATAAACACTTCTCAACTTTCACTCCCCACGCACGTTTAGGATATTGTCAAACAGCCTTTTCAATCGAACGCTCCACCGCCTTGCCCGGCCGAATCACAGAATGCTTGGTTGAGATGGAGTTTGGAAGCCATTTTATGAAAGGGGGAGAGGGACAGAGGGCTGTCGGCCCTTGCTATCCGCCCATGCCGGTTTTTGCCGTTACAGGAGCATCAAGTTTTATCGGACAACATCTGATCCGTTCTCTTTCAACAGATAAAGATTGTGAGGTGCGCATCCTCATCCACGAAAATAAACCGAAATACGTAATCGACATTCGTGGTATGACGCCTGTCGAGGGCGACCTCCTGAAGCCGGATACCCTAATAAATTTGTTTGAACCTGACTGCACGGTGATTAACCTGGCCTTCATCAACCGTCTGCCCCTCCGGGTAAATCTGGATGCCATCGAAAACCTGATCGAAAAATGCGTAAAGGTCCGTATCCGAAGACTAGTCCATTGCAGTACCGCCGTGGTCGTCGG
Source organism: uncultured delta proteobacterium (assembly GCA_963802225.1). Taxonomy (GTDB): domain Bacteria; phylum Desulfobacterota; class Syntrophia; order Syntrophales; family UBA2192; genus UBA2192. The sequence continues at coordinate 34,740 of CAWDHZ010000041.1, read as the reverse complement.
CGGGGTCCGCGACGATATCATTACCGAAGAAACGCCCTGTGATCCTAAAAACGAGTATGAAACGATCAAATTGCAAATAGAAGAATTATTAAAAGCAAAGGCCCGGGGTCGTTTTGAGCTTGCCCTTCTGCGGCCGACGGCGGTATTCGGCCCGGGCGGCAAAAACCTGTTGAAATTGGCCGGCAACCTCAACGGCGGCAACACCTTCGTAAACTACTTGAAGTCTTGCATGTTCGATTCCCGCAGAATGAATCTCGTGAACATCGACAACGTGATATCCGCCCTTCTTTTTTTAGCCTTTACGCCTCATAGGATGGACGGGGATATTTTTATCATCTCCGAGGACGAAAATCCCGCGAACAACTATCGAGATGTGGAAAAGCACCTGATCAAAGAATTGGGCTGCAAAGAATATTTTCTGCCAAGGTTACCCCTGCCGAAGATTCTATTATCCACCATGCTCAAACTCGCGGGAAGATCCAATCCGAATCCAAACCGCGCATACAGCTCTGAGAAAATCCGAAGTATGGGATTTCAGAAAAATACGTCATTTGAAGCTGGTCTTTCATCTTTTGCCGATTGGTACAGAAAAAACTGCCCCTTGCCGGAACAAGCAGAATGAAAGTGTTGAACGTGAATACCACTCTCGATCCGGTGAACGGGGGAGGGATGGCGGAGAGAACCTATCAGATGAGCCGCTTTCTCCTGAAAGCGGGTGTGGACTGCGCCGTCCTGGTTACCGACCTGGGGCTGACACCGGAGAGATTGGACAAACTCCGCGGCGTGGAGGTACTGGCCTGTCCCTGCCTGTCGAGGCGTTTCTACATCCCGAAGGGTCCATATCAACGGATGTGGAAACTGGTAAAGGGCTCGGACGTCATTCACCTCATGGGTCACTGGAGTGTTCTCAACACGATCATTTTTCTCATGGCGAATCGTCTTGGGATACCCTACGTCGTATGCCCTGCAGGGGCCCTACCGATCTACGGACGGTCGAAAGGCCTAAAGAGAATGTACAATTTCATAATCGGGGAGAGACTCATCCGCCGGGCCGCCGGCCACATTGCCATTGCTCCCGTCGAAGTGGATCAATTCGGTGCGTACGGCATTCCTGCGGATCGAATATCGATCATCCCGAACGGAGTGGACGAGGAAGAGTTCTTCGCTGCAGACACCGGGGCGTTCCGCAGGAAATTCGGCCTGGGGGATGTGCCTTTCATCCTGTTCATGGGACGTCTCAACACCATTAAAGGGCCGGATTTGCTGCTGGAGGCCTTTTCTCGCAGCAAGGACACCCTCCGAGACCGCCACCTGGTCTTCGTGGGCCCTGACGACGGCATGCTTGACTCGTTGCGAGAGAGTGCCCTCGCCTGCAGCGTCACGGACCGGGTACATTTTCTGGGTTACCTGAGCGGGGACGACAAGTCACAAGCCTGTCACGCAGCGGACCTCCTCGTCATTCCCTCGAGGCAGGAAGCCATGTCGATTGTGGTTCTGGAGGCCGGCATTTCGGGAGTTCCGGTACTCATCACCGAGCCGTGCGGCTTCAGCGAAGTCGCAGCGGCCGGCGGAGGGAAAGTCGTGCCACCGACGGTCGAGGGTCTGCAGAAGGGTCTGACCGAGATGCTGAAAGACCCGGAGGGATTGAAGGACATGGGGGATCGGCTGAGAGAACATGTTCGCACGCACTTTGCCTGGAATGTCATCGCCAGGAAGTACGCGGAAGAGATGGAACGGCACGTGGAGGAGCCAAAACGGTTGCAGCGTTGACGCCAGGGACGTTTTTTGAACCGGAATTCTTCCCCGGATTCAACCGAAAACGCGGCCTCGACGTGCTGGGGCTGGAGCAAACTCGTCACTGACCCGGACTGGACCCTGCTTGAAGATCCTCGTCATTACACAGTATTTCCGGCCCGAAAATATTCGCATCAACGACCTGTCGCGGGGAGCCCGGATCGTTTCTGAAGTGCAGGCCGGTGTGTCGTGCCCTGCGGAAAACCCCGAGACCTTGGCCGATGCCGTGCTGCCCTGTTCTGGATGTCGGACGAGGAACGCAGGTCCATGGGATTGTGAGGCAGACGCTACTTCGAGGAGCACTTCAAAAGCACCATGCTTCTGAACCGTCTGGATACCTGGATGAGTGAAATGCAAAAGGAGGTGAAGCGATGCGCATCCTGATTTTGGGCGGGGACGGCATGCTGGGACACCGGTTGTTCAAGTCGTTGAGGCCCGGGCACGAAGTGCGGGTGACGTTGCACCATGCGCTCGACGCATACGGTTCATTCGATCTGTTCCGGGCTGAGAACTCCTATGCCGGACTGGATGTCATTCGCCTCGAGCATCTCATGAGCGTCCTAGCGGACTTCCGTCCGCAGGCCGTGGTGAACGGGGTCGGCATTATCAAGCAGCGGGCGGAGTCCGCAGAGAGCATCCCGAGCCTGGAAATCAACGCCCTGTTTCCCCATCGTCTCGCCATTCTATGCAAAATGATCGGTGCGCGCCTCATCCACCTGAGCACGGACTGTGTTTTTTCCGGAAAGAAAGGGAACTATTCGGACACGGACCTCTCCGATGCCGAGGATCTTTACGGCCGGAGCAAGTATCTTGGAGAGGTCCGTGACGCCCACTGCCTGACTCTCCGTACCTCCATGATCGGCAGGGAGCTTTCCCGGAAGCAGAGCCTCCTGGAATGGTTTCTTACGCAGAGAAGCACGGTGTACGGGTATCGGAGGGCCATCTTCTCGGGGTTTACAACCCTGGAGCTGAGCCGTATTATCGAAAACATGATCGTTCAGCACCCGGAGGCCTCGGGCGTGTACCACGTCTCCAGTGACCCGATCAGCAAATACGATCTCTTGAAGAAAATCGGAAAACGGTTGCAGCATTCGGTCGAGATCATACCGGACGAGACCGTGTTCTGTGACCGGAGCCTCGATTCGTCACGGTTTCGAAGGGAGTTCCGCTACACACCCCCCTCCTGGGATCTGATGATCGACGAGCTGTGCCGTGAGATCAAAGGAGAGACATGATGAAGTGCTGAGCCTCGAGGAGACAACCGTTTTGTTGACTCGGCATGGCCTGCGGGTCGAGGATGTCGATCTGGCACGGCAGGGGGAGCTGCTGCAATAGGATCCCCGGGATCATGTACCGATGAAGCAAATTCTGCCTTGGAAAAGGAATGGTGTATGGCGATCAAAGTGATGACCGTTGTCGGCACGAGACCGGAGCTGATCAAGCTGAGCAGAGTCATCCACGAGCTCGATCAGCATACTCAACACGTCCTGGTTCATACTGGCCAGAACTATGACTATGAGCTCAACGAAATATTCTTTCAGCAGCTTGAAATCCGGAAACCGGACTATTTCCTGAACGTGGCGAGCGACCGGGTCGCCCGCGCTATCGGCAACGTCATCGCCGCAGCCGATGACGTTTTGGAAAAAGAGAAACCCGATGCCTTCCTGATTCTCGGGGATACGAACAGCTGCCTTTCGGCCATCGCGGCCAAGAGGAGGCGGATTCCGGTCTTCCACATGGAGGCGGGAAACCGCAGTTTCGACGATCGGGTGCCGGAGGAAATCAACCGGCGGATCATCGATCACATCAGCGACATCAATATGGCCTATACCGAGCATGCCCGACGCTATCTTCTTGCCGAGGGGATCAGGCCTGAGACGGTGATAAAAACCGGTTCGCCGATGAAGGAGGTTCTCACGTTCTACCGTGCCGGGATCGAGGCGTCGGACGCCCTGAAGAGGCTGAAGCTCAAAGAGCAGGACTACTTCATCGTCAGCGCCCACCGGGAGGAAAACATCGACAATGAGGTCAATTTCACCGACCTGCTGCGGTCGCTCAACCAGATCGCCCGGCATTTCAGAAAGAAGATTATCGTTTCGACACACCCCCGGACCCGCAAGAAGCTCGAAGGCAACCGACGGATCAAGTGCGACCCCCGCATCGATTTCATGAAGCCCCTCGGGTTTTTCGATTACGTCAAGCTGCAGATGTCAGCCTTCTGCGTCGTGTCGGACAGCGGAACTATCACGGAGGAATCCTCCATCCTGAGTTTCCCGGCCGTGACCATCAGACAGGCTCATGAACGGCCGGAAGGGATGGACGAGGGAACGCTCATTATGTGCGGACTTGCAGCGGAGCGGGTCGTCGAAGCCGTCGAAACCGTCACCGCCCAGTACTACGGGGACGTCCACCGGAGCCGCATCGTGCCCGATTACGACGTCGACGATGTCTCGAAGAAAGTGGTCCGGATTATCCTGAGCTACACCGACTACGTCAACCGAAGGGTCTGGTACAAATAAACCAGCATCGATCGCCTTTACGGATCGTTTTTTCCATGCGCATCATTCTCCTGGTCGTTTATTATCTGCCCAGCACCACGTCGAGCGCGAAGCTGATGTCCGATCTTGCCGCTGAGCTCCAGCGCCTCGGTCACGACGTAGTGGTCGTGGCACCTGATGAAAACATCCGCCGTGATGTTGAAACAGCTGTTGAGGATGGGATTCAGGTCCTGCGGGTCCGAACGGGAAAGATCAAAACGGCGTCCAGATGGATGCGCGGGTTCAATGAAGCCAGGCTGTCGGAATTGATTTGGAACAGGGGTCGTCAGTTTTTCAGGGACAATCCGTGCGATCTGATCATCTATTACTCGCCCACGATCTTTTTCGGAACTCTCGTCAAGAGGTTGAAAAAGCAGTTCGGCTGTCCGTCGTACTTGATCCTACGCGATCTTTTCCCGCAATGGGCCCTCGATGCCGGCATTTTACGGAAAGGCCTTGTCTACAAGTATTTGAAACAAAAGGAGCGGCAGAATCACGAGGCGGCCGATATCATCGGAGTCCAGTCTCCGGCGAATCTGCTCTATTTCCATGAAAATGGGCTGGACAAGAAATATCACCTGGAAGTTCTTTACAATTGGACAGCCCTGGACGAAAGGGGTATCTTGCCCGGTGATCACCGTAAGCGCCTGGGGTTACAGGGGAAAGTGGTCTTTTTTTACGGCGGCAACATCGGCATCGCCCAGGACATGGACAACATTGTCCGTCTCGCGGTCAATCTGCAGAATGAGCCGGACGCTTATTTTCTGCTCGTCGGCGAAGGAAATGAAGTGCCCCGATTGAGAGCAGAGATCGCATCCAAAGGATTAATGAATATTGCCATCCATCCTGCGGTGGGGCAATCGGAATACCTTTCGATGCTATCCGAATTTGACGTGGGGTTGATCTCCCTTGACCCCGGCTTGAAGACTCAGAATTTCCCGGGTAAAATGCTGGGCTATATGTATTATTCCATGCCGATGCTGGCCAGCATCAATCCGGGCAATGATTTGAAAGTCATTTTGGAAGAACACGAAGCGGGTCTCGTTTGCATCAATAAGGACGATGAGACGTTTGCGGCGCTTGCCAGGCGATTACTGTCCGATGAGACGTTGCGTTTACGGATGGGGCGCAATGCCCGTGCCCTGCTGGAAAGCACCTTTTCGGTTTCAGGCGCTGCGAGGCAAATCTTGGCCCATTTTAACCGTGAACATTGAGATGGCGGCTTCCGGTCTCATACTGGTCACAGGCGCCACCGGCGCGGTCGGTCCGCAGGTGGTGAAGGCACTCGGCGAAGCGGGGTATTCGATTCGCACTCTTTCGTTGGATCCTCCTCCGGCGGGCATTTGGCCCGAGGGGATTGAGGCCCAGTTGGGCGATGTGACGAATCCCGCGGATGTCCAATCGGCAATGCGGGGCGTCGATGCCGTTGTGCATCTGGCCGCCCTGCTGCACATTGTCAATCCACCGTCCGATCTGAGGCAGAGATACGAAAAGATCAATGTCGGCGGCACGGCGACAGTGGTCGAAGCCGCGGTTCGCGCCGATGTAAGAAGGATCTTATACTTCAGTACGATTGCCGTATACGGCGATTCCCGCGGCCGGGTCTTAAATGAGGAGACCCCTCCGAGCCCGAGCACGTTTTATGAAAAAACCAAACTGGAGGCGGAACGGATCGTTCTGGATGCAAAACAACACTCGGGCGGCCCGGTCGGTACCGTTTTGCGCCTGGGTGCGGTTTATGGTTCTCGCATCAAGGGAAACTATGAACGGCTGACACATGCCCTGGCACGTCACCGCTTTATCCCTGTCGGAAATGGCCTCAATCGACGCACGCTGGTTTACGACAAGGATGTGGGTCGTGCGGCGGTGCTGGCCATTACTCATGCTGCTGCGGCTGGCCGGGTGTTCAATGTCACGGATGGTGAATTTCATCCATTACATGAAATCATTGAATCCATTTGCTCTGCCCTGGGTCGCAAGCCGCCCCGGCTGTCAATGCCTTCCGGAATGGTACGTTTTGTGGCCGGCGCCATCGAAGGAGGATATCGTATCTTCGGCATGAGATCTCCCATTACGCCAGGAATGGTTGATAAGTATACCGAGGATATCGCCGTTGACAGTAGTTTGATTCAAAAAGAACTGGGATTCATGCCTCAATACAATCTGCAAACGGGTTGGCGTGAAACCATAGGCGAGATGCGGCGCGCGGGACACCTGGACTGATGGATCCAGACATGAAACGAATAGTGGATGTCCTGTTGAGTCTTCTTCTGTTATGTGTTTTATCCATTCCCATGATTCTTATTGCCTTGACTGTTAAATTAACTTCCAACGGCCCGGCGCTGTATTGGTCCGACCGGGTGGGTATCAACAACACCCTGTTCAAAATGCCCAAGTTCCGCACGATGAGACTGGAGACTCCGGAAATGGCAACTCACCTCATGGAGGATCCCGACCGCTACCTGACATCCGTCGGATCGGTCCTACGAAAATTCAGCCTTGACGAGCTGCCGCAACTATGGAGCATCTTGAAGGGCGATATGAGTGTGATCGGGCCGAGGCCGGCCTTGTATAACCAGGATGATCTGATTGAACTCCGTACAAAAAAAGGGATTCACAGAATTGTACCCGGTGTCACGGGCTGGGCACAGGTAAACGGCAGGGATGACATTCCGATTCCGCTGAAAGTGGAATACGATGAGTACTACATGAATCATCAAAGCATGCTCCTTGATCTAAAAATAGCATGGATGACCTTTGTCAATGTTTTGACGAAAAAAGGCATTAAGCATTAGTCACCCGATAAAATCAGGTATTGGCAACGGGACAATCCCAAGCTATAGTAACAATTTTAAGCGAGACGCTCCTCTTTGCGTTTGCCATGCGGCAGCCTGTTTGTTTCGGTTTGAACTCACATTAGATCAGAAGGATAAGGTCCGGCAGGCCCATGGGAGCCATCGGGCTTTTCATCCCGGGCTTGTGGGTCATGGCTAGGGAATGAAACAGGGTCATGAAATACTTGCTGAGAAATAAAAACTTCTGGATCATTATCGGCATTGACCTCGTCCTGGTCTGCACTGCCTACGTGGCGGCCTACCTCATCCGTTTCGAAGGAAGCATCCCCCCGGAACAGATGGAGTTGCTCGTGTTGACGCTGCCCGGTATCGTCCTGCTGAAGATCGCGGTCTTCGCGTGGATCGGCCTGTATCGCGGCATGTGGCGCTACACGAGCATCTCCGATCTTATCAACATCATCGCGGCGACCGTGATCAGCGCAGGGGCCATTGCATTGACCCTGGTGCTCATCCGGCGCTTCGAAGGCTTTTCGAGAAGCGTCCTCATCCTGGATGCCCTGAACACCCTGATGCTCGTCGGCGGGATCCGCCTGCTGATCCGGGTATACATCCAGAAGAGCATCCCGGCGAGCTTCTTCAATCTCACCTACTTCCCCTTTTTCAACCCGGACCGTGAAAAGCGGACCCGGCTGCTCATCGTGGGCGCAGGGGACGCAGCGGAAAAAATGTTGCGGGAGATCCAGGACAACCCCCGCCTGAAATACATTCCCGTCGGTTTCCTCGACGACGACGCGCGGAAAAGGGGCCGGTCGATCCACGGGGTTCCCGTCCTCGGGACCATCGACGAAATCGGGGAGATCCCCGTACAGTTCGACGAGATCCTGATCGCGATCCCATCGGCCAACGGAGACGAGATGAGGCGGCTTGTCGAAATCTGCGACAGGACGGGCAAGCGGTTCCGCACCATCCCCAAGATCGGCGAGCTCATCGAAGGCCGAATCTCCGTGAGCGCCATCCGGGAGGTGCGGCTGGAAGACCTCGTGGGGCGGCAGGAAGTCCGGCTCGACCCTGAGAGCATCAGCCGCTTTCTCTGCGGCAAGCGAATCCTGGTCACGGGAGCGGGGGGCTCCATCGGTTCTGAGCTGGTCCGGCAGATCAGCCGGTTCCAGCCCCAGGCAGTGGGCCTTCTCGACTTCAGCGAGCTGAACCTGTTCCAGGTTGAACAGGAGTTCGAGCGGCGGCTCCGGTCTCTCCCCACGCAGAGCTTCCTTGCCGACGTCAGGGACCGGGATGCCTTGAACCGGGTCCTGAGTGAGTTCAGGCCCCACATCATCTTTCACGCCGCAGCCTACAAGCACGTGCCGATGCAGGAGAACCACCCCCGGGAGGCGGTGCTGAACAACATCCTGGGAACGCGAAACCTCGTCGATCTGGCGCTGGAAATGGAGGTGGAGAGTTTCGTACTCGTCTCGACGGACAAGGCCGTGCGGCCCACAAACGTCATGGGGGCTACCAAGCGCGTCGCCGAGCTGTTCGTCGAGAGCATGAACGGCAGGCAGGATACGCGATTCGTGGCCGTCCGCTTCGGGAACGTCTTAAGCAGCTCCGGCTCGGCCATACCTATCTTCCAGGCGCAGATCGCCCAGGGGGGGCCCGTGACGGTGACCCATCCCGATATAACGCGCTACTTCATGAGCATTCCCGAGGCGGCCCAACTCATCTTACAGGCCGGGGCCATGGGCAAGGGCGGGGAGATCCTGATTCTCAACATGGGTAAACCGATCAGGATCGTCGATCTGGCCAGGGATCTCATCCGGCTTCACGGCCTGGAGCCGGAAAAGGACATCGCCATTGAGTTCACCGGCCTTCGGCCCGGGGAAAAATTATATGAGGAGCTGATCACCTCCGGCGAGGGTATCGTTCCCACGGGCCACGAAAAAATCATGGTTCTGCGCGGCAAGACCCATGACACCGCGGCGCTGCTGGCGCAGATCGAATCGCTTCTCGCCATTGCCCGCCGGGGAAACTGCGAGGCCATCAAGAAGAAGCTGCAGGAAATCGTGCCTGAGTACAACCCTGCGGGTTAAGCGTTTAGACACACAGCCCTTACCCCATCCATCCCATCGTACACAATGAACAGGCTATCAAACCTCATCACCCGGCATGATCCGACATCGTGCATCGTCGTCCTGATTGCGGGATTTATCTTTCTCAATCCATTCCCGCATGTCACGGCCTTCAAAGAAATATCATTTTACTCTGCAATGGGACTCACTGGCCTGGCAGTCTTATTGAAAAAAAGGGGCTTCTTCTTCGACACCCCTCTATCCACGGCATTTTTGTGCATTCTGTTGTGGGCCTGCATTGGCATCCTTTTTGCCCTCAATAAACCGAATACGATACAGGACATTTACGCGCAATTAATCAAGCATCTCGCCGTATATTTCATGCTCGTGAATTATTTCGATTCCAGGGAAAAACTCCATGCTCTCTCCTGGGTTATTATTCTCTCCACTTTCTGCTTCTGCTTATGGAGTGTATCCCATTACTATTTCTTGCTCAGTCGCCCGTTCACGGACCAATTGGGTGTCCTGGTCTTCAAGGAAATCCCGACAAATATCATCGGGATCGTGACGGTGTTCGGAATTCTGCTCTCTCTGCAAAAGCTCAACGGGAAGCCGGCAGGATGGATCAGGAATGCACTCCTGGCGATGGTCATCGTCATGACCCTCACGACTCTTCTGACTCAGACGCGAGGCGCCATGATCGCCATGTTTTCTGCGCTGATCATCCTTTCATTCCGGAACAGGAAAATCCTGATTTTCATCATATTCGTCACAATTCTGTTATCTCTCCTCCCGATAAAGAGTCGTCTGACACCATCAGGCATTATGGATAAATTGAAGCAGGACGAAAGAATTGGCATTACGCTCAATTATTTTGAAGTAATCAAAGATTTTCCAATACAGGGCATTGGTTTCGGATTGCAATCATACGCGGACGAAACCTTCATGAAGATGTACTATAATCGAGTGGATCCGGCCTGGCGGCCTGCAATCATTTATGCGGCGCCACACAATTTCGTGATCGACATCCTGGTGAGATTAGGAATCGTCGGATTGGCTCTTTATCTTTACGTCTTGTACAGGGCTTTCGGGATGATCCTTGCGCTTACAAAAGATGACCGGGACGATGAGCGCAAGGGTTGGGGGCTTACATTTTTCGCCGCGCTTGTTGCGTTCTTGATTCAAGGCATGCTCGAAAATGTTCACAGCGGCCCACCGGCTGTCGTGTTCTATAGCCTCCTGGCTATGATCACTATAGTATGGAAACAATACAGAATAGAGCAGATGGAAAGGGGGATCAACACGACCTCATAAAATTCGCGGTACTTCGAATCGTGTGGGGCCGATCGCTCTATCGCCTCTGCGAAGTCTATAGCACAGGTTGCGTCGAGTCTCTCATACGGAGGGAAATTGAAACGCGGCGGTTAAAGCTGCACTACATTTTTTCCAGTTCGAAAATTCCCAACCCGTACTGGCAGGCAAAGTTGTTCTTGATCGCAGTCTCCTCCAGGATGACATCCTCGAAGAGGTCGCCCCTGTCATCGACATAAGAAAAAGACAGGATCCGGTATCTCTCATCGATGATCCGGAGGAGGTAATCGACAGAAAAGACACGGTGGGCATTAAATTCAATCCGTTGGGGACCGATAGGCACTGAAAAATAGAACCGCCCCCCTTTGCACAGCATCCTGAATATGTTCTCCCAGCCCCGAAGGTGGCCTTCGTAGTCTACGTGGTCCCCGTAACGGCCTAGCCCGAAATGCTCAAGGGCGTGAAGGCAGGACACGGAGTCGCTATAATCACGAAGGGGGAAATCTTCCGACATGAGGTCCATACGCTTAAAGTAGATATTCCGTATGGATTTTTTCAATTCCCGGATGTCGAAAACCTCGATTTCTCGGAAGGTGGCCACGTGAGCTACGAATCCGTCGAGTCTCGAACCTATGTCGACATGCTTGGTCGGTCTGTTCAAGAAAATCTTGTGCGCCACCAGCAAGTCTTGATGGAAATAATGACCCGATGCCTCCCCGCTTTCCTTGTAACGGTCTTCCAAGCAGGGATAAAACCGTGCCAGAGGGAATTCGCGGATAGACGATCCGGCCTGCCGGACAAGATTGCGATAGTCTCTCAGGAAAGAGGGCATGCCTCGCAGTATCACAAAAAGGGGGGTGCCCTTGATGAGGATTCTGATTTGCATATTGCACCTCTCAAGCAGTGACCATTTTTGTAAGTCGCAGATATTTCTAAACTACATCTGCGAAAAAGGACAGGAATATTATGCGCCGCGATTCACAGAACTGGCTGATCGTCGACTCGAATACGAGACTCAGGAAAAATTGAAAATAAAGACAGATGAATCCTGACCCGGGTAAAAACGAATCCTATCCCGGGGAGCTCCCCCCGGAGGTCTCCATCATCATCGTCACGTACCGCTCGGCCGACGTGATCGGATCCTGCCTGGATTCCATCGGGGCAGGAGAAAACGTGAGCCGGGAGGTTTTTGTCGTCGACAACGCCTCGGGCGACGGAACGGCGGAGATGGTTCGGGCGAAATATCCCTCCGTGCACCTCATCGCCAATGACTCGAACCGGGGGTTTTCCGCGGCCAACAACCAGGCGATCCCCCTGTGCAGGGGGCGCTATCTCTTCTTTCTCAACCCCGACGCGGAGCTCACCGGGGGTTGTCTCGAAACGGCCGTCCGGTACATGCACGAAAACCCGCGCATAGGGCTCGCCGGTACGAAGGTGAGCTACCCTAACGGTTCGATGCAGGAAACGATCTCCCTGCGCTACCCGGGCCAGAAGCATGCCGCCGAGGAGCTCAAGGGGCTTCCGGGCGCCATCGCCTGCGTGCTCGGGGCCAGCATGATCGCGCGCTCGGAGCTGATCCGCGCAATCGGCGGCTTCGACGAGGACTACTTCCTTTACGGGGAGGACCAGGAGCTGTGCCTGCGGATCCGGCAGCGGGGCTTCGAAATCGGCTATATCGGTGAAGCGGTGGTTCGGCACGTCGGGGGACACAGCGAGAGGGATTCGGCGTCGGCTGACCGGTGGAGGCGCAAGACGCTCGCCGAGTATATTTTTTACCGCAAGCACTACAAACCGGAGACGATCCGGCGGATCTCCCGGGAAGACCGGCTCAAGGCCTGGTGGCGGACGCTGACGATCCCCCTCTCCCTGCCGTTTCTGCGCGACGGCGAAGCGGCGCGGGACAAGCTCGTGAAGTACCGGACGATCCTCGACACCCTCGACGAGATCGAGCGCCCCGGACGGCAGGGAGGCGCCTGAGTGGAACGGGCACCTGTTGCGTGCATCCTCTGCGGCAACCCCGCCCGGTCGGTCCTGGTCGAACGGGACGGCTGGACCGTGTACCAGTGCGCCGGCTGCGGCCTCGGGATTCTGGACCCGCGGCCCGACCGCGAGGAGCTGGGCCGGCTCTACGAGAAGGAATACTTCGACAGCCAGTACCGAGAGGGGCTGCGGCCCGGCTCCCCGGAGATGCGGCGGCGCATCTCCCAGGAGGATCACCGCATCCGGTTCTTCCGGCGCTTCAAGAGGCGGGGGCTGGTCGTCGACATCGGATGCGGCATGGGGTACTTTCTCTATGCCGCCCGGCAGGCGGGCTACGACGTCACCGGGGTCGACATCTCCGACCACGCCGCATCCTACGTGAGGGACGAGTTGGGAATCCCGATGAGGATCGGCCACATCGACGCCGTCGAGGTGCCCGAGCGCACCGTCGACGTGGCCACCATGTGGCACTTCCTGGAGCACACGGACGACCCTCGGCGCTACATCGAGAAAGTCGCCCGCTGGCTCAAGCCCGACGGCCTGCTGGTTATCGATGTGCCGAACTACGAAGGCACGGACGCGCAGAAAACCTGGCGCGACTGGGTGGGCTGGCAGCTCCCCTATCACTTCTACCATTTCACGCCGGCAACGCTTGCCCTTCTGCTTTCGCAGCACGGCTTCGAAGTCATCCACCACAAGGACTACCACTCGGAGATCGTCAAGGAGAGGCTCCGGAAGATCCCCGTAGTCGGCCTGTTTGCTCGGCTCGTCGCGAAGGCCTTCTCGGGGACCAGCTATGCCGTGGTGGCCAGAAAGAAAACCACATGAGCTTTGGTGAGACCCGTGAAGACATGAATCCTATCTCGATCGGCTGATTGCCGGCGGTGCGTTCCGCTTCGACCGGCTGCATATCGACGGCATCGACAATGAGCCCGTCTTCAAGCTCAACGTGCCCGAGATGGTGGAGCAGGAGACCTGCCTGTTCCACCGGGACATCTCCTCGGGAAATCAGTACATGGAGCTTCTGCACGCAACGGTGCAGAAGGCAATCGCGGAAAGGGCCGCCATGCCCATCGTGCGGTTTGCCGACGGCGAATACGCCTTCTACCGCCACTCCCTGGATTGCAACGGCCTGTACCGGCAGGCCGAGAACGCGGCGGCGATCCGGCGGGCCATGTCCTCGCACATCGAGGCCATGCAAACGCTTGTCCGCCGCGGCAGGATCGCCCCCCTCGTCTTCCCGGGCAACACGCGGGAAAAGGAGCGGGGCCTCTTTTCCTTCCTGCGCAAATCGAGAAACGACGACTCGGCGATCGGGTTTCTCGATTTTCTCGCCGCAGGCGGCATCGAGCTCACCGGCGGCAACTACATCCCCTTCTACGCCGTCTACGCCTATCTGGTGACCGACCGCTTTGCAAAGCTCCTCGACGGAAAATCGGTCTGCATCATCAACTCGGACTTTGATGAAAAAGCCTGCGAGGCCTGGTTCCGACAGTTCTCGAGCGCTCCCCGGATCTCGCACGCGCCGATTGCGGCCGAGTATGTGGCCACCCGGTGGGATTCGATGCGGGAGGGCGTTTTGTCCAACATCCCTCCCGATGCCGATTTCTGCATCGTCGGGGCGGGCGTCGGGGCCCTGCAGGTCTGCGTCGATGCGGCCGAGCGCTTCTCGATCCCCGCAATCGACGCGGGGCACGTCATGAACATGATGAACGGCCGCGTGGACAAATCCGGCGGGCCCCGGCTCTACACCCTGTGGAAGGAAGGCGGGGCATGAGCGACCCCCTGCAGAGCGCCCGCAAGCGCCTGAGGGCCTGGCGGAACCGGCACAGGCTCGAGAAGGAGCGGGACTTCTACGAAGATGCGTTCCGGGCCCGCGGCCTGCAGATCCCCGATGAGGCCGGGATCCGGGCGGCCATGCGGGAGCGCTTCCCCCAGATGAAACCCAGCCCCCGCGGGGCCTTGCGCACCCTGGCGATCTGGCACAACTACAACTGGGAGACGGACGCCCTGAAGCCGTCCCTGGAGCGGTTCGGGCCGGTCCGCCTCTATGACTGGTACGGGGAGTTCGACCACAGCCGGAAAGACTGGACCCGTGACCTCAAGCCGCGGATGAACCGGGCCCTCGTCGATCTCGTCGGCCAGTGGTGCCGGGCCGAGAGGCCCGACGTGATCTTCACGTACCTCTCGGGGGAGCTGGTCTGGCCCGAGACGGTGCAGGCGATGCGGACGCAGGGGATCCCGATCGTCAATCTCTGCCCTCAACGACAAGGAGCACTTCGTGGGGAAGGTCCGCGGGAAGCGTGCCTTCGGGATGAGGGACATCTGCCGGCACTTCGACCTGTGCTGGACGAGCACCGACGATGCCCTCAAGAAGTACTGCGTCGAGGGGGCGTTGCCCCTGTACCTTCCGGAAGGGGCCAACCCCGAGGTTCACCGGCCCCATGACGTCGAGCGCACCATCGATGTGGCCTTCGTGGGGCAGTGCTACGGCAACCGGCCCGAGGTCATCCGGAAGCTCCAGGAAAAAGGCATTCGCGCCGAGGCCTTCGGCTTCGGCTGGCCGAACGGGGCGCTCGCGACGGATGAAATGGTGAAGATGTATTCCCGCAGCCGGATCAACCTGGGCTTCGGGGGCGTGGCGGGGCACGACGACACGTACTGCCTGAAAGGAAGGGATTTCGAGATCCCCATGAGCGGCGGGCTCTACGTCACCGAATCCTGCGCCGAGCTCGGGAAGTTCTTCCGGCCGGGCGAGGAAGTGGTCACCTACGGGGATTTCGACGATCTCGTGGAGAAGATCCGCCACCTTCTTTCCCACCCTGAAGAGGCCGAGAGGATCAGGAAGGCGGGATTCGAGCGGGCCCGCACCGAGCACACCTGGGAGATGCGGTTCGAGAAGGTCTTCAAGCTCCTCGGGGTCCTGGAAGAGCGACCCTAAAGCTTATTGCTGAAATCAAAATCCCCCTCTTTCCCCCTTTTTCAAAGGGGGATTTTTTTATCCGGCACTCTTCTCCCGTTCTTCGACTGTAGGCTGTATACTGTCGGCTGTCGGCTCTTCTGTCCTGTAGCCTGTGGCCTGTAGCCTTTTTCCTTTAGCCTGTTTTCTGTGCACTGTTCAGGGTATTGCGCAGCAGCATGGCGATCGTCATGGGCCCCACTCCGCCCGGTACCGGCGTGATCCAGGACGCCTTTGCGGCCGCCTCGGCAAAGGCCACATCGCCCACGAGCTTTCCGTCGGGCCGCCGGTTGATCCCCACGTCGATGACGACGGCCCCTTCCCGAACCATGTCGCCCCGGATCATTTCGGCCTTGCCCGCCGCGGCCACGAGGATGTCGGCCCGTCTTGTCACGGCTGCAAGGTCCCTTGTCCGGGTGTGGCAGACCGTCACTGTGGCATGGCGGTTGAGGAGCATCAGCGCCAGGGGCTTGCCCACGATGTTGCTGCGACCCACGATGACGGCCTCTTTCCCCTCGATGGGGATGCCGCTGCGATCGAGCAGTTCGATGATCCCGAGGGGCGTGCAGGCCCGGTGGCCCGGCCGCCCGGTGAAAAGTCCCCCGATATTGAAGGGATGGAACCCGTCCACGTCCTTGCGGGGGTCGATCGTTTCGATCACCACGTCGGGGTTGATGTGCTTCGGAAGGGGGAGCTGGACCAGGATGCCGTGGATCTCGGGGCTCGCATTGAGCCCGGCGACGATCTCCCGGAGGCGATCCTGAGCCGTGTCCGCCGGCAACCGGTACTCCCGCGACAGGAAACCGGCCTCCGTTGCGGCCTTCTCCTTGCGGCCCACGTAGATCTTCGAGGCGGCATCCTCGCCGACGAGGATCACGGCAAGGCCGGGGACGATGCCAGTTTTCTCTTTCAATTCAATAGCTTGCGCCCTTACCTCGGCCCTCACGTCCTGGGCGATCCTGTTTCCGTCAATCACGTTGGCCATTTTCTTCTCCATCCCCCATCCCTGGATCCTTCCAACACACCAATATCTATGGATGTTTATGCTTTTACCGCAGGCGCTCCGAATTGTCAAGAAAAGGGCGGGAAAGAGGGGTTGCCGGCCGGTTCTCCCGGAGCCCTCCGCTGAACGTTTTCCGCTCATCAAAAAGCCCCGGAATGCCCATTTTTTCTGCTGTTTTCTGTTGAAGAGTTGACCCCGTTGTGATATGGTCGGCCCGTAAATTTGGGGGGGGGTCCGTGGGCCTTATGAACCTTGGGAAGCAGTTCGAAGAAGCCTGCCGTACCTACCGGGACAATGCGGCCATTGTCTTCGAGGCAACCCGGCTCACCTACGGCGACTTGAACGGCGCCGTCAATTCCCTCGCCAACCGATTGAAGTCCCTCGGCATCGGCAAGGGCGACAAGGTCGCCCTGATGCTCCCCAACGTCCCCGAATTCCCCATCGCGTACTTCGCCTGTCAGAAGCTGGGCGCCGTGGCCGTGACGCTCAACATCATGTCCACTTCCTACGAACTGCAGTACCTCCTCGACAACAGCGATTCCAAGGTCCTGATCACGGCGGCCCAATCGGCCCGCCGCTTCGAGGAGATCAAGGACCGGCTCGCCACCTGCAGGCACCTTCTTCTGACCGAAGTCGACGAGGGCCCCATGTCCATGAAGAAAGCCCTCGAAGCGGGGCCTTTCGAGTTCGAACCCTCCGCTGCAACGGAAGACGACCCGGCCGCCATGATCTACACGTCAGGGCTGACGGGCAAGCCCCTGGGGGCCGTTCTCAGCCACGGGAACCTCATGTCCCAGTCCATGCTGCTGAAAACCCTCTTCGCAGCGACACAGACGGACAAGGCATTGTGCCTGATCCCTCTCTTTCACTCCTTCGGCGCCGTCGCCAACATGCTCAACCCTATCCTGATCGGCGCCTGCGTCGTGATGCTGGATGCCTTCAGCATCGAGAGCATCTTCAAGACCATCGAAAGCGAGAAAATCACCTATACGGCTGCCGTCCCGCGTGTCTTTCTCGGCATGCTCCTGCAGGAAGGCGCGGGGAATTTCAACGTCAGCTCCCTGAAGTTCTGTGTCACCGGCGGCTCCGCCATGCCGCCGGCGTACATGCCCCAGTTCGAGAAAAAGTTCAAGGTGCGGCTCCGCGAGGGATACGGCCTCACGGAGGCCTCGCCCGTCTGCGCCGTCACCCGGCTCGACATGGAGCAGAAGCCCGGTTCCATCGGAGTCCCCATCCCGGGTCTGCAAGCCCGCATCGTCGACGACACGGGCCGGGATCTTCCCCGCAGCGAGATCGGCGAGCTCATCGTCAGGGGCCCGAACGTCATGAAGGGCTACTACAAGGACGCAGAGGCAACGGCCCTGGTGCTGCGCGACGGCTGGCTCCACACGGGGGATCTCGCCCTGATCGATTCCGACGGCCACATCTTCCTCAAGGGCCGCAAGAAGCGGATGATCATCACCAGCGGGTTCAACGTCTACCCCCGGGAGGTGGAGATCGTCCTGAACACGCACCCCGCCGTCCGGGACTCCAAGGTGATCGGGAAATCGGATCTCATGCGCGGCGAGATTGTCAAGGCGCTCATCGTGAAAAAGGAGGGGGCCCCTGCAGATGAAAAGGCCATCCTGAAGCACTGCAGAACCTACCTGTCCTCATACAAGATCCCGAGAGAAATAGAATTCGTTGACCGCTTGAATTGATCCCGGCTTCCGGCGCCCGATCGCGGGCGGGGGAAGCCGAGAAACCGCCGCGCCGGCAGACCGCCCAATGCCGGGTCAGCCCCCTGCCGCCTTCTCGCCGCACCGACCGAAAGGGAAGCCGCCGTGCCGGGAGATGCAGCGCCACAGGGCTCAGGAACCGGACGAAAAATCAGAAGGGCTTTACGGAACAGGGTGATGGCCTGCCGTGAACCCTCACAGGAGAAGAGGAGGAAGAGATGGAAAAGGTACCGCAGAAGTTGGACAAGACGAGAGCCGAATATTACAAAGGCGCCCCCATCGCGAAGTTCGGCGAGAGACCGGCACCCACAACGGGCATGGGCCGGAAGATGAAGAATCCCCACAAGAATCTTCGCCAGGTGGTCTGCGTGGAGGCCTGCCGGACGCCCTACGGCGTTTTCGGCGGTGCGCTGAAGGGCTTCGACGCCCCGCAGCTGGGCGCGCTGGCCATCAAGGAGTGCATGCGCAGGGTCGCAGGCAAGGTAAAGCCCGAAGACGTCGATTACGTCTTCATGGGACAGGTCGTTCCGGCGGGCAGCGGGCAGGTCCCGAGCCGCCAGGCGACTTTGCTGGCGGGGCTTCCCGAATCGGTCCCCTCCATCACCATCAACAAGGTCTGCTCCTCGGGCATCAAGACGATCGACCTGGCCTGGCAGATGATCATGACGGGCCGGGCGGAAATCGTCATCGCCGGCGGCCAGGAGAGCATGTCGAACTGCCCCTACTCGCTTCCCGACATGCGCTGGGGCAACCGGATGGGCCTCCCCAACGGCCGGGTTGTGGACCTCATGGTCTACGACGGCCTGTGGGATGCCTTCTACAACAGGCACATGGCCATCCACGGCTCCGAGACGGCCGACGAGTTCGGGTTCACCCGCCAGGACCAGGACGAGTGGGCCGTCCAGTCCCAGCTGCGCGCCGTCGAGGCCATGAAGACAGGCAAATTCGTCGATGAGATCTTCCCCGTGGAGGTCAAGAAGGGCAAGGACGTGGTTGTCTTCGACAAGGACGAGGGTCCGCGGCCCGGCACAACCCTGGAGGCCCTCGCCAAGCTTCCCCCCGTCTTCAACCACAAGAGCACCGTCACCGGCCAGCCCGGCGGCGTCACGGCGGGCAATGCCCCCGGCGTCAACGACGGCGGAGACGTCGTCATGCTCATGAGCGCCGAGAAGGCGAAGGAGCTCGGCCTGAAGCCCC
This sequence comes from uncultured delta proteobacterium, assembly GCA_963802225.1. GTDB lineage: Bacteria > Desulfobacterota > Syntrophia > Syntrophales > UBA2192 > UBA2192. The sequence continues at coordinate 15,380 of CAWDHZ010000041.1, read as the reverse complement.
TCTTCACGATCCTCGACTACGCCGAGGTCTCCCAGCCCACGAAGGACATCGCCACGGTTCCGGGCCTGTCGATCAAGAAGATCCTCGAGCAGAATGACCTGACGGTCAAAGACCTCGAGCTCATCGAGATCAACGAGGCCTTCGCGGCGGTGGCCATCGTCAGCGCCCGCACGATCCTCGGCATGAGCAAGGAGGACATGCTGAAGAAGGTCAACGTCAACGGCAGCGCCATCGCCTACGGCCACCCCATCGGCGCAACAGGCGCCCGGATCCTCATGACGCTCGGCTACGAGCTGAAGCGCAGGGGCGGCGGCATCGGGGTCTGCGGCATCTGCTCGGGCCACGCCCAGGGCGATGCGATGTTGATCAAGGTGGAGAAATAGGCACGAGGCTCGGGGACCGAGGTCCGAGGACGCATAGGCATTCATCCCATCGTCTATCGATTCGCGGGCCCCGAACCTCCGGGCAGTTGTATATGAAAAGCTTCGATCAAGAAGAAACTTCAGAAAGGAGAGTGGGTTGATATGAAAGAAGTAGTCATTGTAAGCGGAGCGAGGACGGCCGTCGGCGAGTTCGGCGGTTCTCTGAAAGGTGTCAAGGTCGTCGACCTGGGCGCCCTGGTGATCAAGGAGGCCCTGAAGAGGGCAGGTCTGCGGCCGTCTATCTCGGCCGACATCAAGAGCTTCCGTCCCAAGCCCTTCGGCGATTTCGAGATGACGGAACTCAACAAAAAGTACTACGACTACGACAAGGCGCTGAAGCCCGTCTACGTCGACGAAGTCGTCATGGGCAACGTGCTCCAGGCAGGCCAGGGCCAGAACCCGGGCCGCCAGGCCATGCTCTACGCGGGGCTCCCCGAGGAGACCAACGCCTTTTCCATCAACAAGGTCTGCGCCTCCGGCATGAAGGCGGTCGCCCTGGCCGCCCAGGCCATCAAGGCAGGCGATGCCGAGATCATGGTCGCCGGCGGCATGGAGAACATGAGCAATACCCCCTACGCGTCCAACGACGCCCGGTGGGGCTATCGCATGAGCATGCCCGCGGGCCAGCTCGTCGACCTCATGGTCTTCGACGGCCTCTGGGAAATCTTCAACGCCTACCACATGGGCCACACGGCGGAAGCGATCGCCAAGCTCTACAACATCCCCCGCGCGGAGCAGGATGCCTTCGCTTACGAGAGCCACAGGCGCGCCCGCGCGGCGATCGCCAGCGGCGCCACGAAGGACGAGATCGTCCCCGTCGTGATCCCCCAGAGGAAGGGCGACCCCAGGGTCTTCGCCGTCGACGAGAGGCCCATGGACACGAGCCTCGAGAAGATGGCGAAACTGCCCCCGGCCTTCAAGAAGGACGGAACCGTCACGGCCGGCAACGCCTCGGGCATCAACGACGGCGCGGCGGCAATGGTCCTCATGACCGCCGACAAGGCAAAAGAGCTGGGACTCAAGCCCCTGGCAAAGATCATGGGTTATGCGACAGGCGGCGTGGACCCGGCCTTCATGGGTCTCGGCCCCATCCCGGCAACCCGCAAGCTCTTCAAGAAGCTCGGCCTCACGGCAAAGGACATCGACCTCTGGGAGCTCAACGAGGCCTTCGCGGTGCAGGCGCTTTCCTGCATCAAGGAGCTGGGCGTGGATCAGAACAAGTGCAACCTGCTGGGCGGCGGCGTCTCCATCGGCCACCCCATCGGCTGCACCGGCGCCCGCATCACCTACAGCCTCGCCATGCAGATGAAGAAGAACGGCCTCAAGCGCGGTCTCGCCGGGCTGTGCATCGGCGGCGGCCAGGGCATGTCCATCATTCTCGAGAGCGTGTAACCCGTCAACCTTCCAGGATAACACCCCGGAGCCCATGAGCTCCGTCACCGCCACATAAAACCCTGTTCCGGGCGGGAGATCGCTTCTCCCGCCCGGAACAGGATCGTCGAATGCGGAGATTCGCCGTTTCAGGCGCCAGGCCCGCCCCTGGAGAGAGGACTTTGCCGCGGGCTGTGCCGGATCGGGCTGGACTCATCAATAACAAATTCAAAATAGGAGGGTGAGGAAGATGGCAATCAAGACAATCGGTGTCATTGGGGCCGGCCAGATGGGCAACGGCATCTGCCAGGTCGCTGCGTTCCCGGGCGGCATCAATGTCATCATGAACGACATCGCCGAGCAGTTCGTCAGCAAGGGATTCGACACGATCTCCAAGAACCTGGACCGCCTTGTCGCCAAGGACAAGATCAAGGCGGACCAGAAAACGGAAATCCTCAGCCGGATCAAGAAGAGCACCAACCTCGAGGACATGAAGGCAGCCGACATCGTCGTCGAAGCGGCCACGGAGCGCGAAGACCTGAAGCTGGGCATCTTCAAGAAGCTCGACGAGGTCTGCAAGCCCGGCGTGATCCTCGCGTCGAACACCTCGTCGATCCCCATCACGCGGATCGCCGGAGCCACGAAGCGCCCCGAGCTCGTAATCGGCATGCACTTCATGAACCCCGTGCCGGTCATGCAGCTCGTCGAGATCATCCGCGGGCTCGTCACCTCGCAGGAAACCTACAACACCGTCGAGGCCCTCTCGAAGCAGTTCGGCAAAACGCCCGTCGAGTGCAACGACTTCCCGGGCTTCATCTCCAACCGCATCCTCATGCCCATGATCAACGAGGCCTTCTACACGCTGATGGAAGGCGTCGGCTCGCCCAAGGCGATCGACGACATCATGCGCCTCGGCATGAACCACCCCATGGGGCCGCTCACGCTGGCCGACCTCATCGGGCTCGACACCTGCTGGGCCATCATGGACGTTCTCTACAAGGGCTTCGGCGATTCCAAGTACCGTCCCTGCCCGCTTCTGAAGAAATACGTCGACGCGGGTCTCATGGGCCGCAAGAGCGGCCGCGGCGTCTACGACTACAGCGCGAAGTAACCGGAGATGAACCGGCGGCGGGGGCGCTCCCCGTCCCTGCCCCGCACCTAACGGGATCTTCAACAGAAAGGAGGGTGGTACTGTTATGGAATACAAGAACATTCTATTTGAGGTGGCCGACGGGGTCGCCACGATCACCATCAACCGGCCCAAGGCGCTCAACGCCCTGAACTCGGAGGTGATGGGCGAGCTCTACGATGCGGCCATCAAGTGCAAGACCGACGATGCCGTCAAGGCCGTCATCCTCACGGGCGCAGGCGAGAAGTCCTTCGTGGCCGGCGCCGACATCTCCCAGATGGCGGAGCTGAGGCCCCAGCAGGCCATGGACTTCATGGAGACCGGCATCGAGACCTTCCGGATGTACGAGACGCTTCCGAAGCCTGTCATTGCGGCGATCAACGGCTTTGCCCTCGGCGGCGGCGTGGAACTGGCCATGTCCTGCGACATCCGCCTGGCCTCGGAGAACGCCCGCTTCGGACAGCCCGAGATCCTCATCGGTCTCATCCCCGGCTGGGGCGGCACGCAGCGCCTCGCCCGGCTCGTGGGCATGGGCCGCGCCAAGGAATACATCATGGCCGGCGTGCAGATCGACGCCAAGCGGGCCTACGAGATCGGCCTCGTGAACCAGGTCTATCCGCTGGATCAACTCATGGCGGAGGCAAAGAAGCTGGCAGGGAAGATGGCGAACCTGCCCGGTTTCGCTCTCAAGATGGCCAAGCACGCCATCAACTTCGGCTATGACCTGTCGCTCGACAACGCCATGCGGCTCGAGACCCAGTGCTGCTCCCAGTGTTTCAGCACCGATGACCAGAAGGAAGGCATGAAGGCGTTCCTCGAAAAGAGGAAACCGGCATTCAAGGGCAAGTGATGCGGCCCGAAGAATCAACTGTCAGGGCAGAAAAAGTTCAAGACTGAACTATTAACAAAATACATCAAGGGGGGATTTTTATGAATTTCGGACTCACTGAAGAACAACAGATGGTAAAGGATCAGATCACCAAGTTCGCAGAAACCAAGATCAAGCCCATCGCGGCGGAGCTGGATCACACCCACCGTCACCCGGAGGAGATCTGCCGGGCCCTCGGCGAGATGGGCATCATGGGCGTCGCAATCCCGACGGAGTACGGCGGGGCCGGCATGGACATCGTGACCTACGTCCACGCCATGATCGCCATCTCCAAGGCCTGCGCGTCGACGGGCGTCATCGTGTCCGTCAACAACTCGCTCTACGGCTTCCCCGTGAACAGCTTCGGAACGGAAGAGCAGAAGAAGAAGTACCTCACCCCCGTCGCCAGCGGAAAGGTCGAGGGCTGCTACGCCCTGACGGAGGCCGGCGCCGGCTCCGACGCGGGAGCGCTTGCCTGCAAGGCCACCCTCAAGGGTGACAAGTACGTCCTCAACGGCACCAAGCGTTTCATCACCAACGGCAACGTGGCCAAGTACTGTGTGCTGGCCTGCACGACGGACCCCTCCATCGGCTACAAGGGCGTCATCAACCTCATCGTCGACCTGAAGGGAACCAAGGGCTTCTCGGTGGGCAAGATCGAGGAGAAGATGGGCATCCTGGCCTCCGGCACGGCGGAACTCGTTTTCGAGGACGCCGAGGTTCCGGCGGCAAACCTGCTGGGCAAGGTCGGCCAGGGGTTCAAGCAGATGATGATGGGTCTCGACTGCGGCCGCATCGGCATCGGCTCCCAGGCCTGCGGTATCGGCAAGGCCGCCCTGGAAGATGCCATGAACTACGCGAAGGAGAGGGTGCAGTTCGGCAAGCCCATCTCCACTTTCCAGGCCATCCAGTTCAAGCTCGCCGACATGGCGACGGAACTCGAGGCGGCGGAACTGCTGCTCCTGCGCGCCGCCTGGATGGAGGACAACCACCTGGACTACGAGAAGGAATCCGCCATGGCGAAGATGTACGCCTCGGATGTGGCCATGAAGGCCGCCATCGAGGGCGTCCAGATCTTCGGCGGCTACGGCTACTGCAAGGAGTACCCCGCAGAGCGCCACATGAGAGACGCCAAGATCTGCCAGATCTACGAGGGCACCAACGAGATCCAGCGCGTGGTCATCGCCCGCAAGCTCCTCGGCGCGCGCTAATCCACTGAGCGCCTTGTAGCAACCAGTCAAAACAAGAGGGTCAGGGGGTATGCCCCCTGACCCTCTTTCTTTTCCCACCACCTCTATAGAAGGAGAGACCTGGGTTCCGAAGTGCGAAGTTAGAAGCTCTTCGGTAACCGCTCTTGGCGTCCCTCGACAGGCTCGGGATGACTTAACCACAATGTGATTGCCATGGTGAGCTTGTCGAACCATGAGCCCGCAAGGCTAATAAAATCCCCCTTTAGCAAAGGGGGAAAGAGGGGGATTTATCTTTTGTCCTCGTTCCTCGATCCTCGGACCTTCTAATAAATCCCTTCCACGCATCCGCCCGCAAGTGTCTCCCCCAGCTCCCTGCACTTCTCCAGGGTCTCCTCCGTCAGCATCCCCTTCGAGATGACCGGCTCGTAGACCTTCTTGAACTGGTAGCCCAGGGCAATGCGCTCGATATTCCGAAGCGCACCCGACCCGTCGTTTCCGGCGCTGATGAAGACCACGTAGGGCTTGCGGAAGACCTTGCCCTGGGCGGGGTAGAAGGTCCGGTCGAAGAAATCCTTGATCATGCCGGACATGGTAGCCGAAGTTCTCCGGCGTGCCGACGGCAAGCCCCTGGCAATCCAGAAGGTCCTGGAGCGTGGCATCTCCGGCCTGCTTGAGAACGACCTGCGCCCCTTCGATGCCCGCCGCCCCCTCGGCAACGGCCCTCGCCATTTTCTCCGTATTCCCCGTCTGGGAGTGGTACACCACTAGGATCTTTGCCATGCCTGTCTCCTGTGACTACTTTGCCTCTACAATTGCAGACGCCGGAAACGACCGAGAAGTTGAGAAGGTGAGAGGGTAAGAGGGTGAGAAAGAAAAATTTGGGCTCCGCTTTCCAACCTTCTTACCTTCTCAACCTCTCACCCTCTTCCCTTTCCCTTGCCACACCTCCGCCCTCCCGCGCAAACAAAATCCGCAACGACAGGCGAGACGCCTGTCCCACACCGAGTCTTAAATGCATCCAGAGGGGCGGGTATCCCGCCCGGCTATCTTTCAGTTTTCTCTTGACAGGCCGATGTTTTCGTGAAAATCATGACCGTCGGTCAGTATTCGACCAGCGGTCAAACCAATGGCCGCCTAAGGGGGGTCTCATGAAAACGAAAATCACGGAGCTGTTCGGTATCCGATACCCCGTTGTGCTCTCCGGCATGAGCTGGATCAGCGTCCCCGGCATGGTTGCCGCGGTCTCCAACGCCGGCGGGCTGGGCATCCTCGCGACGGGGCCTCTTCACCCCGACGAGACGCGGGCCGCGATCCGCGAGATCCGCAAGCTCACCGACAAGCCCTTCGGGGCCAACGCGACGCTTCTCTTCCCCGGGGCGGCCCGCAACGCCAAGGTCCTCCTGGAGGAGAAGGTGCCCGTCATCAATTTCTCCCTCGGAAAAGGCGACTGGCTCGTCAAGGCGGCCCACGCGTACGGGGGGAAAGTGGTCGCCACCGTCGTCAACCACCGTCACGCAAAGCGGGCCGAGGAGTACGGCACCGACGCCCTGCTCGTCACGGGGCACGAGGCCGCCGCCCACGGCGGCGACGTGACGAGCCTCGTTCTCATCCCCAGCATCGTCGACACGGTGAAAATCCCCGTCATCGCGGCAGGCGGCTTCGCCGACGGCAGGGGCCTGGCAGCGGCGCTGGCCCTCGGCGCCGAGGGGATTGCCATGGGGACCCGATTCATGACGACGAAGGAAAGCCCCCTTCACGAGTTTTTCAAGAAGCTCTCCGTCGAAAAGGATGTCACCGACACGCTCTATTCCGACCGGTTCGACGGCCTGGACTGCCGGGTCCTCGACACCCCGGCGGCACGCAAGGCCATCCGCAAGGGACTCGATCTTCCCGCGGCGTTTTTCACTTCGCAGGATATCGCCCGGCAGCTGAGGCTCCCCTACGCCAAGCTCTTTGCCGGCGTGGTGGCCTCGGGCTGGAAGAATGCGAAGCAGCTCGCTTTCATGGCCAACGCCTTCAAGGCGATCCGCATCGCCACGGAAAACGGCGACAATGAAAAAGGTGTCCTCACGGTGGGCCAGGTGACGGGCCTCGTCCGCGACGTCCCCACGGTGGCCGAGCTGATGGAGCGGATTATGGCCGAGGCAGCGCGGGTGCGGCAGCGCCTTGACGCAGCCATCGCAGGGTGACGAGCCCAGAGAAGCCAAGGAGCTTCGAAATCTTGAAGTGAGGAAGATCGGAAGAGCAGAAGAGCGGAGTGGATGAAATCTTTTTCTTATCCGCTCTTGCTCACTTCCGCTCTTCCGATTTTCACGTGGCTCAATCGGCGATAAACATGACGAGCGCTGACCTGACAGCGCGCACAGGAGATGAAAAGGAGGAAAAGATGGCCATTCTGGAGTGGAAAAAGGAAGACTCGGTCGCCGTCGTCACCCTGACCAACGGCGAGAACAGGCACAACCCCGAGTTCGTCGTTGCCTTTCTGGCGGCGCTCGATGAGATCGAAAAAGACCCGGCGATCGCCTCCGTCGTCATCCTGTCGGGGGACGCGAAAAGCTGGTCCCAGGGCATCGACCTGACCTGGATGATGGCAAAGATGCAGCAGAAGGACATCCCTGCCATCCGCGATTTCATGTACGGGATCAACAGCGTCTTCAAGCGGGTGCTTCTCTACCCCATGCCGGTGATCGCCTGCCTCAACGGCCACGCGGCGGCCAACGGCGCCATCCTGGCCTGCGCCTGCGATTTTCGCCTCATGCGCGCCGACAAGGGGTTTTTCTTTTTCCCCGAGATCGACATTGGCATCCCCTTCCTGCCCGGGATGATCGCGTTCCTGAAGAAGGCCATCCCCTGCGACACGTTCAACGAGATGACCCTGACCGGAAAACGCTATACGGCCAAGGAGATGGCCGCAAGCGGCGTGCTGGTGAAGGCCTGCGAGAGCGAAGAGTCGCTCATCGCCGAGACGATGGCCTTCGCAAAAGCCCTCCAGAAAAAGCGCGGCGTCTTCGGCGAGATGAAGCGCAGACTCCACGCGGGGATTATCGAGGTGATCGAGAAGGAGGATCCGAAGTATATCGAACCGCTCAAGCTTTTTTGGAAAGATTGAGAGTGAGGAATTGAAAATCATTGTGAAGCTCCCCGCCCACAGGGCGGGGCTTCCCGGCAAGGAAAGAACCAGACATGATTGCGCGCCCTAACCCCGCCTACAAGGCGGGGCTTGCAGGACGCGCCCCCGGTCATTGCGAGGGCGAAGCCCGTGGCAATCTACGATTTAGATGAAGATTTTGAGGCTGCAACGAGGAGAAAGAAAGATCTGAATCGTAGATTACCACGCCTCGCGCGGCTCGGCTCGTAATGACTGTTTTGTAAATACGGCCTGGGGCATGCTCCCGGCTCCTCCAACCTTCTTACCCTCTCACCTTCTTACCCTCTCAATTCACGGATTGACAGAGTATAGGTGCGACCTCATAATGAACAAGAATCCACGTTGAGGTGACGCCCCCGTGCTCCACGGCCCCAAAGACCCGCCCTTCTGGAAAGACCGGATCGTCAAGCCCGATGAGGTGCTGGAGAAGGTGAAGCCCGGCATGACCATCTTCCTCGGCACGGGGATGGCCGAGCCGCGGACCCTCGTCAAGCACCTCATGGCCTCGGACCGGGGAAACCTGCAGGACCTCGAGCTGATCCAGCTCGTGAGCCTCGGCGACACGGTCTCCATCGACGAGCGGTACTCGCGGAAATACCGCCTCAAGACGTTCTACTCCGGCTGGGTGGCAAGCGAAGCCGTCACGGCAGGCAGGGTCGATCTCATCCCGAGCCGCTTCTCGCGGATCCCCTGGCTCTTCAAATCGGGAGCCGTCCGCATCGACGTGGCCGTCATCCAGATCACGCCGCCCGACGAGAGGGGGCACGCCAGCCTCGGCCTCGGCGTGGACGTGGCGCGCTATGCCATGGAGCAGGCATCGCTCGTGGTGGCGGAGATCAACACGGGCATCCCCCGCACCCTCGGCGACACCTTCGTGCACGTCGACGACTTCGACCTCTTCGTCGAGGCGAAGGAGCCTCCGATTTATCTGCCCCGCTGGCCCGTCGAGGACACCTTCGACCGGATTGCAGGCCACATCGCCTCGGTGGTGGAAGACGGCAGCTGCCTGTCCTTTTCCATCGGCCCCATCTACGAGGCCCTCGCCTGTCACCTCTGCAATAGGAAGCACCTGGGCATCCACACGCCCTTCTTCACCGACGCCCTCATGGATCTCGTGAATTCCGGCGCCGTGACCAACCGCCGCAAGCGGTTTTTCCAGGGAAAGTCCGTGGCCGCCTATGTGCTCGGGACACAGGCCCTGATGAAGTGGCTCGACGGCAACGCCCTCGTCGACTTTCAGCCCATCGACATGGTCATGAACCCCCGCAACATCGGGATCAACGACCGTTTCATGGCCATCCTGCCGGCCCGCAAGGCCGACCTGACCGGCGGCATCGCCCTGCACGTCGGCAAGGGGAACGTGACGGCGGGCGCAGGCGCCGTGGCGGAGCTCTTCGCCGGGGCGGCCTTCTCCCGGGGCGGGCGCACGATCTTCGCCCTTCCCAGCCGCGACCGCAAGGGCGAGTCGAACCTCCGCGTCTCGATTGCCGACTACCCCAACCAGTTCACCAACCAGGAATCCCTCGACATGATCGTCACGGAGCACGGCATCGCCTATCTCACGGGCCGTACGATCCGGGAGCGGGCCCAGGCCCTGATCGACATCGCGCACCCCGACGATCGGGCAGTACTCGTGCAAAAAGCCAAGGACGCAAAGCTCCTCTACAAGGACCAGATCTTCTTCGCCGAGTCCGGGCACCTCTACCCGGAGAATCTTGCCCGCACGGAAACCTTCAAGGATCAGTTGAAAGTCCATTTCCGGCCCATCAAGCCCTCCGACGAGGACGAGATGCGAAGGCTCTTCTACCGCTTTTCGGACCAGGCCGTCTACTACCGGTACTTCAGCCGCATCAAGACCATGCCGCACGGGAAGATGCAGGAATACGTCAACGTGGACTACCGCCGGGCCATGTCGATTGTGGGGATCGTTAACGAAAAAGGAATGGACCGGATCATCGCCGAGGCGCGCTACGTCCGCCTTGCGGACCGTCCCTACGCCGACACGGCCTTCCTCGTCGACGAGGCCTACCAGGGCAAGGGGATCTCGACCTTTCTGCTGAACCTGCTCATCCGGATCGCCCGCGAGCAGGGCGGCATCGAGGGGTTCCGGGCCGACGTGCTGCTCGACAACAAGTCCATGCTCCGGGTCTTCGAGAAGACCCCCTTCCCTCTTCGCGCCGTCGTCTCCGAGGGGACCTACGAAATCGTCATCTCCTTTGCCGAAAAGGATGCCACGGACGAGGTCCGGAGACTGGAGGAGGAAAAAGCAAGAGGGTGTGAGGGTTAGAAGACAGGGGATGATCACGGTGTCATTCCGTGCTTGACACGGAATCCAATTTCCATATGGATTCCCGCTTCCGCGGGAATGACAACCTCGGTTTTTTTGCGAGAACATCGACAAAAAAGGGAGAATAACGGAAATCCGCTATCCTCCCTTTTCTTTTGCGGCTGTTGTTGAACCCGGTTTGCCCGCCTATCCCTTTTTTCGCTTGGCCATCTCCTCGGCCTTGAGCTCCTTGCGCAGGACCTTGCCGACGGTGCTCTTGGGAAGCTCCTTGCGGAACTCGATCTCCGAGGGGAGCTTGTAGGTGGCAAGCTTCGTCTTGGCGAATTCGATCAGCTCTTCCTGGGTCGCCGTTTCGCCTTCCTTGAGGACAATGAAGAGCTTCACGTTCTCGCCCCGCTTGGGGTCGGGGATCCCGATGGTGCAGGCTTCCTGGACCTTGGGGTGTTCGTAGAAGACCTCGTCGATGTCCCTCGGGTAGACGTTGAAGCCGCCCGAGATGATCATGTCCTTTTTGCGGTCCACGATGTAGAAGTAGCCGTCCTCGTCCATCGACGGCAATGTCACCCGTGAAGCACCAGCCGTCGCGAAGGGTGTAAGCCGTCTCCTCGGGCTTGTTGAGGTAACCCTTCATGACCTGGGGGCCCCTGACGATGAGCTCGCCGGGCTGGCCCACGGGCATGTCGATGAGGCCCGTCTCGAGATCCACGATCCGCGCCTCCGTGTCGCTCAGGGGCACGCCGACGCTTCCCACCTTGCGGGCGCCCCCGGCGAATGGGTTCACGTGGACGACCGGTGTGGTCTCGGTCATCCCGAAGCCCTCGACGATGACGGCCCCCGTCAGGCGCTCAAACTCGTGGATGACCTCCACGGGAAGCGGGGCGCTGCCCGAGAAGGCCCCCTTGATGCAGGACATGTCGGTCTTTTTCAAATCGGGGTGATTGATCATCCCGATGTACATGGTGGGCACCAGCGCCGCGAAGGTGGGCCGGAATTTCCGGATGGCCTCCAGCAGTTGCTGCGGCTGGGGCCTGGGGATCAGCACGTCGGTCCAGCCCATGTGAACGGAGATGTTCATGGCCCCCGTCATGCCGAAGACGTGGAAGATGGGCAGTGCCCCGAGACAGATCTCGGCTCCCTTCTTGAACCGCCGGAACCAGGCCTCGGCCTGCTGGATCTGCTTGCTCAGGTTGGCGTGGGTCAGCATGCACCCCTTGGAGACGCCCGTCGTGCCGCCCGTGTACTGGTACATGGCCACGTCCTCGAAGCCGATCTTCGGCCGCGGCGGGTTGGGGCCGTACTTGGCGATGCAGTCCTTCCACTTGTAGACATCGGGCGCCGCCTTCACGTCGGCGGCCATTTTCTTCTTTTTGGCCACCAGTGGGAAGAGCAGGCTCTTCGGGAAGGGCAGGTAGTCGCCGATCGAGGTGTAGACGATCTGCTTGACCTTTGTCTTGGGCCGCAGGTCGACCATGCGGTTGCCCAGCAGGTCGAGCGTGATGAGGACCTTCGAGCCCGAGTCGTTGAACTGGTGCTCCAGCTCGCGGTCCGAGTACAGCGGGTTGTTCAAGACCGTGATCGCCCCGATGCGCAGCGTCGCGTAGTAGGCGATCACCTGCGGGATCATGTTGGGAAGAAGGATCGCCACGGCGTCGCCCTGCTTGACCCCGAAATCGGTCAGGCACGCGGCGAAGCGGTCCACCATGTCCTTCATCTGGCGGTATGTGATCGAGTAGCCCTGGAAGATGAGAGCGGCCATTTCCGGGTACTTTCCCGCCGTCCGGTCCAGGATGTCGGGCATGGTGATCTCTTCATAGTTGATCGTGGCCGGCACCCCCGGCTCGTAGGACTTGAGCCAGGGCTTCTTGAAATAGACGGAGTCTTCGTATGCCATGGGGCACCTCAAAAATAAATGGCTTATGGCTTAAGGCAAAGGGCTTAGGGTGAAAAACAGGAAATCATCCTAAACAGGCTTAAGGCTTATGGCATAGGGCTAGGGCATGAAATCATTCTAATTCCTTTTTACCATAAGCCCTTAGCCCTTAGCCTTTTGCCGGTTCAAAGAAAACCCGGATTTCTCCGGGTTTTCTTTGAACCATTTGTTTAGAACTTGTAGGTGTAGCTAAAGCCGATCAGGTGGGCCGTTCCGTCCTTGAATGTGCTGGTGAGGATACCGTCTGCCGGCCTCGCCACCACATCGCGGTCCGAGATAAGCATCAGGGTGTAAGAGAAATCGAGGGCCCAGTTGTTGCGGTGGTAGCCGGCGCCGATGCTGAACATGTTGCGGTCGTTGTCGGGAAGGACGTAGTCGATCGTGTTATCGGGCTGCGGCGCCTGGTCGTAGGCATAGCCTAAGCGGAGGTCCCAGTTCTCGTTCACCTTCCACTCCGTGCCGATCATGAAGCGGTAGACGTTGTCCCAGTTCTTGGGGGTCGCCTGCGTTCTCACCTGCCCCGGGCCGAAAGGCGCCCCGAAATTGATCTGCAGCTGGTTGTAGGTCTCCCAGCGTGTCCAGTAGATGCCGCCGCCGACGGTGAGGTCCTTGCGCACGTTGAAGTTCACACCGGCAAAGATCATGTCGGGCAGACTCAGATCTCCCGTGGCCGGCATATTCCTGAGGCCCGCTGCGGGAACGTTGGGGCTGACCTTCACGTCGCCCTGCACATTCTGGCTGATACGGCTGCGGTAGGTAACACCCGCCTGCATCCAGTCCGTGGGCTTGTAGTGGACTGCGGCGTTGAGGCCCCAGCCCGTGGAATCGCCGTCAAGCTCGAACTCGGGGCTGCCCACAAGCGGGGACAGCTTTTTCTTCAGATCGAGGGTCAGATACGTCACGTTCAGACCGAAGGCGAACGAGAGTTGGTCGTTGAACTTGTAGGCGATATTGGGATTGAGCTCGACGGTCTGGATCTCGGCAAGGTAGCTGTTGTAGCGGCCGGGCCAGTTGGAGTTGAACTCCGTGCCGAGGCCGAAACGGGAGAACAGGCCGAGGCCTCCCCACCACTTGTCGTTGATCTGCTGGGTGTAGTAGGCGTGGGGCGGGAAAAACCAGTTGCGCTTGAAATCACTCTCGACGGGACCCGGCGTCTCGACCGAGATCATCGGCGTGATCGCCGTGAGGCCGACCATGACCTGCCTGCCCTTGAGCTGGGTGATTCCTGCCGGGTTGTAGAAGATGGCGGACGGGTCGTCGGCCGAAGCCGTCAAGCCAGCCCCGAGGACGTTGCCGCGGGCGCTTCCTTCATAGAGGGCAAAGCCCGCGCCGAACGCGGATGTGGAAAGGAAAAGAACGAAAACGACGCTTAATAACGAATAGACAAGCCTCCTCTTAGACATAGTACCCCCTCCTGTAATCAAAGAACTAAGAATGAAATCAACACCCCGGTGGGTGCTCTCCTCTATGCGCATTTTTTGGCATATCTAACCCCCTATGTCAATGGAATTTATAAAAAAAAGTCCCTGCCCGCGGATGCAGGCAGGGACGTCATTCCAGCAATTTCACTGACCGGCGGTCACTCCGTTCCGGTCAGGCGGACGCCGATCAGGCCTGGGCCTTCGGCGCTTCCTTGGGCGCTTCCTGACTCTCCATGGCCTCCCAGACGATCTCGGCGATGTCCTTGGCGATGACCTTGTCTTCGGCGTTTCTCGCCTTGAGGCCGTCCATGATCATGGTGTTGCAGAAGGGGCACGCCGTGGCGATACCCGTGGCGTTCACCTTGAGGGCCATGTCGGTGCGGGTGTTGTTGATCCGCTCGCCGTGGTGCTCCTCCATCCACATGCGGCCGCCGCCGGCGCCGCAGCAGAAGCCGTGGTCGTGGTGCTTCTCCATCTCCACGAGCTTCAACCCCGGTACGGCCGACAGGATCTTTCTCGGCTGGTCGTAGACCTTGTTGTAGCGGCCGAGGAAGCACGAGTCGTGATAGGTGAAGAGTCCCTCGGTTGCTTTCGTCGGCTTGATCTTCCCCTTGGCGATGAGGTCGGCGATGATCTCCGTGTGGTGATAGACCTCGTAGCTGCCGCCCAGCTGGGGGTAGTCCTTCTTGATCGTGTTGTAGCCGTGGGGGCAGGTGGTGATCACCTTCTTGACCCCGTAGCCGTTCATCACCTCGATGTTGGCCTGGGCGAGCGCCTGGTAGAGGTACTCGTTGCCGCCCCTCATGGCCGAATCTCCGCAGCAGCTCTCCTCGGTGCCGAGGATGGCGAAGCTCACCCCTGCGGCCTGGAGAATCTTCGCGAAGGCCGTGGAGACTTTCTTGCCCCGGTCTTCCAGGGAACCGGCGCAGCCCACGTACCAGCAGTACTCCGCCTCGGGGGTCTCGGCCATGGTCTTGACGCCAAGCTCCTTGGCCCAGTCGCCGCGCATGTGGGCTCCGATGCCCCAGGGGTTGGAGTTGTTCTCCATGTTGCGGTAGGTGAGCTGGAGCTCGGGGGCGAAGTCGGCCTCCATGAGGACCTTGTAGCGCCGCATGTCGACGATCTTGGGCACGTGCTCGATCAGGACGGGGCAGTGCTCCATGCAGTGCATGCAGTTCGTGCAGTCCCAGACGGGGTTGACGCCCACGGCGTCGTTGATGAGGCTCTTCTCGCTCTCGGGGATCTCGGGTGCCGCGGCATCGGGGCCGGCCGTCTTGGCGGCCTTGGCGGCGGCTGCGTAGAGCGGCGCGCGCGTCAGCCAGTGGTCCTTGATGTCCTGGACCATCTTCTTGGGCGAGAGCTCCTTGCCCGTCAGGTAGGCCGGGCATCCGTTCTGGCAGCGGCCGCAGCGCGTGCAGGCATCACTATCGAAGATCTGCTTCCAGGTGAACTCCTCGAGCTTGCCCACGCCGAAGCTCTCGGCGTTCTCGAAGTCGCGGATGGGCTCGAGCTGGCCCACGGGCTTCAGGGTGGCCATGAACTGGTTGGCCGGCGAGGTCACGATGTGCAGCAGCCTCGAGAAGGGGATGTAGGCGATGAAGCCGAAGGCCAGGA
>CAWDHZ010000040.1:0-61994 GCA_963802225.1 uncultured delta proteobacterium | reverse complement strand
CTTTTATGTTCGTCTGCTGGCTGACGGCGATCTTCACCGTGATCTCGGGGGCCGATTATCTCCTGAAGGGGATGAAGCTCATCAACCGGGGGGATGGAAATACGGAAGAATCATGATTTTGTCTTGACATCATTGCAGTTTCTTGTTACTCAATACCCGATTTATGATGCATGGAAACAGGCACGTAGCTCAGGGGGAGAGCGCCATCCTGACACGGTGGATGTCCAGGGTTCAAATCCCTGCGTGCCTACCATTAGTTTTTTATTTGCGGCGAAGGGCATCAGAAGACGTCAAATCGTTGATGCCCTTTCTTTAATTAAAACCCGAATGATTCTGAAATGTTCCCCATCCAAAACCCGGTACGGACAAACCCCGGGTCGGTGACGGGGAAGAATCGGGGATCGCCAGATGAGCAAAATCGACATCCGATACACGGACGACACCCGGAAGTCCTTTGAAGAGGGGATGGCCGCAGGGGAAATCCTTGCGTCATGGAAGAAGGATGCCCTCAAGGACGCTGTCGCCGCCAGGCTCAACGATCGTCTGATCGACCTGTCGAGTCCGGTCACGGAAAACGGCACCATCGACGCCGTGAACGTCCACACGCCCGAAGGGGTCGGTGTGCTGCGTCACAGCATCTCCCATATCATGGCCGAGGCAGTGCAGCAGCTTTTCCCCAACGTGAAGGTGACCATCGGCCCTTCGATCGAGGATGGGTTCTACTACGATTTCGATTACGAGTCGACCTTCACGCCCGAGGATCTGAAGAAGATCGAGGAGCGCATGGCCGAGATCGCCGCCAAAGACGAACCCTTCGCGCGCCGCGAGGTCAGCCGCGAAGAAGCGGTGGAGCTCTTCAAGAAAAAGGGCGAACCCTACAAGGTGGAGCTGATCAACGACCTGCCCGCCGATGTGAAAACGGTGAGCCTGTACACGCAGGGTGATTTCACCGATCTGTGCCGGGGCCCGCACATCCCCGCAACGGGAAAGATCAGGGCCTTCAAGCTGCTCAACGTGGCCGGCGCCTACTGGCGGGGCGATGAGCACAACAAGATGCTCCAGCGCATCTACGGGACGGGATTTGCGACACCCAAGGAGATGGAGGAGCATTTCATCCTCATCGAGGAGGCCAAGCGGCGCGACCACCGGCGACTCGGCAAGGAGCTGGATCTCTTCCAGATCAACGAGGAGGTGGGACCGGGGCTCATCATCTGGCACCCCAAGGGTGCGATGCTCCGAACCATCATCGAGGACTGGGAACGCAAAGAGCATTTCAAGCGGGGCTATGATATCGTCCTGGGGCCGCAGATCCTCAGGGATCATATGTGGATCCGTTCGGGCCACATGGACCACTACAAGGAATCCATGTATTTCACCGAGGTGGATGATCAGGGCTATGGGATCAAGCCCATGAACTGCCTCTCCCACATGATGATCTACAAATCTAAGATCCGCAGCTACCGCGACCTGCCGCTTCGCTATTTCGAACTGGGGACCGTGCACCGCCACGAGAAGACGGGCGTCCTGCACGGCCTGACCCGCGTGAGGCAGTTCACCCAGGATGACGCCCACATCCTCTGCACGCCCGAGCAGCTCAACGCGGAGATCCTGGCGATCGCGGATTTCGTCAAGTTCGCCATGGGCATCTTCGGTTTCGAGTATGAAGTGGAATTGAGCACCCGGCCCGCGAACTCCATAGGGAGCGACAGGGACTGGGAGATGGCGACGGCTGCCCTCGAGCAGTCCCTCAAGGACAACCGGATGGTCTACGACATCAACGAGGGCGACGGCGCTTTCTACGGGCCCAAGATCGACTTCAAGCTCAAAGACGCCCTCAAACGAAAGTGGCAGTGCGCCACGATCCAGTGCGACTTCGCGCTGCCGGAGCGCTTCGACCTGCACTACATCGGCGCCGACGGCGAGAAGCACCGCCCCGTCATGCTCCACCGGGTCATCCTGGGGTCCATCGAGCGCTTCATCGGGGTGCTGATCGAGCACTACGCCGGGGCCTTTCCTGTGTGGCTCGCACCCGTCCAGGCGGTGCTCGTCACCGTCACGGACAGCCAGATCGCCTACGGCGAAGAGGTCTACCGAAAGCTTCTCGATGTCGGTGTGCGCGTGGAGAAGGATTTCAAGAACGAGAAACTGGGGCACAAGATCCGCGAGGCGCAACTCCAGAAGATCCCCTACATGCTCGTCATCGGGGACAAAGAGGTCGCTTCCGGGACGATTTCCCCACGACAGCGAGACGGCAAGAACCTCGGAGCCATGACGGTCGATGCCCTTGTCGATCTCATCCGGGAAAAGTGCAGCCGCTACGAATAGCGAGACGGAACATTCCCACAGGGGATGAATATCGCCATCGAGCAGGAGGTGTACAATAGAAAAAAATCTTCGGATCAACCAGGGGATCAGGGTCCCGAACGTGCGGGTCATCGACTTCGAGGGCAAGCAACTCGGGCTGCTACCCATTGCCGAAGCCCTGGCGGAAGCGGTAAGGGTGGGCATGGATCTGGTTGAGGTGGCCCCGAATTCCAATCCCCCCGTGTGCCGAATCATGGACTACGGGAAGTTCAGCTACCAGCAGAGCAAGAAAATGCAGGTGGCAAGAAAGAGTGCGGCTACCGTCCAGATCAAGGAGATGCGGCTCCGGCCCAAGATCAGTGAACATGACCGGGGCATCAAAATCCGTAAGGTGAAAGAGTTTCTGGAGGAGGGCGACAGGGTGAAGATATCCATGCTCTTTCGGGGCCGGGAGATTGCCTACACGTCAATCGGCCTGAAGATCATGGAGTCCATACGGAGCGAACTGGAGAGCGTCGCCACCGTGGAGCAGCAGCCCCGGATCGAGGGGCGAAGCATGGTGATGGTGGTATCCCCCAAGAAATAACGCGTCAAGGAGTAGTCAATGCCGAAGCAGAAAACACACAAGGGAGCATCGAAACGCTTTTCTCTCACCGGGACGGGAAAGGTGAAACGGAAGAAAGCATTCCACAGCCACATCCTGACCAAGAAGACGACAAAGCGCAAGCGCAACATGAGGAAGTCGGCGATCCTCGATGCCCGGGACACGAAGGGCGTCAAGAGGCTGATCCCATACGCGTAGAGGGCTTCTGCGGGGTCATCGGGTGTATTGCAGTGCAAAGTTCGGATAGAGGGGCCTCTTCCCCTCTATTTTCTTTAACAACAGGCTAAAGGCTTCCATTGCCTGTAAACCACAGACAAGTATCTGTTCGGGAGACCGTATCATGGCACGTGTAAAACGAAGCGTCACAGGCAGAAAGAAACGAAGAAAGATCATGAAGCTGGCCAAGGGCTTCTTCGGGGCCCGGCGCAGGGCGTACCGCATTGCGACGGAGTCCGTCAACCGCGGCCTGGCCTTTGCCTTCCGGGACCGCAAGGCCCGCAAGCGCGAGTTCCGCAGCCTCTGGATTGCGCGGATCAATGCCGCAACAAGGCTCAACAACCTTTCCTACAGCCGCTTCATCGACGGGCTGAAGAAGGCGGGCGTGACCATGGACCGCAAGGTCCTGGCCGACATCGCCGTCCATGACCCCCGGGCGTTTGCCGTCATCGCCGGCATCGCGGCAGGTGAGAAGAAGGGATGAGAGGGCAACTCGAGAAGCTTCAGCGGGATGCCGAGGAAGAGCTTCGCGGGGCTGTCACAGACGAGGCGATTCAGGCCATCCGGACGAAATATCTCGGCCGCAAGGGAATGCTGACGTCGATCCTGCGCGGTCTGGGCGGCGTGGCGCCGGAAGAGAGGCCCGCCATGGGGCAGTTGGCCAACCAGGTCAAGGACGCCCTTTCGCTGCGCATCGACGCGGTACTGGCCGATATCGCGGCCTCGAAGAAGGACGGCAAGCTCCTGCAGGAGCGGCTCGACGTGACCCTTCCCGGCCGGGGGGTTGCCTGCGGGAAGCTTCACCCGATCACGCTGGTGATGCAGGAGATCTGCGGGGTCTTCGCCTCGCTGGGCTTCTCCATTGCCGAGGGGCCCGAGGTCGAGCTGGACTACTACAACTTCGAGGCCCTCAACATGGCCAAGGACCACCCGTCCCGGGACATGCAGGCAACCTTTTACATCACGGAAAACCTTCTCCTCAGGACCCACACCTCGCCGGTCCAGATTCGGGTGATGGAAAAGCAGAAACCGCCCGTGCGGGTGATTGCGCCCGGGAAAGTATACCGCCCGGACGCCGACGTGTCACACTCCCCCATGTTTCATCAGATCGAGGGGCTTTACGTCGATAAAAGAGTCACGTTTGGTGACCTGAAGGGGACCCTCACGTTCTTCCTGAAGCATGTCTTCGGCGACGAGATCGGGGTGAGGTTCCGGCCGAGCTTTTTCCCGTTCACCGAACCCAGCGCGGAGGTCGATATTCAGTGCGTCATGTGCAGCGGCAAGGGCTGCCGGGTATGCGGCCAGAGCGGCTGGCTCGAGATCCTGGGCTCCGGCATGGTCGACCCCGAGGTCTTCAAGGCCGTGGGGTACGACAGCGAGGAGTTTACGGGCTTTGCCTTCGGGCTCGGTGTCGAGCGCATCGCCATGCTCCGATACGGCATCTCCGACATCCGGCTCTTTACGGAGAACGACCGGCGGTTCCTGGAACAATTCTAGAACAGGTTAGGCTAAAGGCTAAAGGCTTAAGGCTAAAGGCTAGAAAGGCTAAAGGCTATTCATAACCCTCTGACCCTTAGCCATTAGCCCTTCGCCCTTAAGGTACTTATGAAAGTCAGTTTACGGTGGCTTAAAGATTACGTCGACTTCGACATATCCCCGTTGGAGCTGGCCGAACGCCTCACGATGGCAGGCCTCGAGGTGGATGCTGTCGAAGAGTACACCCCCGCATTCACGGGGGTTGTCACGGCAAAAATCCTTTCCATGAAACCCCACCCCGGTGCGGACAAGCTTCACCTGCTGGAGGTGACAACGGGCGAGAAAGTGCTCCCGATCGTCTGCGGCGCCCAGAACATGAAGGCAGGCGACGTGGTGGCGCTCGCCACGGTGGGGGCGACGATCCCAGGCGGCTACAGCATCAAGAGCTCGAAGATCCGGGGGGAGGCCTCCGAGGGGATGCTCTGCTCCGAGGAAGAGCTGGGCATCGGGCCCGACGCGTCGGGAATCATGATCTTGCCGGCCCAAACGCCTCTCGGGAGCGATCTCATCGAAGTCCTGGAGCTGCGGGACACCGTTCTCGACATCGGAATCACACCCAACCGGGCCGACTGCCTGAGCATCGTCGGGATTGCGCGCGAGGTGGCCGCTCTTTGCGGGCAGAAACTCCGCTACCCCGAGATCGCCTTCAGAGAGTCTTCCGTGGAAATTTCGCAGCTCACTTCCGTACAGATCCTGGACCCCGATATCTGTCCGCGATACACGGCCCGCATGATCAAGGGCGTGCGCATCCTGCCATCGCCGAAATGGATGCGTCTTCGCCTCGAGGCCGTGGGGCTGAGGGCCATTAACAACGTGGTCGATGTGACCAACTTCGTCATGATGGAGTTGGGACAGCCGCTCCATGCCTTTGACTTCCGCTTCCTCGAGGAGGGACGGATCGTCGTCCGCAGATCCAGGGAGGGCGAGCCCTTCGTCTCCCTCGATGGCAAGACCCGGAACCTGAATGCCGAGACCCTCATGATCTGCGACGGCCGCAAGCCCGTGGCTATAGCCGGGATCATGGGCGGCGAGAACTCCGAGGTCAAGGAGGACACGGACACGGTGCTGCTCGAGAGCGCCTATTTCAATCCCTCCACGATCCGGCGGGGGGCGAGATTTCTCGGCATGGGCACCGATGCCGCCTTCCGCTTCGAGCGCGGGATCGACCCCGAGGGGGTCGTGAGGGCCCTCGACCGGGCCGCACAGCTCATAGCCGATCTCTCGGGAGGGACCGTCTGCAAGGGGCATATCGACACCTATCCCAGGAAAGTACCCGTGTCGGGCCCCATCACGCTCAGGCTGAAGCGGGTCCGGGAGATTCTCGGCACCGAGGTGAAGGCCGAAGAAGTGGAGGCCATCCTGAAGAGCCTCGAAATGACCGTGAAGAAGGCAGGGAAGGGGAGACTATCCGTGACCCCGCCGACTTTCCGTGTCGATCTCTGGCGGGAAATCGATCTCATCGAGGAAATAGCCCGGCTTTACGGCTATGACAGGATTCCCGTGACAATCCCCCCCATCCCAGCGCCCGGGGACATCCACGACCGGAAAAGGGAATTCGAGTCGGCCGTCCGGACGGCGCTGAACGGCCAGGGGTTCACGGAGGTTCTCAACTACAGCTTCATCTCTGAGCAGTCGGCCGACGTGCTCGCGCTGCCCGAGACGGATGAGCGCCGCCGGTTCGTCCGGATCGCCAACCCACTCACCGAGGACCAGGCCGTCATGCGCTCGACACTTCTCTACGGGCTTCTGGACACGATGAGGCGCAACGTCAACGCCGGCTCCCCGGACCTCAAGCTCTTCGAGCTGGGAAAGATCTTCATTGCCCTTGGCGAGGGGGAGCTGCCGCGCGAGGTGGACAAGCTTGCACTTCTCCTGACAGGCGCACGCTACGGGGAGAACTGGCACTTTCCGGGTCTTGCGGCCGATTTTTACGATCTCAAGGGGGCGCTCGAAAACCTGGCTTCCAGCCTGCGGCTGGCGGGACTGCGCTTCGTGTCCGAAACGGCCATCCCCTATCTCCATCCGGGAAGGGCGGCACGGGTGTACCTCGGTGAGAGGGAGATCGGCAGCCTCGGTGAGCTCCATCCCGATGCCCTCGGGCGGATGGATCTGCGCAACCGGGCCTTTGTCCTCGAGATCGAGTCGGAGCCCCTGATGGGCCGGATGGATGCAGCGATCCGCTACCGGGAGTACTCCCGGTTCCCCTCCATGATCCGCGACGTGGCATTCCTCGTCGCAACGGAGGTGGATGCGCAAGTGATGCTCTCCCTCGTGAGGGAGGCAGGGGAAGAATTGCTTGAAACGGCTGATGTTTTTGATGTATATAGCGGTAAAGGCATTCCTGAAGGCATGAAGAGTCTCGGCCTTCGGTTTACCTATCGATCTCCTTCGAGGACGCTTACCGACGATGAAACCGGTCAGGTTCACGGCCGGATCGTAAAGAGGATCGTGGAATCGACCGGTGCGAGGATCAGGGGGGAAGGCTAACAGGATATCGAGGCAAGGAAAAGAGGAGGATGGCGATGACGAAGATAGACATCATTCAGAATGTCTGCGACAGGCTGGGATTTTCGAAAAAGGATTCGGCCCGGATTGTGGAGTCGGTCTTTGACATCATGAAGGATGAGCTTGCCAAGGGGGACAAGGTCAAGATCTCGGGGTTCGGTAATTTCATCGTCAAGGACAAGAATTCCCGCAGGGGCCGCAATCCCCAGACGGGTGCGGAGATCGAAATATCGGCACGGCGGGTGCTCACGTTCAAGTCCAGCCAGGTCCTCAAAAAAGCCTTGAACATCAAATAGGCGAGACGCAACAATCCTCTCCGCTGAGGATGGGAGCAGCTTCCCGACGGGCATCTTCCGGTGAGGGGTTGTCCCATGGACATCGAGATACCCGAAAAAAC
The DNA here is from genome assembly GCA_963802225.1 of uncultured delta proteobacterium. Lineage (GTDB taxonomy): Bacteria > Desulfobacterota > Syntrophia > Syntrophales > UBA2192 > UBA2192. Next base: position 54,432 of record CAWDHZ010000040.1, on the reverse strand, counting down.
TTATTTCCGCATCGGCGAGGTCAGCAAGATCCTGGGCGTGGAGCCTTACGTCGTCCGCTACTGGGAGACGGAATTCAAAACGGTCAAACCCATCCGCACAAAGTCCGAGCAGCGCCTCTACCGGCGAAAGGATCTCGAGGAGCTGGCCCTCATCCGAAACCTCCTCTACCGGGACCGGTTCACCATCGCCGGCGCGAAGAAAAAGATCCAGCAACTTCACAAGGAAACGCCGGAGACCAGCGCGGCCGACGGGCAATGCCGGGAGAAGCTTCGGTCGATCAAGCAGGCGCTGAAGGCCATCCGGGATCTGTTGAGCTGAGAAGGTGCGGGACAACAGAAAAGCCGGTCCGTAAGGGAACTTCCCTGCGGACCGGCTTTTTTTGCCTATGCAACCGGGTGCGGGCGGGATCGCCGGCGAGCCGGTGTTATTTCTTTGAGGCTCTCTTGGAAGCCTTGAGGGGGTTGACCTTCTGTGCGGCTTCCTGTTTGACGGCTTTCTTGTTCGTCGCCTGGGGGCATCCTCCCACGGACCACTTGCCCGCCGGGTTGGGGTAGATCATGCAATACTGAGCGGCAGAGTACTCGATCACCTTCGCGCAACCTTCGCACTGCTCCACGATCTTCTGGCAGCTGCCGCCTATGAAGCCGCAACCGTTCTTCGCCATGAACGCACACTCGACACCTGTTTTGATTGTCTGGCAAACCACGATTGATACACCTCCCTTATGTTTTCTCTTTGTACATGAATGAGTGCAAAAAAACCGGATCGTCAAATCCGGGATTTTTCTGGTCCCCGCAAAAAAGTGGCCATCCCGCGTGGGATGGCTCGGAACAAACCTGTCCTTTTCTTCTATCAGCGGCCGTAATTAACAGAAAATATAAGGCCTGTCAAGGCAAAATCAACGCGGGCATGACGCAGGCGAAGCGAGCTTCGGGGAATTGAACCCGCGGTGATTAAAGTGCCCCCAGGCGCGTGCAGGGTTGCGTCAGAAACGGTTTCAGGGGATTGCCGCTCAGATGCATTGACTAATACCCCGGTTCATGTTAATTGAAACCTGCGCCCGAGCGCGTTTGCCGGACAGCCTAATTTCCTAAATCTAACAATGAATCGGCATCGGTCAAGTGTTGAAGAGGAAAATACTCTTAAAAATATTCTCGAGATCGCTCTTGATACAAGCTTCATGGAATGTCTCGCGGATGCAGGGTCTCGGCTTTGCCTATGCCATCGCTCCCCTAGCCGCGGCGGAGGTTGAGCCCGAGCAACGTGAAACATCGGCCCTCCTCACCAGACACCTGCAGCGGTTCAACACCCATCCCTATATGGCTGCGCCCATCATCGGATCGGTCAGCCGGCTCGAAGCCGAAAACCGGTTCTCGGAGACGGCCGATCTGAAGAATGCCCTTATGGGTCCTTACGCAGCGATCGGGGACCCCTTCTTCTGGGGCTCCCTCAGGCCATTCTCAGGCATTGCGGCCGTCTGCCTTGCGATCAAGGGTTTTTTCCTTGCCCCGCTGCTGTTCCTGATCCTTTATAACCCGGTGCATCTCTGGGTGCGGATTCGGGGATTCATCACGGGCTGGCAGCAGGGCAAGAACGCTGTTGAGTTTATCCGGCGCCTGGAACTGCCGGCGATGTCGAGGCGGATCCGGTGGTGTTCCACAATCCTCCTGGGGTGTGCGGCATATCTGGCCTCCACGGCGGGAGTGTTTTATGACCTGTTTCAGCCCGGCCTGCCGGGGCAGGTCGGAGGCCTTCTGGTGGTTTTGGCCAGTTTCCTGGCCGTGAGAAAGGGGCTTTCCCCCCTGGCGATCCTTTACGGGTCGGTGACTTTATTTGCCGTTGTGATGATGCGATGATCGTTCAAAAGACCCTCACAATCAAGAATGAACTCGGTCTTCACGCCCGCTCGGCGGCCATGATCGTCCGGGTATTGGAGCGCTACCGGTCGATCGTGTTGCTGGAGAGGGACGGAAACCAGGTCGATGCGAGAAGCCTCCTGGACATCCTCACCCTGGCCTGCCCGAAGGAAAGCCGGATTGTGGTTCGGGCCGACGGCGACGATGCACGGGAAGCCGTGGACAGTATTGCGAAACTCGTCGATGAGAAGTTCGGAGAGGCTGCATGAACCCAGGCGAGCCCAAAAGAACTATCGTCCTGCAGGGACTTGGCGTCTCCCCCGGGGTGGCCATCGGTGTGGCCCACCTGATCCGGCGTGTCGATGCCCCCATCTCCCGTTACCAGCTCGAGGACAGGAGCCTTATTGCGGAGGAGATCCGCCGGTTCCGCAAGGCCATCAAGGACTCCGAGAACCAGCTGCTGGAGATCAAGCGCAAGTTCAAGGACCAGGAAGGACTGGAAACCCTCTACATCCTCGATGTCCACATCATGATCCTCAAGGACAAGATGCTCATCAAGCAGACGATCCAGAACATCGAGGACAAGGGGGTCAATGCCGAGTGGGCTCTGCGGATGACCCTCGACAAGTATCGCGACGTCTTCAGCAAGGTCGACGACGAGTACCTGCGCGAGCGGATCAGCGACGTGGAGTATGCCGGGCAGAGGATATTGAGAAACCTGGCCGGGGTCCATCACGAGACCCTCTCGGGGATCGGCGATAACGCCATCATCATTGCCCGCGATCTCTCGCCTGCCGATACGATGCAGATGAAGGTGGAGAAAATCCAGGGCTTCGCCACCGACATGGGCGGCAAGACCTCCCACACCACCATCGTGGCCCGGGCCTACGAGATCCCGGCTGTCGTGGGGATCGAGAAGATCACGACGGAGGCCAAGACGGGGGACATCGTCATCATCGACGGAACGGCAGGGGCCGTCATCGTCAACCCCGACCCGGAGATCATCCGCCGATACGAGGAGAAAAAAAGGCACTACGAAACGATCGAGGACGGCCTCCTCAAGCATGCCCGAAAGACGGCCACGACGCTCGATAAGCACCGGGTGCTCATTGGGGCCAACATCGAGTTCACCGAGGAGATTGCTTCGGCCGTGCATCACGGCACCGACGGGATCGGGCTGTACCGCACGGAGTTCATCTATATCAATCGGGACCGCCTTCCCACCGAGGAAGAGCATTTCTTCACCTACAAGAAGGTCGTCGAATCGAAGAAAATCCGCTGGTCCACGATCCGGACGTTCGACCTGGGCGGCGACAAGTTCATCTCCGACGCGCGGCTGGCCGCCGAGATGAACCCCGTCATGGGCCTGAGGGCCATCCGGTTCTGCCTCCAAGAGGTGGATCTCTTCAAGGTCCAGCTCAGGGCGATCCTGAGGGCCAGCGCCTACGGGAAGACGAAGGTGCTCTTCCCCATGATCTCGGGGATGGAGGAGCTGCTGGAAACCAAGCGGATCTTCAACGAGGTGAAGAAGGAACTCCGGCGCGACGGTATCCCCTACGGCAAGGACGTCAAGATAGGGATCATGATAGAGGTTCCCTCGGCAGCGCTCATCGCCGAGGATCTTGCCAAAGAGGTGGACTTCTTCAGCATCGGCACCAACGACCTCATTCAGTACACCCTGGCCATCGACCGGGTAAACGAGAGGGTCAGCTACCTCTACGAACCGCTGCACCCGGCGGTGCTCAAGCTCATCCGCCAGGTCGTGGAGGCGGGGCACAAGGCCGGCATCGAGGTTGCCATGTGCGGGGAGATGGCGGGCGAGCCCGTCTACACCATGGTCCTTCTCGGTCTCGAGCTCGACGAGCTGAGCATGAACGCGCAGGTGATCCCGCGGATCAAGAAGGTCATCCGGGCCGTCACGATGAAGGAGTGCCGCAAGCTGGTCGATCGGATCATGTCCTTCAACACGGCCTCCGAGATCGAGTTCTTCGTCAGGGAAACCATGCGGCGGAAGTTCACCGACGACTTTGAAGTTGCGGAATGACCCCGGAGGCGCCATGAGTATGGACCCCCACAGCAGGCCTGCCGGCGTCGAGGACCCTCGCGGCGTCAACGCCGGGGAGAAAATCACCCCTCCTTTTTACTGGTTTTTCTCGCGATATCTCTCCAAAGTGGAACTGGCCCCCGAGTGCGAGCAGGCCCTGAAGCGGCTTTCCGAAAGAGGGGTGGTCGTTTACGCGCTGAAATACCGCAGCCGCCTCAACAGCCTCATTCTCCACGATCTCGGCCTGAGGAAGAACATCCCGCAGCCACTCTATTTCCATGGGGCGAAATCGCTCCTTTGGAGGCCCGCCGCGAAAATAGTCCGGTCCCTGCTGAGAAGCCGTCCTGCCGATCCAGGGTCTACAGGGGACCTCGACCGCCTCACCCGCCTTCGTGTAAGCTCCGTGATCTATCTCCGCGGATCGGAGCGCGATGATGCAACGGACCCTCTCGCACAGCTCCTGAGCGCCCAGAAGGCCCTCGAAACACCAGTCTACATTGTCCCCGTGGCCGTCACATACGGCCCGCGCCGGGAGAAAAAGGAACGCCCCCTGGTGGAGATCTTTTTCGGGGACCAGGAGCATCCCGGCTGGTTGAGGCGGCTCATCGCTTTCATCCGGTACAAGAACCGCACCTCCGTCACCGCCGCGGATCCGGCAGATCTGTTCCGGTTGCTGAAAGAGGCGGCAGGCGGGCCCCCGTCGGATCTTGCCGGGGCGCTGAGAGGCGATCTCATCGGCCGGATCGACCGCGAGACGCGTGCGGTCCTGGGTCCCCGCGTCAAGGCCCGCGAGGAGATCATGGGCATGGCGCTCCGTGACGACGAACTCGTTCGCTTCATGGAACAACACGCCGCGGCAACGAAAAAAGATCTCCCCTCGATCCGGAAGCAGGCGAGAAGGTATCTCGACGAGATCGCCGCCGACTACAGCGATTTTTACATCGAGCTCTGGGAGAAGGCCCTCACCTGGCTCTGGAACAATGTCTATGACGGTGTCGTCGTCGACCGCGAGGGGCTCATCCGGATCCGCGATGTCTCCCGGCGCATGCCCTGCCTCATCATTCCGTGCCACCGCAGCCACATCGATTACCTGCTTTTGTCCTACGTCTTCTACAAGCACAATATCCCGCTGCCCTTTGTCGCGGCCGGTACGAACCTCATGTTCTGGCCCCTCGGCCACATCTTCCGCAAAGCGGGGGCTTTTTTTATCCGCAGGACCTTTGGCGGCAACCTCCTCTACCGACAGGTGATGGAGACCTACATCAAGACACTGCTGGGACTCGGGTATCCTCTCGAGTTTTTCATCGAAGGGGGGCGGAGCCGGACGGGAAAGATGGTCATGCCGAAGTACGGGATGCTTTCCATGGTCATCCAGGCGAACATGGACCTGCACCAGGATCTTGCCATCATTCCCGTCTTCATCGGGTATGACCGTGTCATGGAAGAGAAGTCCTACCTGCAGGAGCTGGGAGGCGCCGCGAAGGAGAAGGAGAAGGCAAGCTCCGTCATCAAGAGCCGCAAACTACTCGACAAGCGCTACGGGCGCGTCTACGTGAACGTGGGCGAACCGATCTACCTGCGTTCCTACCTGCAGGCCCCGGACAAGACGCTGGAGGCCATGGACATGGACGAGCGCCGCAGCCTCTACCGGAAGATGAGCTACGAGGTCGTGAGTGAGATCAGCCGCGTTTCCGTCGTGACGCCATTCGCACTCGTGGCGGCGGCGCTGCTGTGTCACTACAAGCGGGGCCTGACCCGCAACGATCTGCTGGAGATCATCCACGAGCTGTTTCACTACCTGGCCGCCCGCGGCGTGCCCATCGCGTCCACCTTTGCAAACCCCGAGCGGGCCATCCAGGATGCCATCGAACAGTTCAAGTCCATGGGGATCATCTCCGAGACGGGCGCCGAGGAGGGCGAGGAGGATGAATTCGCCGAGGTCGTCTTTTCGCTCGACGAGGAGAAGCGTCTTCACCTCGAGTACTACAAGAACAACATCCTGCACTTCTTCGTGCCGCTTTCTTTCGTGGCGGCTTCGATCCTCTCGAGAAGCGAGGATGCGATCCCGCTGGTCACGCTCATGGAGGATTATAAGTTCTTCAAGCGCCTATTCCGGCACGAGTTCATCTTCGACCACCGCAAGGGCGATGCCGAGGAGGTCCACGATGCCCTGGCCTACCTGCTGGACCGGGGGATGGTTGCCGGGCTCGAGAAAGATGACGAGGCGTGGATCGAGGTGAAGGGAAAGGGCAGGATGTACCTGCGGCCTTATGCCGGTCTCATCCAGAATTACATCGAATCCTACTGGGTCGTCACGAGGGGTTCGTCTTATCTGAAAAAAGACATGCGCACCGACAAGGAATTCCTCAAACTGGTGCAGAAGCTCGGCAGCCGGATGTTCAAGAAAGGGGAGATCCTGCGAAACGAGGCCCAGAGCGTCTCCAACTACCAGAACGCCATGAAGGCGCTTCTGGACGAGGAGATTCTCAAAGCCGTGGAGCGGAAGGAAAAGAAAGAGACCAGGACATTCTACTCCCTCACGGAGAACAAGGGGCGAATCGAGGTATTGAGGCAGAGGATATTCCGGTTCCTGTAAAAAATCCCCCTCTTTCCCCCTTTTATAAAGGGGGATGAAAGGGGGATTTGTACAAGAAAGAGCCCGTTTCAGGTTGACTGAAACGGGCTCTTCTTATTTCTGAAGCCTGCAGCCTGATGCCTGTAGCCTGCAATCTATTTCACACTGTACAGCGCCTTACGGCCCCTGTAGACCGAGGCGGGGCCCAGCTCTTCCTCGATGCGCAAGAGGCGGTTGTACTTGGCGAGCCGCTCGCTGCGGGAGACGGAGCCGCTCTTGATCTGGCCGCAGTTCATGGCCACGGCGACATCGGCCATGGTGGTGTCCTCCGTCTCGCCCGAGCGGTGGGAGACAACGGTCGTGTATCCCGCCGTCTTGGCCATCTCGATCGTCTCGAGTGTCTCCGTCAGCGTTCCGATCTGGTTGAGTTTGATGAGAACCGAGTTGGCGATCCCCATGGCGATGCCCTTCTCGAGGATCTTCTTGTTGGTCACGAAGATGTCGTCGCCGACGATCTGGACCTTCTTTCCCAGCTCCTCCGTCATCAGCTTCCATCCGTCCCAGTCGCCCTCGGCCAGACCGTCCTCGATCGAGATGATGGGGTACTTCTTGATGAGGCCTGCGTAAAATTTCACCATCTCCTCGGCGTCCTTCTGCGGCTTTTTCTCGGCTGCCAGGATGTATTTGCCCTTCTGGTAGAAGGAGCTGGCTGCCGAATCCAGGGCGATGCAGACGTTGCCGCCGGGCTCATATCCGGCCTTTTTAATGGCCTCGACGATGAGGACCAGGGCCTCCTCGTTGGACTTCAGGTTGGGCGCAAAGCCGCCCTCGTCGCCCACGGCGGTGTTGTAGCCCTTCGCCTTGAGGACCGAGCGCAGGTTGTGGAAGACCTCGGCACACATGCGGATCCCCTCCCGGAAGCTCCGGGCGCCGACGGGCATGATCATGAATTCCTGGATGTCCATGTTGTTGTCGGCGTGCATCCCGCCATTGATGATATTCACATGCGGGACGGGGATGTCCTTGGCAGAGACCCCGCCGATGTAACGGTACAGGGGCATCCCGATTCTCTCTGCGGCCGCCCGGGCGCAGGCGAGTGACACGGCGAGGATGGCGTTGGCTCCGAGGGCGCGCTTGGTTTCCGTCCCGTCCAGCTCGATCATCGTGTAGTCGAGCCTGCGCTGCTCGAAGACATCCATCCCGACGATCTCGGGTCCGATCTTCAGGATGACATTCTGCACGGCCTTCTGGACGCCCTTGCCGAGATAGCGCTCCTTGTTGCCGTCGCGAAGCTCCAAGGCCTCGCGCTCACCCGTGGAGGCCCCCGAGGGCACCGACGCCCTGCCGATAGTTCCCGACAACAGCATGACCTCCGCCTCGACGGTGGGGTTGCCCCGTGAGTCGAGAATTTCGCGTGCGTGTACCCGGATGATTTCGCTCATATCTCCTCCCTATAATGTTGCCCCTTCCTCAGTCTTCCTCTCCCTTGAGGGGAGAGGACCGAGGTGAGGGTGAATGCTTCCCTTCCATTTATGAGAGGGTCGAGGTGAGGGTGACAAGTCTCTTTCCTCTTCAGCAGACCCTGATTAGCGCAAACGGCAGGATTTTGCAAGCCGAAGTGCCGCCAGCCCCTGTCCGATTGGTGTTTGATTCGCCCTGCCGATGTGGTATAAATTTTAGGGAATCGCGGACTCAGGCCAAGGAACGATCCGGTGAACAACGCAAGCACAAACGGAGAGAAACGGACCAGGCTTCACAATCATCTCAACAAGTGGTTCGAGACCGCCTCCAGGGACTACGGCATGATCGAGCCGGGAGATCGCATCCTTGTTGGGATCTCGGGGGGGACCGACAGCATGGCCCTTCTCGATCTGTTGCGGACCCCGAAGTACTCCACCCCTGGGGAATACTCCATCCTGGCGGTGCATATCGATCTGGGATTCGACGGGAGCGGCGAGGACAGTGCCCAGCTTGAATCCTACCTCAAAGAAGCGGAAATCGACTGCGTGATCGACCGGACGGACATCGGGCCCCTTTCTCATAGCGATTACAACAAGAAGAACCCCTGCTTTCTGTGTTCGAGGCTGAGACGGAAACGCATCTTCGAGATCGCCGGTGAGCGGGGCTGCAACAAGATTGCCCTGGCCCACCACCGCGACGACATGATCGAGACATTGCTGCTGAACATGTTCTACAGCCGTGAGATAAGCACCATGATGCCGAAGCAGCAGCTCTTCGGGGGGACGCTCCACATCATTCGGCCCCTGGCCTACATCCGCGAGGATCTGGTCAAGAAATTCGCCCGCGAGAGGCAGCTCCCCGTCATCGGTAACCGGTGCCCCACGAGCGGCAATTCCCGGAGGCGCTACATCAAGGAGCTGCTCAACGCACTCGAGAAAGACAACGGTCTCATCCGCGACAACCTCTTCCGTGCCATGAAAAACGTGAAGACGGACTACATGCCCCGGGGGAAGCAAAGTGGCTAAGAAGGAATCAGGCGAAAAGCCGATCTGCCAGAACAAGACAGCCAGGCTGAACTTCGAGATCGAGGACACCTACGAAACGGGGATTGCTCTCGTGGGCACCGAGGTCAAGGCCCTCCGTGAAGGGAAGGGGAACCTGACGGACAGCTTCGCACGGGTGAAAAATGGCGAGGTATTCCTGTATGAGATGAACATCAGCCCCTACACGTTCGGCAACATCATGAACCACGACCCCCTGCGGGTCCGCAAACTCCTTCTTCACAAGCAGGAGATCCGGAAACTCTACAGCAAGACGCAGGAGAAGGGGCAGTCGGTGATCCCGCTCAAGGCCTACTTCAAGAACGGCAAGGTGAAGATCCTGCTTGGCGTGGGCCGCGGCAAGAAAACGCACGATCGGCGGCAGGACCTGAAGAAACGGACGGACAAGCGGGAGATGGAGCGGGCCATCCGGGATCGGAGCCGCTGAGCGGCCTGAGGGCAGCGACGGGCAGCGGGGAATTGTACAGGGAAAAATGCCGGAGGCTGTCATCTCCGGCGATTTTTTATGAGGGCAGGGGATGAAGAAAATCCGAATCGGCTGCGGGGCGGGGTATGCCGGGGACCGGGTCGAGCCGGCTGTCGAGCTGGCCGCAAAGGGGAATATCCGGTACCTCGTTTTCGAGTGCCTGGCGGAGCGGACCATCGCGCTGGCCCAGCAGGCCCGCCGGCGTGATCCCGCAAAAGGTTTCGACGAACTTCTCGGGAAACGGATGGAAGCTGTCCTTCCGACCTGCCGGGAGCGGGGAATCAAAATCATCACCAACATGGGTGCGGCAAACCCCCTGGGCGCCCTGGAGGCTCTCCGCAAGACGGCAAAGCAGCTTGGTATCGGGGGATTGAAGCTGGCGGCCATTACCGGTGACGATGTCCTCGATCTCATCCTGCGGGAAAATCCTATCATCGTGGAAACCGGCGAGCGGGTCTCGGGGCTCAAGGATCGGCTTGTCTCGGCCAATGCCTACCTGGGCGCAGAGCCGATCATCGAAGCCCTCCGAAAGGGCGCCGATGTTGTCATCACGGGCCGTGTTGCCGATCCCTCCCTGTTTCTCGCGCCGCTTATGCTCGAGTTCGGCTGGAGCAGGGAGGATTGGAATCGCCTGGGGCAGGGCACCGTGATCGGCCACCTCCTGGAATGTGCCGGGCAGGTGACGGGCGGGTATTTTGCCGACCCGGGCCTCAAGGACGTGCCCGATCTCGCCCGGCTCGGTTTTCCCGTCGCCGAGGTGTGGGAAGACGGCTCGGCCGTCATCACCAAGGTGAAAGGCTCCGGCGGTCGCGTGACTCCGGCCACCTGCAAGGAGCAGCTTCTTTACGAAATCCACGACCCCTCGCAGTACATCACACCCGACGTGGTGGCGGACTTCACGGGAGTCACGGTTGAAGCGTCAGGAGAAGATGCCGTAACAGTCCGTGGCGGTCGGGGCCGCCCTCGGACGGACACCCTCAAGGTCTGCATCGGCTGCCTGCACGGTTACATTGGGGAGGGGCAGATCAGCTACGGCGGAACCGGGGCCGTCGCCCGGGCGAGGCTCGCGAGGGACATTGTCCTGGAGCGCCTGGAACTCGCGGGTGTCCGTTATGACGAGATCCGCACGGAACTCATCGGCGTCGATGCGCTTCACGGGCAAAATATCCCCCGCGACACGGGGGAGCCTTACGAAGTTCGCCTGCGGGTGGCAGGCAGGAGCCACACCCTCGACGAGGCCCTCCGGATCGGCAACGAGGTGGAGACTCTTTACACCAACGGGCCTGCCGGGGGAGGAGGAGCGGCGAAAGCCGCCCGAGAGGTCATTGCCATGCTCTCCGCACTGATCCCGCGCTCCCTGATCAAGACAAACCTCCACATCGAGGAGATCTGACATGAAATTGAGGGACATCGCCCACGCCCGGGCCGGCGACAAAGGGAACACGGCCAACATCTCGGTAATCGCTTTGCGCGCCGGGGATTACCCGCACCTGGTGCGCCATGTCACGGTGGAGAGCGTGAAGGCCCATTTTGCTGGGCTTGTCAGAGGGGGAGTCGCCCGATACGAGATGCCGAACATCGAAGCGCTCAACTTTGTCCTTCAGGAAGCCCTCGGCGGAGGGGTCACCCGGTCGCTTGCGCTGGACCCTCACGGCAAGTCCCTCTGCTCGGCCATCCTCGAGATGGACATCCCTGACCGGTAGCCTGCTCCGGATCGGTGCTTGACTTCCCCGGGCAGACAGGCTAAATTATCGATGAAATTGTTCCTTGACGAGCAAAAAGTGGGGGCGCCACGGTTTCGACGGGGATAATTGAGGTTGACAGTCGCACGCGGAGGTTTCTACCGGGCTCCTTAAACAGGTAGAAAAACTGTAAACGCCAACGACTACGTTTACGCACAGGCTGCTTAAGTAGCCTCGTCCTGCCGGGTTCTCCTGACGGCTCGAACAGGGCGTAAAATCAGCCAGGATAGCCGACCCTGATCTCCTGTGGCGGGTGAGGCGAAACAACTCACAGGATAGCCGACGAGGGATCCCGTCCCCGGGAGGCCTCCGAGGCGAACCTTAAATCGGGGACTAAGCGTGTAGAAGCTGCAGCTGAAGATTTCCGGACGCGGGTTCGACTCCCGCCGCCTCCACCAAAATTCCCCCAGACCCCTCGGAAGAGGGGTTTCTTTATTCCATTGAAAATAACGCTTTCACCTACCACTTCTCAAAATTAAGTTTTGGAAGATTCATCGATTTCCATCTGAAATCAATATCTTGTTGCACCACTTCTTATTCCCATATAACGTAGGGAATGGAAAGATCAAAGAAGGAGGGAATGTATGAAGAAAACTCTGCTGCTCATCACTCTCTGTTTGTTGGTGGGGGCATTCATTGGATCACCTGTCTTTGCGCAGAAGGCTCCACCGGCGAAGCAGTACAAGAATTCCACCACTATTCCGCAGGGCATCGCTTTGCCGGACAAGGTGGAGACCCGCCTCGGCACACTGAAGTTCTTCGACGGCTTTCCGGACAAGGCCACTGTCGAGAAACTGTTCGACAACCTAGATTTCCAGCGGGCGGTTCAGGCATACTTGCTCGGGCTTGCACCGGTGAACCAGCTGGCGAATCGAAAGGGGATTCTCGAAGTGGGACCAGTCAATACCACTGTGCCGATCTTCGAGACAATGATGACCGCCCGGTCGATCTTCCTGACCCCGAACAATAACACGCCGTACACATGGTTCTGGCTCGACCTGCGCAACGGCCCGCTGGTCGTTGAGGTTCCGCCGAAGGTCCTCGGGCTGCTCGACGACATGTGGTATCGCTTCGTCACCGATATAGGCATGGTGGGGCCGGACAAGGGTGCGGGCGGCAAGTACCTGATCCTCCCCCCCGGCTATAAAGGTGAGGTCCCGGAGGGTTACTTTGTGGTGCGGTCGGCGACGTACAGTAACTGGATTGCGTGGCGCACCTTCCTGGAAAATGGCGACCCGAAGCCGGGCGTGGATCGGGTCAAACAGTTCACGAAGATCTATCCGCTGTCACAGGCGGCTAATCCGCCGAAATTGAATTTCGTCAACGTTTCCGGGCGGGATTTCAACTCGGTTGGCCCGGCCGATTATCCATTCTGGGAGTATCTCAACCAGGTGGTCCAGGAGGAGCCGACAGAATCGGTTGACCCTTTCACGCTGGGCCTCTGGGCATCCATCGGTATTCAGAAAGGCAAACCATTTAAGCCCGATGCACGGATGAAAAAGATCCTTACCGAGGCGGCACTGGTGGGCGATGCGACAGCGCGCGCCATCATGTATCGCTGGCGGACGCCCGAGGGGTACTATTATCCGGAAACAAAAAGCGCATGGCGCCTGGGATTTGTCGGAGGCTACAAGTTCGAGGAGAACGGCGCGCGTATTCTGGATGCATACTCAGGATTCTTCTTTTATGCCACCGGCGTAACGCCGGCCATGGATTCCAAGGTGGTCGGAGAAGGGTCACAGTATATGGCGGCATTCGTCGACTCCAAGGGCAACCCTCTCGACGGAGGCAAGAACTACAAGCTTCGCCTGCCTCCCAATATCCCGGTCGCCAACTTCTGGTCGGTGATCCTCTACGACAACCAGACCCGATCAATGCTCCAGACCGACCAGCAGTGGCCAGCTGTTAGCAGCCAGACCAAGGGACTCCTGGTCAATCCGGACAGCTCAGTGGACATCTATTTCGGACCGAAGTCTCCTCCGGGCAAGGAGAACAACTGGGTGCAAACCGCCCCCGGCAAGGGCTGGAACACGCTCCTGCGCCTTTACGGTCCGCTGCAGCCTTGGTTTGACAAGACATGGCGGCCCGGCGAAATCGAATTGGTGAAATAGATCCCGGACAAGATGTCCCACTAGAAGGCAGGGTCAAGAATGGCCCTGCCTTTTTCTTTAATGATTGTCGATAGTAATATTCTATGCTGTGCCAGATGCTGATCTCAAACAGTTCAGGAAGAAAATTGAGATCGCGTTGAAGGTTTCTATTCAATTGGGTTCTATTCGAAGCATGGGATGATCAATATGGTGGGTCTGATTTGACGAATGGCGATCGTCCCCAGAGCGTCCCCAAAGGGAAGCACACCGATATTTTAGTAATGATATAAAATAGTTAGAATATCATAGATAGGGTTCGACTCCCGCCGCCTCCACCAAAATTCCCCCAGACCCCTCGGAAGAGGGGTTTTCTATTTTCAGGGGATCCTGTGAGTAAAAAGCTTTCACCTACCTATCCACACTGCCTCGCAGAAAGACGGTATGAAGTTTGCGATCGATGCCCGCCTTCTACGGGCTATACTGCCTTGGATGGATCTCCCGCGCTTTATCGGAGCAACTCTCAGCCTTCATCCAACCCCAAAAGAGTTTTTTTAAGCGTTTGATCCAGCGGATTAGGGCCAAGCCAGATGGACAGCATGGCATTGGCAAAATCGAGTCCGCGGATGGTCCCCAAAATTTTTCCATTCAGTGCGATCTGTGATCCGATTCCCGGTATGTAGGTGAAGGAATATCTGTCCCCCGGCTTGACATCCCGGTACAGGGAATAGAGTGTCCTGGCGCCTTGATCGATTGCCTCCATCTGCTCCCGGGAGAGATTGTTCATGAAACCCTGCCGGGTGGACGATATGAATGCCTGGGCGTCAATCGCATGGAAGTACTCGATGACCAGGCTCTTCGGGATGTCCTTGAACACGTCTCCAGAAGCATTCCCTCTTTCCAGATAGAGGGCTGCCACATATCCCTTGAACACTACCCGATAGCGAAGCAGGCCCGCTCCGATCAAGTCACAGGTGTGACCGTTGATTTGAACCGTCTTGTCGAACACAACCCCTGAGATGGTTACTGTGCCGGTGGATTGACTGGTTCCCGGCCCGGCCTGGGTCATGCCCGGAACGGGAATCAAGATGATTGTCAAAAGGATGCTGATGAGGAAAAGGCTCCAAACATGTCTGTTCATCGTTCCTCCTGTATTCCTGCGCAGAATCATCGCCCGATCTTGCATGACCACCCGGGTGTGCTGTCACACATTGAAATAACCGGCGCTTCCTGCTGACATGATTTTTCCATGGTTAACGGATCCATTGAAGAGTGATTATCAATGAATCAACTCTACGGGGTTTTTAATCCTTTTTGGGAAACCATGGAATAAAGACACTCGTCCGTCTTTTATAGTCGGTGAAAACCGGATTGCCCTCCATGAACCTTTCCGTCATGGGAACACCGGAAACAAACAGGATGATGTAGGTGATCGTCAGCGGTCCGATGATGGACATCCAGCCCCCGGGTACCGACAGAGTCAGGATATAAATGCCCCACCACATTGTGACCTCGCCGAAGTAGTTGGGATGCCTGGAATAACGCCAGAGACCCCGATCCATGACCTTTCCCCGGTTGCCCGGGTCCTTGAGGAACCGGTCCAGTTGCCAGTCCGCGAGCGACTCGAAGAAAAATCCCAGCAACCACAGCATCAGACCCACAACGTCCAGGATGCCGAGATCACCTGCGGCATAGGTATTGATGAAGAGCACGGGTATAATGTTCAGCAGCAGGATGAAACCCTGCAGGAGGAAGACCTGGAGATAGCTCCTGAGGACAAAAGACTTCCCCCATTCTTCCCGCCACTTCCGGTATCGGACGTCCTCCCCTTTACCCCGGTTGCGCAGATGGATCCGGATGGCGAGCCTGAGCCCCCAGATCAACACCAGCAGATTGACGATCCATTGCCGCGGGGAAAAGGAACCGTTCAAGAGAAAAGTGGACCAGGCCACGATGACAAACCCCGTGCCCCAGGCGACATCGGCAATGCTGTTGTCCTTTCGTTTGAGGGCCAACAGGAACCATCCCGTCATGTACAGGAACAAAATCAAAGCCGCGACTGAAATGGTCTGAACCAGTTGCATGGCATCACCTCCCTGGTGAAACTGCCCGGCCGGAGCACGGGCTGTGAAGGATCCTTTCTCAGGGCATGAGCCATCGGCCGATGAAAAAGCTCGCCGCCGCAACGCTTGCGGTAAGGAACACGCCCCAGGCGATATCGACCCATACGACAATGACCGGCCAGTCCTTAAGCGTCGCCAGGTTGGTTAAATCATAGGTGGCGTAGGCGAAGAAACCGAAAAGTCCTCCCAGAAGGACTGCCTGATACGGCGAATTTTTTTCCAGGGCCGGCATCGTTGCGAAGAACAGGATCCCCATAATGTAAAGCAGATAGAAAATGATAGCGGCAGTCCAGTTGACGTCCGGCCGGAGCAGATGACCCAGATTATTGCGATAGAACCCCTTGGCCACAAACCCGAGCCAGATCATATCGATCGCGAAGAATATGGGAATTGTAAGGAGATAGAGATAGATAACTTTCATCATGATCCCTCCATTCCAGTCATAAAAGGTTCATGGGGCGCTCCATTTTCAAGGAGCGATGACAGCGGCTCCTTTTCTCTGAAACCTCTTTGCCAGCCAGACCAGAAACGGTGTCAAGATCCCCCAGCTCACCGCAAGGATGATAAGCCCATCAACATCGGGCAGCGCCAGTGTCGCCCCCAGCCGAGCGCCGCCGTAGTAGGAACCCGCGCCCCCGACGGCTCCGAAAATGGCCGCCAGCAGGTAGCGCCCCTTGAGCCATTCCAGTGAGACGTTGAGGGTGGCGGCGAAATTGGGCCAGAGGGAGATCATCCAGGGCTGGCTGAGCGGATAGGGAAAGATATGTCCCCGGGGGGTGACGATTCCGGCGGCCGACAGCGCCGTATCGAAGCAGAAACCGAGGGTCCCGGCCACAAGCATCAACATCAGCTCACCCCGACGGTCGTCGGTGAGAACGAGATGCACCGACAGCACCAGTGCCACCGCCAGCGGCCCATACCAATCGTTTCCCCTCGCAGCTCCCAGGACGGCTGTGAACCAGGCCGCCTGGAACAGAATGATGTTGAGGAGTTTTCTTCCCATCGTAGTCCCTTTCGTCGTGGTTAAGGCCGGCATTGCGATTTTATCCATGGCTATGATCAACAGACCCGTCAGGAATAGAGACGAGCATTAGAACTGTTCCTTTGCCCATCGGATGATGGCGCCGATGACCGGGGCGCGTTCGAAGACGACACTCGTGTCCCAGTAGTCCGTGTGGAAGATGATTTTGCCGTCGGGGCCGAAACGGACGTGGGACATGCCGATCTGCTCGATGGGGTTGTCCTTGTCGCGCTCGATCGTGAGCTTCATGACCCAGCGGAAATAATAGTTCCCTTCATGAATGCTCACATCGGTGATGTCGAAGGTGCAAGACACAAAAGACTTGGTTGTGGCGACAAAATACGTCTCGATGGCGTCGACGCCCTTCACTTCCTTGTAGCCGCCCTTGAAGAAGGCCTCTTTCGCGTAGAGCTTCTTCGTGTCGCGCCGGATGACGTCCTCGGCGTAGCGATTGTAGTAGGCTTTGAAGTTTTCAATCCCTGCCTTTTCCTCGGTGGAGCCGGGTTTCACCGGGGCTGTCTTAGCCGGGTCTGTCGCCGCGAGTTCCTTGGTATAGTTCTCGAGAGTCATGGGCTTTCCTCCTGTGCAGCCCCAAAGGGCGACAATGAGGGACAGCAGTGTCAGTCCGATGTGCATTTTGTACTTCATGGGCGGTGCTCCATTCAAGGCAGGGGGCTCAATAGCCGATCTCCGACTTGACCATGACCATCTGCAGATCGCCCAGGTAGCCCGTGGAGAAGCAGGCCTCGCAGCCCTCCAGGTAGTAGACCCACTTGCGCTGGAAGGTGCGGTCGAAGCCCTGCGCGGCCACCTGGTCGATTCCCGCCAGGAAGCGGCTGCGCCAGTCGCGCAGCGTCAGGGCGTAGTCCGGGCCGATGTTCTCCACACTCTGCACGTTGAGGCAGGTCTTTTTCGCCAGGGCCTCCATCACGACGGCCAGCGACGGAAGCTCTCCCCCGGGGAAGATGTGCTTGCGGATCCAGTCGTGGCCCTTGCGGTAGTGTTCGTAGCGCCGGTCCGGGATGGAGATGAACTGCAGGGCCATGACGCCGCCGGGTTTGAGGAGCCGGTCGCAGCATTCGAAGAACTTCTCGAAGTATTTGTGGCCGACGGCCTCGAGCATCTCGATGGAGACGATCCGGTCGAAGGGCCCCTTGATCTCGCGGTAGTCCCGCAGGACGATCTCCACGCGGTCCTCGAGGCCTTCCCTGCGGATGCGCTCGCGGGCATACTCGTACTGGGCATCGGAGATGGTGACCCCTGTCAGCCGGCAACCCGTCGTCCTGACCGCCTCGACGGCGAAGCTCCCCCAGCCGCAGCCGATCTCGAGGACGTGGTCGTCGCCCGTGATTCCCGCCTTGCGGATCATCTCCTGCAGCTTGTTTTTCTGGGCCTGCTCGAGGGTGTCTTTCCCGTTGAGGTAGCGCGCGCACGAGTAGGTCATCGACGGGTCGAGGAAGACCTTGAAGAACTCGTTGCCCAGGTCGTAGTGGGTGATAATGTTTTTCTTGCTCCCGGTGATCGTGTTCTCCGTGATGGGGTAGAGAATCCGGTTCAGCCGGTCGAAGAGGGGCTCGAAGCGCTCGTAGCGGCCGAAGAAGGCCTCCCAGTTGCGGATGAACCATGCCAGGGCCGTTTTCAGATCCGGCGTCTCCCACTCTGCGTCCATGTAGGATTCCCCCAGCCCGATGTCGCCCCCGAAGACGAGCCGGGAGAAGAACCGCCAGTCCTTCACGATCATTTCCGCGTGGTCCGCCGATGTCGCCTCGCCGAGGGTCTTGGAAGAGCCGTCGGGGAGCGTCATGCGGAGCGAGCCGGATCTGGCGCGGCCCAGGACATTGAAGGCGGCACCCATGCATTTGCGCTGCACGAAGGTGGGCGGGTTGGTGCGGATCGTCATGGGGCTCAGCGGCACCGGCTTGTCGTGGTAGGTCAGCTTCTTGCCGAAGGAGAGCTTCGCCGCCTCGTAGAGGATGCGCGGAACGGAGAGGTGCGGTGCGATCGGGTGGCGCAGGAACATCTTCATCTGGCTCGATGCAGTCAGCGGCTCGGGCGTCCCCCGGAGGCGGGCCTCGAAGACGACCTCGTCCGCCTGCCGGATGTTGATCCCCACGTCAAGCGCTTTCGCAATGTCGGCGAAGGAAAATTCGTAGGTCCCCTCGATGCGGTTGAAGGGGGAGACGTGGAAGGCCTTCTCCGTCCGGTATGTTGCGGTGTGATCACCGTTTCCCCGGCCGGGCGAGCGCAGGATGTAGAGATGCTTCTCCCCGAAGGTGTTGTTCACCTCGGCCACGTTTCCCACGAGGGCCCCGTCGGCCCTGAAGAGATAGTAGAAACTCACGGGGTTGAAGACGTAGTTGAAGTAGCGCGGCGAGGTGATGAGGAAGGCCCGCGCGACAGCGTCACCGAAGCCCTCCTTCGCGAGAAAACGGTCGAGCTTCTCGCGGATCGTGCCGGGGCCGCTGTCGAGGTAGTCCTTGTCGTGGACCGATGCGGGCCGGAAGCGGTTGTAGCCGAAGAAGGGGAGCCTGCGGTCCAACTCGGTCAGATCCTCCAGGTCGAAGCCGTAGACGTACAGGGGGTAGCTGAATTGATGATCCCTGGGCTTGTGGCGGTGATGCTCGATCAGCCCGTTGTAGAGAAATGCGCTCATAGCTCGATTCCGAAAAGGCGTGCCATCTCCACGGCGGATCGCGTGCCGTCCTCGTGGAACCCGTAGCCGAAGTAGGCGCCGCAGAAGTACGTGTTGCGCTTGCCGTTGAGGGAGGGGAGTTCGGGCTGCGTTGCCATGGATTCGAAGGTGTACATCGGGTGGTGGTAGACCATTTCACCGATGATCCCGGAAGCCGCTACCGGTTTCCAGGGGTTGAGGGTGACGCAGTAGTGGTCCCGCGCGCCGAGGCGCTGCAGGTGGTTCATGTAGTAGGTGACCATGGCCGGGAACGTCTTCGGGATGGAGGGCTCGTGGCGGTAGTTCCACGAGGCCCAGGCCCTGCGGTTTTCGGGCAGCCAGGAGGTGTCCCGGTGCAGCACGGTGTGGTTTTCCGAGTAGCCCCACGGGCCCAGAAGGCGCGTCTCCTCCGGCGACGGGTCGGCGAGCATGCGGTAAGCCTCGTCGGCGTGGGCGGCGATGACGACGGCATCGAAGGTTTCCTCGGCGCCGTCGGCAAGCTTCAGGGCAATGCCGGTACCGGTTCTCCGGATTGCCGCGATGGGGCATTTGGGCCGCACCGTCCCCTTGAAGCTCTTGAGAAAGGCCTTGACGTAGGTCTGGCTTCCGCCCGGGATATAGTACCAGGCCGGGGGGGCCCACAGGGACAGCAGGCCGTGGTTCGAGTAGAAGCGGGCGAAGGATTCCATGGGGAATTCCATCGTCTTGGCCTCCGAGGCGGACCAGATGGCCGAGGCCATGGGGATGACGAACTGTTCGATGACGTCCTGCCGGAAGCCCTCGCGTTCGGCGAACTGGCCGAGGGTGAGGCCGCCCAGCCTGCCGCGCTCGAACTGATCCAGCGTTCGCGTGCAGAAGCGCCGGATCCCGAGCAGAAAAGCCCAGTAGGAAGGTCGGAAAAGGTTTGCGCGCTGGGCGAAGAATCCGTCGAGCCCGAGGCTGCTGTACTGCAGGCCCGTCGCATTGTCCTGGCAGCTGAAGGACATATCCGTCTTAGCTGCCGAAACCCCCAGCTGCCGTGAGAAAGGCCCTGAAGAGCGGGTAGGTCCGCTCGTTGTGGACGATGAAGCCCGTGTCGACGGGCAGACCCGCGTCGGGGCCGTCCCCGATGACGGCCGTGTTCGTGTGGCCGCCGATGTAGTCGTTTTTCTCGAAGAGGGTGACCTTGTGCCTGCGCTCCAGAAGATAGGCGGACATGATGCCGGAAATACCGGCACCGACGACGGCGATGTTCATACGAGGCTTAGACACCATGGATTATGCTTCCTTGTAAGGCTTGGAGAAGTCAGTCTGCAGGAACAGGCCAATTGATCGGCGGGCAATATGATCCGAATGGCCATCCTGAGCATTGAAATAATGTTCTAAAGGAGCCATCTTTTTTTAATAGTGACAGAAAAGAATACGTTCTTCAACAGACATCAGGCTTACTGGATCCGCTCCACCGGAACCAATACTTCATTTCGCCTCATAAACCAGGGCGTGAAAGGCGGATTATACCGGGCGTAGATGTATTCGCCGGCAGGCTTGAGCTTTCGCTTGCTCATCATCTGATCCAGCAGAGCCTTATGCTCCTCATAGCGCGATTCACTCCACGTACCGGAGTACGTTATCGCCGCTACAAGCCGGGCAGGGATTGCTCTTAACATAATCATGGCGTCATTGGGCATCGGCAGGGTAGCCATTGTATATTCGGCAGGCATGACAAAAGCAATGCTCCAGTCCTTACCCGCCTTCTGTTGTGCAACGGGAGCGGTCATGGAAATCTTTTCTGATCTCCTCTCCTGTGCTACCGGAGAGGTCATGGAAATCGTTAATTTCGCTTGATTGTCGCCCGAAATATATCGAAAGAGACGACGGAACCCCGCGCTGCCCACCTCATCGAAATCCCCTTCAACAGTGGTCTCCGCTACGATGCAGGGCTCATATTGCCTGAGCTCAAAAGGCCCGTCTTTTTCCAGCACCGCATATTTTGCTTCTTCGGTTGCCATGACGTTACCGGTTATGGAGATAAAAAATAAAGGAAACAGGAGAAAGGTGATGATCTGCTTTTGTGGGATTTTCATTTCCTTCATATTCTTTTCTCTCTACGATTTATGATAACAGTTATTGGTTCCTTTAGCCATATTTAGAATTGTCGAATTGCTGGAATGATCGAGAATCGATAGAGGGATCTTGGTCAGGGGATGGCCCGTTTTCTTGCGGGCCTCCGAAAGCGGTTCCATCAGGACACATGACAGCCGGCGTCACTGCTCTGACCGCGCATATGCCTGCCTTGTTTCCCGGGACGGGCTACAGGTCAGACGATTTCTCTATCGTGACGATGCCGAGGTAGCCATCGACAATAAGCCGGTCGCCTGTTTTGATCATCTCAATGGCCTTGGGGACGCCTGTCACGCATGGGATGCCGTATTCGCGGGCGATGATGGCACCGTGAATCAGCATCCCGCCGCGGCGCTCGACTATCCCCGCCGCCAGGGGTACGGCGAAGGTCATGTTCGGATCTATGGCGTCGCACACGAGGACCTCACCTGCCCTGATATCGAGAAGATCCGCAGGCACGACAACCACCCGGGCCTGGCCTCTGGCAACGCCTGGTCCTGCCGGCTGGCCGCGAATTTGCCTCACGGTGATCTCATTGGTGCCTGTTATTTCCTCTTTCGCGGGCATTTCTGAGCGTGGCAGGAAGTGAGGATCCCGCAGCGCCTGCGCCGCTTCGCCCGGCTGGAGCCCATGCGCGGCAGGGCCCATTCGTCCTTCAAGTCGATGCTTTCCTTCCTCGATTGCAGCGAGGAACGCCCCTTCGATCCGTCCCAGATGAATGTTATCGTTGTCCCGCAAGCGGTAACTGGCCCTGCCAAGATCGAGGATTTCCACAGCCCGATTTCGGGCGCCTCCGACAAAGCGGGAGAGAAATGCCTCCCTTCGCTCTTCGCTGCCCGCATTGCTGAAACGCTCCCGTACGGCAGGGGCGGCGGCCATCCGGAGAATCAGGGCAAAGAGAGCGTCATTCCCCTGGAAGCATCTGTCCGTCCCGCATCCCAGGTCTCCGTAACGGCGTGCAAACTCCTCCAGGACAATATCAAAGGCCGGATCAGTTCCTGTGAAAACACCTGCCCTGATAGCCAGCTCAAGAGTATGATTCCCCCGCACCATTTCAGCCATGCGCGCAAGGAGGCGGTTTCGATCCAGGCTGATCAACTCCGTGCCTCCGAGAAGATCCATAAACTCGTAAGGATCAACGGGGCGAAGGGCATCGTTGTATGTCTGCCCGAACAGGCGGATTCCGTGTGCCAAAGGAATGAAGTAGGTCTCGTAGACCTCGCTCCACCTTTTATGAATGGACTGCCGCCTGTCGATCTCGCCGGCCAGTTCCGCATCAGAAAGCGTCGACAGGCCAGCACGTGAAAGCTCATCGCTTTCCGCGATCATGGCAGGAATCCATTTTCCCTCGACTTCCTTCAACAGGGTCTTCAGATTCTCGAAGCTTCGCCGCAATGACAGGTACCAGGACCTTTTGTCATCGCCCTCTGCGGTTTCCCCCGTCGTAATGGGACGAGATTGCAGGATAAAGAGAGCGTTCTTAGAGAGAGTCCATTCCATGTCCTGAGGAAATCCAAATAGTTTTTCAACAGTACGTGCCATCTTAAAGACGGACTGGATCTCCCGTGGTGAAAGGGGCGGACGGGCTGCAATGTCAGCAGGCAGGGGCTGCAACTCCACGCCGGAAGGACCCTCAACAATGGCCTGTTGCCGATCTGCGGGGTGATGCGAGAGGACGGCTTCCGTCTTGCGATCCAGAATCCATCGGTCCGGCTCAATCGTACCATCCACAAGGCCCTGGTTGAAGCCATGGACGGCTTCAATGACCGCCTGGGCAGGATTTTCGGGGCTTTGGCTAAAAGCAACACCGGACCGATTTCCGGTGACGAGTTCCTGGATGATGACGGCCATGGAGCTCGTAGCAATGTCGAGCCCCAATTCCTTCCGATAAAGAAGGGCCGCATCGGACCACAGGGAGGCCCAGACAAGTCGAACATGATCGAGGATGGCTTCGGTTCCCCGAATGTTGACATAGGATTCGTGGAGTCCGGCAAAAGAGACGCTTGCTGAATCCTCGCCCGGAGCCGAGGAGCGGACGACGACTGCCCTGCCTGCGAATTTCGAAACGATGTCTTTCGAAAGGGATGCCTTGAGTTCGCGGGGCAAGGGGGCCCGCAGGAACAGGCTGCGGATGCGCAAGGCTGCATCCCACAGCTCCTCCCACCGCAGCTGCTCGATCATTTTGCGGTTGATCTCCAGGGCGATCGACTCGCCGATCCCTGTGCGGGCAAGATACTCTTTGTAAGCGGCCACCGTGATGATCATTGCGTTCGGGATCCGCAACCCTTCCCCGGCCATCACGGACAAAGCATAACCCTTGCCGCCGATGCGGTCGCGATCTTCGGGCTGTACCTGATCGAGGGCAATTGTGTAGGTCATAGGCTGGTGCGCACCTCGACGACATTCTGGAATTTCGTGACGACGATGAAGCGCTCCACGTCTACCCTGAAGAGGCTGCAGCTGGGGGAGTGGACAAACTCCGCCAGGAACGGAAACCTCGCCAGGAATGTCACAAGACCCGCGTTACGATCCTCATCGTCAAGTTCCACGGCCCTCCCCAGGGCCGTGGCCGCAATAGCCTCGTGAAAGTCGGCTTCATCATTGCGGCGGTTGTCGATGAGGAGGGCCACCTGCGCATTTTGCTTCAGGTTGGCGTACTTTCGGGTTGCGCGGGTTGTGGCGAAAAGAAGGTTTTCAGGCCGCGGGGCCGCGAAGGAGACGAGATTGCTGTAGGCTGAGCCGTCGCTGCTTACGGTAGACAGGACGGCAAGCTTCTGTGTCCGAAGCAGTTCTGCCAGAATGACCCGAATTTTCTTTAGCTCCTCCATCTATGGCTTCCTCCTTAAGGCGTTCAACATGAGTCCGTAGAGGCCCAGAAGGTCCTCGCCGGGATTCAGGGTACCTTTTTCTTGCCAGAGATGGCGAATGGCCTCTTTCTCGACGCCTATTGTTTCTGCGGCAAGCCTTGCCTGGTGCCAGGTGGGGAGCCAGACCAATTTTTCCAGCATGCGCTCCTCGGAGCCGAGAAGGCGGAGAAAGTGGCCCAGGTTGAGGATAAAGTAAACCCGCCCCGGGAAGGGTGAATGAACGGGGATCGCCTCCTCACGATCCCAGACGAAACATCCCACATGAAGTTTCCAGGGGAGTCCCGCCTGCTTGAGGCGCCAGGCGAGCTCCAGATGCCGCTCCTCAAAAGGGATGGGGGGAAGGTCCGCTGCCGGGTTGAAGGGTGTCGGCTTCATGATCCGGTCCCTTTGCGGTCGAAACCATCGAAGGCCGATGAACGACTGTCGAGTTGGTCGCCAAGGACGATGATCAGGTGGCGCATGCTTTTCATGGAACCCCTCGCCGGGAGAATAAAGGTTCGTTCTTGATCGCATTCATGTGAGCCCGGGTTGAAACATTTCCTGACAATGTACGGTTGGTGCTTTTAGAGGCCTTTTGCCGCGTAATAACCGCAAAGCCCGTGGACGCCGCCGCCGGGAGGCGTCGAGGACGAACAGATATAGATGTTCTTCTTCGAGGTCCGGTAGGGGAAAAACGAGAGGACCGGACGGCTGTAAAGCTGCGAGAGATCCTGCAGGCCCCCGTTGATGTCGCCCCCGACGTAGTTCGGATTATGTCGCTCCATGGCCGCAGGGGACAGGCTGCTCTTTGCCAGGATGAGCTTCCGGAAGCCGGGCGCGTGCTGCTCGATCCTCTTTTCGATCAGATCCGTCATGTCTTCTGCAGAGCCGTGCGGCGCATGGCAGTATGCCCAGGCGGTGTGACCGCCGGCGGGCGCGCGCGTGGGGTCGAAGAGGCTTGGCTGAGCAAGGACGACGTAGGGCGAAAGACACTTCCTCCCTTCGTGGGCGTCCCGGATCGAAGCGTCGATCTCCTCGAAGGAGCCCCCCAGGTGCACGGTTCCGGCCTTCCTGCATTTGTCGGCCTGCCACGGGATGGGGCCGCTCAGAGCCCAGTCCACCTTGCACACGCCGGGACCGTAGCGGAACCGGGAAAGCCGCCTGCGGTAACTTTCCGTGAGCTCGAGCCCGCCCATGTTCAAGAGCTGTCGCGGCGTGACATCGAAAAAAATGTGATCCGCCCGCGGCAGATCGTCCAGCGAGCCGACGGCGATGCCGGTTTGAATCTCTCCCCCCTGAACTCGGAAGCAATCCGCCAGCGCATTGGCGAGCTTCTGGGAGCCGCCTTTGACAATCGGCCACCCCACGCCGTGGGCGAGCACCGCCAGGAGGATTCCGAAGGCGGCCGTTGCGGTTTGGCTCAGGGGGATCATGGCGTGGGCCGCAAGCCCCGCGAAAAGGGCGCGCGTCCGCTCACTCTGGAATTTCGCTTCGGCGAGATTCTTTGCCGAGCGAAGGGCCTTCAGTCCGAAACGGGCCATGAGTATCGGGTTATCGGGAAGCGGGAGGGGCTTGAGGACATCCGAAAGGAGCCTCTCGTGATTCTCCACGAAGGGCTGAAACATCTCCCTGTAGGCCCTGCCGTCGGGGCCGAGCACATCGGCCGTTGCCTCGAGCGACCGGTGAAGGCACAGGGCCTCTCCGTTTTCGAATGGATGGGCCAGGGGGATCTCGGGCTGGATCCATTCCAGGCCGTATCGATGAAGCTCGAGCTGCCTGAAAAAGGGGGATGAGAGGGCCAGCGGCTGGACGGCGGAGCAGACGTCGTGGATGAAACCGGGAAGCGTAAGCTCGGCCGAGCGGGTGCCGCCGCCGACGGTTTCTTTCGCCTCCACGAGAAGGACCAATCTGAATTTTCGTTTCAGCGTGATGGCCGCAGCCAGCCCGTTGGGCCCCGCGCCCACGACGACGGCATCGTAATGATCTCGCTCAAAGGACACGGGCCTTCGACCTCCGGTGAAACAGATCAAATCGATTCAAAGAAAATCCCCCTCGATCCCCCTTTTATAAAGGGGGAAGATTCAGGCACCCTCCTTTGTAAAAGGAGGGCCGGGGAGGATTTTAAGGAACTGTTCATTCCATCGATAACCCCGTCCCCATGCGGGGTCCGTGGCTCCGAAGAAACAGCTCGGATCGATCGAACAAAATCCCCCTCGATCCCCCTTTTATAAAGGGGGAAGATACAAACTCCCTCCTTTGGCAAAGGAGGGTTGGGGAGGATTTTATAAGCAGCCTGTTTCTTCCATCGATAACCCCGTCCCAAAACGGGGTCCGTGGCTCGCTATGACATCTCAGCGCCGGAGCGCCTTTTTCAGCACATGGAACGGCATATAGAAAGAAGAGCGGATCGGCGCGCTGAGGCCGATGTTGCCCGCCTCGCCCCACTGGAAGCGATCATCCACTAGAACCTCTCTCTGCTCGATTGCCCCGCGGACGCCGAGCCGCACGGCCAGGTTGCCCAGCGTCTGGTGCCAGAACCGGTCTTCCTGCCCGCCTGCGCCGAGGCGGAAGGAGAGCTCCATGAGAGGGTCGCTCGGGCGGAACAGCGGGTGCACCTGTACGATCGTATCGGTGCCTTCCCGGAAGCTGTTGAAGGTGATCCAGCCCGAGATGATGTGCCCCTGAATGCTGATGAAGCTGAAGGAGGTGTCGGAGACGTAGAGAACCATCAGCCCCGTCGCGACCACGAGCCCGCCGGGAAGCCGCAGGTTGAGAACGGCCACCGTGCCGGGGGCAATCGCTGCCCCGTTGGCGGGGAAAAAGCGGTTCCCTCCCGGCCAGAAATCGGGGAATTCCGCTTTCCACAGGGAGACGATCTCGCGCGGATCGGGTGCCCCGCTCTCGATGCGCAGGCGGTATCTCTTGTCCCAGAGCCTTCCGAAGCCTTTCACCGGGCCCGTCGGCAGTCTGCCCTGGACGTTGATGTTCATCGCCTCATCGGGGATCCAGCCTGTCGAGAGGCCCTCGACGGAGCCAGCCCAGCCGGGTTGGAGCGGTCCCGGGTAAGGATAGGCGGGCATGTTTGAGCCGCCCGAAAAACCCGGAGCGCCCAGAGCCTTCCCCTCGCTGTCGAAGACGGCAATCATCTCGTCGAGACGGGTGAGGCGAAAGACATCGCGCAGGGGCATCGCAAGCCCGCAGGCCGCCACAGCGGCGCCTCTCCGGGCGGCCCGTACGGCATTGGCGACGAGCGCCCCTGCCCCTTCCGTGTCCATGTGCAGAAGACCGGAGAGGTTTAACAATATTTTTTTTGCATTGCCGATGCCTTCTTCAAAGGCCCGCGCGAGGGCCCCTTCGCATTCCCCGTCGAGGACACCGCGGACATCCAGGACGAAGACATCCTGAGCGTCCATCCTGGCCTCGATGACGCAGGCCCTCTGATCCGCAGGCAAAGCCTCGGGCGAAAACGCCGCAGCCGGAGCCGTGTGCGCCTCCGCCAGCCGCTCCCGCGCCAAATGAAGCCGGTTTGCGTACCCGGGGAGCAGATGCAGGGCAAGGCGCACGAAGGGGTTGCCCGCCATCCTGTCGAGGAAGGCAAGCTGGCTTGCCCGCCCCACGAGCGCCTGGGCATAGGTCGGGTAGGCATGGGTCACGGCCTGAATTGCGTGCAGGGGCTTCTTCATGGCCCGGATGAGCGCCGCCTCGTGGATGACCTCCGCCGCGGCCTCGCCCAGGATGTGCGCGCCGATGATACGCCCGCGGCCATCGCACAGAAACTTGGCCATCCCCGTTCCCGTCCCGTCGATCAGCGCCCGCCGCATGGTCCCGTAGGGGAAGCGATAGACGCGGAGATTGCGCCCGTGCTTTTCCCATGCCTGCTCTTCCGTGAGGCCCACAGAGGCGAGTGTCGGCTCCGTGAAAATAACGTAGACGTTGTTTCGGTAATCGACGCTGCGCTTGACGGGCAGGCAGGCATTGGTTGCCGCCGCAATCCCCTGGGCCTCGGCGGTGGTGGCCAGCTGGTAGGGCCCCGCGATGTCGCCGCAGGCATAGATGTGGGGGGCGGAGGTTTTGAGTTTATTGTCGACGACAATGCCCCGGGCATTGTACTCGACGCCCGCATTTTCGAGGGACAGCCCCTCCAGGTCGGGCTTTCTCCCCACGGCGACGAGCACCCTCTCCGCGAGGATCTCTTCCCGAGCCCCGTCCTGGCGCTCGATCGTGAGGGCGATCTTTCCCTGCCTGTCGGCGAGTGCCACCGCCTTCGTCCCGGAAAGCAGGCGGATCCCCTCGGACCGAAGCGCCTCGAGCAGATGGTTGACCACCTCACCGTCGGTCATAGGCAGAAGGCGCGGGGCCATCTCGACGACCGTCGTCTCCACCCCGAGCCGACCGAAGGCGGAGGCATACTCGAGGCCGTCCACGCCGCCGCCCAGGATGATGAGCGATCGGGGCAGATCATCGAGCTTGTAAAGGGATTCGTTGGTGAGGTAGTCGATGCCGGCAAGCCCCGGGATCTCCGGGATGAAGGGGGACGTGCCCGAGGCGATGATGAACTTCCGGGCGGAAAGCGTTTTTTCGCCTGCCCGGATGCGGTGCGCGTCGATGAAGGCCGCCTGGGCCGATATCATGCCGATGCCGATCCGCTCGAAGGTCTCCGGGAGGTCCTTTTCGTAAGCCTTCTGGACGATGCCCCGGATATGGGCCATGACCATGGTGCTGTCCAGGCCGCCTGCGGGCAAGGACAGAAGGCCCAACCGCTCCAGGTGCGCCATGTCGCGACTGACGTGGCCGAGCCGGATCAGAGCCTTGCTAGGGATGCAGGTCAAGTTGGTGCAGTTTCCGCCGACCCTTGATTTCTCGACGACGGCCACGCGTTTACCCATGCTGTTGGCCGTAACGGCGGAAACCATGCCGGCAATGCCGGCCCCGATGACGATGAGATCGTAGTCGTAAACCCTTTTCATGGACCCGTCAGCCTTTCCCCATGGTACAAAAAGATTATCGACGATCGGAAAGATGAAATCAAACAGAAAGGCGAGGGACCGCGGATGAATGGTTAAACTGCTTTGTGCCCCGTTCGGTTCATTGATCAGAAAGGAGCCACAAGTTGTGTTTGCGGAGGGTCATCGCTGCATCTGTCCTCTAGCCCGCCACTTGGATTGGCAGGAGTGACGAGTAACAAAATATTATGCTTCCTATGTACAGGTGCAGTCGTTGTAGGCCCCTCGGCTATAAAACCGGCAGTTGAGGCAGACATTCAGATCCGCACCGCAGTGGGGAAAGTTCTCGGAGCGTCCTTCCTTTCGATCTGAAGCTCTTTTCCGCAGGCATGACATCGTTTCATGGCGCAACCTCACCTCTCTGTTCGTCGGACCGGTGTCGTGCTTGAACGCATCCATTTGTCGACCTCGACGATGACCACGACGGACAGGGACATCGCCACGATCAGCAGCCACTCCATTCCGGAGATGGGCTCCGTGGACAGGAGCCACTGGAAGGGCGGCGCGTAGATCGCGGCCAGGTGAGCCATCACGGAGGCTGCAAGCCCGAATGCCAGATATGGGTTGGTGAAAAGCCCGATCTGGAAGATGGACTTTGTCTCCGATCGGCTGTTCCAAGCCTGGAAGAACTGGAAGAAGACCATGGTGGTCATCGCGATGGTCCGTGCTTTTTCCAGCGACATGCCGGCCTGGAGTGAGTACGCAAACTTGATCACGACGCCCGCCGATATGAGAAGCCCCACGATGACGGTACGCTGCACGAGCACTCTCGACATAATCCCCTCGGAGGGATCCAGGGGCGGCCGGTTGACCACCTCGCGGTCCCCCGGCTCGAAGGTCAGCGCGATGACCTGGAAGCCGTTCGTGACCAGATTGATCCAGAGCAGCTGCGACGCGGTGTAGGGAATGGGAATCCCCAGCAGGAGGCAGCCGATGATGGAGCCTATGGCGGCGACGCCTGTCGGGATCAGGAAAAAGACGACCTTGCGGATATTGTCGAAAACGATGCGGCCTTCCCTCACGGCATGAAAGATTGCCGCGAAGTTGTCGTCGGTGACGACCATGTCGGAGGCCTCCTTTGCAACGTCCGTCCCTTTGCGACCCATGGCAACCCCGAGGTGTGCGGCTCTCAGGGCCGGCGCATCGTTGACGCCGTCGCCCGTGACGGCCACGATCTCCCCGTGGTCCATGAGCTGCCTCACGATCCGCAACTTGTGGTGGGGAGCCACGCGTGCGTAGACGGAAACTTTTTTTACGCGGGTGAAGAGGTCCTCGTCCGTCATCTCCTCGATCTCCCGGCCCGTGATCACCCGGCCGCCTTCCGTGTCGATCCCGACCATCTTCGCGATGGCCAAAGCCGTCGTCGGGTGGTCGCCAGTGATCATGATGACGCGAATGCCCGCCCGCCTGCACCCCTTTACGGCATCCACCGCCTCCTCGCGGGGCGGGTCGATCATGGCCTGTATGCCGGCCAGGGTGAGGTCGTTCTCCACGTCCTGGTGCCGCAGTTGCGCCAGGTCCTCGGGCGCTTTCTTGTAGGCCATGGCCAGCACGCGCATCCCGTCGGAGGCAAACCGGTCCGATATCTTGAGTATCTCCTCCGTCCGCAGGCTGTCCGTTTCCATGCAGTTGACGCAAAGCTCCAGGATCTTTTCGGGCGCTCCCTTGATGAAGATATACTTTTCGTCTCCGTAGCGGTGAAGGGTCGCCATGTATCCTCGTTCAGACTCAAAGGGGATGATGGCGATCTGCGGATATTTCCGTTTTTCCTCCTCGGAATTTAGGCCCGCCTTCATTGCGGACACGATCAGGGCTCCTTCAGTCGGGTCGCCGTTGACCCGCCAGGCCCCCTCGTCCGCGTAGAGGCTCGACTCATTGCACAGAAGCCCCACCCGGAAGCACATTGCGAGATGTTCCCGCTCGTTTTCGGACTTCGGCATCCACGCGTGGAGGAGCTCGCCCGCGGGGTCGTACCCGGTCCCCGTCAACTCGAAGGCCCGGGCGCCGTCATAGACGATCTTCACCGTCATCTCGTTTTTCGTCAGGGTCCCCGTCTTGTCGGTGCAGATCACCGTTGTGCTCCCCAGCGTCTCGACGGCAGGCAGTTTCCGCAGGATCGCGTTTCGCGCAGCCATACGCTGGACCCCAACGGCCAGCGCGATGGTGAGCACCACGGGCAGGCCTTCGGGGATGGCGGCCACGGCGGCCGCCACAACGGTCATGAACATCTCCTTGACAGGCTCCCCGATTGCGATCCCGATTGCGAAGAGGACGACGCCCGCCGCCAGGACATACTGGCCGATCCGGTTTGAAAAGCGGCCAAATTTCTCCTGGAGCGGCGCCTGGGCTGACTCGGTTTCCCGGATCTCGTGGGCGATGCCACCCAGCTCCGTCTTCTCGCCGGTCTCCACGACGACGCCCACGCCACGACCGTTCACGACGACGGTCCCCATGAAGGCGATGTTTCGCTGGTCGCCGGGCGTCAGGTTCGATTCCGTGATGACCTCGTGCATCTTCTCCGCGGGGACGGATTCCCCCGTGAGAAGCGATTCGTCGACGCGCATCTCGACGGTGCTGATGAGACGGATATCGGCCGGCACCTTGGCGCCCGAGGCCAGAAGGACGATGTCGCCCGGCACGAGTTGTTCGCTGCTGATCTCCTTCTCCCTTCCTTCCCGCACAATTCGTGCCTGGGGCACGATCATTCTATTGAGGGCCCGCACGCTCTCCTCGGCCCGGCTTTCCTGAATGAATCCGATGATCGCATTGAAGGCCAGGACGACGGCGATGACAATCGTATCCTTGTATTCCTGCAAGGCAAAGGTCACCCCCGCCGCGATGAGGAGGATGTAGATGAGGGGGCTTGCAAATTGGCGCAGGAATATGATGAAAGGGCTGACCCGTTTTTCCTCGGGCAGGCGGTTGGTCCCGTACGAGTCGATTCTATCGGCCGCTGCTTTTTCGGATAAACCCTCCAGGGTGGTGCCGAGTCCTTGGAGCGCCTCTTCAGCAGTTTGGCGATACCATTCGGTGGATCCCATGACGAATTTCCTTTTTGCAGGAAGCGGTCGTGACTCCCTGCTTTCTTTTTTCCCCTTGGCCCATTATAGTAAGCTTGGAAGGTGTAAACGACAAGCGCAAATTGTCCCGGGACGGGGAGATGAAATCAAACATAAAGGCGGGGTGACCGCGGTTGAATGGTAAAGCTACTTTGCATCCTGTACGATTCAATAATCAGACAGGAGCCAGACATTTTACGCAGGGTATCGTCGTTGTATCTGCTCTCAAGCCCGCCACTAGGTTTCTTCTTGACTCTCGTATGGTTGGATTGGCAGAAGTGAGGAGTATCAGAAATACATTTCCTGCCGCACAAATTCCCGAAGTGCGGTGTGTGCAGATGCAGAATACGCAGACACTTCGGGAGGACGGTCCTTTACATAGGAAATTGATAATGAAATAAAAAACAACCTCTTCTAAACATATCCTCAACATATGAAGCGCCGCATTTTACTTATCAACATGATGGCATGGGATATCATATATAAAAAAGACCTCCAAGAACGCCCTAAAGCCGCCGGAGGATCACGTCATCGGCGATGATGATAAGACAGCCTGCCTGGAGATGCATGAGGAGCTGGTGAGACGGCGCTCGTACCCCTGCGGCATCTGCACGAAGGTCTGCCCCATCGGGAAGGATCGTATTCTCTACAAGAGCAAGGGGATCCGGAAGAAATACAGGAGGGAAAGACAGCTCCTGGCGGCCAACCCCGACGCCCCCGAGTACAAATCGTGGACCCACATCCGCGAATTTCCCGGGTCCGTCTCTGAAGTCCGGTCCTTTTTTCTCATTCCTGTCTTCTATTCTCTGCTTTACTGTCCGATAGGCCAATTCACTACACCAGAGAGCTATTTCCCTTTGCGCGATGCCAGACAGGAAGCTCCGGGTTTATCGATGGGATCCCGGATATTTTCAAGACCTCTATCGTGAAAGCAAGCGGCTTCTAGGGCAATTTCGCGATCTTGTTAAGGGCAGTAGGTGAGGGCTTCAAAATACCCGCAGGTCGGATGAACGATACAATATCCTGGTGTTAGGCTTATTTACGCTTCCCTCGCACAATGAAGAAAATCATGCCGACAATGATCACGGCAAATGCAATGTAAAGTAACAAATCCATGATAGCCCTCCTTTTGACAATGCGTAATTACGGTGCCATCCAGCCCCATTTCACGAATATTGCTTGTCCCGCGGTAGACTTAAGGAAATCGGCGAACTCTTTTCCCAATACCTTTCTTTCTGAACGCTTTGTGATTGCAATACCGCACGAGCGATAGATTGTATTCTCTGGTTCGATGTTGATTAGGTCGGCAGAGGCGGGGCTCTCTTTTTGCCAGATGGTCCAAATGAGCCACACATCATAGGTAAGATCACTGGACCAGAGTTTTTTGGCCTCAGCACTGTTTGGTGCGAAGAAGCCGATATTACGGCGCACACCATCCACGAGTTTGACACTTCCCGTTCGGCCAGCCACATCCTCCCACATGCCAACCTGCCCGGCGCCTTGAACCACAAGAATCCGAACACCTGGCTTGGCCAGATCTTTTATGCCTTTAATACCCCTCGGATTGCCTGGGCGGACGAGAATTGCCGACGGACGCAGGTACAGTGTGAGAGTCGTTGATGTATCGATCAACCCGGGGAGGTCTTTCTGCACGAAGTCGGTCATCATATATTCAGAGCCGCTGAAGATCAAATCGGCATCTTTCATCGCCTGATCCTTCCACGTCGGCGTGGGACCAGCGTTGATTTCAACCGTAATCCCTTTCTTTTCTCCGAATACCTTCGCGGCTTCGCGCATAGCCGGAGCAGGGCCACCCGGACCATAGGCTCGTAATACGACGCCCGTTTTGTCAGCCGAGGTTGTATCCTGCGCCCTCGCGGATGGTTGCAACAGAAATCCCAAGCATGTTGAAACGATTATGCTCAAGACAAGTATGATCCCTTTGTGTTTCATGGAATCTCCTTCCTCAATGTGTCAGCTAGATACTGACCAACAATAATTGATCCGCATAAGATGCAGGGCTTTGTTTTCTGCCCACATATGAATGAACATGATACATTGAAAACTAGTATCCATGCAATAATAGAAACTGCATAGACTTAAGGTAGGAGTCGATATCGTTTGACAGTTCCTAAATTTTGTTCTGAGTGCGGATAGCGATTGTCGGTATTGTGGTTGAAAGGTGACCGTCCCCAGACCGTCCCCAGGGGGAAGCGCACCGATAATTCAGTAATGGCATCAAATGATTAGAATTTAATAGATCGGGTTCGACTCCCGCCGCCTCCATCAATGAACAGGTTACCCCATCCCCACGCCCCGCGACCAAAGCGGGGCTTTTTCATTCCGGCTCCTGCCCGGTTTCGGGGTGCTGGCCGGGATTCGTTTTCTAGTATATTTGTCGTAACGCCTTGCCGTCATAAATCCTTGACATTCCATGGCTATTCAGTTAGCAAAAAGAGTAGCAGTAGATCTGCAACGATGTTCGTCTCCAAACTTCATTTCATAACCTTGTCCGAGTCTGCTCAAGGGCCTGATTTTCGACAGCCGTTCCTGGATCCGTTGTGGGTCCGCTTTTCATATTCATTACCAAGGCAATATCCGTGTCTTCTCTATTTGCACGAGAGGGCAGGGGAATAAGTACGTTTCGTGAATCGGCAGGTGAACGGAGAAACGGTTCTATCCGTCATTTACCGTTCGGCACAAAAAGCGCATGTTGACGTCAGAGAGGAGACTGTCATGAAGAAAAAGCTCTTGGGTGTAATGCTTGTGTTTGCCTTTGTGATGACAACCGGTGTCGTTTCCGCGCAGGACATGGGCATTGTGACCGGGAGCCAGAAAGGCACGTATTATCAATTCGGCCTGAATCTGGCGGAACTGGTGAAACCGCGGGGAATCAAGCTGAGGGTCGACGACTCGGCCGGCTCCATCCAGAACGTCTACGCGGTGTTCAAGGCCCCTCGCACCCAGTTGGGCATCGTCCAGTCGGATGTGCTGGCCTTTGTCGCCAAGATCGGAACGGATCCCGCCCTGCAGAGAATCGCGGAGAAAACGAAACTGGTTTTCCCCCTGTACAATGAAGAGGTCCATCTGCTTGCGCGCAGCGATGTCAAGGACTTCGACGATCTGGCAAACCGGGCCGTCGCGATCGGGGCCGAGGGAAGCGGCATCTATCTCACGGCACGCCTGCTGTTTGAACTCTCCGGCGTGGAGCCGCGCGACATGGTCCCCGCGGGGCCCGTGGAAGCCCTGGCCCTTCTGAAACAGGGAAAAATCGACGCCATGTTCTATGTGGCAGGCCTGCCCGTCAAGCTGTTTACGGAAGACGTTTACGCGGCAGACGGGCTTGCGCTGATTCCCATCACGAACAAGAGCATCCTCGAGTTCTATCCCGCCGTGCAGATCCCCGCAAAGACGTACGACTGGCAGGACAAGGCGGTCGACACCGTCGCCGTGAAGGCCGTTCTGATCTCCTACGACTTCCGGGGAGGCAATTGCGAGAACGTCGGGAAGTTCTCCAGAATTCTTTATGACAATCTCGCATGGCTGAAAGACAACGGGCATCCCAAATGGAAGGCCGTCGATCTCAATGCGACGCTGAGGGGATGGGAGCAGTATGATTGCGTCGCGAAGGCCCTTCAGCCGACGGCTCGCCGGGCTCCGGACAAAACCCGCACCGTCAACCCCGTTTTGGACGCGGTCAAGAAAATGTTCCAGGATTAGATCATGTATCTCACTCATTTCGGGTTGCACGATAAACCCTTCAAGGCAAGTCCGGACCCGAAGTACCTATGGCTCGGGGCGAGACAAAAGGAAGCCCTGGCCGCTCTGGTGGCGGGGATCCTCGGCCGCGAAGGCTTCCAGGTCGTGACGGGGGATGCCGGCACGGGAAAGACAACCCTGGCAAACGCCGTGTTGAAAGAACTCGGTGATCGGGTCGTCGCCGTTGCAGTTCCTTGCCCGGAGTATGAAGGAATCGATTTTTTCAAATTGATCGCAAAGGCATACGGCATCGGCGGTCCGCAGCAGGACCACGATTCCCTTGTCGCCCGGATTTCGGATTTTGTGCGCGGCTCCTTCTCGTCCGGGAAACGGGTGGCGCTGATCATCGATGACGCCCACCGGCTGAATTCTCCGTGCTTGAAAGAGCTGCTCGACCTGTCCAGGATCGAAGAGAACGGCACCCGGCCGTTACGGATCGTCTTTTTCGGGGGGAATCGATTCAATGACAGTTTATTCGCAGAATCCAATCGGGAGTTGTCACAAGAAGCAACCTCCCGCGATACGCTGAATCCGCTGACGAAGGACGAAACCGCGCAATACATCGTGCACCGCCTCAAAATCGCCGGGTGCGAGAGAGAAATATTTACTCCTGAAGCGATCGAAGAGATCTTCCATTACTCTCAAGGTGTCCCATCCCTGATCAACAAGGCCTGTGATGTCGCCCTGTCCAGAAACTTTTTCCTGGGGCAGAGCGTTGTCCTGCCGGAATCGATACGGAATTTCCTGAAACTGATGCCGGAAGAGAAAGCAGCGGCTGCCGGGAATGCGCCTGATGCTGCGCCCGGCCGGAAAACAGCATCCGCAGGCGCGAGCGTCAAGAAGGCGAGCGACGATGACCGCGCCGGGATCGAAAAAGAAGCCGCCTGGAAACTCCACAGGAACAGGATTGCATACGCCGCCCTGGGTTGTTTTCTGGCCGTTGCGGTCGGCTTTACTCTTTTTGCGATGCAAAGCGGCGAGAAGCCGGCACCGGCGAAATTGGAGGTCAAGAAGGAGGCGGCGCCCCTGGTGAGCCCGCCGGAATCGGCGGGGACAATCGGCGGTTCTGATACGAACGCCCGGCCGCAAGCGTCGACCGCGACCGGGGAGGTCAGAACCACCGGGGGTGCGGGTGCTCAAAAGGTGAAGGCGAAAAGACGGCAGGCGGCCGGTACCGGGACGCCGGCCGGGCAGGACACGAGGGCGACGCGGGAGGCACCGCCGAGACAGGCTGCGGAAGAACCGGATCCGGACAAGGTCATCGACTGGCTGTTGAAAAAACGCGCGGAGAAACAGTAAAAGAATCATGAAATTGGGTACCTGTAACGGTCCCCCGGCTCTGAACCCCTCCCCATGGGGTTTTTCTTTGGAATCTCACTGCGATTTCGACAATCTGAAGCGATCATTGAAGATGCGTCACACAGTGAAAAATAATGAAGGTGACCTGCGACGGGAAAGGAGAGAGACATGAGGGTGAGCGAGTGTATTGCGGTAGTCACGGGAGGGGCATCGGGTCTCGGTGAGGCCTGCGTCCGGGAGCTGGCAGGTGCCGGGGCAAAGGTGGCCATCTTCGACCTAGACGTTGAGAAAGGGCAAAAACTGGCGGCCGAACTGGGGGAGCGCATCGTCTTCGCCAGGGCCGATGTGACGAGCGATGAGAGCGTCCAGGAAGCCATCCGCAAAGCGATGGAAGCTCTCGGCGGTCTCAATGTGGTCATCAACTGCGCCGGCATCGGCGTCGCCTGCAAGGCCCTCACGAAGAAGGGCCCCATGCCGCTTGCCGAGTTCAACCGCGTCGTGCAGATCAATCTCGTCGGCACCTTCAACGTGATCCGCCTCGCCCTCGAGCAGATGGTCAAAAATGCGCCAAACGGTGAGGGCGAGCGGGGCGTCATCATCAACACCGCCTCGGCTGCGGCCTTCGACGGCCAGGTCGGCCAGCCCGCCTACAGCGCATCGAAGGCCGGTGTCGTGGGGATGACCCTGCCCCTGGCCCGGGAGTGCGCCGATTACGGGGTGCGCGTCATGACGATCGCCCCGGGTCTTTTCAATACGCCCATGCTGGCGCTCCTGCCCGAAGCGGTCAGGGAGGCACTGGGAAAGATGGTGCCGTTTCCCCAGCGGCTGGGACGGCCCGAGGAGTATGCCATGCTTGCCCGGCACATCATCGAAAACCCCATGCTCAACGGCGAAGTGATCCGCCTCGACGGCGCCATCCGCATGGCGCCGAAATGACCGACTGCGAATAAAGGAGACAGGACCATGCCAGGAAAAAACGACATCGTGATGGTCAGTGCCGTCCGGACGCCCTTCAGCCGCTTCGACACGGCCATGGCCGACATCCCCAGCATCGACCTCGGCGTCATGGTCATGCAGGAGGTGATCAAGCGGGTAGGAATCAAGCCCGAAGAGGTGGACGAGATCAATTACGGCAGTTGCATTCCTGCCGAGGTTGCCCTGGAGACAGATGTTCCGGCTCGTCAGGCAACCCTGCTTGCGGGATTCCCGGCGGAGAATATTTCTCTCACCCTGGATCGGGCCTGCTGCTCGTCGCTGACGACGCTCAGGCTCGGCATCCTCGCAATCCGAGCGGGCGAAGCCGCAATCGTCATGTCCGTGGGTTCGGAAAACATGCCTCGCACCCCCCACCTGGCCCCGGGTCTTCGGCAGGGGGTGAGGATCGGTCACATCCGCCTCATTGATTGTCTTTTCGAGCTGGGCTACACGGCCAAGGGGTTCAACCCTGTGGCCCTGGATGCCGGCGAGATGGCCCTGGAGCAGGGTGTGACGAGGCAGATGCAGGATGGCTGGGCCTTGCGCAGCCAGGAGCTCTACGCAAAGGCTTACGCGGCCGGAAAGTTCCGGATCGGCGAAGAGCTCATGCCCATCGTCATCCCCCAGAAGCGCGGAAACCCGATCGTCATCGAAAAAGATGAAGCCCCGCGAGAGACCACGCTGGAGGCCCTGGCCAAACTGAAGCCCATCTACGGAAGCCCCACGGTCACCGCCGGGAACGCCCCCCCGATCAGCGCCGGTGCCTCGGCCATTCTCTGCATGACCCGTGCGGAGGCACTGAAGCGCGGCCTTCAGCCGCTTGCCACGGTTGTCACTTCTGTTGCCATGGCGACGGAGCCCCGCCAGATCGCCCAGATCCCGGCCTACACCATTCAGAAGGCCCTGGGGAGAGCCGGCCTGTCGATCGATGACATGGATCTCATCGAGATCAACGAGGCCTTTGCCGCCATGCCGTTGGTTTCGACAAAGATTCTTGTCGGCGGCGACGAAGGCAAATGGAAGGCCCTGCAGAAGAAAACGAACGTGAACGGCGGGGCCATTGCCATAGGCCATCCCGTCGGTGCAAGTGCCGGGCGGATCGCAATGACCCTGGCCTACGAGCTTCGCCGCAGGGGAGGGGGCTACGGGGTGGCCTCCATCTGCGGAGGGCTTGCGCAGGGTGAAGCCGTGATCCTGAAAGTCTGACAGCGGCGCGCAATCGGCGATGAGACAATCCGGTCGCTGACGGAAAGGGGGGAGTATGGATTTTCGTCTCTCGGAAGAG
This sequence comes from uncultured delta proteobacterium, assembly GCA_963802225.1. Taxonomy (GTDB): domain Bacteria; phylum Desulfobacterota; class Syntrophia; order Syntrophales; family UBA2192; genus UBA2192. The sequence continues at coordinate 14,998 of CAWDHZ010000040.1, read as the reverse complement.
CATCAGATGATCCGGGACATGGCTCGAAAGTTCGCCGATGAGATCATCGCGCCCCGGGCCGAGGAGATGGAGGCCACGGGCGAGTACCCCTACGACATCATGGACCGCATGGCCGGGCTGGGCATGATGGGGATCCCCTTCCCGCTTCAGTACGGGGGAAGCGGAGGGGACTGGACGGGGTTCCACCTCTGCATCGAGGAGATCTCGAGGGCGGATGTCACGCTGGGCGGGCTTCTGGACGTCACGACAAGCGTTGTCGGGCAGGAGCTCTTTGTGTTCGGTACGGAGGTGCAGAAACGCAAGTGGCTCGTCCCGATGGCTCAGGGGAGGCAGATCGGTGCCTTCGGGCTTACCGAACCGGGGGCGGGCTCCGATGCGGCTGCGACACGGACCACGGCGGTGCTCGAAGGGGATGCATGGGTCATCAACGGCACCAAGCAGTTCATCACGAACATCGGTCTCGACAATGCCTCCTTGGTCATCATCACGGCCAGGACAAGAGACGAATCGGGCAGGGAGGCCATCAACACCTTCATCGTGCCGAAGGGGACCACCGGATTCACGCTGGGTAAAAAATACGACAAAATGGGGTGGACGCACTCCGCCACGCACGAGTGCATTTTCGAGGACTGCCGCATCCCGCGGGATCACTTTCTGGGGAAAGAGGGCAAGGGCTTTGCCCAGCACCTGGCCGTCCTCGAGACGGGTCGCATCTCCATTGCGGCCATGAGCGTGGGACTGGCGAGGGCTTGCTATGAGGCATCGCTCAGGTATGCGAAGGAGCGCGTCCAGTTCGGCAAGCCGATTTTCAGCTTCCAGGCCGTGTCCTTCAAAATCGCCGACATGGCCATGCATATCGAATTGGCCCGTAACATGTACCTGAAGGCGGCCTGGCTCAAGGACAGCGGTCTGCCGCATACGCTGGAGGCGGCCTACGCAAAGCTCTTCGCCTCGGAGATGGCCGAGCGCTGCGCGAGCGACGCCTTCCAGATTCACGGCGGTTACGGCTTCATGAACGAGTACGCCGTGTCCAGATACTTCAAGACTTGTAAGATTCTTCAGATCGTGGAAGGGACCTCGGAGATCCAGCGTCTCGTCATCAGCCGGAATCTGTGAAGCGGGACGTATTCATGCGTGATTCATCCCCGGTGCCCCGTGACGAGCGGGGCCTTTTTTGTTCTCTATGAGGCATCAGGCCGCTTTCATTTCCGGAAATGATCGAAGCCGCTTGCCGCGATTTTCCGGGTAGAGCCATCCGGTCCCCTGAGGGTGATACCCGAGCCTTTGACGATCGTCCCGATCGGATGGAATTCGCAGCCGGCCGACTCGAGGGCGTTTTTCAGCTTGCCTGCGGATTCGGCGGGCACCGATCCCAGGAGCACATAATCCTCGCCGACATGGAGCATGAGCTTTTCGCATTCAAGACTAAACTCGCTGCAGTAGGCGCGGAAGGCATCCGTCACGGGGATCCTGCTTTCCTCCAGTACCGCACCGACGCCGGATTCATCACAGATATGGCCCAGATCCGAGGCGACGCCGTCAGAGACATCGATCAGGGAGTTCGCAACCCTGAGAGCTGCGATGATCCGTCCTTCCTTGATCTGGGGCATGGGGTTGTGGTGGGCTTCCAGCAATGTCTCCCGTTGAGAGAATTTCTTTCCCGAAAGGATCAGGTCGAGGCCGGCAGCCGATGTGCCGACTGCGCCGGTCAGGAAAATCACGTCACCCGCCTTTGCGCCGGACCGGTAGAGCACCTCATTCTCCGCCGCCCATCCCACCAGCGCGACGTTGATCACAAGATGCTGCGGTGACGAGGTCGTATCGCCCCCCAGCAGGTTGACATCGAACTGCCGGGCGATGGACTTCATCCCTTCGTAGAGCTGATCCAGGTATTCCACTTCGATCGTCCCCGGTATGGCAATCGAAATCACCGCCTCCCCCGGAATGCCCCCCATGGCGGCGATGTCGGATATGTTTACCGCCAGGGATTTTCTGCCGAGATCATAAGGCGTAATCGCATGCCTGAGAAAATGGATGTCCTCGACCAGCATGTCCGTGGTCAGCAGGGTGACCCGGTTTTCCGGCGTCCTGAACACGCAGCAATCATCTCCGATCGCCTTGATCACGCCTTCTTTGCGTACCAGGCAACCCGCCGTGATCCGATCGATGAACCGGAATTCCCCGAGCTCTTTCAGCTTCATATGAAACCGTATCCCCCGTCATTGTTTATCTCAGGAAATCCGATGCGCCCGCTTAAGGGCGCATCTTACTTTCGCCGTCCCGAAGAGGCGGGCTAAACCCGTCCCCTGGCGCGCAGGATTTCCTGCATGATCTTTTCGGCGGCGGCACACACATCCGGCTTGCAGCAGATCGCGGAGACCACGGCAACTCCGTCCAGTCCGGCCCGGATGACAGAGCAGGCATTGGTCTCATTCATGGAACCGATGCCGATGAGGGGCAGCCGCGTTGCCCGCCTGATCGGGCCGATCCCCTCCAGCCCGATCTGGTTCATCAGCTCCGGTTTGGTCGCCGTCACGAAAATGGGCGAGAGCCCCAGGTAGTCCGCCCCCATGGCCTCAGCCTGCAGGGCCTCGTCGGGCGTGAATACGGAGGCCCCGATGATCTTGCCGGGACCGAGGATTTTTCTCGCCACGCCAATGGGAAGGTCCTCCTGCCCGAGATGAACGCCGGCGGCATCAATGGCAAGGGCAATGTCGAGCCTGTCATTGATGATCAGGGGGATATCCCGGCCATCCAGGTATTCTTTGATCTCCAATGCCTCCCGGTAGAATTCCCGGGAATCAATTTCTTTTTCGCGCAACTGGACGACCGTTACGCCCCCATCGACGGCCGGCTTGATCACCTCGAGAAGGGACCGGCCCAGCGAAAGCTTCCGGTCCGTGACCAGATAAAGAGAGTAGTCTATGGTGCGATTCTGCATGGCCTCAGCCGTTTCAGCCTTTCTCCAGCAAGGCCCGCTTCTGAAAATCTTCCGGGCTCATTGTGTAAAGGGCATCAATCATGGCGATCATGAACGACCCGGGTGCCTGCGCCTTGGCTGCGGCCATCTCGCCCGCAAGACCGAAAAAGGCAAGCCCGGCCGCCGCGGCTTCCATCGCATCGGGCGTAACCGCTGCGAAGGCAGCGATCGTGGCTGTTGCCGCACAGCCCGTGCCGGTGACCTTCCCCATCAGCGGGTGGCCGTTGCTGCACCGGATGACCCTTGTCCCGTCGGTGATCAGATCGACCTTGCCTGTAACGGCGATCACCGAGTTGATCTCTTTTGCCGTGGATTTGGCCATTTCCGCCACCTGTTCCACGTCGTGCAGCGAATCGACCCCCTTGGTGAGAGTCCCGGTAGATGCAATGGACAGGATCTCCGAGGCGTTCCCGCGGACAACCGCCAATTTCAGATCCCTGACGATCCTTCTGGTTGTTTCTGTTCTCAGGGAAGTAGCCCCCGACCCGACGGGGTCGAACACGACAGGCACACCGTTGCTGTTGGCCTTCTTCCCGGCCAGGAGCATGGCATCGATCCAGGGATCGGAAAGGGTGCCGATATTGATCACCAGGGCCCTGGCCAGCGACACCATCTCTTCAACCTCGTTCGGCGCATGAGCCATTACGGGGGAGGCCCCCATCGCCAGCAAGGTATTGGCGGTAAAGTTCATCACCACATAGTTGGTGATGTTGTGAACCAGGGGTCTTTCTTCCCGGATTCTTGTCAGCAGCCCCTTTAAATCGACGTTTCGCATCATCCCCACCGTGTGCTTTCATTTAATTATATTCTTCGGTATTTAGACTTTTTCGCGATGTCTGTCAATCGCAGCTCCCGGGCACTGCTAAAAGTCCTGTATGCTTGAGTCCTGCGAGAGTGACGGCAACCTGAGGGTATTTATGGCATCAACCGAAGTTTTGTTCTTGACAGGCGGGGAAAGATTACCATAATGTCTATTAAACAAGTAGAGATTATTCTGGTATCGAGAGAAAAAATGAAGTTATCGACACGGGGCAGATATGGTGTGAGGATCATGCTGGAACTGGCCCTTCACTTCGGTGAAGGACCTGTGCTGCTGAAAGATATTGCCGAGAGGCAGGCCATATCGGAAAAGTATCTCTGGCACGTGATAAACCCTCTGAAAACAATGGGTTTGATCAAATCGATCCGGGGCGCTCACGGAGGTTACGTCCTGGCCAAGGACCCCGCCGAGATCAACCTCCATGAGATCCTGCGCATTCTGGAAGGGTCTCTGTGTCTGGTGGACTGCGTTGACGACCCCGCGGCTTGTGATCGATCCGAATCGTGCATTACCCGCGATATCTGGAGTGAAACGTCGAAAAACATATCGCAGATGCTCGAGTCCGTGACGCTGGAAAAAATGGTGGAGAGGCACAAACACCGAGGCGAAGGAGCCCTGAGCTACAGCATATGAGGGAGAATGATCTCTTATGATGATCGCAACCCCCGCCGTGCGCAATGACGCTTCATTGCGCGTGCCGTCGTTTTCGAGAGGACATTCGAAATGAATATCTATGAAGACATCACAAAAACCGTCGGCCGGACCCCTCTGGTCAGGCTGCACCGGATTACGGAGGGCGTCAAGGCGCAGGTCGTCGTCAAGCTGGAATCATTCAACCCCCTGTCCAGCATCAAGGACCGCATCGGGGTTGCCATGATCGACGATGCGGAAAAGCGCGGACTTCTGAAAAAGGACTCCGTGATCATCGAGCCAACCAGCGGCAATACGGGAATCGCCCTGGCCTTTGTAGCGGCAGCAAGGGGATACAAACTGATCCTCACCATGCCCGACACGATGAGCATGGAACGCAGGCAGCTTCTGCAGATCTTCGGGGCCGAGGTCGTTCTCACGCCAGGCGCGGAAGGGATGAAGGGGGCCGTGAAAAAGGCCGAGGAGCTGACGGCCTCGACGCCCAACGCCTTTATGCCGCAGCAGTTCAACAACCCGGCCAACCCGGAGATCCATCGCAAGACTACGGCCGAGGAAATCTGGAACGACACGGACGGAGAGATTGACATCCTCGTGGCCGGTGTCGGTACCGGCGGGACCATCACCGGGATTTCCGAAGTGATCAAGAAACGAAAGCCGACGTTCAAGGCCATTGCCGTCGAGCCCGAGGCCTCACCGGTCCTCTCCGGTGGGCAGCCCGGTCCCCACAAGATCCAGGGGATCGGTGCCGGATTCGTCCCCCAGGTGCTCGACCGGTCCATCATCGACGAGATCGTGAAGGTCTCCAACGACAACGCGGGGATCACGGCGCGGCGCCTGGCCAGAGAGGAAGGGATTCTCGTCGGGATTTCCTGCGGGGCCGCCCTCTGGGCCGCTCTCGAGGTGGCCAGGCGAAAGGAAAACGAAGGGAAGCTGATCGTCGTCATTCTGCCCGATACGGGGGAGAGGTATCTGTCGACGTGGCTGTTCAAGGAAGGCTGAAGGTGAAACAGGCTGCTGTGCGAAGTTTCTCCAGGGGACTCGGGGTGCAAACCATGCAAACTGGGATATGGAATGAAGGATAAAGTGGTTATCGCCATCAGCGGCGGCGTGGACTCTTCCGTCGCGGCCTTGCTCCTGAAGCAGCAGGGTCATGAGGTTGCGGGGATTACCATGCGCCTCGGCGCGGCCGCAGGAGCAGGCGGCACGAAATGCTGCGGGCTCCGGGAGATCGAAGACGCCAGCAGGGTCTGCAAGATGCTCGGCATCCCTCACGACATCCTGGATTTCTCCGCCGACCTGGAAGAGCGCGTCGTGAGACCCTTCATCGAAGAGTACGAAAGGGGGAGGACCCCGAACCCATGCGTGGCCTGCAATCGCGATATCAAATTCGGGACACTGCTCGACAAGGTCATGGCCCTGGGGTTCGATTGCATCGCCACGGGCCACTACGCAAAGATCGAAAGAAGGGAAGGAAAGCCTATCCTCAAACGATCCATTGAAGCGCGGAAGGATCAGACCTATTTTCTGCATGCAATCAGGCGGGAGGCGCTGGGGCGCATCCGCTTTCCCCTGGCCGACCTTACGAAAGAGGAGGTGCGTCAAATTGCCCGGAAGAACGGGCTTCCCGTTGCCGAAAAGCAGGAAAGCCAGGATATCTGTTTCATCCCGGATGAGGGGTATGGCGCCTTCCTCAGGGCCCGATCGATTGAAGTGAAACCCGGCGAGTTCGTGGACAACGCGGGAAACATCCTGGGCGAGCACCGGGGATACGCCCTGTACACGAGGGGCCAGCGGGCCAGGCTGGGCGGCTGGTCCGGGGATACTCTCTATGTGCTGGGCGTCGATGCAGGAACAAACCGCGTCGTCGTCGGGGGGAAGGCGGATCTCCTGGCTCCGGGCCTCGTGGCCGACCGGGTCAATCTCCTGGTGGACGATCTGCCTGAGAAGGCCGTCGCGAAGATCCGTTATGCCCACCGGGGAGCCCCGTGCAAAGTGAACCTCGAAGGAGATTTGCTCCGGGTCGTTTTTGACGAACCGCAGGAGGCCATCACTCCAGGCCAGTCCGTTGTGCTCTATGACAACGGCATCGTTTTGGGCGGAGGCGTAATCAGGGAGGTGACGCCATGAAAGGCAAAATCATCGCTGTCTGCATCAGCGACACAAAGGGTGTACGGAAGACGCCCTGCCCATCCGGTATGTTTCTTGAGAATTACGGTATGGAGAACGATGCCCATGCCGAGTGTGGGATCAAGCGGCAGGTGAGCCTTCTGTCCGTCGACAGCATCGAGAAGATGAAGGGCATGGGTCTGAATGTCGGCCCCGGCGACTTCGCCGAAAACCTGACAGTGGAGGGAATCGAGCTATACACCCTTCTGCCAGGGACGCAGCTTGCCGTTGGAAGCATGGTGATCCTCGAGATTTCCCAGATCGGCAAGGCCTGTCACACGGGCTGCGCGATCTTCAAGGAAGTGGGCAAGTGCATCATGCCGAAGGAAGGGGTCTTCGCAAAGGTTGTGAAGGGGGGCCAAATAAGGACCGGCGACGAGGTGGAGGTCGTGACATGAAAGATCGAGAGAAAAGAAGGACCGGGATCATGAAGACAGGCAATAAGGAAAAGATCGTCACCATCGGGGAAAGAGAGGATGCCGGGCTCTCACGGCTGGTGACGGAACTCAGCACGGTGAGCAACGGACTGTCCCCGGCCATGAGGAGGGCCCACCACGACCAGCCTCTCCCCTCGCGGGACGTGGTCGTCGAGATCGTGGAGGCCCTGCGGTCGGTTCTCTTCCCGGGCTATTTCGGGTTTTCGGACCTAAAGGTCGAAAGCGTCCTCTACCACGTGGGCGCCACCCTGGATCGCATCCAGCACCCCCTCCAGGAGCAGATCCGTCGCGGCCTGTGCTTCACCTGCCTCGCGGAATCACAATGCACTCCCGTCTGCGACGACCAGGCAGGCAACATCACGAAATCTTTTCTCCAGAGGCTTCCTGCGATTCAGAAGTGCCTGGCCAAGGATGTGAAAGCGGCATACGAAGGGGACCCGGCGGCATCGAGCGCCGACGAGGTCATCTTCTGCTACCCGGCGGTCATGGCCATCACGAACTTCCGCCTGGCCCATGAGCTTCATATCCTCGGCGTGCCCCTCATCCCGAGGATGATCACGGAGCATGCCCACAGCTTGACCGGCATCGACATCCACCCCGGGGCGACGATCGGGGAATACTTCTTCATCGATCACGGCACTGGCGTCGTCATCGGCGAGACCTGCGAGATCGGCAAAAACGTCCGGCTCTACCAGGGCGTGACCCTCGGGGCGAAGAGCTTCAAACTCGACGAGGAGGGAAACCCGATTAAGGGAATCCCCAGGCACCCCATCGTCGAGGACGACGTCACCATCTATTCCGGGGCCACGATCCTCGGGCGCGTGACGATCGGCCGCGGCTCTACCATCGGGGGCAATGTCTGGCTCGTGGAGAGCGTTCCGCCCAACAGCAGGATCACCCAGGCACAACTCCCTCCGGGAGGACTGTGAGAGCGGTGCGGGGATTTGAAGAGAGCATTTGACAATGGTTACCGTATAGGTAAACTGAAAGACATATCTGTTCAGAAGCATGGTGAGAGCCGGGCAACCTGAAAATCGATCATTCAGAAAGCGAGCAAAGAATATGTGGGAATACACGGACAAGGTAAAAGAGTACTTCCTGAAACCGAAAAATGTGGGCGAGGTCGAGAATGCCGATGCCGTCGGTGAGGTGGGGAGCATCATCTGCGGCGATGCCCTGAAGCTGAGCCTCAAGGTCGACAAGGAAACAAGCCGCATCGTCGACGCGAAATTCCAGACCTTCGGCTGTGCCTCGGCCATCGCCAGTTCATCAGTCCTTACGGAGCTCGTCAAGGGCAAGACCCTCGATGAGGCATCGAAGATCACCAACCAGGACATTGCGGAGTATCTCGGGGGGCTGCCCGACGAGAAGATGCACTGCTCCGTCATGGGGATGGAGGCCCTCGAGGATGCCATCAACAAGTACCGTGGCGTGAAGAAGATCACGCGGCCCGAGGAGAACATCATCTGCAAGTGCTTCGACGTCTCCGAGGAAAAGATTCGGAGGACGGCCATCGAGAACAACCTGAAGACGGTCGAAGACATCACCCACTATACGAAAGCAGGCGGCGGCTGCGGCATGTGCATCCCCGAGATCGAGCAGATCCTGAAAGAGGTGTGGTCCATAACAGAGATCAAGGAAAGGCCCGTCGAAAAGAAGAAGCTGACGAACATCCAGAGGATGGCCCTCATCCAGGATGTCCTGGAGCGGGAGATCCGCCCGAAACTCAAGGCGGACGGCGGCGATCTCGACCTCGTCGACATCGACGGCAGCAGGGTCATCGTCGGCCTGAGAGGGATGTGCGTCGACTGCCCCAGCTGCGACATGACGATCAAGGGAATCGAAGCGAGGCTCAAGGACGTAACCGGCCAGGACATCACAGTGGTGACGGAATGAAAACGATCTACCTTGACAACAATGCGACGACCCAGGTGGCCCCGGAAGTGGTGGAGGCCATGCTTCCCTATTTCACGGAACTCTACGGGAACGCATCGAGCATGCACACCTTCGGAGGCCAGATCCATGGCCGCATCGAGGTGGCAAGGGCCCAGGTGGCGGAGCTGATCGGAGCGGAGCCCGATGAGATCATCTTCACCGGCTGCGGCTCCGAGAGCGACAACACGGCCCTCATGAGCGCCGTGGAGTGCAACCCGGCAAAGCGGCACGTGATCACGACGCGGGTGGAGCACTCGGCGATCCTGAATTTCTGCAAGCACCTGGCGGGAAAGGGCTACCGCGTCACCTATCTACCCGTGGACACCCTCGGCAGGCTCAACATGGATGCCCTGCTGGAGTCCATCGACGATCAGACGGCCGTGGTTTCCATCATGTACGCCAACAACGAGACGGGGGTGATCTTTCCCATCGAAGAAATCGGGAAGATGCTCCGTGCCCGCGGCATTCTCTTTCACGTGGACGCCGTGCAGGCTGCCGGGAAAATCCCGATGAACCTCAAGGAACTGCCCGTGGACATGATTTCCCTCTCGGGGCACAAGCTCCATGCCCCCAAGGGGATCGGCGTTCTGTACGTGAGGAAAGGCACGCGGTTCTGTCCCTACCTCATCGGCGGGCACCAGGAACGGGGAAGAAGGGCGGGCACGGAAAACGTGGCCTCCATCATCGGTCTCGGCAAGGCCTGCGAGCTGGCAAAAAGGGAACTCGCCAGGGGTTCGGCCCCGCTGGCCGCGTTGAGGGACAAACTGGAGGCGGCCCTCCTCAAGATCTGTCCCGACGCCGTCGTAAACGGTGACCGGGAAAACCGGCTTCCCAACACGACGAGCATCAGCTTCGAATACGTGGAAGGGGAGGCCATCCTGCTGCGGCTCAACGAATTCGGGATCTGTGCCTCCTCCGGGTCGGCCTGCACGTCGGGCTCCCTTCAGCCGAGTCATGTACTGCGCGCCATGGGGATCCCCTACACGGCAGTCCACGGTTCCGTCCGGTTCTCGCTGAGCGGCTACACGACGCAACGCGAGATCGACCGGGTCATCGAGGTCCTGCCGCCCATCATCAAGGAGCTGCGGTCCTATTCCCCCTTCGGGAGGGACAAGTTCGAGCAGTACCTCTGCAGGCTGGACGCGGCAAGTGCGGAATGAATCCATCCCCCTTGACGTTCGGGGGGAATCGTCATTACTTTAAACTCAATATGATTGGAACGTTGCCTGTAGTTCCTACAATCCAGGAGGATAGAGAATGAAGAAAATCATAGCCGTTGTGGTGATTCTGTTGCTGTCTGCCGGCGTTGCCTTTGCCAAGGCCTACGAGGTGAACAAGAAGGCCGGGGATTATTCCGTCAATATCAAGATGGATAAGAATCCCCCTTCCGTGGGAATGAACAACATGGAGATTGCCGTCACCGACAAGGGAGGCAAGCCCGTAAAAGATGCGAAGGTTGTCGTGGAGTATAGCATGCCCGCAATGCCCGGGATGGCCCCCATGAAGTACAAGGCCGACGCGAAGCCCGATGGGGAGAAATACAACGCCAGCCTGAATATCTCCATGCCGGGACCGTGGTCTGTCAACGTGAGGATCTCCGTCGCCGGGAAAACCGTGTCAACGAAGTTTACCTTTGATGTAAACTAGGCCCAAGTGAATTTAGTTCCGCAGCCCTCTGTAAGAGCTTGAATCTAGTTACGTTCTCCTTTACCGACGAACCGGCCGAAGCGCTGAAAAAGGGCTTCCGGGAGCGGTAGTCTTTCAGAAAATCATTTCCGGAGAGGATGCCTGTCGGGTCGGCCCCCGACGGGCATCCTCTCACCCTATTTCCGGACCCTCTCAACACAGGGGTGTCGTCCCCATGCAAGGAGAGAGACTTCCCATGGAATATCGAACCTCCTCCGGGAACAAAAACCCCTTCCTGAAAATCCTTTTTTCCCTGGTGATTGGTCTTCTCGTTGCTTTCCCGGTCCACGCCGAGGAGCTGGACCTCAAGTGGCTCATCGACGAAGCACTGCGCAATAACCGGGAGATGCTGGCCGCCCAGTCCAGGGTCGGGGCCTACACGCACAAGGTTCCCCAGGCGGGGAGCCTGCCGGACCCCATGTTCATGTTTGGCTATCAGAATGACAACCTGAGCAGTTACACGTACGGGCAATCACCCGATTCGAAATGGATGTTCGAACTGTCCCAGAAGTTTCCTTTCGCGGGCAAACGGGGCCTGAGGGAGGACATGGCAAAGGCCGATGCCGAAAGCCAGAAGGCCGCCTACGAAGCTCTCCAGCGCAGGGTCATCTTGAAGGTGATCGAGAATTACTACGATCTGTTCTTTGTCTACAAGAGTCTCGATATCATCGGGGACAGGAAGGCGCTGTTCACGAGCATGGAGGAGTCGGCCCTCGCGAGATATGCCTCCGGTATGGCGTCGCAGCAGGACGCCATCATGGCGCAAGCGGAGAAATACATGCTTCAGGAGAAGGAGGAGATGCTCCGGCAGAAGATCCAGACGCTGGAGGGGATGCTGAACCTCTTTGTCGGGAGAGACACGAGCCTGCCCCTGGGGCGGCCCTCAGCGGGCCGCGAAGCGAGACTGGACGAGACACTTGGTGAACTGGTGAAAAAGGCCTTTGATAGCGCTCCGGAGATCCGCGCAAAAGAGAAAATGATCGCCGGCGCCGAGGCGAAGATAAGCTTGGCGAATAAAGAGTATATTCCCGATGTGACACTGAATGCCGGCACGGATCAGCGGGGCGGGGATTACACGAACATGTACAAGCTCACGGCATCCATCAATCTGCCTGTTTTCTTCAGCACCAGACAAGAACCGGCCGTGAAAGAAGCCCAGGCGCAGCTTCTGGAAACGAAGCACGAGCTCGAGGCGACAAAACTCATGATTTCGTCATCCATCCGTGAGAACTTCGCAATGGCCGCCTCGGCGCGGAGGCTCATGGCGCTTTACAGGAATGCGCTGATCCCCAAAACTTCTCAGGATTATGAGGCGGCCCTTGCAGCCTATTCGATCGGGAAGGCCGATGCCCTCACGGTCGTCACGCGTCTCAAGGCCCTGATCGAGTTTGATATTCTCTATTGGAACCAGTTCTCGGAGCGGCAGAAGGCCATCGCGAGGATTGGGGCGTATACGGGGGATCTGGCTCAATGAGCAGGGGTCAGAAAGCAAACTTCCACTCTCAGGGACTCTGAAAAAAATGAAGAAAAAGTACATCCTGACCGTCGGTGCGAGCCCTTGTCGCGGCAGCGTTCCTGGTTTATTTATTTGCGGGAACCGAGCTGCGGAAGGAACTCAAAGTGGAAGCCCAGACGCCTGCGTCTTCTCAAAGCGCTCCGGCAGGCGGGCACGAGGGCCATGGGGGGACCGGTTCGGCCCCGACTGCGGCGCCGGAGTCAGCGGCATCGGAGGAGACCCCCACCGTAGAAATCACGCCGGAGAAGCAGCAGCTGATCGGGGTGAAAACGGTCCCTGCAGCCGTGCGGCTGCTCCTCAAGACCATCCGGACAGTCGGCCGTATCGAATATGACGAGCGTAAGCTCAGGACGGTGAACACCAAGGTTGAGGGGTGGATCGAAAAACTCTATATCGATTATACGGGCCGTTATGTCCGTCAGGGAGAGCCGATGGCGGAGCTCTACAGCCCGGAACTCCTGGCGACCCAGGAAGAGTATTTGAATATCTTGAAATGGCGCAGGGAAAAGTGGACCGATGCCGGAACGGGGGCAATGCTCTCCAGAGACGCCGAGGCCCTCGTCGAGGCAGCCAGGAAAAGGTTGCAGCGCTACGACATCTCGGAGGCCCAGATCCGGGAACTCGAGCAGACAGGGAAAGCCCGGAGGACCCTGACCATCTACAGCCCCACCAACGGATATGTCGTACAGAAAATGGCCCTCCAGGGGATGAGGGTCATGCCGGGCGAGAAACTCTTCGATGTGGCCGATCTCTCCACGGTTTGGGTAATCGCCGATATCTATGAATATGAATTGTCCTCCATCCGGGTGGGCGAGACGGCATCCATCAGTCTGAGCTATGTCCCCGGGAAAGAGTTCAAATCGAAGATCGATTATGTTTACCCGACGCTTTCGGGCGAGACAAGAACGGCCCGGGTGAGATTCTCCATCCCCAATCCCGATGGCCGACTCAAGCCCCAGATGTACAGCTCCGTCGAAATTAAGATTAACCTGGGCAGCAAGCTGAGCATCCCCAATGATGCCATTATTGACACAGGCACCCGTCAGATCGTTTACGTGGACAAGGGGGATGGGTATTTCGAACCCAGGGAAGTCATGCTGGGGCTAAGAGCGGAAGGGTATCGGGAGGTCCTGAAGGGCCTGAAAGCCGGCGAGAAGGTTGCCTCCTCCTCCGCCTTCCTCGTCGACTCCGAAGCGCAACTCAAGGGCGTCAAGCCGCTGGAGAAAAAGTAGGGTAGAGGGTAGAGGGTAGAGGGAAAATCCCCCTGTCATCCCCCTTTGTAAAAGGGGGATAAAACGAGAAACGTTCCCCCTTTCATAAAGGGGGGCAGGGGGATTTGACGGAATAGACGGGACAGACCGAACAGACGGCATAGACGGATCTCCGCATGATATCCAGGATCATCGAATACAGCGCCAGAAACAAGTTTGTCGTCATCCTCTTCGTGGCTGCCGCCATTGCCTGGGGAACTTGGGCCATGAAGAACACGCCGCTTGACGCCATCCCCGATCTATCGGACACGCAGGTGATCATCTATACAGAGTGGCTCGGGCGGAGCCCGGATCTCATCGAGGACCAGGTAACCTACCCCATCTCATCCACACTCCTCGCAGCGCCGAAGGTCCAGGTCGTCCGCGGCTTTTCCTTTTTTGGTAGTTCCTTCATCTACGTCATTTTCGAGGAAGGGACGGACATCTACTGGGCAAGAAGCCGGATCCTGGAATACCTGCAGGCCGTAAAGAACAAACTCCCAGCGGAAGTCAATCCTATCCTGGGGCCCGATGCAACGAGTCTTGGCTGGGGGTTTTCCTATGCCGTGGTGGATGAAACAGGACAGCACGATCTTTCTCAGCTACGCACGATTCAGGATTACAATATCAAGCTTGCCCTTGAGAGTGTCCAAGGGGTTTCCCAGGTGGCATCCATCGGCGGCTTCGTGAAGCAGTACCAGGTGACCGTCGACCCCAATCGCCTTGCGGCCTTCAACATCCCCATTACAAAGGTCCTCGAGGCCGTCAAGAAGAGCAACCGCGATGTGGAGGGGCGCGTTCTCGAGCTCTCGGGCGTCGAGTACATGGTAAGGGGAAGGGGGTACATCCAGACAGCGAAGGATATAGAAGATATCCCCGTCGGTGCCGGCATCGGCGGGACTCCGGTTTTCCTCCGGGACGTGGCAAATGTGCAGATCGGCCCGGAAATACGGCGGGGCCTGGCGGATCTCGACGGTCGTGGCGAGGTGGCGGGCGGCATCGTCGTTGTGCGGTTCGGAGAGAACGTCCTGAATGTCATCGAGCGGGTAAAGGAGCGGCTGAAGCGGGATATCGAGCCCAGTCTTCCCAAAGGGGTAAAGATCATCACGACCTACGATCGCTCCGATCTGATTCTCCGCGCCATCGACACGCTGAAGGAGGAAATCCTCAAACTCACCCTTGCGGTCAGCGTGGTTTGTCTTGTCTTTCTCTTTCACCTGCCCAGCGCGCTCGTGGTCATCTGCACGCTTCCTGTGGCGATCATCATATCCTTCATCTGCATGTTCTACCTGGGCGTGACCTCCAACATCATGAGTCTTTCCGGCATCGCCATCGCCATCGGCGCCATGGTGGATGCCTCCATCATCATGGTGGAAAACGCTCACAAGAAACTGGAAGAGTGGGAGGCTGCAGGGGAGCCCGGAAGCCGCGTCGACGTCATCATCGAGGCGGCGAAGGAGGTGGGGCCCTCTCTTTTCTTCTCCCTTCTCGTCATTACCGTGGGGTTTCTCCCCGTCTTCACCCTTCAGGCCCAGGCGGGCAGGCTCTTCAAACCGC
>CAWDHZ010000039.1:0-54409 GCA_963802225.1 uncultured delta proteobacterium | reverse complement strand
CGGCGAGCGCTACAACAAGGTCATCGACATCTGGGCCCAGGCCACCGAGAAGGTCGCCGCCGAGATGCTCTCCTCGATCGGCAGCGAAGACATCGAAATGGCCGACGGCAAGAAGCGAAGCCTCGAGAGCTTCAACCCCATCTACATGATGGCCGATTCGGGCGCCCGAGGCAGCGCCGCCCAGATCCGCCAGCTGGCCGGCATGCGCGGCCTCATGGCGAAGCCCTCGGGCGAAATCATCGAGACGCCCATCACGGCCAACTTCCGTGAGGGCCTCACGGTGCTGCAGTACTTCATTTCGACGCACGGCGCCCGCAAGGGTCTTGCCGACACGGCCCTCAAGACGGCCAACTCCGGCTACCTGACCCGCCGGCTCGTCGACGTGGCTCAGGACTGCAGCATCACCGAGGACGACTGCCGGACCCTCGATGGGATCTTCGTCCAGGCCCTCGTGGAGGGCGGCGAGATCATCGAGCCGGCGGGCGAGCGCGTCCTGGGGCGCGTGGCCCTCGAAGACATCGTGGACCCCTTCACGGGAGAGGTGCTTGTCAAGGCCAACGAGGCGATCGACGAGGCGCTCGCGAAGCGGCTCGATGACGCCGGGATCGAGCGCGTCCAGATCCGCTCGGGGCTCACCTGCAAGTCCCGATTCGGCGTGTGCGCCAAGTGCTACGGCCGAGATCTTGCCCACGGGCACCTCGTCAACATCGGCGAGGCCGTGGGGATCATCGCAGCGCAGTCCATCGGCGAGCCGGGCACCCAGCTCACGATGCGGACCTTCCACATCGGCGGCACGGCCAAGTTCGAGGAGCATTCGACCCTGGAGGCCCGCCACGATGGGACGCTCAAGTTCGTCAACATCAATCACGTCAAGCGCGGCAAGGACCTCGTGGTCATGAACCGAAACGGCGAGATCCACGTCCTAGACGAGGAGGGCCGCAACCGCGGCAAGTACCCCATCCCTTACGGGGCCCACATCAAGGTCGGGGAGAGCGCAAAGGTCAAGCGCGGCGATCTCATCGCCGAGTGGGACCCCTTCTCCATCCCGATCCTCGCCGAGGTCTCCGGGACGGTGAAGTACGGTGACGTCGTCGAAGGAAAGACGGTACAGGAGCGGGTGGACGAGGTGACGGGCCTGTCGAGAAAGGTCATCATCGAGTATACCGACGCCAACCTGCGGCCCCGCATCTCCATCAAGGACAAAGAGGGCAAGACGGCCAAGGCGGGAAGCGCGGGAGGCACGGCCCGCTATATGCTGTCCGTGGGCGTCAACATCGGCGTCAGCGAAGGCGACCGGGTCGAGGCCGGTGACATCATCGCCAAGATCCCCCGCGAGACCACGAAGACGAAGGACATCACGGGCGGCCTGCCCCGCGTGGCGGAGCTCTTCGAAGCGAGAAAACCGAAGGAATTCGCTGTGATCTCGGCGATCGACGGTGTGGTTTCCTTCGGCACTGACGTCAAGGGACGCCGTCGTGTCGTCGTCACCCCCGACGTGGGCGACAAGCTGGAGTACCTCATCAACAAGGGCAAGCACATCACCGTGCAGGAAGGCGACCGGATCGCCGCCGGCGAGGCCCTCATGGACGGGGCCTCGAATCCCCACGATCTGCTCATGATCAAGGGGGAGAAGGAACTGGCCCGCTACCTCGTGGACGAGGTCCAGGAGGTCTACCGCCTGCAGGGCGTGAAGATCAACGACAAGCACATCGAGATCATCGTCCGGCAGATGCTCCGGAGGGTCCGGATCGCCGATTCCGGCGATACGACCTTCCTGGCCGACGAGCAGGTCGAGAAGAGGCGCTTCCAGGAGGAGAACGACCGGGTCATGGAGAAGGGCGGCAAGCCCGCCATCGGTGAGCCCATCCTGCTGGGGATCACGAAGGCGTCTCTCTCGACGCAAAGTTTCATCTCGGCGGCCTCCTTCCAGGAAACGACCCGGGTCCTCACCGAGGCGGCGCTGGCCGGCAAGATCGACTATCTGGTTGGAATCAAAGAGAATGTTATCATGGGCCGTCTCATCCCGGCCGGCACCGGGCTTCCGCTGTACAGGAGGCTCGGCATGGTGGTCGAGGGGGATGGTGAAGAAAGTGAGAAGGAACAACAGAAAAGCCTTGACATCCAGGCGGCAAATTGATAAAAATTCAGGCTTTCGCAACCCCCTTCAATTTGGATAGAAAGGGATAGAAGGAGTTTCATGCCGACGATCAACCAGTTAGTGCGAAAAGGCAGGCAGAAGGTCCGAAAGAAGACGACAGCCCCTGCGCTGGTATCCTGCCCGCAGCGACGCGGCGTCTGTGTTCGTGTCTACACGACCACACCCAAGAAACCCAATTCGGCGCTGCGCAAGGTGGCCCGCGTCCGTCTCACGAGCGGCTTTGAAGTGACCGCCTATATTCCCGGCATCGGCCACAACCTCCAGGAGCACTCGGTCGTGCTCGTGCGGGGTGGCCGCGTGAAGGACCTCCCCGGCGTTCGTTACCACATCGTCCGGGGCACCCTGGATGCCGTCGGCGTTCAGGACCGCAAGCAGAGCCGCTCGAAATACGGCGCCAAAAAGCCGAGCTGATCGGGGTAGATTGAATGCCAAGACGACGAGAGATACAGAAACGACAGATCACGCCCGATGCCAAGCACGGCAGCGCGCTCGCGGCGAAGTTCGTCAACAGCCTGATGAAGCAGGGCAAGAAAAGCACCGCCGAGAGCATTCTCTACGGGGCTTTCGACATCATTGAGCAGCGGATGAAGGATTTGCCGCCGCTGGGTGTCTTCGAAAAGGCCCTCGACAACGTGAAGCCGGTCATCGAGGTGCGCTCCCGCCGGGTCGGCGGCGCCACCTACCAGGTTCCCACGGAAGTGGCCCCGGGCCGCAGGCAGGCCCTGGCTTTCCGCTGGATCATCGGCCACTCCATGTCCCGGGCGGAGAAGACGATGCGGGAAAAACTCGCCGGCGAGCTCATGGACGCAGCACAGAACCGGGGCGCCTCCGTGAAGAAGCGCGAGGACGTCCACAAGATGGCCGAGGCCAACAAGGCCTTCGCCCACTACAGATTCTAAAGCTCTTTTACATTTTCAGGGTGTTTCATCGTGGCACGGGAGACTGCACTGCAGAATGTCCGTAATATCGGCATCATGGCTCACATCGATGCGGGTAAAACGACCGTGACCGAGCGCATCCTCTACTACACGGGCATCTCCTACAAGATGGGGGAAGTCCACGACGGCACCGCCGTCATGGACTTCATGGAGCAGGAGCAGGAGCGGGGAATCACGATCACTGCCGCTGCTACGACATGCACCTGGCGCAACTGCCGCGTCAACATCATCGACACACCGGGCCACGTGGACTTCACGATCGAGGTGGAGCGTTCGCTCCGCATTCTCGACGGCGCCGTGGCGCTGTTCACGGCCGTCGAGGGCGTCGAGCCCCAGTCCGAGACCGTGTGGAGGCAGGCCGACCGCTACCGCGTGCCCCGCATCGCCTTCATCAACAAGATGGACCGCGTGGGGGCCGAGTTCGCAAAGGCCGTCGAGATGATCCGGGAGAGGCTGGGCGCCAATGCCGTGCCCGTCCAGATCCCCATCGGCGCAGAGGACGGCTTCCGCGGGATCGTCGATCTCATCGGCATGCAGGCGATGATGTTCGAAGTCGAAGGCCTCGGGGCGGAGTTCTCCATCAAGGCCATTCCGGCCGAGATCGGGGAGGAGGCCCGGGCAGCCCGGGGGCGCCTCATCGAGTCCCTGGCCGATTTCGATGACGGGATCGCAAAGAAATACCTGGAAGGCGAAGCAATCTCCCGCGAGGAGATTCTAGCCGCGCTCCGGAGACAGACCCTCTCCATGAAGGTCGTTCCGGTGTGCTGCGGTGCCGCCTTCAAGAACAAAGGGATCCAGCCGCTCCTGGACGCGGTCGTCGATTTCCTCCCCTCTCCTGCGGACTTGCCGCCGGTTGCGGGGAAGGGGAAAAAAGACGCCGAGGTCCTGCGGGCAGCAAGCGACGACGAGCCTTTCGCTGCGCTCGCTTTCAAAATTGTCACGGACCCCTACGTTGGGCAGCTGACCTACTTCCGGGTCTACTCCGGAGTGCTCAACGCGGGTTCCTACATTTTCAACGCAACGAAGAAAAAACGAGAGCGCATCGGCCGCATCCTCAAGATGCACGCCAACAAGCGCGAAGACATCAAGGAAGCCCGCACGGGTGACATCGTGGCCGCCGTGGGTCTCTCGTCGACGACGACGGGCGACACGCTCTGCAGCCTGGATGACCTGGTCGTGCTCGAGACCCTGAGCTTCCCCGAGCCGGTTATCGCCATCGCCATCGAGCCGAAGACGAAGGCCGATGAAGAAAAGATGGGCGTTGCCCTGGACAAGATCCAGAGGGAGGACCCCTCCTTCAGGGTCAGGGTGGACCGGGAGACGGGGCAGACGCTGATCTCAGGGATGGGCGAGCTCCACCTGGAGATCATCGTGGACCGCCTCTCGAGGGAGTTTAACCTGGGCGCCAACATCGGCACGCCGCAGGTGGCCTACAAGGAGACGATCCGCAAGGCCGTCCGAACGGAAGGAAGGTTCATCCGGCAGTCCGGGGGCCGAGGGCAGTTCGGTCATGTGTGGCTCGAAGTCGCTCCCAACGAGTCGGGCAAGGGGTTTGTTTTCGAAAACAAGATCATCGGCGGTGCAGTCCCCCGGGAGTTCATCCCGGCCGTCGAAAAGGGCATCATCGAGGCGATGGAGGAGGGGGTGCTGGCCGGCTACCCCGTCGTGGATGTCAAGGTGGCCATAGTGGACGGCTCCTACCACGAGGTGGATTCGTCGGAGATGGCATTCAAGATCGCCGCCTCCATGGGATTCAAAAGCGGGGTCAAAAAGGCCCATCCGGTCCTGCTGGAGCCCATCATGTCCGTCGAGGTCGTCGTTCCCAGGGAGTACCTGGGAGACGTGATCGGGAATCTGACCTCGCGGCGCGGAAAGATCGTCTCGATCGAGTCCAGGCCGGGCTCCGAGGCGATACAATCCGAAGTGCCGCTCGCCGAGATGTTCGGCTACGCCACGGACCTGCGCTCCAAGACCCAGGGACGGGCCACCTACACGATGCAGTTTCTGAACTACAACTCCGTGTCGGAGGCGAAGGCCAAGGACATCATGGAAAAGAAAGAACAGAGGCACAGGGCCAACTAACTCAACATCGATTCTTATTAGGGAATGAAGGAGGTAACTGGAGATGGCTAAGAAAAAATTCGAAAGGACGAAGACGCACGTCAATGTCGGAACCATTGGACACGTCGATCACGGCAAGACCACATTGACCGCTGCGATCACGAAGCATCTCGCTTCCAAGGGATTGGCCCAGTTTATGTCCTTTGATATGATCGACAACGCGCCCGAGGAGAAGGAACGCGGCGTGACCATCAATATTGCCCACGTGGAATACGAGACCGCCAAGCGCCATTACGCCCACGTCGACTGCCCGGGGCACTCCGACTACATCAAGAACATGATCTCGGGCGCGGCCCACATGGACGGGGCCATCCTCGTCGTCGCCGCCTCCGAAGGCCCCATGCCCCAGACCCGCGAGCACATCCTGCTCGCCCGCCAGGTGCAGGTTCCCTACATGCTCGTCTTCATGAACAAGGTGGACCTTGTGGACGACCCCGAACTCCTCGACCTGGTCGAGCTTGAGTTGAGGGAGCTGCTCACGAAGTACGCCTACCCCGGCGACAAGACGCCCATCGTCCGCGGCTCGGCCCTCCAGGCCCTGCAGAGCGATGACGCCAAATCGCCCGAAGCCAAGTGCGTCTTCGATCTCATGGATGCCGTCGACAGCTTCATCCCCGATCCGTTGCGCGACCTCGACAAGCCCTTCCTGATGCCCGTCGGCGACGTCTTCAGCATCGCCGGCCGCGGCACCGTCGTGACGGGCCGTGTGGACCGCGGGATCGTCCGGACGGGCGACGAAGTGGAGATCATCGGCATCCGGCCGACCTTCAAGACCGTGTGCACGGGCGTCGAGATGTTCCGCAAGACCCTCGACGAAGGGCGCGCCGGCGACGACATCGGCGTGTTGCTGCGCGGCACGAAGCGCGAGGAAGTGGAGCGCGGACAGGTCGTGGCAAAGCCCGGCTCGATCACGCCCCACACGAAGTTCAAGGCCCAGGTCTACGTCCTGACGAAGGAAGAGGGCGGGCGCCACACGCCGTTCTTCACCGGCTACCGGCCCCAGTTCTACTTCCGCACCACCGACGTGACGGGTGTCACCGCCCTTCCTGCGGGCATCGAGATGATCATGCCCGGCGACAACGTGGAAATGGAAGTGGTCCTCATCACCCCCATCGCAATGGAGCTGCAGCTCCGGTTCGCCATCCGCGAGGGTGGCAAGACCGTGGGCGCCGGCGTCATCAGCGAGATCATCGAGTAAGCGAGGTTAGATAACGGACAATGGCTGATCAGAAGATTCGAATCCGTCTCAAGGCGTACGACTACAAGCTGCTGGACCGGTCGGCCGAGGACATCGTGGATACGGCGAAACGCACGGGAGCCCGCGTTGCGGGTCCCATCCCGCTTCCCACGATGATCAACAAGTTCTGCGTGAACCGCTCGCCCCACGTGGACAAGAAGTCCCGCGAGCAGTTCGAGATCCGGACTCACAAGCGGCTCATCGACATCATTGATCCCACGCAGGCCACGGTGGACGCCCTGATGAAATTGGACCTGGCCGCCGGTGTTGACGTGGAAATCAAGTTGTAACGCGTGACGACACGGAGATGGACGAGTTGTCCTCAGGTCCATCTCCTTTTTCGTCCTCTCACGCACAGCGAGCGCGGAAGTGGATGCTATGGAAAAGGGATTGATAGGCAGAAAGTTGGGGATGACCCAGATCTTCGCCGCCGACGGGGCCTCGGTTCCCGTCACGGTGATCGAGGCGGGACCCTGCACCGTGATACAGAAAAAGACCGAAGAGGCGGACGGCTACAACGCCATCCAGCTCGGCTTTGACCGCAAGCGGCAGAAAAACGTGACGAAACCCCTGCAGGGCCACTTCGCAAAGGCCGACCGGGGGTTCTTCCGTGTGCTGCGAGAGTTCAAGACCCTGGCGGCGGCCGAGCTTGAGCCGGGGCAGGAACTGACGGCGTCCATCTTCGAGGTGGGAGACTTCGTCGATGTCACCGGGACGAGCAAGGGACGCGGGTTTGCCGGCGGCGTGAAGCGGCACGGCTTCCACGGCGGCAAGGCGACCCACGGCTCCATGTTCCATCGGGCGCCGGGCTCCATCGGGGCAAGCGCCGCGCCTTCCCGCGTGTTCAAAGGACAGCGGCTTCCGGGTCACATGGGCGATGCGCGCAAGACGGTGCAGAACCTCCTCATCATCGGGGTGCGCACCGATCTCAACGTCATCCTTGTGAAGGGGGCCGTCCCGGGGAGCAAGAACGGGATCGTCGTGATCAAGAACGCCGTTAAAAAGAGCTGAGAAACAACTGGAGTGAGTGAAGCCATGCCGGTGGTGAGTGTATACGATATCGAGAAGAACAAGGTGGCCGAGGTGTCGCTCAGCGACGCTGTCTTCGGTGCCGATGTCAACCA
This sequence comes from uncultured delta proteobacterium, assembly GCA_963802225.1. Classification (GTDB taxonomy): domain Bacteria; phylum Desulfobacterota; class Syntrophia; order Syntrophales; family UBA2192; genus UBA2192. Next base: position 46,831 of record CAWDHZ010000039.1, on the reverse strand, counting down.
GGACGTCATCTATGAGGTCGTCCGGATGCAGATGGCGGCGAAACGGCAGGGCACCCACGACACCAAGGGGCGCAGCGAGATCCGCGGCGGCGGCAAGAAGCCCTGGCGACAGAAGGGCACCGGTCGGGCCCGCGCGGGAACGATCCGTTCCCCCCTCTGGAGGGGCGGCGGCACGGTTTTCGGGCCCACCCCCCGGGACCACTCCTACACGGTGCCCAAGAAGGTGCGCAGGCTCGCCCTCATCTCGGCGCTCAGTATGAAGGTGAAGGAGGAGAAGCTCCTGGTGATCCAGAACTTCCCCCTGACCGAGATGAAGACGAAGAAGTTCAAGGAGGTCCTCGACCGCTTCGGGCTCAAGAAGACCCTCGTCGTGATCGACCGCGCAAGCGAGATCCTCGAGAAGTCCTCCCGGAACCTCCCCGATGTGAAAATGATGCGATGCGAGGGCATCAACGTGTATGATCTTCTCAAGTACGACAGCCTCGTGCTTCTGGAGCCCTCGATCCAAAAGATAGAAGGGGCGCTGACGTAATGGAACTCCATAAGATCATCCGACGGCCGCTCGTGACCGAAAAGACGACCCTCCTGCGCGAGGGCAACCAGTACCTCTTCGAGGTGGACCCGCGGGCCAACAAGATCGAGATCGAGAAGGCCGTGGAGAAACTGTTCAAGGTGAAGGTCGTCGACGTGCGGACCCTGAACGTCCTCGGAAAGAAGAAACGCGTAGGGCGGCTGCAGGGAAAGAAGAGCGACTGGAAGAAGGCCATTGTCACCGTGGCCCCCGGCAGCACGATCGAGATATTCGACAAAGTCTAGATAAGGACAACGACCGATGGCGATCAAGACCATGAAGCCGACTTCACCGGCCCGAAGGTACCAGACCTACTCGACCTTCGAGGAGATTACCGCGGTGGAGCCCGAGAAGAGCCTGACGAAGCCGGTGAAAAGAACGGGCGGCCGCAACAACCTTGGCCGTCTGACGAGCCGTCACCGCGGGGGCGGGCACAAGCGCAAGTACCGCGTGGTGGACTTCCGCCGCGAGAAGACAGACATCCCCGCCAAGGTGAAGACCATCGAGTACGACCCGAACCGCTCGGCGCGGATCGCGCTCGTGAGCTACGCCGACGGCGAGAAACGCTACATCGTGGCCCCCGTGGACCTGAAAGTGGGCGACCCGATCATCACGAGCGCCTCGGCTGACATCAAGCCCGGCAACGCGATGTCGCTGCGAAACGTCCCCCTGGGATCGCACATCCACAACATCGAGCTGCGCCCCGGCAAGGGCGCCCAGATGGTCCGCTCCGCCGGCACCTACGCGCAACTCATGGCCAAGGAAGGTGACTACGCCCAGGTGAGGCTTCCCTCCGGTGAGGTCCGGAAGATTTTCATCGAGTGCAAGGCCACCATCGGCCAGGTGGGAAACGTCACGCACGAAGGCATCAGCATCGGAAAAGCGGGCCGCAACCGCTGGCTGGGCAAGAAGCCCCATGTGCGCGGTGTCGCCATGAACCCCGTCGACCACCCCATGGGCGGCGGCGAAGGCAAGACCTCGGGCGGCCGACACCCCTGTACCCCTTGGGGCGTGCCGACGAAGGGCTACAAGACGCGCAAGAACAAGACCACCGACAAATACATCATCAAGAAGAGGGATAAAAAATAGTGCCACGCTCAGTCAAGAAGGGCCCGTTTATCGAGGCGAAGCTTGCGGAGAAGGTCCGGAGGGCCGATGCGGGCGGGGACCGGGGGATCATCAAGACCTGGTCGCGCCGTTCCACTGTGACCCCGGAGTTCATCGGGCACACCTTTGCCGTGCACAACGGCAAGAAGTTCATCCCCGTGTTCGTCACGGAGAACATGGTGGGCCACAAGCTCGGGGAGTTCGCGCCGACGAGGACGTTCTTCAGCCACGCCGGCGACCGCAAGACAAAGATGCGCAAGTAGTCGCCGCAGGCGGTGAAACCGGAAAACCGGAGATAGGACTTCATGGAAGCAAAAGCAATTGCAAGATTCTTGAGGATATCGCCGCAGAAGGCGCGGCTTGTCGTCAATCTGGTTCGGGGCATGAAGGTCGAGGAGGCCGACCGGATCTTGGAGTTTTCGCGCAAGCGGGCCGCCGGGCTCGTCCAGAAGGTGCTCAAGAGCGCCCTGGCCAATGCGACGCAGAACCCCAACATTGACGATAAGATCCTCTATGTGAAGGAGATCTTTGTGGACCAAGGGCCGGCCATGAAGCGCCAGAAGGCCAAGACCATGGGACGCTCGGCGGCCATCAAGCGCCGGATGAGCCACATCACCGTCGTTCTCGACGAGCAGTAACACGAAGGAGGTTTTCATCTTGGGCCAGAAGGTTAACCCGATCGGATTGAGGCTGGGGATCAACAAGAGCTGGAGCTCGAAGTGGTTCGCCGAGAAGAAATACGGCGACCTCGTCCACCAGGACATCAAGCTCCGAAAGTTCCTGAAGAAGAAATTCTACCACGCGGGCATCTCGAAGATCGAGATCGAGCGGGCCGCCGAAAAGGCAAAGGTGAACATCTATGCCGCCCGCCCCGGTATCATCATCGGCAAGAAGGGCTCCGAGATCGAGAAGCTCAAAAAGGACCTCGACGGCATGACCGGCGGCGAGACGATCATCAACATCATGGAGGTCCGCAAGCCCGAAATCGATGCCCAGCTCGTGGCAGAGAACGTGGCCCTGCAACTCGAGCGCAGGATCGCCTTCCGGCGGGCCATGAAGAAAAGCGTCACCTCCGCCCTGAAGTTCGGCGCCAAGGGCATCCGCATCACCTGCTCGGGCAGGCTTGGCGGCGCGGAGATGTCCCGGACGGAATGGTACCGCGAGGGCAAGGTGCCCCTGCACACCCTGCGGGCCGATATTGATTACGGCTTTACCGAGGCGCGGACGACCTACGGGGCCATCGGGATCAAGGTGCTTATCTATCATGGTGACGTGCTGCCCGACAAGAAGCCGGCCAGCGCCTAGGACGGCGGGACCAGGTTACGAGGAGACATAGACGATGTTAAGCCCGAAACGAGTCAAGTACAGAAAAATCCAGAAGGGGAACCTGGGCGGCAAAGCCACCAGGGGCAACGAGGTCTCTTTCGGCCAGTATGGGCTCCAGTCCCTGGCGCCGGGACGGATCACGGCCCAGCAGATCGAAGCTGCCCGTGTCGCCATGACGCGCCACATCAAGCGCGGCGGCAAAATCTGGATCCGGATCTTCCCCCACAAATCCTTCACGAAAAAGCCCGCCGAAACCCGCATGGGAAAGGGAAAGGGCCCCCCGGAAGGGTGGATCGCCATCGTGAAACCCGGCACCGTGATGTACGAAATGGAAGGCGTGACACTCGACGTGGCCAAGGAAGCCTTCCGGTTGGCGGCCAACAAGCTGGCCATTCCGACGAAATTTCTAACGAGGGATATCTTCGATGAAGATTAAGGAAATAAGGGATCTCGGCATCGACGAGCTCCGGGTGAAGGAACGGGACTTGGTGGACGAGCTCTTCAAGTTGAAAATCAGGCACACGACGGGGCAGCTGGACTCCCCCGCGGCGCTGAAGAACGTCCGCAGGGACATCGCCCGCATCAAAACCGTCATGAAGCGGAAGGAGCTGCAGAAATAGGTATGGACGAGAGGGGCAACAAGCGGACCATCAAGGGAGTCGTCGTCAGCAACAAGATGGACAAGACTGTCGTCGTGAAAAGCGAGCGGCTCGTCAAGCACAAGGGCTTCCGGAAGTACATGCGGCAGCACCAGAAGCACAAGGCCCATGACGAGCGCAGCGAGTGCGGCATCGGCGACAAGGTCCTGATCGTGGAGTCCCGTCCTCTGAGTCGGGACAAGCGCTGGAGGGTGCGTGAAATCCTGGAAAAAGCGAAGTAGCCCGGGAGCGCAAACAGGCAGGGTAGAAACGGGGTGACGATATGATTCAGGTGCGAACCATTTTGAATGCCGCAGATAACTCGGGCGCAAAGAAGGTGTCCTGCATCGGCGTGCTGGGAGGAACGCGGAAGCGTTTTGCCACCGTGGGGGATATCATCGTGGTTTCCGTCAAGGAGGCCATTCCCAACGCGAAGGTGAAGAAGGGCGACGTCATGAAGGCCGTTGTCGTGCGGACGAGGAAAGAGGTCCGGCGGACCGACGGGACATACCTGAAATTCGACGACAACTCGGCGGTGCTCATCAACAACCAGATGGAGCCCGTGGGGACGCGCATTTTCGGGCCCGTGGCCCGTGAGCTTCGCGCCAAGCAGTTTATGAAGATCATCTCGCTGGCTCCGGAAGTGCTGTGAGCCGCAGGGAACAGGAAACGACCATGCAGACGAACCGATTGAAAAAAGGCGACACGGTCAAAATCATCGCGGGCAGGGAAAAGGGCAAGACCGGCAAGGTCACCAAAATCCTGGCCGACGGGAAGCGAGTCGTGATCGAGAAGCTCAACATGATCAAGCGGCACCAGCGGCCCGATCAGAAGAGCAAGGGCGGGATCATGGAGAAGGAGGCCGCGCTGGACGCCTCCAACGTCGCTCCCGTTTGTACGAAGTGCGCAACCGGCGTCCGCATCGGGTTCAAGACCCTCGAGGACGGCAAGAAGGTGCGGGTGTGCAAGGCGTGCAACGAACAGATCGACCAGTAACCTGGGGATAGAGATCAATGGCAAGACTGAAAGACTATTACAAGAGCGAAGTCGTCCCGGCCATGATGAAACAGTTCGGGTACACGAGCACCATGCAGGTGCCCCGGCTGGAGAAGATCATCGTGAACATGGGCCTGGGCGAGGCGATCCAGAACATCAAGATCCTCGAGAGCGCCTCGGCGGAGATCGGGGCCCTCACGGGCCAGAAGGCGGTCATCACGAAGGCCCGCAAGTCCATCGCCACCTTCAAGCTGCGCCAGGGCATGCCCATCGGCGCCATGGTCACCCTTCGCAAGGAGCGCATGTACGAGTTTTACGACCGGTTGGTGAACGTGGCGCTTCCCCGTATCCGTGACTTCCGGGGCATTTCGCCCAGCTCCTTCGACGGCCGCGGCAACTTCGCCATGGGGATCAAGGAGCAGTTCATCTTCCCCGAGATCGACTACGACAAGATCGACAAGGTCAAGGGCATGAACGTGGTCATCGTCACGACGGCGAGGAACGATGAGGAAGCCCGGCATCTGCTCAAGCTCATGGGGATGCCCTTCAAGAATTAGGATTCAAAACGGAGGAACACCTTGGCAAAGAAATCCTTGATTGCAAAAGCGAAGAGGCAGCAGAAATTCTCCGTCCGAGAGTACAATCGCTGCCCGATCTGCGGGAGACCCCGTGCGTACTACCGCAAGTTCAATATGTGCCGCATCTGTCTGCGTAAGTACGCTTCGTGGGGAGAACTTCCGGGCGTGATCAAGTCGAGCTGGTAGACAACGAGGAGAATCTTTTATGGGTATGACCGATCCTATTGCGGATATGATGACGAGAGTCCGTAACGCCAACCGGATGAAGTTCCGGAGCGTGAACGCCCAGCTCTCGAGCGTGAACCTGGAGATCGTGAAGGTCCTGAAACGGGCCGGCTACATCAGCGGGTTCGACGTGAAGAAGGACCAGAACAAGAAGGACCAGAACAAAAAAGACATCCTCAAGATCTACCTCAAGTACACGGACACGAAGGAGCGCGTCATCCAGGACCTTCAGCGGGTGAGCAAACCGGGCCGGCGGATCTACGTTTCGAGCAAGAAGATCCCCAAGGTGGTCAACGGCTTCGGGGTGGCCATCGTGTCGACGCCCCGGGGGATCATGACGGACAAGGAAGCCAGGCTGCAGAACGTGGGCGGCGAGATCATCTGCAACATCTGGTAAGCGAAAGTCAGGAGAGACATCCATGTCACGAATCGGGAAAAAAATCATCGTCCTGCCGGACAAGGTGACGGTCGTCGCCGCCGGCGGCGAGATCAAGGTATCGGGACCCAAGGGGAATCTCTCGAGGCCGTTGCCCCGGGATATCGAGGTCGTCCAGGAGGGCAAGACCCTCAGCATACGGACCACCCACGAGGGCCGGCGGGCCGGGGCCCTGCACGGCCTCATGCGGACCCTTATCGCCAACATGGTCACGGGGGTGAGCGCAGGCTTCACGAAAGGTCTCGAGATCTCCGGCGTGGGCTTCCGCGCGGAGCTGGCGGGCACGACGCTCAAGCTGTTCGTGGGGTACTCGGTGCCCCGCATCTACGAGGTTCCGCAGGGGATCACCGTGAAAATCGAGAAGCTGATAAACCTCAGCGTCTCCGGGATCGACAAGGAACAGGTGGGCCGCGCTGCCGCAGAAATCCGTAGCAAGCGCAAGCCCGAGCCCTACAAGGGCAAGGGGATCCGCTACGCAGGCGAAGTCGTGCGGCGCAAGGTCGGCAAGTCCGCAGGCGCGTAAAGCCACGCGGCTCATAACCCTATCATCGCAAAGAGGGGCAGAACATTGTTATCGTCAGCAAAGAAGCTCAAGAAGGTCAGGGATAAGCGCAAGAAGCGTGTCCGGGGAAAGGTTGCCGGCACGGCCGGACGTCCTCGCCTCGCTGTGTTCCGCAGCGCCCGGCACATCTACGTCCAGGCCGTCGACGACGAGGCGGCCCGCACGATGGCCGAAGCCTCCACGCGCAGCAAGGAGATCGTCGAGGCGATCGCAAAGATGAAGAAGACGGCCGCCGCCGCCGAGGTGGGCAAGCTCATGGCGAAGAAGCTTCTGGCCATGACGATCGACACGGTTGTGTACGACCGCGGCTCCTTCCTCTATCATGGCCGGGTGAAGGCTCTGGCCGAGGGCGCGAGGGAAGCAGGCCTGAAATTCTAGACACCGAATCTCACAAGAGGGAGTGACCGTTGGACAGGGATAGAAAAGAATTCAGGGTGGAAGAAACGGAGATTTTGGACCGTGTCGTGGCCATCAACCGGACGGCCAAGGTCGTGAAGGGCGGCCGGCGGTTCCGGTTCAGCGCCATCGTGGTTGTCGGAGACGGCAAGGGTTCCGTCGGCGCGGGTCTGGGCAAGGCCAACGAGGTGCCCGAGGCGATTCGCAAGGGGATGGAGAAGGCCCGCAAGAGTATGGCGAAGTTCTCCATCGGCGAGCGCACGATCCCCCACGAGATCGTCGGGGAATTCGGTGCGGGCCGTGTCATGCTGAAGCCCGCCTCGGAGGGAACGGGCCTCATCGCAGGCGGCGCCGTTCGTGCCGTGCTGGAAGTGGCCGGTGTGCAGAACGTGCTCACGAAGTGCCTGGGGTCCCACAACCCCCACAACCTCGTCAAGGCGACCCTCAACGGGCTCCGCAGGCTTCGAACCGCCGGTCAGATTGCGGCCTTGAGGGGCAAGGACGTGGCGGACATATAGGCTGCTGACCGCGGGCGCATCCCGTCAGGGGGCGCAACCATGGATGAATGGATCCTTACCGGGTAGCCCCGCGAAGCGGGTGAGTCAATAAAACCCAATGACATCTGCGCATTTTCAAGCAGCCGTGAAGATGCGCTTTTCGAAAAACTGCAGAGGATCGGCGAAGGGACGGACCGTGGAAAAGAAACTGAAGATTACACTGGTGAAGAGCTCCATCGGGCGGCCCGAGAAGCAGCGCAAGGTGCTGCGCGGCATGGGGCTTGTCCGGATGAACCGGAGCGTGACGCTTAAGGACACCCCCGAGATCCGGGGCATGGTCGGCAAGGTGAGCCATCTCGTTGCCGTAGAAGAAATCAGCGGGTGAATGCAATGAAGCTCAGTGAACTGAGACCCCCCGAGGGTTCAAGAAAAAAGCGAAAGAGGGTCGGCCGCGGCGACGGGTCAGGCCACGGCGGGACCTCCACGAAGGGGCACAAGGGCCTCAAGGCCCGTTCGGGCCACAGCTCCAGGCCGGGCTACGAGGGGGGCCAGATGCCGCTCGCGCGCCGGATCCCCAAGAAGGGCTTCAAGAATATCTTCCGCAAGGAGATTATCATCGTCAACCTGGATCAGCTGAACCGCTTCTCCGGGGAGGCCCCCGTTGATGCCGCAGCCCTGCTTGCCGGTGGCGTGATCCGGAAAATCGGCGACGGGATCAAGATTCTCGCCAAGGGGACGATCGAGAGGGCCCTCACCGTGAGGGTGAATGCCATCAGCCAGACCGCGAAAGAAAAGATCGAGGCGGCCGGCGGCAAGGTCGAGGTCATCGAGTAAGAGGATATCGGATTTGATTGGCGGACTGAAAAACATACAGAAAATCCCGGAACTCCAGAAGCGCATTGCCTTCACGTTCATTCTGCTGGCCGTCTACCGGGTCGGGGCCCATGTGCCCACGCCCGGCATCGACACGGCGGCGCTGGCTGCGTTTTTCGACCAGGCCAAGGGGTCGCTCCTGGGGCTCTTCGATCTGTTTGCAGGAGGGGCGCTCTCGAACCTCTCAGTGTTTGCCCTGGGGATCATGCCCTACATCAGCGCCTCCATCATCCTGCAGCTGCTCACGATCGCCGTTCCGCACCTGGAGAAGCTGTCGAAGGAAGGCGAGGCCGGGCGCCGAAAGATCACCCAGTACACGCGCTACGGGACGGTTCTCCTTTCCCTCATCCAGGGCTTCGGGATCGCCGTGGGTCTCGAGAACATGGCGGGACCGACGGGTGCCTCCATCGTCATGAACCCCGGCTGGGGCTTCCGTCTCATGACGGTCATCACGCTCACGTCCGGCACGGCCTTCATCATGTGGCTGGGCGAACAGATCACCGAGCGCGGGATCGGCAACGGGATCTCGCTCATCATCTTCGCAGGCATCGTCTGCCGGGGTCCGGAGGGCGTCATCAACACCTTCCGGCTCGTGTCCACGGGGGAGATGGGAATCCTGGCCGTGATCTTCCTGGCCGTCTTCATGGTGGCCGTCGTCGGCGCCATCGTTTTCATGGAGACGGGACAGAGGCGCATCCCCGTGCAGTATGCAAAACGAATCGTGGGGAGAAAAATGTACGGCGGGCAGACGACACACCTGCCGCTCAAGGTCAATACGTCGGGCGTCATCCCGCCCATCTTCGCGTCGTCGATCATCATGTTCCCGGCGACCCTGGCGCAGTTCATCCCGCACCCGTGGATGAAGTGGGTTTCCGACTCGCTGATACCGGGGCATTTCTTCTACGAGCTGCTCTATGTGAGCTTTATTGTTTTTTTCTGCTTTTTCTACACGGCCGTCGTGTTCAACCCGATCGACGTGGCAGATAACATGAAGAAGCACGGGGGCTTCGTGCCGGGCATCCGGCCGGGAAAGAAGACGGCCGAATACATCGACCACGTGCTGAGCCGCCTGACCTTCAGCGGTGCCATTTACGTCTCTGCGGTCTGCGTGCTTCCGAGCATCCTGATGGTCTACTTCAACGTCCCCTTCTACTTCGGCGGGACGGCGCTGCTGATCATCGTGGGAGTGGCCCTCGACACGGCGGGACAGATCGAGACCCACCTGCTGGCACGGCAGTACGAGGGGTTCCTCAAGAAAGGGCGCCTGGCGAAACGGCGGTAAGGAGACCCGGTCATGATCATCTTGAAATCTCTTCCGGAGATTGAAAAGATGAGAAAGAGCAATGCCATCGTCGCCGCGATCCTGGAGGAGCTCAGGAAGAAGATCAGGCCGGGGGTCAAAACGATCGAACTGGACCGGCTCTCCGAGGATCTGGCCCTGAAAAAGGGCGCCCGGCCGGCATTCAAGGGATACCGGGGTTACCCCTACTCCCTGTGCACCTCCGTCAACAGCGAGGTCGTGCACGGGATGCCCTCGGAGAGGGAACTGAAGGAAGGCGATATCGTCAGTCTCGACTTCGGTATCCTCAACGACGGTTATTACGGAGATGCGGCGGTCACAGTGCCCGTGGGGGAAATCACCTCCGGGGCGCGCAAGCTGCTGAAGATAACGGAAGAAGCTCTTTACAGAGGCATCGCGGAGGTCAAAGCGGGCAATCGCATCGGCGACATCTCCGCCGCCATACAGGGCCATGTCGAGGCCGCAGGCTACTCCGTGGTCCGCGATCTCGTAGGGCACGGCATCGGCAAGAGCCTCCACGAGGACCCGCAGGTCCCCAACTACGGATCGGGCGGACGGGGGATCGAACTCAAGCCGGGGATGGTCTTCGCGATCGAGCCCATGGTCAACGAGGGAACCTACCGGGTTGAGATCCTTCGCGACGGCTGGACGGTGGTGACAGCCGACGGGAAACTGTCGGCCCATTTCGAGCACTCCGTGGCCATTACAGAAAACGGGCCGGTCATCCTGAGCAGGATCGGCTGAGCGCAGGGAGTATATGGCAAAAGAAGAACCTATCGAGGTGGAAGGCAGGGTCATCGAGACGCTGCCGAACGCCATGTTCCGGGTGGAGCTGGAAAACAAGCACCGCGTGCTCGCTCACATCTCGGGAAAGATGCGGATGCATTTCATCAAGATCCTCCCCGGAGACAAGGTGACGGTGGAGCTCTCGCCCTACGACCTGACGCGGGGGCGGATCACCTACCGGTCGAAGTAGGGTGCGAAACGGCTGCGGGCCGATTGACAAAAGGGGTATTCGTCGTGAAAGTAAGACCATCGGTAAAGAGGATGTGCGACAAGTGCAAGATCATCAAGCGCCACGGCGTCGTAAGGGTGATTTGCGAAAACCCGAAGCACAAGCAGCGCCAGGGATAACAGAAGACCATTCGAGGAGGCCCGAGCAGTGGCAAGAATAGCAGGCGTTGACCTACCCAAGAACAAGCGCATGGAGATCGCCCTGACCTACATCTTCGGGATCGGCCGCTCCAAGTCGCGGGAGATCCTCCGCGAGGCGGGGGTTGCCTACGAAACGAAGACGGACCAGATCACCGACGGGGAAGTGACGGCCATCCGCAGCGTCATCGACAAGGATCACAAGGTGGAGGGGGATCTCCGCCGGGACGTTTCCATGTCGATCAAGCGGCTCATGGACGTCGGCACCTACCGGGGCCTGCGGCACCGCAAAGGACTTCCCGGCCGCGGCCAGCGCACGCACACAAACGCCCGGACCCGCAAGGGACCCCGCAGGGCGATCGCCGGCAAGAAGAAGTAACACGCTCATTGATTACCTGGAGGACCCATGGCCAATCCGAGAAGAAAGACCGGAAAGAAGCGCGAGAAGAAAAACATCCCCGAGGGGATTGCCCACATCCAGTCGACATTCAATAATACCATCGTCACCATCACCGACCTGACCGGGAACGTCATCTCCTGGGCATCGTCCGGGATGTCGGGGTTCAAGGGCTCCCGGAAGGGGACCCCGTTTGCGGCCCAGATGGCCGCCGAGAGTGCGGTACGCAAGGCGAAGGAACAGGGGCTCCGCACCGTCCGGGTCTACGTGAAGGGCCCCGGGTCCGGCCGCGAGTCGGCCCTGAGGGCGCTGCAGGCGACAGGCATCTCGATCAGCCTGATCCGCGACGTGACCCCGATCCCGCACAACGGCTGCCGTCCGCCCAAGAGACGGCGCGTGTAAGGCGCAGCATAAACCCACGAGAATTTACAGGGAGGAACAACTTGGCACGTTACAGAGGATCAGAATGCAGGCTTTGCCGTCGTGAAGGCCTGAAGCTGTTTTTCAAGGGGGATCGCTGCTACACCGAAAAATGCGCCTTCGAGCGCAGGGGCTATGCACCCGGCGAGCATGGGCAGACGAGGGCGAGAAAGAAGCGCTCCGATTACGGCGGCCAGCTTCGCGAGAAACAGCGCCTGAAGAGGATGTACGGGCTGCTCGAGAAGCAGTTCAAGGGCTACTTCGAACGGGCCGACCGCATGAGAGGCATCACGGGCACCAACCTCCTGATGCTCCTGGAGCTGAGGCTCGACAACGTGGTGTACCGGCTGGGCTTTGCCCCGTCCCGGAACGAGGCCCGACAGCTCGTGCGCCACAACCATTTCCTCGTCAACGGGAAAAAGGTCAACATTCCCTCGTACAAGGTTCGAAAGGACGACGTCGTCGAGCTGAAAGAAAAGAGCAGAAAGGTCCTCCCCATCCTCGACTCCCTGGGGACGGTGGCCCGCAGGGGCATCCCGGGGTGGCTGGAACTGGACAAGGACAACTTCAAAGGTGTCCTGAAGGCGATCCCGACACGCGAAGATATCACGATGCCCGTCCAGGAGCAGCTGGTGGTCGAGCTTTACTCCAAGTAATCGGTCAAGGAAGGTTCCGGACGAAACCCTTTTCCAGGCGGTTCGAGAGCCTGACAGCCTGAGGGAAAATTGATTATGCAGAGAAACTGGCGCAGCCTGATCCGGCCGAAACGGATCGAGATCGACGAGAAGACCCACAATAAATCTTACGCGGAATTCACCGTGCAGCCCCTTGAACGGGGCTACGGCATCACCCTGGGGAACTCGCTGAGGCGAGTGCTGCTGTCCTCCATCCAGGGAGCGGCCATCGTGTCCGTGCGTTTTGACAATGTCCTGCACGAGTTCTCCACCGTCCCCGGCGTGAAAGAGGACGTGACGGACATCATCCTGAACCTCAAGGGCGTGCGCTTGAAGCTTCACGGCGATGTCCCCCGGACCATCAAGATCGACGCCTCCAAGGCGGGCCAGGTCAAAGCCGGGGACATCATCACGGATGCCAATGTGGAGATCCTCAACCCCGATCACTACATCGCCCAGCTGACCAGCGGAGGCAAACTCAAGGCCGAGATGGTCGTGAAGATGGGCAAGGGCTACGTCATGGCCAAGCGCGAGCGCGACCCCGACCAGCCCGAGGGGACCATCAACATCGACGCCATCTTCACGCCCGTCAAGAAGGTGAGCTACATCGTGAGCCATGCCCGCGTGGGCCAGATCACGGACTTCGACAAGCTCACCCTGGAAGTCTGGACCGACGGCAGCGTGCCGCCCGCGGATTCCGTTGCTTTTGCGGCGAAGATCCTGAAAGACCAGCTCGATATTTTCATCAACTTCGAAGAGATCGAGGAAGAGAAGGTGCAGGAGGAGGCCGGGCAGAGCGAGAAACTCAGCGAGAACCTCCTGAAGAGCGTGGACGAGCTCGAGCTTTCCGTCCGGTCGGCCAATTGCCTCAAGAATGCCGGAATCCACATCATCGGCGAACTCGTTCAGAAGACGGAAGCGGAGATGCTCAAAACCCGCAACTTCGGCCGCAAGTCCCTCAACGAGATCAAGGAGATCCTCTCCGAGATGGGTCTTTCCCTCGGCATGAAGATAGAATGGCCTCCCAAGAACCGGGAAGAGGCCGGCAGCGCCGAGTAAACCGAACAGGATATTTCGGCGTTCCTGATATTTTTTTGAGCTGAAAGGAATTGTTCAAGATGCGACATCAGGTAGGCGGACGAAAGCTTGGCAGAACAACCAGTCACAAAGATGCCATGCTTCGAAATATGGTTACGTCATTTCTGAAACACGAGAAGATCGAGACCACCGATATCAAGGCGAAGGAACTGAGGCGGGTGGCCGAGAAGATGATCACGCTGGCAAAGCGGGGGGGTCTCCATGCCCGCCGGCAAGCCGCGGCCGTGATTCGGGAAAAGGGCGTCGTGCAGAAGCTCTTTGACGAGATCGGTGCCCGTTTTGCAGATCGGCAGGGCGGCTACACGAGGATCATCAAGACGGGCTACCGCGCAGGAGACAGCGCCCCCATGGCCGTCATCGAGTTGACGGTCAGGCCCTCCGAGAAGAAGGAAAAGAAGGAGGCCAAGGCCAAGAAAGAGGCCAAGGCGGCGCCGAAAGCGAAAAAGGAGCCCAAGGCCAAGAAAGAAGCCAAGCCCAAGGCCGAAAAAGCCAAGGCCGCGAAGGCAGGGAAAGAGACCAAGCCGAAGAGAGCGGCGGCGAAAAGGCCGGCGGTCAGGAAAGAGACCGGCAAGGAGAAGTAAGAATCCCCTTCGACACGCAATGACCGGGCAGGGACCATCGTCCCTGCCCTTTTTTTATGCCCGGAGCCCGCCTCCGGCCCGCCCGGCAAATCACTTGATTTTCAACGCGAAAAATTATATGGAACAGCGATCGAAGGTAACTGGAAGAAAGGAGGATTTTACTTATGGCGGAAGAGAAAATAGGCGAAATCGTAAAATTCTTCGCGAAGCCCAGCGTCGCGGCGATCAAGATCACGGCCGGCGAGCTGAAGGTGGGCGACACGATCAAGATTGTGGGCCATACGACGAGCTTCGATAGCGTCATCGACTCTATGGAAGTCAACAACGCAAAGGTCGAAAAGGCCGTAGCGGGCGACTACATCGGTGTGAAGGTGGCGGACCGGACACGGCCCGGAGATGAGGTCTTCAAGGTCATCCCGGACTGAAATCGCCTGGCTTTGAGCCGGATCATAAAATCAGTACCCCTTAGCGGGGAGGCTTGCCTGATATGTCAGACAGGGCCACAGGGTATCCCTATCCGTGGCCCTTTTTCTTTGCAAGGGTTTCAGGCCATAAAGAGGTTGCCCGCATCAGCAGGGCTGTGATAACTTCTTGCGCCGAAGGGGCAGGTCGCCGGAATCATGGTATGTTGGAATGATGGTTTTTCTCCGGCATTCAGATGGGCTTTCCCAATAGTACCGTATTTCAACATTCCGATCCGGTCGGCCTTTTGATATTTGATACGGGAGCCTTTATGGGTGTGAATCCGCTTCAGTACCTCGACAGTCTGAAAGGCCGGGGTATCCAGCCGGGCCTCGGACCTGTCAGGAGGCTCCTGGAGCGCCTCGGGAGCCCCCAGGGATGCTATAAGTGTATCCTCGTGGGAGGCACAAACGGGAAAGGGTCCATCGCGGCAACTCTTGCCGCAATCCTCCAGGCAGCGGGTTACCGGGTCGGGCTGTACACGTCCCCCCACCTGGTCGACTTCCGGGAACGCATCCGGGTGGACGGGGCTATGATTCCCGAGGACATCCTCTGCCGGCGTATCGGGCAGGTGCGCCGGGCGAACCGTGAGGGGGTGACCTACTTCGAGTTCGCGACGGCCCTGGCCTTTCTTCATTTTTCCCGCTGCAGGGTGGACGTGGCTGTCATCGAGGTCGGCATGGGCGGCAGGCTCGATGCCACCAATGTCATCCGTCCCGAACTTTCCGTCATCTCGAACATCGCCTTGGACCACGCCGAATTCCTGGGGCCGCGCCTCGAAGACATCGCCCTGGAGAAGGCTGGGATCATCAGGCGGGGCGGCGTGTGCATCACGGCGGCCACGCAGGCCCCCGTTTTAAACGTTCTGGAGGCCGTCTGCCGGCAGAGGAAGGCACGACTGCTGCGGGTGGGCCGGGAGATCCGGATTCGGGCGAAAAGAGGCGATCTGTTCGACTTTCGGTCCCCGGGGATGGAAGGAAAAAACCTGGCCTCGGCCCTGAAGGGGCCCCACCAGAGGGAAAACACCGCCTGCGCCCTGGGGGCCCTGGGGGTCTTGCGCGGCAAAGGGTTTGATATCGGTGACGAGGCCGTCCGGAAAGGTCTTGCGGCCGTGCGCTGGGAAGGGCGGCTGGAGATCGTGGCGAAGGGCCCCACGGTCATTCTGGATGGAGCCCACAACGCGGCCGGCGCCGCGGCGCTCAAGCGGGCCCTGGGCGGATTCAAGTACCGCAGATTGATCCTCGTTCTGGGGATCCTGGCGGACAAGGACTGGCGGGGGATGATCCGGCGGCTTGCCCCGCTGGCCCATCGCGTGATTCTGACGCGGCCCCCGGAGGAGCGTGCGCTGGCACCGGAGGCGCTGGCCGCGGAGGCGATGCGCTGGAGCGGCAGCGTTGATGTCGTCAGAGAGCCCCGCGAGGCCATCCGGAGAGCCCTGGAAATGGCCGGCAGGGACGATCTCGTCTGTGTGGCCGGGTCACTTTATCTCGTGGGGGCGGTGCGTCCCCTGTTCATCTCATCGAAAGGTTCCGGGTTTGGCGGAAAATGACCGGCGATCGTAAAACGGGGGGCTTTACGCGTCTGTCTCGGGCATCGGGGCTCATCCTCGTGCTCCTGCTGTTTCTGGCCGCACCGGCCGGCGGGCAGCCGAGTCTCGACCTGAAAAAGGCCCAGAAAGGGCCCATCCGGATCGAGGCGGACCGCCTCACCTATGATCAGGATGCCGACACGTACCGCGCCGAGGGCAACGTGGTGATCACCTTCACGGGCGGTTTCCTGACGGCCGACTCCGTCACCATGAACCAAACGACAAACGATGCCTGGGCCCATGGTCATGCCTTTCTCTCGAGCGAAGGGGATACCCTGGAGGGGGATATCATCGAGCTCAATCTCGAGACGAAGAAGGGCACGACCCGCGACGGGCGCATGTTCTTCGTCAAGAATCACCTCTATGTGACGGGCAGCGAAATTGAGAAATCCGGCGAGGCGACTTACCGCATCAAGGATGCCACCGCAACGACCTGCGATGGGCCTTTGGCCGATTGGCGTTTTACAGGGAAGGAGGGAGAGGTCACCGTCGACGGCTACGGGACCCTGAAGAACGGCTCCTTCCAGATTCGTGACACGCCCGTCATCTGGCTTCCCTGGGCGGTGTTCCCCGCGAAGACGACGCGCCAGAGCGGTTTCCTTCCTGGCTACCTGGGCTACTCGCAGGATAAACTGGGCGCTGATGTGGAGATCCCGTTCTACTGGGCCATTTCGGAGAGCCAGGACGCCACGCTCTACACCCGATACATGAGCCAGCGGGGGCTCCAGGAGGGCGCCGAGTTTCGATACCAGCCGAGCTCGAGCACCTATGGTCTGTTCTACGGGGACTTCCTGAAAGATCAATGGACGGGCACGGATACCTTCGGCGGCATTCCCCGCACCTGGACGGAGAAGCAGGACCGCTGGTCCTGGTACTGGAGTCACGAGACGACCTTCGAGCCCGGGTTTTACTTCCGGTCGGATCTCAAGAAAGTCTCCGACATCTACTACTTCCGAGACTTCGATTCCCACAACTACTACCTGGATCACTATGCCGGGAGCTCCAACCGCAAGTTCCAGAAGGTTTCCTTCATGGGAAACGAACAGCTCACGAGCTACGACTCCACGGCCCGCATCGTCAAGCAATGGAAAAACTACAACCTGACGGCCCTGACGCAGTACACGGAAAACCTGACTACCCCCTCCAATGCCGAGACCCTGCAACGCTACCCAGAAATCACCTTCACTGGCTTCAAGCAGCCCCTTTTCGATACTCGCCTCAATTGGGACGTTACGAGCCTCTATGGCTACTACTACCGCGACTACGGGGTGAAGGGTTCCGCCTTCGATGTGTATCCTAAAGTATCCCTGCCCTGGGCCTTTGGGAGCTACGCGACCGTCACACCAGAACTGGGGGTCCGGGAGACGATCTGGGACACATCAAGCAACAACCCCGCAGTGGCCAGTACGTCAGAGAGCCGCACCCTCTATTCCGTCTCCCTCGGCGCAACAACCGAGGTGTTCCGCATATTCGATGCCAACTGGGGATCGATCCAGAAGATCCGGCATGCCGTCAAGCCGGAGGTTACGTATTTCTATGTTCCGAATGTGGACCAGACGCTCCGGCCCGATTTCGTGACGGGCGTCGACTCGAGCAACGGCGTTACCTATGCGCTCACCAATACCCTGATCGGCCGCAAAGCCGATGAAAAAGGAAATGTGACCTATCAGGAGCTCTTCCGTCTGAAGCTGAGCCAGACATACAATATCACAGAGCCTTCGATCTATTCGACGACCGCGATACCGACCATTCCGCCGACTGCGCCAACCGCGCTGCCGGCGGATCCGCTTGAAACGTTCAGCCCGCTCGCGATCGAGATCGACATTAACCCCAATCCGTACCTGGGATTCGTGACGCGATCATCCTACGACTTCAATACCATGTCCTGGGCGATACTCAATCAGGATGTCGCTCTCAAGGACGCCCGGGGCGACAGTCTGGCTTTCGTCTACCGCTACACGAAGAATTCCGTCGAGTCCGCAGGCATTATCGGGCGCTTCCGGGCCACGAACTCCCTGGATGTCTTCGCGGGATTACGGGAAGACCTGTTCACCAAGACAACCCTGCAAAAAACGATCGGCTTCGAGTACCGCAGCCAGTGCTGGGGCGTGGAGATGAGCTATTCCGACCTGGTCGATGACCGCCAGTTGATGATTCTTTTTTCCCTGACCGGGTTTGGTCGCGTCGGGGGGTTCTCGGCCTCCCCGCAGACGCTGGGTTTCTGAGAAGTGCCTGAGTGTCTGAGTGCGGAAGTGTCTGACTGAAGAGAAAGAAAAAGACAGGGTACAGGATAAGGAAAAGGCAGTCGAAAGGTATGGAATTATTGAAAAAAGAGATTAACTCATCATTCCGGGACTCCGCCATTCCAATATTGCTCAATTCCCGTTTTTTCTCTTGACAAAAATCCCTGATTCACCTATTCTCACTCTTTCGAATTTTATGAGAGTGGTGTGCCCATGACTACATTTATGGCCAAGAAGGATGACGTCGACCGCGACTGGTTGCTCGTCGACGCGCAGGGAAAGGTTCTGGGCCGGCTTGCCCGGGATATCGCTCACCGCCTTCGCGGGAAGCATAAGACCATCTTCACGCCCCACACCGACACGGGAGACTTCGTGGTGGTCATCAATGCCGAGAAGGTCGCATTGACCGGCAGGAAAATCACCGACAAGATCTATTACCATCATTCGGGTTACCCGGGCGGAATCAAGGCATGGCCCGCGCACAAGCTCCTGGTGAAGAAGCCCGAAGAGCTGATCCGGCGCGCCGTACAGGGCATGATCCCCAAGAACGCCCTGGGCCGGCAGATGCTTCGCAAGCTCAAGATCTACGCCGGCGACAAGCATCCCCACGACGCCCAGAAGCCCCATTTGCTTGAACTGTAAGATCGACCGGAGATGGAGTGGTTATGACTGACAAGCGTATTTATGCAACGGGAAAGAGAAAGACGGCGATCGCCCGGATCTGGATGAAGGATGGCTCCGGCGTGTTCACGATCAACAACCGGAATTTCGATGATTACTTCACCCGGGAAGTTCTCAAGAAGATCATCGAGCAGCCCCTGGAAATCACCAACCAGATGGGCAAGTTCGATTTTTACATCAACGTGGGCGGCGGTGGCATTGCCGGTCAGGCCGACGCGGTCAAACAGGGCATCTCCAAGGCGCTGTGCGAGTTGGACGTGGAGCTCCGGCCCGCTCTGAAGAAGGCTGGTTTCCTCACGAGGGACTCCCGCATCAAGGAGCGCAAGAAATACGGACAGCCCGGAGCCCGCAAACGGTTCCAGTTCTCGAAGCGCTAGTCGAAATGACAAGGGGGTTCTCGGAACCCCCTTTTTTATGCGGAGGAATGGGAAAATGATTCGGGTCGGCATCTACGGCGGCAGCGGCTACACGGGATTGGAGCTGATGCGGATTCTGTTGAGGCACCCCGATGTGAAGGTGACGGCGCTCACCTCGCGCAAGTTCAAGGGCCAGCCCCTGTCCGGCACCTACCCCCTGTTCGAGGGCCTCACGGATATCCATTTCATCGACGCATCGCCCGGGGAACTGGCCGGGATGGCTGATGTGATCTTCATGGCCACGCCACACGGGGAGGCCATGGCCGTCGCGCCGGCGTTTGTCGATGCCGGGAAAAAGGTGATTGACCTCTCCGCCGACTTCAGGCTTCGCAACCTCGATGTCTTCGAGAAGTGGTACCACCAGCACTCGGCCCCGGAGCTTGCCATGAAGGCCGTCTACGGCATTCCCGAGCTCTACCGGGACGAGATCCGGAAGGCCCAACTCGTGGCCAACCCCGGTTGCTACCCCACGAGCGCCATCCTGGCGTTGGCGCCCGCGCTGCGGGAAAAGATCATCGACCCGGCCACGATCATCATCGACTCCAAGTCGGGGGTGAGCGGTGCCGGCCGGGACCCCGTCATCGGCTCGCTTTTCTGCGAGGTCGACGAGGGCTTCAAGGCCTACAAGGTCAATGAGCACCGGCACGGCCCCGAGATCGAGCAGGAGCTGAGCGTGCTGGCGGGCTCGGAGGTGAAGGTCTCCTTCACGCCGCACCTGCTGCCGCTGACCCGGGGCATCCTCAGCACGATCTACGCAAGCCTCAAAAAAACGCTTTCCACGGCCGAGCTGATTGATTTATATAATGACTTCTACAAGGGCGAGCGCTTCGTCCGGGTCCTGCGCAAGGGAATGTACCCGAACGTTTCTTCCGTGAAAGGCACCAACTTCTGTCATGTGGGGCTGTCCGTGGATCCGCGGACGAACCGGGTCATCATTCTTTCCGCCATCGACAACCTCGTGAAAGGGGCTTCCGGCCAGGCTGTCCAGAACATGAACCTCATGTGCGGCCTCCGGGAGGACACGGCCCTGGACATGATCGCCCTTTTTCCGTAAATGCTCGACCGGATTCTTTGAATCGGATTAACCCCGAATCGGTGTATCGGAAGGTTTGAGGCATTCAATTCCATGTCTTTTCTTGCCTCGAGCCTTTAGCCCTTAGCCATTAGCCAGTCATTAATGAGGTATGCCATGGCGCTTCGTCTCTACAACACCCTGATGCGTCAGAAAGAGGACTTCGTCCCCGTCAAGGAGGGCGAGGTGGGGATCTACGCCTGCGGAGTCACCGTCTACGACACCTGCCACGTGGGCCATGCGCGCTCGGCCATCAACTTTGATGTCATCACCCGCTACTTGCGCCACAGCGGCTACAAGGTCACCTACGTCAAGAACTTCACCGACATCGACGACAAGATCATCGCCAAGGCCAACAAGGAAGGCGTCGAGTTCCGCCGGATCACCGAGCGCTACATCGCCGAACACAACGACGACATGGATCGGCTCGGCATCGAGCGCCCCACCGTCACCCCCCGGGCTACGGAGCACATCGGGGGCATGATCGAGCTGATCGGCAAGCTCCTCAAGAACCATCTGGCCTACGTTGTAGGCGGGGATGTCTATTTCGCCGTGAAGAAGTTCAAAAATTACGGGAAACTCTCGGGCCGTGACATCGATGAGATGACGGCGGGGGCCCGCATCGCCGTGGGCGAAAAGAAAAAGGATCCCCTGGATTTCGCCCTGTGGAAGGCGAGCAAGGAGGGTGAGCCCTGGTGGGAGAGCCCCTGGGGCAAGGGGCGGCCGGGCTGGCACATCGAGTGCTCCGTCATGAGCGCCCGCTTTCTCGGCGAGACCTTCGACATCCACGGAGGCGGCGAGGATCTGGTCTTTCCCCACCATGAAAACGAGATCGCCCAGTCCGAGGGGGCCTCGGGGAAACCCTTCGCAAAGTACTGGCTGCACAACGGGTTCATCAAGGTGGACCACGAGAAGATGTCCAAGTCCCTGGGTAACTTCGTCACCATCCGGGATATCCTGAAAGTCTGCCATCCGGAGATCCTTCGGTTCTTCGTCCTGCAGAGCCACTACCGGAGCCCCCTGGATTTCTCCGATGAGGTTCTGAGCGAGGCCCGGATCGCGATGAACCGCCTCTACGAAACCCTCAAGAGGATCCGGGACATCTTCGCCTCCGACCAGGCCCTGACGCCTGTCTCGGTGAAGGAAGAGGAACTGCCGGAGAAAGAAAAAGCGCTCCTGGAGCGAATCCGGACCCTGCCGGATCGCTTTCGGGAGGGCATGGATGACGACTTCAACACGGCCAGGGCCATGGGCTACGTCTTTGATCTCGTCCGGCAGGTGAATGCCTATCTCACCGACGGGTTCAAGGCCAGCCCGCCGGCTCTCTTTGTCCTCAACGAGGCCGAGCGAACGCTCCGCGAGGTGGGCGGCGTACTGGGGATCCTGATGGAGGACCCCGATCTCTACTTCGAGAAGGACCGGCTGCGGGAAGCGGATAAACGGGGGATTGATCTCGGCGAGATCGAGGCCTCGATCGAAGAGCGGCTCCAGGCCCGGGCCGAGAAGAACTGGAAACGGGCCGATGAAATCCGCGATGGGCTTGCAGCGAAGGGGATAGTTTTGAAAGATTCGAAGGCGGGAACGACGTGGACGATCGAGGGGAAAGCGAACTAGGGATCCGAGGGACGAGGGTGTAGGGACAATAAAAGAGGCCGCCCGGCTTACCGGACGGCCTCTTTATTTTATCCCTTCCGAATTCGATTTGTTTACTGCTCCAGGGTGAAGGGCGTTGTCTGCTGAGCACTTTTTTTAGCTGAGCAGGTTCTTGAGAGCCTCGGCCACGGGGGTCGTGAAGAGGGCCACGAGGATGGCGTACATGGCGAAGCTGCCGACGGCCTCTCCGAGATAAATCTTCTGATACTTCTGCTTCAGGGAGACGATGATCATGCCGCCGACGATCATGCAGCCGAGGTGGAAGTAGGGGAAGTTTTCAACGCCTGCTGCGGCGTACTCGGCAAAGCAGAAGGTCCCCGTGATCAGAACAACGATACCCGCCAGAATCAGTGTCGAAAGCGTCCTTTTCATGATGTGTCCTCCCAATGTTTTTTATTATTTCAATTGTTTGATTGCTGATCTTTGCCTTTGAGTATTGAAAAGAGCGTGCCACCATAGGCATGTTCCCTGAAAAAAGTTATAAATAACTGATATAATAGAATTAATTACGGTATTGATTTTTCGCTTCGTTCTCCAATTCGGCGCGGCCGGCCGATTGATTTAACGAAACGTTAAGCTTGGTTCCATGAAATGTGTAAAGGAAGGGCGAAAGGCTCAAGGCAAAAGGGTAGACGAAAGAAGAAAAGGCGCCGGATGATGAATACTTCAACCCAATCATGCACATGGGCAATAATCGGCCTTTGCGAATCCTGGTGGGGCAATAGAAAAGGGACCGGACGTCGACGCCCGGTCCCCGTCAGACGTTCCTTCGCATCAGAGCAGCTTGAAACTCGCGACAACGGCTTCGAGGGTGCCGCGGTTCCTGTCGAAATCCTGCACCGTGCCGCACGCGGAAACGATGTAGAGCTTATTCTTTTTCTGGGCGACTGCCCCCACTGCACAGACGGGAGCCTCACCGGGTCCATACTGGTATTCGTAAACGATCCCGTAATCGGCGTTCTTGACTTCACCGGCAATGTGCTTGACCATGCGGTGACCGGCCATCTCGGTCGATCGGGCCCGAAGCGTTTCCTTGACTGCGTTCTGACGGGTATCGAGTATTTCCGATACGGTGACCGTGACCCCGGGGCTGTTGATCTCCCGCCCCGATCCGGGATCCGCAATCCGCCCGCCCTCCTTCGGATGCGCTTCAAGGCCGCCAGGGCTCTCGACCACGGTCCAGTCCTGCGGTGCGGCGATGCTGAATCCCTTCTCCCTGAATTCCAAGGCTCGGACGTCTCCACGATCCCCCGGAGAGGACCCTCCCGCGGTCTTGCCGCCGAACACCTTGTCGAAAAATCCCATTGCGGACCTCCTTTTCTGTGACCGTGCGATTCATAAAAAAACCGCCACCCGATCGCTTGATCAGATGGCGGCCCGACCATCCAGGTTTACCTCCGGAAGCGGTGAAACTTCCGAACCCGAGAACCTTGATTCATTTTTTCTTTCTTATAAAGGATTTTGCGTGAAAAATCAAGATGTGCATACGGTTTGGTGCCATGCTGCGGCACTGTTGAACGCGCCGGCAGACAGGCTGCCGGGAAAGAATGCATTCCGGGACGTCATGGTCCGGGACTGAACGAAACAAACGAACCGGCGAAAGGAACGAAACAAACGGGTTCAGAGTTCTTCCGGTGTGAAGGAGACAACCTCGTCGATCGAGGCGGCATCGGCAAAGAGCATCACCATCCGGTCCACCCCCAGGGCAATCCCTGCCGACTCGGGCATGCGGGAGATCGCCTCGAGGAATTTTTCCGGCATGGGCCAGGGCGAGCGGCCCCTCTTCGAGCGGAGCGCGTTTTCCTTTTCAAAGCGTCGGCGCTGTTCCTCGGCGTCGGTGAGCTCCGAGAACCCGTTGGCCAGCTCCAGCCCCCCGATGTAGATTTCAAAGCGCTCCGCGTAGGCGGGATTGTCTTTGCTGATCCGGGCAAGCGATGAGAAGGCAAGCGGGTAGTCGTGCAGGAGGGTGGGCTTGCGGTCCCCGAGGCGGGGCTCGATCTCCAGGGCCAGGACCTCTTCGAAGCGGTCCTGCTCCAGGGCGCTTTCCAGGGAAACGGATCCGTATCGATCGAAGGCCTCCTTCACCGAAAGCCTCTCCCAGGGCTTCGACAGGTCGATCTCCCGTTTTCGGTACGTGAGCCGGTTTGAGATCCCCATCGCCCCCGACAGGTAGAGGAAAAAGTCTTCGCAATCCTCCATGAGCCGCCAATAATCGCAGTCGGCGCGGTACCATTCCAGCAGGGTGAACTCCGGCAGGTGCAAAGCTCCGCGCTCGTGCCCGCGGTAACACTTGCTGATCTGGAAGATCCGCCCGTAGCCTGCCGCGAGCATCCGCTTCATGCAGAGCTCCGGCGAGGGATGGAGCCACCACGGCTCGGCGGGAAGGGCGTCAATGTGGGATTCGGGCAAAGGGGCGGGGATGCGGTTGGGGGTTTCGACCTCGAGGTAATCGCGGGACAGAAAAAAGGCGCGCGTCGCATGGAGGACACAGGCTCGCGTTTCGAGGGCCTCACGTTTGGCCTCGAGCTTCCACTGAGCGCTCATGGGCTTGGGTTCCCGGCTATCCTTTGACTCGGGTCAGGTAATCGCCCGTTCGTGTGTCGATTCGGATTTTCTCGCCCTGCTCTACGAAGGGGGGCACGCTGACCTTGTAGCCCGTCTCGACGATCACCGGCTTGTAATTGCCGGACACGGTATCGCCCTTGATCCAGGGCGGTGCATCCGTGACGAGCACATCGACGAAGTTGGGCAGGGTGATGTCGATCGGCCGGTCGCGGAACATGAGGACCTTGCACTCCATGTTTTCGATGAGGAAGTTCTTTGCCTCTCCGACCTGCCCCTCCGTCAGGGCGATCTGCTCGAAGTTCTCATTGTCCATGAAGTGGTAGGAGTCGCCTTCCTTGTAGAGGTACTGCATGTTCTTTTCTTCCGTGTCGGCGGGCTTGAAGCTGTCAACCTCGCGGAAGGTACGGTCGATCTGACTGCCGGTGAGCATGTTGCGAAGCTTGCAGCGGTAAAGGGACTGGCCTTTTCCCGGTTTGACGAATTGGAAATCGACGACGATGTAGGGGTCGTCATCGAGCATGAGTCTCAGATTTTTTCTCAGGTCGCTTGCGCTGTACATCTCGGTTCTCCCCTCAGGGGCGTTGGGTTGGTTAAAAGGGTATCTCTTTAATATATTTCCCTTTTATTGTCAAAGGAATTCGCCGCCCGCGGGAGGAAATTGCGGCATTGGGAACTGGGAATTGGAGCGGGCAGGTCGGGTATCGGGATCCCTTTATTTCATTTCCTGCTCTTCACTCAGACCCTCAAGCACTTCGACACTCAGACACTTTTCATTTCGTCCCTATAAAAAACTTACGGGCTGGAGGGGGACTTTCCCTTTCGTGCCCGGCATGTCGGCGACATAGCGGGGAAGGCACAGGCCCGAAGTGGTCTTCCAGAGCTTCTCCATCATCCTCATGCCGTCCCAGATGTCCACCCGGAAGTGGTCGGCGCCCTTCACGGGCTCGCACTGGAAAAGGTAGTAAGGCTTCACGCTGATCCGCTCGAGTCCGTAGAGAAGCTGGCGCATGATCCGGAAATCGTCGTTGATTCCCTTGAGAAGCACCGACTGGTTCAGGACGGGAATGCCCGCCTCGAGAAGCCTGCCGCAGGCGGCTGCGGCTTCGGGCGTTATTTCACGGGGATGGTTGAACTGGGTGAGAAACCACAGGGGCCGGTAACGGCGAAGGATGCCGCAGAGCCGCTCCGTGATGCGCATGGGCAGCACGACGGGCACCCGGCTCCCGATTCGCAGGACCTCCACGTGCTCGATGGCTTGCAAGCGTGCGAGGATGCGTTCCAGCCGTCCGTCGGAGAGCGTCAGAGGATCACCGCCCGAGAGGATCACCTCGCGGATGGCGGGCCGCTTTTCGATATAGCCGGCCATGGCCGTCAGGTCATGGGGTGTGAGAATTTTTTCCCGCTCGTGCCAGAGGCGCTTGCGGTTGCAGTGGCGGCAATAGACGGCGCAGCGGTTCGTCACGATGACAAGGCAGCGGTCGCGGAAACGGTGAATGAGGCCGGGCACGGGACTGTGGGCCCGCTCTTCAAGCGGATCCTCGACACCGCCTTCGGAGTTGATTTCCCGGGTATCGGGGACGCACTGCCGCCGGATGGGGTCGAGCGGATCGCCTGCATCCATGAGCGAGAAATAGTAAGGGGTTGCCGCCGAGCGATAGGTCTTTACCACCTCGCCGATCGCGAGGCGTTCCTTTCGGCGGAGGTCAAGCGTCTCGGTGATCTCGTCGGCCGTTCGCCTTCGGCTCCTGAACTGCCAGCGCCAATCATCCCACAGCTTCGGCTCGGGCTGTCTGCGGCTTTTCGGGAGGCGTTTTTTTGTCGGCAACGTGTGTTTTCCTGCAGGTATTTCTTCATAGCGTTTCTAGCACAACCGGTTGAAACTGCAAGCCTCAAAGTTCCTTCTTTGCGGTACGCAAACCAACGAAAGTCCTTGACAGAGACGCCGTTTCCCCCATATTCCTGAACCATGTGCCATCCAGCCAAATCTGCAGGCGAGTCATGAACGACGTGCGGCCGGACAAACCCCATGGAGCTGGGAAAAGCAGCTTCGAACTGATTGAAGCGGGGAAGCTCTTCCAGGTCCTGGCCCTGAAACCCTGGTTCACGGTGTTGGACATGGGATGCGGCCCGGGGATGTACTCGATTGCCATGGCGAAGATCATCGGTGACGGGGGACGCGTCCATGCGGTTGACCTGTGGGCCGAGGGGGTGGAGCGGCTCAGGGAGAGGATCGAGCGCCGCGGGGCAAAGAATATCAGTCCGATCGTTGCCGATGTGAGCAAGACCCTTCCCCTGCCGGGCGAGGGGTTGGATCTCGTGCTCATGGCCACGGTGCTCCACGACCTCAAGGAGGCAGGCGTCCAGGATGGTGCACTTGCCGAGGCCCGCAGGCTCCTGAAGCGCCACGGGACGTTTGCCGTTGTGGAGTTCAAGAAGGTGCCCGGCCCGCCCGGCCCCCCGGTTTCCATCCGGCTCTCGCCGGATGACGTGACCGCCATGGTGGAGCCCTTCGGGTTTGCGAGAACGGGTCTGCACGAGATCGGGACGTACAACTACCTGATCACCTTTGTGCCGAGGGTGGTATGCAACGCCTAGAGGCGAGGGATGGAAGTGGAAGAAGTGACAATCGAGGCAGATAAGAGGAACGTATGATAAAAGCCATTCCGGTCGCACATCTGATGCCGGGAGATGTCCTGCTGTACAGGAGCAAAGGCTTGATCAGCGACGCCATACGGTTCATCGACCGCTCGGAGGTGAGCCATGCGGGCCTCTTTCTCGGCCGGTACGGCGAGCAGGGACGCACCGTCGGTGAAGCGATTCGGGACGGGGTCATCCGTCGGGAGCTGTCGAAGAGCATCGAACACGCCGCGTGGGTCGAGTCCCGGCGGCTGAAGGAGCTTCCTGCAAGCCTCGATCCCGTTCTGGAACGTGCGGCGTACTATCTGAAACGCGGCGAGCGGTATGGCTTCGAGCAGATCCTGCTCCTTGCCTTTTTGTGTATCACCCGGAGCATTGTCGACTCGTCCGTTCTCGGGAGGCTCATCCGGGAAACCCTCGACGCTGCCGCGGCCTTTCTTCTGCAGCTCTTCAACACGGGACGGGAGCCCATGATCTGCTCCGAGTTCGTCGTCCGGTGCTACCGTGAGGCCCTCCCGGGAGCCGTCAATCTTCCGGTGCGGTCACCCGGAGCGCTTCGATTCGGCGAGCGGGAAGTCCCGATCGGGAAAAACGGGGGGATCCATCGCGGCAGCGCCCTTGCGCTGCTTCTCGAAAAACATGGCAGTCAGCTTTCAGCGGGGAGTGTCAATCTGGCAGGGCCGTTGCGGGCCGCGGGGCCGCTCGATGTCTCCGCCGTGGAAGAAGCGATCGAGGCCTATTTCGAGGATCTGCAGAAACAGGCGCCGAAGGCAGCCCGGATCGACCTCACGTTGCCGGAGCTGCTGCCGTCCTTCGAGCGGTTTGCGGCCAGCCTGCACCGGACGCGGCGGCGGCAGGAAAAAAACGAGCTGCCCCGGGCCGCGGTGCTGGATGATCTCGTGGACGTGGCGGCCGATTTTGTGACGCCGGGAGATCTGCAGAGAAGCAAGGGTCTCGCGTTCTGCGGCAAACTGAAAAACAAGGAGTGAAGCGATGAAACTGCGCACCCACAGTCTCTGCAGGCTCGTGAAGAGCGAGGATCTCAATCACCACGGGACCCTCTTCGCGGGCAAGACGGCCATGTGGTTCGTCGAGGCGGGGTTCATCGCCGTGGCAAGCCTCACGCATCCGGAAAACATCGTCTGCCTGAATATCCACGGCATGCTGTTCAAAAAGCCCATCGGCAACGGCCACGTCGTGCGATTCGAAAGCAGGGTCGTTTTTGCCGGAACGACCCGCCTCGTCTCCTACGTGAAAGTGCTCGAGAACAGCGACGAGGATTTTCTCCTCGACGGCTTCATCAGTTTCATTCACGTGGACCTGAAGGGGAAGCCTGTTCCTCACGGCATCGTCATCGAGGCGACGGACCCGGAGGACTTGGCGCTTCAGGAGAAGGCCAGGAATTTGAAGGGGTGAGGGATGGACCTGAAGCTTCTTGACCGCATGGGCCCCGCGGAGCTGCGCGCCTACGTGGAGTTTCTTCTCTGGCACTACCGGGTGATCGACGGGTTCTGGTTTCTCTTCGTTCAGGAGCGCTTCGATCAGCCCACGGCAGAGGGAATCAACGAGCGGGTCTGGCACAAGGCCGCTGAACTGGCCGCCAGGGATTTCGTGAAGCGATTCGGGATCGGGAAAGGGCTTTCGGGCTTCGTGCAGGCCCTGCGCTATTTCCCCTGGACGATCATCATCGGTTACGAGATCGAGGAAAAACAGGACGAGGTCGTCATCACGGTCCCCCGCTGCGCGCCCCAAGTCGCAAGGCTCGCAAAAGGACTGCCGGAATTTTCCTGCAAGGAGATGCACCGGGGGGAATTCGCCAACTTCGCCCGCGTCATCGACGAGCGCATCCAGGTGGAGTGCCTCTACGCCCCGCCGGATGCGCACCCGGCAGAGAATTTCTGCAAGTGGCGCTTCACGATGAAGAAGGGGTGAGTGTTCCGGGGCTGAATGATTCGTTGCACGGTCTTCGCACGAAAAGCCAGGAGGGTGAAGGATGTCTGAGAAGGCAACGCAGGGGATTTCCCATCACATCCTGGCGGCGTCGACCACTCTACTGGGCATCAGCTTCGCCATTGTGAGTCTCATCGGGGCCATGGGCCATGCCGAAAAAACTCTTGCCGATGAGTTCGCCCTGTTTTCGTTGGTCCTGTTTCTCGGATCCTGCGTCTTTGCCTATGCCTCGATGCGATTCCGAAAACAGTCGGCCGCCATCGGGAGGATTTCGGAAACACTGTTCATCGCGGGCTTGATATCGCTGTGCCTGCTGTCCATTCTGATCTCGTTCAACGTGGTCCGGTAAAAAAAGCTCATCGGCGGGAAAGGAGTGTTGAAACCTTTATGACTAACCTCAATGTCCTGTGGCCGCGTCTGCTCATTATCGTCTTGCTGGGATTTTTCCTTCATGCCTGTGCTGCGCCTCCGAAGATGAGACTCCTTCGGGCCGAACCGGCTCTACCGGAAAGAGCCATCGAACCGCGCGCACTCGCCGCGGCGAAAGGCGATCAGGTGATGGGCCGGTTGGCCGTGGTTCGCGTTCAGGACGGCGATACCCTGCCGGACATCGCAAGACACTTCGGCCTCGGCTATGACGAAATCAGCGCGGCCAACCCGGGCGTGGACGTCTGGGCGCCACAGGCCGGAAGCCGCGTGATGCTTCCCCTGATGTTCATCCATCCCGAGTCCCCCAGAAAAGGAATCGTGATCAACCTGGCTGCCATGCGGCTGTTTCACTACGGGGGGAAGAAGGGATCGGTCATCGCCTACCCGGTCGGCATCGGGGAGGAGGGCCGCTCGACACCCATGGGGGAGATGTCCGTGGAGCGCAAGGCCGTCCGGCCGACCTGGCATGTGCCCGCCTCGATCCGCAAGGACCATGCGAAGAGGGGTGACCCGCTGCCTGCCGAAGTCCCGCCGGGCCCCGACAACCCGCTGGGCGAGTACGCACTTTATCTGAGCCGGGCGACGTATGTGATCCATGGGACCAATAAACCCTACAGCATCGGTCTGCGCGCAACGAACGGGTGTATCCGCCTCTATCCGGAAGACATGGAGAAGCTCTATCCGGCTTCGGCCGTCAGGACGCCGGTGAACATCGTCAATCAGCCCTACCTGATCGGCCGCGACGACGGGATCCTCTACCTGGAGGCGCACACGCCCCAGGAGGAGCTGAATGCCGAGGAGATGAAGAAGAGGCTCTACGCGCGACTCAGGCAAATCGAAAAGAAAGAAGCGCTCCGGCTGGATTGGAAGCAGATTGAGGAAACCGTAAAGCAAGCCAGAGGAATCCCGGTTCCGGTGCTGGAAGGCGGAAAAGGGGTCGAAGGAATGATCGCCGGAGCCGCCGAGGTGCAGCGTCCCGCTTCCTGGAACGGTCAGCCTCAGGTTCCCGAGATGAAGAAGGGTGCCTGGTACGTTCGCGCCGATGAAATGATTGGGGAACTCAACGCCAGGAGGCTGGCCGCCGTGCTCAACCATCAGGGACCGCCGATCCCGGCCAGGGTGGTGCAGAAGGGCGATCGCTACCAGGTCGTGACCGGCCCCTACACGAATAAAAAAGCGGCTGCGGCCGCCGCCCGGCGGCTGAAAGTCGACCTGGAAATCGAAGGGGTCGTCATCGCACCTTCCGGCGCCAGGGATCTGGTGTTCGATACGTCGAGGGGGCAGGTAACAGGTAACAGGTAACAGGTAACAGGTAACAGGTAACAGGTAACAGGTAACAGGTAACAGGTAACAGAACTCCGCTGTCGACTGTCTTTGACCAGTCACCTGCCACCTGCTAGCTTATTTCACCGGGAGAAGAGCTTCAGGAAGACCTCCTGAAGGATTCGGAAGACGATTCAGACGCCTGTGGCAAGAAAGCCCGCCGCAACCCCTCCGAGAATCAATGTTGCCGCGTTCGCAAGTGTCAGTCCGCCTGGCAGGGCCTCGAGGACTGCAATCAGGGTCCCGGGAAACATGGCAAACCCGATGATGAAGCTCATCAGGATGCCGAAGGCCACCCATTTCCAGCGGCCTGCGTAGATCTTCTCGACGACGAGCGCAGCCAAAAACAGCGCGGCGGTGAAGAGGAGGATATTGAAGAGAATTCGCAAAACGTCCATAAATTAACTTAAGGTTGATGCCCCTGGATGTCAAATGTTGCAGAGCTGATAATCTGTTCTGAAAAGCAAGTGACCTGACAATACGTGTCAAGTCGGGGATCGACTGCTTCCTGAAAAAATTGAAATCTGACTCTAGGAAAATACTGAAGATTACAATCGACAATGATTATAAATGCAGAAGGCAGAGCCAAACGACCCTGCCTTCGTCCTGTTCGTACTCCAACAAAATTTGTCCAACTCAGGGAGCGCCAATAATATCATCGAGTTTCTGAAAGTGGTCTTCAACGGCATCAAGATAAGACTTCTGGATTGCCTTATATTTATCCGCCCAGTCCTTGACCATCTTTTGTGATCCTTCCTGCATGACACCGCTTTTCCGGATCATCTCCAGCATCGTCTCCCCTTGCTCCTGCATAGCCATCATCGACTTCATGTATGCTTCCCACTG
Source organism: uncultured delta proteobacterium (assembly GCA_963802225.1). Taxonomy (GTDB): domain Bacteria; phylum Desulfobacterota; class Syntrophia; order Syntrophales; family UBA2192; genus UBA2192. The sequence continues at coordinate 15,139 of CAWDHZ010000039.1, read as the reverse complement.
AGTTTTCCAGAACCGCAAAATCTCCTTGGATGCCTCTTTCATGACTAACTGCCTCCTTATAATATGATTTTTCAAGCTGGGAAAGACGGCCCGGAACTTTCCATCCAGCCTTCGGGAAGGCCGTGTAGTGGAATAGATTTCAGGCAAGCAAAGGGCGGTAAGATCAGTTTACCGGCACCAGTCTCGCGCAGCCCGGGTTGATGAAGAAGAGTTTCGTGAAGTAGGACTTCATGGATTCGTTCTTTTTGGCGCACTCCTCGCACTTTTTCTCGGAGTTGAGCTTCGACACGAGCCTTCCGCATTCGACACACGTCAATGTCATGGCGACACCTCCTGGAGCCCGCCGGGTCAATATGCCCGCCCGGGGAAACCGGAAAGAAGCCAATCACTGTCTGTAGGAATGGATAAACCGGCAACGACCGAAAGAGGATGTGCAACGATAAGGGATTCGGATTGGCAGATGGACCCCCAAGGGTAAGCGGGCTTTCACTCTTATATAACTAATATACGCCCCCGCCAGGGAAAGGCAAGGGGCCGGACGGTGATGATGAGTCGACCCGGAACCCCGCTCCACTTAGCTTAAAACTGCAATAAAATAAGGCTGATGTGGAATTCGATCCGTGCAGTGGATTCCAGCCGAATCCTTGCCCCTTCCTTCCTGTAAGCGGTAGGTCGATTAATCTTGGTCATATGCTGGATTTCAGTCGCAAATAATGGTATGCACGATACCGAAAAAAATTGAACGTAAAGGGTTTCTGCAATGGACATTCCACGAATCTTCAACATCACCGAAAGTGCTCACCGCATCCATAACCCGTTCACACCTGAAAAGCTCACCACTCTCGGCGCGGCGTTGCGCCTGGAACCGGAGACCCGTGTGCTCGACCTCGGCAGCGGTTCGGGTGAGATGCTGTGCACATGGGCACGCGATTACGGAATCAGCGGCACCGGTATCGACATGAGCCAGCTGTTCACCGTGCAAGCGAAACTCCGCGCTGAAGAACTCGGCGTCGCCGATCGAGTGGAGTTCATCCACGGTGACGCTGCCGGCTACGTCGCCGACGAAAAGGTCGGTGTGGCAGCCTGTGTCGGTGCCACGTGGATCGGTGGGGGAGTCGGCGGCGCAATTGAGCTTCTGGCGAGGAGCCTCCGCACCGGAGGGATCATCCTCATCGGTGAGCCCTACTGGCGGCAGTTACCGCCGACGGAAGACATTGCCAAGGGATGCCTTGCCGGTTCGATCTCCGACTTTCTCATGCTTCCAGAGCTTCTCGCTTCTTTCGGCGACCTCGACTACGACGTCGTGGAAATGGTTCTGGCGGACCAAGACAGCTGGGACAGGTACGAGGCGGCCAAGTGGCTCACCATGCGCCGATGGCTCGAAGCGAATCCCGACGACGACTTCGCGAAAGATGTTCGAGCCGAACTGACCTCAGCACCCAAACGCTACGCCGCGTACACGCGTGAATACCTGGGCTGGGGCGTGTTCGCACTGATAGCGCGGTGATGAGAGGCAGGCGTTGCGTCCTCAGTTGGCCGAGCGCCTAACATTGCGTTCAAGGCGGACGGCTTCGCCGCCGCTTAACTTTGGCGTTCCTCTCAATCCGTAATCGTCAGTATGGATAAATGAATCCGGCCGAGCACTTGTAGGTGAAAGCGGTAATCGGGATTACTTTGTCACTGCCCGTCAAGTCATGTATCGGTTCGGATAGATGTTGGGGTTTGAAATGATTCCTCTTCCTTGGACCCTATACCCTGAACCCTGTCCCCTGCTTCAGTTGCCCGCCCGGATGGACATGATATCCCCATCCTGTACGATATAGCCCTTGCCCTCCAGCCGCCAGACGCCTGCCTTCTTGCAGCCCGCAAAACCGTCCAGCCGGATGAAGTCTTCGTAGGAGACCGTCTCAGCGCGGATGAAGGTTCGGGAAAGATCCGTGTGGATGGTGCCGGCCGCTTCCTGGGCGCTCATGCCTCTGCGGACAGGCCAGGCGCGGCACTCGTCCTCTCCCACGGTCAGGAAGGAAATCAGCCCCAGCGTGTCGTAGGCAAGACGGATGATCCGCCCGCGCAGGGACTCCCGGATGCCGTATTCATTCATGAACTCCGCCTGCTCTTCCGGCGGCATGGCGGTCAGCTCCGCCTCCAACTGCCCGCAGGCGGCCACAACGGGGATGTGCCCCGGTAGCTGCTCCCGAAGCTGCGAGGCGATGGTCTCCGCCTCGGCGAGCCTTGCCTCGACGCAGTTGACGACGATCATCATGGGCTTGCGCGAAAGAAACAGGAAGCCGCGGATCTTCTTGTCGTCTTCGCAGGACAGGGTCAGCGTGGCCAGTGGGCTGGCTGCTTCGAGGTGTCCGAGACACAGCTCGAGCAGTGCCTGCTCCTGCTGCAGGGCCGGCTGGGGCTTGAGGGCATTCTGCTTTCGCAGACGCTCGAGGCGGCCTTCGGTCTGGACCATGTCGGCCAGGATGAACTCTTCCTGGACGCGCTGAAAATCGCCGACGGGATCGGCGGCGTGTCCGTTGTCGAAGTGGCGCAGTACCAAAAGAACGGCGTCGCTTTGCCGCATCTGCTGCAGGGATTTGGCATCCAGCGTTTCGTTTTTGACCTCGCCTTCGCGGATGGCTACGGTGTCCGTCACGTCGAGGCGCGAGTAGGTCGTCTTTCGGGGGTTGAAGATCTTCGTCAGCGCATCGATCCGCTCGTCGGGAACTTCGATGCGGACGGAGGGATGCCCGTTGTTCCCCCCGTTGCCGTTTGCACCTGAGAGGGCCTTGAAAAACGTTGTTTTACCCGATGCCGCGGTTCCGATGATGGAGACAAACATATATCTGAATCAACCTTTCGAAAAAATTTTCTACGAATCCGAGTCCGTCTTCCGCCCTTCCTTGCGCTTGATGGACAGGCGCTTGACGGGGTCGAGTTCCATTTTCCTGAGGCGGATGTGTTCCGGTGTCACCTCGACCAGTTCATCCTCGGAGAGGAATTCGATCGACTGATCCAGGGACAGAAGCCGGTGCGGCCTCAGGGTGACGGTCGTATCGGAGTTGGAACTGCGCATGTTGGTGAGCTTTTTTTCCTTGACGATGTTCACGTCGAGATCGCCCGTTCGGTTGCGCTCGCCGACGATCATTCCGCCGTAGACCTCCGTTCCCACATCCAGGAAGAGCTCCCCCCGGTCCTCCATGGCGAAGCTGGCATAGCCCGTTATCCGGCCCACACGGTCGGCCACAAGGGTACCATTGGCCCGCTGGGGGATGGGACCTGCCCAGGCGTCGTAACCCTCGAAGAGGGTGTTCATGACGCCGGCGCCTTTCGTGTCGGTGAGAAAATGGCTGCGAAAGCCGATGAGCCCGCGCGAGGGGACCACGAATTCGAGATAGACGCGGCCGCTGCCCTTGTTGACGAGGTTCATCATCCGGCCTTTTCGTGTCGAGATCTTTTCCGTCACCACACCGGTGAACTCCTCCGGGACGTCCAGGAACAGGCGCTCCGTGGGCTCGAGGAGTTTTCCGTCTTCGCGCTTCGTGAGGGCCGTGGGTCGGGAGACCATGAACTCGTATCCCTCCCTGCGCATGGTCTCGATGAGGATCGCCATCTGCAGCTCGCCGCGTCCGCACACCTCGAATGCATCGGCCCTCTCGGGCATGGGGGTCACCCGGATGGAGATGTTGCGGAGGGACTCCCGCTCGAGGCGATCCCGCAGGTGGCGCGAGGTGAGGAATTTCCCTTCGCGGCCCGCGAAGGGCCCGCTGTTCACGTAGTAGATCATGGAGACGGTGGGCTCGTCGATCCGGATGCGGGGCAGGGGCTTCGGGTTATCAAGCGAGGAAATCGTGTCGCCGACACTGATGTTCTGCACGCCGGAGACGGCGATGATATCGCCTGCCTCGACGCGATCGACGGGCTTCTTCTTGAGTCCGTGGAAGGTATAGAGGGCCGAGAATTTTACGCCCGTGACATTCTGGTCCGCGCCGCAGAGGGTGTAGGACCGGTTCATTTCAAGGGAGCCGTTCATCATTCTTCCGAGGCCGATCTGGCCCACGTAGGAATCGTAATCCAGGTTTGTCACGAGAAACTGCGGGACCTCGCTGTCATCGCCCTCCGGTCCCGGGATGTGGGTGACAATCGTCTCGAAGAGGGGCAGCAGGGTGTCGGAGTCGTCCCCCGGTTTCCGATGGGCAACGCCGAGTCTGGCGTTCGTGTAGAGGATGGGGAACTCGATCTGCTTCTCGCTGGCGTCGAGATCGATGAAGAGATCGTAGACCTCGCTGAGGACGGCCTCGATGCGGGCATCTCCCCGGTCGATCTTGTTGATGACAAGGATCACGGGCAGCGACTTCTCCAGGGCCTTCTTCAGGACGAAGCGCGTCTGGGGCAGGGGCCCCTCGCTGGCGTCGACCAGAAGGATCGCCCCGTCGACGAGGTTGAGGCTCCGCTCCACCTCGCCGCCGAAATCGGCGTGTCCCGGCGTGTCCACGATGTTGATCTTGGTTGTGCCGTACCAGACGGCGGTGTTCTTGGCCATGATCGTGATGCCGCGCTCGCGCTCGAGATCCATGGAGTCCATGACGCGCTCCACGAGCTCCTGGTTGGCCCGGAAGATGCCGCTCTGCCTGAGCATGCAGTCCACGAGCGTTGTCTTGCCGTGGTCGACGTGGGCGATGATGGCGATATTTCGGATGCTTTCTTTACGCATGACCCTGCTTTCTTTTTTCCCTATAGAACTGCTGCGGGGGGATTCGATGATCCCCCCGAAAAAAAGCACCTCGATCTGCACCGACGTGCCCATCATCAAAAAACCACCAGACCCGTACGAGTGTGGTGGCAAACAATCTCAAGCTGCGTGTCCCCTAACTCTTACTGCACCCTGCCGGTTCGCTAGCTGTCACCGTCAGGTAGCCTGCAGAATAGTACACCCGGAGCTAGATGTCAAGTAAATTTATCGACATAGCTGCACAAGCCGGGCGGGACATTTTGCCCCTTTATTTTGGTGCGGCAGAAGGGTAAACTGACTTGTCAGGAAAAGAGTAAACTCTTCAGGATCGGGAGGTTTTAATGGTCACAGAATTGATGAAAGATGTCTACTGGGTGGGGATCGTCGACTGGGGCCTGCGGAAGTTTCACGGCCACGAGCTGTCGACCCACCGGGGTTCCACCTATAATTCCTATCTGATCCGGGACGAGAAGACCGTTCTGGTCGACACCACATGGGCCCCCTTCAGGCAGGAGTGGCTCGAGAACATCAAGGCCGTCATCGATCCGGCGAAGATCGACATCGTGGTTGCCAACCACGCCGAACCCGATCACTCGGGCGGGCTCCCCCTCATCATGCAGCATGTACCCAACGCCGAGCTGATCGTGTCCAAGCGGGGCATGGAGAGCATCGAGGGACTTTACCATCAGCCCTGGAAGTTCCGGGCCGTCAAGACGGGCGACCGCATCCCCATCGGGAAAAGCGAGCTCGTCTTCATCGAGGCGACGATGCTTCACTGGCCCGACAGCATGTTCACCTACCTGGCGGGCCGCAACCTGCTCATGCCCAATGACGCCTTCGGCCAGCATTACGCCACGGCCTTTCGCTTCAACGACCAGGTGGACCAGGAGGAGCTCTACGAGGAGGCCATCAAGTACTACGCCAACATCCTCACCCCCTTCAGCCCTCTTGTCTCGAAGAAGATCGACGAGGTGCTGGCGCTCGGTGTGCCCGTGGACATGATCGCGCCGAGCCACGGCGTCATCTGGCGCAAGGATCCCCTGCAGATCGTAAAGAAGTACAAGGAGTGGGCGGCCCAGGCCCCCGAGAAAACCGCTGTCATCCTCTACGACACCATGTGGGAGGCGACGCGCAGGATGGCCGAGGCCGTGGGAGACGGGCTTGCCGCCGAGGGCGTGCCCTACAAGATCTTTCACATGGCCGTAACCGATCGTAACGACGTGATCACGGAGATCTTCAAGACAAAGGCTGTCATCATCGGCTCCTGCACCGTGAACCAGGGCGTCCTTCCGACGATCTCCCCGATCCTGGAAGACCTGCGGGGGCTTCGGTTCCAGAACAAGATCGGCGCGGCCTTCGGCTCCTACGGCTGGAGCGGCGAGTCGGTGAAGGTTATCGAGGAGCACCTGCAGCGCTGCAAGATCCCCTTGGCCTGCCCTGGCGTGAAGGCCAAGTGGCAGCCTAAACCGGCCGACCTCGAGGCCTGCGCCAAACTCGGCAAGGCCGTCGCCCAGGCGGTGAAAACGGCCTGAAGGAGGGGCCGGGTACAGGGTACAGGGTATAGGGTCCAGGGGAATGGAAAAGCACCCCCTCACCCATTCCGGGGCTCATCCGAGTAACTTCCTCTCGAAGGATACAAACGATGGCCGGGAAAATCCTCTCGATCGAAGGCGACATCGATCGCCGCTGGCGTTTGTCACAGGCCATCGGGCGGGTGGAATGCCCCCCTGGCGGGGTAGCCGAGATCCTCTTCGGCGATTTCGAGCAGGCGCGTGCCGAGGCGACGGTGGGCGTCCTGAGACGAAACCTGCCGGTCAATGAGATTCACGTCGTGAGAAGCGGTTGCGAGGCCTTGGACTTTCTTCGACGCCGGGGCTTGCCATGTGAACCGGAGCATCGTTTGTCCCCCGTCCTCGCGCTCCTGGATGAAGATCTGTCGGGCATGGCTGGCCATTCCATCCTGAGAAGCGTGCTCAATCTTCCCTCCCTGGGGGAGATGATGGTAATCATCCTGGTGGCGGCCGGTCGGGTCGTTGCGCACCGGCAGTGGTCCCCCGAAGCAGACGGTTACCTGGAAAAGCCGTTTACGTTCCGGAAGTTCATGGTCTGCCTCCGGTCTCTCGGGGCATTCCCGCCCATTGCACGCATCTCCTTGCCGGAGATGCCGGCGTGATAGGACCCTCAACCTTGACAATCCCCGCAGAGGTCTGTTATTTTTAAACATCCGGACAACCGGACCCAGCCGCCTCATAAACTTCCTCCCCCCTGTTCCTTGAAGGGGCCGTCTCACCGAAAGGAGCCCTCAGCATGGTCACCACGATCCAGGAGAAGAAAGAACCCCTCACCGCCAAGGTGCTCGACATGGCCCGGCTGGTCGAATACCAGACCGGCTCCGTCGTGAGCCGTGCCGTCATCCAGAAGAAGACCGGTACGGTCACTCTCTTTGCCTTCGATGAGGGACAGGGTCTGAGCGAGCACACGGCGCCCTTCGATGCCCTTGTGTGCCTGCTCGATGGGGCGGCGGAGGTCATCATATCCGGCAATGCGCATGTTCTGAAAAAAGGGGAGATGATCATCATGCCGGCCAACGAGCCTCACGCCCTCAAGGCGATGGGGCCATTCAAGATGATGCTCGTCATGATCCGCGGCCTAGGAAAGACCTTTACCTCTGTTCTCCTCCCCTGGTGGGAGGAGGAATTGACGCAACGCGATGCGTTGCCTCCCGGTGAGGAAGGGAGTCGGACATGATGCGCTCCCCAACCCGCGATGCGGGACGGCGGAGCGCCCCCGGTGGCTCCGGGGGACCCCCTCACCTCAATCCTCTCCCGCGGCGGGGAGAGGAAGAGTAGAGAACAAGGTCGACATGAAAAAACTCGTCATCGCTCACCGGGGCGCCTCTTCCATGGCGCGGGAGAACACCCTGGAGGCCTTCCAGAAAGCGATCGATCTGCGTGCGGACATGATCGAGTTCGACGTGAGACGAACGAGGGATCAACGCTACGTCATCCACCACGACCCGCACATTGCAGGCAAACCCCTGAACGAGCTGACCTGCCCCGAGGTCCGGGAGATCGCCCGGACCCTGGGTTTTCATGTACCCGAGCTCGAAGAGGTGCTCGCCCTGACGCGAGGAAAGATCGGTCTCGACATCGAGCTGAAAGAGGAAGGCTATGAGAGGGAAATCATCCGGCTCGTCGGTCAAACCCTGGCCGAGGGGGATTTCATCGTCAGCTCCTTCCACGCGGGCTCCATTGCACGGGTCAAGCAGTGCCGCTCCGGGGTGAGAACCGGGTTGGTCTTCAAGGATGCCGGGGCCCTCACGACGGCCATCCTGGAAGGGGATACGGATTGGCTGCTCCCGGCCCGGAACCTGGCCGAAGGCGAGTTGCTGGAACGCATGAGCCAGTCAGGAAAGAAAATCGCAGTCTGGACCGTGAACGACACGGAACAGATGAAACGGCTTCTGGAGGATGACCGCATCGAAGGGATCATCACGGACCGCACCGATGCCGCCCTTGCCGTCCGGGCGGGGCGAGAAGCCCCGACCGATAGGCCGGCGGCGGACATCCAACCCATGGGTTGATGGAGGGTTTATGAACGAGCTTTCCAAAGACGAACTGAGGCTTCTCATCGAGAAGGGGAAGGCGCCCTGCCTGAGCATCTACATGCCCACGCACAAAGCCGGAGCGGAGGTCCAGCAGAACGCCATCCGGCTCAAGAATCTCCTCAAGGAAGCGGAAGACCGGCTCGTGACCGGCGGCCGCAGGGCGGCCGAAGTGGAAACGCTGCTCGAGCCTGCCCAGGCCCTTGTGAAAAACAATCCCTTCTGGCGCCAGCAGTCGAGCGGCCTGGCCATTTTCCTCTGCCCCGATTTCTTCCGGCACTACCAGCTTCCCGTGGACTTCCAGCCGTCCGTCGTCCTGGCCGAGCGGTTCCACGTAAAGCCCCTGCTGCCCCTGTTCAACACGGAGGGCCGGTTCTATGTGCTCGCACTGAGCCAGAAAGACATTCGTCTGCTGGATTGCTCGCGCTACAGTGTGAAGGAGACCCGGCCCGAGGGCGTTCCCCGCAACATCGACGAGGTCCTCAAGTACGACGTCTACGAAAAGCAGCTTCGGATCCGGCCTGGCGTGGCGGGCGCAACAGGGCAGAAAGGGTCCAGCTCCTGGACCGATTACGGCAAGGAAAATATTCTGCGCTACCTGCAGCAGGTCGAGAAAGGCCTCAAACCATACCTCAAAGAGGAGCGGGCACCCCTGGTTTTTGCCGGTGTCGATTACATATTCGCCATGTATCGGGAGGCCAACGCCTACCCGTACCTGCTCGAGACCGCCATCAACGGAAACCCGGACCAGATGAGCGCCGAAGATCTCCAGGCCCTGGCCTGGCCCGTTGCCGAGCCCTGGTTCCGCAAAGAGCAGGAGGATGCCAGGGTCCGCTACCGGCAATCCATCGGGACGGGACTCGCCTCGAACAATCTCGAGGAGATCGTTCCGGCCGCCCATCACGGTCGCATCGGGTATCTTTTCGTAGAGGTGGGCCAGGAAAAATGGGGCACGTTCAACCCGCAGACCGATAAGGTCGTCCTGCACGCGGGCGCCAAAACGGGCGATGAAGACCTGATCGATTTCGCCGCCATCCAGACCCTGGGCGGAGGAGGGAAGGTCTACGCCATCGGCCGGGACGCCATGCCCGATCGCGAACCGGTGACGGCCTTGTTCAGGTACTGAAGAAGGGGACAGGGTCTCGGGTATAGGGTATAGGGAAAAACAAAGACTCAAAATAGCAAAGGCCGGAAAGACCGGAAGGTGAAGCTCCCCGGTCTTTCTCGGTTAGTTTCTCATGCGCGCCGGCCTTTGGCGGGCCGACGAAATGGAGAGAAACCCATCGGCGAGCATCATCCACCGGAGCTGACGCAGGGCAGCCTCTGGAAAAACATCTGGCACCTGTCCTGGCCTACCTTTTTCATCATGGTATTCAATTTCTTTGTGGGCCTGGCCGATCTTTACGTGGCAGGGTTCATCGGCCCTGACATCCAGGCGGCCATCGGGTTTGTCTCCCAGCTCTTCTTCATCGTCATCATTGTCGCAAACGCCATCGGTATCGGTACGATTGCCATGGTGTCGCGTGCCGTCGGAGCCGCGAATGCCGGACGTGCCGTCGAGATCGCCCGGCAATCGCTTATTTTCGGGGTTGCCGTGGCCGTTTTCATCACCGCCGCCACGATCCTCTACTGCCGCGAGATCGTGGCCCTGGCCGGCATGCCCGGGGAGATCCGCGTTGTGGCGGAGGATTTCCTGCGCATCTTTGCCTTTGCCCTCGGGCCGAACTACCTTCTCATCATCGTCAATGCCGTCTTCCGCGCGGCAGGCGACGTGAAGAAGCCCCTGCTCACCATGTTCTTCGTGGCCCTGGTCAACATCGCGGGCGACTTCGCACTCGTCTTCGGGATTCCGCCCTTCCCGGAGATGGGGTACCGGGGCATCGCGGTGTCCACGGCCTCGTCCTTCACGGCAGGGATGATCATCAGCGTGGCCCTGCTGGCCACGAAGCGCTGGAGGGGCGTCTTTACCGAGCCGTGGAGCGTCAGCTTCCCCACCATCGGTCGGATCATGGACATCGGCTGGCCGTCGGTTTTCCTGCAAGTAGCCTGGCAGGCAGGGAGCATCGTGCTCTACAACATCCTGTCGCGGCTCGGCGAGGGAACCATTACGGCACTCGCCGCCCTGACCAACGGCCTCAGGATCGAGGCGATCATCTTCCTGCCCGCCTTTGCCCTCAACATGGCTGCCTCGATCCTTGCCGGGCAGAACCTGGGCGCAGGCGACCCCGGGCGGGCCGAAAAGCTGGGCTGGAAGACGGCAGGGGCGGGCATGGTGCTGCTGGGCGGGCTTGCCGTCCCTGTCTTTATCTGGGCCGAGGCCTTTGCGTCGATCCTGGCCCGCACACCGGAGGTCCTCGCCGAGACGGCCAACTACCTGCGGATCAACATGGTATCGGAGCCCTTCCTTGCCCTGGGAACCATTCTCTCCGGGGCGATCACGGGGGCAGGCGACACGAGGGCCACCATGTGGATCATCGTGGCCTGCATGTGGGGTGTGCGGCTGCCGCTTGCGTACCTCCTGGCCATCACCCTGGACTACGGACCCACCGGGGTCTGGGTCTCCATGGTCGTATCCATGATGTGCTATGCCTTTCTCATGGCCCTTCGGTTCCGTGGCGGAAGATGGAAACACGTCCGCGTGGACTGAGGACGGGCCATGACGGTGTCGTCTTCAGCCGGGAGCCTGCCGGGCGAAACGCTAACGGAAGAGGAAAAAGGAGTTTTGACTTGTTGAAACTTTTCAATTCCCTCGGAAAGCGAATGGAGATATTTGTTCCGGCAAACGCTTCCGTAACGAACATCTTCACCTGCGGGCCTTCCGTTTACCAGCGATCCCACATCGGCAACTACCGGACGTTCCTCTTTGAGGACACCCTGGTGCGGTACCTGGAGTATTGCGGCTTCAAGGTGACGCGAGGCATGAATTTCACCGACATCGAGGACAAGGCGCTGGTGGAAGCGAGGAGGCGGGGGACGACCCTGCGGCGACTGACCGACGCCAACATCGGGATCTTCACGAAAGAGATGAAACAGCTTCGCATGAAGACCCCCGACTATCTTCCCCGGGCCTCGGAAAACGTGGAGTCCGCCGTGGAAATCATCGAAGGCCTCATTTGCAAGGGGGTGGCCTACCGGCACGGCGCCAACATCTACTTCGACCCGCTAAAGTTCCCCCGCTTCGGCACCCTTTACGGCCTGGACATGAGCCGATGGCCGAAAAAGAGAATCCGCTTCCACCAGGACACCTATCCGGGGATGCGTTGGAATCGAGGCGATTTCATCGTCTGGCACGGCTGCCAGGCGGACGACCGGGTCTGCTGGGATACCTCCCTGGGAAGCGGGTGGCCGGCCTGGAGTATCCAGGACCCGAGCATAATTGCCCCCCTGTTCGACGAGCCCCTCTCCATCTACTGCGGCGGCATCGACAACCTCGTCCGGCACCACGACTACTCCCTGGCCATCCTGGAGTCCATTCGCCCCTATCCCATGGCGAAGTACTGGCTCCACTGTCACCACCTGCACGTGGACGGGAAAAAGATGTCCAAGAGCCTCGGCAACATCGTCTACCTGGAGATGCTCACGAACAGGGGATTCACGGCGCAGGAGCTCCGGTTCTTCCTGATCGACGGGCACTACCGCCGTAAGATGAACTACCGGGAAGACCGGTTCAGGGTGAGCTCGGAAAAGCTGCACGTATTGAGGGATCGCGTCCGGGGGATCGCAAAGAAGGCCCGGGGCGCGTCACGGTCAGGCTCAGAGACGGCGGGAAAGCTCGAGGCCCTGTTCCGGTCCGGCATGGACGATGACCTGCATGTCGGGAGGGCCATCGACGGCCTGTCCGGTCTGCTCGCGGAAAAAGACCAGGTCGGGATGACCAGGGCGCAAGCCTCGGCCCTGCTTACGTCCCTGCAACGCATAGACGGTGTCCTGCAGGTCCTGTTCTGAGAGTCCGCGGCCGCTTGCGGGCTCTCCGCGGACAAAAGACAGGAGCGAGACGCTATGTTTGTGGTAAACTGGATCACACAGAATCGGGAGGCCCGTGATGGCGACTCGAGAGACGATTCGGAACATTATTGAAAAGTACCGAAACATCGCCGTCTACGGGATGTCGAAAGATCCGGGCAAGACGGCCTACTGGGTACCCCAGTACTTGGCCAAAAAGGGTTACGACATCACCCCCGTGAACCCTACCGGCGAAGTGATCCTGAAGCGCAAGAGCTATCCCGATCTCAAGTCGGTCCCGAAGCGGATCGATGTCGTCCTGGTTTTCCGTCGCTCCGAGGATGCGCTGGAACCCGTCAAGGAGGCCGTGGCGCGAAAAAAAGAACGAGGCGATATCTACGTTGTCTGGCTCCAGCAGGGGATCCGCAACGAGGAGGCCCGGAAGCTGGCCGAGGAGAACGAAATCGTATTTGTCCAGGACCGTTGTATGTATCATGAGTATCGGATGATCTACCTCATGGACGAGTAGCCGCGTTCGCGGCAGGTGCAAGGGTACAGGGTACAGGGTAAAGGGTATCGGGAAAAGGGAAGATCATGTGCGGAAGATTTACCCTCGTGAGTCCCTATGTGGCCGTCACCGAGCGGTTTCACGCTTCGGCGTCGCCGGATCTTCGCCCCCGGTATAACATCGCGCCGGGACAGGACGTCCTCTGCGTGATTCGTGACGGGGAAAACCGCATCGAGCCCCTCCGGTGGGGCCTCATCCCGTTCTTGGGCGAAGGACGCTGCCATCGGCAACCGTCTCATCAACGCGCGGGCCGAAACGGTCGCCGAAAAACCCAGCTTTCGCAGCGCCTTTGCGAAACGCCGCTGTCTTGTTGTGGCAGACGGGTTTTACGAGTGGCGCCTGGCGGGAAAGCGCAAGGTGCCCGTCTATATCTTTCTGAAATCTAAAAAACCTTTTGGTTTCGCGGGTCTTTACGAAAGCTGGAAGGACCCAGGCGGAAAAGAGATCCGCACCTGCACGATCATTACGACCGAGGCAAACGAGATCGTGCGGCCCATCCACGACCGCATGCCCGTTATCCTGCCCGAGGGTGTCGAGGATCGCTGGCTCGATCCCGGAGAAGGCAGTCGCGAGCGGCTCCAGACCCTGCTGACGCCCTATCCCGCAGGTGAAATGGCCGCATTCGACGTAACCCCCATCGTGAACAGCGCCGGCCATGACGCCCCGGACTGCATCGCCCCCGCCCAGTCGTAGAAAAACATGACATTAATGTCGTAAACGGATGACAAAAGGGTCGCTCCCCGGGAAGGTCCTGTTTTCGGAACTTCCGGGGGGTGACCTCTTGATGCCGAGGGGCTCATACCATCCGGGCGGTGACATTCTGTCGCTGCCGCCTGTCTTCGGCCTGCGGGCATGATCGAATAATATTCTTTATAATTGATGGGTTGGATGAAAAAAGAGAAGAATCTTATCCCTGGCAGAACGCTTGCTTAGTCTTTGTATGGAAACTGTCGCTATTCTTTAACGTTGATGAGTAAAAGGATATTCCTTTGTCGGAAAAGATTCAGTGGGAGACGGACTTGAAAAAAGCCCTGGAACGGGCAGGCTCCGAGGGTAAGTCCGTTCTGCTATTCTTTCACAACCCGGCTTGAATAGGCTGCCAGCAGATGGATGCCGTGACGTATCCAGATGAAAAGGTGGTCGATTTTATCGGGAAAAGCGTTGTTCCGCTGAAGCTGTCATTTGACGCCAAGCCGATGGCCGATGATTACATGGTGAAATGGACGCCGACCCTCATCACTGTGAACGGCGGGGGCAAGGAGCATCACCGGACGGTCGGATTCCTGCCGCCTGAGGAGTTGATCCCTTCACTCATGCTCGGGATCGGAAAGGTCCATTTTGATGCCGAACGAATTGGCGAGGCCCTGAAGTATTTTGAAAATATTGTGAAGGAGTTTCCAAGAAGCGACTCAACGGCCGAAGCGCTGTATCTCAAGGGGGTCAGCGAGTACAAGAGCACGCATGACGCGAAGCCCCTCAAAATGGCTTACGAGAGGCTCCAGGCCGAATATCCGACGAGTATGTGGACGAAACGCGCGTATCCTTACAGACTTTTGTGAGGATATCGACATACAGATTCCCTCCCCTTCCTCCTCGCCCTGTGCAGTCCCCGCCTTAACTGCATTGGGCGAGAATTTTTTTACCCCCGTCACACGTTTTTCTCTTGAGTCCGGATTCCTGAACTCTCTTTTTACTTCTCTCTCGTCACTCAGACACCCAAGCACTCAGACACTTCCTCCTCGTCCCTACACCCTGGTCCCTCGTCCCTTTTTTCACTGTCACCGTCACTTCTTCATGACCATCGCAGCCGCAGCGAGTTCGTCACGACGGACACCGAACTCAGCGCCATGGCGATGGCGGCGTAGACGGGGTTGAGCAGGACCCCGAAGAAGGGGTAGAGGATGCCCGCGGCGATGGGAATCCCGATGACGTTGTAGATAAAGGCCCAGAAGAGATTCTGCCGGATGGTCTGCATGGTCCGGAAGGAAAGTTTGATCGCCTCGGGCACGGCCCGCAGGTCATCGCGGATGAGAGTGATGTCGGAGGCCTCGATGGCCACGTCTGTCCCCGCGCCGATGGCGATCCCGATGTCGGCGGCCGAGAGGGCCGGGGCGTCGTTGATCCCGTCGCCCACCATCGCCACGATCTCGCCCTGAGCCTTCAGGCGGTTGATCTCGCGGGCCTTCTCGCCGGGCAGGACCTCGGCGAGCACCCGGTCGATGCCGAGGGTAGTGCCCATGGCACGGGCGGTGTCTTCGTTGTCTCCGGTGATCATGGCCACCTTGAGACCCATCTCTTTGAGGGC
>CAWDHZ010000038.1:0-50046 GCA_963802225.1 uncultured delta proteobacterium | reverse complement strand
TGTTCGCTCCTTTTCCTTGATCTCCCTCTCCTCTTTGTCATTATAAACACTGATGCCCTGATTCCAAACACAATTCACGTTGCTCCTGCGAATCGCCGCGAAAAAAATGGCAGCGATGCCGCTGCGATGTGACCGGCGGCGAGGAAATCCACTTTGAAATCGTCGGATTTTCGGGTATAGTGCGGCCTGTTTTCCTGTTTAACCAACGAAAAGAGGAGGGATGAGGGGATATGATCTACAACGAGGAATTCGAAACACTGCCCCGCGAGGCACTGGAGGCGTTGCAGGTCAAGAGGCTCCAGCAGGTGGTCCAGCGCGTCTATCACACCGTGGGTTTCTACAAGCGGACCTTCGACAACGCCGGCATCAAGCCCGACGACATCAAATCCCTCGACGACCTGAAGCGGCTCCCCTTCACGACCAAGCAGGACCTGCGGGACAACTACCCCTACGGTCTCTTCGCCGTCCCCATGTCGAGTGTCGTCCGGATCCATGCCTCCTCGGGCACCACGGGCCGCTCCACCGTCGTGGGCTACACGAAGCGCGATATCGACACCTGGTCCGAGCTCATGGCCCGGTGCTTCGTCATGGCGGGGCTCACGAAGAACGACATCATCCACAATGCCTACGGCTACGGCCTCTTCACGGGCGGCCTCGGGGCCCATTACGGGGCCGAGCGGCTCGGGGCGAGCGTCATCCCCATGTCGGGCGGCAACACGAAGCGCCAGATCATGATCCTGCAGGACTTCGGCCCCACCGCCATCTGCGCCACCCCCTCCTACACCCTCTACCTGGCCGAGCAGGGCGAGGAGATGGGCGTCGACATGCGCTCCCTGAAGTTGCGGGTGGGCGTCCTGGGCGCCGAGCCCTGGAGCGAGAAGATGCGCGAGGAGATCGAGAACAAGCTCAACATCACGGCCCTCGACATCTACGGGCTCTCCGAGGTCATGGGTCCCGGCGTTTCCATGGAGTGCATCGAGGCCAAGCAGGGGCTGCACGTCTTCGAGGATCACTTCATCGCCGAGATCATCAACCCCGAGACGGGTGAGACGGTGCCTGAGGGTGAGGTAGGCGAGCTCGTCTTCACGACGATCACCAAGGAGGCCTTCCCGCTCATCCGCTACCGCACGCGCGATGTCTCGCGGCTCGTGAAGGCGCCCTGCAAGTGCGGCCGCACCCACGTACGCATGGACCGAGTCACGGGCCGGAGCGACGACATGCTCATCATCCGCGGCGTGAACGTATACCCCTCCCAAATCGAGGGCGTGCTGCTCAACATCCCGGGCCTCGAGCCCCACTACATGCTCATCGTGGACCGCGAGGGCAATCTCGACACCCTGGAGATCCAGGTCGAGGTGGGCGAGAAGGTCTTTGCCGAGACGGGCGAGGTCAAGGTTCTCCAGGAGCTGAGCCGGCGCATCTCGAAGGACATCAAGGACTACCTGGGCGTCTCGACCAAGGTGAAGCTCGTGGAGCCAAGACGATCCAGCGTTTCGAGGGCAAGGCGAAACGCGTCATCGACAAGCGAACCATCTGAGACCGAGCAAAGGGGGTGCATCCATGAACAAGGTCGAGCAGATTTCCATATTCCTCGAGAACAAGCCGGGCGGGCTGGAGTTGGTGACACGGGTCCTGAGGGATGCCGCCATCAACATCCGGGCCCTCTCGCTTGCCGATACCACCGATTTCGGGGTGCTTCGCCTGATCGTCAACGACGCGGAGAAGGCCAAGCAGGTCCTGAAAGAAAATGGCTTTACCGTCGGCCGCACGAGTGTCGTCGCCGTGCTGGTCCCCGACCGACCGGGCGGACTTCACGGCATCCTCGAGGCGTTATCGAAGGAGAAGGTCAACGTCGAGTACATGTATGCCTACGTCGAGCGAAGCGGCGAGAACGCCATCATCATCTTCCGATTCAACGCGACGGACCGCGCCATCGAAATCCTGACTAAGAGCGGGTTCACGGTTCTGCCGGGAGAGAAGGTGTACAGCCTCTAGAGCCCCTTCCTTGATTTCCCTCGCCCCTTCGAGGGAGAGGGTGGGGTGAGGGGGACTGATCCCCGTACCTTTAACGGGGTATCGGGTCTAGGGTCTCGGGAATAGGGTGTTAAGAAAATCCCCCTCTTTCCCCCTTTTATAAAGGGGGATGAAGGGGGATTTGATTTTGGAGGAGGAAACATGAGCGAAAAGGTCTTCGAAGCCCTGCGCGAGCGGGTGAAGAGCGAGCCCTATGCGAAGATGCTGGGGCTCGAACTCGTGAAGGTCGAGAGCGGCTACGCGCTGATCCGGATGGCCTTTACGGAGAGACACCACAACATCTACGGCCGCTGCCACGGCGGGGCCATCTTCTCGCTCATTGACGAGGCCTTCCAGATCGCCTCGAACTCCAGCGGGAAAATCGAGATCGCCCTCAATGTCAGCGTCTCCTACATGAAAGCCCCATCGAGACGGCGATGTCCTCACGGCCGAGGCGAAACTCGTCGACAGCTCCCGACGGATCAGCCACTTCCTTATCGAGGTCCGCAATGCAGGAGGCGATCTCATGGCCTCGTGCCAGGCCACGGCCTACCGCCGGGACGAGCCCGCTGCCGTTTCCTGTAAGTGCCCAATCCCCTTCGTGCTTTTTCCCCAGGCAGATGCAGCAGCCGGTTACGTCTTGTGGGAGCCTGCCGTTCTGCGAATGATGTCGCACAATTCAGTGGAGTCACAGCCCTTCAGGATGTACCCCAGGGCTCCGGCGCGCATCATGCCTGCCATGAATTCGTCGTCGGCGTAAATGGAAAGTGCCAGGATCTTCATGCCGGGCATCTCGGCAAGGATCCGGCTGGTGGCTTCGGCCCCGTCCATGACCGGCATTTTGACATCCATGAGGATGATGTCCGGCTGCAACTCGCGGGACAGTGCGAGCGCCTTCTCGCCGTCTTCCGCCTCGCCGACCACTTCCATGTCGGCCTGATAGTTGATCACCGCCTTGAGGCCATTGCGGAACACCCCGTGGTCGTCGACGATCAGGACTTTCGTCTTCATGATTTCCCTTCCCCTCGTCATGATGCGGGGATTTCCCCCGTCTATCTGCGATCAGTCAAATGCCGCGGGCAGAATCGGCCGTCACCACCGTGCCGGCCCCGGGAACGGATTCGATCCGGAGGCTTCCGTCTATGGCGATCAGCCGCTCCCGGATGCTGTACAGTCCAAATCCGCCCTCGGCGGTGGGCGCACCGAGTTTCTGCGGGTCGAACCCCGCCCCATCGTCGGTGACCTTCACCCGGAACCGTCCGTCTTCCATGTCGATCCTGACACGGGCATTCTGTGCCCGGCTGTGCTTCACGACATTGCTCAGCAGCTCCCGAACCACCTGGTACAGTATCGTTTTCACATCGGGATCAAGGTGTTTGTATGCATCCTGTATGTCGCAGTCGATCCGAATGGAATGTCTCTCCATCAGCCGTTTGGCTAGCGATTCGCAAGCGGGCTTCAGTCCCATGTCGAAGAGAAGGGGGTTGCCGATGTCGGTCATCAGGGCGCGCGTCTCCTGGATCGACTGCATGAGGAGCGCCTTGGCCTCCGCCAGGATTTGTTTGTCCATGTGATCGGATGGAATATCGTGAATCATGTCGAGCCGCATCCGGACGGTCGCAAGGATCTGCGCGATATCGTCGTGCAGCACCCCCGCAATCCGCTTGCGCTCGCGCTCCTCGGCCATGACCAGCTCCGAGGCAAGCTTGCGCAGCTCATGGCGGCTCCCCTCGAGCTGCTCCATGAGATTCTGAAGCTCCATCGTGCGCTCCCGGACACGTTGCTCCAACAACTCCTTTGCCTCTTTCAGGGCATCCTCGGCCCGCTTGCGCTCGGTGATGTCCTGGGTGATGCCGAAGCCGCCCAGCAGATTGCCCGCATCATCGAATTCCAGGTAGGCCTTCTCCCGCACCCATTTGACTTGCCTTTCCACGATGATGCGATGCTCGATGTCGTAGGGCTCGCCGGCCAGGCCCGCCTTCCATCGGGTATCAACATACTGGCGGTCGTCGGGGTGAATGGTCCCCAGGAACGTCTCGTAGCTCATCGGTGTCCCTTGGGCACGCCGAAGATGCGATGGTTCTCGTCGGACCATGTCAGGACGTTGCGGCGAACGTCCAGCCGCCAACTGCCGATCTGCCCGACGGCCTGGGCACGGTCCAGGTCCTCGCGGCTCTCCCGCAGGGACTGTTCGCTCTTCTTCAGGCCGGTGATATCCGCCCCGGTGGTGATGAAATACTCCCCGAGCGGAACGCTCGTGAATCGGAAGTATTTGTCGAGATGGGGAAAGTAGTCTTCGAAGCTGTAGGGTACTCCTTCCTCCACGATTTTCCGGACAACCGGCATGTAATGCTCCGATGCGCCGGGACCGAAGATTTCGTCGGTCGTCTTGCCCTTGATCTCGTCCAGCGTCTTGCCCCAGGTTTTGAGCGTTGGCGGGTTGGCGTCCACCAGTCTCCATGTCGTGATCCCGCCGCTCGCGTCGCGGACCAGTTTCCAGAAATGAACCTCCTCGGTTATGTTCTCGAACAGATTGCGATACTTTGCCTCACTTTCGCGCAGTTCCTCCTCGGCCCGCTTGCGCTCGGTGATGTCCCAGTGATGCCACAAGCGGCCTTGCGATTTTCCATCCACATAGAGCGGGATGAAATTGCGAAGGCATGTGCGTCCGCCCCGCATGGCGACTTCTTCGCCTGTCACAGGTAGTTTCTGATCAAGGATCTCCTTGATGCGAGCGATTGCCTCGTCGGGATGGAGATAGGCATTCCTGATTATATCAATCATTTCATGCGCGTTGAGACGTCTCAGGTCTGAAGGCGGGTCCGGTAGTTCGAAATAGTCACAGAAAGCCTGGTTGGCATACTCAACCCGACCCTCGTCCGTCACAAGCAAAATAGCGCTTTGCATGCTCGAAAGAACCGTATAGAAGCGTTGCAATGTGGTCTGCAATTCTTCCTCGGCCTGCTTGCGCTCGGTGATGTCCACACCGGTCCCGATGATGTACTCGATGCTGCCATCCTCTCGCGTGATCGCCGTGTTGGACCAAGCGATGAGGCGTCGCGATCCGTCCTTGGCCACCCAATGGTTCTCGTGCTGGTTTGGGAAGTCCCCTGCGCGCAAAGCGTTCCATACTAGCCGCACACCCTGAACTTCCTCCGGGGGGACCAGGAATTCCACGAACATGCGTCCCCGCACCTCTGCCGACAGGTACCCCGTGATCACCTCGCAGGCCCGGTTAAAGCGCGTGATCCTGCCCTCCTTGTCGAGCACGATCACCATCGCGCCGGCCGTGTCCATCACGGCCGTGCTGAAGTCCCGCTCTTCGCGCAGTTCCTCCTCGGCCCGCTTTCGCTCGGTGATGTCGCGCCCGTAGACGTTGGCGTATCCCTCTGCGGGAAACGACGTAACGGCGACGAAATACGTCCTTTCCCCCAGGTCCACGTCCTGCATGACTTCCCGGCCTTCCGCCATGGCCTGCCTGACGAGCGGCATGACCGGGTCCGGCGTCGGCCGGCCGATCTCGCATTTCCACCCGTCCAGCTTCGCCGCCGCCGGGTTGCAGTACAGGGCCTCCCCTTCGGCGGACACGCGCAACACGGGGTTCGGGTTTTCCTCGGGGAAGCGCGCCAGCCACGACACCCGCAAGTGGGCCAGGCGCAATTCCTCCTCGGCATGCTTTCGCTCGGTGATGTCGTTGCCGATGGCCAGGATCTCCCGGACGCTGCCCGCGTCGTCCAGGATCGCCCTGTTGGTCCACTGCACCCACACGCGAGAGCCGTCGGCAAGGACATTTTCGTTCTCGTTGCTGACGTACTGTTCCGGGTGCTCCACGATCGCAGCCGTCAGCCCGGTCAGATCCTGCCCCGACGAATCCTGATCGGGAACCAGGATCATCGCATTGCGCCCAAGGATCTCCTCCTCCCTGTATCCGAAGAAGGACAGGCCGTAACGGTTGACGTAGGTGATCTCCCCGTCGGGCTTCCACCGAATGATGACGCTGTTGGCGCTCTCCACGAGGTCGCGGTATTTTTTCTCGCTTGTCCGCAGGGCCTGCTCGGCCTGCTTGATGTCGCTGACATCGACGAAGGTGAGGACCACGCCCTCGATGCGGTCGTCCTGCGTGCGGTAGGGCGTGATTCGCCGGAAGTACCACCGGCCGTCCTCGGCCTGCACCTCCTTGGCAAGCGGGGTCAGCTCCGTGAGCACCCGGCGCGCGTCGTCCAGCAGCGTTTCGTCTTCAAACCTGCGGAGCACATCGGCAACGGGCCTTCCCAGGTCGGAATGAATCAGGCTCAGGAGCCGCGTGCTGGCCGGGGTGAAACGCTTGACCCGGAACTCCCTGTCCAGGAACACCGTGGCGATAGCCGTGCTGGACAGCAGGTTCAGCACGTCGTTGTTCGTGCCTTCCAGTTCGCCCACCTTCTCCTGGAGGCGGGCGTTGATCGTGTTGAGCTCTTCGTTGAGGGACTGCAGCTCCTCCTTCGAGGTCTCCAGCTCTTCGTTGGCGGATTGCAGCTCTTCGTTGGAGGCCGTGACCTCCTCGTTGGATGCCTTGAGCTGGTCGTTGGAGCTTTCCAATTGATCGATGGTGCTCTGGAGCTCTTCGCGGGTGACCTTCAGCTCATCGGAGAGCTGCTGGACGTCGCTCTCCCTTGTGGATTTTCCGCCGGACTTCAGGGCCGGTAGACGATGGTCTTCGAAGGTCACCAGCAGCAAGCCGTCGGTTTCCCGGGGATGCCGCATGGGACTGACGGTGGCTTTCACCGGCACGGACTTCTCGCCGCGCCGGACGCGGGCGATGACGGAAACAGGCCGTTTCACCTCGAGGCACTTGCCGATCGCCCCGCGCAGGCGGGCACGCAGGCCTTCGCGCGCCATATCCACGATCCGGGTGGTCAACTCCCCCGTGGGAAACGTCAGGTAGTCCTCCACCTTGCCGTGCACGTAGAGCACCTGGAGCTTGCGGTCGATCATGACGCAGGCCGGGGCAAAGCGGTCCAGGAGCATCTGCTGGGCCGCCGAGGCCAGGGTCAGCCTGGGAACGGGCGGCGCAACAGGGATGTGTCCCATGGACGGGATGGTCTGACCTGTCGGGCGGACGGGGATTTCGATGCCCGCCGGGCGGCCGATGCCGATGCGTCGATAGATCCGCCATTTCTTCGAGACCGGATCGAAAAGATCCTCCCTGTCCCCCGTGGCTTCGGCTGTGCCCAGAAACAGGAAACCCCCTTCGCGCAGCGCGAAGTGAAACAGCACGATGATCTTCTGCTGCACGGGCTGCTCGAGATACATCAGCAGGTTTCGGCAGCTGATCAGGTCCAGCCTCGAGAAGGGCGGGTCGGCCGTGAGGTTCTGCGGGGCGAAAACGATCTGTTCGCGGATCTGCTTGAGGACCTGGTAACGGCCGTCCTTGCGCTCGAAAAACCGCTTCAGCCTTTCGGCCGAAACGGTCTGGCCGATTTCCTCCTTCGAATAGCTTCCGCCGCGGGCGGTCGCCAGGGCGGAAAGATCGTAATCGGTGGCGAAGATCTGGATGCCCAGCTTCCTGCCGGACTTCTTCACCTGTTCGGTCAGCACCATGGCCAGGCTGTAGGCCTCCTGGCCCGTCGAGCAGCCCGGGACCCAGACCCGGATCGTCGATCCCGGCCGGGCGTTTTCGACGATGTGTGCGACAACCTTCTCCCCGAGGAACTCCCATGCCTGGGGCTGGCGGAAAAATTCGGTCACGCCGATCAGCAGGTCTTTCTGCAGAAGGCCGACCTCGTCGGGATGCTCGTTGAGAAACCCGGCGTAGTCGGCATAGGAGGCATGCCTGCCCAGCGCCATCCGCCTGCGGATCCTCCGAACGAGGGTGTTGGGCTTGTAGCCGCTGAAATCGTACCCGATTTTGGCGCGAAGGATATTCAGGATGTCCTCAAGCTCTGTGTGCGTTTCCCCGGAGCCCGCATGATCCCTGCGGATTTCTTCCTGCGCCTGCTCGGCCAGGGCTGCAATCGCCCCGGCCATGGCCCCGGCTGCCAGAACCGCGTCCGCCATGCCGGCATCGATGGCGCCCTGCGGCATTTCGGGGGATTCCGCGCTGCCGGGCGCTTCCACAAACGCCCTGCCGCCGAAGGCCTTGATCTCGGAGAGGCCCAGCGTTCCGTCTCTGCCTGCACCCGACAGCACGATGCCGCAGCTGCGCCGGCGAAAATCATGGGCGAGGGTGCACAGGAAATGGTCGATGGGCATCCACATGCCGTCGCACTGAACCGGCTTGTGAAGGGTGAGCCTGCTCCCCGTGATATTGAGGAACCTGTCGGACGGCATGACGTGGATCCGGTCGGCCAGGACCGGCATCCCATCCACGGCTTCAACCACCTCGAGCGCAGTCAACTTTTTCAACTGCCTGACGGAGAGGATCTTCTTTGAGGGGCCCGGATGCAGGACAAGCACATAAGCGATGCCCAGGCCGGAGGGGATCTTTGCGAGAAGCTGCTTGAGCGACTTCGTGCCGCCCGCCCCGACGCCGATGCCGGCCACGATGACGGGGTACTCATTGCCCCCCGTCCCCTCTGCCGCAGCCGCCGCGGCACCCTTCACTGGTTGCTTTTTTCGAACGTCTTTGCTCATGCCGTACTCCGGGATTATTCGCAAAATGAAGACCAAGCCTGCCGGTATAAAATCAGCTGCACGATATCCGCAAAACCCTATAATATTATTTATTCTTCATTGCAACGCCGACTTAATCAAGCATCCGGGGAGTCTGTTGCTTATAGATTGAGACCGGGAAGTCCCGGTATAAGGGAATGACTGATTTCAGGGTTCGAAAAACCTTAGACAAACTACCCGCTTTTTACGGGATTCCGAAAAAAACAGCCCGATGCCATTAACGATAGAATGCCCGCGACAATAAGGGCCTCAGGGGGGTGAAATCAGGAAGCAGTCGTACACGAGCCGTGCGATGTCTGCGATCACCGTTTCCCGGGTGCCGGGGCGCGCTTCCGAACCCTTGATGAACACGACTCCCTTGACCGTGCTGGCCATCGGGAAGGACTCGTCTGCATGGAAGACAACCCTGCGGCCGGTTTCCAGATGGATGGCCGCGACGCCGACCGTTCCCTCGGCGTCTTTCCGATGCGTCCGATCTCGGCAACCACCGCGCTCATTGGAGGGCTCTGTGTCTCTTGAGCCCATGCCGGAGAGCGCCCTGCAGTCAGGAGCGTAAAAAAAGAATCAGCCCACAGGCCGCAAGGATTCGTTGTCTCATCCGTTTCGCCAGGCCATCAGGCATCCGCGGCCGCCTCGAGGGCCTCGTCCAGGATCGACAGGACCATCTCCGCTTCGCCGGGCGTGGTGTTGAGGGCCGGGCAGAGACGGATGACCTTCGCCTGGATCAGGTTGAGGATGAGGCCCCGCTTCAGGGCCTCGTTGAAGATACGCTCGGCCGTTGCCGGTGAGGAAATCTCCATGGCCAGAAGCAGCCCCCGCCCCCGCACATCCGTGATCATCGCCGGGAAGCGCTCTTTCCAGAGGAGCATCTGCTCGTGGATCAGCGCCCCGACGCTCTTCACGTTCTGCTCGATGTCGTTGTCCATCAGGTGCCGGATCACGGCATGGGCCACTGCGCAGCCCAGGGGGTTTCCGCAGTAGGTACCGCCGTGGTCGCCCTTCTCGAGTTTTGCTGATACCTCTTCGGAGAGGGCGAAGGCGCCGAAGGGGAACCCCCCGGCGATCCCCTTGGCCAGGGTCATGAAATCCGGCTGGACTCCCAACTCCGTGACGGCAAACAGGGGTCCCGTCCGGCAGAAGCCCGTCTGGACCTCGTCGACGATCAGGCAGGCGCCCGCCTTGCGGCAAAGCTTCTCCACGTCCCGCAGGTAGCCTTCGGGCGGCACATTGACGCCCCCTTCGCCCTGGATGGGCTCGAGGATGACGGCGGCTGTGTTCTTACCCAGCACCTCGGCGATGGCCCCGACGTCGCCGTAGGGAACGAAGATGTAGTTGGGCATGAGCGGGTTGAAGCGCTCGCGGTGCTTGGCCTGTCCCGTGGCCGAGGCGGTGCTGATCGTCCGGCCGTGAAAGCTCTGCTCCGTCGAGACGACGTCCATCCGGCCCGTGACCTTCCGGGCCAGCTTGATCACGGCATCGTTTGCCTCGGCGCCGCTGCTGGCGAAAAAGACCCGCGTCAGGTTTGACGGGAGGATCTCCGTGAGAAGGGCGATGAGCTGCGCGCGGGCAGGCGAGTAGGTGAGCCCCGAGTTCGGGTTCTGGATAATTTTCTGGCCCTGTTCCCTCAGGGCGCCTGTAATGGCGGGGTGTGCGTGCCCCAGGCATGTGACGCCCCACCCGGCGGTGAAATCGATGTAGCGCCTCCCCGACTCGTCCCAGACGTAGATCCCCTCGCCTCGTTCGATGGAAAGGGGGAGCTTGGTGAAGAAAGGTGGCGTGTGACGGTCTTCGATGGCGATGGTGTCGATGGGTTTTTTCATGGTCCGGTCTCTCTCCTCCTGTTGAGTTTTCCCGTCTGTTCCGTCTATCCTGTCTATTCGGTCTATCCCGTCTGTCCCGTCGAAATCCCCCCTGCCCCCCTTTACAAAAGGGGGGACCACCGATTGTTTCCCCCTTTTGCAAAGGGGGATGAAAGGGGGATTTTCTTGCTCTTCACTCAGGAACTTCCTGCTTGTCCTTTCCCCCCGTCGCCCGTTGCTTCCTCGAAACGAAACCCCTTCTCCTGAAAGAGCGAAAGACAGACATCGACGACATCCGGGTCGTAGAGAATGCCCCGGTTCTTGCGGATCTCGTCGAGGGCCTTTTCGCTGCCGAGGGTCGGCCGGTAGGGGCGATGGGAGCCCATGGATTCCACCACGTCGGCCAGACCGATGATACGCGCCTCGATCCGGATATCGCCGTCCTTCAGGCCGCGGGGGTAACCGGAGCCGTTCATTCTTTCGTGGTGTTGCAGCACGATCTCCGCGATCGGCCAGGGGAAGTCGATGCTCTTTAAAATATCGTAGCCCACCTGGGGGTGCGTGCGGATGAACCCTCTCTCGATGTCGCTGATGCGCCCCGGCTTGCTGAGAATCTCGGCGGGGACGTAGATTTTCCCGAGGTCGTGGATCGAGGCGGCCACGAAGATTGCCGCGACTGTATCTGCGGGGAGGCCCATCGCAGTTGCGATCGTGGTGGCGAGTCTTGCCACCTGGTGCTGATGCCCCGCCGTGTAGGGGTCGCGCGTCTCGACGATCACGTCGATGGCGCGGATGACGCCGCTCATGACCTTTTTAAGTCTCTCGACGTTCTCTCTCAGTTCGTCCTCGGCCCGCTTGAGCGGCGAGATGTCGGTCATGGTTTCAATGGCGCCGATCATCTCCCCCTTGCCGTCACGGATGGCGGCCGAGGTAAAGTGGAGCCAGTGCGGCTCTTTGCCCGGGAAGCTGAACGGGCCGGTAGCCTCGTAGGCTTCCTCCAGGAGCTCCGAGCGCCTGTAGTGCCCGCCGTACCATTTCCGGATCTCGGCCGTCAGGTCCGCCGCCCCGTCGACCAGCAGATCCGCGACGGTAGGGCGCTTTTCGCCATACAAGATCTTCGAATGGCTGTCGGTGTCAATGACGTCTTCGCTTCGGACACCCGTCAATTCTTCGAGCGCCTTGTTCCATCCGATGACCCGGTGGCCGCGGTCGATGACGAAGGTGGGTGTGGGCGAGCCCTCCAGGATGGCCCTCAGCCTCTCTTCGCTTGCCTTCAGGGCCGCCTCGGCGCGCTTGCGCTCGGTGATGTCCTCGTAGGTGGCGACGATGCGCTTTTCCTCGAGGTTGGCACCGATGCGCGACGTGCTCACGAAGCAGAGGATGTCATGGCCGTCCCTGTGCCTGCAGGGGAACTCCTCGCTGAAAATCCGCTGTTTCTCCAGGACTGGGTAGAAGTGCCGGCCGATCTCCTCGAATTCCTCGTCACTGCGGTAGAGAAGCCGCGTGTTGCGCCCGATGATTTCTTCGGGCTTCCAGCCGAAAATGGCCTCCACAGCGCGGTTGGCAGAGATGATCTGCCGCTCCCGGAGCCCGATAACAGCCACAGGCAGGGCATCGAGGATGGAAGCCTCCAGGGTCTTCAACTCATCCAGCTTCTGACGGGCCTCCTTCTGCTCCGAGATGTCCATGTGATTTCCGAGAACGGCGCGTTCGCCCCAGAAGGGGATCGATGCCACGGTCCCCAGGATCCAGCGGATCCGGCCGTCCTTGGTGATCGTCCGGAACTCATAGGGGGTCGTCCGCGTCCCCCTCAACATCTCGGTGGCGTCCCGGCGGACCCTTTCACGGTCTTCAGGGTGGACCATGAAGAGGGCATCCTGCCCGATGAGCTCATCGGCGCGATACCCCGTGCTTCTCTCGAATTGAGCATTGAGAAAATGGAACTTTCCCTGCACGAGCAGGTAGAGTCCCACAGGGGAGCTGTCTGCGAGGTTGCGGTAAAGCTCCTCCGTCTCCCTCAACCGCGCTTCCGTTTCCCGGTGATGGGTGATCAGTCCGCGAAGTTCCTCCACTTCGGCGACGAGTTCGCGCTTGGTCCGTCTTTCGTCTTTTTTCATTGTGTCCGTTCCGAAAGATGCAGCCGTGGATTTTTGAACTTTTTTTCTCTCAATCAATCGTGTAGACTAATCGCTGACCCGTCTCAGCGGCTCACAGGGTCTCATCCCCGGTGGGCCTTTCCCGAGAATACCGTTTTTGTTTCCGGCCGGAATCATTCATCGGATATCAACTTTACGAAAAAGGAGGACACCATGGATAACCCTCACATGTATTCTTTACCAAAACTGCCCTATGGTTACAAGGAATTGACGCCGTACATTTCGGAAGAACAGCTTCAGCTCCACCATGAAAAACACCACCAGGCCTATGTGACCGGTGCCAATGCCGTCTTCGAAAAGCTCGAGCAGAGCCGCAAGGCCGGCAGCGACCTCGATATGAAGGCGACCCTGAAGGAGCTTTCCTTCCACATCGGCGGGCACCTGCTCCACAGCCTCTTCTGGGCGAACCTGGCCCCGGCGGGCAAAGGCGGCGGCGGGAAGCCGGCAGGTGTCCTCGGGGCGGCCATCGACACGGAATTCGGCAGCTTCGAGCGCTTCCAGAAGGAGTTTACCCAGGCGGCCGTGAGCGCCGAGGGTTCCGGCTGGGCGGGCCTCACCTTCTGTCAGCTTACGAGCCGCCCCGTCATCATGCAGATCGAGAAGCATAACGTAAACGTGTATCCCATGTTCTCGATCCTCCTGGTGCTCGATGTGTGGGAGCACGCCTACTACCTGGACTACAAGAACCTCCGGGCCAAATTCGTCGAGGCCTTCTGGAGCATCGTCAACTGGGAGGAAGCGAACCGTCGCTTTGCAGGCCTTCTCAAGGGCGGCGTCAAGTAGCCTGTCGGGAGTCAACCACATGGATGTCATGGATGAGGCCCTGGAACTCCTGGGAGATGCCGGCCCCGAATACGGTCCGGGGTTCTCGAATCACGCGCCCATGGCCGCCGAGGCCCTTCTGGCCCTGGGGCGTGGTGACGCCGTCATCGACTGGGTGACAGGGTACCGCAAGCGGCTGCCGGCAAGCCCGGAGCCCGGCCTGCCGGTTTTCAGCGGCTATTGGTTCGAGGCCCTCGGCGCGATCGGCCGCTATGCCGACTGGGTGGCCTGCTTCCATGAGGAGCTTCGCGACGAGGACTGGTGTACCGTGCTGAACATGTGGGTGCCGCGCCTGCTTCCCGGCATGGTCGGGGCGGCCTGGCACGGCGCCATCCGCACGGGGCATGCCGTCCGCAGTCTCAATCGGGAGGAATCCCCCGGAAAGCTTCGGGAGCTTGCCCGGGCCCTGGCATACTGGGCGGCACGATATCAATCGCTGCCGGGGTTCCCGGTGCCCAAGGTGGATGTTCGCAGTCCGCTTGCCGTGATCCATGAGGTCCCGCCCCTGCCCGACGAGGCGCGCCTGATGAAGGGCCTCATCTACGAGAAGGTCCGGAGGCTCAACGGGTTTGCGCCCTTCGAGCGGGTGATCAATCTCACGGAGCCGCCCGACGACATCACGCCGTTTACCGTCGATCTTCTCGAGGCATTCGTGCGCGTTTACCTGGCGAATGGAACGACCCGGGGAAGCGTCATCACCTTTATCCACGGGGTGACGGGGCCCGGGGCCGTCTATCTCATGGCTGCCTGCCTCCTGCCCGATATCAGTCGCATTGCCCTGCGCTATGCCTGGCAGGCCGCGGCGGCACTGTATGCAGCCATCGGGCGCGAAATTGACAGGGCCCCCTACGATGTCTAT
Organism: uncultured delta proteobacterium; assembly: GCA_963802225.1. Lineage (GTDB taxonomy): Bacteria > Desulfobacterota > Syntrophia > Syntrophales > UBA2192 > UBA2192. The sequence continues at coordinate 35,746 of CAWDHZ010000038.1, read as the reverse complement.
GATGAATCGGTAGAGGATCTCATCACGCGCGCCGTACAGACGGGCGACGAGCACGCCATCAAGTTCACCGAGGTGTGCCTCCGGGCGCACCGCATCGATCCACGGCCGATCTTCCTTGTCGCGGCGAGACACGCGATCGAACGCCTCGGCGATCTTGAAAAGGTCATCGGGACGAGGGTGAGGGTAGAGGGTCGCGGTAAGAGCCGACAGCCAACAGATTCTTTCTGACGACTGTCGGCTGTAGGCTGCAGGCTTCGAAATGACCCAGATAGACCAAATAGACGAAATAGACTTTCCCCCTTGGAGGTACACATGAAACTCAGCGAATACTTCGAGAAAGCAACAGGCTTGGGCATTCTGGCCACGTCGGACTCGGCGGGGGCCGTGAATGCCGCCGTCTATGCCAAACCCCATTTCATCGACGACGAAACGGTTGCCTTCATCATGGCCGACAAGCTCACCCACCACAACGTCCAGCAAAACCCCCGGGCCGCCTATCTCTTCAAGGAGGCCGGTGAAAAGTACGTGGGAAAGCGGCTCTACCTCAGAAAGACGAAAGAAGTCCAGGACCCGGAAGCGGTCCACGAGATGCGCAGGAAGAAATTCCCCGAGGTCTCCGGGAAATACAGCGACGAGAACAAGTTCATCGTCACCTTCAAGATCGACAAGGTCCTGCCGCTGCTGGGGGACAAAAGGAGTAGAATAGTGACCAGTGACAGCGACCAGCAGACAGATCTGTTCAATTGTCTTGCCTGTCGGCTGAACACAAGCCCGTGCACTGAATTGATTTGCGGAGTAAATCATGAAGATCTTCATGACTGGCGGCACGGGGTTTGTGGGGACGACGCTTACCCGCGAACTGACGGCGAAGGGGCACTCGGTGACGGTGCTCATGCGCAAGGTCGAGTCCGGGATCAGTCTTCCTCCGGGCGCAATCTCCCTGGAGGGCGACCCCACGATCCGGGGGGCCTGGCAGGAGCGGGTTCCGGAGCACGAGGCCTTCATCAACCTTGCCGGCGCCTCGATCTTCACCCGATGGACCGACGAGGCGAAACGACGCCATCCGGGAGAGCCGCATCCTCACCACGAGGCACCTCGTGGAAGCCATGGCGCCGCGAAAGGGCAAGGAGACGCACCTCTTCAGCACCTCCGCCGTGGGATACTACGGCTATCACGACGACGAGGAACTCACCGAAGAGTCGCCGCCGGGGACCGATTTTCTCGCCACGCTGTCCCGGGAGTGGGAGGCCGAGGCCGTCAAGGCGACAGAACATGGCGTCCGGGTCGTGCTGTGCCGCTTCGGCATCGTCATGGGGCGAAGCGGCGGCATGCTGGGCGAAATCGTCCCGATTTTCAGGATGTTTCTGGGGGCCAACCTCGGGAGCGGCAATCAGTGGCTCTCTTGGATCCATGAGCAGGACCTGGCCCGGATATTTCTTTTCCTGCTTGAAAACCGCGGCCTCGAGGGGCCGCTCAACTGCACGGCGCCCGAACCCGTCCGGAACCGCGAATTCACCGAGACACTCGGCGAGGTCCTGGGGGTGCCCACCTTCCTTCCCCCCGTTCCCGGTTTCATGCTTCGATTGATGAAGGGGGAGTTCGGGGGCGTCATCCTCAAGGGTCAGCGGGTGCTTCCCCGGAGGCTCCTGGCGTCGGGCTTCCAGTTCCGCTACCCCACGCTGAAAGAGGCCTTAACTGAAATCTTGAGGAAGTAGAAATGGGATCGACCGGCATGAAATCGGATCAAAAGGCCAACCGGCTCATCCGGGAAAAGAGCCCCTATCTTCTCCAGCACGCCCGCAACCCCGTGGACTGGTACCCCTGGTCCGACGATGCCTTCGAGCGGGCCCGGGCGGAAAACAAGCCGATATTCCTCTCCGTCGGGTACTCCACATGTCACTGGTGCCACGTCATGGCCCACGAGTCCTTCGAAGACCGCGAGGTGGCCGCGCTCATGAACGAGGCCTTTGTCTGCATCAAGGTCGATCGCGAGGAGCGGCCCGACGTGGACGGGATCTACATGAGCGTCTGCCAGATCATGACGGGCAGCGGCGGCTGGCCCCTGACCATCCTCATGACGCCCGAGCGCAAGCCCTTTTTCGCCGGTACCTACATCCCGAAGGAAAACCGGCACGGGCGCATCGGGATGATCGAACTCATCCAGGGGGTCCAGAGGGTCTGGAAGACCCGACACGGGGACGTGCTCTCGTCGGCCGAACAGGTCACGATGACTTTGCAGCAGGTCTCCAAAGAGTCCTCGGCGGGCGACCCGCCGGGCAATACGGCCTGCCGCACGGCCTATGAAACGCTTGCCGGGCAATTCGACAAGTCCAACGGCGGGTTCGGCGGGGCCCCCAAGTTTCCCTCGCCGCATCACTTCCTCTTTCTTCTGCGCTACTGGAAGCGCACAGGCGAGCCGATGGCCCTCGAAATGGTCGAAAAGAGCCTCTCGTCCATGCGCCGCGGCGGCGTCTACGATCAGTTGGGCTACGGGTTTCACCGTTACTCCACCGATGCGCGATGGCGCCTTCCGCACTTCGAAAAGATGCTCTACGACCAGGCCATGCTCTCCATGGCCTTCCTGGAGGCCTTCCAGGCGACGGGAAAGACGCTCTACGCCGAGACGGCCGGGGAGATCTTCACTTACGTGCTGCGGGACCTGAAAGCACCGGGGGGCGGGTTCTTCTGTGCCGAGGATGCCGACAGCGAAGGCGAGGAGGGGAAGTTCTACCAGTGGACCGAGTCGGAGATCCGGTCGGTCCTGGATGCCGATGAGGCGGCCCTCGTCATCGGGACTTTCGGGATCGAGAAGGACGGCAACTTCCTCGACGAGGCCACGCGGGAGCGGACGGGCCGCAATGTCCTGTTCCTGGCCAGATCGCCCGAAGATGCGGCCCGCACAGCGCTCGAGGGCGCGCGGGAGAAACTCTTCCGGGCCAGAGAGCGCCGCGTCCGGCCGGGAAGGGATGACAAGATCCTCACGGACTGGAACGGGCTCATGATCGCCGCCATGGCAAAGGGTGCCCAGGTGCTCGACCGGCCGGACTGGGCCGAGGCCGCAGCGGAGGCGGCCCGTTTCGTCCTGACCCGACTGAGGGACGGAAGAGGCAGGCTCCTGCACCGGTATCGGGAGGGCGAGGCCGCCGTGCCCGGGATGCTCGACGACTATGCCTTCCTCATCTGGGGGCTCCTGGAGCTCTACGAGGCGACCTTCGAGGCCGAAACCCTAAAGAACGCGCTCGAACTTGCCGATAATACTATAAATCATTTCCATGATGAAAAAGACGGGGGCTTCTTCTTCACGGCCGACGACGGCGAGGAGATCCTCTTCAGGCAAAAGGACAGCTACGACGGGGCAATCCCCTCGGGCAACTCCGTGAACATGCTCAACCTTTTGCGCCTGTCGCGCATCACGGGCAGATCTGACCTGGAACAGAAGGCCATCGGCGTCTCCCGGGCCTTTGCCCGCAATATCGGGCAGATTCCCTCGGCCTATTCGCAGCTCATGGTCGCCCTGGAGTTTCTTGCGGGCCCCCAGTTTGAAATCGTCGTTGCCGGCAAGACGGGGGCACAGGATACGCAAAAGATGCTGGATGCGGTGAGACGATCCTTCCTGCCCAACCGGGTTTTGCTGTTGAGGCCGCAGGGAGCCGGGTCGGGCGCGATTGAGGCCATCGCCCCCTACACGAAGGACATGAAGGCCGAAGGGGGCAGGGCAACGGCCTACGTATGCCGGAATTTCGCCTGCGCAAAGCCGGTCCGGACCGTGGATGAAATGTTGAGGCTTCTCAAGGCCCCGTGATATAATGAACGAAATTTTTCAAAAAGGAGTACACCCATGAAGAAGACGGCCTCGGCGCGTTTAGTGGTCATTCTGTTTTCCGCCCTCTTTGCCCTCAGCCTGCCGCACCTGGCACTGGCACACAGCCCGCAGAAAGTCGACGTGTCCTACGACTTCGCCAGCCAGACCCTCGTCGTGAAGATCACCCACACCTCCAACACTCCCGACAGGCATTTTGTCAAAGAGGTGGTGGTGAAGAAAAACGGCCAGGTGGTCCAGCGCGGAGAATACACCAAGCAGGCGGGTGACACCTTCACCTACACCTACAAGATGGCTGCAACGGGCGCTGATACGATCGAGGTCACGGCAACCTGCAGTATCCACGGCTCGACGACGCAGAAATTCAACCCCGGCGTGTAAAGCGGCAAGACCGACAACCGGCTTGCCCGGCGCCAATCGGGGTTGCGGAGCGGATCAAGGAGGGCAATCGTGCTCCTGTACCTCCATGCCGGGTTCATGATCGCAGGTCTTACTCTCATGACGGCGGGCGTAACCGTCGCCCGCCTCATGAGGAAAAAACCCTGGTGGCTCAGCGGCCACAGGGCGCTGGGGGCCTGCGGTTCTCTTTCGGTTGTCGGCGGTTTCGTGACGGCCCTCATTATGGTGGCCGACTTCGGCGGGCCACACTTCCAGGTGCTTCATGCCTGGGTGGGGGCGCTCGTGGTGCTGGCTGCGACTGCAACGCCCGTCCTGGGCCAGCTCCAGTTCGTCCTGAAGGAGCGGCGCGCGGAGATCCGGAAGATCCACCGCTGGGCCGGCGCCATCACGCTGATCCTCATCTCCCTCAACATCATTTCCGGGTTGGTGCTTGCGGGGATTATCCCCGATATGAGATCCTTCTAACGGACGGGTTATAAACGCCCATCTGCTGCGTTTCTCTCGTCCCTCGTCGGTGGACGTACGCCAACGGTACGCCTCCCTCCTCGGGACTTCGAGGGCCTTGCATCTGGACATTTCTAACCCGTCCGTACAAAGACCCCATTCGACCCCATCAGGGAGTATATGAAGCCGATCTATCTCGACTATAACGCCACGACGCCCATCGACCCCGAGGTCGCAGCCGCCATGCTCCCCTACATCCGGGAGCATTTCGGCAACCCCTCGAGCAGCCACGCATTCGGTGTTGCGGCCCGCCATGGCGTCGAGAAGGCCCGCGGGCAGGTAGCGGCGCTGCTCAGCTGCAGCCCCGCCGCCGTCCTCTTCACGAGCGGGGGGACGGAGTCGAACAACCATGCCATCAAAGGTGCCGCAGGGGCGCATCGCAGCAAGGGAAACCACATCATCACCTCGGCCTTCGAGCATCCCGCCGTCACGGAGGTCTGCGAGTATTTGGCGGCTGACGGGTTCGACATCACTTATGTGCCCGTCGATGCGCACGGGATCATCGACCTGGAGACTCTCGAAAAAGCCATCACGGAAAGAACCATCCTGATCAGCGTCATGCACGCCAACAACGAGGTGGGGACGATCCAGCCGATTGGCGAGATCGCCCGCATGGCCCGCCGGCGGGGCATCCTGGTGCACACCGACGCGGCCCAGTCCGCAGGCAAGATCCCCGTCGATGCGGCCGAGCTGGGCGTCGACCTGCTGAGCGTTGCGGGGCACAAGCTCTATGCCCCGAAGGGTGTGGGGGCCCTCTATGTTCGCGACGGCGTGCAGCTGGAGAAGTTCATGCACGGCGCTGGCCACGAGACGGGAAGGAGGGCCGGTACGGAGAACGTCATCGGGGTTTCCGGGCTGGGGGCGGCCTGTGAGTCTGCGAAGCGCGACTTTGCGGTCAACAGGGATCGCATGAAGCGAACCAGGGACCGGCTCGAGGATGGATTGCTCCGGGCCGGTGCGGAAGTGCGTGTAAACGGGCACCTCGCCAGACGGCTTCCCAATACCTTGAGTGTAAGCTTCCGGGGTATCGATGCCGGGGGCCTGCTTCAGTCGATGGAGGGGCTTGCCGCCTCGGCGGGGGCTGCCTGCCACGGCAATTCGGTGGAGTTGTCCCGCACGCTGCGCGCCATGGCAGTCCCCATCGAATGGGCCCGCGGGACGATCCGTCTGTCGACGGGGAAGTACACGACGGAAGGAGAAATCGACCGAGTGATCGAGATCATTGCCAATAACGTCCGGATTCTGAGGAGTAAAAAATAATTCACAATACCCAGTACCCAATTCCCAAAACCCAATATCTGTCTCAGAAAGAAGGAGGAAAGAAGATGAAAGTGCTTATTGTTTTCTATTCCATGTACGGTCACATCTATAAGATGGCACAGGCCATAGCCGAAGGGGCAAAGGAGGTTCCGGGCGCGGAGGTGGTGCTGCGACAGGTTCCCGAGACGCTCTCCGACGAGGTCCTCGGGAAGATGGGCGCCCTGGAGGCCCGGAAGGCCATGGCGAGCATCCCGGTCTGCCAGGTCGACGAACTGGCCGGGGCCGATGCCATCATCTTCGGCACTCCGACGCGCTTCGGGAACATGTGCGGCCAGATGAGGCAGTTCCTGGATGCCACCGGTCAGCTCTGGGCGAAGGGTGCACTCGTCGGCAAGGTGGGGAGCGTCTTTGCGAGTTCGGCCACCCAGCACGGCGGTCAGGAATCGACGATCCTGACCTTCCACATCACCCTGCTCCACCAGGGGATGGTCATCGTTGGCCTTCCCTACGCGTTCGCGGGTCAGATGCGGATCGACGAGATCACAGGCGGCTCCCCCTACGGTGCTTCGACCATCGCAGGAGGGAAAGGGGAGCGCATGCCCAGCGAAAACGAGCTTGCCGCCGCCCGCTACCAGGGCAAACACGTGGCAACCATAGCCGCAAAACTCGCGGCCAAGTGACCCGTTGCCAGTGATCGGTGGAGGAAAAAATATTGTTCACACATAGCACTCTGCGAAATGGGAGGTATGTGTCGGATAATCTTGCGATTCGAAGGGCGGCGCGTTCGAATGAAAACAGCAAGGCCCAATTATCCTCAGCTAGTGGGGGTAATTGGGCTCTTTTTATCAGTGCCTGAGTGCATTGTCTGAGTGCGTGAGTGAAGAAGGAGTCCGGCGTGGATTACTCGCCTCTTTTCACTGCGACACTCAGTCACTTAGACACTTTATCACTGCAGCCGTCAGGCTGCTCAGGCCATCTTCTTGATCTTGTTGCTCTCGTCGGGGTTGAGTCCCTTGGCCACCAGTTTCTTTCTTTCCTTCTGGCGCTTCCACTTCCTCCGCAGTTCCTTTTTTCTTTCGTGCTGCTTGTGACTGCCCATCCGATACCTCCGTTTTTTTCGCGCTTTTTTAAAGAGGCGGGAATCATACTAGAAATCACTTACCCGGGCAAGCCAAAATGCACAGAGGGCTCCTCAAAAAAGGCCTCATGTGATTGTCAACCATAAAATGAAATGGGTTGACAATCGGTGCCGCGAATGGTATTGGATGACGCTCCCGCGAAGGGGGGTCGTTTATTATGGCAGCAAACACAAGACATTACCTGCTTGTGAGCCTCAAGGAGGCACAAGGCAATTGGGTGTCCGGCGAGGAATTGAGCCGGAAGCTCGGCATCACGCGCACGGCGATCTGGAAGCAGGCCTGCAGCCTGAGAAACGAAGGCTACATCATCGACTCCTCGACGCGGAAGGGTTACCTGCTCAAGGAGGCCCTCGACCGGCTCCTTCCCGCCGAGATCGAGGCCTCTCTGCGGTCGAAGCGCCTGGGGCACAGGATCGTTTTCGAGAAGGAAGTGGATTCGACAAATCGCCTCGCCAGAGACCTGGCCATCGCGGGGGCCGTCGAGGGGACGCTTGTCGTCGCCGAGTCGCAGACGGGAGGGCGGGGCCGCAGGGGCCGCAGCTGGTTCTCTCCGCCCGGAGAGGGGATCTGCCTCTCCCTGATCTTGAGGCCCCGGTTCCAGCCGGCCGAGGCGCCGAAGATGACCCTGCTTGCCGGGGTGGCCCTGGCGGAGACGCTCATCCCGATCGTACCGTCCCGCGTCACCATCAAGTGGCCCAATGACGTCCTGGCGGGGGGCAAGAAGGTCGCCGGCATCCTGATCGAGATCGCGACCGAGATCGACAACATCGATTACATGATCGTTGGGGTCGGGCTGAACGTCAACACGCCGCTCGAGAGCTTTCCTGAAGAACTTCGCAAGCGTGCGACCTCGCTTGCGACCGAGATCGGGTGCCCCGTGCGCCGCGTGGAAATCCTCGGGGCCTTTCTGGAGCGCTTTGAATGTTATTATGAGGTGCTCGGCAAGGAAGGGTTTGGCCCTGTGATCCAGCGCTGGCGAGAGCTTTCCGACATGGCGGGCAAGCGCGTCCGGGTGCACTCGTTCAACGGGTCCCTGAAGGGCACCATCGCGGGGATCGACGACGATGGCGTACTTCTGCTGACCGGGGCGGACGGCGCCGTCGAGCGCGTGATTTCGGGGGATGTGGAATTCATATAACGGGCTAAAGGCATAGGGCTTAAGGCTAAGGGCAAGAAAAAGAAATAAAAAATCTCCATTCCATGGCCCTATGCCATACGCCTTTAGCCATAAGCCGCATGCAGCGAATGCGCGGCAAGAACAAACTCGGAAAGATGGAAGTGACGAATGACAGCTGAACGCATGTCGACCCGAGGGATGATTCACGCCTCCATGTTCGGGGCGCTCACGGCCATCGGGGCCCTGATCTCCATCCCCTTGCAGCCCGTTCCGGTGACGCTCCAGACGCTGTTTCTCTACCTCGCGGGCTCTCTTCTCGGGGGGAGAGTCGGGGCGCTCAGCCAGATCATCTACGTGATCCTCGGCGTGATCGGCCTGCCGGTCTTCTCGGGCGGCAAGGCCGGTCTCGGCGTCTTCCTGGGGCCCACGGGCGGCTATCTCCTCGGCTTCATCGCGGGCGCCTTCGTGACGGGCAAGATCGTCGAAGCACGGGAAAGGCCCGGCCTTGTCTGGATCGTGATGGCCATGCTGGCCGGCACGGCCGCTGTCTACACGCTGGGCGTTCTCCAGCTCGTCCTGCTCGGAAAATTATCCGTCGAGAAGGCCGTCGCCGTGGGGGTACTGCCCTTTCTTCCCGGCGATGCGCTCAAAATCGCCGCCGCCTCGGTGATCGTCATGAAAGTGAAGGACAAAATAAAATTATGATCACGGCGCAGCATCTCGTTTACCGATACGACCCGAAAGACACGCCCGTCCTGGAGGGGGTGAGCCTGGAAATACCCGAGGGGCAGTACGTGGCCGTCATCGGCCCCAACGGGTGCGGGAAAACAACCCTTGTGAAACATTTCAACGCCCTGCTCGTCCCGCAGGAAGGGGAGGTCCTGGTCGACGGCCTCAGCACAAAAGACCCCAAGGCCCATCGCGAGATCCGCCGGCTTGTCGGCATGGTCTTTCAGAACCCCGACAACCAGATCGTGGGGATGAGCGTTGAGGAGGACGTCGCCTTCGGGCCCGGTAACCTTGGCCTTGCGCCTGCGGAGATTCGCGGGCGGGTGGGGGTGGCCCTGGAGACGGTGGGGATGCTCCGGTTTGCCAAGCGCGCCCCCCACTCGCTGTCGGGAGGCGAAAAGCGCCTTGTGGCCATAGCCGGCGTGCTGGCCATGAGACCGGCCTATGTAGTTCTCGACGAGCCCACTTCCTATCTCGACCCGGCGGGGCGCGAGCGGGTTCTCAACGTCCTCTGGGACCTCAGGCAGGAGGGGATCTCGGTCATTCACGTGACCCACAGCATGGACGAGATCGTCGATGCCGACCGGGTCGTCGTGATGAGCGGGGGGAAAATCCTTCGCGACGGAGCCCCGCGGGACGTATTCCGGGAAGCCGATTTCCTGCGCGCCGTCGGTCTCAGCACGCCCCAGGTCACGGAGCTCATGGGACGGCTCCGGGCACAGGGCTGCGGCGTGAGGCCGGACGTTCTCTCCGTGGAGGAGGCCTTCCGCGAAATCTCCGCCCTCATCAAGACGGGCACGGGAGGCGGCCGGTGAAGACGCTGCTCCTTGGCCAGTTTATCCCCGGGGACTCCCCGGTTCACCGCCTCGACCCGCGGGTGAAGATCCTCACGGTCCTGCTGTTGAGCATCGTCATCCTGAACGCGGGCCCCGTCGAGAGCCTCGTCGTTACGGCGTTTCTCCTGGCGGCCATGGCCCTCTCGGGCCTGTCCGGTGGCCGGGTCGCGGCGGCGCTCAAGCCGCTGTCGTGGTTCTTTGCGATCCTGTTCTGCCTTCATCTTTTCTTTACGGACGGGCGGCCGATTTTTGCCGCCCTGCCGGTGGTGACCTACGAGGGTCTCGAGCTCGGGGCCGCCGTGACGTGGCAATTCGTCGCCCTCGTCGTGAGCGCCGCCGTCCTGACGATGACGACGGCCCCCTCGGAGCTCGTGGGGGGCTTCGAAAAGCTTCTGAGGCCCTTTAACCGCCTCGGCGTGCCGTCCCACGACATCGCCATCATGGTCTCCGTGGCGCTGCGGTTCGTTCCCACCCTCCTCGAGGAGGTGGAGCGCATGAAGGAGGCCCAGGTGGCCCGGGGCGCCGACTTCGCAGGCGGCGGCGTCATCAGGCGGCTCAGGAAGATGGCCACCCTCGTCATCCCCCTCATCCTCTGCACCTTCCGCCGGGCCGACGAGCTGGCTCTGGCCATGGAGGGGCGCGGCTATCACCGGGGGCCCCGGACCTACCTGCGCGAGCTGAAGTTCACCCGGGCCGATTATGCCGCCCTTCTCGCCGTCACAGCCTTCCTGGTCGGGGTCGAGGCGCTTCGTTTCCTTCCCCTCTGAACGGGGCCATTGCGCCGCCCACTGCCCGCCGCCGGGAGCCTTTTTTGCGCTCCGAATCGTTTATTTTTGCATCTTTGGTTGCAGTTCACGAAAAAGAGAGTTATATAAAGCCGTTAAAATACGCATTGGGCGGATTTCATGAAGGGCAAATGGCTTTGGGTGGACACCCGGCAGAAGCTGCCGAAGGTCCGGGAGGAGATCGAAGGGTCAGCCGTCATCGCCATCGACACGGAGTACGACTCGTTCAGGTATTTCCGGGAGAAGCTCTGTCTGCTGCAGATCGGCACGGAGCAGCGCATCTACCTGATCGACCCTCTCGAGGCGAGCATTGACCTGTCGTTTCTCGGCAGGACGTTCGCGAACCCGGACCAGGTCAAGGTCATCCATGCCGGCGACAACGACGTCCGGATCCTGAACCGCGATTACGGTTTTGAGTTCAACAACGTCTTCGACACCCACAGGGCCGCGTCCCTTCTCGGTTGCAACCACCTTTCCCTTTCCTCCGTCATCGAGCAATACCTGGGTCTGCGGCTGGAGAAACCCAAGAAGATGCAGCGCTCCCGCTGGGAGAAGCGGCCCCTGACGGAAGATCAGCTCAACTACGCCGCCGAGGACACCCAGCACCTCATCCCGCTGTACCGCCGGCTCAACGCGGAGATCGAGGCGAAGGGGCTGCAGTGGCAGGCGGCCCGCGCGTTCGAGGGAATCGCCGCCGTGCGGTGGGCAGAAAAGAAATTCAACCTGCGCGGCTACCGGGGAATCCAGGGCTACGACACGCTCACCGGCGAGAAAAAGAGAAGGTTGCGCGACCTTTACCGCTGGCGGTTCCGCAAGGCCCAGGAGTCGAACATGGCCCGCTTCATGATCTTCTCGGACCAGGACCTCTTCGACATCGCCAGGACCGATTCCAACTCCCTGGACGGGCTGATCCGCAATGGGGGCCTCTCGCCCAAAAAGGCGAAGACCTACGGCAGCGAGCTCCTGAACATTCTGAGTGGAAGCGACTCCGAAGAAAAAATCCGCTGATCCCGCCCCGATCCTTCCCTGCCCGCCAACCCTCAATGGAAAACAGGCGTATGCACAGGAACATCATCATCCGCAGGGAAATGTCCGAAGACCACCCTGCCGTCCGCAGGGTGAACGAACAGGCCTTCGGCGAGCCCTTCGTCATCGTCCTGGGCCATCCCGGTTATTACCCGCGGTTTGGCTCCGTTCCCGCATCGCGTTTCTGGATCCGGTGTGAGTATGACGGCGTGCCCGACGAGGCCTTCATGATCATGGTGCTGAAGGAAAAGATGATGGCTGGCATTTGCGGGATCGCGCGATACAGGCCCGAATTTGCCGAGGCCCTGTGAAAAAAAGCAGGCTCTCTCGAGCCTGCCTGTCGCTTATCCCATGGTTTTTATTTTTCAGCGTGTCGCGTCCTCCGCCCGGCAGGAGAGATCCGGGTTGTCGGACTTGGTCGGCCTCTCCTCGGGACTGACCATCAGCACGGCGTAGGCCCCGAAGTGGCCGTCGTGGCTCAGGCTGAGATCAAGAGTCGTTCGCTTGCCCTGGTAGTACAGGCGCGGAGGTCCCGGGCGGTTTCCGGCTTCCGTTCTCCGGATTTCCATGTCCTTCTGATTCCAGCCCAGATGGGTCGCGACGCAGCGTTTGAGAGCCTCGCGTACGATGCGGGACTCCACTTCCAGCGAGTCCACACCCTTGAGCTCCGGCAGGACTTCCACCCGCCAGAAGACATAATCGAAAAACTCTTCCCCTTCCGAGAGGGCAAGGGCGTGGATGTAGGTGCAGCGCCGGTAGATTTGCAGTGGGATCGTTCCTTCAGGCGTCAGCACGACCCCTTCGACGTGGGGGTTGCAGGATCCTGCGTCCGTCGAGGTTCCCCTCAGGCCGTAGTCGTCCAGGTGGACCTCGTAGGCCCGGGGGATGAAGGGAAGCGCGGGGTCCGCTTTCGCGAGGACCTTGAAGGCCGCTTCCTTAGCGGACCAGAGAGCCCAGAGCAAGACATCCTTCTCCGGGAATTGATCGAGCCGTTTGCGTTCAGCGGGTGTCAAGACCCGGCTGACATACCGGTGATCCAGGCTCTTTCCCCTGTTCTGGGGATCCGTCAAATCGACGATATCGTTCCCTACTCTCAAAGTACCTCTCCTCCATCCTGGACAGTTGCCGGATGATCTGCCCGGCATAGTCCCTCTGGGCCTTGAGCCCGTTGTACTCGAGCCTCTGCGGCTCGAAGACCTCGACGGCCATCGAGAACGTGTCACCCGGTTTCGGGATGGAGCTCCAGGTTGCCTGGCCGTCGCCCCGGGAATAAATACACAGGATTTTCATCCGGTCAAGATTTTTCACGAAGCGGCCCACTCCGTAGGAGAAATTCTCCACGTCGATCCGCCCCGTCCGGGAGCGGCCGCCCTCTGGGAACACCAGGATCGTCTGCCCTGTCTCGAGCAGGTGATGGCATGTGTCGAGGGTCCGTCGCATTTCCTCGCGATCGCCGCCCCGCGTGACGGGGATGCACTTCGTCAGGTAGCAGACGGCCGTTTCGAGGGGGTTGCGGTTGAAGTTGCTGCGCTCGGGGAGGTTCCAGGGCAGCCATCGGTACTGGAGCAGGTAGCGCCAGTTCGGCAGCATGGCATATCCCAGGAACACGGAATCAACCAGTGTCAGATGATTTGCGCAAATGAGCCAGCTTCCCCGGTGCTGCCGGAAATGCTCCAGGCACTGCTGCCTGAACGCCTTCAGGTCGCGGAACCGGTAGCCCATCAGCCGCATCACGACGCCGACCAGAGGGATATAGATAAACGCGGCCAAATGGCTCAGTACGTTCTGAACTCCCAGCCACAAGCTGTCTCTCTTATTCATATTCAAGACCCTGTACTCGGATCATTCACCCTCACCCCGGCCCTCTCGTGAAAGAGGAAGGGGATCATTCACCCTCACCCCGGCCCTCTCCCCTCAAGGGCGAGGGAGATCAGGGTAGGGAATTTTCTTAGGTCGCTTTATTCTTGATGATCTCGATGGCGTCGCCGATGGTCCGAATCTTGTCCGCCTCGTCGTCGTCGATGGAGATGCCGAAGACATCCTCGCACTTGATGACCACGTCGACGAGACGCGCGGAATTCACCTTCAGGTCGTTGAGGATATGGGTGTCCTTCGTCGCCGTGTCGAGCAGCTCCGGGTTTTTCGTGTACAGCTTGAGGATATTGCACATCTCCTGGAAAATCTTCTTCTCGTCCATTTCAAACTCCTTCGTTTTATGATTCCATTTATCGGTTGCCGGGCGGGACGCCCGGCCTACAATGCTGCCTTACGCCCACTTTTTAAAAATCATACAGCTGTTCACATCGCCGAAACCGAAGCCGGCCTTGGCGATGATCTTCACGTTGGGGTCCTCGATCATTTGCTGCGGGATGCGCCGGGCGAAGGCCTCGATTTCGGGGTGCACGTCTTCGCTGTTGACCGAGGGGTGGATGAACCCCTTGCACAACTGCAGCACGACACCGACGGACTCCACGGCCCCAGCGCCGCCGAGGCAGTGACCCACGAGCGACTTCGTCGAGTTGATCCAGGGGAAGTTGGCCGGCGTGCGCTCGAGCGCGATTGCCCAGTTCTTCACTTCATGAGGGTCGGCGAAGGTCGCCGTGAGGTGCCCGTTGATGGCATCCACGTCCTTAACCGAGATCCCCGCGTCGGCCACGGCCGCGCGGATGCAGCGCTGAACGCTCTCCGGGTTGGGCGCCGTCATGGAGCCGCCGTTTCGGTGCCCGCCGCAGTTGACGGCCCCGCCCAAAAGCTCGGCGTAGATCTTCGCACCGCGCTGACTTGCCGTCTCCAGATCCTCCAGGATGAGGGCGCCGGCGCCCGAGCCGGGCACAAAGCCCGCTGCCGTTGCGCTCATGGGCCTCGAGGCCTTTTCCGGCTCATTGTTGAACTTGCGGCACATGACCTTCATGGAGTCGAAGCCCGCCCAGATGTAAGGGGAAGACCCCTCGGAACCGCCCGCGATCATGCGCTTCGCAAGACCGTTGCGTATGCGGACCATGGAATCGATGATCGCCTCGTTTCCCGTGCTGCAGGCTGACGAGTTGGACGTCACCTGATTGCCGAGGGCGAGCAGACCTGCGATCTTGGCGCTCGTGGAGCTGTTCATGACCATCTGGACGATCATGCTGCCCATGCGCCGGATCTGGTTCGCGTTGACCTTCGGGACGACTTCGCCTGCGATGGTCTCCATGCCGCCGATCCCCGAGCCCATGATGGCCCCCGTGTCCCAGTCCACTTCGGTGCTGTCCGGTTTCGGCACGGTAAAGCCCGCATCGCGCCAGGCATCGATCGCGGCGATGCCGGCGTATCCGATGTTGTCGTTCACCGAGAGAAGATCCTCGGCGTCAAAGTATCGGCTGCGCAGCTCCTCGTAGCCCTGGGGGATGCCGGCCACCTGGCAGGCAAAACCCAGTTCCTTGAGCCTCGGGATGAACCGGATCCCCGAGCGCCCCGCGCGCAATGCCATTTCGTATTCCGTCAAGCCATGGCCATTCGGGGCCATGATTCCCAGTCCCGTGATGACGACCCTGGTTCTCATTGAGATTCACTCCCCTGAAGATTCACTCCCATGCCGGCCAGCACGCCCGAGCAGACGCTCTCCCCGTTCTCTCGCTCCATGCTGACCTTTGCTTTCAGGTTTCCTTTTCGAAAATAGATTTTCTCTCCCCGGATGATGACTCTCTCTCCGGGCTTTACGATGCCCGTGAACTCCATGACATCGATCACGGTGAAAAGCGTCGTCAGTTTTTCCTTTTCCAGCACCCCCGCCCGGCCCTGTTCCATGACGATGTAGAGCCCGAAGGCGACAACCCCCGTCTGGGCCATGGCCTCCACGAGGATGACCCCCGGTGTGATGGGGCGATCGGGAAAATGCCCCTTGTAGAAATATTCGTCCTCCCGGAACCGGTAGGCCCCGACGATGTGCTCCGTGTCCAGCTCCAGGATCTCGTCGATGAAGCGGAAGGGTTCCTTCTGCGGCACTGCCGCCAGGACCTTCTCCCTCGTTTCGCGATCAGCCGCCATATAGGCCCCCGTTGACGTGGATGACGCTTCCCGTGATGTAGGAGCCCTTCGTGGCGAGAAAGGCCACCACCTCGGCCACCTCCTCGGGTTTTCCCATTCGGCCCAGCGGCACGCCGGAAAGCAGCCTCTCCCGGATCTCTTCGGGCAGCACCGACGTCATCTCCGTGTCGATGAAGCCGGGCGCCACGGAGTTGACCAGGATGTTGCGGCCCGCAAGCTCTCGGCAGAGCGACTTCGTGAAGACGTCCAGGGACGCCTTTTCCATCGTGTAGGGGATCTGCCCCGCGTTTCCCGTGTGCCCCACAACGCTCGAGATGTTGATGATGCGTCCGCTCCCCTTCCGAAGCATGTACTGACGGAGCACCCGTTTCGTGAGATACCAGATCCCCCTCGTGAGGGCCCGCTGTTCGTCGAACTGCTCCACCTTCATGGAGTTGATGTCGGCGTTGATGGAGTGTCCCGCATTGTTGACAAGCACGTCCACCCGCCCGGCCTGCTCCTTGATCTGGTTCACCAGGGCTTCCACCTGGTCCATCGCGGTCAGGTCGGCCTGCAGCAGGAAGGCGTCGCCGAGCTCCGCCTGGAGGGCCTGTGCGCTCGCGGCGCTTTTCCGGAAATGGAGCCCCACGCGAAAGCCCTCTTTCGCCAGGGCCCTGGCGCAGGCAGTCCCGATCCCCGTGCCGCTTCCCGTTATGATGGCCACCGGTTTGTCATTCATAAGTCCATTCCTTATTTCATGATGCCGCCGACCGAATTGGGCGACGGATGCGGGTAGTCCGGGTAGGCGATCCCGTGGAAAACGCCCGTTCGTGCATCTTTCAATGTCATGATCAGCTCGTTGTCGACGAAGATGTCGGCATCGGCAATGACGATGCTCGCCCCGGAATCCTTGAGGTGCTGAAAGCGCTTCACGTTGATCTCGTAGCGCACCACCTTGTTGTAGGGGCGGATCTGGCCGCTGAAGAAGACCTCGCCGCAGCCCAGCGCCCTCCCTGTCCCAAGCGCGCCTCGCCAGAGACAGTAGAAACCGAGAAGCTGCCAGACGGCATCGACACAGAGGCAGCCCGGCTGGACCGGGTCGCCGGGCAGGTGGCACTGGAAATACCAGGCATCCAGGCGGATGTCCTGCTCGGCCACGATCGATCCCTGGCGGTTGTTCTTCGTAATGGAGAGGATCCGGTCGACCATGAGAAGCGGCGGCGCGGGGAGCTTTGCGTCCATGCCCTTCGGCGCGTCCTCGACGAGGTTGCCGTATACGACGGCGAGGATCTCCTTGAGGTCGAATTGATTCCTGTCCATGAATTCCTGGTGCGTCATGAGGGCTCCTTCACCGTCAGCATCATGTGGGCCCAGCTAAGACCGGCCCCGACCTGCACGAGGGCCACGTGGTCGCCGGGCTTGAGATCGTTCCAGTGCTGGCTCAGCGACCCGGGGGCGCCGGCCGTTGCCGTGTTTCCGAAAAACTCGACATTGTGCCAGTGGTTCTCCGGGCTGATCCCGCAGCGCTCGCAGACGGTTCTCAGCATGCCGAGGTTTGCCTGGTGGCCGACGAATTTGAGATGCCCATTGAGCGAGGGGTTGGCGGCCTGGATGATGCGCAGGGCATCGGTTGTCTTGCGGATGGCAAAGCCCTGGACGGCGCTGCCGTCCTGGCTGAAGTGGCCCGTCCGGCGGATCGACACTTTGTCCCAGCAGGAGGGCTTTGCGTCGAAGTGCGTGGCGTTGATGGTTTTTCCGGACGGCTCGGTCAGCGACACGACGGCGGCGGTGCTCCCGTCACCGAAGAGGCATGCCGACCGGCGGTCCGAGAAATCGAGGCAGCGAGTCAGGTTCTCGGGCTGCGTGATCAGGATATACGGGGGAAGCACCCCCGGGTTCATGTTCGAGAGAAAGTGGATCTGCAGCGCAAAGCTCGTGCAGGCCGAGTTCATGTCGAAGGCGGGCACGTCGATCCCGAGCTGGGCCGCAACCGTCGAGGCCTCGGCCGGCGAGGCCACATCGGGGGCCGAACTGCCGGAGATCACCATGCCGATGTCCTCCGTCGCGATCCCCGCCCGCTCGATGGCCATGCGGGCCGCCGCCGCGGCCGTCTGGCCGTTGGTGTAGAGGCTTGCCTCCTGGGCGGCGCGCACGTCGCTGTTCTTCGTTGCCCGGATGTATTCCAGGGGCAGGACCGTGTGCCGCTCGCGGATCCCCACGCGCTCCTCGATCCACTCCACGCTCGAGCCGATGTCGAGATCGCTCAGGAAGCGGTTGGTGACCACATTTTCCGGGTAGAAATGCCCGAGTCCGTGCAGGTAGATCATATTCGCCTATTCCGTCCGTTCCGTCTGTTCAGTCTGTTCCGTCAAAATCCCCCCTGCCCCCCTTTACGAAAGGGGGGACATTTTCTTTCGTCCCCCTTTGTAAAAGGGGGAAAGAGGGGGATTTTCCTGCCGGTTCTTACCCTGGCCCCTGTACCCTGTTTAGACCAGCTCCCTCCCGATGATCATGTGCTGGACCTCGCGCACGCCCTCGTAGATGTCGATGATGTGGGCGTCGCGCACGAGCTTCGAGATCTCATACTCCTGCATGTAGCCGTATCCGCCGTGCAGATGAAGGCCTTCGTTGGCGCAAAAGAGGGCCGCCTCGGCGGCGGTGTTCTTGGCGAGCGACGAGTACATCCCGCGGTCCTCGTCGCGCTCCTGGACCTTCACGGCCGCCTTCATGAGGGCCATCTCCGCCAGTTCCACCTTCTTCCACATGGCCACGAGCGTTTCCCTTACGACGGGCATGTCGCAGAGCCTCTGTCCGAACTGCTTGCGCTCGCGGGTGTACTGGAGGGTGAGATCCAGCGCCCTGCGGGCAAGCCCCACGCCGATGGCGGCCACCATGGGCCGGGCGAAATCGAGCACGTCAATGAGATACTTGAATCCCTGGCGGCGATCGCCGATGATCTGGCTCTCGTCGACGACGACATCCTCGAAGGTGACCGTGGCCGTGTTGGAGAGGTGCTGCCCGAGCTTCTCCTCGGGCTTGCCGATGACGATCCTGCCGCCGCCTTTTGCCGTGAGTTCCGTCTGCGGCTTTACAGGGACGTGGGGTTTGCCGTCCCGGAACATCTCCTCGACGGGGACGATGCAGCAGGCCAGCAGTTGCGCCGCGGGCTTTCCAACCTTGCAGAAGACCGTGAACTGGCTGGCGTAGGAGGCGTTGGTGATGAAGCACTTGGCACCGTTGAGGACGTACTTCCCGTCGGCGCGCTTCGCGATGAAGGTGCTCATGGAGGAGTTGTCCGAGCCGGCGCCGGGTTCCGTGAGGCAGAAGGAGGCGAGAAGGGGCGCCTTGGCGTAAGGGCCCAGGAATTCCTGCTGCTGCCGTGCGTTTCCGTGCTGGGCGATGACGGTGTTGGCCAGGTCGTTGCACATGGCCGAGGTGGAGATGCCCGTGTCGCCGTAAGAGAGCTCCTTGATGATCAGGGCCGTCGACACGGCGTCCATCTCGAAACCTTTGATCTCCTTGGGGATGCTCAGGTTGAGAATGCCAAGCTCCCAAGCCTTCGAGATGATCCCGAGGGGGAACTGGTGCGACTTGTCGATCTGTAAAATATTGGGGAGGATCTCGTTTTTCACGAAACGCCTGACCGTGTCGACGTACATCTGCTGCTCTTCATTGAGGCGAAAATCCATGCCATGCTCCTTGTGTGCAGTGGGTCTTTGGTGTGATCCCCGCGGGCGGCGGCCCTTTCCGATCAGTTGTCGGTGAAGGTTCGTTCGGCGGAGGAGAGTGTGGTCAGCGAGATGCAGGTCACGCCGATCGTTTTGAAGAAGTCCCGGAGGGGGCGGTTGGGTCCGATTTCATAGACGGTATCGGCCTGCGACGCGATGGCTCTCATGTTGTCGCACCACTGGACGGTGCCGGAGAGCTGGGCCACGAGGCGCTCGATCACCTCTTCCATGTTAGCAGAGTGGAAACGGCCTGTATAGTTGGAAGTGACCTTCACGGCGTTCTCGGCCTTCATCTGCCTGCGGACGCAGTCCAGTTCGCCTTCGAAGGGCTCCTCGATCGAGTGCATGAAGCGGCTGTGGAAGGGGGCGCTCACGTTGAGGGCCACGATCCGCGTGGGGTTCTCATCGGCCAGGGCCTTCGCGAGGCGTTCTTCGGCCTCGGGCATGGCCTTCGAACGGCCGCTGATCACGATCTGGTTGGGCGAGTTGATGTTCGCCACGTCGATAGGCAGATCGGAAAGCAACTCCCGGATCATGCGGGCGTTGAGGTCCTTGCGGATCACGGCGGCCATGCTGCCCTGTCCCACGGGAACGGCTTCCTGCATGAGGCGGCCGCGGATGTGGACGATGCGGATGACTGTCTCGAGGGGCAGGACGCCCGCAGCCACAAGCGCCGTGTATTCGCCAAGGCTGTGACCGCCGAATACGTCGGGGGTGATGCCGTATTTTTCCATGATGGCCTTCAGCATGGCGATTTCCGTCACCACGATGCTCGGTTGGGCGTAGGCGGTCAGGTTGAGCTTCTCGTCTTCGCCGAAGCAAAGCGCGGCCACGTCCCACCCCAGGGCATCGGAGGCCTCCTCATAGATCCGGCGGCATTCGGGGATGCTCTCGTAGAAGTCCTTGCCCATCCCCTGGCGCTGGGAACCCTGTCCCGGAAATACAATGGCGGTCCTGCCGTTAGCCATCTTCATTTTCTCCTTCGATCCTTCTTGTCTCTCTCTTCGTAAGTCGAGCCGCCCTTCGGCGGCCCGCCCCCTTATGAGCATCAGGTATGCCAGGGGGCGGGCAGGGGGGCATATTGATGATAAGTATATGATTTTTAATGATAAAATGGTGTGAGGCGTGGGGTGTGAGGTGTGGGGATTTTCAGGGGAAAAGTGTATACTCCGCTTCACACTGTGAAGGGGGGTATACAGCTGGAGACTGAAAAAAATCTTTACAAAGAAAAACGGGAAGCGTATTAAGAGAATGAACGTTCATTCTGTTGCGTGTAAGAGAAGATTAGGGGATGAAGGTTGAGCCATGAAAAATTCGGATAAGCGTGAAGAGATCATGCAAGCCGCCCTGGAGCTTATCGCGGAGCATGGTTTTCACGGGGCGCCGATGGCCATGATCGCCGAGCAGGGCGGGCGTGGGGGCCGGTACGATCTATCGCTATTTCGAGAGCAAGGAAGTGCTGATTACCGAGCTGTATCGCGAGCTGGAGGCGAAGCTCCTTGCATATCTGAGAGGAAGGTTACTCGGCTGCAGATCCCATCCGGGATCGATTTCTTCACGTCGGCGTGGCGCTTCTGAGGTACTTTATATCAAATCCTCTGTACTTCCGTTACATGGAACAGTACATGAACTCCCCCTTCGGCATCGCCCTGAAGAGGGATCGCCTGATGGGTCAAACAGACGAAGACGATCTGTTCAGGAATCTCCTGGAGGAGGGAACGTCCCGAAAGGACTTGAAGGGCTTGCCCTTTTTCATCCTCTTTGCGTTGACGTCTAGGTCCTTTGATTGTCCTGATGCGAGACAACGCACTGGGGTTGATCTCGGTGGATGATGCCCAGATCCTGCAAGTCGTAGAAGCCTGCTGGGACGGGGTTAAAAGATAAGGGCGCTATTTGGGTCGAGGGGCGTGTTCATTTTGAGAATACAAAGAAGATCTCATTGAATCGCAGAGGTGTCGCATGCAAATCAGTCGAAAAATCCGGATGATCGTTGCCGCCGGGGCTTTGGCCGCCCTATGGATCCCGGCCGGTTGCGGTCAGAATTCCACGGGCAAGGCGCCGTCCCAGGCCGGCCCTCCCGAGGTTGCCGTGGTGGAGGTGAAGCCCCAGCGCGTTGCGATCACCACGGAACTGCCCGGCCGGACATCCGCCTATCTGGTTGCCGAGGTGCGGCCCCAGGTGGGCGGCATCATCCAGAAACGATTCTTCACGGAGGGCTCCGACGTGAAGGCAGGCGACGTCCTCTACCAGATCGACCCGGCGACGTATCAGGCAGCCTGGGACAGCGCAAAGGCGCAGCTCGCGAGGGCGGAAGCCAACATCTCAACAGCCCGTGTCCGGGCCGAGCGCTACAAGGAACTGGTGGAAATCAAGGCGGTCAGCCGACAGGAATACGACGATGCGACAGCCGCCCTCAAACAGGCCGAGGCCGATATCGAGGCCGGCAAAGCGGCCGTGGAAACCGCACGGATCAACCTGGCATACACCAGAGTGACCGCGCCCATTGCCGGGCGCATCGGCAAATCGTCGGTCACCGTGGGCGCGCTGGTGATGGCAGGCCAGGGGATGCCGCTTGCCACCGATTCAGCAGATCGATCCCGTCTACGTCGACGTCACCCAGTCGAGCGCCAGCCTGCTTGCGGCTGCAACAGAGCATGGCGAGCGGCACGCTCAAACGGGACAGCGCCAACCGGGCCAAGGTCAAGCTGATCCTGGAAGACGGTACTCCCTATCCCCTGGAAGGGGCGCTTCAATTCCAGGACGTCACGGTGGACCCGACAACGGGGTCTTATATCCTGCGAATCGTATTTCCCAATCCGAAACGTGTCCTGCTGCCGGGCATGTTCGTGCGGGCCATCCTGGAGGAAGGGGTCAACGAGCAGGCGCTCCTGATTCCGCAGCAGGGCGTCAGCCGGGACCCGAAGGGCAATCCCCCTCCCTGATCGTGGATGCCGAGGGCAAGGTCCAGCAGCGGATGCTCACGCTGGATCGCCCGATCGGCGACAAGTGGCTCGTCTCAGCCGGCCTTGCGCCGGGCGACCGGGTGATCGTCGAGGGTGTGCAGAAGGTCAGGCCCGGCGCATCCGTGAAGGCGGTTCCCTTCGAGTGACGGCAAAGGGCGCGGACGGCAAGTCCGCAGCGCCCCCGGCCGCAACGTCGAACTGACGGAGGCGCGCGATGCTATCGAAATTCTTCCTGGATCGTCCGGTCTTCGCCTGGGTCATCGCCATCATCATCATGGCTGCGGGCGGGCTGGCGATCTACAACCTGCCCATTTCGCAGTATCCCCCCATCGCCCCGCCGTCCATCGCCATCACCGCCTTCTACCCGGGGGCCTCGGCGGAGACCGTCGAGAACAGCGTGACGCAGATCATCGAGCAGAAGATGACCGGCTTCGACAAGATGCTGTACATGTCCGCCACGAGCGATTCGTCCGGGTCGTCCCGCATCGAGCTGACCTTCGCCCCGGGCACCGATCCGGATCTGGCCTGGGCCCAGGTGCAGAACAAGCTCCAGCTCGCCATGGCGAGCCTGCCGGAGGTGGTCGCAGCGTCAGGGCGTCAAGGTCAGCAAATCCACCCGCAACTACCTGCTGATCGTGGGCCTCGATCTCGGAAGACGGCAGCATGGACGGCAACGACCTGCGCGACTATGCCCAATCCAACCTGGAAAAGGTGCTCTCGCGGGTGCCCGGCGTGGGCGAGGTGGAGGTCTTCGGCAGCCAGTACGCCATGCGCGTCTGGCTCAACCCCGACAAGCTGACCGATTACGGCCTGACGGTCCAGGACGTCATCACGGCGCTTGCGGGCCTACAACGTGGAGGTCTCCGCCGGCCAGTTCGGCGGGGCGCCGGCGGTGAAGGGCCAGCGCCTGAACGCCTCGCATCATCGTCCAGAACCTGCTCAAGACGCCCGAGGAGTTCGCCGCCATCCCCGTCCGCACCAATCCGGACGGCTCCGTCGTGCGGGTCAGGGACGTGGGGCGGACGGAACTGGGGACCGAGTCCTACGACATCGAGGTCTTTTACAACGGCAAGCCTTCCGCCGCGCTGGCCATCCGGCAGGCCGCCGGCGCCAACGCCCTGGACACGGCCGACGCCGTCAAGGCGAAGATGGAGGAGATGAGCCGCTTTTTCCCCGCCGGCATGAAGGTCGATCTACCCCTACGACACGACGCCCTTCGTCCGGGTGGCCATCAACGAGGTGGTCAAGACGCTCCTCGAGGCCATCGTGCTGGTCTTCCTGGTCATGTACCTGTTCATGGGAAACATGCGGGCCACCCTGATCCCGACCATCGCCGTGCCGGTGGTGATCCTGGGGACCTTCGCGGTGCTGGGGCTTTTCGGCTTCTCCATCAACATGCTGACCATGTTCGCCATGGTGCTGGCCATCGGCCTGCTGGTCGACGACGCCATCGTCGTCGTGGAGAACGTGGAGCGGATCATGAGCGAGGAGGGGCTCTCGCCCCGGAGGCCACGCGCAAGTCCATGGACCAGATCACCAGCGCCCTGATCGGCATCGGGCTGGTGCTCTCGGCGGTCTTCGGCCCGATGGCGTTCTTCCCCGGCTCGACCGGCGTCATCTACCGGCAGTTCTCCGTCACCATCATCGCCTCCATGCTGCTCTCGGTGGTGGTGGCCCTGATCCTGACGCCGGTGCTCTGCGCCTCGCTGCTCAAGCCGGTGGCCGCAGGGCATGAACCGGCGGAAAGCGGCGATCTGGTTCCTGCGCCCGTTCTTTCCGCTGGTTCGACCGCCGGTTCTTTCGGACCCGGGAGCTCTATATGCGGCTGGTCGGCCATTCCCTCGCCAACAAACTGCGATACCTCGTTGTCTTCGTCCTGATCGTGGCGGCCATGGGGTTCCTGTTCCTGCGCATGCCCACGGCCTATCTGCCCGACGAGGACCAGGGGATCCTGCTGGTCCAGGTCATGCTCCCGGCCAACTCGACCCTGGAGCAGACCGAGAGGTCATGAGACGAGGTCAGGGACCATTTCCTGGATAACGAGAAAGAGGCCGTCGAATCCGTGCATGACGATTTCCGGCATCAGCTTCTCCGGCCGGGGGCAGAACACGGGATGGCCTTCGTCAAGCTGAAGGACTGGGATCTCCGCGACCGGCCGGACCTGAAGGTCGGCGCCGTGGCCGGAAGGGCCATGGGGGCGTTTTCCAGGATCCGAAACGCCATGGTCTTTGCCTTCGCGCCGCCGGCGGTCGTTCGAACTGGGCACAGGCCAAGGGATTCGACTTCCAGCTGCTGGACCGCGGCGGCCTGGGCCATGCCAAGCTGATGGAGGCCCGCAACCAGCTCCTCGGCATGGCGGCCGAGGACCCGCGTCTTGCCGAAGGTCCGGCCCAACGGCCTGGAGGACGTGCCCGAATACCGGATCGACGTGGACTGGGAGAAGGCCGGCGCCCTGGGAGTGCCCATCACGTTCGATCCACAACACGATCGCGGCGGCCTTCGGCAGCGCCTATGTCAACGACTTCATCCAGGGCGGCCGGGTCAAGCGGGTCTATGTCCAGGCCGACGCCCCCTACCGCATGCTGCCCAAGGACCTGGAGAAGCTCTACGTGCGCAACACCGCCGGGCAAGATGGTCCCCTTTTCCTCCTTTGCCTCCGGCCACTGGACGTCCGGTTCCCCGAAGCTGGAGCGCTTCAACGGCTTCCCGTCCATCAACATCCTGGGCGAGGCGGCGCCGGGCCGAAGCTCCGGCGAGGCCATGCAGGCCATGGAAGAATTCGTCCGGAAGCTGCCGCAGGGGGTCGGCTTCGACTGGACCGGGGCTCTCCTACCAGGAGCGGATGGCCGAGCTCCCAGGCGCCGCTGCTGTACGCCTTCTCCATCTTCGTGATCTTCCTGTGCCTGGCGGCGCTCTATGAGAGCTGGCCCATCCCGATCTCGATCCTGCTGGTCCTGCCCCTGGGGGTGATCGGCGGCGTCATCGCCTCGAGCGCGCGGGGACTGCCCAACGACGTCTATTTCCAGATCGGGCTGCTGACCACCCTGGGTCTGACCACCAAGAACGCCATCCTGATCGTCCAGTTCGCCAAGGCCGGCGTGGATCAGGGGATGGGGCTGATCGAGGCCACCCTGGAGGGGGCGAAACTGCGGCTTCCGCCCGATCATCATGACCTCGCTGGCCTTCGGTTTCGGCGTGCTGCCGCTGGCCGTGGCGACCGGCGCCGGGGCGGGGGCCCAGAATGCCATCGGCACGGGCGTGCTGGGCGGGATGGTGACGGCCACCGTCCTGGTGATTATTTTTGCACCGCTCTTCTTTGTGCTGATCGAAACGTTCCTCGGCAAAGGCCGGAGGGGTGAAACGGCCGCGACAGGTGGCGCCAATCCATTCTTTACAGTACTGAAAGAAAAACTCTTTCAGCGCAGAAATCGGCAGGTAACCGGGACAGAACATGTAACCCCACCAGAGGATCGATGATATGAACAGGACCCCATTCCTTCTACTGGTCGTGGTCGTTGCGTTCCTGGGGGGATGCAACCTCGCGCCGACGTATGCGCGCCCGGAGGCCCCCGTTCCCGCCGCCTGGCCGGGCGGCCCCGCCGACAAACAGCCGGTGGCCAAGCCGGGGGAGGCTGCCGCCGATATCCCGTGGCGGGATTTCTTCGTCGACGGGAGGCTGCGGCAGGTCATCGACCTGGCGCTGGCCAACAACCGCGACCTGCGCGTGGCCGCGCTGAACATCGAAAGAACGCGTGCCCTCTACCGCATCCAGCGGGCCGAACTGTTGCCGGTCATTGATGCGCAGGGCACGTTCAGCAAGGAGCGGGTGCCCGGCATCCTCTCGCAGAGTGGTCAACCTGCCACGGTTGAGCTGTACAACGTCAACCTGGGCATCAGCTCATGGGAGCTCGATCTCTTCGGCCGCATTCGGAACCTGAAGGATGCGGCGCTCGAGCAGTACCTCGCCACGGAGCAAGCCCGCGTGAGCGCGCAGATCGCGCTTGTGGCCGAAGTGGCCAACACCTGGCTGACCCTTGCGGCCGACCGTGAGAATCTGAAGCTTGCCCAATCAACCCTCGAGACCCAGCAGGCGACCTACGAGATGATCCGGCGTCGCGCCGAGGTAGGAGCCTCCTCCGATCTCGATCTCCGTCAGGCTCAGACCCGCGTGGACGCGGCGCGGGTGGACATTGCCCGATACACGGGCCAGGTGGCCCTGGATGAAAATGCCCTGACCCTCCTGGTCGGCTCACCCGTACCGTCCGGGCTTTTGCCCGTCGAGCTTGGCGAGGTCGCGGCGCTCAAGGATTTCACACCCGGCCTGCCCTCCGAGGTGCTGCAGCATCGCCCCGACATCCTCCAGGCCGAAAGTCAGCTCAGGGCGGCCCACGCGAACATCGGCGCGGCACGGGCGGCCTTGTTTCCCCGCATCACGCTCACCACGAGCATCGGTACCACGAGCGACCAGCTCTCCGGGCTCTTCACGTCCGGCTCGGGGACCTGGGCTTTCGTGCCGCAGATCGTCATACCAATTTTCGATGCCCGCTCGTGGGTGGCATACGACGTGACAAAAGTGGACAGGGAAATCGCCCTGGTGCAATACGAGAAGGCGATCCAGGTGGCCTTCAGAGAGGTGGCCGACTCCCTTGCCCAGCGCGGCACCCTGGGCGATCAGATGCGGGCCCAGCAGTCGCTGGTGGACGCCTCCGCCGATGGGTATCGCCTCTCCGATGCCCGCTTCACGAGGGGGATCGACAGCTACCTGCGAGTTCTCGACGCGCAGCGCTCGCTCTATGGCGCACAGCAGGGGCTGATCGCCATTCGCCTGGCCCGGCTCACCAACCTGGTGACGCTCTACAAGGTGCTGGGGGGAGGCGCGTGACGGTCAGGAAGACCATAGACGTCATGATTGGAACGTTCTGCATCCACTACCGGCTGCCGTTGCTGCACGACGACAGGGATTTCGATCCGATGGTGAAGTTCCTGGGGCTGGAGGTCATCGAGACATAACCGGTCGCGCCAACGCTACCACGTCATGAAAACATGACTGTCCCCATAGAGACTTTGAAGTGGCTTCCCCGCGTTTCGCGGAGCTTTAGGATGCGGCAACGGAACTCGATCAGACGTACTCGTTCCTGGCCACGCCGGCGGCGTTGAATACTTTCACCTGATAATAGGTCTTGCCGTTGCGATAGGTTTGAAACCCCGTGGGCACGCAGGCCTGCCCGGGATGGCGCCGGAACCCGGCTAGATACCGCTCGATGGCGTGGGCATGATAGCTGCCGCGCGCCAACGACAGAAGTACTTGAATATTGATGTACAAATGCAAGGCGGGCAGCATGAGATCCGTTGCGTCGAAGGTGTGATAATCCACTTTCCCGAGGTGCCGCCCGTAGTGCCCGATCACGTCGCCGCGCGCGACATGGTTGACCACGGGATAAGGATACCCCGGTTCGTAAAAGTCTCTCAGGCCTTCCAGCGCGCCGAGAATGCCGGGCGCGCCGAAGGTCTCGGCAGAAGAACCCTTCTCGATGATGGCCATGTACTGCGCCAGCGCCCCGCCGAGGGAGTGACCCGTGAAAGAGATTCTTGCCTTGATGCCCGTCTGCTCCAGGTATCTGACAACTCTCGCATGTAAGGCTACAGCACTTCGTACCTGTTTCGGCTGGCGACCCCTGGCAATGTCCTCGATCGCTTCCCAGTCCCTCTTGTCGAAGACGTGCGTCCCGGCAAAGGCGATGACCACCTCCTTCAACCCGTAGTTGTGGTAGACGTGGGCCCGCAGGCCCGTTGCGGGATCATCCATGAGTTGCGGGTTAATGGGCACTCTCTGTCCAAGGGGCCGGGATGTTGTGCTTGAGCGCCTGGTTCCAGGGCCCCTCATAGGCATTTGCGCTGAAGAGCGCATAGGCTTCCCTCGTCCACATCGGTTCCCCCCCGTCAGTTCTTGCGCTTGGCCGAAACCAGTTTCTTGAAGTCCCACACCACGACATACTTGTTGCACACGGCGGCGAAGTAGTTGCCCGCCGCATCGAAGCCCATCCAGTGACCCATGATATCGGGGTGGCCCTTGAGCTGCCGCACCACTTCGCCGGCCGCTACATCCCAGATGAAAAGGCCGTCGTCGCTGAGCGCGGCAAGATGCCGCCCGTCGGGGCTGTAGACGAGCCTGCGGTGGTAGCCTCTTGCAGAACCCAGTGTCTTCAGCTCCCTGCCGGTTTTAATATCGACGATCTTGAGTTCCTTTTCCTTTGTGCCCGCCGCAAGGGATTGCCCGTCCGGGCTGGGGGCGTATACGGCGTCGAATCTGTGATACCGGACCTGCTTTCCCGTATCAACCTCATGTACGACGAAGGACCTTTCATAATCATCCTCGTAAGCCAGGTGCTTTCCCCCATTCAGGAAGTAAAGTGCATACGTGTATGTTGACGGATGCATGGTGCGGAGCCGATTGCCGCTTTCCACATCAAAGATGTGTACGGCGTCTGCCCTGTTGGGCTGATGGTGATAACTGACGGCCAGGGTTCGCCCGTCGGGGCTGAAGGCCAGGGCGGTCACGTCATTGAGAACCATCTCTGGACCCGCAGGGCCCGGGAAATTGCGAATCAGCCTGCCGCTAAGGGCATCCCACAAGTTGACCGATTCGTTGTGGCGCGCATGCGCCATGAACCCCCGTCCCGTGGCCAGGTACCGGCCGTCGGGGCTGTAGGCAACTGCCTCCACGTTGCCCGACCAGATAGCGAACTTCCGGACGACCCTCTTTTCCGCGATGCTCGCGATGCACAGGTCGCGGATGACGCTCCCCCCGATGGCGAGATGCTGCCCGTCGGGCGAGATGGCCCCGAACTGGGCGATGATATCCTGGCGGATGATGGCGACGATGGGCTCGTCGGTCTGTCTTTCGTAATAGGCCGAGATGACCCGATCGAACAGGGAAGGGGGAACGTCCCGGACCTCGCCCGTCTCGGGGGGCGGGTCCGCTTCGTAGTGGGGCAGCCAGGAGTGCACGTAGAAGGCAACGACCAACAGGACCGGGATGACCGCGGCCGCAATGCCCCATTTCTGCAGTTTCGTTAGTTTCATGGGAGCCCCCCGGCTTTCCCTTCGGCGGGAAAATCTTCCAGCATCCCTCTTTTACGAAGGGGCCTTGGAGAGATCCCTTTTCTCAAAGGCTTATAGGCACAGCCCCAGGAAAAGTAAAGTATGATTTCGGTAACCCGAAAGTAGTACAATGAACTACGAAAAAAGTCATGAGGTCCAAGGCTGGCTTGACTTGCCCGGCTGTTCCCGGTATGATCACGAAAAAGCAAGCCCCCGGAATTATACGTGAACCGGGGTCGTTGTCCAGGGGCCATGCCGCGGCCTGATTTGAGTGAGTTCGCGGGGATGGTCTTTTTTCGTTAACCCCGACCGGGACTCCTTATGGAACTCTTCATCCTGGCGGCGGTCAGTCTCACCATCGCCGTCTCCCTGCTCCTCAAGAAGGAAAAGGACGCCGTCCAGCTCTCCTTTGCGCTCGTGTGCCTGGCCCTTTTTCTCCAGAAAGGCGGCAGCTTCTTCAACGGCCTCTTCGAGGATCCCATCTGGCGCGTCATAAGCCTGGCGGGTCTTCTCTTCCTGCCGCCCCTTCTCGTTGAGTTTGCGCGCAACATGCTCCGCGGCAAGACCTTCCTGTCCCGCAAAGAGGTCGTCGCCACGGCGGTGTTGAGCCTGTTGTGGGCTGTTGCCTTCTTCACGCCGCTGGCCCGCGCGTCCTGGTTTGACGAGGCGCTCCTGGCTTACCTGCTTCTGGTGATCCTCTATTGCCTGGGGGCCCTGCTGCTGTTCATTCGCGGGCGTGCGCCCGGGGTGGAGCGCACCCGGTTGGTCTACGTGACGATGGCCTGCGCCATAACGGCCGTGATCAGCCTCCTCGACATTTTCTTTTACATGGGATTCCGTTTCCCGCCGGTTTCGAACCTGGCCCTGGCAGGGCTTCTGTACTTCGTGCTGATCATCGTCATGCACCCGAGGCTCCCCGAGCTCTACGAGATCATGGTCCGGGGGCTTGTCGCCTGTGTCATCACGCTTTTCGCCACGAGCGTCTTCTTCTTCATCCTGGGGCTTTTCGGCACGATCACCCCCATCTACTTCACCCATGTGCTCACAGCCTCCTTCATCATCGTCATCTCCTACGACCCCTTCCGGGTCATCATGAAGAAGGTCTTCAACTATTTCTTCCCCGAGGCGAAGGACATCTTCTCGTCCATCTACGGCTTCGACCAGGAGCTGGAGAAGGAGAAATCGCAGCTGCTCGAGGAAATGGCGACGGCGCTCGCCCACGAGATTCGCAACCCCCTGGGATCCATCAAGGGCGCAGGCCAGTACCTGCGCTCCGAGACGGACAACCCCGAGAACCAGAAGCTCCTCGACGTCATCATCGAAGAGACCGACCGGCTCAACAACGTCGTGACCCAGTTCATGAACTACGCGAAGCCCTACGCCGTGAGCCCGAAGATGTACAACCTGAACGGGATCATCGAGAAGGCCGTTGCGGTCATCCGGGCAAGCGAGCTGCCGGGAGGGGTCCGCATCGAGACGGAGCTCAACCCGGATCTGCCCGAGGTCTTCGTCGACGGCGAGCAGATGAAGCAGATCATCCTGAACATCGCCTTCAATGGTATCGAGGCCATGCCCGACGGGGGGACCCTCACCATCCGCACCACCCGGATCGAGAGCGAGGAGGGGGAGGCCGTCGGGATCTCCATCCGCGACACGGGCAAGGGGATGTCGAAGGAGGACCTCGAGAACATCTTCAAGCCCTTCTTCACGACCAAGGAGCGGGGGGTGGGCCTGGGGCTCTCCATCTGCCAGCGGATCGCCAAGAACAACAACGGCTCCATCCGGGCGAAGTCCCTCCCGGGACAGGGGTCGATTTTCTACATCCGGATCAATCTGCCGCAAGCGTAAAGTCAGCTTGACGCCCGGAGCAAAGTAAACTAAAGTCAGCCGTTAAACCGCCCCGTCCATGGTAACGCAAGTGTCTAAAATTCCTCCCAAAAAGATCCTCATCGTCGATGACGAGGTCAACATGCGCCTGGTCCTCAAGGCCATGCTGAAAAAGGAGGGCTACGACGTCGAGACGGCGGCCAACGGGCTGGAGGCCCTCGCCCTGCTGAAGCGCCACGACGTGACCGCCTGCGTCACCGATCTCAGGATGCCGAAGCTCGACGGAATGGGGCTTCTGAACCGCATGGTCGAGGAATACCCGTCGATCCCGGTGATCATCATCACGGCCCACGGCACCGTCGCCACCGCCGTGGACGCCCTCAAGAAGGGGGCCTTCGACTACATCACGAAGCCCTTCGACCAGGAAGAGCTCAAGAACGTCATCGGCAAGGCCGTCAAAACCCGCGTGCTCAGCGACGGGGAGGTCCAGTTTGTCGGCGCAGAGCTCGACCGCGGCGAGATCGTGGGCTCGAGCCCGTCCATGGTGAAGATCTTCGACATCATCAAGAAGGTGGCTCCCACGACGACGACGATCCTCATCACCGGCGAGACGGGGACGGGCAAGGAGCTCGTGGCCAACGCCATCCACGTCAACAGCCCGCGCAAGCTCAACCCCTTCATCAAGATCAACTGCGCGGCGATCGCCGAAACCCTCATCGAGAGCGAGCTGTTCGGCTACGAGAAGGGCGCCTTCACGGGGGCCGTGTCGAACAAGCCGGGGCGCTTCGAGCTGGCCCACAAGGGGACCCTGTTCCTGGACGAGATCGGCGATCTTCCCCGGGAGATGCAGGTGAAGCTCCTGAGGGCGATTCAGGATCACGAGTTCGAACGGGTGGGCGGCATCCAGACGATCAAGGTGGACGTGAGGCTCGTGGCCGCCACGAACCGCAACCTCCAGCAGGATGTGAAGGAAGGCCGCTTCCGGGAGGATCTCTTCTACCGGCTCAACGTCATGCCGATCCACGTCCCGCCGCTGCGGGAGCGCAAGGAAGACATTCCCGCGCTCGTGAAGTACTTTGTCGATAAATTCAACCGCAAGCTCGACCGGCAGATCACCGGGGCGGATGCGGAGGTCATGGAGCTTCTCAGGGATCACGACTGGCCGGGAAGCATCCGGGAGCTGGAGAACCTCATCGAGCGGCTCGTCCTCATGGCGAAGGGCGGCGAAATCGTCATGGGCGACGTCCCCGCCGAGTTGATCGAAGCCGTCGAGGAAAAGGCACAGACGGCGGCGCCGGACGAGAAAAGATCCATCAAGGAGCTCATCCGGGAGAAGACGGGGGACATCGAGAAGCAGATGATCGTCCGGGTCCTCGAGGAGTGCGAGGGGAACATCTCGAAGGCGGCCCGGCAGCTGGGGCTGAGCCGCAGGGGCCTCCATCTGAAGCTTGCAAAATACAATCTGCGCTGATTACGGAAGGAAGAGGAAACCATGGTCAACCGAATCGAGATCGGTTTCAGGAAGAACATCCGCGACGCCCTGGGCGAAAAGGTGAAGCGGCGCATCGTGGAGAACCTGCAGATCCATGTGGAGCGGGTGAGCACCATCGACGTATTCACCATCGAGGGCGATCTCACGAAGACGGATCTCAGGAAAGCGGCCACGGGCCCCCTGTCGGACCCCGTGATCCAGAAGCACGCCATCAACAGCGCCCTTGCCGAGGGGTTCGACTGGCTCATCGAGGTGGGGTTTCTGCCCGGGGTGACGGACAACGTGGGCAAGACGGCCACCGAAGCCATCGAGCTTCTCATCGAGAAGCGAAAACCCCTCAAGGTCTACACGTCGCGCCAGTACGTGATCCACGGAAAAATCGGCCGCAACGAGGCGGAACGGATCGCCTCGGGCGTGCTCGCCAACGATCTCATCGAGCGCTGCGAGATCGTCGAAGGAAAGGGCTGGGACCCGAAGCAGGGAATGAAACCCTACGTCCCGAAGGTGGCGGGGGTGGACGACCCGCGAGTCGACGAGATCGATCTCAACGTGCCCGATTCGACGCTCATGGAGATCAGCAGCCGGGGGACCCTGGCCCTTTCGCTCGAGGAGATGAAGGCCATCCAGGCCTACATGAACGACCGGTTGGTCATCGAGGCCCGGAAAAAAACCGGTCTCGGGGAGTTGATCACCGACGTGGAACTGGAAGTGCTCGCCCAGACCTGGTCGGAGCACTGCAAGCACAAGATCTTCAACAGCCTCATCCGCTACGAGGAAGAGGGCGGCAAGACGCTCGAGATCGACTCGCTCTTTTCGACCTGCATCAAGGGCTCCACGAAGGAGATCCGCGAGCGGCTCGGCGCCGACGACTGGTGCCTCTCCGTCTTTGTCGACAACGCCGGCGTGATCAAATTCAACGACGACTGGAACCTCGTCTTCAAGGTGGAGACCCACAACTCGCCCTCGGCCCTCGACCCTTACGGCGGGGCGCTGACGGGAATCGTGGGCGTCAACCGCGACCCCTTCGGCACGGGCATAGGCGCCCGCCTCATCTTCAACACGGACGTCTTCTGCTTTGCCGACCCCTTCTACGACAAGCCGCTGCCGAAGCGGATCCTGCACCCGCGGCGCATCTATGAAGGCGTGCGCGAGGGCGTCGAGCACGGCGGCAACAAGAGCGGCATCCCCACGGTGAACGGCTGCATCGTCTTCGACGACCGCTTCCTCGGCAAGCCGCTCGTGTACTGCGGCACCGCCGGCATCATGCCCGCCTTGATCCGCGGCGAGCCAAGCTACGCCAAATCGATCCTTCCCGGCGATCTCGTCGTCATGACGGGGGGCCGCATCGGCAAGGACGGCATCCACGGGGCGACATTCTCCTCCGAGGAGCTCCACGAGGGATCGCCCGTCTCGGCCGTCCAGATCGGGGATCCCATTACGCAGAAGAAGATGACGGACTTTCTCCTTATCGCCAGGGACCGCGGCCTCTACCGGGCCATCACCGACAACGGGGCAGGCGGCCTCTCCTCCTCCGTGGGCGAGATGGCGCGCATGTCCGGCGGCACGGAGCTCGATCTGAAGAATGCCCCGCTCAAGTATGCCGGCCTCAACCCCTGGGAGATCCTGCTCTCCGAGGCGCAGGAGCGGATGAGCCTGGCCATCCAGCCCGAGAAGATCGACGAGTTCATGGAGCTTGCCCGCAAGATGGAGGTGGAGGCCACCATCCTGGGGACATTTACCGACACCGGGAAGTTCCACATCCGCTACGGTGAAAAAACGATTGCCTGCCTCGACATGGAATTCCTTCACGAGGGCGTGCCCCAGATGAAGCTTACGGCCAAAGTGGGTACCCCCGAAGCACCCGGAACCGGACATCCCGGAGCCAACTGATTACGGCAAGGCCCTGAAGAAGATGTTCTCACGGCTCAACATCTGCAGCAAGGAGTCGGTGGTGCGGCAGTATGACCACGAGGTCCAGGGCGGAAGCGTCGTGAAGCCGCTCGTCGGTGTGGCCAACGACGGCCCGAGCGATGCCGCCGTCGTGCGGCCGGTGCTCGAGTCCTACGAGGGCGTTGTCGTGGCCAACGGGATCTGCCCGCGCTACAGCGACATCGATGCCTATCACATGGCGGCCTGCGCCATCGACGAGGCGGTGCGAAACGCCGTCGCCGTGGGCGGCACGCTGGAGCGGCTCGCGGGGCTCGACAACTTCTGCTGGTGCGACCCTGTCCAGTCGGAAAAGACGCCAGACGGCCATTACAAGCTCGCGCAGCTCGTCCGGGCAAACCTCGCCCTCTACGACTATACCCGCATCTACGGCGTGCCCTGCATCTCCGGCAAGGACAGCATGAAGAACGACTACCAGATCGGGGACACGAAGATCTCCATCCCGCCCACGCTGCTCTTCTCGGTCATCGGCCGGATCGAGGACGTGCGCAAGGCCGTGACGATGGACGCCAAGCGCGCGGGCGATCTCGTCTACGTGCTGGGCGAGACGAAAAGGGAGCTGGGCGGCTCCGAGTGGTATGCCATGCACGGCGGTGTCGGAAACGACGTGCCGAAGGTCGATGCGGCCCGCGCGAAGGTGCTCTACACGGCCCTTTCCAAGGCGATCCGCCAGGGGATCGTGGCCTCCTGCCACGACTGCTCCGACGGCGGCCTTGCCGTGGCCCTGGCCGAGACGGCCTTTTCCGGCGGGCTCGGCATGAGTGTCGATCTGGCGGCCGTGCCCGCAGGCGGGATCGCCCGGGACGACGAGATGCTCTTTTCCGAGTCCCAGAGTCGGTTTGTCGTCACCGTGCGGCCCGAAAAGAAGGCGGCCTTCGAAGCGATGCTGGCCGGCAGTTCCATCGCCTGTGTCGGGACGGTGACGGCCGAGGGCCTCTTCCGCGTGAAGGGCCTCAGTGGCAGCGTGATCCTCGAGGAGAAGATCGGGGATTTGAAGGAGGCATGGCAGAAAACCTTACGGTTTTAGTGACCGGTGTCTAAGTGACCAGTGACCAGTGAAAGAAAAGG
>CAWDHZ010000037.1:0-82081 GCA_963802225.1 uncultured delta proteobacterium | reverse complement strand
TAGAACCCGGGAGCCGCCATGAACCGCAACACTATACTTGGGAAATAGACGATTAATTCTCACGAAAGGAGGAGAGAGATGGATTTTGAACTGACCGAAGAACTCAAGATGTTGAGGGAGATGACCTACAAGTTTGCCGTGGCGGAATTCACGCCCCACATCCGGGAGTGTGACGAGCACGAGAAGTACACCCCCGAGATCCGCAAAAAGGCGGCCGAAAACGGCCTCGTGGGGGCCTGGATCCCCGAGCAGTACGGCGGCTCCGGCGCGGGCTTTCTGGGCAACGCGATCATCACCGAGGAGCTCTCGCGGGTGGACATGGGGATCGGCCTCAACGTGATTGCCGCCCCCTTCGGCTGCGAGGCCATTTTCCAGAACGGAACGGAGGAGCAGAAGATGAAGTACCTGCCCCCCGTCTGCAAGGGCGACTGGGTCGCCGCCGGCGCCTACACGGAGCCCAACGCGGGCACCGACGTGGCGGGCTACAAGACGCGCGCGGTGCGCGACGGCAGCGACTTCGTCATCAACGGCAACAAGATGTTCATCACCAACGGCACGGTCTGCGATTTCATGGTGGTCCAGGCCATCACGAAGCCCGAGGAAAAGAAACACAACAGCTTCAGCATGATCATCGTGGATGCCAAATCCAAGGGCATCACCCGCACCAAGCTCAAGGGCAAGATGGGCATCCGCTCGAGCGACACCGCCGAGATCGCTTTCGAGGACGTGAGGGTCCCGCAGGCAAACCTGCTGGGCAAGGAAGGCCGCGGCTTCTACCAGCTCATGCACTTCTTCGACACGACGCGCTCCATGATTGCCGCACAGGCCCTGGGCCT
The DNA here is from genome assembly GCA_963802225.1 of uncultured delta proteobacterium. Classification (GTDB taxonomy): domain Bacteria; phylum Desulfobacterota; class Syntrophia; order Syntrophales; family UBA2192; genus UBA2192. The sequence goes on along the minus strand of CAWDHZ010000037.1, from coordinate 81,245 downwards.
GTCGGTGGCCTGCCTCGATGCAAGCGTCAAGTACTGCAAGGAGCGCACGGCCTTCGGCGCGCCCCTGGGATCCTATCAGCTCACGCAGAAAAAGCTCGCCGAGATGGCGATCCACATCGAGGCGCTCCGGACCCTCACCTACCGGGCGGCCTGGACCTTCGACGTCGGCAAGCCTGACTACACCCTTTCCGCCATGGCGAAGTTCCTGGGCGGGCAGACGGCCGTTTTCTGCGCCAACTACGCCGTCGAGCTCCACGGGGGCTACGGCTACATGGACGAGTACGTTGTCCAGAAGTACTACCGCGACGCCAAGATCCTCGAGCTCTACGAGGGGACGAAGGAAGCGGAGATCATGACGATCGGCCGCGTGCTGCAGTCAAAGTAGTTTCCGGCAAAAGAAAATCCCCCTTCCATCCCCCTTTTAAAAAGGGGGAAAGAGGGGGATTTTTATTTGCGGTTATTTCGTGAAGACCTTTTTCAAGAGCTCCGTCGTGCGCGCGGCGGGGTTCGTGCGGATCTTCGTCTCCTCCTGCCCCACCATGGTAAACAGGCCGTCGAGGGACTTGTCCGTCACGTATTTGTCGAGATCAAGGGAATCCATCTTCGCGAAGGGCATCATCGTCGTGTAGCGGTCCGTCATGGCCTTGTAGGCCTTCGTCACGCCGACCTCGTTCATGCTCTTCGAGATGTCGGGCTTGAAGGCGTCGAAGAGCTGCGTCGAGGTCTTCGACTTGAAGTACTCCGTGGCTGCCGTATTGCCGCCGCCCAGGATCTTCTGCGCATCGTCGATGGACATGGACTGGATCGCGCCGGCGAAGATGTCGGCGGCCTTGGGCGCGGCCTTCTCCGCCGCGCGGTTCATGCTGAGGACAAAGGCGTCCACCTCCTTCTGGTAGCCCGCCATCCGCAGGGCGTCGCCCACCCGGCGGATGTTCTCCGGCAGGAGGATCTTGACGGCCTCGTTGCCGAAGTAGCCGTTCGTTGCCGACAGCGCATTCACCGCGTTCTTTGTGCCGACGGACAGGGCCTCTTTCAGACCCGAGGCGACCGTGCCGGACTCCTGCGCGGAGCCGCCGGCGGGGATTGACGGCAGGGCCTTCAGCAGATCCGTCATGTCAGCCGCGTGAACCGCAGGGACAATCAGCAAAAGGAACAAACTGACCGCAAAAACCGTTTTTTTCATTGTCCTTCCTCCTTTCTTGATCTCATCGTGCCCTTGCGTCAGGATCCGGCCGACCCCGGGCGGTCCCGCCCATCGATCCGTCATTGCCGTAATCGCCGCTTTAGGGTATTCTGTCCGTGATTTTTTAATCCCTCTAAAGGATAGATTACCATGAGCACCGTTTCCTCGAAAAGAAAAAACCTGCAGGAGCTTCTCTTCCCCCGGGGGATCCCGCCTCTGTGGTGCCCCTCGCTCACGCACTTCGACGCCGGCCGCCGGATCGACCTGGGCCGGATGGAGGCCCACCTGGCGTGGATGATGCCCTACGTGAAAGGCTATCTCGTCCCCGGCTCCACGGGCGACGGATGGGACCTCGACGACGCAGAGACCGATACGGTTGTCCGATTTGCCGTCGACATGGCGCGAAAAAAGGGGGTTTCGCTTCTACTGGGGGCCCTCCGGAAAAATACAGTGGACGTGACGGGCAGCATCGAGCGGTTCCTGGACATCCTGCGCAGGCTGACCGGCAAGACCGATCCCCTTGCGGCCCTGATTGCGTCCGGCGTCAGCGGTTTCACCGTCTGCCCGCCCGCCGGGAAGGATCTCGACCAGGCGACGATCGGCGCGGCACTGGAAATCGTGCTGGACAAGGGGCTCCCCGTTGCCCTCTACCAGCTTCCCCAGGTCACGGGAAACGAGGCGGCGCCGGAGACTTTTGCAAGGCTTGTCGCCAAATACCCGAATCTCATCCTCTTCAAGGATTCAAGCGGCGCCGACCGCATCGCCCTGTCCGGTGTCAACGCACATGACGTGTTCCTCGTGCGGGGCGCCGAAGGGGATTACGCCCGGTGGCTTCGGGCGGCCGGCGGGTCCTATGACGGCTTTCTGCTGAGCACGGCCAACAGCTTCCCGGCAGGGCTTCTGAACGTTGTCGACGGGATCCGGGAGGGCCGCCTCGCCGAGTCGGTGCGGATCTCCGCGGCTCTCTCCGGAGCCGTGGGGGAAGTCTTCGGCCTCGTCGGGGAGATCCCCTGCGGCAATGCCTTCACCAACGCCAACAAGGCCATCGAGCACTTCATGGCCTTCGGGCCGAAGGCCGCGGACAGGGAGGGCCCCATGCTCCACGGAGGCATCCGCATCCCGGCTGGCATCATCTCGGCCACGGGCGAGAGCCTGCGGCGCCATGGGCTGATGCCGGAAAAAGGATACCTGGAGTAAATAAGACCGAAGCGAGGAAGAGAAGAGGAAGAGAAGAAGAGCGGACAGATCCACGAAAGGGAGATCGTTATGGGCAAGACGAGAATCGCACTATCGGGAATCCTGCTTTTTGCAGCAGCACTGCTGACCCTGTCCTGTGCATCCTCCATGCAGATGACGGACAATTGGAGGAACTCGGCCTACACGGGACCGGCCTACAAGAAGATCATGGTCGTCGCCATGACGAAGCAGGACGACGTGAGGCAGTCACTCGAGGACGAGTTCGCCAAACAGCTCAGGTCGCGGGGCGTCGAGGCGGCCGCCTGCCATGAATGCATTCCCGACGTCGACAAGGTAACACGGGAAGAGCTGGTGAAGGTAAGCCAGGGAATGGGAATCGAGGCCTACCTCATCGTGCGGGTCCTGAGGGTGGGAACCGAGGTTCAATCCTACCAGGCGGACAGCCCTTCCGCCATGGCAAGCTCCACCGGCATGGATTCGATGATGAACATGCAATGGTTCGGCCCCGAGCCAGCGATGGGCAAACGAAGCGAGGTGTCGACGCTGGAGTCGAGGCTCTATGACGGGAAAACCGCGAATATCGTCTGGCGATCCACCGTCAATGCTGTCAATCCCTCCCCAAGCGCAGGACAGATCTCCAAATTTGTCAGCTTGGAATTGAAGGCCCTCAGTGAAAATAATTTGATCCCATCGTCGACACGATGAGTAAAAGAGGTGAGCCGATGAGGAGATGGAACGCCCGCATGAAAGTGATCCTGCTGGCCATGGCGTTGATGGTTGCCGCCGCACCCATGGCCGCGGCGGCACAGAAGTTCGTTGAGTTCACCGTCCCCGGATGCCAGTGACCGGACACGGCAGACAGGATCCGTGCGGTCCTGACAAAAGTGGAGGGCGTCCAGGACGTGTCGACGGATATGGAGAAACACATCGTTGCAATCGCCTTCGATGACACAAAGACGAATCCCGCCGCCCTGCGCGACGCGCTGACGAAGGGCGACTACCCGCCCCAGGGGGAGGCCCGCCCGCTCGCCTCCATGCCTGCAGCCGGGCCCGACAGGCTTCTCGTGGGGAAAACGACGCAGGGCACCCTCTTCCGGGACTATCCCATCTTCTGGAACAACTACCGGGATTACACCCCCCAAAAGGATGCCGTCGAGCAGATCGCCGGCATCCGGGGTTCCTTCGACATCCTCATCTTCTTCGGCACCTGGTGCAAGGACTCCGTCAGCGAGGTCCCGAAGATCCTGAGGGTACTCGATGTGGCGGACAACAGGAATCTCAAGCTCGCACTCTACGGCGTCGATCGAGGGAAAAAGGAAGGCCTCGGGATGTCGGAGAAGTTCAGCATCCAGCGCGTGCCGACAACGATCGTGCTGCGCGACGGCGTCGAGTGGGGCAGGATCGTGGAGTACCCGGAGAAATCCAACGAGGAGGACCTCCTGAAGATCCTATTGAAAACACAGTGATTCGTGATTAGTGACTAGTGATTTGTGGAAGATTCTGAATCCTTTACTAACCACAAGTCTCAAGCCACTGCATACTAACCACAAAAGTGTTTCAGCAAGGAGAAACAAGTCATGACGCATAGGACTTTCCCGGCTCTCTTAGCTGTGCTCTGCGGCATGTTGTCCGCCTGCGCAGGACCGGGGGCGTTTGACCCTGCAAAGGTCCCGCCGACGGTTGCCCGCGTGGAGCTTGCCCGCTATGGGGGGACCTGGTACGAGATCGCGCGGATGCCCCTTTGGTTCCAGAGAAACTGCCTGCGCTCCCAGGCCACCTACGGGCTTCTAGAGACGGGCGAAGTCTCCGTCCTCAACGAATGCGACACCGCGGGAGGCGGCAAAGAGTCCATCCGCGGCAGCGCCCGGGTGGTGGACGCAAAGACGAATGCCAGGTTAGAGGTCCGCTTCGACAACTGGTTTTCGGTATTCATCCCCTCGCAGCCCCAGGGGAACTACTGGATCCTCTACCTCGACGAGGGCTACCGGACGGTGATCGTCGGAACGCCCGACCGTGAAACCCTCTGGATCATGGCCCGGACGCAGACAGTCGATGAAGCCCGCTACACCGAGCTAGTCGGGATCGCACGCGGGATGGGCTTTGACACGGGAAAGCTGATACGCAGGCAGTGAAGAAGTGACCAGTGACCAGTGACCAGTGACCAGTGAAAAACAGGAATATCTTTCTTTCCTGCCACCTGTCACCTTTTATTGACCCTGTACCCTTAACCCTTTGCCCTATGAAAATCATTCCCTACAAAGACCACTACGACCCGACATTGCTCCAGCCGGAGTCGAGGGCGTCGCACCGCCGGGGGCTTGGGATCGAGGGCGCCCTGCCCTTCGCAGGCGTCGACGTCTGGACGGCATACGAATTGTCATGGCTCGACCCAAAGGGCAAGCCGAGGGTGGCCATGGCCACGTTTTCCGTTCCCGTCGATTCGCCGAACCTCATCGAGTCCAAGTCATTCAAGCTCTATCTCAACTCCTTCAGCCAGACCCCCGTCACTTCCCCGGAGGCCCTGCTGGAAATTCTCCTCAAAGACATCGGGGGCGCCTGCGGCGCGCCCGTCGGCGTGGAGATATTGCTGCCCGGGGATTTCCCCGATGAGCAGATCGAGGAGATGGACGGGGAGCTCATCGACGAGATCGACGTGGAGATCCGGGACTACCGGCCCAATCCGGAGTATCTCAAGGCAGGACAGGCGTCCGTCGAGGAAACGCTCGTCTCGAACCTGCTGAAGACCAACTGCCCGCTGACGGGCCAGCCCGATTGGGCCAGCATCCAGATCCGATACAAGGGGCCCCGGCTCGACCGCGAGGGCCTGCTGAAGTACCTGGTGTCCTTTCGGCAGCACGGCGGTTTTCACGAGCACTGCACCGAGCGCATCTTCATGGACCTCATGTATCGGTGCCGGCCCGAGAAGCTCACGGTGCATGCCCGCTATACGCGCCGCGGCGGCCTCGACATCAACCCCTTCCGGACGAACTGCGGCGAGGCGGTGCCGACGAACCGGAGGACGGCCAGACAATAAGGCAGGGGCCAGGGTTCAGGGTCCCGGGTCCAGGTTGAGGTATTTTTCTTCCCTGTACCCTGAACCCTTGACCCTTTACCCCGGACGGAGTCCAAATGCTTCCCGACCACAAGACGAAAATCATCTGCACCATCGGCCCCGCCTCGGAGACCCTCGAAGTCCTGGAGAGGATGATTCGGGCGGGGATGGATGTGGCGAGGCTCAATTTCTCTCACGGGGATTATGACCGGCACCGCCGGGTGATCGGGAACATCCGCTCCGCCGCGAAGGCCGCGGGGCGGCGCGTGGCCATCCTGGGCGATCTCCCGGGCCCGAAGATCCGCATCGGGAAGCTGCAGCGGGAGCCCGTCGACCTCAATGCGGGCGATGAATTCACCCTCACTACGGAGAGCATCACGGGGAACGGGGGCAGGGCCTCCACATCCTTCACCAGGCTCCCCGAGGTGGTGAAGAGGGGCGACACCCTTTTTCTCAACGACGGGCTCGTCCAGATGGAAGTAATTGACGTCAGCGGCCCGGAGGTGAAGTGCCGTGTTGCCGTAGGAGGGGAGATCCGCTCCCGCGTGGGTCTGAATCTGCCCGGCATCGAGCTGGCCATCAGCGCCTTCACAGACGAGGACCACCGGTGGCTGCGGTTCGCGGCCGGCGAGTGTCTCGATGCCGTGAGCCAATCCTTCGTCGAAGAGGCATCCGACATCGTCGCCGTCCGCGAGGCGGCCCACGCCATGGCCTACCACCCCCTGATCATTGCCAAGATCGAGCGGGCCCGGGCGCTTGACCACATTGACGGCCTGCTCGAGGCCGCCGACGGTCTGATGATCGCGCGGGGCGACCTGGGAGTCGAGATCCCCATTGAGCAGATCGCCCCGGTGCAGAAAAGGCTCATGCGCCAGGCCAACCTCCTGGGAAAGCCCGTCATCACGGCCACCCAAATGCTCGAGTCCATGACCACAAACCGCCGCCCGACCCGCGCCGAGTCCACCGACGTGGCCAACGCCATCCTCGATGGCACGGACTGCGTCATGCTCTCGGGGGAGTCAGCCATCGGGAAATTCCCCGTCGAGGCGACGGCCATGCTCGCCCGGATTGCCGCAGCAATAGAACCGACCCTGCCCGCCTTTGCCGTTGCCGACAAGCTTCGATCGCAGAGGCGTGAAGACGGGGTCCGGCTCATGGATCTTATCGCCATGAGCGTGAGAACGACGGTGGAGCGAGTGACCCCGGCGGCCGTCTTCGTCCCCACGCGAAGCGGGTCAACGGCAAGAAGCATCGCCCGCTTCCGCCTGCCGGTCTGGATCGTCGCTGTAAGCGCCGTCGAGGCCACCTGCCAGCGCTTGCAGTTCACCTGGGGCGTCCACGGTGTCTTCGAACCGGATCACCCCGAGGACTGGAAGGGCTACATCGGCCGGTGGCTCGGCGACCACGGGGTCCCCGGGGAGATCGCCGTGCTCACCGAGGGCCCATCGTCGAAGCACCCCGAGGCCAATCACCGCATGGAAATCGTTGACCTGACGGCCGCAAAAAAGCTATAAAGAGCCGCTGCAAATCCGAATTCGCGAGGCCCCCATGAAGAAGCTCGTTCTAATCCGCCACGGCGAGAGCACCTGGAACAAGGAGAACCGATTCACCGGATGGACGGACGTGGGGCTCTCAGAGAAGGGCGTCGAGGAAGCCCACCAGGGCGGCAAGATCCTCGCAAAAGAGGGATACGTCTTCGACATCGCCTACACGTCCGTGCTCAAGCGGGCCATCAAGACGCTGTGGATCGTCCTCGAGGAGATGGATCTCATGTGGATCCCCGTCCACAACAGCTGGCGCCTCAACGAGCGCCACTACGGGGCTCTGCAAGGCCTGAACAAAAAAGAGATGGCCGAGAACCACGGCGAAACGCAGGTCCACATCTGGCGCCGAAGCTACGACATCCGGCCGCCGGCACTGACACCCGACGATCCGCGCTACAACGGCAACGACCCCCGCTACGCGGGCTCTGCGGCCCGAGGAGATCCCCCTGACAGAGTGCCTCAAGGACACGGTGGAGCGCTTCCTCCCGTACTGGCACGAAACGATCGCCCCCACGGTCCGCACGGGAAAACGAGTCGTCATCGCCGCCCACGGCAACAGCCTGAGGGCGCTGGTGAAGTACCTCGACCATGTCCCGGACGACGAGATCGTCGGGCTCAACATCCCCACGGGAATCCCCCTCGTCTATGAACTCAACGACGATCTGACACCCATTCGCAGCTATTACCTCGGAGACCCCGAGGACGTCGCCAAGGCCACCCAGGCCGTGGCAAACCAGCTCAAGAAAGGCTGAAAGCAGGACAGCCTGCAGTCTACAGCCCACAGCCTGCAGTCCAGGATGCGGAATTATCGGCTGTCGGCTGCTGGCTGTCGGCTGTCGGCTTTCCCCACCGTTGACGAGGTCATCGATGAAACGCTTGCTTCTTCTGATCACCCTATTGGCCTTTTTGTTCCCGACGGCGGCCATTCCGGCGGACCCGCCTGCCAGGTCGGGGACGCAGATTGCAGAAAAGGGAGGTCCCGCCCCCGCGGGGGTCCCGCCGGCAACGCTGAAAATCCAGAACCGCCCGATTGTCACCCTGCGGGGAACCCTGCTCGGGTACTCCCCGAATCAGCGCGTCGAGGCGGCAGAGGCGCGGATCAACGCCGTCATCGAGCGCGGGAATTGGGGAACCGCAACGACAAAGACGATCACCGAGGGGCTCCTGATCCAGCTCGGCAACCAGGGGATGTTCGTCATCACCCCCGGCGACCTCAATACGCTGGCCGGAGAAACCCCGGAAGAAGCGGGTGCGAGGACCATCCGAAACCTCACGACGGCCCTCGGGGAGATCGAGGAGTCCCGCAAGGCCGAAACATTCCTTCGTGGTATCGGCTACACCGTTGCTGCAACGGTCATCCTTCTTCTCGTGCTGGTGGGAATAGGGCGGTCTCGCCGGTGGCTGGGCACGCACCTGGCCGAGGTGGTGGGGCCCCGGCTCAAGGCGCTCGCCATCGGGGGGTTCACCCAGCACATCGAAGGGATCATTCTCTTTTTCAGGGGGCTTGTCGGCCTCACGGCGCTGGCCCTTTCTCTCTTTTTCCTGTACCTGTGGCTCGACTTCTCTTTCATGCAGTTCCCCTACACCCGGCCGTGGGGGGAACAGCTCCAGAACTATTTGACGTCCGGGATCAAGGCCATCGCGCTCACGATCGTGAATTTCATCCCGGGCATCGTCATCGTGGCCGTCATCTTCATGATCACGCGCTTCCTCTCCCGCATCGGCCAGCTCTTCTTCGATGGCGTCGAGAGCGGCCGGGTGAGCGTCCCCGGCCTCTACGCCGAGACGGCCCAGCCCACCCGCCGGATCGTCACGGTGATCCTGTGGCTCTTCGCCCTTGTCATGATGTACCCCTATCTGCCGGGAAGCAACAGCGACGCCTTCAAGGGGGTAAGCGTCTTTGTGGGTCTGCTGCTCTCCATCGGCTCGGCGGGAACGGTAAACCAGGCCGTCAGCGGGCTCATGCTCATGTACTCGCGCGCCCTGAGGGTGGGGGACTACGTCCAGATCGGGGAGACGGAGGGCACCGTGGTCACTCTGGGAATGTTCTCCACGCGAATCCGAACGCCGAGAGGCGAGATCGTCAGCCTCCCGAACGCCGTCATCGTGGGCACGACGACGAAGAACTACTCGCGCGAGGAGGAAACGGGCGGCGTCATTCTCACGACGACAGTGACGATCGGCTACAACGCTCCCTGGAGGCAGGTGCACGCCATGCTCATCGAGGCGGCAATGCGTACTGAGGGCCTCCTGAAAGAGACGCCACCCCGCGTTTTGCAGAGATCCCTTTCCGACTATTACGTCGAGTACCTGCTCGGCGCCCGGATCGCCCAACCGAATACGCGGATCGCCGTGCTCGATGTGCTTCACCGCAACATCCAGGACGTCTTCAACGAGTACGGCGTCCAGATCATGTCGCCTCACTACAGGGCGGACCCGGCCGAGAAGGTATGGGTGCCGAAGGAAAAGTGGCACGAGGCGCCGGCGAAGAAAGACGAATAAAAAAATAGAGAGCATGTTACGATAACAAAATTAGATCACCGAAAAAGGAGGATTGAACGATGAAGCAGTGGGTAGTGCTGTTTGTGATGTTTTCCCTGCTGATCCCCGCGGCCGCAGCCTTAGCCGACGAGGCCCAGGTCAACCGCTATGTCGAGATGCTGAGGCAGGACATCCGAGACCAGAAAGAGGACATCATCCGGGAAACGATCACGTTCAAGGAGGGTGAGGGAAAGGAGGCGGCCGCCTTCTGGAATACCTACCGAGACTATCAGAAGGACCTGAAGACCGTCGTGGATGTCCGGCTCGTGCTCATCAAGGACTACGCGGCAAACTACGACAAGATGACCGACAAGAAGGCCGAGGAGATCGCCAAAAAAGTCCTCGAGAATGACAAGGCCGCCCTCAAGCTGAAGGAGAAATATTACAAGAAGTTCATGAAGGCCATGGGCGCCTCGGCGGCCAACCGGTTCTTCCAGGTCGAGAGCACGCTCAATAGCCTCATCATGCTGCGGATCAACACGGAGCTGCCCCTGTTCCCCCAGCGGGTCCCGGCGAAGTAAAAGCCTGACAGGGACGAGGGACCAGGGTATAGGGACCAGTCAAATCGGCCAAGAAAAATCCCCCTCTTTCCTCCTTTGCAAAAGGGGGATGAAAGGGGGATTTTCTTTTCCCCGCCTGCTCTTCACTCAGACACTTAGACACTCCGCCACTCAGGCACTTTTCGCTGCAGCGAAGCTGTGGCCCCCCATGGCTGTCTCATAGACTTTTACGAGGGCGCTTGCCTCGTCGCCGGGACCGGGCATGCGTTGCGAATAGGCGGCGGCGGCCTCGCCGAGTTCTCGCCTGAGTGTGGCGTCGTCGATGAGTCGAAGCGCTTTTTCGACAAAATCCGCCCGATCCGACGGTCCGAAGAGAAGCCCCATGGGGGGATCGCCCGGATCGCCGAGGACGGGCCAGCGGTTCCCCGGGATGTCCGGGGCCAGAAGCGGCTTGCCCGCCGCCCTACCCTCAATGAGGACGTTGGAGAGGCCCTCCGAGGCGGAACCGTTGAGGATCACATCCACAGAGCCATAGGCCGCGCGCATGGCAGCGGGGTGGATCGGCGGGATCCATCGTGCAAAGACCCGCAGCCGCTCCGCCTCCCGGCAAAAACGTTCCGCATAGGCCTCGTCGAGGGGCGGACCGGCAAAGATAACTTTTGCCGCAGACCGGAGTGCGTGGATGCGCTCGAATCCGAGCAGGCATTCCAGGTTCCCCTTCACCGGCCGGATGCCCGCGGGCATGAAGAAAACCACGTCACCGGGACTGAAACCGCAGGAGGCCCTCAGATCCACTCTCTCTTCGCCCAGCCAGACGAAAGACTTGGGGACGAAATAGACCCGGTCCATCCGGCCCGGAACGATTTCCTGTAGCCTTTCCCTGCCCTCTTCGCTCTGGACGATGATCGCCTCGGCCTGGCTCAGGACCCTGCTGACCCTCTCTTTTCCGGGATCTACTTTCGATTCGATGTTCAGGTCCGTTCCCGAAGGGGACACGACAAGCGGGAGCCGCCGGCAGCCCGCCAGGGCAGGATGGAGAAGGAGCCCGCCGGCACGATAGACATTGTGAACGTGGAGGAGATCCGGTTTGAAGCGATCGATTTCTCGCTTCAGGCCGCCCGCGTCGAGGCCTTCCGTGCCCAGAACCCGGACGTCGAGACCCATGCCGACGAGTGAGCGGCGCCAGCGCTCGGCCGTCATGGCATTTCCCGTCACTGTGGGCAGAGCCGACGGCGTGAGGATCAAAAGCCTGAAGGGTTTCATGAAATAATCTCCCTGAAGGAAACCAATACCACCTCGGCCCTGTCGAGGGCAAGCCGGAAACGGGGATCCAGGATGGACTCCAACTCCCGCTCGCGGTCCGGCGAAGAAAAGGAGGAGAAGGCTGAAAAGGGCACCTCCGCCGGCAACCGGCCCGGGTGGACCATCAGCTCCGTGATGCCCCCGGGAAGTGTTTCGATAAGCTTCAGCAGCCCCTCCGTATCGAGGCGGCCCTTGAGCGCGAGGCCCCGGAAATGATCGCTTGAAACGATCCCCGTCCCGGCCAGGAACCTTCGGGCCTCCCGCCCCAAGGAACCGAACCGGCGGACCTCTTCCAGCAAATCCGCCGGAACGTTTTCATCACCGGAGGGTATCGTCTCGTCAGGAATTCGCATACGCCGGATCCCATGGCTTCTCGCGGTTTCCGCAACGGTGCGCAGGGCCGAAGGAAAGACGTGGACGTGCTGGTGTCCGTCGATGTGCGTGATTGCGATCCCGGCATCGAGAAGCCGCTCGATCTGCAGAGCGATCTCCCTTGCGAGTTCGGTCTGAAGGGACACATCCCCAGTTTTCATGAGCAGACGGTGCGCAGTCGCCTTCCCGCGGAAATTCCCATCAGGGCCCGTCAGGCATGACAGGCCTTCGGCCAGCGGCCTGCCCTCGGTGAGGTTCAGGTGGACCCCGAAGGAGACCTCTTCGAGGCCGCCCGACCGGATCCCCGCCAGGGCGTGATCCAGGGCAGGCCCGTTCGGGAGGATGCTCGCGCTCGTCACGACACCGGCGCGCAGCGCCTCGAAAATCCCTGCGTTGCGCCCCTCGTCTGCTCCGAGATCATCGGCATTGATGATGAGCCGCCTCATGGAACTTTCACCCCCGCCGCCCGGATCAGGAGATTTCGAAAGACATATTCCCCGCCGAAAGCCTCGTGAAAATCGGAAATGCCCCTGGAGCGCAGCCCGGCGAGATACTCGAAGAGCCCCGGGTCGAGATCGTCGTATTCGCGCGGCATGAAGGGCCGCTGCGTTTCGCCCATGACATCGACCTTCGCAAAACGCTCCCGGAGCCTCCGCATCACTTCGGGGACGTTGGCAATCGTGATGGCCACCATCCAGAGCCTGCCCCGTTCCGGATCAAGGCGGGCCGGCGCCCCATCGACTACGGCCAAAAGGTGCTTCGCCCCGTCGGCGCCCCCGTGGCGCGGCCCGAAGGGCCTCGGCCCGGGCGTCTGGGGCGGCGTGGCGATGATCACGTCAAAGCGCTCTCCGTCTCTCACTGCTTCATACCAGGAACCGGCGCGCACCTCGATGCGGTCCGAAAGCCCGTTGAGTCCTGCGTTGTTGACGGCGGCATCGAGGGCCTGTCCATCGAGGTCGACGGCCACGACGCGCCCGGCGCCCAGCTTCGCCGCCGCGATCGCCAGCAGCCCGGTGCCGCAGCCCAGTTCGAGGACCCGCTCTCCGGGACGGACGTCGAGAAGGCTGGCCAGTTCAATCGTCGAAGACGGCGGCACGTGAACACCCGGCGGGATCCGCAGGCCGACGGCCCCCGTCGGCAGTGCGATGTTGACATCCTGCGCCCCTCTTGCCGTTGCGGGCGGCCGTCGCTTTGTCGCCGAGGCAAGAATCCTCTCCAGCAGGGCGGGAAACTCCATTCCGGCCCAGCGGGCAGAATGCGACAGCGCCTCCTCGGGTTCCATGCTCGGCGTGATGTTGGCTTCCATGAAGTAGAACGTTCCCCCCGGGGAGAGGCGCACATCGAAACGGGCATAATCGCGAAGCCCCAGCGCCTGAAAAGCGGCAAGCGAAAGGGCCTCCAGTTCCCGAAGCTCACTCGTCGCCAGTTCGGCCCTCGCTGCATCGCGGCTGCCCGGCTCTACGACCTGGAGCTTGAATTCCTCCGTGAGCACCCCCTCTTGCCCGTCGCCCGTTTTCCACTCCAGCGGCGGCAGGACCTCCAAGCCGCCGGGCCCATCGACGACGGAAACGGCAAACTCCCGTCCCGGTATGAACGTCTCCACCAGGATGGGCTGCTCGAGCCGTGAGAGAAGCTCCCCCAGGCGGGCTACCGCTTCGTCCCGGCTGCGGGCAAGGACGAGCCCGCGGCTCATGTGTTCGAAGGCGGGCTTGAGGATGCAGGGCGGGACAAGCCAGTCCGGGAGGGATTCGAATCCCGAGGCAACCAGGATGCCAGGCGGTGTCGGGATTCCCGCAGCCCCGAGGCGGGACTTTGCAGCGGCCTTGTCGTCGGCCAGCGCGCAGGCCTGCGCATCGGAACCGACGACGGCAATCCCATGAGACTCGAGGTGCGATCGCACCAGGGAGCGAAAGCGGCCGCGCCCCCGGTAGGTGTCCGTGTGGTCGATGACAAGATCACAGCTGTGTGCAAGATCGGGAAGACGAAACTCGACTTCTTCCGAGTTCACCAGAAGGTACTCATGACCAAGGGCGGAAAGCCCCCGGGTTAGGGCCTCGGCACACCGGCAGGGGGAACCCGCCGTATGGATGATACCCACTCGCATGAGAACTCCAATTGACCGAAATGGTTGGTGTTTGAAGTTAAACGAAGACATCCCGTAAGTCAATGGCACAAACAGGGTTCAGGGGACAGGGTTGCAGGGGCGGTAGAGGACCAGTGAGAGAAAATAGGCGGATCTGTCCTTCCTTGCCTCGTCCTGTACCCTCTGTACCCTGTACCCTGTTTGTGCTTGGCACGAATCTTTCATGTACAATGAATCCGGGTTCAATTTCTCATGGAATGACAACCCTTTATGGTCACATTCCTAGGCTAGAGAGGCGGCATGCAGGTACTTCAAGAAAACGGCGAGATCATCAAGGCGCTCCGAAAAATCCCGAAGCTTCAAGCCTTCGACAGAAAGGATCTCCGCAAAATCCTCAACTGCAGCCAGATCCTGAAGTACGAGCCAGGCGAAGTGATCACCCGGGAGGAGGAATCGGACCACCGGATCTATTTCATTGTCTCGGGAAAGGTCCGGGTCACCCGCAATGGGGTAGAGATGAAGCAGCTCTGCCGCACGGGCGATATCTTCGGCGAGATGCGGCTCCTATCCGTCTGCGCCCGTACGTCCTCCGTCGAGGCCGTCGACGAGACCGTCTGCCTGGCCACGGACGTCCCCGCCATGGAAAAACTCCGGAAAGAGGACCGTGTGGCCTTTGCGGCCATTTACTACATGGTCATGGCGGAGGTTCTCGCCCGCCGGCTCAAGGAAACGAGCGACGAGCTGACACGGGTCCGGGGCGAGCTCCAGCGGCTCAAGTCCTCCACCGGTCTGCACGATATCGTCGGATCGGCCTGAAAAATACCCCTCTTTGCCGCCCTGATCCGCGTTGCGGGGCGGCCCGGCAAGGTACGAACCAGACATGGTTGCGCACCCTGACGGGATGCGCCCCCGGTCCCCCTTAACAAAGTGGGATTTTCTTTCCTGAAGCCTGATGCCTGAAGCCGAGCGCGAAGCGCACGAGAAATCAGGTTTGTATTCACCTTGAATCTCTGGTAAAAGGGAGCACTTTCGGAACGGGCCCGACGGCGGCAGCAGCACCTTTCCCCGGAGATACGCCAAGACCATGAAACGCCACTACATCCTCGGTGCACTTGCCCTGATCACCTTCTTCGGCGTCGGAACCTGGCTTTTTTTCCATTACGATCTGCACGTCTTATTCTCCGACCGCGAACGTGCGGTCGAGATGATTACCTCGCACGATCCCTACGACGAGATCATATTCATCGCCCTGCAGATCCTGCAGGTGGTCTTCGCACCGATCCCCGGCGAGGCGAGCGGTTTCATCGGCGGCTATCTCTACGGCCCCCTTCTGGGGGCCGTCTACTCGACGATCGGGCTCACCATCGGGTCCTGGATGGCCTTTCTGCTCGCCCACGTCTTCGGGCTGCCCCTGGTGGAGCGGATCGTCAAGCCGGAGACCCTTCGCAAATACGACTACGTCCTGGAACACAAAGGGGTCTTCATCGTCTTCTTCCTTTTTCTGATTCCGGGTATCCCAAAGGATTTCCTCTGCTATATCCTTGGCCTGTCCCACATGCGTCTCTGGACCTTCCTCATCATCTCGACGGTGGGACGTCTCTTCGGCACCATCATGCTCTCCGCTTTCGGGAGCTTTGCCCGAAACAACCACTTCATCCCTCTCGTCGCCCTGCTGATCATCACGGGGCTGTTCCTGATCGTCGCCTATTTCTACCGGGAGAAATGGCTGGCAAAGCTCAGGGAAAAAGCAACCAAATACGATGGCGGGCCGCCGGTGTCGGGAGCGTGAACGGCAGGGACGAGGGTACCAGGGTGTTGGGACAAGGAAGAAGTGACTGAGTGTCTAAGTGTCTAAGTGCCTGAGTGAAGAAAAGGCCAAAGGAAACAAGGCAAAGAAAAAGGATCGGGGAATGTTTCCTCGATCCTTTTTTGTTTTAGTTTTGCCTACACCCTATACCCTGTACCCTACGTCCCTGTCTTTCACCGGTACTGCGTGAAGCTGAAGGGGTCGGCCACCTTTCGGAGGCTCTCATCGATCTCGCTGTAGCTCGCCAGGTAAAACTCGATCGTTTTCCCCGAAGGGACGGTCTTCTGGAGCTCCTCCATGATCTGGGTCGAAGGCTCGGCCAGGACGAGCTTGATGGCCTTCGCGCTGTTTTCCAGGACGATGATCTTGCGCTCCATGGCGTAACGCTCGCCGATGACTTTTTGGAGCTGGGGGTTGGGCTGGTAGTCCTTCATGGTCAGGATGGGCATGTTGAAGTGCTTAGACAGGGCCGTCAGATAGCCGCGGCTGTTGATATAGCCCATCTCGATGAGAAGCAGCCCCAGGGGTCTCGTGTGGCCCCACTTCTCCTGGATCTTCTTTTGCTTCGACAGGGCTTCCTCGAGCTGCTCGCGGGTGATCAGTTTCTGATCGACGATAATCTCGCCGATGCTCTTGCGCTTGTTGAAGTAGTAAAGCGCATGGTTGATCTTTTCCTGAGGGACGCCGATCTCGAAGAGGATCTCGCCGAGGTACTTGTCGGGCTGTTCGGCCTTGATCTTCAACGCCTGGTCCAGCTGTTCCTGCCTGATGATCCCTTTCTCGACAAGGATCTGTCCCAGGCTCTTAACGCCACCCGACTTTGATTTGATCTCCATCCCTGCCTCTCGTTTCTTCGTTGCTCATTCCGTTGTAGCGATGCGCGAACGGACCGCGCCAATTGTCATTGAGCAATAAGCGTGCCACGCCCCGGGAGACCGCGGACTTGACATGGGGTAGTGTGTGTGAGAGCATCCTCCGCGGCCCGAGGCCATGCGGGCTTTACCCTGGACCCTGAGAAAGCCGTCTTGTCAGCAAACAAATTCAACCTCAAAGTCCTGCTTCTTCTTTCATCGGGCCATCTCGTCACGGACCTCTACCAGGGGGCTTTGCCGGTCATCCTGCCCTTCCTGAAGGCAAAGCTCATGCTCTCCTACACCGCGACGGGTGTGATCCTCCTGGTGGGCACCCTCGCGTCGTCGGTGATCCAACCCCTCTTCGGCTACATTTCGGACCGCAAGGAAAAACCCCTGCTGCTGCCCCTGGGGTGCCTCTGCGCAGGGTTGGGGTTTTCGCTGCTCGCCTTTCCCACGAGTTTTACCCTTGTGTTGCCGCTTGTAATCTTGAGCGGCCTGGGGATCGCCTCTTACCATCCCGAAGGGTTCCGGACCGCTCATTTCTTCACGGGCGAAAAAAAAGTCACCGGAATGTCCATTTTCTCCGTCGGGGGAAACCTGGGCTTTGCCATCGGCCCGCTTCTGGCTCTTTTTGTGGTTCAGACCTACGGCTTTGACAGCCTTCCCGTCATGGTCGTCCCCGCAGTGATCTTCGTCGCGGTCATCCTCACGTTCTGGCAAGCGATCGCCCTGCCCCGTTCAGGAGAACAAACCACCGTGGCCGGCAAGGGCACGGGAGCGGAAACGGCACAATGGTTCTCGCTGTTTATGCTCATTGCGGTTGTGGTCATGCGCTCCTGGATCCAGGTGGGCCTTCTGACGTATATCCCCTTCTACGTCATCGACTACCTGAAGAGCGATGCGCTTCAGGCGGGAATCCTCGTCTCCACGTTCCTCGCCGGCGGTGCAATCGGGACGCTTGCCGGGGCGCCACTTGCCGACCGGTGGGGGCACAAACGCTACCTGGTCCTGTCGATGCTTCTGTCCTCGCTCCTGATGCCCCTGTTCTTCGTCACGAAGGGGATCCTGCTCTTCGTGGTTCTCGGTCTTTTGGGTATGATCCTCATCTCCTCCTTCTCGGTGACCATCGTCATGGCACAGCATCTGATCCCGCAGGGCCTCGGAGTAGCCTCGGGACTCATGGCAGGATTTGCCATCGGCACCGGGGGGATCTGCGTGACGCTGCTCGGTGTGATCGCCGATCACTTCGGCGTCCCTGCCGCACTCCAGTCGATCATGGCGCTCCCTGTCATCGGCTTGCTTCTCGCCCTGGGCCTGAAGTATAAACAAACCGGTGGTCAGTGAACCGTGAAAGAAATCCCCTTGTCCCCGAAGAAGCCGCTACGAGGCAGTAACTGAGTGACCAGTAAACTGGTTGATAAGGAAGACAAGGCAGGGGCTACGCAGCGGTGGGTCCTTTCTTCCCTTATTAACTAATTACCTAATCAACCATTACTGCAGCGAAGCTGCTTGGATGAAAGGGGATTTCTTGCCTTGGGGCTTGCTGCTTGCTTCTTCGACTATTGCACGGGAATTACGACGAAAATCAGCACATCCCACACGGCGTGCGAGATGAGGCCCGGCCACACGGACCGGTAGCGCAAAAACATGGCGCCCCAGAAGAGCCCGCAGATCAGGGAGGCCATGAAGAGCATGAAGTTGAATCCGAAGACATGGATGGCGGCGTAGACGAGCGAGGCAACGAGGTAGCCGCCTGTCCTGCCGTATCTCCCGCATAGGCGCTCCTGCACAAACCCGCGCCAGAAGATCTCCTCGGCGGGCCCCACCCAGAGCAGCAGCAAAAGCCCGATCGTGAGCGGCGAGGCCTGTGCCCGCGTGCTGTAGATGCCGGCGATTTCCGGCCTGGCGAAATGGAAGAGCTGTGTCGAGACGGCGTTGCCGGCCCAGAAGATCGCATAGAGAATCAGGGCCGACAGAAGCCCGATGAGAATGTGGGCAGGTTTGAAGAAATAGATCTCGCGGAGTCTGTCTCTCTGGAGCCACAGGCCCGCGCTCGCCAGAACGGCCGTTGCCATCGCCATGACGAGCCAGAAATTCAGGCGGGGGGCCGTCCACGGCGAAAACATGACGAACCAGAAAAACGTTGCCAGGAAACAGAGCCAGACGACAGAGTTCATTACAGGAAGGTCCCGACGAAAATGGCAACCCCGAAAAGGGCACAGAACGCCAAGTGCAACTGGGCCGACATGACATCCCCCATGGCAATGGATTCGGGGTTTCCCGGAACGCTCGCCAGTACGGCCTTCACATTGCGCAGCGCCAGCGGCAGGGTGAGCAGTACGGCCAGGGCCAGGGGCGTGACGAGCCTCGCCAGGACCATCACGAGCACGACGAGATAGGCCCCGCTAACGAGACCCACGTAAATGGCCTTGGCAGCTGGAACGCCAAGCACCATGGCCATCGTCTTGATGTTTGCCCGGGCATCGTGGGTGATGTCCCGCAGGTTGTTGGCATGCAGGATGGCCGCCACGAGGCAGCCCACGGGAAGCGATGCATAAAGCACGGTCAGGCTGAACTTTCCGGTCAGGGCGAAGTAGGAGCCGATGACCATGAGCGGCCCCATGAGGATGAAAACGAGGATGTCGCCCAAAGCCACATACTTGTAAGCGACAGGCCCGCCGGTGTAGAACCAGCCGCCGAGAAGACCGATGACGCCCAGTATGAATATGGGCCAACCGCGTACGGCGACCAGGAGCAGGCCCAGGGAGAAGCCGACGGCAAACAGGATAATGCCCGCCGCGAGAAGCTGCTTCGGGGTCAGGAGGCCCTCGAGGAGGACCCGGCTCGACCCGAACGTTTCATCCCGGTCCACACCCCTGCGGAAGTCGAAGTAGTCGCTCACCATGTTCGTCCCGATGTGAAACAGAAGCGAGCAGGCGACGATGAGGGGGAAAAGGGGCCAGTCGACGGGTCCTTCAACGGTTGCGGCCAGCACGGCGCCGATGACCACGGGCAGGACGGATGCCGTCAGGGAAAAAGGCCGCATCGCCTGGAACCAGACGCTCGGCAGGCTTCGTTTCTGATCTACGGTCGATGTATCTCTTGTCCCCATTTCTCAACCCTCTGTGCAGGCACAACTTCTAGAAGGGGTTTTTATCCATACCCGACATGTCAAGTCAAGCCCAAAAATCCGCTTCCACGAACGATAAGATAGGCACGATGCGGGGCAATGGGAAGGGGCAAGGGAATCGGGAATGGGGTGCTGGGGGGAAATCGAAAGGGCGGCCGAGACGGCCGCCCCACGACTTTAGCCTTTAGCCCTTAGCCTTTAGCCTTATGCCTTATGCCGGACGTCAGTCCACTCTTTTGAATGCCTGCTTCTTCGCCTTGCACACGGGGCATTCATCGGGCGCCTCGCCTTCCACGGTCATCCCGCAGACCTGGCATACCCAGTAGTCCACTTCGGGCGTCTTGCCCAGGTTATCGAGCATTTTCTGATAGAGGGCTGCGTGGATTTTCTCCACGGCGTTGGCGAACTCGAAGCTCCTGAGAGCCCCTGCTACCCCCTCGGCCTTGGCGTCCGTGATCATCTCCGGGTACATCTTCTGGAACTCGTAGGACTCACCGGAGATGGCTTCCTGGAGGTTTTCCTTCGTGGACTTGACCCCCGCCAGCTCCCGTAGATGGGCGTGGGCGTGAACCGTCTCCGCCTCGGCAGCAGCCCGGAAAAGCCTTGCCGCCTGTTTGAATCCTTCCAGCTCGGCCTTCTTCGCGAAGGCGAGGTACTTGCGGTTGGCCTGCGACTCGCCTGCAAAGGCGTCTTCGAGGTGCTTTTTCGTCTTTGACATTCTATCCTCCTTCAAGTTGTTCTCGATTGATTTCGCGGTCTTCGGAAAGGGGCATGACATACAGGACCCGCGACAAACCGCAATATTATTAATATTATCAGCCTTTTTTCCTTTTTACAAACTTTTCCAACTCGATCGCGATGAAGGGGACGAAGGACAGGGCCGTGCAGAGGAGAAGCTCGCCGGCCGTGAGGGGATCCGTTTTGAAGATGGGGTTCAGGGAGGGCACGTAGATCACCGCGAGCTGCAACACGACCCCCGCGGCGATTGCCCCCAGCATGGCCTTGTTGGTGAAGAGCCCGAGCTTGAACAGGGACTCCTTTTCCGAGCGGACCGCCAGGGCCGTCGTCAGCTGGCCCCAGACGATGACCGTGAAGACCATGGTCTCCCAATGGTCATTGCCTGCAGCGATCTGCAGGTACTGAAGACCTATACACAGGGCCGCCATCAGCAGGCCCACCCAGATGCAGAAAATGCCCAATCCGTGGGCGAAGATGCCCTCCTGTGGGTCTCGCGGCGGGCGCTTCATCACTTCCCCCTCGGCGGGCTCCATGGCCAGGGCGAGCGCCGGGAGGCTGTCCGTCACGAGGTTCATCCAGAGGATCTGGATCGGCTGCAGGGGAAGCGGCAGCCCCAGGATGGGGGCCAGGAAGAGCGTCCAGACCTCGCCGGAATTGCAGGCCAGGAGGTACTTGATGAACTTCCGGATGTTGTCGTAGATCATCCGGCCTTCCTTGACGGCCTTCACAATGGTGGCGAAGTTGTCATCCAAGAGGATCATGTGGGAGGCTTCTTTGGAAACATCCGTCCCCGTGATCCCCATGGCGATCCCGATGTCGGCCCGCTTGAGCGCCGGGGCATCGTTCACGCCGTCGCCCGTCATGGCCACGATCTGCCCCTTGTCCTGAAGGGCCTTGACGATCTTGAGCTTCTGCTCGGGGATCATCCGGGCATAGACGCGGATGTCCTCCACCTGGTTCTCGAAGTCCTCGAAGGAGAGCCTGTCCAGTTCCCGGCAGGTCATCACCGCACCCCCGTCCTCGACGATCCCGATGCGGCGGGCGATGGAGAGCGCCGTCAGCGGGTGATCGCCCGTGATCATCACGGGCCGGATGCCGGCGGACTTGCAGAGAGCCACGGCCTGGCGGGCCTCCTCGCGGGGCGGGTCCAGCATGCCCACGAGACCGAGGAATGTGAGCCCTGTCTCCACGTGTTCGGGCGACAGGTCTTCGGGCACTTCGTTCCAGAGGCGGGCGGCCACGGCCAGGACGCGAAGCCCGTCATCGGCCATCCGGTCGTTGACCCGGCTGATTTCGTCGGCATCAAGCGGTGCGACCTTGCGCTCCGTGAGCACGTTGATGGTCTTTTCCAGCATGACGTCGACGCCGCCCTTCGTGAGGGCCATGTACCCTCCGGGCCACCGGTGGAACGTCGTCATGCACTTGCGCTCCGAGTCGAAGGGGATTTCGGCCACGCGGGGATGTTCCTTTTCGAGATCGGCCTTGAGAAACCCGTGCTCTTTGGCAACCCGGTAAAGGGCGATTTCCGTTGGATCCCCGCTGACCCCGACGACGTCATCGTGGGTGTAAGGAAGCGCATCATTGCTGAGGGCCAGCGCCTTCAGGAGATGGTCGAACCGCCCAATCTCGGGGTCATCGCTTTTGAACAGCGTCCCGTTGGCGAAGACCTCCTCGACGGTCATGCGGTTCAACGTGAGGGTCCCCGTCTTGTCGGAGCAGATGATTGTGACGGACCCCAGAGTTTCCACGGCCGGGAGTTTCCGGATCAGGGCATTGTTCTCCACCATCTTGCGCGCCCCCAGGGCGAGCGAGATGGTGATGACGGCGGGCAGGGCCTCGGGAATGGCGGCCACGGCAAGCGATACCGCCGTGAGGAACATGAGGACCGGGGCCTCACCCCGCAGGAGCCCCACGCCGAAGATGAAGGCGCATATGAAGAGAACCGCTACGGCGAGCCTCTTGCCGAAGATGACGAGGCGCTTCTGGAGGGGGGTCTTGCCCTCCCCTTCCTCCTGGAGCATGGAGGCGATCTTGCCGAGCTCCGTGCCCATCCCCGTGCCGACGACGACACCGGTGCCCCGGCCGTAAGTGACGACGGTGCCCTTGAAGGCCATGTTCGACCGGTCCCCCAGGGAAAGCATCTCCTCGGGGAGCGCGCGGGTGTGCTTCTCCACGGGGACCGACTCACCCGTGAGGGCCGCCTCCTCTATTTTGAGCCGGGCCACCTCGGTCAGCCGCATATCGGCCGGGACGATTCCCCCCGCCTCCAACAGCACAAGGTCCCCGGGAACAATCTCCGCGCCCGCAACGGACGAGACATTCCCGTCGCGAAGTACCCTGGAGGCGGGGGCAGCCATCTGTTTCAGGGCCTCCATGGCCTTCTCGGCGCGGTACTCCTGGACGAACCCGATGACGGCGTTCAGCAGGACGATGACGAGAATAGCGACGGTGTCGGCCAGCTCGCCGACGAAGCCTGAGACGACGGCGGCGGCTATCAGCACCAGGATCATGAAATCCCGGAACTGGTCAAGGAACTTGGCCAGCAGCGATCGCTTCCGCTTCTCTACCAGTTCGTTGCGGCCGTATGTAACGAGGCGCTTGCCGGCTTCTTCCGAGCGAAGGCCGTCGATGGGGACGTCCAATTCGGCGAGGACCGCCTTGAGCTCTTTTTGGTGCCAGTCCATGTATCCCCCCAGCCCCTTGTCACCCCTACCAGATCAGGCCCGCCGCCGTCAAGCAGCCTGTATCGAAAGCGCGGAGGTCAGTCGCCGACGGCACGCATGGATCCGGGAAAGGACGGGAAAAGGCCGCTGCACCTCGCCGCGACCAGGAAATCGCGCAGGAATAGTCAAAATTCATTGATAATCTGCGACAATAGCGATATTGTGTAATAATTATATCATCGGTTGCATTATTGATCATTTTCTGTGGATGGTTGATGATGGTTTCATGGAGTCCCTATGTACCGTATCGTGATCGTTCCTCTGCTTGTTTGCGCCCTATTGCTGTCCGGATGCGTGTCGTACAAAAAGTTTGAGGACCTGCAGCTCGAAAACTCAAAGCTCAACCAGGAGCTTCTGCTCTCCCGGCAGCAGGGGGAGGCCCTCGCCCAGGATCTTAAGCAGTTCAGGGAATTGTCCGATTTCTATTATCAGTCGGGCATGCAGCTCTATGGGGAGAAAAAGTACGGCGACGCCCTGGAGAAGTTTCAGACCCTCGTCGACCGCTACCCGACGAGCCCCCACGCCGCCGGAGCCAACGAGAAGATCGCCGAGATCCGGAACCTCGCCCTGAACCACTACCAGAAAATCATTGAGTCCGTGGAAGGGACGCGGGACATGCGGGGGCGGATCGACCTGATCGACCGGGAAATGAAGACGACCTTCCTGACGAAGGATCTGGCGAACAAGCTCCTCACGCTGCGCGAGAGCCTGCGGCAGGACCTGGAAGGGGAGTTGGAGGCACAGAGGGAAATCAGCCGCAACATCCTCATCGAGGATGACCCCATAAAGTCCTGGAAGGTCTACCGCTCCACCCGGATGCTCACCCAGCCGATCGGCGAGGACCGGAAGTTCTTCGTGGAGATCTACTTCATCCAGCGCTACACGGGCAAGAAGTTCTACAAGGTAAAAACAAGGTACCAGGCTCCCGAGTACCTTTCCTACGAGTCCGTCACCCTGCAGGGCCAGAACGGCACGAAGCTGACCATCGACACGATCTACCCGCAGAAGCAGTCCATGGTCGATTCCGACGGAGTGACCGAGTGGTCCGACAACGAGATTGCCGAAGACGACAAGATCAACCGGCTGGCGAAATCCAATTCGATCACGGTGACCTTCAAGGGCGGCAACCGCTACACCTTCGAGATGAGCGAACAGCAGTCAACCGCCTTCCGGGAGGTCGTGAAGAAATTCCAAGTCACGAGGTAGGGGACAGGGACCAGGGTGTAGGGTGTAGGGTGTAGGGTGTAGGGTGTAGGGTGTCAGGGTTGTCAGGGAACCGAAAGCAAACAAAGAGGGCTTGCCGTCCGGCAAGCCCTCTACTGTTTTCAGGTCCAATTTTCTTCACTTCTTCACTCAGACACTCAGACACTTCTTTCACTTCCCCTCCAGATTTCCGATGCAGATATCGACGACGAAGGGCCCGTTTTCCGTCTCGAAGGGGATGATGATGCTGGGGCCCCCGAGCACGTGGCTGATGGAGTGATCCTTGCCGGTCACCACGGTGGGGATGGCCGCCGTGATGTTATAGCCCATGGTCTCGATCTCCTTGCGGGCCGCGCCGGAGACCATGTTGGTGATCTCGCCCACGGCGTCCTTGATGTCGCCGTTGAGGCTCTTGATATCCTCTCCAAGCATGTTGGAGACGATTTTCAGGATGCTGCCTTCACTGAAGCTCAAGGCGAGCGATCCCCGTGCCGCGCCGGTCAGGCCGATGATCCCCGAGATGTCGCCCCGGGCGATCGAGTCCTTCTTGAGAAAGGGTTTGCCGGCCTTCGGCTCCACGAAGGCCATCGTCTTCAGGACCGTAACGGTCCCATTCAGGAACGGGTTGATGAATCGAACATCCATAATTTATCCTCGTCCGTCTTATGCCGCCATGCTTTTGACGATCTTCTCGATCTTCTCGTTGAGCACTTCGGCGGTGAAGGGTTTCACGATGTAATTGCTCACGCCCGCCTTCACGGCCGCCACGATGTTGTCCTTCAGGGCTTCCGCCGTGACCATGAGGAAAGGCATCTCCTTCAACTCCTCATCGGCCCGGACGGCCTTCAGGAGCTCGAGCCCGCTCATGTTGGGCATGTTCCAGTCGGAGATGACGAAATCGACCGGCTGGGACTTCAGAATCTTGAAGGCCGCCGCGCCGTCCTCGGCTTCCACGACATTCTCGAAACCGCCCTGCTTGAGCAGGTTCCGAATGACTTTCCGCATGGTGGCGAAGTCGTCGACGATGAGGATCTTGATAGTCTTGTTCACGTCCATAGGTTTCTCCCGTAATCAGCGTTGAGTTCGAAATCTGGTTCACCGGATCGTCCGGCGGGCCAGGGGCCCGTAAACGTCAATTCGTTTCGGCCATCTCGAAGAGGCCCTCGGGATCAAGGATCAGGCCCACGTTGCCGTCGCCCAGAATGGCGCCGCCGGAGACACCCTTGATGCGCTTGAGGCTCTCGCCGAGGTTCTTGATGACGACTTCCTCCTTGCCGAGGATCTCGTCGACGAGCAGGCACTTGGAGCGCTTCTCGCCTTCCATGACCACCAGGGTGGCCTCCCAGGGGTTGCGGTTGACCGGCTCGATGTCGAAGAGCGTGTGAAGCCGCACCAGCGGCAGAAGACGCCCCATGACGTTGATCGTCTCCGCCTCCCCGACGATGCA
Organism: uncultured delta proteobacterium; assembly: GCA_963802225.1. Classification (GTDB taxonomy): domain Bacteria; phylum Desulfobacterota; class Syntrophia; order Syntrophales; family UBA2192; genus UBA2192. The sequence goes on along the minus strand of CAWDHZ010000037.1, from coordinate 55,569 downwards.
ATTGTAGGCCGCCCGGTCCGGTCGGATGAGCTGGCGGATGGCCACGGTGGGCAGGATGTAGCGTTCGCTGCCCACCTTGACGATCATGCCGTCGATGATGGCCATGGTGAGCGGGAAGCTGGTGACAAACGTCGTTCCCGCGCCCTCGGTGCTCTGGATATCCATCTTGCCGCGCAGTTTCTCCACAGCCTGCTTCACCACGTCCATCCCGACGCCGCGGCCCGAGACGTCGGTGATCTTCTCGGCTGTCGAGAAGCCGGGCAGCAGGATGAGACGATTGACTTCCTGGTCCGTCAGGGCATCCGTCGGGCTGATGAGCCCGTTCTTGACGGCCTTCTGGCAGATCTTTTCCCGGTTGAGGCCCCGCCCGTCGTCGGCAATCTCGAGGACGATGTTGCCGCCCCGGTGGAAAGCTCTGAGCTTGATGGTGCCCCTCTCGGGCTTGCCTGCCTTGATCCGGTCCTCGGGCATCTCCATCCCGTGGTCCACGGCATTGCGGATCATGTGGACGAGCGGGTTGTAGATCTCGTCGACCATGTTGCGGTCGATTTCGGTATCTTCTCCCACGGTGACCACATTGACGAGCTTCCCTGAATTCTTGGAGAGGTCCCTCACGAGCCGCGACATGCGCTGGAAGGTCTGCTTGATGGGGATCATCCGCAGGACCGTCGAGGAGCGCTGCAGCTCCGAGGTAATGCTTTCCAGCAGGGAGATGTCCCGGACGATTTTCCGGTCTCCGAGGCTCTTGAGGGTCTCACTCTGCCGGATCATGGACTGGGTGATGACGAGCTCGCCCACCATGTCGATGAGGTCGTCGAGTTTCTTGATGTCCACGCGGATCGTGTTGGAGTCCGTCACCTGCTGGGCCTGTTTGCGAAGGGCGCGGGTGACGTCCTTGGGCGAGGCCATCCCCTCCGAGATGAGCGTCTGGCCGAGCTTTCGGGACGGCGGGACCTGGGAGCGCTCCAGCGCGCCCTGCAGCTCATCCTCGTTGATGACGCCCTCTTCCACGAGGATGGTCCCGAGCTTCTTGGGCTCCTTGGGCAGATCGGCTCCCTGCTCGGCGAGCTTGATGCGCCGCACGATGTCCGAGGTGTCGATCAGCTCCGTGGCCTCGCGGCCTTCCTGATCGTCCCGGAGCTGGCCGATCATGGCCTTCAGGGTGTCCGAGCCGTCGAGGATGAGGTCGATCAGCTCCGGCGTGACGGCCAGGGCCTCGTTTCTCGCCTTGTCCAGCAGTGTCTCCAGGTCATGGGCAAGCGTTCGGATCCCGTCCAGGTTGAGGAAGCTGGCCACTCCCTTGACGGAGTGGAAAGGCCGGAAGATGGCATTGATGTAGTCCTTGTTGTCAGGCTCCTGTTCGAGGTTGAGGATGTTCAGCTCGATCTCGCCGATGTACTCGAGGCCCTCGGTGATGAAGTCTTTCAGGAGCGACTCGTCCTGAACCTGGTCCTTCCCTGCCGCCTCGGCCCCCGGGGACGCCTCTGCGGCCGGGGCTGCCGTTTGCGCCCCGCTGGGCTCCGCCTCCAGGGGAGTGCCCATGCAGGAGGCCAGCTCGCCCATGAAGCCGTCGACGCTCCCGTCGTAACGGCCCGCATTGCAGTATCCGTCGGCCACGGCCTGTAAAAGCACGATGCCCCGCTCGAAAATGCCGTATCCCTTCTCGGCATCGACTCCTTCGAGAATCACTTTTTCCAGAAGCTGGCTGAGCGCCCCGGCAAGCCGCTTCACCTCCGCGGCCCCGAGGGTGCCGGCACGTTTCGTGACGTCCTCGAGCTGGTTGAGGAATTGTCCCGCCAGGGGAATCTCGATCTCCTTCTTCTCCAGGAAGAGGAAGCTCGATGCCATTTCGTCGATCTCGCGTCTCAGTTCAGTGTAATCCATGTCAGATCATCCTCACCAGTTCCGCGGCGATCTGCTCCAGGGGAAGGACCCTGTCCGCGCCGCCGAGCTTGATTGCTTCCTTCGGCATGCCGAAGACCACGCAGGTATTCTCGTCCTGGGCGATGGTCTTCGCCCCGGCTTTCTTCATTTCCAGCATCCCCGCCGCCCCGTCGGCGCCCATGCCCGTGAGGATCACCCCGATCGAGTTGGCGCCGGCGTACTGGGCCGCGGACTTGAAGAGCACATCCACGGCGGGCCGCTGGTGGTGCACCATGGGGCCGTCCTTGACCTCCACGTAGTAGCGGGCCCCGCTGCGTCTCAGGATCATATGGTAGTTCCCCGGGGCGATGAGCACCGTGCCCTGGGTCACCGAGTCGTTGTTTTTCGCCTCCTTCACCGACATCTGGCACAGGCCGTTGAGGCGCTCGGCGAAGGCCGTTGTGAAGTTTGCCGGCATGTGCTGCACGACGACGATGCCGGGGGAGTTCACGGGCATCCTCGTGAGCACGGCCTTGAGGGCCTCCGTGCCCCCCGTGGAGGCGCCGATCGCGATGATCTGGTTCGTTGTCTGGGCCAGGGCCCTGATCGGCTCAGGCGGACCCCCGTTGTCGGGCCCGCAGCTTTGCTGCTTCACGATCCGTGCCCGCGAGGCCGCACGGATCTTCTCGGCCAGCTGGGCGCTCATGTCGCCCACGGTGTAGGCCGCTCCGGGCTTTGCGATGACCTCCACGGCTCCGATATCGAGGGCCTCCAGCGTCAGTTTTCCACCCTTCGGCGTCAACGAACTTACGATGATGACGGGCAGCGGGTAGTGCTTCATGAGCTTGCGCAGGAACGTGATCCCGTCCATGCGCGGCATCTCGATGTCGAGGGTGACCACGTCGGGCTTGAGCAGGACGATCTTGTCCCGAGCCACGTAGGGGTCCGGCGCCGTCCCCACGATCTCGATGTCGGGGTACTTCGAGAGCTCCTCCGAGAAGATCTTGCGGACGATGGCCGAATCGTCGACGATGAGTACCTTGATTTTGTTCACAGCTCGATCACTCTCCGCTCCCGCTGTATTTCCTTCATTTCTGTTTTACGTTGCCACCAATCTTACGGCATAGGGCTTAAGGCTAAGGGCAAATGGCAACCACAGTCCTTAGCCTTTAGCCTTTAGCCTTTAGCCTTTAGCCTCTATTTCGAGGACGACCCCCATCATCCCGTCTTCGCATTCGAAATCGAAGGCGTACACTCCCTCCGACACGGCCGGCGGCTGCCCCGGCCTTACCGAGAATGCGGGCAGGGACATGGTGAACTTCTTCGACGCATCGAGGTTGACGAGAAAATTTCCGCAGACCATGTTGGCGGCCTCTTTTACGCAATCCTCCACGTGCGGATCCGTCACGTCCCCATTGCCCAGCCCGAGCATGTTGCGGACCATGAGCCGGGCTACCGGGCGGGTGAAGAGGATGCGGATCGCCCCCCGTTGAGGGCCGTCAAAGCGGATCAAGGCCTCGTAGTCGTGGACCGGGGCCCGCCCGCCGGGCTCGAGGAAGATGAAAAACATCTTCTCGAAGACCTCAAAAATCGACTCCTTCAGAATCTCCCTGATGTTCTCCATAGGACCCCTTTTCATCGAAGCCGAGCACTCCGAGTAACATTTTTCTCAATTCCTCGGGTACGAAGGGTTTGCGGATGAACCCTTTCGCGCCCAGCTCGAATGCGGTTTTCATATGGGCCTCGCTGGCCTCCGTGGTCATCATCACCACGGGGATGTTCTTCATGAGAGGATCCTCGCTCATCCGTTTGAGCAGTTCGAGGCCGTTCATCTCCGGCATGTTGATGTCGAGGATCACGGCATCCACCCAGTTGTTGTTCAGGACCTCGAGGGCCTTGCGGCCGTTGTCCGCCTCCAGAAGCCGGTCGGTCTCCAGTCCCGTCATGGCCACGATCTTTTTCACGACGGACCGCATCGAATTTGAATCATCGACGATGAGCAGGTTGAAGGCCATGGCTCTCTCCGTTTATCCTCTCCCGCTTTCCTTTTGTTCCGAAACGATGCTGACCAGTTCTCGCGCGCCCTGCAGCTTCAGGTGAAGCTCGGCCATCATGTTCTCGAGATCCCGCTGTTTGAGTTGAAACCGCCCGGCCACGTCCCCGACGGAACGGTAGGCCAGCGCATCGGTTCCGACGCCGATCCCCATGATGTGGCAGACCTGGTTGGACAGGTAGACGATCCAGGGCACGGCATCGCCGTCGGCAAGCAGGTCCGGCCGGTGGTGGAAGGCGATGGCCTTGAGGATCTCGTCGGGGAATTTCCAGATCAGGGCAATCTCCCCGCCCAGCTCGGCGTGGTTGACGCCGATGACCTCTTCCTCGGCCTCCAGGAAGGAGTATTTCTTGTTTTCCACGAGTTCCTGGATCTTCTGCCAGGACTCGTGGACGAATTCGCCCAGGACCATCTTGCCGATGTCGTGCAACACCCCCGCCGTAAAGAGCCGGGGATCGTCTGGGCGCGAAAGCCTCGCGGCACAGATCTGGGACATAAGCGCCACCGCCACAGCGTGCTCCCAGAGATCGCCGCCCTTCACGTCGTAGCCTTTCTGGGTCCGGAAATAGCGCGAGAGCCCTGCCGTCATGACGGCCCGCAGGACGTTTTTCTTCCCCATGTGCATGATGGCGTCGTTCACGTTGTCCACGGGCCGGCGAAGGCCGAAGTAGGCGGAGTTGCAGATCCGCAGGATGTTGGCCGTGATGGCCTGGTCGAAGCGGACCACGGCGACCAGCTCCGTGAGCGACGAATCGGGATCGCCGGCAAGCGCCATCACCTTCTGGATCGTCGCCGGGAAGGGCGGGAGCGTCTGGATCGATTTCAGGATCCGTTTGTTGATCTTCATAGCTCCTCCATCGGGCCGCCCGCACGCTTGATGAAGAATTTCCCCGTGCCGAGATCGAGCCGCACGGTGCGGTTGTAGTCCTTCCCGGTGTCCTCGGTGTCGATGAGGACGTTGTTGCTCCAGAAGAGCTTTCGCATGGCCATGATGTTCTTCTGCCCGATCCGGAAAAAATTCGACGCGTCGAGAATGCTGGCCCCGCCGGCTACTTTCACGACCATCCGCTTCTTGTCCGCGCCCAGCTTGTAGCAGGACTTGAAGAGAAGCGGGATGCCCGTATCTGCGAACATGGCAGGCGTTTCCTTCGCCTTGGCCGCATCGAGGGTCGAGTCGGGAAGCATGTAGTGCAAAAGCCCCCCCACCTTCGCGGCCGGGTCGTAAACGGCCACGGCGATGCAGGACCCCAGGGCGTAGGTGATCAGCGCCTCCGCGGGGTTGCTGCTGACCTTGAGGTCCGATATGCCGACAACGAGATCCGCCATAGATCCTTACTTTCGGTACAGGCTCGGCTCGAGATACTTGAACGCATGGTTGAGCCCCGTGAGGCTCTCGGAGTGGCCGATGAACAGGTAACCGCCCTTAGCGAGCCGGCTGTGGAAGCGGTTTATGAGGCCCTCCTGGGTCTTCTTGTCGAAATAGATCATCACGTTGCGGCAGAAGATGACATCGAAGGGATCGCCCGCCGCCATGGGATCCATGAGATTGAAGCGCTGGAACGTCACAAGATCCCGCACGTCCTTCTTCACCCGGTATTGCCCGGCCCAGTTGCCCTGGCCGATCTGGAGATACTTCCGCAGCAGATCGGGTGGAATCGACTTGACCCGGTCGACCGGATAGATACCCTGCTGGGCCTTCTTCAGCACCCGCGTCGAGATGTCCGTGGCCAGGATGCGAAGCTCGGCATTCATCCCCTGGGCAGCCTCGAGGGCCGTGATGGCCATCGTGTAGGGCTCCTCTCCCGTGGAGCAGCCGGCGCTCCAGAGACGCAGGCGGGGCTTGCCGCGCGGGGTTTGCTCGCCAAGCAGGGCCGGGACGATCCGGGCGAGGGCCCGGAAATGGCCGTCCTCCCGGAAAAAGCTCGTCAGGTTCGTCGAGAGGGAATCGATCATGGCGATGAACTCGTCGGTCCCCTCGCCGGTCTTCACATATTCAAAATAATCGGCGAAAGACCTGAAGTTCCCCTCGCGGATCCGCTTGCTCAGCCGCGCCTTGACCAGCTCCTTCTTGCCGTCGTGCAAGTGGATGCCGCAGTGGCTGTAGACCAGGTGGCTGATCTTTTCGAATTCGATGTCGCGCAGCTCCAGCATCATGCAACGTTACATTCGTCCCGGGGCGCCCTTCCGGGCGTCCCGTTTCCTTTCCTTAGAAATCCTTGAAATTGCCTTCCTCAAAGGGGATCATCTCTTCGGGCTTTGACGCTTTCCGGCCCACGGAGGGTGTTTTGGCCCGCGGGGTTTTCGGGCTCCCGCCGAAAGGAACCTTCCAGCCGGATCCGGCTTTCTTCACAGGCTCGCCAGGGTCCTTGCCGGTGCCCATCGAGCCCCCGCTTCCGACGATGCCCATGATCTCCCCGGCGATCTCCTTCATCTGCTCGGCCTGGGCATTCATCTCCTCGGAGGCCGAGGCCGACTCTTCGGCGTTGGCCGCCGTCTGCTGGGTCACCTTGTCCATCTCGGTGACGGCCTTGTTGATCTGGTCGATCCCCTGGGCCTGCTCGCTGGAGGCCGCGGCGATCTCGGCCACCAGACCCGCCACCTTGGCGGCGCTCTTCGAGACCTCCGAGAAGGCCCCGTTCGTCCGCTCGACGAGTCCCGAACCTTCCTTGATCTTCTTCACGGTTCCCTCGATGAGCGCCGAGGTGTTCTTGGCGGCCTCGGCGGCCCGCATCGCCAGGTTTCTCACCTCGTTGGCCACCACGGCAAAGCCCGCCCCGGCCTCGCCGGCTCTGGCCGCTTCCACGGCAGCGTTGAGCGCCAGCAGATTGGTCTGGAAGGCGATCTCGTCGATCGTCTTGATGATCTTGGAGGTCTCATCGCTGGCCTTCGAGATGTCCTCCATGGACTGGGTGAGCTCCGTCATGGAGCCGTTGGCCCGCTCGACCATCTGTTTCGATTCTTTCATGAGATTGTCGGCCGTCGATGCGTTGTCGGCGTTCTGCTTGGTCATGGAGGACATCTCCTCGAGCGACGAGGAGGTCTCCTCGATCGAGGCGGCCTGCTCGGAGGCCCCTTCGGCCAGCGACTGGCTTGCCGAGGAGACCTGGCTCGAGGCCGACACGACCTGTTCGGCGGCCTCGGAGAGGCTGGTTATCGCACGATTGATCGGCCGCGTGATGGAGCGCGCAACCAGGATGCCGGCGAACACCATGAGGGCCCCGACGATCGCAAGGATCGCCAGGATCGACCACTCCGTGTTCCTCACCGCGGCAAGCGCGACCGACCGGTCCTGGCCGATGAAGAGCATGCCGATGACCTTCCCCGATGCATCCTTCAGAGGCCAGTAAGCCGTGGTGTATTCCTTTCCGAGGATCGTGTTGATGGCCAGGAAGCGCTGGCCCTTGGCGAGGACCATGTCGAGGACCGTCGGGTTGTCCATCTTCGTGCCGACGACCCGCTGGCCGTCCTTCATGAGCGTCGTCGTCGCGCGGGTGTCTCCCTGGAAAAGGGTGCACTCGACGCCGTACATCTTCTTGACCTCTTCGACTACGGCGTGATCTGCCGGGGTGAGATCCACGCCCGTCGTGACGGAGCCCACGACCTTGTCGCCGATCTTCACCGGGGCGCCCGCCCTCAGGGAAAACTTCACCACGGTCCCTTCCTCGATCCCCGTGGAGGCCTCTCCCGCCAGGGATTTCTTCACGTTGGGCTGGCTCAGGACGCTGTCGCCCGTCTTCTCCGAGTGGCCGCGGCCCACCACGTTGCCGTCCTTGTCGGCAATCGTGATAAACCCGGCCTGCGAGTCGCGCATGACCTCCTTGCCCAGTTTCTGGACGAAGGCCGTATCGCCCTTCTCGATTGCCTCGGCAAGGACCTTCCGGGATGCCGTCAGCTTCGCCGCGGCGGACATTCTCGCCGTTATGCTGTCGAAGTGGAGCTGCACGGCGTCGGCCTGCCTCGCGATTTCCTGCTGCGTCTGATCCTGAAACCCCTTGTCCACAAAGTAATAGGTGCTCGCGAACAGACACGCGCCGACCGTAAAAACGGCGGTGACAACCAGACCGATGATCTTCGTTGACAGGGACACTTTTTTCAAACCTACACCTCTTCCTATTCGCAATGGTATTGATCCTCAGGCCATGTGGCGGATCGCGACGAGGTCCTCGCTGTTGAGCACCTTGTCGATCTCGAGCAGGATCTTGATCCCGCCTGCCGCCTTGGCCATTCCCAGGATGAAATCCGTGTTGAGCTTGACCCCGAAGGCGGGCGTATTTTCGATGTCGGCCCCGCGAATGTTCAGGACCTCCGAGACGGCATCGACGACGATCCCCATCATGATGGAGCCGTTTGCCCCCGCCACCTCCACAACGATGATGCAGGTGCGCTCCGTGTAGGCCGCGGCCTGCAGGCCGAAACGAAGGCGCAGGTCCACGACGGGGATGACCTTCCCCCGCAGGTTGATGACCCCCTTGACAAAATCCGGGGTCTGGGGGACGTGGGTCACAGGCATGATCCCGATGATCTCCTTGACCTTCAGGATCCCGATCCCGTATTCCTCGCCGGCAAGGGCAAACGTCAGATATTTACCCTCCCGATCCGCCATGCCGGCACTGGCCGGGGTGATGACCGCCGCTGCCTGCTCCATATTGCGCCTCTTGTGATTTCCTTGTGATTTCCTTGCGTTTCTCTTTCGTTCATTCCCCGAGCGTACATTTCCCGTGACGGCCTCCGGGAGGCCTGTTTACGGGTCTCGCCTCTGTCGCCTCTTACCGATTCACCCGGAAGATCGCCATGGCCGAGGCCAGCTCCTCGGCACTCGCCGCATTCTGCTGCGTCACCCGGTTCATCTCCGCCACCGCCTTGTTGATCTGGTCGATCCCCTGGGATTGCTCCAGGGATGCGGCGGAGATTTCCCCCATGAGCTGCATCACCTGGTTCGAGCTGTCCGCCACCACTTCGAAATCTTTCGCCGTGCGGCCCACGAGCTGCTCGCCCTTCTGGACCTTCTGCACGATCTCGCCCATCAGGCTGGCCGTGTTCTTGGCCGCCTCGGCCGCACGCATGGCCAGGTTTCGCACCTCGTCGGCCACGACGGCAAAGCCCGCCCCCGCCTCCCCGGCGCGGGCCGCTTCCACCGCGGCATTCAGGGCCAGGAGGTTGGTCTGGAAGGCGATCTCGTCGATGGACTTGACGATTTTCTGGGTCTGCTCGCTGGCCCCGGCGATCTCCTTCATGGACCGGTTCAGCTCGGCCATGGACGCATTGGCCTTGGATGCCACCGCGTTGGAGTGCGTCATCAGCTCGCTGGCCTTGTCCGTGTTCTCCGCGTTATTCTGGGTTCTGGCCGCCATCTCCTCCAGGGAAGAGGACGTCTCCTCGAGAGAGGCTGCCTGTTCGGAAGCCGCTTCCGACAGGGCCTGCGAGGTCGCCACTGCACCGCCGACCGCTTCTCCCATCTTCTCGCGCATGGAGTCCACCGAGCGGGCCAGGTCCCCGATCTCATCTTTGGAGGTGAGGCCGACGGTCTGGGTGAGGTCGCCTGCGGCAATCTGGTCCACCGCCTTGATGGTCTGGTGAATGGGGGCGGCGATGAGCCGGGTCATCAGGATGTTCACGACGAGAGACACAGCGAGGGCGGAGCCCAGGACCACGAGCAGGAGCACCATGAATGCCGCGACACTCTTCAGAGTGTAATCGTATTTTTCCTGGCTCAGCTTTTCTTCCAGGGCCAGGATCTGCTGCAGGCTTCCGTTAAGAACCTGGAATTTTTCGTCCGTCGTGGCCATGTACATGGTGGCCATATTGAGGTCGGAGCCCGACAGATCGACGGCCGACGTGGCCGCCTCCTTGTATTCCTTCAGGTGCGCCTGCGACGCCTGATAGAGCTTCTTCTCCTCGTCGGCCAGGCTCATCTCGGTCAGGGCCTTGCCGATCGCCTTCTGTGTCCGGTCGATCACCGCGAGTTGCTCTTTCCCCAGCGCTTCGATTTTCTTCTCGTCATACTGGGCATTCGCCCAGCTGATGACCTTGTACAGGTTGGCGTGCACCTGGGAGAGGTCTTTCAGGATGCCGGCACTGAGCTGGTATCCCTTGAAGCGGTTGTTGAAAATATCCTCGACGGAGGATTTCTGGCTCGAGAGGCCGGAGTACGACAGCAATCCCATCAGGATGACAAAGAGCATGACCAGCAAGGGACCGATGAAAAGTTTCCTGGACATTTTCAGGTTGGCAATGATCCGTTTCATTACACTCCTCTTCACACTCCTCTTGGTGAATCGCCCGAATCGGGTGACTGAACAGGGCCCCGCCCGTTCAGCCACCATCGCGAATTATTTCTTGCAGGCGCCGCAGCCGACGATCACGTCCTCGTACTTCTCGATGTATGCCGTTTTGTTTTCCAGCTTCTTGCTTGTGGGGTTGGTTTTCAGTGAACCTCCTGCTGCATTGTTTTCTGTTTTGTCGACAGGGGCCTTCCTGGCCCCGCTGTTTTGTCTTGTCTATGGATCTTCTCTTCAAATCCGGGGCCCTCTCCATCGATGTCCGGGGGAAAGGGTGTCAAAATTCCGTAACTCACGACGCGAGGAGGGACATGTCCCCGTTCCCGAGTACTTTGTCGATATCGAGCAGGATCTTGATCCCGCCGGCCGCTTTGGCCAGTCCCAGGATGAAATCCGTATTGAGCCGCACCCCGAAGGCGGGCGTGTTCTCGATGTCGGCCCCCCGGATGTTGAGCACCTCCGAGACGGCATCGACGACGATGCCCATCATCACGTGGCCCGACGCGCCTGCGACCTCCACGACGATGATGCAGGTGCGCTCCGTGTAGGCCGCGGCCTCCAGGGCAAAGCGAAGGCGCAGGTCCACGACGGGGATGACCTTCCCCCTCAGGTTGATGACCCCCTTCACGAAATCGGGGGTCTGGGGGACGTGGGTCACGGACATCATCCCGATGATCTCCTTGACCTTCAGAATCCCGATCCCGTATTCCTCGCCCGAAAGCGAGAAGGTCAGGTATTTACCCTCCCTTCCCGGGATCCCCGCAAGGGTGCTTTCCTGTTTTTCCATCAGCTCCGTCTGCATCGCTTGATTGTCTCCTTGTCTCCCATGAAGCGGTAGCCCGATCGAGACTCCACCCGAACCAAACCCTTTTGAATCGAAAGGCCGGGACCCGCGCCCGGCCTGCTGAATCGCTGACTCTAAGAGCGCGCCTGGATCCCGTTGATCCTCTCCGCAGGGATGTCGAGGGCCTTTACGATCGTGTCATAGAGCTTCTTCACATCGACGGGCTTCGTCATGTAGTCGAGGAATTTTCCCCGCTCGTCCTCAGTGAGATACTCCGGGTACCCCGTCAGGATGATGATCTGGACGTCCCGGTGCATTTTGCGGATCTTTTCTGCAAGTTCGAGACCATTGAGGTTGGGCATCACGATGTCGAGCAGGATGAGATCCGGCCTCTCCTCGCCGATGTGCAGGACCGCATCGAGTCCGTTCGCGTACGTCTTCAGGGTGCAGTGCCGGTTGAGGCCCAGTCCCTCGAAGGCGTTCTCGATGAAGGTGAGGATGTTCTCGTCGTCGTCGATGGCCATGACGAGTTTCTTGTGGGACGGCCCCCTGGATGCCGTCTTGCCGGTCTCCGCCGCCCCGGCGTCTGCCCCCTGGAGTTTTTCGAGGGACATGTCGCCGAAGCCGAACTCCCGCTTGAGCCGCTCCACCTCCACCAGCGGGATCTTGAGATGTTTACCGACCTTGTATCCCTTTACCGTCCCCTCTTTCACCCAGCGGTAGATGGTGACCCGGTTGACGTCGAAGAGATCGGCCACCTCGGATGTGGAAAAAAACATTTTCGCCATGGAACACCTCTCAATTCGGGTTTGGTCTCAACACTATAGCAACATATAAATCCAGTGCAACACCTGCACCTGTTTTATCGACCGGAAACGGGGAAACTTTAGCGGGGAATAAAAGAAAGGGGCCAGGGTACAGGGTTCAGGGGCCAGGGGAGACATAGGAAATAGGGACAGTAATGAGGGGCATACGCCCATGAGAACGAGTCAAGGGAAACAGGGCAGAAAGGGGGCAGAATAGGCATTAAGATGAGATCGCTGAGGCGCAAGAGGTTCTGAATTGATCAAGAAGGAAGATCAGTGTGCTGGCTGATTTGCTAGAAAGCGGATAGATATCAAATAGATGAAAGACCCTGTACCCTGTACCCTGTACCCTGTACCCTGACACCCTGTACCCTGTACCCTGTACCCTTCTTCAAGAGACCGCATGCTCCGACTCCGCCGGCTTCTGCCCCTGCCCCTGGCAGTCGAGCCACTCGATGAGACCGGGCCCTTTCTGTTTGGCCAGATGCATGGCCCCGTCGGCCGTCCAGACAAGCTCCCAGGGATCGCTGGCAGAGCTGATTTGCTCCTTTTTAAGGGTGCTCACCCCGATGCTGACCGAGAGGGTGATTTCCTGTTCCCCGCAGGCGAATCGATGCGTTTGGAGGCGGCCCCGGATGCGCTCGGCCGCCGTCTTGGCTGCCTTCTGCCCGGAGGAACCCAGGAGAATGACAAACTCGTCGGCGCCGAATCGGACCAGCACATCCTCCCTGCGGCAAAGACCTCTCAACAGGCTGGCCGTGTCCCGGAGGACCTTGTCGCCGATGAAGTGCCCGTATTGGTCATTGACGGCCTTGAAGTGGTCGATATCGATGAAAAGGCACGACAGGGACGAACCCGCCCGTCTCGCCCGCGAGAATTCCTCCTCGAGTCGTGGCTGCAGGTACCATCGGTTGTGAAGGCCCGTCGTCGGGTCGACGAAGTTGATTTTCTCAAGCTCCTCCACCCGCGAGCGGAGCTTCAGGCTCTCGATCAGGAGCTCCTTGTTCTTCCGGGTGAGCGTCTTGTTGTTCTCGACGAGCCACTCGAAAAGGAAGCTCTTTTCGTCGAAGTTCAGTGCTGCCCTGCCGCCTTCCCCGTCATCCATGATTGTTTCGTGCCCTTCCCCGGCTCAAGTTGGCCTTCATGATTACCGATAAGAGATTAGCACGTTCTGTGCCACGGAGAGGCGCCCCATCGGTCATGGGACCAACCGGGCAGCGGTTCACAGGTCAAGCACATGGAAACCCCTCACACACCACCCTTAAGCGGCATGGACGAAGCCATCGTCAGAGAACGGGCATCCGAGATTTCGAGAACCCTGTCAAACTGCCGGAAGTTTCTCACACAGGGAAACGTCTACTCCTGCCTCACCGGCTTCAAGGACGCCATGGAGAGGATGGTCGTCACCCGCATGCTTCCCCAGGACGAGAAAGACCTGCAGGAAGGCATCAACGATTTTCAGCGGCAGCTCATGGCGAGCACCGCCTTCAAGAACACCTTCGGCCCCGTCACGTTCCAGGAGAACGAAAACGAGACGACGCTCTCCTTCGTCCGGCAGCTGGTGTGCGTCTCCGAGGAAGAGATCGCACGGAAACTCGCCGACGGGGAGGAAAGCCAGGAAAACCGTGCCCTCACGATCATGCGGCTCATCGACAGGGGGGAGCACGAGAAGGCCCGGGCCCTCATCGGAACGAACGAAGACCTCCTGGGCTTCATTCTCCATACCTACAACGCCCTGGGCATCCAGGCCCGCAAGGACGGGAATTTCGACAAGGCCGTCGGCGAGTTCAACAAGGCGCTGAGCGTCTCTCCTGACGACGAGGCGCTCCTGTACAACCTGGCGCGAGCCTATGCAGCGAAAAAAGAAAAGAAACCGGCCGTCGAATCCATCCAAAAGGCCCTGAAGATCAACCCCGCCTTCACGGAAGGAAAAGCCCTCCTGCAGAGCATCGAACAGGCAGTGTAAGGCCTCCCGGAGATACCCCACCTCTTCCCAGAAGATCTAAGGGACGATTTACGTCCCCTACATTTACCTGTGCCATTTTCTGCAGCGACTTCCCCGGAATCGTATGGCGGAATCCGTGAATAGGCAAATAACTTAAGTTCGGTTCCTTTTCATCCGATAGTCAGCGTATGGAATATTTTGAATATTTCATCCAACGGGACATGGGGCGAACAGAGCCATGAGTATGATTTCGGCAGCTCAATACAGCAATTTCATGATTTCAACAGCACAGATCGATAGCCTGTTTTCTGCCATACCCACTTCACAGAAACAGTATGACAGTTTGTCGAATAGTTCTCTCGCCCGCGGGATTGACCGCTATACGAGTGAGGAGTATGACGGAGCCGTCACGGAATTCAGGCGAGCGATCTGGCTTTCGTCTTTTTCCGATAACGCCGCCAAAGCCTATGATTACATGGCCAAAGCCTATCTCCAGGATGGCAATACAGAAGCAGCAATCAAGACCTATCAGGAAGCCATCAAGTCATACCCCACTCGTGCCGCCTTTCATATCAGCCTCGGCGACATCTACTATAAACTGGGACAACTTTCCGAGGCGGAAACCGAATATAAAGCAGCCATCAACCTTGATTCTGAATCCACGGACAGCCGTTATGGTCTCGGCCAGGTTTACCTCAATTCCGAAAGGGTCAGCGAAGCGGAGGCCCAGTTTAAAAAAGTAGTCAGTTTATCCCCGCGAAGCTCCATCGGTTATTACGGATTGGGGCAAACGTATAGAAAAATGGGGAATTACAGCGATGCGCTTACCCAGCTCGATAAGGCCGTCTCATTGGACAGGAGTTTTGATGATGGTTTTCTTGAGCAGGGCTACACCTATGCCGACATGGGTGACATGGACAATGCCCGTAGTCTGGTCAACACGCTGTCAGATAACCGATCTTCTTTAGCGGGCACTCTCAGAGAGTACATCTACGCCAATGCAGCACCCAAGATCTCTCTGGCTTACAGCACCAATAATTTCAAAGCATCTCTGGGACCAGGCACACCCGTGGCCGACCTGGATTCCTCGTTGTCGGAAATTCAGGCATCCAAAGCCTTTACGATGAGGTTCAGCTTCACCAAGGATATGGACGCCGTCTCGATCCAGAATCCTTTGAACTGGGGAATCAGCAGAGCAACGGGAACAAATGCAGGAGGAGCTTATAACTGGGGAATGCCGGCATCGGCAACGGATGTTGTCTTCCCTTCTCTTCCGGCCGGCGTGGTTTACGATCCTGAAACCTTCTCAGCCGATGTAACGTTCAAGATTACCCAGAACGGTGAAGGGAACGGAACGATCGAT
Organism: uncultured delta proteobacterium; assembly: GCA_963802225.1. Classification (GTDB taxonomy): domain Bacteria; phylum Desulfobacterota; class Syntrophia; order Syntrophales; family UBA2192; genus UBA2192. Next base: position 40,477 of record CAWDHZ010000037.1, on the reverse strand, counting down.
CCTTCGCATATGACGTTTAGATTTTACGGGAAAGATGCCTATGGCAAAGCGATGGATTTGGCAGCAGACGAATACAGCGGCATTTCAAAAATTGCCTGATCCGGAACACAGCGAGAATAGAATCAGGTCATGAGTCCGTATCATTAAAGTTTTTATCATAAAATGCCGATCTATTAGGCAAGGACTAAATCAACTATGAAGGGGGTGAAATAAAATGATCACCAGCGTTGTGAGCTCTCTAGGCGCAATGGCTGGCTCCTCGGCAGCCGCAAGCGCGCCGCGTCCTGTGAACGAGTCTTCCCGGACGGGACAGACCCCGGGCGGAGGCGCCCCGGTTAGCCCCGCAGAGCTCAAACAGGTTGTGGAGCAGATGCAAGGCCAGCTTGACAGCATGAATATCAGCCTCCAGTATTCCGTTTATGGCGAGAATGATAATAAGATCGCCGTTAAAGTCGTGGATCGGGATACGGGAAAGGTCATTCGTGAGATACCGGCGAAAGAAGTGCAAGTCCTGCAGGATAAAATGAGCGAACTGGTCGGCATGATCTACGACCACAAGACGTAAATCGGGGCAACGGTCATCGTGAAGGATGCCAGGGCCTTTGCCCCTGACGGAAGTCGAGCGTCGTAAGTGACTGTCGGATTCGTGGTTTTGCACGTTCATCCAGCATTGGGCTGAATTACCGAAAAAGCGCCTAAGCCGCAAGGCTGTATCCGCCGTTATGCCCCGTTGTTCAAGCACAATCCCATTGATTCTCCCTGCAGACAAATGGATTCTTTCGCCAGTCGATACTGACTGATACCCACCGGCTTCAAGACTTCCTCCATCCATATTTCTCCGGGATGAACCGGAGAAAATCTCTCCCGCTCATCATTTGCTCCCCAGTGATCATTCACCCTCTCAACATCATTTGCATTTCCTTCCCGCCGGGCTAAGCAGACGCGCCATTGTTCATGGATGCGTATGCTTTACTGCCCAAGTTTATCCCCTGCCAATGCCTCAAGCCGGTTGCCGCTAGACATTCTTAAATCTTCAAGATCCTTTACCGCGTCCATGATTTCCAACTTCGCCAAAATAGTCTATAACCCACTGCATTGATAGAATTATTTCTCGCAGGAATCCGGGAATCAGGGAATCAGCGAACGTTTTTATCGTATCCCCTGATTGATCTCCAGTCACGTGAGATACCACTCTCCATGACTGCAAATGGTATGAAATTTGCCTATGTTATGGATCAATCCAAGTCTGGCCGATTTGGCCGCCCTCAGTACCTATGTCGCACAGATCATCACGACTGGAGAGGGGGTACATCCTCACCACCAGCAACGAAGAGTACGTGACGAGGAAAATGATCAAAATCGATGATTGGAAATCAAGAAGATCATGACCGAAACCGAATTGAGAAACCAGATCGCCGCCCTGGTGGCGCAATTTCACCAAACACGAAACGCAAAACAGGAATTCATCCCTGGCAAGACCCCCGTCCGCTACGCCGGGCGCGTCTTCGATGAAAAGGAAATCCAGGCGGCCGTGGAGGCATCCCTCGACTTCTGGCTCACGGAGGGCCGTTTCACCGAGGAGTTTCAAGCCGAGCTGGCCGCAAAGGTGGGCGTCGAACACGCCATCCTGACCAATTCCGGCTCCTCCGCCAATCTCCTGGCCCTGACCGCCCTCACCTCCCCGCTCCTGGGCGAGCGCCGCCTCCAGCCCGGCGACGAAGTGATCACCGTCGCGGCAGGGTTCCCCACGACCCTCAACCCGATCATCCTGAACAATCTGATCCCCGTCTTTGTCGATGTGGATATTCCCACCTATAACGCCCTTACCGATCAGATCGCCGCGGCGGTTAACCCCAAAACCCGCGCCATCTTCATCGCCCATACCCTGGGCAACCCCTTTCATCTCGACGAGGTCCTCAGCATCGTTCAAAAGAACGACCTCTTCCTCATTGAAGACTGCTGCGATGCCCTGGGATCCACCTACAGGCAAAACGATACTATTCAAGGCCTGAGCCGCAAGAAATTTGTCGGTTCCTTCGGCCACCTGGCCACATGCAGCTTCTATCCGGCCCACCACATCACCCTGGGCGAAGGCGGGGCCGTGCTGACCTCCGATGAAACCCTGGCCCGGGCCGTTCGTTCCCTCAAGGACTGGGGGCGGGATTGCCACTGCGGGCCCGGAGAAAACAACGCCTGCGGCAGACGTTTTGCGGGGCAATACGGGAATCTGCCCTATGGCTACGATCATAAATACGTCTATTCCCACATCGGCTATAACCTGAAGGCCACGGACATCCAGGCCGCCATCGGCGTCGAGCAGTTGAAGAAACTGGATTCATTCTGCGCCGCCCGCCGCCGGAATTTTCAGTTATGGACGGAAGGGTTCCGGAAATACGAGCCATCTTTCCTGCTCCCCCAGGCCACGGCAGGATCAGACCCGGCCTGGTTTGCTTTCCCCGTCACGGTGAAAAGCGATGCCGGTTTCACCCGCACCGAATTGACAAAGCATTTGAACACGCACCGTATCGAGACAAGAAATCTCTTCGGCGGCAATCTGCTTCGTCAGCCAGCCTATCTGAACATCTCCCATCGTAAAATCGGAGAGCTGCCCAACACCGACCGCATCATGAACGATACCTTCTTCCTGGGAACTTACCCCGGCCTGGGAAAAGAGCAAATCGATTACACCCTGGGTATCATCGATCAATTCCTGTCACTGCGAGGGGTGAAATGACAAAGCCATCTGAAAAAGAACGGCAAATGTTTGGCGGCTTTTATAAAGGCAAGTCCGTCCTCGTGACCGGCCATACAGGCTTTAAGGGTTCGTGGCTGGCGCTCTGGCTTCATGAACTGGGCGCTAAAGTGACCGGCTTCGCCCTGTCGCCGAATACCGAACCCTCTCATTTTGGACTCATCGGCCTCAAGAATCTGGTGCGTCACATCGAAGGCGACATTCGCGATCTCAACGCGATAGAGCGTGCATTCGAACTTGCAAAACCGGAAATTGTCTTCCATCTGGCCGCCCGGGCCCTGGTGCGGGATTCCTACGACGATCCCAAAACAACGTTTGATACCAATATAGGCGGCACCGTCAATGTTCTGGAGGCCATCCGCCATTGCCCGGCCGTCAAGGCCGTTGTCATCGTGACATCCGATAAATGCTACGAGAACAAGGAATGGGTCTGGGGCTACCGGGAAGACGACCCGATGGGCGGGCACGACCCCTACAGCGCCAGCAAAGGGGCGACAGAAATCGTCTGTTCAGCCTATCGTCGCTCTTTCTTTGACAAAGAGGGTCGCGGCCCCCATCCCGGCGTTGCCACAGCCCGCGCTGGAAACGTCATCGGTGGCGGCGACTGGGCGAAAGACCGTATCATCCCGGACTGCATCCGCGCCCTGTCCAGGGGAGAGCCGATCATCGTCCGCAATCCCAATGCTACCCGTCCCTGGCAGCATGTCCTCGATCCCCTGTCCGGTTATCTCCACCTGGCAGTGCGTCTCTGGGAAAATCCTGAAATATTGAGCGGCGGCTGGAATTTCGGGCCTCGTACATCGGATCAGATTACCGTTCGGGATCTTGCCGAACGGTTCATCGCTTCCTGGGGAAAAGGCGCCATTCATATACCGAATACCGATAAAAAGGCGCCCCACGAGGCGCACCTCTTGCAGTTGAGCATCGAAAAGGCGGCATTGAAGCTGCAATGGCACCCCGTGCTGGATAGTACTTCCTCTATCGACTGGACTGTCCATTGGTATAAATTCTGGCATGAGCACAACAGGAACCTGCAGAAATTGTCTGTTCGACAGATTCGAGATTTCCATAAACGGGTATTAAAGAACGGTCACTTTTCTTGAATTGGCACAGCGGGCAGAAAGCACTTTGTTCTCTGTCGTTGGAACAGATTAAAAAATACAGCCAACTGGCAATGAATGGAGGAGACGCGACATGACTGAGAATATCCCCGTCGTCATCCTGTGTGGCGGTATGGGGACACGCTTACGTGAAGAAACGGAGTATAAACCCAAACCGATGGTCGAGGTTGGCGGAAGACCTGTTCTTTGGCATATCATGAAAATGTACGCCCGATATGGCTTTACCGATTTTATTCTCTGCCTAGGCTATAAGGGGAGCGTCATAAAAGAATATTTCTTGAGCTACGAGATGATGTGCAATGACTGCACAGTCCAATTAGGTCAAAAAAACAGAATTACCTATCAAAGCAACCATAAGGAACAGGATTTCAACATCACATTAGTGGATACCGGCCTCCATACAATGACCGGCGGAAGAATCAAGCGTATCGAACCCTATATACGATCGAATAAGCTCATGGTCACTTATGGCGATGGACTTGCCGATGTCGATGTCAGTGAAATAGTCAAGTTTCATGATGCTCACGGAAAAGTTGCCACATTGACAGCAACGATGCCGCCATCGCGATTTGGTATTCTGGACTTGGGAGATCAGGGGAGAGTAGATCATTTTCGCGAAAAAGTGAGTACAGAATGGATCAATGGCGGTTTTTTTGTTTTTGACCGAAAGATATTCGACTATCTAGATACGGAATGTATTCTGGAAAAGAATCCCATGGAGCAATTGGCGCAGGAAGGACAGCTGATGGCATACCGTCACGACGGTTTCTGGATTGGCATGGATACTTATCGTGAATATGAGATGCTCAACAAAATGTGGGATAACGGCGAAGCTCCCTGGAAGGTCTGGTAAAAGAGATCTAACAAACACAACTATTTGAGACTGAATGTATGAAGCTATCCGACTATATTATTCATTTTCTGTATGAGAACAAGGTTCGTTATATATTCGAAGTCATAGGCGGGATGACAACTCATCTGACTGATTCGGCCCATAAACACGGAAAAATAAACCTCATAAGCTGTCATCATGAACAAGCAGCGGCATTTGCCGCCGACAGCATGGCCCGAGTAACCGGTATTCCCGGAATAGCAATGGCGACGAGCGGACCCGGAGCAACAAATTTGTTGACGGGTATTGCAACATGTTACTTCGATTCTTCGCCGGCAATATTTATAACGGGACAGGTGAATGTAGACGAACAAAAAAAAGACCGACCGATCAGACAACTTGGATTTCAAGAGACGGATATTGTCTCCATGGCGCAGCCGATTACTAAGGCCGCATGGCGCGTTCGCTCTGCCGAAGAGGTACCGACGATATTGAAGCAATCCTTTTTTGTTGCTCTTTCAGGAAGACCTGGCCCAGTCCTCATCGATATACCCATGGATATCCAACGTGCAGATATTAACAATGAAGATTTCACTTCTAAGCCCTTACCCACTGAATGTGTAGATGAACAATTGGTTGAAGAATTTCTGCACGATCTTAGCCAAGCCAAGCAACCGCTGATCTTAGCAGGCGGTGGCATCAATTCAGCCAATGTGAGAGATTTGTTCAAATATTTTGTTGAAAAAATAAACGTACCCGTTGTCAATTCGCTGCTGGCTGTTGATGTATTGCCCTACAATCATCCACTCAGGGCAGGAATGATTGGGACATACGGCAATCGCTGGGCGAATACCGCAATAGGCGAATCCGATCTATTATTGGTATTAGGCAGCCGTCTTGATATCAGGCAAACAGGTGATGATACCACAGCATTTAAAGGGCGCCGTACTATTTATCATGTTGATTGTGAAAAAGGTGAAATAAACAACCGGGTTAAGGGCTGTAAGGAAATATTGATTCATTTACGAGATTTTTTAATATCAGCGATCAGAAAGGTATCAAAACAAAAATCAACGGATTACTCAAGCTGGATGTTAAATATCAATCAGTTGAAACAAAAATGGCCAGATACGGCTGAGTTAAGTAATTGTAAAGGCATTAACCCAAACAAGTTCATGCATCAACTATCCAATCAATCCAATGTGTCTGCCGCATTCATTGTTGACATCGGTCAAAATCAGATGTGGGCAGCACAATCTTTGGACTTACGTGACGGTCAACGCTTTTTGACATCGGGTGGCATGGCGCCAATCGGTTACGCTTTGCCTGCAGCGGTTGGAGCCTGTATTGCGTACGAAAATAAACCCGTTGTTATGATATCGGGCGATGGCGGTTTTCAATTAAATATTCAGGAGCTTCAAACGATAGCTAGTCATCATCTCGCCGTCAAAATGGTCATATTGAATAATCGGTGCTATGGGATGGTTCGTCAGTTTCAAGAAAGCTATTTTGATTGCCGTTATCAGTCTTCGTACTGGGGATATTCAGCACCTGACTTTACAAAAATTGCCAGTGCCTATGGGATTCAATCACTCACAGTAAATGATGCGTCAGAAATTGAATCTGCTTTGGAGAGAATGTGGAGCGACCCCAAGATGCCTTTTCTTCTTAACGTTATACTTGACATGAATACAAATGTTTATCCCAAGATTGCTTTTGGACATCCCATTACTGAAATGGAACCCTTCGCAATACCTTTTAACATCAAAAGCACATAAATCATAAATGACAAATTCTTTAGCAAAAGACTTAGACCATATACTAACCCATACGACAGATTTTTGGGGAGAACTGCGAGGCCAACGAATTTTTATCACCGGCGGGACCGGCTTTTTCGGCTGCTGGCTGCTGGAGAGTTTCATCTGGGCCAATGATAAACTTGGGCTACGTGCCTCTGCGCTTGTGTTGACGCGCAATGAACGCGCCTTACTAAACAAGGCGCCACACCTTGCAGCGCATCCGGCCATCCAATATCATATTGGAGATGTCAGGAATTTCGATTTCCCTGAAGGTGAATTCTCTCACATCATTCACGCTGCCGCATCGGCCAGCACCACGCTCAACAACGAAGACCCGCTGCACAGGTTTGACACCATCGTCGAGGGAACAAGGCATACTCTTGATTTTGCTGTTCAGTGCCACGCCAAGAAGTTTCTCCTGACTAGTTCCGGGGCTGTTTATGGCATACAACCAGCGGACATGTCCCATGTTTCAGAAGATTATTGCGGCGCCCCGGACTCCACCGACCCCAACTCCGCCTACGGAAACGGTAAAAGGGCTGCAGAACTCCTGTGCATCATCTATTCGGATAAGTACGGTATCGAAACGAAGATTGCCCGTTGTTTTTCTTTCATTGGTCCCTACCTGCCTTTAGATATCCATTACGCCATTGGCAATTTCATCCGGGATGGATTGAATGGCGATCCCATCCACGTTAAAGGCGACGGCACGCCCTATCGATCCTATCTCTACGCCGCAGATCTGGCCATCTGGCTATGGACGATCTTGTTTAAGGGCGAGTCATGCCGCGCGTATAACGTTGGATCAGACGAAGATATCACGATCGCCCAGCTAGCAAATATTGTTGCTCAGTGCTTTGAAAATAAGTTAGAAGTCAGAGTTGCAGGAATACCCAATCCGCACAAGCAGATAGAAAGATATGTACCATCAACAAAACGAACTCAAGAGGAGTGCGGTGTCCGACAGACCCTTGATCTCAAAGAAGGCATCAGAAGAACAATACTGGAATATGGAATCGAAGAAATACAGGCCATGTAGTTTCAAGGAGCACGATAATCAGAAGATTGCCGCGTCGCTACGCTCCTCGCAATAACACGGGGGGCATATTTCAACGGTCTCCGCTGAACAGGAAATGAAATTAGCCGTATGCGGAGGAAAACGTTGTTGATAAAAGGATCTTCGGGTCTGATCGCTTCTTCGGCTCCTGGCCTTCATCTCGCTGAAAATGAAACTGCATTGGAGATCGACCCCTGTAGGAAAAAAGTGGAAGAGCCTGCCGTTCTTCCAAGAGATGGCTTACAGACAATTTACCCAAGAAAGTTGACAGGACCCAGGTAAGGCAAAAACGATTGGTATTACACGATAGTATCGCGCTTTCAACGCCACTGGTTGTCTATCTTGAACCATCAAAATACTGCAATTTGAAATGTGCGTTTTGTTTTCACGGAATTGAAGGGGAATCATTGGTCAAAGATTTGCAGCGGACATGATAGTCAATACGAAGGGACACTTATGAATACCCAGATACCCGGAACAATTGTCTTTGTCGCCCCCTTTTATAACAGAACCGGCGCTGCCAGCGGAGCCAGAGCCGGCGCCCTCGCTCTTCATAATGCTGGATACAAAGTTAAAATAGCTTCCGTTAACGAAGTTCAGCCAGGCGTTGATGACTGCGATCTGGATATTTTAAAATCACTGGAAGACACCCCGCTCATTCCACCGGTAACAGCAATTTTTTTGCACGTCCCGTCGGAAGCCTGGTTGAATGTCCAGTTGCCCGAGCCGCATGTTCGCATTATGATCACCGGCTTTACCGGTAATGAAGTTCCGGCGGTCTGGGTTGATGCCTGCAATCGAATGGATCAATTGTGCATTATGACAGATTCTGAGAAATCTGCCTGGATACTCTCCGGTATCAATCCTGAATTAATCCGTACATTGCCGCCTCCAGATATGTGGCAATTCCTGCCCATACAACCCATACCGGGCAAGGACAACCTGTCTTCCAAGCAAAAATTCCGTTTCCTGTCTATCGGTACATTTTCACCGAATCGCCGCTGGGATTCACTGATTCGTTCATACCTGGAAGAGTTTGAAGGCAATACCGACGTAGAACTATATCTGCGTGTCAACTATCCTCTTTGGCACCCAGTCCCTGGCAAACCGAAATCGGACTTACTGAGTCTGCTTGAGAAATCAAGATCGGAAACCGGCTCCGATGCCACAGTAGTGATTGATGAATCTTTAGGCACTCGCTCGGATATCATGCGGTTAATCGATAATTGCGATGCCTATGTTTCAACCGATATTGCCTTTGCCGCCCCTATAGCAGAAGCGATTCTACGGCGGAAGCTAGTCGTTGCTGCCGATGCATGGGATACGGACAGATCGCTGCTATCGTCGGAAAATACAATTACCATTATATCCAGCAACGAAGATAAAATAGTCGTAGACGGAGAAATGTTGCATTACTTGCCGCAATTCGAGGGTGTTACATGGCCCAAGCTGGAGATTAATCAGGTGCGAATTGCCTTGCGTCGCGCATATTCTCTATCTGCCGATAGAAGATATGAAATGGGAAAAGCGGCAGACAGGCATATGCGGACAAAAAAGACACCGGACATTTTTGCAACTCAGATGATTAAAACCATAAAGGAAACTTGGTCGCGGAAAAAAAACACAATTACTCGACAGTATGCTGGCATCTCTCCAGATAGAAAATATTATCGTATCCTCGGTCAAGGAAGAAATGCACTCGCAGAAGGCAATCATACCAAAGCTGTTGATGAATTCAATACCATTGTACAACAATATCCGGATATGGCAGAGGCTTATTCGGTCTTGAGTGATACACTTTTCGGGCAAGGCAATAAGGAAGAAGCGATCGAAATATTAAAGCGATTCATAGAACGGCGACCCGGAGAATCCGTCGTTTATAACAAGCTTGGTGAACTGACATTAAAGGCGGGGGATATGGAAACCGCCGAAGGTTCTTTCCTGAAGGCCATTCAGACTGATTGCGATAATATCAGCGCACAAGTTAATTTAATCAATCTTTATCATCATGCGGGACGCTTGTCTGACGGTCTTCGAATTGCTCAAAATACGATCAGGCTGGCGCCGAATAGCATTCATGCTGCAATTGTTTGCGGATTATTGACGCTGGAAATGGATGACCTGGCGGAGGCTGAAAATGCATGGCGCCTTTTGCCCTGGGAAACATCGATAACTCATCCGGAGTTGATGGATTTCATTCATGGTCTGATTCAGAGAAAATCGCAGGAAATGAATCCGGCTTCTTTGGTCCGACTTGCAGAAGCGGCCAGGCGGGAGGGGGCGTGGTCTCAGGCAATCGAAATCTATGAAATGGCAATCAACCTTTCAATCGGACAAGAGCCTTCTGCATTGTTATGGAATGATTTAGGATACTGCTATTTGCAACAAGGCAATGCAGAAGGCGCCCTGAAAGCTTTCTCTCATGGATTGGCAGTTAATCCGCATAATGTCAGACTTTTGCACAGTTTGGCAAATCTTCATCTGTACCAGGATAATTATGAGGAAGCAGAAAATATCGTTGTCCACGCTATTGATATTTGCCCCGATAATGTTGAACTCTTGGTGCTCAAAGGAAATTGTGCGCTGGAACAGGGAAAATACGATTCGGCTTTTCAGATTTTTGAAAGGGTCAAAGAGTTGTCGCCAAAAACACTGGGGCTAGACATTGCCATTGAACGGCTGGAATCCATTACTGGGATGAAGTCTGTTACTCTTCATAAAATAAATGCGGCGAGAGAAAAGATGACGGACCGATCAATTTACACAAGCGTAATCATGGCGGATTTTGTTGATAAATACGGATTTGAAATTGGCGACTTCACATATGGTGCGCCGGTCATTCGCTGGTGGGGTGAAGAGGCTAAATTGAGAATCGGGCGATTCTGTTCGATCGCCGCGAACGTAAAGATCTTTCTGGGAGGCAATCACAGAGCGGAATGGATAACCTCCTACCCCTTCCCTTCCTCTCCCATGAATGAAGACTGGCCGAACGCCAATAACAGGGGGTTGCCTGTTTTGCCGTCGACCAACGGCGATGTCGTCATTGGCAACGACGTCTGGCTGGGCGACGACTGTACGATTATGTCGGGGATAACCATCGGAGATGGGGCGGTCATCGCGGCCGGAGCAGTCATTACCAAAGATGTTCCTCCTTATGCGATCGTCGGCGGAGACCCCGCGCGGATAATCCGCAAGCGGTTTCCTGATGAAGAGATTGCGATGCTCCGGGAATTGCAGTGGTGGAATTGGCATCAGGACAAAATCAATGAATATGTACCCCTTTTATGTTCGACCAATGCAGCCGATTTTTACCGTCGCGTAAAAGAGGAGATGGCCGCCGGTGTTGATTTTTCAAACAGAGGCGCCGGAGATAACGTCTTTACCGGCGAAAGAGCCATGCCTCTGGCGCCCAATATGGATCCGCAGATTATGCGCGAACACTGGGCAAGATATCGCTATGTATCCCCGATGGTTGCCGGCAGACGAATATTGGATGTTGCCTGCGGGACCGGCTATGGTTCAGACCTGCTTGCGGAAACGGCTCGGCAAGTTATTGGCGGCGATAATTCACCGGAAACCATAGCGTACTGCCAAGCTCACTACCGACGAGATAACCTTAAATTTGAAGTCATGGATATCAGACATATCCACTATCCTGATAAATCGTTTGAGATAATTAATAGTTTTGAAACATTAGAGCATGTTGTGGAAGGAGAACTATTCCTTAAAGAGATTATACGGTTGCTGACCGATGACGGCATGCTGGTAATATCTACACCGCTGGGCGGCCCGGTGGGGAATCCGCACCATGTCGCCTATTATCAACGAGGTACTTTTGCCGCTTATTTGCGCAATTTTTTTGAAGACGTACAGTTATTATTTCAGTCTGATGATCAGTTTCAGGAAAAAAGTATTTCACCGGGTTATGCTCCCACCTTTACCGGTGAATATGCCCTGGCAATATGCAAGAAGCCGAGAAGACGTATAGCCGGTTTAACCTCAATCATTATTCTGGGATACAATCAGTTGGCACTGACCAAATCATGCCTCGATAGCATTGATAAATATACGACTTCCCCCCATGAAATCATTATTGTTGATAACGGCTCCGACAACGAAACAATCGAATACTTTCGTGAATATAAAGACGGCCGTGACAACGTGCATGTGATTTTCAACAAAGAGAACAGAGGCTTTGCCGCCGGTAACAATCAGGGATTGGCCCTGTCCAGGGGCGAATATGTATTGCTGCTCAATAATGATACCGTGGTAACCGACGGCTGGCTCTCGCGCATGTTGGCCGTATTTCAGAATCACCCCGAAGCGGGCCTTGTGGGACCCATGTCAAACTTCGTGTCCGGACCACAGTTGATCAGCGATGTTCCATACAAAAACATGGAACAAATGCATCAATTCGCAAAACAACTCGCTGAAAAGAATAGCGGGCAGACTGCCGAGTCTTTCCGTCTCGTTGGTTTTTGCCTTATGGCCCGCCGTGCGGTCGTCGATCGAATAGGAGGTCTCGACGAACGATTCGGCAGCGGCAATTTTGAAGATGATGATTTTTGCGTTCGCGCCGCCATTGCCGGCTTCAAAAGCCTGATTGCGAAGGATGTTTTCATTCATCATGTCGGCGGTCAAACCTTTCAGGCATTGAACATCGATTACAAGCGGAGCTTGGAAAGAAACTGGGAAATCTTTAGATCGAAATGGAATATTCCTGCGGCCGTACCGTACGGTTCCGGCTATACGATCTCATTGGCAGCCGGCGACCCGTCCAAGTATTACATCCCGTTATCTTCTGGACCCCTATCCTCCGCCACCCCGGCCGATCTGATTGCGGGCGGAAACAATGCTTCGCCTCACCGCCCGGCGGCTGCAGAGGCCGTCAATCCTCAAGAGCCCTCCGGACAAATGGAAAGACAAAACAGCGGGAACCCGGGGATATTCTCTGCGGAACCTGCAAGCATAATTCCTCCTCTGACAAGTCTGAATTCGAAAAGGGGTTGATCTCGATCATTATCCCGGTCCATTCAGGCGATCTGCACGCATGCGTTTCGTCATTAAGAAAACATACAAAAGAAGCGCATGAAGTGATCTTTGTTGATCGCGGCGCTGCTCCCGGTGTGAAGAAATGGCTTACAAAAGCAGTTAAAGACAATCATCATTTTCAGCTCCTGGAATACGACAGGAAACCAATCTTGTCCAATCGCTCAATGCGGGGATCAATCAATCAAAGGGCGAATACATCGTGCTTTTGTTTGATGATGTGCTTGTTGACGAAGGATGGCTCCCCGATATGCTGGGGTTCCTGCACAGCAGTGAGAATACGGGTATCGTCGGGCCGATGTCCGATACCGCCTCCGGGATGCAAAGAGCGGAAGGGTTTCAATTCCACGTCAAAGGAAGAACGGAACTCGTTCCGCGAGAGAAACAGGCATAGAAGAATGTATGTAAGATACCTGGAAGGTTTTTGCCTGCTCTTCCGGCGCAGCTTGCTCTCCAGCATTGATCTCTTGGATGAGGCCTTTGGCGCGGACAAGCATGTATTTGACGATTTTTGCGTGAGGTCAGTGCTGGAAGGGTACCGTAACGTCATTGCCGGGAACGTATTCGTGCATAGCGGGGGTGGCATCCATGGGCTGATGTCCCGGGACAGGACCTTCTTCGACGAAAAATGGCGGGGGCTGGAAGCTTCAAGCTCTCTGGCCGAAAAGGTATTGACCGTAAATGCAATGGAGAAGGCCCGTTCCTTATTCAATAAAGGATCGATTGACGATGCCGTAAAAACCCTGATCGGGCGGATTGGATTCTCTCCGCATGAAAATAAGTTATACTACCTTCTTGCAGAAATGCTCATGGAGGATAAGAAATATCAGGATGCCCTTGGACGCCCTGAAAGGGATGGCGGTCGTTGAAGGGGATGCGGAATATCATGAGGCGCTGGGATACGGTCATGAAGGATTGGCCTTATACCGCGAAGCGGAAGAACATGCCGATAAGGCATTGGCCGTTAACGGCCGGTCGGCGCCGGCTCTCAACCTGAAAGGTATCCTGGCCTACAGGAAAGGCGAAACGGAGAATGCCAAGGAGCAATTCCTGCAGGCCCTGGAAGCGGATCCCGGTTATGGCGAGCCCTACACGAATCTCGGCATGCTGAAATGGCTGGCCGGAGATAAAGAAGGGGCTCTCGATCTTTTCGAAAAAGGATTCATCCTTTCGCCGGACAGGGCTGATGTCATTACAGCGTATTATGATGCGGTCAATGCCCTGGATTTGTATGGCCGGGCTGAAACATATTTTCAGTGAAGCCAGAAGCGCTTATCCTGAAAATATGCGCATTCTTTTCCTGCTGATTGATATTCTCTTAAAACAGGATAAACATCACGAGGCGATGAAACTGGTCGAAAGGGCCATGGTTCACCTGGGCATGGATGAGGGGATTCTTGCTGCCGCACTGGAAATCAGAAAGAAGATAGGACCGAAGATCATAAAAGAAGTTAAAACCACAAAGTCAAAAGCAGCTCCCTCTCTCTCTGTCTGCATGATCGTGAAGAATGAGGAAAAGCATTTGGCCTATTGTTTAAACAGCCTGACCCCGGTTGCCGATGAAATGATTGTTGTGGACACGGGCTCCACGGACAAAACGAAAGTGATTGCCGAGGCGTTTGGGGCGCGGATCTTTGATTTCGAGTGGATCAATGATTTTTCGGCGGCAAGAAACTATTCCCTGTCCCAGGCTCAGGGCGATTGGATACTGGTGATGGATGCCGATGAGGTGATCTCCGGCCAGGATTACGTGAACCTAACAAAACTGCTCCGCAAAAAAAAAGAGATTGCTTACACTCTTGTCACCCGGAATTACGTGCACAAAACGGCAGGCGACGGCTGGGTGTGCAACGACAACAGCTATATCTATGAACAGGCCGGCCGGGGATGGTTCCCCAGCAGTCAAGGTGCGCCTTTTTCCGAACAATGAAAAAATCAGGTTTGAGAAACCCATTCATGAACTGGTGGAATATTCTCTGCGAAAAGATCGGCATGGGCGCAAAAGAATCCGGCGTCCCCGTCCACCACTATGGTGAGCTTGATGCAACGAAGGCCACTGCCAAGGACGAACAATATTACGAGCTCGGGTTGAAAAAGATGAAGGAAAGCGGCGGCGATTTCAAGTCGGTCTGGGAGCTTGCCGTTCAGGCCGGGGAACTGGGCAAACTTGAAGAGTCGATCGAGTTGTGGCACAAAGTCATCGGATTCAAGCATCGCGAGGCAGCGGCATATTTCAACCTTGCCAACCATTATCTTAACTTAAGGAGATTATGAAGAGTCCCATGAATGTTCGCGAAAAGCGTATGCGCTTGATCCGCGGGATCAAAGTTCTGTTTTGAGTTTTGCCATGTCGGAATTTCTGGCTGGAGATCTCAATAAGGCCATATCCGCTCTGGAAGGTTATTTGCAGGGCAGTGATGCCCAGACATCTCATGCGGCGTTGCTGGCTGTTTCCTATTTGCTGACCGGAAAGACCGACGAGGGACTGAATCTTCTTCGCCGGGGTGTAAAGAAAGGATATAATATGGTTCACTATCTGCAGCAGCTGTCCCAGATCATTAATTACGGCCGGAAATCGTAGCAAGAGCGAAATCCCTGCTGACCACAGCCATCGATATAAAATATTACAATCCGCAAATGCAGACTCTTCTTGATGAGTGCCGGGCGGATTCGTGATCGCAATGGAGATCCGTTGCCCATTTCCATTATTCTTTCATTCCGGGCTTGACGAGCCTTGCCCCGTACTTGGCGTGATACGGGGAAATCCAGGTAATTCTCGATGATACTGGATTACGGCTTTCGCCGGAATGATCAATGTGCTTGATTTATTCGGTTTTTCGAAAGTCTCCATTTCTTGACCCTTCTTTACGCTTATCTTCGAAGACCTGCCGCAATATTCAGATTGATATTGACGATGACCGTGAGCTTTTCCGGATCCGGTGAGTTCATCACCTCAAAGATGCGCTTGTCAATAAACACACTCAGGCTGAGGATATCCTCTCGAAGTTGCCTGGGAAGGGGGTTGTCTTCCTTCAGGAGTTCTCCCTGGAAGATGCTCCATATCTGCTGATTGTATCTGAGCGCCTCATCCAATCGTTCATCGCGGTCGGGTGCGTCCCAGTTATTCTGCACTTCGGCCAGTTTCTGCGCCGCCCTGGTGAGGACCAACGCCTCGATCTCGCTATCGGATGAAGTGATCTTCTGAACGGTTCTATAGGCTGCCAGCTGCTGCGCTGCGGACATGGTTCATGACCCCCTGTTCGTATTCGATCAAATGATTGGTCAGTTTCAGCGCCTGATAGTATCGATCGTGCAGGATATGCTCGCTGATCTGATCGATCAGGCCGACGGTGCTCGGCGCTGCGTTCGTTACATCCTTGACCAGGATCCAGTATGTGGCCCGGTGTTCTTCGATATTTTTTGTCATCCACATACATGAGCTGGATCGCGAAATAAATCCTCCGGCAGGGCGAGTTCGCTTCATTGAGCCCCATGATGTCTTTTCCCCGGAGGATGGGCACGCTGTTCTCGATGACGAAATCACTGCGCGCGCCTCCATTCTGGAGTACCGCTCCGCCGATGATGATCCGCTCATCCGGTTTCAGGCTTATTTTGAGCGCCATGGAATCTCTCCAAAATGATTCTGAGGGGAGGAGAAATTCCTCCCCTCAGAATTGCCCTGTTTAAGCAAACAATCTCAGAACGGACTGAGCTGCCTGGGCGGACAGACTCAGGGCGGTCGTGCCCAGGGTCTGGCGGGTTTGCAGCATCAGCATGTTCGCGCCTTCTTCGTTCATGTCGGCGAGAGTCAGCTTGTCCGAGCCTTCCGTCAAGGTATTCACCATACCTTTAACCCAATCCTGACGGGTGTTGATAATGCTCAACCCGGAAGAGAGATTTGAGGACTGCGTCTTCAGTGTGGCCGTCGCGGCGGTCAGACCGGCAATATCCACATCGACATTGGCGTTGGTTGCCCAGCTGTGATCGGCGGTTTTCGTCCCATCCGCCTTGGCCAGCAGCGCCGCGGCGGAGCCGTCAAAGCCGTTCAGTGTAATTTTGTCACCGGCCGTAGCACCGAATTCAACGTCCAGAGTATTGCCCGCAGCCAGGAAGTTGATGCCTTTATAACCGGAGTCCGTGGCTACGAGATCAAGCTGATTCATGATGTCGTTAAACTGCGTGGCGTAAGAGAGTCTGTCCGCAGTTGCAATTGTAACATCCGCGTCGGTCATTGAAGTTGCCGTCATCGTAACGCTGGCTGCGGTCAGCGTAGCGGCGCCCGTAGCCGGCGGTAAGGGTGACCTGCGCCCCACTGACAGCTGCCGTTATGGTGGTTACTGCAGCAGTAATTGCAGCTGCAAGATTCGTGGCATCCTGGCCATCGGTACCTGCGATAGAGAACTGGTTCGAACCAACTGCAGTCACGGCGGAGGTGCTTGCAGTACCGCGTGCCGCTACCAACTCAGTAACCTACCCATGACCGATGACGCCCAGTTCAGATTGAGAACGCCAGTGGTCGTCGTGCCGGCGGCGACAGCCCCTGCGCCGCCTGATTTTTGCCAGGCGATTGAGGTCGCACTGGCAGCCATGTTGGCGGTGATCTGACGATGGACGTTCCGGAATCGCAGCAGACGTCACGAATAGGTGGTGCTGTCGATCGTGATGTATCGCCAAAGGTAATGACCAGCTGAAATTAATGGTATTCCGCACCCAGTTGTCCGACGCCACCGCAGTCAGCGTCTGCCCGCCTATGCTGATGGTCTGTCCGGCGGTGACGCTAGCCAGATCCACGGTAACACTTGAAATCACATTAGCGGTGCCCGCTTTTGCCGTGGAAGCAACGGCCTTGGCCTGCGCGAGCAGACCTTCAATCGCCGTGATACCGGTATTCGCGGCCTTGATGGTCTGCACCGCTTCACTCATGCCGTCCTTGAACGCCGCGAGGTCGCTGGCACGGCTGTTCAGGGCCTTTGCCGTAAAATAGTTAAGGGGATTGTCAAGGGCGGTATTGACTTTTTTGCCCGTCGATAATCTTTCCTGCGTTCTGTTAAGAAGGTCAACGGTTCCCTGAAGACTGACGAGGTTGGACCTCATTCCTGCGGTCAATGCTACGTCATTTATAGCCATGAATTGTTCTCCTTTTTCTAAGGGTTGTTGTCTGGCAATTCTTGCCAGGTTCTTTTGCCTGTTGGCCGGCCATTACAAGGCGTTCGACGGGTCTTGTGAATCATTCCTCCTTTTGACCTGATTATCTCTCGCCTCAAGCTAAATATCGGAATTTTCCGGCAAATACTTTAGTCGCCGGCGGCCTTTATTTTCAAAAGCAGGCTTCCGGTCACAGGGGAAAAGACCAACGAAAATCGCTTGTTTGCGTCGTTCCTGCGAAGCTTGTCCCCGCGAAGGCCACATTCGTGCATCCGCAGGAAGGACCTTGTCTCGATCATTCCGTAAAATAAAAAAATTCCTCGCACCAAGGTGCCAGGAATTTAGAGACTCAGGGAAGTGGCTCAGGGGAAGGCCGCTGGAATGACGGGCGGTAACTTATCGCAGAAAATCAAGGATCGAGGTGCTGTTGAGCTTTGCGGCGATGGAGTAGGACGTCTTCAGCGCAATTTCTTTCATGGACAACTTCATCGCAAGTTCCGTGACATTTGCGTCCTGCGTTTCGGAGAGAAGCGAGCTCAGGCTTTCATTGAAAGCCGTTACGTTGTTTTTCACGATTTCGAGATGTGCCGTTTTCGTCCCGCATTCGGCCTGGTTCACGAGAATCTGCTTCTGTGCCTTCTGGAGGTCCAAAACCTGGTCGGAAAGCACCTTCGCCTGGTCAATGATGAACGTCTGTCCCTCATTATATTGGAGGGTACTGTCGGACGAGCCACCCATGTTTCTGATGTCGATCGTCACGGCCAGCAGGCTCGCCCCGGAGGTATTGTCCACGACTTTCAGTTTTCCGTCGCTCGCGATGGATGCAGTCGCATCGCCGAACGCCGATCCGATCTTGCCGAGAAGATCCCCGACGGTGGTTGTATCGGTAATGGCCAGGGTGTCATCCGAAACAACGTTGCCGCTTGTATCCGTGCCTTCCAGGTGGACGTAGTCCGTGTTCGAATAGCCGGAGTAGCCATCTATGTCCTTGAGCAGCGTGGCTGCGGTGACGGGTGTGCTGCCTGCCGTATTGGCGATCGCATCGCTGGCCAGTGCGGCTCTCAGTGCATGGAGCGTTTGGAAGACGTCGACGCCACCTGCGCCCGCCGCGGTAAAGACCTCCGCGCCGGTGAGGCTGTACTCATCATTGGTCCCGCGATTGATCGGGATGGACAGATTCTCGTCATTGCCCTGATAGTAGCCGGCAGCAGTGGCGTTCACATAAAAGACATCGTTTTCGCCGAAAGGATTCGTCCCTGAGACATCGTCAAATGTGAGGGTCACGCCGTCGCCCACGCTGATGGCGCCGTTGAGCGGCGTGGAAGCGTCCGCGCTCCATGTCCTGCCGCCGTCCGTTGAGAATTTGTACGTCGCTGCGCCCAGGAGGCCGTCGGATGTGATCTTCACCGCATAGGTCTTGTTGGTGCCGCCCGTGTAGGCTCCCGATGAGACAACGGTTCCGGCAAATGTATTGCCTGCGGCCGCCTGGGGCGGATCGATCGTCGCAGCCGACAGGGCGTCGGTAAAAGGCGCCACGTCTTCCCGCGTGCCGGAAAACAGGTAGCGGTCTCCCCATTTGGTATTGGCCAGGCTCAGCATGGAATCGATGATGTCCTGGATATTCGCTGCCGCGTTCTCCCGGGTTGCCGCATCGGCCCCCGCGCTTCCCAGCGCGATCCCCATGGCCGTGTTGAGCATATCGTATGCGCTGGACAGGGTGGTTTCAGTCGCCGAGATCCAGGAGCGGCTAATGTCCATATTTTGCTTGTACTGTTCAATGGCGGCTTTGCCCCGCCGGATATCGAGGATCCGGGTAGCCGCAACCGGATCGTCCGAGGCCCGGTTGACCTTTTTCTGGGTGGAAATCGCCTCCGAGATTTCGTTATAGTCGGATTGCGTATGGTTGAGGTTGTTCACCATGGTGTTGAATCTCATGCTATCGGTGATTCTCATGGTCGCCTCCCTAATTCAAAAGACCCATCAGGGTTTCCAGCATGTCATTCGTCGTCATGACGAGCTTGCCCGCCGCGCTGTAGCCCATCTGGTATTTGATCAGGTTGATCATCTCCTCATCGATGGACACGCCGGAGATAGATTCCCTCTGGTTGGTCAGGTTATTCAATATTGCGGTCTGATGGTCGTTGTCCGTTTTGGCGTTGGCCACTTGCTGCCCGATCTGCCCGACCATGGTGGAGAGGAAACTGTTCAGGGTCGCCGTGTTGCCATTCATGCTCATTTCGTCTTGGACGGCGGCGATCCGGCTTGCCATTTCACCATCCTGAGTGACCGACGCGGAAGCAGCAATCCGGTTGGTATCGGCGACAATGGCGGAGTTCACGGAGAGGGTGGCGGCGGCCTTGGTCGGGTCTGCGTCAATCGTGAAGAAATCGAGCCCGGTGTTTTTATAGGCGTCGAAGCCGGTGCGGTGCAGATCGTTTACGCGGGTCGCGAGGGTACTTGCAACTTCGTTTATATCACTGATATACGATGGAATAATGGTGTCCTGCATCTCCATGTAGGCGCCCAGTTTGCCGCTGGTCAGGGAACGGTTGACCGGCACACGGGTCGGATTGTCGGAGTAGACAATGCTCCGGGCATTTACATCCAATTCGACACTGAGGGGATGACTTTCTAACCCCTGGACCAGTGGATCACCGTTTGACAGATAGACATTGATGGAGCCGTCTGCGTTTTCGATCGAAGTGACGTTGACCATGCTGCGCAGTTCCTTCAGCGCCTCGGCCTGTCTGTCCAGCAGGGCGTTCTTTTCTCCCTTGTCTCCCGCCATACCCGTAATCTGTCCATTCAGATCGCTGATCTGACTGACTTTATCGTTAATCTGCGACACGATATCGCTAATGTTGCGGCTTACATTCGCACTGACGGAGTCAAGATCACTCTTATAGGAAACGATGGTGCCGCTCAGGGTTTCCGCGGCTGAAAGCAGGGCGCTCCTTTCCACGATTCCGTCCGGGTTGTTGGACAGGGTATCCCAGGCGCTCCAGAACTTGTTCAACTGTTCGTTGAGGCCGCCTCCCTGGCTATCGTCCAGGATCAGCTGGATGTTATTGAGCCCCTGCAACAGGGTGTCGCTGTAGCCGCTATTCTGGCGTTGCTCACCGAGCTGCGATTCGATATAGCGGTCATAGATCCGATCGATCCGGTCGACCGTGACGCTGAGCTGAGTGCCGGCATTGCCCGTGTTACCACCCCCGGTGGATTGCAGAGCCGGCCGCTGCCGGGTATAGCCAGGTGTACCGATATTGGCCACGTTGGCGCCGGTGATGTCGATGGCCATCTGGTTCGCTAAAAGGGTATCCCGTGCTGTGCTTAAAAGGCTGGTAATAGACATATACCGATATCACCCCTCTTGAGATGTCAGTCTATCTTGCAACTTTGCGGCCTTCATCTTTCCGCAATAACCCTCTTCATGATGGATCCGAACCTCGACATGATTCTACCCTCTTTCCGAACAGACCCGTCCGTTGAGGCCATTGGTTCTCAATCGGCCTGACTCGGCATAGACGGATCCGCTGGAGAGTATGTTGGCGATGAAACTCACAGCGCTCTCGTTGAACCGGATCGAAGATTCGATGAGGAGCCCGTTGCGGCTGTTCATCCCCGCAATTTCTGCCACGAGGGCTCGCAGGACGGACTGGCATTCCATCAGCCGCTTTCGCTGCTCCGGGGAAGCATGGGAAAGAAGGACCGACAGGGAGATCTCTCCTTCATCCAGGCCGAGATGAGAGGCAATCCTGCTGACAGCCTTCATCCGGATCTCCTCAAGAATCCGGGTCTTGAGAATGCAGGTTTCCTTCCGGGCATTGCTTTCGTGAAGGGTTTCCAGGGAGGACTTCAGGAGAACCTCCCCTTCAAGGACGATGGTCTGCGCGAGTTCCCTGTAGATCTCGATCTCCTTTCTGAGAACAGACAGCAGGGAGTCCAGCAGGGGGTTCAACTCGGCTTTCACATCCGTTTCGTTGATCATCTGCAGATCGTGGTTCAACATGACACACCTGTCCTACAAAGCGTTGCCGGGCATCGGACAGACCGGTTTTGCAAGAGTCCGGCGGGGGCTTTTCCAGCGCCCCGCCCTTCTTTCATTCAACGCGAACGACAGGTGATGCGGACGGGTAATAATCCCTGGAGATGAAACGGCGGGAAATCAGTCCGAGTCGCTCAAGAGAGAACATCGAGCAGTGACTCTCCCACCATTTTCTCGGCAACCTTGTCCGCATCCACCCGATAGGTGCCCTTCTCGATCTGGTCCTTCAGGGCCTGGACCTTCTCCTCCCGGACATCGGGAAGGTTCGAGATGGCGTTCTTCAGGTTCTGTACGTCCTTTGCCGTGGTGGAAAGATTCACTTTTTCCTCGGGTACGAGATTGTTGGCGGAAGCGGCCTTCTCCGATGCGCGGTCCTCGACCTTCTCGGTCTTCTGGTACTGCTGAATCATCTGGAGGGTGGCGTCGTCAACCTTGGAAATCTTCATGTCGTACTCCTTAGATTGAATCTTAACACACTAATCGGCAAAACCCTAGTCGGCCTTTAGCGTTTTTTTCATGGCAGGGTCGGTTTCGGCCCCGCTGCCCTCGTCCGGCTTCACGCCCCCCTCGGGACGCTTCAGCTGGTTGTAAAGGACCTTCTGCAGCCCGATACCGCCCTGGCGGGCCAGGTCCTCGGAGAGCTTGTGGTCCATGATCATCGTGTAGGTGTCCTTCCCCGGCATCTTCGTCGTAGTGTGGCTCTCGGGGATCGTCTTCCGCATCGTCTGAAATATGTAACTTATGAATAAAGCTTCGAAATCGGCACATGATTTCTTCAGCTTCCGATCCTTTTCCTCATCCTCCGCCGAGGCGGCACCGGCCCTGGCCGACATCTTGGCCAGGCTCTGCGTTGCCAGGGGCGGGATATGCCGGATTTCTTCCATTTCCGTTCTCCTACATCACTTTCAGGTCGGCCTGCAGGGACCCTGCGGCCTTGATGGTCTGCAAGATTTGCATGAGGTCCCGAGGGGTGACGCCCATGGCGTTGAGGCCCCGGACCACATCCTGGATGGTGACCCCCCTGGGCATGACCGTGAGGGCTTTCTTTTCCTCGGCAACGTTGATCTGTGTACTCGGGGTCACGACGGTCTGGCCGCCGGATCCCATGGTGACACCGTGCCCCGCATCGACAGCCCCGCCTGTGCCGCGGGGGGCGTATGGCAGGGGTTGGGAAACGTTGAAATCCTCGCGGATCTGGAAGCTGAGGTTCCCGTGGGCCACGGCAATCGTCGAAATCCTTACATTTTCTCCCATGACGACAGTCCCCGTCTTCTCGTTGAGGACGACAACGGCCGCGGTGTCGATAGAGACGTCGAGGTTCTCGATGGCCGAAAGCAGGCTCACGATGCTCCCCTTGTAGGAATTCTTGACGGTGATCAGGGCGGAGCCCGAATCGACGAGCTTCACGTCCACATCCCCGATGCGGGAATTCACCGTCGAGGCCAGCCGGGTGAGTGTCGTGAAATCGGGCTGATAGAGGTTCACCGCGAGCTGGCGGGTTTTCTCGAAGTCGTATCGAAGCTCTTTCTCGATGAGGGCCCCGTTGGTGATATAGCCGACGGTCGTGTGGTTCTTACCGCTGACGCTTCCCGAGGCCGAATTCGCACCGGCCACAAAGCCCCCGATGACCACGGCTCCCTGGGCCACGGCGTAGATCTCGTTGTCGGCGCCCCTGAGCGGCGTCATGAGAAGCGTGCCCCCCAGGAGGCTCTTGGCATCCCCGACGGAGGAGACCATGACGTCGAGCTTGGCGCCTGTCTTCGCAAAAGGCGGCAGCACGGCCGTGATCATCACGGCGGCGATGTTGTTCGACTTGAGGTCCTTGTCGCGCATCGCGAGGCCCTGCCTGGAGAGCATGTTGGACAAGGTCTCCCGGGTGTAACCGTTCTTGATGCTGTCGCCGGTGCTCATGAGGCCCACCACGAGGCCGTAGCCCACGAGCTGGTTGTCCCGGATCCCGCCGATCGAGGAAATGTCCTTGATCCTTGCCGCCCCGGCCGAAACGGGCAGGCACAGGCAGGCGATGAGTACGGTCGCGACCCCTGTCATAATCCCTTTATGCATGCGATTCAGGTTCATCTTCAACTCCACCGTTAATTTCTTATCCTTGCAATTTCTCTGCCCTTTTTTCTCGAACCTCGATCCTCGGTCCTCGATCCTAGAAAGGCCACACCCAGTCCACGACCCGGGTCATCCAGCCCGGCCGCATCTTGTCGTCCACCACCCCTTTGCCGGCATAGACGATCCGGGCATCGGAGATGTACTGGGAGTTGATCAGGTTGTCCGACGTGATGTCGTCGGGACGGATCAGACCGGTGATCACCATGAACTGGTCCTCGGAATTGACCGTCAGCATCCGCCTGCCCTCGATGATGAGGTTGCCGTTGGGGAGCACCCTCACGACGCGGGCGCTGATCTTCCCCTTGAGGATGCCGTCGCGGTTGGTCTTCCCCTCGCCCTTCAGCGAGCTGTCCGAAGCGCCGCCCAGGGAGTATCCAGAAACGTAGCGCTTGTCCGGATCGTACCGGACGAAACCGGTGATCCCCGCCGTGGTCGATGTCTGGCGCTTGGTATCCGTGTTGGCGTTGTTTTCCCCCTCGGCCTTCTCGTCAACGACGATCGTCACAATGTCGCCGACGTTGCGGGCCTTGCGGTCGGTGAAGAGCAGGTTGTTCGACGTAGCGCCCGGCCAGATGGACCCGGGGGACAGCGTCGCCTTCGCCTCCGGAGGCGAAGGTGCAATGACAATGGGCTCGCGCTTCATGGCGGCGTCGTAGCTCGTCGCCAGACAGCCGGTGAGCAGGAGAAGCAGGGTCAGCGTCAGACAGCGTTTAAAGGTTTTCATGATCGAACCCATCCTTTTTTTCAGAAATCCACACGGACCAGGGACTGTGCCATCACGCGGGCGAAGATGATCTTCTTCGACGTAAGGTTCTGGACGCGGACGAGATCCCCCTGGCCTCCATCCTCTTGGCACAGGCCTACGGTCGAAATGACCATGGGACCGCTCTCCAGGACAACGCGAACCACCTCGCCCTTCTTCACGACAGGCACCGAGCGCAGCATCTGCCTCGTGATCTCCGTGCCTGCGTTGAGCCGCATGGCGGCCTTCTTGCCCACGGCCTCGCCTGCATCCGTCAGAACTCCCGTCGTGGCCGTGTCCATCCACTTGCTCGTCACCGTCACGTCGCCCGGCCCGAGGATGTGGTCGCGGGGGATGCCGTGGGTGCTGGCAACGACGTCGGTGAGGACCTCGATCCTCACGCGGATCGTCTCTTCGCGGACAAAGGTGTCGCCCTTGCGGAAGCGGACCGCAAAGGAGGTGCGCCCGATGTAGTGCTCACCGGCTCGGCTGCGGACCTGCAGGTTCGCAAGCCCTGCGGGGATGGCCACCTCGGGCATGGGGCCGAGGAACTCGACGCGGATCCGGTCCGTCGGCCAGGTTGCATTGTCCTCGATGTGCTTTTTCACGGCCTCCTTGATCGCCGTCTCGCCGGTTGCGGAGGCCTCGCAGACGGGGGCCAACCCGGCCGTAAGCAGGATGACGATCATGAATGTCGCGAGTGCGCCTGGGACGATGTGCCGTTTCATCGCTTCTTACCTCTTGAGGTTGTTCACCATCTGCAGCATGTTGTCTGCCGTCTGGATGGCCTTGGAGTTGATTTCGTAGGCCCTCTGGCCGACGATCATCTGGACCATTTCATCAACGACGTTGACGTTGGACATCTCCAGGAAAGTCTGGGAAATGGTCCCGAAGCCCTCCGTGTCGGGGTTGCCCGTCACGGGCTCGCCGGAGCCGTCGGTCTTGGCATAGAGGTTTCGGCCCAGGTTGGTGAGGCCCGCCGGGTTGGCGAACTTGGCCAGCTCGAGGCGGCCCGAGGAGAGGGTCGTCCCGGCCTTGTCCTTGGCCGTCCAGGTGCCGCCGGCATCCACGGTGAAGGTGACCGTCCCCGCGGGTACGCTGACCTCGGGGGTGAGCTTGAGGCCCTCGGAGTTCACGAGGAACAAATCCTTGCTGATCTTCCAGCTGCCCGCCCGGGTGTAGAGAGTCTTTCCGTTGCCGTCATCGGTCTGGAAGAAGCCGTCGCCCTCGATGGCCCAGTCGAAACGGTTTCCCGTCTGCTGGTAGTCGCCCTGGGTGAAGATCTTCTGGATCGACGTGAGCTTGGATCCCAGACCCACTTCCATGCCCAGGGGCAGGGCGGTCCCGGAGGTGGTCCCCGCGCCGGCCTGCCGGCTGATCTGATACATGAGGTCCTGGAATTCGGCCCGGGATGCCTTGAAACCGGGGGTCTGAACGTTGGCGAGGTTGTTGGCGACGACATCCTGGTTGATCTGCTGGGCCATCATGCCCGTTGCCGCCGTGTATAAAGATCGGATCATTTTCTCCTCCCGTACCCTTTAGCCTTTTACCTTTTGCCTTTAGCCTAAAATATTTTGCCGATGCGGTTCGTCGACATCCGGTCCTGCTCGCTGATCGTCTGCATGACCTTGAGATAGGCCTCGAAGGTGCGCTGGATGTCGATCATCTCGACCATCTCCTTCATGGCCTGGACATTGGACGTCTCGAGGTAGCCCGAGCGGACCTCCGGGGTTTCCACCGCGGCCTGCTCGGCCTTGCCGGAAGCCTCGAAAAATCCATTCCCCCGCTTCACAAGCGCGTCCTTCTTCTTGAAGTCGACGATCTTGAGCTTGCCCACCTCGCTGCCGTCGAC
The DNA here is from genome assembly GCA_963802225.1 of uncultured delta proteobacterium. Taxonomy (GTDB): domain Bacteria; phylum Desulfobacterota; class Syntrophia; order Syntrophales; family UBA2192; genus UBA2192. The sequence goes on along the minus strand of CAWDHZ010000037.1, from coordinate 13,962 downwards.
GCTGACAGCCCCCGCGTTCGAGATCTGGACTTTCTTGCCGGAAATGGTGATCCGGCCTCCCTCGCCCATCACGGCATCGCCGGACTGGGTCACCAGCTCGCCGTTCTGATTGAGGGTGAAGCTGCCGTTTCTCGTGTAGCGCTCGCCGTCTTTTGTCTCGATGGCGAAGAACCCCTCGCCCTGGATGGCCACATCGAGCGGGTTGCCGCTCTTCTGCAGCGTCCCCGGGGAGTGGTCGATGAGGACGACGGGATCGTGACTGTAACTGTCCTCGGCCATGGTGTCGGTGCCGGGCTTTCGCACAAAGATGAGCCGCTCGGACTTGAACCCGGGCGTGTTGGCGTTTGCCATGTTGTGGGTCACGTAGTCGTTTTGTGAAAGCTTCTTGACGGCGGCACTGACTGCCGTGTTTACACCGTACATCATATTGCCGGTTCCTTCTCCTTACATGGGTGTTGATCTGTTGTGGAGCAACGGCTGTGCCACAGGCGCAAGGGTACAGGGTTAAGGGTACAGGGTTAAGGGTACAGGACGAAAAAAATCCATAACTACATGATATGATTGATATTAAGATGTGACGATTTTTTACTTTGCAAATCTGCGGAACAAGGGAAAGGCAGGCTTCCAGCTGCCGGGTGGGCAATTTCGGGTCGTTCGGGAATTTTTTGCCCCAGGTTGTCTTTATGCCCGGGGACGTCTCTGACTGTACCCTGTACCCTGTACCCTGTACCCGTACCCTCTACCCTGTACCCTGCGTTTCCCGGTACTTCTCGTTCGCGGAATAGACAAAGGCGAGGATCTCCGCCACGGCCTTGTACAGTTCAGGCGGGATGTGCTGGTCGATGTCGAGTTGGCTCAGGATCTGGATCAGGGCCTTGTCGCTGCGGACCGGGATGTCGTGCTGCCGGGCAAGCTCGATGATCCGCTCGGCCACATGACCTTTCCCTTTTGCCGTGAGCCTCGGGGCATCGTCCTTGGCGGCATCGTAGCGGACCGCCGCCGCGATCCGGGGCTGTTCGTTCTTTTTTCTTCTTTTCCGGCATATTGACAGCCTCGTTAATCTCCTGACCTCGAACCCCTGCAGGCTACAGGCTGCAGGTTACAGGCCGTTTTTCTTCACGTAGACACTCGGCCCTTGCACCTCAGACACTTCTTCGCTCAGGCAAAGACGCTCAGCGTCTGCCCATCCCCATACAACTCTTCCCGGAGGCACTCTTCCATCGCCTCCCGGACACCGCTGTCCGCTGAGACGACAAGTTTCGCCACATGGTAGCCCGCCTCGATGAGATGCTTTTCCAGTTGCGGCAGCAGCCCGGAAACAAAGGATGCGACGGGCTCCCTTTCGCAACAAATCCGGACGGTCGCCTCTTTGGCGCGAAAGTGCGCCTGTGCCATCACGTCACCCAGGGCATCCATCTCGAGAGCAAAGACCACCTGGAAAGCCTCTTTTTGCTCCCCCTTACCGGGGCGCCATTCTTCATGGCGGATGAAGATATCCGCTTTCCCCAGGAGGCCGGGCAGGATGAGGGGGATCTGGATGAGAAGCTTCCCCTCGGTCTCCTGGAAGTGCACGTTGAGAACCTGTTGGCTCTCAATGGCCCGAGCGGTCCTTTCCAGGGCCGGGGCGAGCTCCCGGATCGCCTTCGCGTCGGCAGGTTGGATTTCCGCTGATTGGAGCTTCGCCTGGAATTCCTCGAGAACCTTCATCAGGCTCGCCTTGAGGCCGGCCTGAGAGGGAACCGGGTTGGAACCGGGGCTCTCCAGGGCCTTTCTCAGATCGCCCTCGAGCTGCAGCCCCATAGACCGGACGGCATCGCGCAGCGAAAAGCCCCTTTCGATCTGCTCCCGGCCCAGCATGGCCGATGAAAGCGCATCGAGGAGAACCGCCAGGTTCTCGCGACCCGCAAGGCGGGAGAAGTCGGCACCCCGCATGCCGCCGACGATCTCCGTCAACTCGGCGAGGCTCTGCGTGAGCGCGCCGGGGTTGGACCGGAAAACCCTCAGATGCTCTGTGGTGATGCGCTCTTCGGGCGGGGGCGCAACCGACAGCAGGACCCTGGGCTTCAGGCTGTCCACCCGGAGCATCATCGCCTGCCCCGGCTTGAGGGTTGGCTCCGCCTCCGCCGTGAGATGGCTCGAGCCGATGCGGATGATGAACCTGCCGTCCTCGAGCCTCTCCATCACACGGGCCTCCACCGTCTGCCCGACGGACAGGCCGGTTAAAGGCTGCTGCGCAAGCTTGATTTGCAGGACAGGGTCAACGAGCGGTTTGAAGACAGGCGGGAAATGGACGCCGGAGGGCATCAGCGGCCGTCACTTCTGCGGCGGGCAAGGTCAAGAATGAGGCTGACCTCCCCTTCCGTAAGCCCGAGGCTGTCGGCGATTTCGGTCGGCGTAGACCCCTGATCGGCGAGCCGGATCACCTCGCCGTTCCTCTTGCCGGGGAGGGCCTCCTCCAGGACGGCGCTTGTTTTGTCGAGCCTGTCGATGTGGGAGGATGCCTGCGTCATGAGGCGCTTCAGGCGGTCTTCCTTTTCGTCGATCGACAGGGATACGTCCCGGAGTGCCTTTCGGCTTTCCTCCATCGCCTGCATCAGGTTCGTGGTGGCGTTCTGGGACTCCCGGATGAGCCGCCCCAGTTCAGACATGGCTTTCGGATCGATCGTCGACTTTCGTCCTTTCAACTCCCGATTGACCCGGCTGAGGATGAAGATGACGGCAATACACAGCACAAGGTCGGCCGCGACCTGAATGGCAAAAAAAACCTGGGGATTGATGTCGGTCATGAACATGCAACGCTGTCAATCGTAGATTTTCGGTTGGCTGTCTCCAGGAACTTGCAGGCGGGCGGTCAATGAAGATTCAACCGGAGGGGATGCCCTTTTTTCTTCCCCGCCGCGCAGCGGCAAATTCAACTGCTCACCGGTCACTGCGGCCTGAAGGCCGCTAGGCGCGGATGTTGATCCTGCCCCCCATCCCCTCCTCAAGAGGTGCTTCATCCGGAGGGCCCTGGCGGGGCTTGTCCTCCGCCTTCTGATGATCCCGGGCCATCTTGCGCTTCCGCTCCCTTTCCTCCTCGCGCTGGATCCGGGCCTTCTCGGTCTCATCGGATTCCTTGACTTTCTCCTTGAGCAGCTTCTTCTCTTCGCTTGCATGCAGGGCAACGTAGCGCTGCTGGAGGTCAGACTGCTGCTGTTGCGCCTGCTGGAGTCTCTCCACCGACGTCGTCTGCATCAGGAGCTGTTGTACATCGACCGCCCTCAACATAACCGGATCACCTCCTCCGGGACGGTTTACCCTTGGGCAGCAGCAATCGGGGCCTTCAGAAAAGTTCTTCCGGAGTCCCTGCTTATGCAATCGACGGATCAGGCCGTAATCTTTAATCCCGCCGTGCTGTTTATGTTAATGAGCCCGTGTAACTTGTTTCCTGCTCTCTATCTCAATAATCGCGAGGATGTTCCCCTATACCCTATACCCTTCCCTACCTCCGCGCCGCCTTCTTACGCATTCCAATGGACTTACAGGGAATTTCGATGGAGAAAATATTGATCCCCGCCTCGTGGCCGATCTCAAAGGTCGCGTCGTACTTGCGAACGAGAGAAATCGCCATCAGAAGCCTCGAGGCCCTCTCGTCCTTCAATCCCTGTCCCGGACGTCCTTTCAGGATCGCTTCTTTCAGTTCAGCCGGCAGCGGTCTGCCGGTGTCCTGAAACTTGAGGATGACGTGGCCGTTGCGGCGTGTCGTGGAGACGAAGAACTCCTTCACGGGACTCTCCCTCATGGCCTCCATCGCGTAGCGCACCCACGTGGAGATGAACATGGAGTAGTCGGCGGGGGAGCCGCTCACTTCGTGCAAATCCCCGTCGAGATCCATGATCTTCTTCACGTTGTGCTTGAAATCGAGGTAGAAATCGAAAAACCGGATCTCGTTCTCCACGAGTTCCGAGATGTTGACCTGCTGAATGTTGCGGTCGCCGATGGCGTAAAACTTCCCCGAAACGTGCTTGAAGAGGTCGAAGAGCCGGTCCGACTCATGGGTGATGAGTTCGATGTCCTTGAGCAGCTTCGCGTGATCCTCCGAAAGGATGCGCTCCGCCTCCGGGAATGCCTCGCGGGTCTTGCGGATCGCTTCCTCGAGACGCCGCTGGAGAAGCCGGGTGCGGCCGATGATCCCGTTGAGGGGATTGGCGAAGTTGTGCAGGATCCCCGGGATGAGCTCCTCGATGAACGTGCCTTCGAATTCCCGCTCCAGGAACCGGTAAACATCGGCTTCCCGCGTTTCCTTCACTTCCTTGGGCTTGATCATATACTCCTTCTCCGCTTTCTACCGGGCGCCTTCGAAACTCCCTGAAGACCCGTATTCTTCTCCTAACGCCGGTTGTCGATAATCATATTTTGATTCTGAAGCATTTTCCATGCCTTCTCAACCTTTTCCTGTTCCGATCCGCCTTGCGTGGGGGCGGTGGGGGCGCCGGTGGAATAGATGACTGACGTGTTACCCTCGGCATCCTTGACCTCCCTCACCCCGATCTGGTCAGAAGGGTTTCGCTCCTTCGCGGCCCGTTCCTGCTCGATCATGGTCCGTATGGTCTCATCGCTCACGCCTGCCTTCTTGAGCTTGATGACCTCCTCGGTTGTGAGGGCATGCGCCCAGATGGCATGAAGCGCGATGATCATAATGGCGAATGCAATCTTTATTAACTGCTTCATTTTCTTGTCCTCTGCCCTTAGCCTTTAGCCCTTTAGCCTTTGCCTTATTTATATCAGCACATACCGGGTGATGTAAATGTCCTTCAGCGCGCCCTCACCCAGTAGATCCCGGAGTTCGTCGCGCATCTCCTTCTTGAACCTCTCGCCGGAATTGGAGACCCGGATCAGTTCAGGGCCTTTCTTCTTGGCCGACATGTAAATGATCTTACGGATCTCCACCTTCCGATCCTCCGTCAGGGTCACCTCCGACTGGAACTCGAGGGTGACGTCGCACTGGAGGAACCGGTATCGGCCCTGGGCGTCTTTGAGGTCGATGCTGAAATCGGCGAAGACGGCCTCGCGGACCACCGTGACCGCGGAGGCGGCCTGATTCTTCTGCTCAGCGGCGACCCGCACCGCTTCCTGCTTCTGGAAAAGAACGTAGCCGACGGAGGCGCTCACAAGGAGAGCAACCGCGGCCCCGGCGGGCACCAGCACTTTCCAGCTCAGAAGGGATTTCCAGTTGAAGGCAACGTCGGGGCGTTTGAACCGGCCCACGGTGTTCCGCAGTAGATTCCGGAACCGGAAAGGCAGCGATACCCGAACCTCGGGCGCCTGTCCCGGCTCCGTGCCGGATACGGGGGGCGGGTCCTGCGGGGAGGCCGTCATCGCGTCCTGTTCCAGAAGATCAAGATCAACGCGTCTTGTCATGGTCCTGCCTGCTTATCTCAAGTCCTTCACCCTGCCCCGCAGCCGCAGCACGGCTTGGGAGTGGAGCTGGCAGACCCGCGATTCGGTGAGGCTGAGAACGCAGCCGATTTCCTTCATGTTGAGCTCTTCATAGTAGTAGAGCGACAGCACCAGCTTTTCCTTGTCGGGAAGCGCCTCGATGGCGTCCTTGAGGATCTTCTTCACCTCGCCCCGGGCCAGCATCGACAGGGGAGAGCCCTGGTCCATCTTTTCCAGCACGTCGTAGGTGGCATACTTTTCACAGTAGTCGGGCGGCAGATCCTCGCTCGAGAGAAGGGAAACCCCCGAGGCTTCGTCGAGGAGCTGATAGTAGTCCTCGAGCGGCAGGTCGAGAAACTCGGCCACTTCCATCTCGTCGGGCGGCCGGCCCAACTGCTTCTGAAGGGCCCGCATCGCCTTCTCGATCCTGGCGTCCTTGTTCCGTGCCGATCGCGGCTGCCAGTCCCTCGCCCTAAGCTCGTCGAGGACCGCCCCGCGGATGCGGAAGCGGGCGTAGGTTTCGAACTGCACGTTACGCGTCTTGTCGAATTTCTCCAGGGCGGAGATCAGGCCGATGATTCCCACGTTGACGAGGTCATCCCGCTCGGCCACGTGATGGGGCACCTTGCAGGCGATCCTGTCGGCAATGCTCTTGACGAGGGGAGCGTATTTCAGAATCAGCTTGTCCCGTTCCTTCTTGTCCACGTGTCCCTTATCCGCGTCCTTTGTCGACGATCGATTTCCAGAAGAACTTCAGGCTTCCCGACTCGCAGAACTCGGGCTGGAGCCTGCAGAGCTTGCGAGCGATGGACTGCAGGCACTTGCTCGCCCTGGAATCGGGGTAAATCTCCGCCAGGGCCTTCTGCTGCCTCACCGCATCGCTCACCCGGGTGTCGTCGAGGACGTAGCCCAGGTATTCGATGGAAAGGTTGAGGAAGTGGGAGGTGGCATTGCTCACCTTCAGGAATACCTCCCGGGCCTCACTTGAATTCTTGACCCTGTTGGCGAGAAGCATGAAGCGCTTCTCCCCGTAGTTGCTGTAGAGGATCTTGATGAGCGCATAGGCGTCCGTGATGGACGTGGGCTCCGGGGAGACGACGACGATGATCTCCCGGGCGGCTACGTTGAAGTAGATGACATTGCCGGCGATGCCCGCCGCCGTGTCGATGAGCAGGAAGTCAAACTCCCCGCCAAGCCCCCCCAGCTCATCGAGCAGGGCCAGCTTCTCCCCCTTCGAGAGCTCCGCCATTTCCTGAATTCCCGAGCTGGCCGGGAGGATATGCATGCCGCCGGGCCCTTTGAGGATCACGTCGGACAGCGCCTTCTCCCCACTCAGGACATGGGAGAGATTGTACTTCGGAACGATCCCCAGGATCACGTCGATGTTGGCCAGGCCCATGTCGGCATCGAGGATGAGGGTTTTTTTATTCATCTGCGAGAGATGCCAGGCCAGGTTGGTGGCGATGTTGGTCTTGCCCACGCCGCCCTTGCCGCTCGTGATGGCAATGACACGGATGGGCCGCTGGGTCAACTGCTCCTCCGTTACGCTTCCCGGGAGGGGCGTTTTCGATCCGCTTTGTTCTTCCGAGGCTTTTTTCATTCGCCTGAGCATTGAAGCCTGATCCAAGGGAAAATAACCTCCGGTTGATGACGTGTACTCTGCCGCTGCCTGCTCTGCACTTTCCTAGTGCAGTGTCCGGGTCATGATGATCTTCGCCAGCCGGCCCGCGTCGATCTTCTCGATGTCCTGGGGAACGTTCTGGCCATTGGTCACATAGGAAACGGGTTTGCGCTCCTGATCGATCACGTTGTAGATCATGCCGAAATGGCGGCTCTCGTCGAGCTTGGTGAAGATGATCGACTGGTAGCCGATGGGTTTGAACCGCGCCAGGTTCTCGGCAAGGTTGTCCTGGCTCGACGTCAGGGGCAGCAACAGATTGGTTTCCACGGGGTTCTCGATCTGGAAGAGGTCCCGCAGCTTTTCGATGTAGCCGGGCTCCACGGAGCTCTTGCCGGGCGTGTCCACCAAGATGAGATCCCGGTCCGACAGTTTCGCCAGGGCCCGCCTGAAGGCTGTCTTGTCGGAGACCACCTCGATGGGAATCTCCATGATGCGGGCGTAAGTCTTGAGCTGCTCCACCGCTGCGATGCGGTAGGTATCCGTCGTGATGAGCCCCACCTTCAGCTTCTCCTCCAGGGCCGAGCGGGCGGCGATTTTTGCCAGCGTCGTCGTCTTGCCCGCTCCCGTGGGGCCTACGAAGGCGCAGATCCTTTTGCGCTCCGCGCTCCGGTAAGACAGGCCGATGGAGCGGGCCAGCAGCTTTTCGGCGACCCGGCACAGGCCTTCCTCGTCCTGCAGTTCCCCGGCCGGGAGGTTGCGCTTCAGCGTGCTGACCAGCAGGAAGGCCCTCGAGCGCGACACGCCGACGGAGACCATTTGATGATAGATCTTCAAGAGCGCCCCGGAGAGTTTCTCCTTCCGTTGGAAGCCCATGGTGTCGAAGAAGGTGTCGAGCATCTCCTTCATCTCCAGGAACTCCCCGTAGGGGAAGGGACGCATGGCCGTCTCGGCGAGCCGCGTCTTGATCTCCTCCACGTCGCGACGCAGCGCAGAAGCCGGGGTCTCTTCGTCGCCCCGTGCCGGCGCTGCCTGGGGAGCCCCTGCAGGCAGGGGGAGAGGCTTCTCGCGCCGTCCTTCCGGTCGCTCATCCAGGGCGGCTGTCACCTCGAAAAGCGGGACCCGCCCGCTTCGGAGTTTTCGCGTTGAGAGCACCACGGCATCCGGACCGAGCTCGTTCTTGATTTTCAAAAAGGCTTCCTGGGTGCTGGCAGCTTCGAAACGTTTGATCTGCACGGCCTTACTCCACGATCCCCAATGATTTGATGTTCACATCGTGCGTGATTTCGTTGTGAGAGAGCACGATGATGTTCGGAAAAAATTTTTCCAATACCTTCCGGAAATGAATCCGGGCACCCGGGGAGCACAGCACGATGGGCTGCAGGCCCCGCGAGGTGAAGGTGCCGATGTACTTCTGGACGCTGCGGACGATCTTCTGAACCCAGTTCGGGTCCACCGTGAGGTAGGACTCGAACTCCGTGTGCTGGATGGAGTGGCTGATCTTCTCCTCGATCTCCGGCGATAGCATCACCACGGTAATGTTGCCCTCGACGTCCCGGTACTGCTTCGTGATGGTCCGGGCCAGGGCCTGGCGCACGTAGCCCGTCAGGATGTCGATGTTCTTCGTGAGCGGCGCGTAATCGGCCAGCGTCTCCAGCACCGTCAGCAGGTCGCGGATGGAGATCCGCTCGCGAAGCAGCCGCTGCAGCACGCGGTGGATCGTCCCCGCGGAGACCACCTTCGGGACCAGTTCCTCGACCACCCTGGGGTAGGTCTTCGCAAGATTGTCGAGAAGCGACTGAACCTCCTGCCGCCCCAGCAGCTCATCCGAATGGCTCTTGATGAGCTCTGTCAGATGCGTCGTCACCACCGTGGCGGGGTCCACGACGACTACCCCGCGGGCCTGGACGCTTTCCTTTTCCCTCTCCGAGATCCACACGGCAGGCAATCCGAAAGCGGGCTCTTTCGTGTCGATGCCCTTGACCCTGGGGGTCTTGTCCGACGTGAGCGCCAGCCAGTGCCCGGGCATCAGCTCACCGCGGGAGATTTCAACGCCCTTCAGGATGACGGAATACTGGTTCGGCTTGAGCTGGAGGTTGTCCCGGATATGGATGGCCGGGATGACAAATCCCATCTCCAGGGCCAGCTGCCGGCGCAGCGACTTGATGCGCTGGAGCAATTCGCCCCCCTGGGCCATGTCGACGAAGCCGATGAGGCCGTAGCCCACCTCGATCTCCAGCAGGTCGAGCGGCAGCAGCGAGTCCACCGTCTCGATGGGCGAGGGCGGCGCCTCCTCTTCCAGGGCCTCCTCGGCGGGCACAGCCGCCTTCATGAGCCTGAAGGCCAGGAAACCCGCCGCGGCGGCGATGACGAAAAAAGAGAACTTGGGCATCCCGGGGATCAGCGCAAAGACGAAGAGGATGGCGGCAGCCGTGCCGATGACCTTCGGCTGCGCGAAGAGCTGATCCGTGATCTCCTGCCCGAGGTTGGACGATGAGGTGGAGCGTGTCACGAGCATACCGGCGGCCGTGGAGATGATCAGGGCCGGCACCTGCGTCACGAGTCCGTCACCGATGGTGAGCAGCGTGTAGTTGCGGGCCGCATCGGTGATGTCCATACCCTGCTGCAGCACGCCGACGATGAGGCCGCCGACGATGTTGATGAAGATGATCACGACCCCGGCGACGGCGTCGCCGCGCACGAATTTGCTGGCACCGTCCATGGCGCCGTAGAAATCGGCTTCCCGCTCGATCTCGCCGCGCCGGCGCCGGGCATCGGCCTCGGAGATGAGTCCGGTATTGAGGTCCGCGTCGATGCTCATCTGCTTTCCCGGCATGGCATCGAGGGTAAACCGGGCCGCCACCTCGGCGATGCGGGTGGCGCCCTTGGTGATGACGACGAAGTTGATCAGGGTGAGCACGGAGAAGACGATGAGCCCCACCACGTAGTTTCCCCCCACGACAAAGGTCCCGAACGCCTTGATGACCTGGCCGGCAGCCCCGGTGCCCTCGTTTCCGTGGAGCAGGATGAGCCGCGACGAGGCCACGTTGAGCGAGAGACGAAACAGGGTCACCGTCAGCAGGACGGAGGGAAAGACGGAGAATTCGAGCGGTTTCATGACGAACATGGACATGAGCAGGATCACGATGGAAAGCGTGATGCTCAGCGACAGCAGCAGGTCGATGACCAGCGCCGGCAGGGGGATCACCATGACCATGAGGACGCCGATGACCCCGACGCCCATGAGGATTGCCGGGTTTGCTGCCCAGTGCGGCGGGGCCTGTGCTCTCTGTACCGCTTCAGCCATGAATCATTCCTAGTTAAGGGGACAGGGTTCAGGGTTCAGGGTAAAGGGTCCGGAAAATACGGACATGCGGCTCAAACCCGGCAACCTGGTGTCATTCTTTCCATTTCCAAACATGATCAGACCGCCCGCTCCTTGAGGCCGTAAACATAAGCCAGAATCTCGGCGACGGCACGGTAGAGATCCTCCGGGATCGCCTGATCCACATCGATCGTTTTATACAATAGTTGTGCCACGGGTTTGTTCTCGATGACGGGCACCCCGTGGGCCGCGGCGATCTCCCGGATACTTTCCGCCACGAAGCCGGCCCCCTTGGCCACGACGGTGGGCGCGTACATCTTCTCGGGGTCATAGCGGATGGCCACGGCCAGATGCGTCGGGTTGGTGATGACCACATCGGCCTTGGGGACATTGGCCATCATGCGCTTGCGTGCCGCCTCGCGCTGGATACGGCGAATCCGCGACTTGATGACGGGATTGCCCTCGGTCTGCTTGTACTCGTCCTTGACCTCCTGGTGCGACATACGGAGCCCCTTCTCGAACTCCCAGCGCTGGTAAAGGTAATCCAGGATCGCCAGTACGATGAGGATCCAGCAGGTCGTGATCAGGATCTTGAAGGAGATCCTCCCCGTGTACAGGAGGATCCCCCCGAGGGATTCGTCCATCAGCGGGATCATGTTCGGGAGTTCGTCCTTCAGGGTGAACCAGACAACGACGGTTACGATGGCCATTTTCAGAAGGCTCTTGACCAGTTCCACGAGCGAGCGCAGAGCAAAAAGCCGCTGGAACCCCTTCATGGGGTCGATCTTCTCGAATTTCGGGGCCAGTGACTCGGTGGAGAAGATGAAGCCGATCTGGAGATAATTGGCCAGGAGACCGGCAATGACCACCGTGAGCAGCAGCGGCGCCATGACCAGGAAGAGCTTCCAGGTCCAGCCCCACATCAGCGCGTTGATGTTGTTGAGACTGACGGCCGTCGTGCCGCTCTCCCGCAGCGTCCAGCTCGTGAAGTCCATCAGGCGCTCGACCATCCCGCCGGAGCCGAAATAGAAAAAGATCGTGCAGGCAAGCAGGATCGCAGCCGAGGCCACTTCCGGGCTCTTGGCGACCTGGCCCTTGTTCCGGGCTTCTTCGCGTCGCTTGGGCGACGCCTGTTCATTTCGTTCCTGGTCCTTGTCGATGTCAGCCATATGGGCAGTAACTAGTTATTAGTAGTTCGTTGATTAGGAGTTGTAGGCGCTTCGCGCCCGGCATCGGGAATCCGGAATTCCTCTATCTTCACTCGGGAATTTCCTGCTCATCCCTGCCCTCTGGTCCCGCGTTCCTTTCGTCTCACTGGTCACCGGTCACTGGGTTGCTTCGCAACCCGTGCAACATTGTTCCGGCCTTCTGACGCTGACGTCAAAAAACAGGCAAAAAGACCGGAAAATCAAGCGAATGGTCATCGATTAATCAGGATTGCAGACTTCGTGCCGTAAAGGGTGTGATGAGCATCGCCAGGCACGGGATTCTTGATCTTTTCCTGAGGCCTGTCGCCTTGAGCCTTTTGCCTTAAGCCCTATGCCTGGCGCCTTTGGCGCCTACATGGCCCTGAGCAAAAGGTCCATCTCGGCGGGGAGATTCGAGAAGATCCCTGACGCAATCTGGAGAAACAGGGGGATGGTGAGTCCGACCCCGATGAGCCCGATGGCGATCTGGAGGGGAATGCCGACGATGAAAACGTTCATCTGGGGGACGGTCCGGGCAATGAGCCCCAGGCCGAGATTGGCAAACAGCAGCGCCACAACGATCGGCGCCGAGATCTTCACGGCGATGACGAACAGGTTCCGGGACAGATCGACAAGGCTCTGCGCCAGTGCCCCCGTCATGTGGAACCCGAGGACCGGCAGCATCGTATAGCTCTCCGAGACGGCCTGGATCAGCATGTGGTGACCGTTGACGCCCAGAAAGAGAAGCGCCGCAAAAAGGTACTGGATCTCGGCGATGACGGAGACCTGGTCGCTCGTGAGAGGGTCGATGACGTTGATGATGGAGAAACCCATCTGGAAGCCTACGAGGTCACCCGCCATCCGAATGCCCGCAAAAGCAAGACGACAGGCAAAACCCAGGGCGATCCCGATGAGGACCTCGCCCCCCATTCTCAGGCCGAGCGTGAAAAGATCATCGGCGCCCGCGGCAGGGTGCCCGACGAAGGGAAGAACGAGAACGGTGATGAATATTGCCAGCCCCCCCTTGACCCGGACAGGGGTCGTCCGTTCCCCGAGGATGGGGATCATCACCACGATGGTGCTGACCCGGAGCAAAACGAGAAAGAAGAGCTCGATCTGCTCGGCGGAGAAGTTGGGAACATTCACGGCAGCTTACTCATTGCCCTTCGTTCTACGCAGGCTCTGCGTATCCTGCGCCATGACTTCATGGCATATGGCGTAAGGCTTAAGGCTTAGGGCAGAAACGAAAAGATTTTTCATATTCCCCTTATGCCCTTAGCCCTATAGCCCTATGCCTTACCGTATGTAATTCGGTATGTTCGAAAAAAGGTTGTGCGTGAAGTTCACGAGCATGTCCATCATCCAGGGTGCGGCGAAGAGAAGGGCCAGCATGACGGCGATGATCTTGGGCACAAAGGCAAGCGTCATCTCGTGCACCTGGGTCACAGCCTGAAAGATGCTGATCACGAGGCCCACGACGAGTCCCACGAGCAGCACCGGGGCCGACACGAGAAGGGTCACCTTCATCGTCTCCGCTGCGATGCCCATGATCAGATCGGTTGACATGACTCCCTTTCTCCTTTCCGGAGCCTCAATGGAAGCTCTGGACGAGCGATCCGATGATGAGATACCAGCCGTCGACGAGCACGAACAGCAGGAGCTTGAAAGGCAGGCTGATCATGACCGGGGGCAGCATCATCATCCCCATCGACAGCAGGATACTGGCCACGACCATGTCGATGACCAGGAAGGGGATGTAGATGAGAAACCCGATCTGAAAGGCCGTCTTCAACTCGCTGATCACGAAGGCCGGAATGAGCGCCAAAAGGCCGACATCGGCTTGTTTTTCCGGTTTCTTCCCTCCGGAGATCTTGATGAACAGCTCCATGTCCTTCTCGCGGGTCTGCTTCAGCATGAAGTCCCGGATCGGGTCCGCCGCCTTGTCGAAGGCCTGTTGCGTGGAGATCTGCTCGTTCATGTAAGGCTGGATGGCGTCGCTGTTCACCTTCTGCCAGACGGGCGTCATGATGAAGAAGGTCAGAAATAGCGACAGCCCGACGATGATCTGGTTTGCCGGCATCTGCTGGGTCCCCAGGGCGTGCCTCAGGATCGACAGCACGACGACGATCCGCGTGAAGGAGGTCACCATCATGAGAATCGCCGGGGCGAGCGAAAGCACCGTGAGCAGCAGCAGAAGCTGCATCACCACGGCCACCTTGCCCGGCTCGCCGGATCCGTCGCCGAAGTTCAGGCTGACCGAGGGGATGGGCATGTTCTGCGCCCCCGCCGGCCCAGCCAGGGCAAGCCCGGCGACAGCAGACAACACGAGCGCAAGCAGGATCCTGTAATAAGTCCGGCTCATGGTTCCTTGTTCAGTCGGGAGCCTGCCAGGCTCAGGGTTTTCAGTTTGCGTT
>CAWDHZ010000036.1:0-259973 GCA_963802225.1 uncultured delta proteobacterium | reverse complement strand
GCCGTTTCTCGATCTGCTCCGCCGATTCTTTCGCCGCCTCACGGGCCTTTTCGGCATCGACGAAGGTTGCGGTGATCTTCGCTTCCCGCGCGTCCATGGCCCCGATGATCCTCCCGTAGAGGAACCTCTTCAGCAGGAATAGCAGCAACAGGAGATTGACGATCTGGCAGAAAAATACAAACCAGTCGATGTGCATGGATCACCCTCCGGCTTTTTTGATCACGTAGGCCCAGAACGGGTTTGCGAAAACCAGGATCATCGAAATCACGAAGCAGTAGATGGCGATGGACTCGATCATCGCCAGACCTACGAAAAGGGTCCGCGTCAGCGAGTTCCGTTCGTCAGGCTGCTGCGCGATCGAGTTCAGTGCGCCCTGGACGGCCCGTCCCTGTCCGAGACCGGGTCCGATCGCTCCGATCCCCATGCAAATGCCTGCCGTAATGATCGACGCCATTGCAACAATGCTCACGCTGTCCATACCGCTCCTCCTCACTTTCTATTAGATTTTAACGGGTTCCGTTTCCTTTTTGGGCTTGTGCTCCGTTTCCTCGTGGGTCTGCGTCGCCGAGGCGATGTACACCATGGCGAGAATGGCAAAGATGTAAGCCTGGATCAGTCCGATCAGGAGCCCCAGCACCTGCATCACGACCGGAAAGAACAGCGGGGTGACCGCGAGCAGGATGGCGATCACCTTCTCGTGGCTCATGAGGTTGCCGAAGAGTCGGACGGCCAGGGCGAGCGTCCGGGAAAATTCTCCCATGATGTGGAAGGGGAAAAAGATGAACGTGGGCCGGAAGTACTCCTTCAGGTATTCAAGGATCCCGTTTTTCGCGATCCCGTACATGGGGACGGCGATGAAAACCATGACGGCCAGGGCAGCCGTCGTCGTCAGCGATGACGTGGGCGCCACGTACCCCGGGATGAAGGTGAAGACGTTCGAAAAGAGGATGAAGAGAAACAGCGTCGCGATAAAGGGGAAGTACGTGTCGGAACCTTCATGGGCGATGTCGCGGATCTCCGAGCGGATGGTGCCCACGATCACCTCCAGCATGTTCTGCCAGCGGCTCATGGTCCGCTCCGAGGAGAGATTCCCGGTGATCACGATGGACCCGACGACGAGCAGTCCCATGACGAGCCACGTGTAGAGAAGCGTGGCATTGATGGTCACGAATCCCCAGGCAAACAGGATGACCTGATCCGGGCTGATCTGGTCAATGGCCACGACTTCCATAGGGCATTCCTTTCATGAACGTATTGTTCGTCTTTCCAAGCCGGCGAAGGAGCCATCCCCGCATCAGCAGAAATCCCACCATGGCCGCCGCCAGGCGCTCCCACTCACCCTGCATGACAAAGTAAAAGCCAGAAAGGGCAAGCGCCATTCGCAAGGCATAGCTGAGGGCCACTCTCCGGACGGGCTTCTCCGCGTCGGGCAGTTTTCTAACCGTCTCCCACAGTCCGGCGAAGTAGATCACGCCGATCGCGGCCCCGACGATGAACGATATCAAGAGTTCCATGATCACGTGTTTTCACCTTCCCTGAACCCTGCATTCTTTACCTTGGACCCTAATCTTTCATGATTTCCTGTTGCGCTTTCTTCACCCAGTACCAGGCATTCATGCAGCCGACGGTGACGCCCATGATCAGCAGCATCAGCGTCCAGGAAAACCGGCTCGGCCAGGACCGATCGATCCAGAGCCCGATGGCGGTGAAGACCAGTGTCGGAATGGCGACGGACCAGCCCACAACGCCGACCATCCCCA
Source organism: uncultured delta proteobacterium (assembly GCA_963802225.1). GTDB lineage: Bacteria > Desulfobacterota > Syntrophia > Syntrophales > UBA2192 > UBA2192. The sequence goes on along the minus strand of CAWDHZ010000036.1, from coordinate 258,213 downwards.
GGCCGAACCAGATGGTTTCGTCTTTCTGTGTCTTTCCCTTGACGCGCCGGGCTTCCTTCGAGCCGACCTTCTTGGTGAAGGCCTCGGCGATCTTGAGCCGCCTCTCACGGGGAGTCAGTTGTTCGTCACTCATGTTTCCCTCATCTCCATGAATCGTCGGAGAAGGTCGATTTCCAGCTTCGCCGCTGCCGACCGGGCCTTCTTTTCCCGCTCGTCAATCTCCTCGAACTGTTTCACCACGATGTCCCTGAGCTGGCCCAGTTCATCGCTCTTTGCGGCGTTGCGGATCGATACGAGGATATCGGGGCCTTTCTTCACGAGGGTCCCCACATCGATTGCGAGATAATGCTCCCCTTCGCCGGTCTGGTATGCGAAGACACCCGGGACGAGCGACGCCGTAAAATCGACATGTTGGGGCAGCAGGCAGAAAAACCCGTTGTCGGCCTCGGCGACCACCTTCGAGACGTCCTCGACGAGAAACACTTCCGCCGGTAGCATGATTTTAAGCTTCATCTTTCTTCGCCTCGTCTACGCTCCCGATCATGTAGAGCGCACTTTCGGGGTACTCGGCAAACTCGTCGTTGAGGATCCGCTCGCAGCCCTCGAGCGTCTGATCGCGGCTGACCATGCGACCCGGTTTCCCGATGAACTGCTCCGTCGTGAAGAAGGGCTGCGTGAAAAAGCGCTCCAGCCGCCGCGCCCGGAAGACGGTGCGCTGGTCATCACGGGAGAGCTCATTGATGCCCAGCATGGCGATGATGTCCTTGAGCTCCTCGTAGATGGTGAGGGTTCTTCTCACCTCCTGGGCGATGCGGTAGTGTCGATCGCCGGCGATAGTGGGCATGAGCATCTTGGAGCCCGACTGCAGGAGGTCCACGGCCGGGTAGAACCCTTCGCTGGCCCGCTTTCTCGAGAGCACGATGGAGGCCGTCAGGTGGCTGAAGGTGTGCGAGGCGGAAGGATCGGTGAAATCGTCGGCCGGGACGTAGACGGCCTGGATGGAGGTGATGGCGCCCGTCGTGGTGTTGCAGATGCGCTCCTCGAGCTCCGCCAGTTCCGAGGCCAGCGTCGGCTGGTAGCCGAGGCGCGAGGGCAGAAGCCCCATCAGACCCGAGACTTCCTGGCCTGCCTGGATGAAGCGGAAGATGTTGTCCATCAGCAGAAGCACGTCCTGCCGCTCGTCGTCCCGGAAATACTCGGCCATGGTGAGGGCCGAGTGGCCGACGCGGAAACGGGCCCCGGGCGGTTCGTTCATCTGACCGAAGACCATGACGGTGTTCTTGAGAACCCCCGCGTCCTTCATCTCGCGGTAGAGTTCCTCCCCCTCGCGGCACCGCTCTCCGATTCCGCAGAAGATACTGATCCCCTCGTGGCCGCTCACGACGTTGTGAATCAGCTCGGTGAGAAGAACGGTTTTCCCGACGCCGGCGCCCCCGAAGAGCCCTGCTTTCCCGCCACGCTCCAGGGGCGAGAGCACGTCGATGGCCTTGATCCCCGTTTCGAAGATCTCCGAGGTCGTCGACTGCTGCGTGATGGGGACCGGCTTGCTGTGGATGGGACGGGATTCCGTTGCTTCTACCTGGGCGAGGTTGTCGATGTTCTCGCCAAAGACGTTGAAGACCCGCCCGAGCAGGATCTTCCCGACGGGCACACAGAAGGGCTGCCCCGTGTCCAGGACCGACGAACCCCTGGAGAGCCCCTGGGTGGGAGTCAGGGCAATGCCGCGCACGACATTCGCATCGAGGTGTGCGGCCACCTCGATACGAACCCTGTCGTCGTCCCCGGCGCGAAGGACATGGCGGATCGCCGGCAGATTGTCCTGAAAACGCACATCGACGACGCTTCCTCTGATGGATACGACTGTGCCACGATGTTCCACGTTCTTCCCCCTCGTTGTCGTTCTCGATCGGACGTTCTGCCCGATGCCGTCGCACCTACTTCGCGTGCCCGCCGTAAATGATCTTCTGACGGAATGAACCCGTCTTGCTGTCGAGGCGGATGCGCTCCTCCATCTCCCGCTTCATCAGCTCCTCGTAGCGTTCCGTGGTCACGTATGTGGCGTAGTCGAACATGAGAATGGTGCGCGTCAGGCTCTCGGCGGCCTGATGATGCTCCACGGCCGTGACGAATACCGCCTGGAACTCCGCATAGAGCCAGATGTGCCTGCGCATCAGGATGAGGGCGTAAATCGCCTCGTGCAGCGGGATGCCCTCGGAGTAGCGCTCGTCGGCGTATTTCGTGAAAAACTTCCTGGCGGCGTCGAAGGGCTTGTCCGCACAGAACAGCGCCCGGAAGTTCGTGTAGAACGCGATGGCGTGCGAGAGGGCCTTCTCGTCGGAGAAGTTGTGATAGGCCGGGGTCTTGGGATTCGCCCTCACGTCGTTGAGCCATTGCCGGGCGATCTTGTCTGCATTGAGCTCCGTGATCTCAATCAGTTTTGTCGCGTACCCTTTCATGTCCGGCCTCCTTGATCAGCGGTCCATTCCCGCAGTCCGGTGTGCTCAGGCCTCCGTGGTTGCCCCGAACCGAGGCACCGTCTTGTACAGGATCTCGATCTTCGTGAACCCCTCGGCCAGCAGCGCCACCACGGAGGACACGACGATGAACATGATGGCACGGATCAGGTCGTCCGTCAGCGGGACCCCTTTCATGAAGATCAGATGGCTGACGATTAGAATGAGACCCAGCAGGACGGATACGTAGATCCCCTTCTTCTTCCACCAGACACCGGCCAGGACGACGGGGATGTAGAAGAGGTGCGTGAAGATGACCCCGCTGGCCATCACGGCGTGGTAGTAGTAGGTCAAAAAACCGCAGGCGACAAGCAGGCAGGCCATGATGCCGACCTTGCTTCCCGTGAAGCTCTCCTCCATGCCGAGCGCACGGAGGGCCCCGAGCTGCTTGTCGACCTCGCCCTTCGTCAACTCCTGGTATCGCTCCGTGATGACGTAGATGGCGTAGTCGAAAAGCAGGATCGTCCGGCTGAGGCTCTCGATGGCCTGCTGCTGCTCCACGGCCGAGATGAACAGGGTCTGGAACTCCGCATAAAGCCAGATGTGGCGCCGCATGAGGGTCAGCGCGTAGATCGCCTCATGGAGAGGGATCCCTTTGTCGTAACAATCGTCGGCGTATTTCGCGTACACTCGCCTGGCTTCGTCAAAGGGGTTTTTCGCACTGAAGACCCCCCTGAATTTCGAATAGAAGTCAACAGCCTGCGGAATCGCCCTGTCTTCGGAAAGATTGTGATAGGAAGGGGTCTTGGGGTTTTTACTCACGTCTGCATACCATTGCCGGGCGATCTTGTCTGCATTGTTCTCCGTGACATCGATCAGCTTTGTCGCTACGGCCTGCATGGTGTCCCTCCTTCCGTGGGGCCTCAATGGAGCGCCCCTCTTTTGTTTCAAAGGTAAAGAAAAGTGCAGGAATGATCAATATGAATAGACTAATAGGTTAATACTAGGTATTTACTAATACTGATGGGTGAATGAATGTACCGGTGCGGTAATTTGTTCAGAGGTCTCCCGGCGGCAGGATGTGGTCAACAAGCGGCTTATTGAGGTTCGGATCCCCAGGTGTCGAACGGGCGGCAGGCCAGGATCAAGCGCATCGCCGGCGCGGCGTTTTCTACATGTTGGCGAGATGGGAAACGAGGTTCGCTTTCTTGTTTCTCAGGCCCAGCTTCTTTCGGATGTTGTTGCGGTGGAAGTCGACGGCCGCTACGGACATTCCGAGCAGTTCGGCGATCTCCTTCGTGGTGCGCCCCTCCTTGATCAGGCTGGCTACCCGGATTTCCTTCGGCGTCAGGTTCAGGTATTTAGAATGCAGATTCTTGAGGAAGGGGGAGATGATGTTGTCCAGGTTAGTCTCGATGATTCTGACATGCGCCAGTTGGGCATCGGTCAGTTTGGTTTTCTTGATCTTCTCGAGGTAGGGAGCCAGTAGTTCCTTCACGTTGTTGAGGATTATTTCCTCGACCTCCCTGCGGTCCTGTTCCCGCTGGTCGAGCAGCACCTTCATGGCCGTGTTCACTTCCTGGAGGTTGTTCGATTTGCTCTTCAGCTCCCGCTCCCGCTTGCGCAGTTTCTTTTCCGCCTCCTTGCGCTCGACGATCTCCGTCTTCAGGGACTCCGAGAACTGCAGCAGGTCCATGGTCCGCTCCTCGACCCGCTGCTCGAGCTCGTCGTGAGCATTCTGGAGGGCGATCTCGCTGCGCTTGCGCTCCGTGATGTCCTCCAGGGTTTCCAGTGCGCCGATGACCTGGCCGCCGGCATTCCGGATGACCGCCGCCGTGAATCGCACCCACTTCCCTTCTGCAAGCGACGGGAAGAAATCCACCGCCTCGAAGGCGTCCTTCAGAAGCTTTGACTTGCTGTATTTTCCCTGGTACCAGCGGGGAACTTCCCGGACATCCCCATCTACGAGCAGATCCGCCATGCAGGGCCGTTCATCGCCATAGAAGGCCCTCCAGTGCTGCTTCGTTCCCAGGACCTCCTTCGCGGGGATTCGGCTCAACTCCTCCAGGGACTTGTTCCAGAACAGGACCCGATGGTCCTTTCCGATAACGAAGGTCGGAATCGTGGAGCCCTGCAGAATGGTGTGTAGCCGCTGCTCGCTCTCCTTCACGGCCTGCTCCGCCGTCTTTTGTTCCGTGATGTCATCGAGGGTCTCCACGGCACCCACGAGTTCTCCCTGCGAATTCCGGATCGCCGCCGCCGTGAAGCGCAGCCACCGCCCCCCCTCCCCGAGGTCGGGGAAGAAGTCCGTCGCTTCGAAGGCCTCCTTGAGAAGTTTCGACGGATGCCCCTTCCCTGCATACCACTTCTTCACTTCGGCCAGCTTCTCGTCGATGATGAGATCGGCCATGCAGGGACGTTTCAACCCATAGAAGGCTCTCCACTGCTGGTCCGTCCCGACCACATCGTCGGCGCGGATGCGGCTGAGTTCCTCCAGGGCCCGGTTCCAGAAGATCACCTGGTGGTCCCGGTCGATGACGAACGCCGCAATCGGGGAGCCCTCGAGGATCTGGTAGAGTCTCTGCTGGCTCTCCCGGAGCGCCTCCTCGGCCAGCTTCTGGTCGCTGATATCTTCCAGGGTCTCCACGGCGCCGACGATCTCGCCCTGTTCGTTGCGGATGGTTGACGCCGTGAAACGCAGCCAGCGGCCGCTTTCACCGAGTTCGGGGAAGAAATCCGTGGCTTCGAAGGCCTCCCCGATCAGCGCGGACTCTCTGTGTTTTCCGGCATACCATTGGGGAATGTCCTTCATGACCCCGTCGACGAGCAGATCCGCCATGCAGGGCCTCTGCTCCTTGTAGAACGCCCGCCAGTGCTCCTTCGTGCCGATCACCGACGATGCGGGGATTTTGCTGATCTCCTCCAGGGCCCGATTCCAGTACAGGACACGGTGTTCGCGATCGATGACGAAGGTCGGGATGAAGGAGCCGTCGATGATGCTGTGCAATACGTGACCGTCCCTGACGAGCGGCTTCGAAGACAACCCGACGTGATTCGGTGTCTCATTCATCGTAAACCTCCCTGGCAATCCGAGATCACTGCATAACCATCAAGCGGTGTCATTCCTGAACAGGCAGGAATCCATGATAATATTACCTCGCTTCTTTCCTGGCCTGGTTCGCCATCCTGACCAGCTCCCAGTAGGGGGGCCTGTAGCCCTGCTTCTCCTGGAAGGCGGCTGCCTGGGCAAGGACACGATCCCTGATCTTTTCGTGCATGGAGGTGAGCTCGAGGTTGCGAAGCGCCGCCGTCGAATCCATCCCCTCCGGGATCGGGCCCACCCCGCCGAAAACGTTGAGCGTGGCACTGTAAGCCTTCACCAGCCGCGTCGGCGGCAGCATCCACCAGGAGTAGGGAATCCCGTCCCCCTCGTCGGCGCCCTCGAGCAGGGCTTCGGTGACGGCGTTGTCCACGTGGTCGTTCCAGAGCGCATCAAGATTTCGCCATTCGGCCACAACGGTGAGCTGCGGGTCGTACTCGAGGTCGGCCGGGGCCTGGGTCTCGAAGTGGGTCACCCCGAAGTAAGACAGCCACCTGACGAGCCCTGGGGCAGACATGGTCGTCGTCCCTTTCCAGAGCTCGACTCCGAACTGGCGGTAGGCCCAGGACGCCGCCTCCGAGCAGAACCATTTCGAAGAGTCCAGGTAATCCATCTCGAAATCATAGGGGATGTGACGGCTCTTCGCCTCTTCATAGGCCCTTTTTGCCGCCTTGTGCGGAAGCATCGGGTCGGCTTTCATCTGCGGCAGATCCGGCCGGAGGCGAAGCACCATGATCCGGAGCTTCTTGTCCTTGATATAAGCTTCGACCGTTGAGACCACGACCCCCACCTCGATGTGTGCTTCGATCATGCCCGGCACGCCTGTCTTTTCGTCAACATAAAAAAGGGCCACGTGGGAAAAATTACCCGGGTAGTCGTTGCCGCGGGCGATGAGTGCCGACGTGGGGGCGCCGCCGCGGGATACAAGAATGTCGCCGCTGTGGAGGTTGCCGTTCTGCAATGCATAGGCGGGGGTCACCGACGTCACGTTGTCGGCCTTGATCAGGGCCGGGAAGGAACCTGCAGGCGCCTGGAGCATGACCTCCTCCAGAGCGGTCCGCCCGCCGTAGATCAACCGGTACAGACGGTCCCGGACGGCACGGTCGTTCATGTCCCAGCTTTCCGATTGCCGCTTGAGAAGGCTCCTCGTTTTTGTCACCAGGTCGATGTAATCCAGCAGCCTCTCCGGGCAGGCGGCCACCATGGTCCCGAGGCTGAAGATATTGCTTTCCAGCTCCGTGAAGACCGGTGCGTTTGGACCGAACGTCTGAGCGGCAAGGGATGCCAGGGTTTGCCGGCCTTTACGGAAGTCCCCGTCAATGGGCGCATTGAGGCCATTGCAGCCGACGCTTCGCGCCTGCCGGAAGGATGCCTCGAGGGCGTTCCATGTTGCGTCCTGCTTCCACATAAAGGATTGGCCGGCAGCCCCCTGGGCGATCACAGGGTCGGGTGCCGGGATGCAAAGCAGGGCAAAGAGGACTACCAGCGTCAGTAAAGTCCCTGCCGCGATCTTTCTTTTTCTCATGGCGACTTCCCTCCATCTCTCCGGCATGTGTTCAAGGCAGCACGGTCCATCGCAGCATATCCGATTTTCGAGCTACTCTCAACCGGTTCCTGAGTCAACAGTGCGGATGGACTGCTTTTTCTCATTCGACAGAATTACTCTCATTGCCACGGCCGGCCTTTTCTGTTAATGAATCTCATCATTCCTTGTGGAAATCCTCCCGGGGTCCTCCCCGGGAATGAGTCCGCCTTCAGCGAGGTTATGCGTCCGTTTCACAGGCGCCCCTTTCAACTCCGACCCGAGGGAGTCCGACATGATCGCGAACCGCCGTCATCCCGCAGCCGTGTTCACTGCTGTCGTCTTTCTTTTCCTGCTCTTCATCCCTCCTTGCCTTGCCCAGGCCGTCGAAGAAAAAAAGGAGCCCGCCCTTGCCCGGGTAGCCGGCCGCCCCAAGGTAGGTCTCGTCCTCTCCGGGGGCGGGGCCCGCGGGGTTGCGCATGTAGGCGTCCTAAAGGTCCTGGAGCAGCTTCGCGTCCCCGTCGACTTCATCGCCGGCACCAGCATGGGCTCGCTGGTGGGCGGCATCTACGCCTCGGGGATGTCGCCCGACGAGATGGAGAAGCGGATCAAGGCCATCGACTGGGAAGACGTCTTTCGCGACAACCCCGCCAGGCAGGACATCCCCTGGCGGCAGAAGCGAGACGACTACGAAGGCCTTTACGGTCTCGAACTCGGCTTTCGCGACGGGAAACTCCATCTGCCCCTGGGGACGACGGCAGGCTACAAGTTCGAGTTTCTCATGACGGATTTCGTCGGTCTCGATGAAGGGCGGGCCGCAAGGAGCTTTGACACCCTCCCGATCCCCTACCGCGCCGTGGCGATGGATCTCGAAAGCGGGGACATGAAGGTCTTCGACCGCGGGGTCCTCGTCAAGGCCATGCGGGCCAGCATGTCGATCCCGGCTGCCTTTGCCCCCGTGGAAATCGACGGGCGCCTCTATGTCGACGGCGGCATGGTGCGCAACCTGCCCGTCGACGTGGCCCGCAGTGCAGGGTGCGAGATCATCATTGCCGTCAACCTGGGCACGCCCCCCCTTCGCCGTGACCAGATCACCTCTCCTGCCTCCGTGGGTCTCCAGGCGATCAACCTGATGACGGAGCAGAACGTGAGGGCCTCCCTTGGCGAGTTGACGGAGAAGGACATCCTCATCAACCTGATCCCGGGGCTGGGCGATTTCAGCTCCAGCGATTTCGTCAAGGCAATGGATACCGTTCCCATCGGCATCGAGGCCGCCCGGTCCGTGGAGGATCGGCTCAGGGCCCTGAGCGTCAGCGAGGCAGATTACAGCTCCTGGCAGGCAAGCCGCGCCGCAAGAAAGCCCGGCGAGGTGGAGATCGCCGACATCCAGGTGGGCGGCGCGATGAAGCGGGTGAACCCCGAGGTCATCGAGAGCGAGATCAAGCAGAAGCCCACCAAGTTCGAGGCCGGGATCGAGGCCGGGATCGGGGAACGCCTTGGCCGTGAGAGTGTGAGAACCCAGGTGGAAACTCTCCAGCGCGAACTTACGACCGTATTCGGACGAGGCGATTTCGAGAGGCTGGACTACAGCCTGACTGACGACAAGGGAAAGAAAATCATCACGGTGGAGGGCATCGAGAAGTCCTGGGGCCCGAACTACTTCAAATTCGGCGTCGGTTACGCGACGGATTTCAAAAGCGAGCAGCGCTTCAATGCCGCCTTCATGCACCGCATGACCTGGCTCAACAGCCTCGGGGCGGAGTGGCGGACAGACGCCCGCGTCGGTTATATCGACGAGGTCTACACCGAGTTCTACCAGCCCTTTAGCCGCCGCGTCGGGGTCTTTGCCGCGCCCTGGGTGGATCTCAGGAAAAGCCCCATCACTTACTACCTCGGCGACGAGTGGATCGGGCAATACGATGTCAACACTTTCCGCGGCGGGCTCGATCTGGGCGTGCAGGGAAGGTTGGGCGAGCTGCGCGCGGGGTTCTTCCAGGGGAAACTCAAGACGGACGGCAAGTTCGGAATCCTGTCCGTTACACCTTCAACCAGACTGGTGCCTGAATATGACCTCAGGCAGGGGGGATGGATGGGGCGGCTCGCCCTCGACCAGCTCGACAACGCGAATTTCCCCGCCACGGGCTTTTCCCTGATGGGCAATTTCTTCGTCACCAACGAAGCCTTCGGCGCCGAGGACAATTACAACAAATACGAGCTGACATTGCTGAAGCCCTTCAACATCGAACGGCACACCCTTACCCTCGGTCTTGCCTGGGCCGACAGCCCGAACAGCAAACTGCCGGCCTACGACCTCTTCCAGACCGGCGGCTTCCAGCGCTTCTCGGGCTACGTCATGGACCAGCTCGTCGGAGACAGTTACTATCTGGGCCGCGTGGTCTACACCTACCGCTTTGCCGACCTGCCCTCCCCGCTGGGCCGGGGGATCTACCTCGGGGGCTCTCTGGAGGCCGGTGAGGTCCGGAACCGCTTCGATCCCACGACTGCAGGTGGCGCTCTTTACTGCGGCAGTCTTTTCTTTAGCGCGGACACGATCCTAGGGCCCTTCCACGCCGCCTATGGCCGCGCTGCCGACGGAAGTGGAACCTTCTACATCATGCTGGGCATAAACAACCAGTGATGCGTACCGCGCTTTTTTATTTCTGAAATATGAAACCAGTGCCATAATAATGTAACTTCTTTCCAATATTTGTCAGTGTTTTTTGAAAAAAGAAACCATTCTCCACAATATGTAATTTCAGCCATGAAAATTCCCCGAGCTGTTCCGTTAAGTATACGATTATATACGTTATATTTCGGATGTGCTTTCTGGTTTGTTTTTTGCTATAGAGTCTAATACAATTCAACGCTAACTGAGGAGGTAACAACAAATGAAGAGGTATTTCGCGATTATGGTAGCCGTTCTCTTTGTGTTCGGTACGACAGGAGCTGTCTTCGCACAGGCCGCTAAGCCCATGGATGCTCCCGCAAAGCCGATCGAGGGCAAGAAGACCGAGGGCGCTGAGAAGCGCCAGGCAGTGACGCCCGAGAAGAAGAAGGCTTCGGAAGCTCCCCCGATCGCTGGTGGGCAGGCAAAGCCTGACACGAAGAAGGTGAAGAAGTCCGAGAAGACGAAGAAGAAGCAGGCTCAGACGCCCGAGAAGAAGAAGGCGGCGGAAGCCCCCGCGACCGGTGAAGGCATGGCAGCGCCCCCGGCTCCCGCGAAGAAGTAACTTCCTTACATCCTGATTTCGCATCTCCGAGAGGGGCATTGTCCATACAATGCCCCTCTTTTCGGTTCGACCGTCCGTCAGTAAAATACTGTGCGCGGCTCATCCTGTTTCATGTAGAAAGAAGAGTTTTGTGGAGTTCTTTTGTGAAGGGTCGATACCTCATCAGCCTCCTGCTGCCTCTGCTTCTCGTTGGTGTATCCTGTACACAGCAGCCGGAGAAGAAAGGTCTGCCCGAGAGGGTCGCCAGGGAAAAGCCTGCGCCTGCGAAAGAGAAGCCGCTCAAGATCATCCATCTCGCCGGCGAGACGACCAGCGTCAATCCGAAGACGAGCAAGCTGACCGTCAGGGGAAAGGACGGGGATGTAGACATTTATGCAACGGAAAAGACGGTCGTCCATATCGGAGCGGACAAAGGCATGTTTTCCGACATCAGCGCCGGAAACAAAGCGACCGTCAAATACCTTGAGATAGACGGAAAAAATATTGCCCGGAGCATCTTCATCGCCCAGGAGGCTCGAGAAGAAAAAGAAGCCCCCAAAGCCGAAATCCCATCGCCTCAAACCCCCGAAAAGATCACTCCCGATCAGCCCCCGGCTGCCCCCTCCCCGAAGGCATGGCCTCCGTCCTGAAGCAACATATCCGGCACCGAGCGCCGGCCACCGGCATCGCAGGGAGTCATTGATGCCCTCCCCTTTTTTCCCTTTTCGTCTCCACGTGCAGGGACACCAGGCGGGCGATCAGGATGGCCGTGTAGAGCTGGCCGGTGAGGGCTTCCATCATGACCAGGGTCCGTGCAGAGTTGCTCAGGGCGGTGATGTCGCCGTATCCCGTGGTGGTCAGGGTGACAACGCTGAAATAATAAAATGACCGGTCCATGACTACTTCTGCGCGAACCTGATCCTGGACAGTGGACATCTGAAAGGATCCCGGCTGAATGGTTTCGGCCAGGCTGTAGGCAATCGCAAAGATCACGGAGAGAAGGAGGTAGCCTGCCACGGCACCCTGGATCCGATGTGCCGTCACGGGACCTTCCCGGTAGACCTGCCAGAGGACAACGACCAGGAAACCAATGGTGCATGCAAGCATGAGGAGGCCGTCCAGGATCTCGAGGCCCGCCACGCCGAAAAAGCGCCGCGCCACGCGCGTCGCAATGGCCAGGACGACGATCATCGTCGCGATAGCCTGGAGATCCCTCCGTTTAGTCATGGTGAGCAGGCCCACCAGGAGCAGAAGGACAAAGACCATGCCGTTGATAAATCTGAAAGCAAGCCCCGTGATTTGCATGGGAGCAAGGAAGAAGATCTCGACGATCAGGAGGATGAGGAACGCCGTCAGGCTTCGCTCCTCCGACCAGAACCGCGTGACATGCTTGTGGATGGATTTCATCCGGATTCCCCTCAGGGGTTCTCCTTCTTTTCTTCCTTGTCTTCCTTGCGTGCAGTGTAGGTTTCCGGTGAGGTGAGCTTGTCCGCCTCCACCACCCATCCGCCTCCCATGGCCTTGTAGAGGTTCACCAGGGCCGCGAAGAGAATTCCTTGAGTCTGGGCATAGGTCAGCTCGGCCGAAAAGAGGCTCCGCTCGGCGTCAAGGACCTCGATATAGCTCGTGTAGCCGTTATCGTAGCGAAGCCTGGCGATGCGGGCGTACTCCTTCAGGGACTCGACCTGCCGCTTCTGCGCCTCGAGCTGCTCGCGGGTGCGCTTCTGATCGATGAGGGAGTCATTGACCTCGCGGAAGGCCGTCTGTACGGTGCTCTGGTAGTTGAAGAGTGTCTGCTGCTGGATGGCCTCCGATGCCCAAAACTGTCCCAGCAGGGAGCCGCCCGTGAAGATCGGGGCCACGGCAGCCCCGCCCCAGCTCCAGACCTGCGCGGGCCCGGTGAAGAGGCTTCGAGAGTTCCGTGCTTGCCCAGCCGAAGAGGCCTGTCAGCGAAATGGTGGGGAAGAATTGCGCCTTCGCCACACCGATGCGGGCGTTGGCGGCAACGAGGGCCTGCTCCGCCTGTCGGACGTCGGGGCGCTTCTCGAGCAGATCCGAGGGCAGTCCCGACGGAACGGCCGGCAGAGCCAGTTCATCGATGCTCTTTCCCCGGTCGATGGGCCCCGGGTTTCTCCCGAGCAGGACGCTCAGTGCATTCTCCTGGAAGCCGATCTGTTTCTCGACTTGCGGGATCGTGGCCAGGGCCTGCTCGTACTCGGACTTGACCTGGTTGAGCTCCAGCTCCGAGATGACGCCGCCCTCGTAGCGAAGTTTGAAGAGCTTGTAGGAATCCTCCCGGGTCTTTGCCGTCCGGGTGGCTATCTCCAGCTGCTTGTCGAAGTCCCTCAGGATGATGTAGCCGTTGGCCACGGCGCTGACCAGCGACAGGATGACGGCCTGTCGTGCCTCCTCGGTCGAGAGCAGGTCGGCTTTCGAGGCTTCGGTGGCCCGCCTGAGCTTTCCCCAGATATCGATCTCCCAGCTGCCGGTGAAGTTGGCCTGGTAGCTGTCGGACGGGTTTTTCAAGCCGGATAATGCGGTGGTGGAGAGTGGCTGCTCGCTGACGCGATTCTGGCCGGCGAAGGCGTTCGCCCCGATCTGCGGGAAGATGCCCGAGCGCCCCACCCAGTACCGGCCCACGTACTCGTCGACGCGGGCGGTGGCAACCCGGAGGTCGTTGTTCTGCTTCAGGGCTTCGTCGATCAGCCTGTTCAGAACTTCGTCTTCAAATTGGTGCCACCAGGCCGTATTGGCCTTATCCTGCGCCTCCTTCTCCTCGACGCGCCAGGCCTTGGGAGTGTCGATGGTCGGCCGCTTGTAGTCGGGGCCGATGGCGCAGCCGGTAAGGAAGATCGCGACAACCAGGGAGAGGATCGCTTTATTCATGGCCTTCCCCCTCCTTTTTCGTCTGTTCAACGGGTGCATGATCACCTACTTTTCCTCCGGTGCGAGAGTTTCGTCACGACAAAGAAGGTCACGGGGATTATTAAAATTGCAATGAAGCTTGCGGCCAGCATCCCGCCGATGACGGTCATTCCCATGACCCGTCGCGAGATGGCCCCGGCTCCGCTTGCAAGGGCCAGCGGCACGCAGCCCAGGATGAAAGCGAAGGATGTCATGAGGATCGGCCTCAGGCGAAGCTTGGCGCCCGTCAGGGCTGCCTCGATAACGGGTTTGCCCTTGTCGTATTCCATCTTGGCAAACTCGACGATGAGGATCGCGTTTTTAGCCGCAAGGCCAATGAGCATGACGAGCCCGATCTGGGCATAGACGTTGTTTTCGTACCGTAACAGCCACAGGGCGAAGAAGGCGCCCATGACGGCGATCGGCGTGCCCAGGAGAACGCTGAACGGAAGTGACCAGCTCTCGTACTGGGCGGCCAGGATCAGAAAGACGCACAGCAGCGAGAAGGCGAAGATGACGGCGGGCGACACCCCCTCCTGGGCCTTCTTCTCCTGGTAGCTCATGCCCATGTAGTCGTAGCCCATCTCCGTCGGCATCGTCTCGGCAAAGACCTGCTCGAGGGCTTCCATGGCCTGGGCCGAGCTGTACCCCGGCGCCGCCGATGCGTTGATCTGGGCGCTTCGGTAAAGGTTATAACGCATGGTGAACTCCGGCCCCGCCGTGGAGCGCACGCTGGTGATGGCCGAAAGGGGGACCATCGTGCCTGAGTTGTTTTTCACATAGAACTGACCCAGGTTCTGGGCCTTTGTCCTGTACTGGCCCTCGGCCTGGACGTAAATCTGCCACTGGCGGCCGAACCGGTTGAAGTAGTTCACGAAGGCGCCGCCCATGAAGCACTGCAGCGTCTTGTAGACGTCCGAGAGGGCCACCCCCTGCTTGAGGACCTTGTCGCGGTCCACCTCCACGAAGACCTGGGGCACCGTCGGGCGGAAGGTCGTGCTCAGGCCGGACAGTTCGGGCCTTTTGCGGGCCGCATCGAGGAATTTATTGGTCTGCTCGGCAAGGAAAGCGATGTCTTTCCCTGATCGGTCCTCGAGGATGAAGGTGGCGCCTCCCGAGGTCCCGACCCCGGGGATGGCGGGGGGCGGGAAGGCAAAGGCGATGGCCTCCGTCAACCCTCTCAGCTCGCGATTCAGGTGGGCCTTGATGGCCTCGTATTGCTCCTCCGGTTTTTTCCTTGCGGCCCAGTCCTCGAGCGTGATGAAGAAGAAGGAGCTATAGGTGTTGGAAACCCCGCTGAGCATGCTGAAGCCGACGACGGTGGTGCAGTACTTCACGCCGGGGGTCTTCATGATGATCTCCTCGGCCTTCTTCGTCACCGCGTCGGTCCTCTTCAGTGACGCCGCATCGGGAAGCTGAAGCCCTGCGTAAACGAACCCCTGGTCCTCATCGGGAAGGAAGGAGACCGGCAGGTGCTTCCCGAAGAAGACGGCCAGGATCGCCGTCGCGAGAAGCAGCAGGAGGCTCATCTTGCTCTTGCGGATCAGGTGGTCGCACCAGTTCACGTACCCGTCCGTGGCGCGCCCGAAGAACTTGTTGAACCCGTCATAGAATTTCTGCAGCGGACCCCAGGATTTCTTCTTCGGCCGGAGCAGCATGGCCGCAAGGGCCGGTGAGAGTGTCAATGCGTTGAAGGCCGAGATGATGACGGAGACGGCAATCGTCACGGCGAACTGCTGGTAGAGCCGCCCCGTGATGCCCGGGATGAAGGCCGTGGGGACGAACACGGCCGCCAGGATGACGGCGATGGCGATGACGGGGCCCGAAACCTCCTCCATGGCCTTCAGGGTTGCCTCCTTCGGGCTCATCCCCTTCTCGATGTGGTGCTCCACGGCCTCGACGACGACGATGGCGTCGTCGACGACAAGCCCGATGGCGAGCACCAGCCCGAAGAGCGAAAGCGTGTTGATCGAAAACCCGAGGAGGGGAAAGAACACGAAGGTCCCCACCAGGGAAACGGGGACGGCCAGGAGAGGGATGAGTGTCGCCCGCCAGCCCTGCAGGAATATGAAGACGACGATGATGACGAGGATCAGGGCCTCGTAGAGGGTCTTGACGATCTCCTTGATGCCCTCGGTGACGGCCAGTGTCGTGTCCAGGGCGACCACGTAATCCAGGTCGGCGGGAAATCTCTCTTTCAGCTCCGCCATCACCTTCTTGGCGCCGTCGGCTGACTCGATGGCGTTCGTGCCCGGCAGCTGGTAGAGGGCGATGAGGGCTGCGGGCTTGCCGTTGAGTCGGCCGATCATCGTGTAATTCTGGGCCCCGAGTTCGATCCGGCCCACGTCCTTGACGCGGACGAGGGAGCCGTCTGCATTGGCGCGGATCACGATGTTGCCGAACTCCTTTTCGTTCTCGAGACGGCCCTGGGAGCGGACGGCATAGGTGAACTCCTGCCCCGGCGGTATCGGTTCGCCGCCGACCTGGCCGGAGGGGTTGACGGTGTTCTGCTGCTGGACGGCATTGACGATCTCGGGGATGGTGATCCCCAGGGAGGCAAGCCTGTCCGGTCTCACCCACAGGCGCATGGCGTACTGGCCCGCCCCGAAAACGGTGACGCTTGCGATTCCGGACACGCGGGTCATCTGGTCGTTGATGTTGATGTAACAGTAGTTGGCCAGGAAGACGTTGTCGTAGGTCCCGTTGGGGGAAAAGAGGGCGAACATGATGAGCGGCGACGACGTCGATTTCTGCACCGTGACGCCCTGGTTGAGGACGTCTGCAGGCAGTTGCGAGTTGGCCTGGTTGGATCTCATCTGGGAAAGGATCTGGTCCGTGTTGGGGTCCGTCTTGATGTCGAAGTTCACGGTGAGCTTCATCGAGCCGTCGTTCGCGTTGAGCGAATACATGTAGTTCATGTTGTCAACGCCCGACATCTGCTGCTCGATGGGCGTGGCCACCGACTGCTCGACGGTGAGTGCGTCGGCCCCGGGGTAGGAGCCCTTCACCTGCATTTCCGGCGGGACGATGTTCGGGAACTGCGCCGTGGGCAGGCCCGACATGGCCACAAGGCCGACGATGACCATGAGGATGGAGATCACCATGGCCACGATGGGGCGGTTGATGAAGAATTTGGACATGGTCGTCTACCTCTTCTCGGCCTTGGCCGGCTCGGCGGATTTCTGCGGGGCGGGGACCTTCTCCTCCGCTTTCGCTTCAGGCTTGGCTTCGGTCTTTGCCGGTGCTTCGGCAAAGGGCTTCGGGGTCACCGGCATTCCCGGTCGGACCTTCTGTATTCCCTCCACCACGACCCGCTCGCCGGGCTTGAGGCCCTCGAGGATGACCCATAGGTTGTCGACTCGCTCGGCAGGCTTCACGGGCCGCATGTCCACCTTGTTGTCGGCCCCCACGACGGCTACCATGTACTTTCCCTGTACCTCGGCCACGGCCCGCTGGGGCACCAGCAGGGCATCCTTGCGGATCGAGGTCGCAACGCGAATCTTTCCGTACTGCCCGGGCCGCAGGAAATTGCCCGGGTTGGGGAAGATGGCCGCCACCTTGATGGTCCCCGTTTTGACGTCAACCTGGCGGTCGGCAAAGGCAAAGGAGCCCTTGTTGGGGTAAACAGTACCGTCGGCAAGGATGAGTTCCGCTCTCAGCTTGTCGACCCTCTGCTCCGAACCGCGTCCGGACTGGAGATACTCCTGCTCGCTGACCTGGATGTAGACCTTGATCGGGTTAACCGTGGAGACCGTCGTCAGTTCGTCCACACCCCCCGGACCGACGAGGTTTCCGATCTGCGCCTTGGCAAGGCCCGCGATGCCGTCCACGGGGGAGGTGATCCTGGTGAAACCCAGATCGAGCTGGGCCTTGTCGACGGCGGCCTGCGCTGAGAGTACCGCCGCGCGTGCAGACTGTTCCGTACCGATGGAGTCGTCGAGGTCTTTCTTGCTGACGGCATTGAGATCGGCCAGGGGCTTGACCCGGGCAAGGTTTGCCTTGGCCGTTGTCCATCGGGCCTGCTGGGCCTCGAACTGGCCTTTCGTCTGATCGAGGGCCGCCTGGAAGGATCGGGGATCGATCTCGAAGAGGACCTGGCCCGTCTTGACCAAGTCGCCTTCCCGGTAGTTCTGCTTGATGAGGTATCCCTGGACCTGCGCCCGGATGGTGGCGTTTACCATTCCGTCGAGAGTCCCTATCCACTCCTGGTAGACGGGAACGTCCTTCTGGATGATCGTCATCACCTCGACGGCGGGTGCAGGCGGGGCCTCCTGGGGTCCCTTCGAGCAACCCATCGCCATGAACAGGAACAGGATGATGAGCGAGAGGACGGATACCACGAGGTGACGTATAAACCGGAAACTCATCCGTGGCGGATACTCTGTACGACACCGTGTCCCTATGCTATGCATGACCGATCCCCTCCTGAATAATTTTATGCTTTTATACATAGTCCCGTTGATAATTGTCTACCGTTTTCTCGTTTTTACTGTCACGCCCTCCACTTGCACCCCTGACTGAGCGGCATGTCGCCATTCAGGACGCCGGCACCAACCATCCCCGCAAAGCAGAAGGGGAATTGGACCTCGGTCCTATCCGCACTGGACCAAGGTCCAATACATCCTGGATGAAGAGAATTGCCATTCAGGCTGTGGAATACTAAGGTTGATCGGCTGCTTCGCAAGAAGAGAGTGTGGGGTTGCTTGCGATGGAATTCGTTCGGCAATATCCCTTAGCGGTCTTGTGTCTCTTGTGCCGGGGTGTCCTTGGTGTCAGCCGACGCCGTCAACTTGTCCGCCTCCAGCACCCACCCGCCGCCCATGGCCTGGTAGATGGCTACGAACGAGGAGAAGACGGCGGCCCGCGTCTGCGCGAGGCTCAGCTCGGAAGGGAAAAGCTGCTGATCGGCCTGGAGCACGGTGGAGTACGGCACGTACCCGCCGTTATACTGCAGCCGGGAAAGACGCGCATATTCCCCGCTTGCGCGAACGAGACGCTCCTGAGACCGGATCTGCTCGATCAGTTTCTGGTTTGCAATCAGCGAGTTCTCGACGTCGCTGAACGCGCTCTGGATGACCGCCTGATAGTTGAGCAGCGCCGCTTTCTGTCCGGCTTCAGCCTGGAAGACCTGGCCCCAGATCGCACCGCCGGCGAAGATCGGCCCCGTGATGGACCCGCCGTAGCTCCACACCCGTGCAGGACCCTTGAACAGGTTGGACAGGTCACTGCTCGCTGTGCCGTAGCCGCCGGTGAGAGTGATCGTCGGGAAATACAGAGCCCTGGCCGCACCGATCTGGGCGTTGGCCGCCACGAGCTGCTGCTCGGCCTGCAGGATGTCGGGACGTCGCTCCAACACCTGTGAAGGCACCCCGGACGGGACGGCGGGCATCGTGAGCTCCGTGATCGACTTGCCGCGCTCGACGGGCCCCGGGTTGCGCCCGAGCAGGATGCAGATTGCGTTTTGCGTCTGCGCAATCTGTGACTCGATGCCCGGGATCGCCGCCGCCGCCGTCTCGTATTGGGAACGCGCCTGCTCCACGGTCATCCTGGAGACGACGCCGTACTGGTGCTGCAGCTCGAAGATCCTCACTGTCTCGGCATAGGCTGCGAGCGTCTGTTTCGAGATCCTGAGCTGTTCATCCAATCCGCGCAGCTGCAGATACGAGCTTGCAACGGATGCGACCAGGGAGAGGACTACCCCCCGCTTCGCATACTCGCTGGCCAGAAGGTTCGCCTGCGCAGACTCGGTCAATCTGCGAATGCGGCCCCAGAGATCGATCTCCCAGCTCGCCCCGGCAAGGACCTGGTAGGCCGTCTGCGGATTGGGGATCGCTGCGCTCATGGGCGTCGCGGCGAGTTCTGTCAAACGCTGCTTCTCTCCACTGCCGCTGTAATTGATCTGCGGGAAAATCGGTGAGCGGGTCTGGATGAGCAGCCCGGAGGCCTGTTCGACCTTGGCGGCCGCGATCTTGACACTCTTGTTGTTGGCCAGGGCCTCGGCGATCAGCTCGTCCAGGACCGGGTCTTCGAACTGATGCCACCACTCTGTATTGGCCGTATCGCCCGCATTTTTCACTTCGTACATGTAAGAGCCGGGTGACGATATCTCGGGGCGCCGGTAATCGGGCCCTACGGCACATCCTGCAAGAAGGCTGACAATCAGCAGAATCGGCATCAATTGCTTCATGTCAGTCCCCCTCCCCTTTCATGTGACCGGGCTCAGCGACGGGCGGACCCGTTGCCCCCTCTCTCTCTTTCGCTTCCCTTTTCGTTTTCTTCTTCTCTGCCAATTTCTCCGTGAGCTGATCGAAGAGGTAGAAGAACAGGGGCACGTAGAGCATGGCGAGCGTCGTCTCGCCGATCATGCCGCCGATGATGCCGGTCCCGATGGAGTGCCGGGCGTTGGCCCCGGCGCCCATGGCCAGGGCCAGCGGCAGCACACCGAAGATGAAGGCCAGGGAGGTCATGATGATGGGGCGCAGGCGCATCTCGCCGGCAAGCACCGTGGCCTCCATGATCGACTTGCCCTGCTTGCGAAGCTCCACCGCGAAGGTCACGCGCAAAAGCGCGTTCTTCGCGCCGAGACCGATCAGCACCAGGAGCCCGATCTGGAAGTAGACGTCGTTTTCGAGCCCGCGGATAAAATTGAACAGCAGGGCCCCAAAGATCCCGAAGGGCACGGCCGTCATGACCGCCCCCGGCAGGGTCCACGACTCATACTGGGCAGCCAGGATGAGGAACACAAAGAGGAGGCCGAACGCGAAGGCGACCGCCGACGTGCCGCCCGCCTGCTTCTCCTCGTAGGCAAGACCGGACCAGGCAAAGGAGTAGCCGGGCGGCAGCACTTCCTTTGCCACCTCTTCCATGGTTGCAATCGCCTGCCCGGAACTGAACCCGGATGCCGCATTCCCGTTAATCTTGGAAGCGGGGAAGCCGTTGAAATGCGGCAGCAGATCGGGCCCGGTCACCCACTCGGTGCTTACCACGGCGGAGAGGGGCACCATCTTCCCCTGGCTGGTTCGAGTATAGAGCCGCGTGAGGTCATCGGGCTTTTGGCGGTATCTCGGATCGGACTGGAGGACCACCCACCAGACGCGGCTGTAATCGTTGAACTGGCTCACGGTCATGGACCCGAACTGGGCCTGGATGGCGCTGTAGACGTCCTGCACCGGGACGCTGAGCAGCGTGGCCTTGTCGCGGTCGACATTTGCACGCAGCTGCTGGCTTGTGGCCCGGAAGGTGCAGCTCAGCCCGCTCAGCTCCGGCCTGGTCCTCGCCTTGGCGAGGAACTGCTGGGTGACCGAGTCGAGCTTTGCCGGCTCGCCGCCTGCGGTGTCCTGGATCCAGAATTCGAAGCCGCCCGTCGTGCCGATGCCGGGGATGGCCGGCGGGGCAATCGGGATGACCAGTCCCTGCTGGATGGCCTGGCTCTCCTTTCTGAGATCCATCAGCACGGCCCGCGCGTTCTCTTCCTTGGCCTTCTTCGTCGAGCCGTAACGCTCGTCGAAAGGCTTCAGCGTCGTGAAGAAAGTCCCCGCATTGGTCTTGAATCCGCTGTCCAACAGGCTGTATCCCGTGATCTCCGTCCGGTTCTCCACGGCCGGCATCTTCGCAAAGATGGCGTCCACGCGGTCGGAGACATCGGCCGTCCGCTTGAGGCTTGCCGCATCGGGCATGATGACGGCGCTCATCACGTACCCCTGGTCCTCATTCGGAACGAAGCTCGTGGGGAGCACCATGAAGATGTGTACGATGGCGTAGACCATTACGGCCAGGAGCGCGAAGGCCACGGTCATCCGCCGGATCACGAGCAGCACCGCCCGTCCGAAGGCATCGGTGAAGCTGGCGAACCAGCGGTTGAACTTTGCGAAGAAGCCCCGCTCGGGGGGTGCCCTGTGCCGGAGCAGGACCCCGCACATGGCCGGCGTCAGCGTGAGGGCCACGAAACCCGATATGGCCACGGAGATGGCGATGGTGATGGCGAACTGCTTGTAGAGCTGCCCCGTCGTCCCGGGAAGGAAGGCGGCAGAGATGAACACGGAGGACATGACGAGCACCGTCGCGATGACGGGGCTCGTCACCTCCCCCATCGCCCGGATGGTGGCCTCCCTGGGCGACAGGTGAAACTCGGACATGTTGCGCTCCACGTTTTCCACGACCACGATGGCATCGTCCACGACGATGCCGATGGCCAATATCAGGCCGAAGAGGGTCAGGAGGTTGATGGAGAACCCGAGGGAGATCATGCCGGCGAAGGTCCCGACCAGTGCGACGAAGATGGCCACGGTGCAGATGACTGTGGCGCGGAAGTTCTGAAGGAAGAGATAGACCACGAGCACGACCAGCAGCACTGCCTCGAACAGCGTCTTTTTCACCTCTTCGATCGATATGCGCACGAAATCGGTCGTGTCGAGCGAGATGACGTAGTCGATCCCGTCGGGAAAGCGGGATTTCATCTCCTCCATGGCCTTGCGGACCGCCGCCGACACCTGCAGGCCGTTGGCGCCCGGCTGCTGGTAGACGGCGATGAACGTCGCGGGAGCGCCGTTGAGCTTGCTGTCGACGATGTACTGCCGAAGCCCGATCTCCGACCGTGCCACATCCTTCAGGCGGACGATGGCGCTGCCGTCCTGGCTGGCCCGGAGGATGATGTTGTCGTACTGAGCCGGGTCCTTGAACGGGCGCTGGGTGACGACTGGGAACGTCAACTGCACCGGTCCCGCCGTCGGCTCCTGTCCGATCTGGCCCGCGCCAAAGAGCTGATTCTGGCTGGCCACCGCCTGCTGGATGTCACTCGTGGTGATTCCGAGCGAGGCCATCCGATCCGGGTTCATCCAGATCCTCATCGCCTGGTCGGGCACGCCCATGATCTGCGCCTGCCCGGCGCCGGGGACCCGCTTGATCCGGTCCAGGACGTAGACGTTGGCATAGTTGGCGATGTAGTTGGCTCCGTAACGCTCGTCCTTCCCGTAGACGGCGATGAACATCATGATGGAGGAGGACTTCTTCTGCACCGAGACGCCCTGCTGGGTCACGGCCTCGGGCAGTTGCGGAGCAGCAAGGTTGACCCGGTTCTGCACCTGGACCTGCGCGATGTCCGGGTCCGTGTTGAGGCTGAAGTAGACCGTCAGCTGCAGCTGCCCGTTGGAGGAGCTCGTCGAGGTCATGTAGAGCATGTTGTCGACGCCGTTGATCTGCGCCTCGATGGGCGCCGCGACCGATTCGGCAACGGTCTGCGAGTCGGCTCCCGGGTATGTGGCCGACACGGTCACCTGGACGGGGGTAATGGTGGGATACTGCTCGACGGGCAGGAGAAACATCGAGACGCCGCCTGCGATGACGATGACGAGGGAAACGACGGTAGCGAAAATGGGGTGCTCGATGAAGAACCGGGAGAACATGCAGAATACCCTCCGCCGGTGGAATCAGCTTTTCTTTCCACCCGCTTTGACGGGATTGTTCTTTGAATCTAGCGCCGGGGCGGGTCCTTCGGCGGGCTTCGTAAAGGGCTTGACCGTCACTGGCATGCCGGGGCTCAGGAGAAGGCCCCCGTCGACGACCACCTGCTCTCCCGCCCTCAGCCCCTCGAAGACGAACCATTCGTTGCCGTCCCAGTTTCCGACCGTGACGGGCCGGGCCTCGGCCTTGCCCTCCTTGACCACCCAGACGATGTGGCCTTTCGAGCTCTGCTGGATTGCGCGCTGCGGGACGAGAATCGCATTGGGCCGGATGGCGCCCTTCACACGCACCCGCACGTACTGGTTGGGCATGAGGACCCCCTTGGGATTGTCCACGCTCGCCCGGACCAGGAAGGTCCCGGTCTGCGCGTTGAAGGAGGAATCGGCGAAGGTGATTCGACCGGTGTGCGGGTAGAGCGAGCCGTCGACAAGAATGATCTCCACTACGTAGTTCTTGTCCTTGGGCACCCGCATCAACCCTCTTTTTTCCTGATCCCGGAAAGACTGTATCTCGTTTTCCGAGAGGCTGAAATTGACCCACATGGGGGAAAGCACCGCCACAGTGGTGAGCAGGCTGTTCTGCTGGCTGATGTAGGTGCCTTCGGTCTGCTGGGCGAAGCTGGTGATGCCCGTCACGGGCGACGTGATGATCGTGTAGGAAAGATTGAGTTTGGCCGTCTCGACCTGCGCCTTTGCCTGATCAACGGCGGCTGCGTAGCTCTCATACTGGCCCTTGGCGTCATCGAGGTCCTTCTGGGACAGGGCATCCATCTCCGCGAGTGGTTTGACCCGCGCCAGGTTCGCTTTCGCCGTTTCCATGGCGGCGACCTGCCTGGCCAGGGACGCCTGAACCTGGTCCAGCTGAACTTGGAACGGCTTCCGGTCCATCAGGAACAGCGTGTCCCCCTCCCTGACCATGGACCCCTCGGTGTAGACACGCCTGTCGAGAAATCCGGTGACCCGTGCCTGTATATTGACGAGCCGCGAGCTCTGGGTCTGTGCGACGTACTCGCCGCTGATCGGCACGTCCTTTGCCTCCACGGTGATGACTGTAACCTCGGCGCTCCGGTGTTGAGACTTCTCCTCGGGCACCTTCGAGCAACCGGCCGTCATGCCGAACAAGACGAGCAACAGGATGGTCGTCATGCGGTGCAGCCTGCACAGGCAATGAATACGCTGCATAAATCCCGTACGACACCGTGCCCGTTCAATCTGCATGAACGTCAACCTCCTGCGTGATGTTATGGTTTGTTTACAATTAGCGGCTGGATAATGGTTTGTGCCCTCCCCCCGAGGAGAGCAACTTAGCATTTCCGAAGACTGATTTCAAAACATAATTGACGGACAATCTGCAGATATCTCGGGCATTCGGCGTAGAAAACCGAGTCGAGAATGGCCTTCCCCTTCCCTGTTATTTCGTCTATCCGCGCTGCACAAACGCTGTTAAGGCACTTGACCTGCGAGAGCCTGGCGAGTGTGCAGGGCGATCATCAGCTCCTCGTCGGTGGGGATCACCCAGGCGCGCACCCGGCTACCCACCCGGCTGATGCGGGGCTCACGCGCCGCGTTGGCTTTTTCATCGAATTCAAGACCCAGCCACTCTGCGGCACGGCAGACCCGCTCGCGGATCGGCGCCGCATTCTCGCCGATCCCCCCGGTGAAGACCAGCGCATCGAGCCCCCCGAGGGCTGCGGCAAGCGACCCCAGCTCGCGGGTGATGCGGTAGACGAAGAGCTCCACCGCTTCGGCGGCCCGCGGGTCCGTGCTCTCCAGAAGCGTCCGCATGTCGCTAGAAATCCCCGAGACGCCCAGCAAGCCCGATTCCTTGTAAATGAGCTTCTCCAGGTCCCGCGCGTTCATGCCGCACTCGTCCATCAGGTAGAGCATGACTCCCGGATCGAGGGTTCCGCAGCGCGTGCCCATCATCAGGCCTTCGACGGCGGTGAACCCCAGCGTGCAGGCCGAGCTTTTCAGTTCTTTCATGGCGCACATGCTGGCACCGTTACCGAGATGGGCAACGATCGTGCGCCCCTTTGCCGCCTCCGGGTCGACCCCCGGCAGGACCGAGGCGATGTATTCGTATGAGAGGCCGTGGAAGCCATAGCGCCGGACCCCCTGCTCGGAGTATTTCCTGGGCAGGGCGAAGGCCTGGCCCACGGCAGGAATGCTCGTGTGAAAGGAGGTGTCGAAGCAGGCCACCTGGGGCAGATCGGGGTTGTTCTTCCTGATGACTCGGATGGCGGACAGGTTGTGAGGCTGATGCAGCGGCGCCAGGGGCACGAATTTTTCCAGGTCCCCCAGGATGTGATCGTTAACGACGGTGGGCCGTGTGTACTCGAGCCCGCCATGAACGACGCGGTGACCCACGGCCACGATGTGGTCCGAACTGCTGAGAACTCCCCTGCCCCAGGCAAAGAGGGCATCGATGGCCCCCTCGTGGTCAAGGGGCGAGCCCGCTGGCCACTTTTTCTCCTCTACGACCTTCCCAACGCCGTCTTTTGCCTTGAAGCGGGTCTCCGTGAGGATGCCCTCGAACTGCCCATCGTAGATGACCCCCGGCTTCTCGCCGTGAGCGGAGTAGATTGTGAACTTGAGGCTCGACGAACCCGCATTTAAAACGATGATGAGATCTGCCATGCCCTTCACCTCATGTGTTGTACTTACAGCTTTATCGTAACGTGAATTGAGTCGCTTGACGCCTTCGTCACAACGGGAAGGCCGCTCCGTTCGAAGACCCTGAGCATTTTTTTGTTCGCATGGAGCACATCGGCCTCGAAACGTGAGATGCCCTGTTGCCGGGCGATCAGCAGAAGGTGCTTGAGCAGGATCGACGCGAGGCCCTGGCCGTGATAGTCCTCCTCGACCACGAAGGCGATCTCTGCTGCGGACGGCGGTTCCGGTCCTTCTAAGGCGATGTAGCGCCCGACCCCGATAATCCGCTCCCTTGCGCTCTCCTGTACGCACGCAAC
The DNA here is from genome assembly GCA_963802225.1 of uncultured delta proteobacterium. Lineage (GTDB taxonomy): Bacteria > Desulfobacterota > Syntrophia > Syntrophales > UBA2192 > UBA2192. The sequence goes on along the minus strand of CAWDHZ010000036.1, from coordinate 232,598 downwards.
AAGGGCAACGTTCTGTTTAAAGTCGATTTCCGTGGCCTGTATAAGCTCCCGGTCGGTCAATTCCTTCCTTGGCCCGAAAAAGCGCGTGTAGATCGAGCTGGCTTCCAGTCCTTTGAAGGCCTCCAGGAGCAGCCCCTTGTCCCCGGGCCTTATCGCACGGATCGTTACCGGCCGCTGGTCCCGCAGCTTTTCAACAACGGTGTAGTTCGCGATGTCGTCCCTGTTCATGATGGTGAAGTCCTCCCGTGAAACGAAATCCTGTCCGGACAAACCGGAACCAGGAAAAGCAAGTGAAGAACATTGACACGAATCAAGGCGCTTACCTTGTCTCGTACTTGCCGCTTCGCCGGGCGGCGGCGACCTGCACCATGACCGCCACCGAGGCGAGCCGCGTCCTCAATGAGTCGGCACGGCTTGTGAGCACAATGGGGACCCGGGTCCCGAGTACGATGCCGGCCCCCTCGGCCCCGGCCAGGTAGGTGAGCTGCTTGAAGAGCATGTTGCCCGACTCGAGATCCGGCGCCAGCAGGATGTCCACGTCGCCGCTGACCTGAGAGACGATCCCCTTGGTCTTTGCGGCCTGGGCGCTGATGGCGTTGTCGAATGCCAGGGGCCCGTCGAGAAGTCCGCCGGTAATCTGGCCCCGGTCGGCCATCTTGCACAGGGCAGCCGCATCCAGCGTGGAAGGGATCTTTGGGTTGATCACCTCGACGGCCGAGAGGATGCCCACCTTGGGCACTTCGACGCCAAGGGTACGGGCCAGGTCGATGGCGTTCTGGACGATGTCGCGCTTGACCTCGAGCGTCGGGAAGATGTTGACGGCCGCATCGGTCATCATGAACATCTTGGGATAGGTGGCAACGTCCATGACGAAGGCGTGGCTGACCCGGCGCGAGGTGCGAAGCCCTGCCGACGATGAAACGATGGCCCCCATGATCTCGTCGGTGTGCAGGCTCCCCTTCATGAGGGACTCCACCTCGCCCGAACTGGCGAGTTCGACGGCCTTTGCAGCAGAGGCGTGGCTGTGCTCCACGGACACGATCCGGTAGGGCGAAAGATCGATCTGCGCCTCCTCGGCCGCCTTCCGGATCTTGTCCTCGGGCCCGACAAGCACCGGAATGATGAAGCCGCGGCGGGCCGCCTCGATGGCGCCCATGAGGGAATCCCTGTCGCAGGGGTGCGCAATGGCGCAGGTAACGGGCTCGCAACCCTGGCAGCCCTTGATAAGTTGTGCGAAGGCATCGCCCCAGCGAAGCTCGAACTTAGGCGGCTTGATGTTGTCGTAGACAAGCCGCGACGTAGGTGCTTCCACTGTCACCGTTCCGGACACAAGCTCTTTCCCCGCCGCATTGACACAGCGGGTATCAAATACGACGAGATTCCCCTCCTTGCGTTTATCCTTTACGGTGACCTTCGCCGTAAGCGTATCCCCCACGGAGAAATCACCGGCAAAACGCAGATCCCTGTGCAGGATCTTCGACCCCGGTCCGGGCAGTCGCGTGCCGAGAATGATGGATATGATGGCCTCGGCACCGGCAGCTTCCGTCTTCCTGGCCTCCTGACGCTTATCCGCGTCGCCGGGCTGCATCAGGTAAAATGCGTCCACATCCCCTGAGACCATGGCAGCCAGATCGATCTGGTTTTGCTTCATGGTAACGGTAAGTTCGGCGGTTGCGCCGATCTTGATTTCGTCGAAGGTCACATTCGTGTATTCTTTTACCGGTTCCATCGTTCCTCCTTCTTTATTGATCATCATTCCCCTCTATACCTGCGTCTCCGGTGAGTCTTTGCCCTCGGCGCCCGAGATGGGCAGGCGCAGGGTGCCCGTCGCGATCAGCACCCGCGAGCCGCGGCTGTGGGTGAAGTACGAAAAGGCCCAGCGGACCATCACGACCAGGCGGCTCTCGAAGTTGATCAGGAGCAGCAGGTGGATGAAGAGCCACATGAGCCACGCCATGATCCCGCCGAAGCGAAACCTGCCGATCTCGGCGACGGCTGCGTGCCGCCCGATGACGGCCATGGTCCCCTTGTCGAAGTAGGAAAAGGGGCCCGGCGGGCTTTCGCCGCGGAGCCGCTTTTCGATGAATCGGGCCACGTAACGGCCCTGCTGGGTGGCCACGGGGGCAAGGCCAGGCAGAGGGTTCCCGTCAATACCAGCGAGGTGGGCCATATCGCCGATGACAAATATCTCCGGGTGACCCGGCACGGTGAGATCGGGGTTCACCATCACCCGCCCCAGCCGATCCGTCTGTGCCCCGGCTTTTTCGGCGAGCATCCTGCCCAGGGGCGAAGCGGCCACCCCTGCCGCCCAGAGCACGGTATGGGTTGCGATCCGCTGCGTGCCGTCCGAGCCTTCCAGGACGATCCCCTGCGCATCGATGGCTGTGACCTTCACGCCGGTCCGCACCTGCACACCGAGATCGTGAAGCGTTGCCCTGGCCTGTTCGGATAATTCAGGGGGAAAAGCTGGCAGTACCCGGTCCGCTGCATCGACGAGGATGACCTCTGACTCCTGGGGGTTGATGGAGCGAAAGTCATCCTTCAGGGTTTCCCGGGCGATCTCGGCAACCATCCCCGTCAGTTCGACCCCGGTGGGACCGCTGCCGACTATCACGAAGGTGAGCCAGGCCCGGCGCTTCTCCGGGTCCGGTTCCCGCTCGGCCACCTCGAATGCGAAAAAGATCTTCTGCCGTATCCAGGCGCTGTCCTCGATGCTCTTGAGCCCGGGCGCCACCTTCTCCCAGGCGTCATGGCCGTAGTAATGGTTCTTCATTCCCGCCGCCACGATCACTGTGTCGTAGTCGATGACCCCGTCGGCAAGGATAACGCGCCGCATTGACGGCTCGAAACCCACCACTTCCCCGAGAAGGACAGCGGCGTTTTTCTGCTTGCGCAGGATGTGGCGAAGCGGGGCGGTGATCTCGCCGGGTCCGAGAATGCCCGTGGCCACCTGGTAGAGAAGCGGCTGGAAGAGATGGAAATTCCGCCGGTCCACGAGCGTGACCCGCACGGGAGACTTGCTCAGGGTCCTTGCGGCGTAGAGCCCCCCGAACCCTCCTCCGATGATGACGACGTGATGGGGACTTTTTTGCTCTGGCGGTTTGTCCATTCCCGATCGGAGCCCCTGCCTTCCGGTTTATTTCTTTTTCGCCTTCTTTTTGGGCGAGACTCCCGCGCCTGCCCCCGCTTTGTTTTCAGAGAGTATGGCCGTGATCTTCCCGATCATGTCTTGCTGCTCTTTTGTGAGTTCTTCAAGGGTCCGCCCCCACTCCAAAATTGACATCGCGCGCTCCCGTTCTTCTTTTTTGAAGAGCAGCTTCGGCAATGCGTGAAGGGTGAACTCCGGCTCCAGCAGCACCATGACCCCGGCCTCGGAGCGCATATGGCGTATCTGGTCCTCGGTGAGTTTCGAGAGCACCTTGTCCGAGCGGACAATCTCCTCGGCCTTTTCCAGGCGCAAGAGCGGGATCGACCCGGCGAAGCGGCCAACGAGGGCACTGATCCGAGCCATGGCTTCCGGATAGCCTCCCTCTTCGATCTTCGCCAGTGTCTCCTTGACGAAGGGAAGCTCGCGGGGATCAGTTTGCTGCAGGGGCTGCTGACCGATCTTGACATCCCCCGACGCCCCCAGGGCGATCATCGATCCGTAGATCTGGAAGAATTTCGCCTCGCTTTCGGCATCGCGCAGGTCGCGGTAGAGATTCCAGGAGGCCGTGATCATCTCGGATCCCATCTCCTCGAGCCTGCGGAATGGATTGTCCTGCGAAGCCGGTTTTCTGTCGGCCTCCACCTTTGAAGCCATCTCCCCGACGGGCCACATGATCGGGTTCAAATCGCTGAAGAACCAGCGCTGCATCCTCAAGGGATGGAGATTGCGGCCCAGCTCGGCGGTTTTCTCATTCACCATGCTCTTCACGATGGGCCTGCCGAAAAGCGAGTAGGCCTTTTCGTTCAGCTCCGACACCTCGGCAACGACCTCGAATGCCTTCTCGTCCCTGCGCTCCAGGCGATTGAGGTTGCGCATATCCTCCAGGCGCACCTCCCGGAAGCTGGAGAGGTATTTGTCCTTCCCCTTGCCGGACGTCTCCTGGAGCTCCATCACGTACAGGCCGGGCCGGAGCATTTCGATGTAATCGAGGGCCTCGATGATCTCCGTGTGTTCCTTCTGCGCGATTTTGCCCGAAACGAAAATTCCCAGGTGACCCACGTCTTCTTGCACAAGCCCCACGATGACCTGGCCGTTTGCCTTGATCTCGGCTGTGCTCGAGTAGACGTCGGCGATCCAGTTGATCGCCTGCTGGGGCGGCGTGATGTTGTCTCCCTTCGAGGAGAAGATGACGATGGGCGAGCGGATGGCCTTGAGGTCCACGAAGGTGCCGGGCGCCGCCTTCACCTCGCCGCGCGCCAGCTTGTTGCCCACGAAGAGATTGTCGACGATCCAGCGGATCTCCTCCTCGTTCATCAGGAAGTAACCGCCCCACCACTTCTCGAACTCCAGGAAACGCTCGCGTTCCGTGTCGATATTTTTCCAGACGTTGTGGTATTTGTTCCAGAAGGTGTTCGCCGGGTTGAGGTTCTCGAAGTTCTCCACGAGGTAGGCGCCGTCAAACTTGCCGTTGCCCATGTCGCTGGCAAAAAGCGACATCCAGGACCCTCCGAGGAGCCCTCCGCTGTAGCGCATCGGGTTTTCGCCTTCGCCCCCGCTGAAGCTGCCGCTCCAGTAGGACATGGGCGCGCCGTTGATCACGATGGACCCCACCTTGTCCGGGTCGTTGGCCGCAATCATCATGGAGGCCCAGCCGCCCTGGCAGTTCCCGTAGATGGTCGGCTTGGGGCTCTTTGGGTGCCGCTTCACGACGGTGTCCAGGAACTTCGTCTCGGCGGCGGAGACATCGAGGATCGTCTGTCCCGGTTCCGGCTCCGGGAAGAAGATTACGAAATAGACGGGGTGACCGAACTGCAGGGCGACACCGACTTCGGAATCCTTCTTGAAGCCGCCGATTCCCGGCCCGTGGCCTGCGCGGGGATCGATGATGATGAAGGGCCGCTTCGTGTCATCGATTTTCACGCCTTCGGGAGGGGTGATCCGGATCAGCGCATAGTTGACGGGACGATCAAAGGTTCGCCCGTCCGAGATCATCTCCCACTTGAAGGCCAGAAGCGGGGGGGTGCCTTCTTTTTTATGCACGATGTAGTTGTTGCCGCGCTCGCGCAGGACATCCCAGAAGAGCACCGATCGCTGGGCAAAGTCGGTCGCGTAGGAGGCCCACGCCTGCCATGGATTGTCGGAAAGCGCTCCCTCGGCCGGCTTCATGTCCATGATGGCCTTCTGCGCATGGCCCATAAAATTCTTCTGGGCCGCAAGAGCGCGAGTCGTGTAGAGCCTGCCGATCTTCCCCATGATATCGAAAAGATCCGCTGCTTTATTCTGCTGCTTTTCCATGGTTGACCCCCTGTGGGCTTATAATGTTCGTCTTCGATTGCCTGCGTGCGGGAAGCAAAGAGTGATTTCGCTGTTTCTAATAAGGTGTCATCGCGAGCCGAGCCTCGCAAGGAGTGGCGATCTACGTTTGAGATCTTTGCGTCGATTCTATAACGAAGATTGCGTCGCTGCGCTCGCAATGACTATTTTTTTACAACTACTTTCATATAGAGATGGCCAGCCCTGCTACTTCGTCGGGCTCTGCTTGCCTGCCTGGTAGCCGTCCTGGTATGCCTTGTCCTTTTTCTTCACATTCTGGTCGTAGATGTAGCCTCCTGCTCCACCGACGGCTGCGCCGATAGCCGCCCCCGCCCCTGCACTGCCGTAAAATGACCCTATCGCGGCGCCCGCGGCGGCTCCGGCCGCCACGCCGGTCCCGGTGCGCTTCTGCGTATCCGACATCCCGGAACATCCGACGAAGAGGAATATACCCGCCATCAGAAGGACGATGATTTTCATGGCTTTCATCTTTGGTGCTCCTTTCGCTGCGTGATTATTTGCACGGGAATGCCCCGGCCAGGAACCGGAATAACGTGTCCACTGCCGAATCCTTCATGAACGGCTGGTTGACTTTGCTCCAGGCCACGAAATCGGCGATCACCTTTTTGCGTTCCGGGTAGGGTTCTTTGAAGCAGACGATCTTCAAATCGGCATCTGCCATGGCGACACTTTGATGATAGGCAAACGCACCCACGGCGAAACCGTGACAAAAGTTCTGCGCGGCCACGTAGTCCTCGGCCGAAAGGTCCCGGCTGCATAGCGACACGAGATCCCCCGCATTTCTCACCTTGTACTCGTCCGTCACGTCGGCAAGAACCGGCGCTGCGAAAAGAAGGACGGCTAAAACGGAAGCGATGATCTTCATTGCTAACCTCCTGATCTGATCTTTCAATGGCTTGTTCTTCGGCACCGTCACATAGAAAAGAAGAGAAAAAAGGAGGTCTCTCGCCGGGCGTGAGACCTCCTTTTGGTCTTCATGTTTATCCGTCGAGTTTCTTACTTCACGATGAAGTCATCCCTTCTGTTCTTGCTCCAGCAGGCCTCGGTGGCCTCCTTGCACAGGGGCTTCTCCTCGCCGTAGCTCACGGTGCTGATCCGGTCCTTGGCGATACCCAGATCCATCAGGTACTTCGCCGAGGCATCCGCACGGCGCTGGCCCAATGCCATGTTGTACTCGTTGGTCCCGCGCTCGTCGCAGTTGCCCTCGACAACCACCTTCTTGCCGGCGTTCTTCTGCAGCCACTCGGCGTTGCGCTTCAGCGCCTCACGGCCCTCCGGCATGATCACGTACTTGTCGAAATCAAAGTAGATCGCCTCGAGCTGATCCGGTGCCGCGGCAGGCGCAACCACCGGGGGAACCACCACGGGGGCTTCCGCTGCAGGAGGCAGGCGGAGGGGCAGGTCCTAAGAAGATCTTCTCCACAAAGGCCGCCATGCCCGCTGCCGTCTCCACGTCCTTCGCGTTCACCAGGGCCCCGCACTCGCCGGCCTTCACGACCTTGTCGAGCAGCGCCTTGCCTTCACCCTGCGGCCAGTCCGTGGTAATTTTGTCCGGGCCGATCTGGACCACGTAGATGCAGATGTTGTCCCTCATCGCCGCCTTCATCGCCTGCGCCGAGGCTACCGCCTTCGGCATCTCGAGACCGTCCGTGAAGATCACGACGGCCGACTTGCCCGCCAGGGGCTTGAGATCCATCGTGGCCGCATCGAGGGCCAGATCCAGCGGGCTCTCCACTCCGGCCGTGTTCACCGTGTAGATGGCCTTCTCGAGATCCGCCTTCGCCCACGGGGACATCCCGTACCAGAGCTTCGTGTCATAATTGCGGGTCATCAACCGACGGCCGGCAAAATCCCGCAGACCCGCCGTGAGCTTCAGGTTCGGAATCGTGTCGTTGAAAAGCCGCACCAGGTGCTGCTGGTACTCCAGCTTGTTCGTCTTCATCGGGCTGGTGTACGCGAAGTGCTTCCACTCGTAAGGGTCCTCCATGGACGCCGAGGTGTCCATGATGACCTGGAAGTTGTTCGTCTTCTGAACCAGCGCCCCGGATTTCACCTTCGCGTTCAGATCCTGCGCCGGTATCGGCTTGATCGTCGTCGCGCAGCCGCTGAGCCCCACCAATGCAACGGCCGCAATAATCAAAATAAGCCACTTGCTTCTCATCATGTATCCTCCTTTTTCGGGTCTTTGTTTTATCTCTCGAAAAGACTTGAGACTTTCCACTTGAAGAAACGCATATAACCTGAAACTTGTTTTAATTATACACAAAATCAGATTGACGGCAACATGAAGTTGATCGCCTTTCGTCTCGCCGGATTCATGAAAATAGGCTCGCCTACTCCACCTTTTCCCACGTCTTGTCCGGGTTGTACGTCTTCATGTTCTTCGCCAGTTTACCCGTTTTGGGTCCCAGGTCTTTCTGGTAAACGACGCCGTCGTGGTTCACGATGAACGTCTTCACGCCGGAGACGGCGTATGTTGCCGGATACGCCACGACTGCAAAGCCGCCCACCATCTTTCCCTTCACCAGGTAGCTGTATGCCCCGCCCTTGGCGCTTTTTCCCTGGGCGTTCAGGATCCGGTAGAAGTACCCATTATAAGGAGCAGGCTTTTCCCCCGTCACATAGCCCTCGCCCTGGGCCTTTGCGACAAACGGCCCGAGCGGGCTCGGTTTCTCGCCCGTCTTGACCTCCCAGTAAAGGCCATCCGTCTTGCCCCTTGTACTATAAAACTTCTGCGCGTATGCCAGCAGGCCGTCGCCGTCACGGTCCAGTGCGGCATATTCGCGCTGCGCATCGACGATCGCCAGGCAGGTCTGGATGGTGTCCAGTTCATTCTCTCCGACACGGCGGTTAAGGATTTCTTCCCTGCCCTGCTTGGTGTCGAAGCGCCATCGATCAGCGGTCTTCACGAGCGGGATCGGGAAGGGCCAGTCATTCTTCCCTACGTGGACAATGCGTTTGTTGTCCCCCGCCGGCTCCAGGCGGTTCGCATCGCCGTATAGCCGAACGAAGTTCTCACTGCGCTCCCGGTCGTCCACCTTATCCCCCGATGAGATCAATGTCTCACTGCCGGGTCCGAAAAGGGCGACAAGCTCCTTTTCATTGTGGTCCCGAAGGGCCTTGACCAGGGCTTCCACTGCCGCCTCCGGGGTCCCGAAGCTCTTGTGTGTCTGTTTTGCCGCCATGGCTGCTCCCTGGAACATCACGACGACAAACAGGGCAAGCGCAAAGACCAGGAGAGTCCGGGATGACGGATATCGCATTCTAAACAAAAACATGGATCTTTCCTCCATCGATGATTTCTAGATCAGCGCTCGTCGGAGCGTTCTCCTCTCTAATCCTGTCAGCGGCCTCTTCCACCGCCGCCGCGAGATGCCCCTCCTCCGGAAGGCCTGGCGGATGCGCCGCCGCCTCCGCCATGGGACTTCGCCGAGGACATGCTCTGGCTGCCTCTCGCGCTGTTCTGTTGCGCCTGCCCGCCGCTGCGGTCTGATCCGCTGAAGGCGTTGTTCTGGCTCTTTGCCCCGGAACTCGATCGATCGGGCGTTCTGTCCTGCACCTGGGCCGACTGACTGCCGCCAGAGCGATCGGATGTGCCCGCCGACGGTTGCTTGCCGGCGGACCGATCGGATGCGCCTGCCGACGGCTTGTCGTAACCGCGGTTACCCTGACGGCTGTCCGCGGCTGCACGGTTTGTCGGGGAATACTTGTCGCGTGTCCCCTGGTCGCGGTAGGAAACCCCTTGCCGGTGCTCCGGGTTGTGCTTCCATTGCTCGCCCTTTGCACCTCCCCCGGCCCCTGTCGCGGAGGGTCTCGTCCCAGACGGGGCTGACCTGTTGATGGTGGTGTTCCTGTTGATATTGACGGTCCCCCCGTTATAATCGGCATGGCACCCATTCCCATGCCAGGCCGCGCCTACGGCGACACCCATCGCGAAGGTGAACATTGCCGCCCCGGGCGGGTAGGCATAAACCGGATAGGGCGGATAGGCCGGGTACGCCCATGCGCCGTAAACCACGGTGGGGTTGTAGGTCGGGACGTAGACCACCTGGGGATTGGCTGCCTGGACGATGATGATGTCGCCCTCCTTCTTCACCTCCTGCTCCTTCGAGCTTTTCAGGTTGCCCGCCTCGGCTGCCTTTTTGCGCAGCCTCTGCACCGTGTCCATGACGTCTTTTTGCTGGGCCAGGAATGCATCGCCCAGCTTCTGTGTCCATTCGAGCTTTTCGCTCATCATGGTGAGAACATCGGGGAACGGGACGAGTGCTTTCACGCTGTCGTCCCAGGGTTGTTTCTCCAGGGCTGCCTTCAGCGCATCCCCTTTCAGGCTCTTGTTCTGTTTTGCCCACCGCTCCGCCTGCACCACCTCGAGCGGATAGGTCGAAGCCATGAGAATCTGGGTCAGGAGATCATCGGGGTACAGTGCGATGGGTGCAAGCAGCTGTTCGATTTCCTCCTGCTTGAACACCTTTGCCGGCTTCTCCTGCGCGAAGAGCGTCGCCGGCAATGCCAGGCAAATCACCGCAAGCCCGATCACAGCGTATTTCCATGAGCCTCTTGTTTTCATGTTCATCCCTCACGATTCCCGTTTGTACTTTCCGCTTTGGACATGCGTCTGTCCCCGATACCTGTCTTATGACTGAGATATGGACAGTCAGACACCCGCTCTACTTCACCGAGTAGCCTTTCCCCTCGAGGCAGGCGCCCCTTGCCTTGAGATAATCCTGCTGTTTTGCGCTCTGCTGAGTCGATGCCTGCTGCTGTGCCGATGCCTGCTGCTGCGCCTGTGACTGCTGCTGAGCCTTGGCCTGTTGTCGGCTTCCGCCCCGCGCTGCGACCGCACCGGCCTTTGCTCCGGCGCTTGGATCGTCTGCGACGATTTCCCCGACGACCGCGCCACGCGCGGCTCCCCCGGCCCCGGCGCCGGGTCGCACGCCGGTCGGAGTCGTGGCTGGCTTGGGTGCCGCGGCCTGCTGGGGCGGGGGCGACTGAGGCTTTGTTGGGTCGAAACCGGTCTGCTTAACCGCCCAGCCGTGGCAATCATACTCGTCCTTCTTCTGCTGATCGGCCGACTGCCCCTTTTGCGGGTATACATACTGCTGCTGAGCCATGGCGGCCGGAGCGATCAGCAAAACGGCAAGCCCGATGGCCAGCAGTACCCAGGATATTTTTCTATTCATGATTTTTTCCTCCCCTTCACGTTCCATGCGTTGATCCTCTTTTATCACATATTCTGCTTTCCGGCATTTTCTAATTTTCGACGGGATTGTCCCGTCGCGTCCTCATTCAGAGCGTCGTTCTTCCTGTGCTCAAAGCTTCATCATCATGCTTACGAGGATGACCTTCAGAATCAACCCCACGGGAAAAATCATCGCGTAATTGATATCGGGCCGATCCGTCGGGACGGTTTTCAAGCCATAGGCCAGGATGGCGGGGTTCCCCACCGCCCCGGCAAGAATCCCCAGGATGTCGTCGAAGGGAATCTTCATGATCTTGTATCCGACCACGAAGATGATGAAAACCAGGACGAAGATGATGAGCGCGGCCGCGCAGAGAAAGAGGATCCCGATATCCCCGATACTGGCCATGAGGCTCTTGCCCGAACTGATGCCCACCTGGGCCAGGAATATGGTGAGACCGAAGTTGCGCAGCGTGAGATTCGCCGTAACCGGCATCGTCCACACGATCCCTCCCGTCCGCCCGAGTTTTCCCAGGATGAGGGCCATGATCAGGGGTCCCGCGGCAATTCCCAGGCTCAGATTTCCGATACCGGGAACCGGTACCGGGATCATGCCGAGAATGACGCCGAGCACCATCCCGATCCCGATGGAGACGTAGCTGAATTCCGTTGTCCCCTTGATGGAGTCCCCGAAGTGGGCGCGAAGCACCGGGGCGTGCTTCAGCTCCGCCAGGAGCCCGAGCTGGTCGCCGAATTCGAGAATGAGATCCGGATCCGGAACGATATGGGCGTCTCCCCGGCGGATGTTCACGATCCGGCAGGGCGCCTCGGCCGGCATGTCCAGATCCGATAGACGGGAGCCCACGACAGTCCGTTTCGACGCATAAACCCGGATGTACTCGAAATACTCACGATCGTGGAGAATGCTCTGCGGTCCCATCTCCCCGAGCAGGACTTTTGCCTTTTCGACGGCTTCCGCGTTTTTACCGACCACCAGTACCGAATCGCCGGCTTCCAGGACCATGTCCAGGTTGGCAATCCGGGTCACATGATGCCGCCGGACCGCAACCACCTCGATCTCGGAGGGCAGCATGGTCTCGACGTCCTCGAGCCTCTTGCCGATCACCGCGGGATTCCGGATAACGAGTTCCACCAGTTCCAGGCCCTTTTGAGAAGGCGCTTCGACCTTAGGCTTAAAAACGAACACCGCCACGTAGATCCCGAGAATGGAGACGATGATCCCGAAGGGGTAGGCCACACTGTATCCCACGGCAGGATCATTGTTCCCCGCGATCTCGAGGGCGGCCTGCAACGCGGGGGTACAGGTCAAGGCACCTGAAAAAAGGCCTGCCACATAGTCAAGCCTGAGGTGGAATACCTTTACAATCAGGAAGGCAGTCCCGAACGCAGCCAGAATGCTGATAATCGCGATCAGGTTGGCTTTTCGCCCCGCCGGCCCTGTCAGGCCTGCAAAAAACTGCTTGCCGTACTGGATGCCGATCCCGTAGAGGAACATGACGAGACCCAGGGAACCCAGGAGCGCCGGGGGGACCGATTTCGGCGCGAAGGCGCCGATGGCAAGCCCCACGAACAGAACGGCACCGACACCAAACGAAAGCCCCTTGATGTTGATTTCCCCCAGGGCGTAGCCCACGGCTATCGCAAGAAAGAGCGCCATGAGCGGGCTTTGTTCGAGAAGCGCTTTGAGCAGATCCATTCCGTTACTCCTTTCCCCTCTCGACCGGTCGAATTCAGTTATTGCCCTTTAGCCCTTTCCTGGCCTCCTCCCTGGAGTCATAGACATGAGATGCAAACCCCCGCACCTTCAGCCCATCTCCCAGTTTCATTCGCAGGAAGGCGCTGGTCGTGTACCGGGTGACCTTCTCGTAAAAGCGCGAAACCACATATTTCACCGCATCGGCATAGTCGTCGACCAGTTCGGGCAGAATGGAAAAGTTGTCGTAGTTGACGATCGCGTCCACCTTCCGGCCCAGCGGGCTCAGGATGGCTTCCGTTTGGGTCCGGATCTCCTCGATATCCTCCAACGACCGGACATGGAGGCCCTCGAAATTGACGTAGAAGACGTTCGTGGCGGGGTCATACTTCAGCCGCTCCGAGATCGGCTTGCTGAGGAGGTCCGTTTTCAGATCCATGGGCGGCAGCCTGAAGATCCTCTCGTCCATCGTCTTCGGGTTCTTCACGATCGGCTTGAAATCCATGTAGGCCAGAATGTCCTTTTCCAGGTCCACGCCGGGGGCGATCTCCGTCAGTTCCACGCCTTCCTTGGTAAGGGTGAAGACGCAGCGCTCCGTAATGAATACCACATCAAGATTGTTCATCCGCGCCGTTTTGCCGCTGAAGGTCACCTGTTCGACATCGCTGACGAATTTCTTCACGCCCCCTTCCTTCACGATCCGGAGCTTGCCGTCATCGATGGCCACCTTCGTTCCACCCGCGGTAAAGGTCCCCACGAAAACCATCTTTTTCGCGTTCTGGCTGATGTTGATGAAGCCCCCGCAGCCCGCGAGTTTGGGGCCGAAGCGGCTCACGTTAACGTTTCCGTGGCGGTCCATCTGGGCAAGCCCGAGACAGGCGAGATCGAGCCCCCCGCCGTCGTAAAAATCGAACTGGTGATGCATGTCCAGCAGGCAGTCCATATTCGTTGCCGCCCCGAAATCCAGCCCGCCCGCCGGGATCCCCCCGATCGAACCGGCTTCGGCCGTAAGGGTCAGGAAATCGAATATTCCCTCCTCGTTGGCCACGGTGGCCAGGCCTTCCGGCATGCCGATCCCGAGATTGACGACCATGTTCGGCCGCAGCTCAAACGCCGCGCGGCGGGCAATGATCTTCCGGTCATCCATTTCGAGCGGTTCGACGCTGGCCGTGGGGACCTTGAACTCGCAGCTGAAAGCCGGGTTGTATGGCGAGCCGTAGGTCTGCCAGTGATTTTCAGGCCTCGCAACGACGACACAGTCGACGAGAACCCCCGGGATTTTCACGTGGCGCGGATTCAGGGCGCCCCGGTCGGCAATGCGCTCGACCTGGACAACGACAATCCCGCCGGAGTTCTTTGCCGCCATGGCAATCGGAAGCACCTCGAGCGTCATCGCCTCGCGCTCCATCGTGATGTTGCCGTCCATGTCGGCCGTCGTGCCCCTGAGAAACGCCACCTGTATGGGCATCGTCCTGTAGGCCAGGTACTCCTTATCGTCAAAGGTGATGACTTCGACGAGGTCCTCCTTTGTAATCGAGTTGATCTTCCCCCCGCCGAGTCTCGGGTCGATGAAGGTCCCGATGCCGACGCTCGAAATCGTTCGCGGCTTGTGGGCGGCGATGTCGCGGAACATGTGCGAAATGATGCCTTGCGGTAGATTGTAGGCCTCGATTTTTCCGCCTACGGCCAGCTTCTGCATCTTCGGCGTCAATCCCCAGTGCCCGGCAACCACCCGCTTCAGCAAGCCTTCCAGGGCGATGCGGTTGACGCCCTTGTCTTTCCCGTCGCCGATCCCGGAGGCGTACACCAGCGTCAGCCCCCGGGGCTCGCCGCTCTCCAGGAACCGTTTCTCCAGGGCGATGATCAGCTCGTCGGGGGCGCCCCCTCCCACGACGCCGTCCAGGGCAATCGTGTCGCCGCTGCGGATGACGCGCACGGCCTCGTCCGCCGAAACGATCTTCCCGCGCTTCATGTGGGCCTTGATATCGTCCATGACCGGGCTTACAATTTTGCGCTCGCTCATCGCTTCTGGTCCTCCTTCTACGTTCATTCCGGACAGCATCCGTGTCTTCATTCAGATCGCTGTCCTTGTATTCCTTCGACCCTCTCGCTTTCGGCTCCAGGCCGGCCCGGGAACGGCACTCGTCCTGTATCCGCCATTAAACAAATCCGTATACGGTGTCTCCTCCGGCCCGTTCATGCGCATGCGGGCGGAGTTCCGCGCAAACAATTTCTTTCCGCCTGATATGGGGATCAGAAGCGAAACGTCACGCCGAGCGCCGGGCCATCGAAGCGCAAGTTCTGGATAAGCTTGTCGCCGTCCTGGTCGTAGTAAAGGTTGCGGTAAGCGAGCGTCACCTCGCCCCACTTGAACGAGTAAGCGACGCCGATCAGGCCCTGCCACGTCAGGCTCGACGAGCCCGTCCCTACGTCGAGGTAGTACGGAATCGACCAGTTGCTGCTGCCAAGCCAGACGCGCCCTTTGACGCCGATGATCCCATCCCAGAGATCCGTCCTCTCGGAGATGCTGCCGGCTCGCGGAAAAGTCTGCCCGCCGCCGGGCCCGGTAACAGCCACCGAGAGTTGCCAGTCCGTCGAGGCCTCCAGGCCGAAGTAACGCAGACCGCCGAATACGTCGAGCGTCACGGGCCGGTTTTGCAGGACCGCGTAGCCCGCGCCGAGCGTCCAAGCCGTACCCCTCAGCGAAGAACTGGTCGCAACGTTGGCGCTGGAATTGACGAGACTGCCGCTGAAATCGACTGATTGGACCGCGCTGTCTTCGCTGGAAAAGTCCAGGTAGATGAGATCGGTAAACACCAGCCACCTGTCCTTGCGAGCCTCGCCTGAAATCATCATGGCGAAGCTGAGCGATTCGAGCCAGTCGTTCGGTCCGAGCTCGACCTCCGGGCTCCCTCCGGCTCCCGGCGGAACACCGTAGTTCAATGTGCCGTTGATATTCGGCGCCCAGAGGTAGGGCGTTATTGAGAACTTCCACGGGCCGGCGGGGGCAGCAGATTGTGCTTGCGCCGTGACCGTGAAGATCGCGGCCGTAATCAAGGCCAGCAACACCATGCCTGGCACGATTCGTTTCCTGCGGGTCAACATACGAATACTCTCCTCCTTGCTTCAGAGATCCCGTGCCGGGTCCTGGCGAGAGCCCGGACCCGGCACGGAAATTTCCAATGTCGGCTTCGTCCGGTTTCCCGGTTCTATTTCTTCTTCTTCGCTTTCTCGACGGAAATCGCCAGCGCCTCGGTGTAGGTGATCAACAGCTCATCGCCCACTTTCACCTTGTCCAGGTTCTTGGGATCCTCCGCCTTTGCAACCACCTTATTGCCGTCCGGGCCCTTGAGGGTCAGGGTGCTCTTCTTCTTGTCGATGGCCGTTACGGTGGCCGTCACCGTGGACTGCCGGGCAGCCATTCCTGCGGGCATCTCGCCGGGCTTGGCCCTGACAATGGCCGTTTTCTCCCCTGCCGCCGAGACCGTACCGGGTTTGATCACTTCCACGGCAAGCGACTCGTAGAATTTCACCGTCACGAGATCCCCGACCTTCACCTGGGGCAGGTTCACGGCCTCTTCGCCGACCTTGATGGTTCTCACTTCCCCCTTCGGTCCCTTGAGGGTGACCATCCGAGTATTGAGATCAATGGCCGTGACTGTGGCTGTCATGACGGCCGTCCTTTCCTTCACGACCTTGGGCTGCTCCGCAGGAGCCGCTCCCTTGGTTGCCTGTGCAAAGACCCCTGTCGACAGGGACAGCATGAATACAACAGCCGCTGCGAGTACAAATACTTTCTTCATTTCATCCATCCTTTCTTTCCATGAGATTAGAACTTCTTACCTGTTGACCCTTTGCCTGATTATAAACAAAAAGGAACGCAAGGCAAACAAAGCATGCAACCAGCTTCGTCATGATCAAGAACATCCTTCCGTTGTCTTTTCCACTGTTGATTGTTGAGTCATCATATATAGAGATTTCATGGCTAAAGCAATCGCTCCAAGCAGGGCCTCTTCATCAAAGGGCTTCCGCAGATATGCCGTGGCGCCCAGCCTCATCGCCTGCTCCTCCATCCCGGCGCGGTCATGTCCCGTTATGAATATCACGGGCATTTGCACCCCTGAGGCAAGGAGCTCTTCTCGAAGTTCAAATCCGCTGATGCCCGGCAGCCGGATATCCAGGAGCAGACATCCCTGTCTGCTTTTGAAGTCCGACCGGTAGAACTCCTCGGCCGACGCAAATGTTATAACACGGTACTGAGCGGACCTCAACAGCCGGCGCACGGCGTTGCGCAGGGACGTGTCATCCTCGACGATGTAAACGGTATCTGCCTCCGGAATCACCGTGTGCCCCACCCTTCTCCCCGATTGCAGCTCCGAACGAGGGGTTGTCGATTGTACAGCCCGAGGGGGGATCCCCTTTCACTCTGGAATTTATCGCAACTTCTCATGTCCGTGTCCTGCTTTGGTTAACGTTTCTGCGCCTCCAGCGTTTGCAGCGCCAGACCGGAATCCTGGTCCCTTCTCCGGAAGAAGAGAGCCCTTATTTTTTCCTCTCCCAGCACCCGCCCCAACTCCTTGACGCCGAAGAAGGGGATAAAAGCCACGAAAACGACCAGGCAGTTGGCGAGCAATTCATTTCCTTTCCCAAAGAATTCGGCGATACCGCCAATGAACCCCGTCCCCGTCCAAAGGCCCTTGACAGCGTACTCGAGAGCGGTAAAGACACCGACGAAGAGAGTGAAGACGACCGTCTTGTAAAGGGTGGGATAAATCAAGGGCTTGTGTTCAAGGCCGCGGCCGAGGCGGAACACAGCTCCGATCATGATGACTTTTGCAAGAATCAACGCCTCGATCACGGCCACCCAGTAATTCGTGTATATGATATCATGGGCAGCCAGAAGGAGTCTTCGGTACTGCGTGAAAGCGGCGAACACGAGGGTGAGATAGATGACATTGATCCAGTACTCGACCATCTCGTGGAATATTTTTTCCTTCCAGTTCGATTTTTTCTTATCGGGGCTGCTCATCATCCATAACCCTCCCGCGAAACATCGTTACCCCTGCCCGGGTGACCCGCGGCGCGTTTCAATCCGTCGCCGCGGATAGCCTCCCGTTCATCAATTCTCCAGGAGCAGTGCGTGAAAACGGGACAACATGCCCCCGGAGAGTGTTCGCGCCTTAAACCCGCTCTGCAGCAGCATGCGCATCGCGTAGTAGGCGCGCTGGCCGGAGCGGCAGATGACCAGGATTTCCCGGTCGCGGGGGAGTTCACCGAGTCGCGCCCGGAGCTGGCCCAGCGGGATGTTGACCGCCCCCGGCGCCTGCTCCACGGCGAGTTCAAATGGCTCGCGCACATCCAGGAGAAATCCCTTGCCGGCTTCGTCCCAGTGGCTGATTGGCATGTCGCCACGCAGTACACCGCCTGCGATCATCCCCGCAAAGTTGACGGGATCCTTTGCGCTTCCGAACTGGGGCGAGTAGCACAGCTCCGCTTCCTCGAGGTCGTAGATCGTTGCACCCATCTGGATCGCCATGGCGAGCGCGCTGATGCGCTTGTCCACGTTATCCTCGCCGAGCGCCTGCGCGCCGAGGAGGCGCCCGTCGGATTTCCGGAAGAGGACTTTCATCGCGATGGGCCGCGCCCCGGGGTAGTACCCCGCGTGCGAGTTCGGGTAGAGGTAGATCTTTTCATAATCCTTGTCGCCTATCCGGTTGAGCGTCTTTTCGCTGGCGCCGGTCCAGGCCGCCGCCGCGCCGAAGAGCCCGATGATCGAGGTGCCCTGGGTGCCGCGGAAACGGGAGTCGCGCCCGGCGATGACATCGGCCGCGATTCGGCCCTGACGGTTTGCCGGCCCGGCGAGCGCGATGAGGCTCCACTGGTCGGTGACGAAATCCTTGACTTCGATGGCATCGCCGACGGCAAAGATGTCCGGGTCGCTCGTGCGCATCCGGTCGTCGACGCGGATCCCTCCGCGTTCGCCAAGCGCCAGGCCTGCCGTTTTCGCCAGCGCGGTATCCGGCCGCACGCCGAGAGAGAGGATCACGACGTCAGCCGGATAGGACTTTCCGGACTTGGTCTCTACATCGATGACGCCGTTTGCGGCCTGCTTGAATCCGGACACCCCGTCGTTGAGCGCCAGTCGAAGGCCATGCCGCTCCAGGTAGCCCTCTACGATTCGCGCCATCTCCTGATCGAGCGGCGCCAGGACCTGGTCGAGCATCTCGACGAGGGTGACGTCGAAGCCGCGATGAACGAGGTTCTCCGCCGTCTCGAGGCCGATGAATCCGCCCCCGATGACCACCGCGCGCGTCTTGGGCCTCACCGTCTGGAAGCCGGAGTATTTGTCCATCCCGGCGAGGAACAACGACCCGCGCTCGAGCCACTCGCGGATCGCCCTCGCGTCGGGCACGGTCCTGACCTGGAAGATTCCCGGTAGGTCGATGCCGGGCAGGGGCGGACGGACAGTAACGGCCCCGGGCGACAGCACCAGCTTGTCGTAGGACTCGGTCGTCACCTCGCCGGTCTTGACGTTGCGCAGGTCAACGGTCTTCTTGTCCGGTGAGATCTTGATGGCCTCGCAGTTTGTTCTCGCATCGACGGCGAACTGCGAGCGGAACGTGTTTTCCGTTGCGACAAGGAGGCTAGACTCTTTCTCAATCACGTCGCCGATGTGGTAGGGCAGCCCGCAGTTCGCATAAGAAACATAGGGACCGCGCTCCACCATGATGATTTCCGCCTTTTCATCCAACCTGCGCAGGCGCGCGGCACACGAAGCGCCGCCGGCCACTCCGCCAACGATGACGACTTTCATTGTATTTTCTCCTTATTCAATATTGTTCAGAGCGCCGGGCCGAAAAGGTTCATGTCGTAATGAAACATCTCATGCCCGCTGCCGGTTTCAGCCCGCGGGGGGAATCCCCTTTTACTGTGGCATTTATTGCATTTTTCTCTTCGGAGGGAAATTGGACCTTGGTCCTATCTGTACTGGACCTTGGTCCAATACAGATAGGGAAAGGGACAAACACGATCCAGAAGGAATAGAAGCTTACAAGGGGCAGTCGTCAGATAGCGTGCGCTACTTCGCGGCGGGCACTGGTGTTGCCTCCCCTGCGCGCGGCGGGGCAGTCACGATTCTGGCCCCGACGTCCTTCAGCAGCCTCTGGAAATCGGGCGACGCCATGATGGCCTTCCCCGCAGCGGCGCGCAGGCGGTCGACGGCCTCGTCCGGCAGGGTGAAAGACGTGGGCAGTTCGTTCAGGTAATCCAGTTCCGCCTTGTCATTCAATGCGGCGAACGACACGTCGATGGCATAGATCGTCGCATCCGGTGTGCGCAACGCGGCCGCCACCGCCGGATCCCTGTTCGCGGCAAATGCGGACGACTCCCGGAGCAGCCGCATGGCGTGCCACCGCGCTTGCTTGTCCCTCAACAGTTCAGTGGCCTCGTAGGAATAGTGGTCGATCGGAACGCCCGCCGCTTTCAGCAGAGTCTCCAGCGTGCCCGGCGGGGATTCAGACTTGTCCCATGCCGTCTTCGGCGAGGAAATTGAATTGACGACAAAGACGACGATCCTGCGCAGGTGGTCGAGCGGTGTGGGCACACCGACTAAATGCAGCGCTTCCATCATCTCCAGGGTATCCAGCACGTTCCGCATGCCGAGGTTGTCCGAAACGCCGCCATCAACGACATGGAGGTATGGCCGGTTGACGCTATCCCCGAACTCCGCCTGCTCCTTCACGTGGCGGGTCGCTCGCGCGGCAGGCCGGGGCGGCTCGACGGCGTCGACAAACGGCTTGATCCAGGGGGGCGGCACGTAACCGCAAGTGCCGCCATAATTGTTGAGTGTAATGGCCGAAAGCACCACCGGCACTGCCGACGATGCGGCAGCGGCACGGGAAAGACGCACCGCATTCAGATCCGAGCAGAGCGCGTCGAAGGTGTTCTGCATAAAAGGCAGGTTGGCGCCCGTCGAAATGAGGGTGGCCGACGGGATGATGAACGGGCCTTTCCCGCGATCGAGGTCGCCAAATGTCGCGCCGTTGAACAGGATCTCGTCGTATAAATCGGCTGCCAGCTCCGAACGGCCCCAGGTGCTCGACCACAGGGATGGCCAGTAGGTCGGGTTGATGGTGCGGGAGGTGATCTCGCCCTGCACGTCGCGCTTCAGGAAGCGCTGCTGGTAATCGTCGAACAGCTTGTCACCGTAGAGGCCGTAAGCGAGCGCCGTAAAGCTTCCGCCCGACACGCCGGTAATCACGCCGACATGGTCGAGCAGGCGTAACTTGTTGCCTTTCGGTCCGACGATTTCGGTATCCCGCAGGAACTCGAGGACGCCGTAGGAGAACGCGGCAGCGCGCGTGCCGCCGCCCGAAAAGGCGAGGATCACCACGTTTTCGTTGCCCGTCGAAAACTGCGGGCGCGTGAGAAATCGATAGCCGTATTTCGGATCGGCCTTGGTTATGGGTGGGTTGATCGGACGGTGGGCGCAGCCGACAAGCAGGAGGAATAAGGCAAGGACCAACAGAGATGGCGTGCGTAACCGAGTCATGAATTCGCCGGAACCATTCATGGAGATCTCCTTGCCAGACTATTGGGGATCTATTTTTATCATATATCATGAGGGATTCAAACGAAAGAAATGCCAACGCCAGGGCCCCAGATCGACGTACAGACCGGCATCCCTCATCTCGTCGCCACTCCTGTCGTAGGATTCGCCTGACAGGACATCGTTGAGGAGCCAGGTCCTGCCTCTCAGTTCGTCCCATGGGACCCTGACGAGCGCCTGGGAGGGCTCGGCCGAAAAATTCACGACGATAACGTAACGATCCTTGCCCTTGACCCAGCACCAGGTGAGAATATTCTGGCAGCTCCGGTTGTCAGGCCAGCCGCTTTTATCGCAGAGGTGCCATTCGCCATTGCGAAAGACGTCATGATGGATCTCCTGCAACAGGCGTCCGTAGAAGGACGCGAGGTCCTGATCGACCGGCTCTTCCGGGCGGCGGGCGAGAAAGACGGGCAACCTCACCTTCAGTCCCTCGAACTGCCCTTCGTGCAGCAGCCTGGCCCCGGGGAGAGTGAGGACCGCCACTGCCGCAGCACGCCCTTTTCCGTCCAGAAACGCGGCAGCTGCCCTCGGCTCATCGTGGTTCTCGATGAACCGGACCATCCCCTCCTGGTAAGGAAGATCCGCCAGGAGGTGCAGGCGCACATTCTCGACAGCCCCGTGTTCCATCCAGTCGTAGAGCTTCTTGTCGTAGCAGTAGTCAAAACCCTGCTGCTGCAGTTCCCACTCGAGGTCCCAGTATGCCTCGGCAATGAACCTGAACTCCGGCCGCTTCCCCTTGATCGCCGGGATGAGGGTAAGCCAGTAGTCCCCGGCGGGACGCGCTCCGGCCCGGGCCCCCCAGGTACGCTCGAAGATCGTGTTCAGCATGAGCATGGCCATGTCGCAGCGGATGCCATCGCACTGTCCGGCGATCTCCGCGACCGTCTCGATCACCGCCTGCCTGAGCCCGGGCTGAAAGGCGTTGAGCTGGAGCACATCGGGCCACGCCGGGAAGAAGGGGTCCCGGCCGCAGGCAAACACCTTTCCTTCCGCCTCGATGAAAGACGCCGGATCGTTCCTCGCGTCGTCAATGTTCCCCTGGACGAAGTATTCAGGGCGATCGCTGACCCAGGGGTGATCCGGAGCGACATGGTTCGGCACAAAATCGAGGATGAGACGTATGCCGCGCTTTGCGAGAGTTTTACGGGCTGCTGCGAGCCCCTGCGGACCGCCGAGATGCCCATCGACGACATAGCGCCGCACGCAGTAGGGCGAGCCGACATTGTCCCGCGCCGAAAAGTCAGGAAGGGCTCTCCTGAAATCATCGAGGAGCCCCTTGTTACGCATGGAGATTTCAATTCCGGCAGGGCTTCGCTCCCAGACGCCCATGAACCACACGGCGTCAAAGCCATGAGAGGCGATGGCATCCCACTCCTCCGGCGGAACCGTGGCGAGATTCACCGGCCGTTTGTATTTCCGGCAGAGATCTCCCAGCCAGACCCAGGTGTTGATTTCATAGAGTACCGGGTGCTTGGGCCATGTTTCCATCTCTTTTCACTCCTTTCCGGGACCGCGTGCGAACGCGGCCTGCTTGCCCCCCTCCAGTGCCCGCTTGGCGTCCAGGAGACCGTAGAGTTGGATGGTCTTGGCTACGAGCCCGGTCCAGCCGGTCTGGTGGCTGGCGCCCAACCCTGCCCCGTTATCCCCATGGAAGTACTCGTAGAACAGGATGTAGTCGCGCCAGTGGGGGTCGGTCTGGAATTTCTCCGTGCCGCCGTAGACGGGTCGCCTGCCGCGCTCATCGCGGAGAAAGATGCCGGTCAGGCGATCCGAGATCTCCTTGCTCACCTCGAAGAGGTTCATCAGCTTCCCTGAACCCGTGGGGCATTCGATTTTGAAGTTGTCGCCGTAATAGAGGTAGAAGTTCAGAAGCGCCCGGATGATAAGCGCGTTCACCGGCATCCAGACCGGCCCCCGCCAGTTGGAGTTGCCGCCGAACATGCCCGTGTTCGATTCGGCCGGCAGGTAGTCCACCTTGTACTCCTGGCCGTTCACGTGGAAGACAAACGGGTTCCGCTCGTGGAATTTCGAGAGCGAGCGGATGCCGCAGGGGCCCAGGAACTCGTTCTCGTCGAGCATCTTCGTAAGGATCCGGCGGAGCCGCTCCGGGTTGACCAGGGCAATGATCCCCCGTTCCGCCACGCCCAGGTGCCCCGGGCCGGTAGGGTGCATCGTCGCCGAAAGTTCGGGTATCCGGCGCAGCCGTTCCCCCAACTGAGCCAGCGCGCGCGGGACACGTTCCCGCTGCCACTTCTCGGTCACCGTTGTGGCGCACAAGGGGAGGAGGCCCACCATCGAGCGCACTTTGAGCCGCGTGGCGCTGCCGTCGGGGAGCTGCAGCACGTCGTAGTAGAAGCCGTCCTCCTCGTCCCACATGCCATCCTGACCGGAACGGTTCATGGCCCGGGCGATATAGTAGAAGTGCTCCGCGAACTTCGGGATCATGTCTTCGTAGGTGCGGTCGTGGGCGGCGATCTCCACGGCGAGTTCCAGCATGTTCTGGCTGAAAAGGGCCATCCAGGCCGTGCCGTCCGCCTGCTCGAGGTGGCCGCCGGTGGGCAGCGGGGCGCTGCGGTCGAAGACGCCAATGTTGTCGAGGCCGAGAAAGCCCCCCTCGAAGACGTTCTTGCCGAACCGGTCCTTGCGGTTTACCCACCAGGTGAAGTTCAGCAGGAGCTTGTTGAACGCTGACTTGAGAAAATCCACGTCCGTCTCGCCGCGCAGGGCCTGCTCGGTGCGGTGCAGGAAGAGCGTCGCGAAAGCGTGGACCGGGGGGTTCACGTCACTGAAGTTCCACTCGTAGGCGGGCATCTGCCCGCTGGGGTGCAGGTAGACACCTTTGAGCATCAGTTGCATCTGCTCCTTGGCGAAGTCGGGGTCCACGATCGAGAGCGGCAGAGTGTGGAAGGCCAGGTCCCAGGCCGCGTACCAGGGGTATTCCCACTTGTCGGGCATGGAGATGATGTCCTCGTTGAGCATGTGGAACCACTCCGAGTTCCGGGCGCTGCGATATCCGGCATGTAAGGGGTTGGAGTGGTGCTCGTCCAGCCAGTTGTCGCCGTCGAAGAAGAAGAATTGCTTGCTCCAGAGCATGCCGGCGATGGCCTGGCGCATGACGTTGGCCGCGTCCGGGAAGACAGATGGCGGGGTCACGGAACGGTAGAACTCGTCCGCCTCCTGCAGCCGGGCGGCCAGGGTCTTTTCAAACTCCGGACCGAAGGGGGATGCGGCGGCTTTGCTTTTCCTGCTTTCGCCGGCAGGGGCCACGGAGGTGAGGCGCAGCCGCAGGATGGCCGAATCGCCGGGCGCTACGTTCAGCCGGTAGTGCGCCGCGACCTTGGTGCCCTGCTTGTCGGGGTTCACTGCGTCCTGACGGCCCTCCACCACGCAGTTGTTGATGCCGTCTTTCACGTAAGGGCTGGTGTTCGGATAGTCGGGAAAGAGTCGGGCATTATTCGTTTCATTCTCGACAAAGAGCAACGGCACATCGCCTTCGCAGGAAAGAATGAATTCACCCAGCAGCGGATGCGTTGCCGCCACCGCGCTCACCCCCCCCCTCTCCCCCCCTTTGTCAGGGGGGGGAGGAAGGGAGATCTGCTTGAGGTTCGGTTTCGTGGCTGCCCTGTTGGATTCGGCAATCCACGACGCCCAGTCGTTACGGAACCACAGTGTCGGCAGGAGATGCAGCTCGGCCGCGTCCGGTCCCCGGTTGGCCGCCGTGATCCGTACCAGGATGTCTTCGGGACCGGCCTTGGCGTACTCCACGAAGACGTCGAAGTAGCGGTCGCCGTCGAACACGCCTGTGTCGAGGAGCTCATACTCCATCTCTTCCCTGGAGCGCCCCTTGTTGGTGTCCACCAGGTCGGCGTAAGGAAAGGCTGCCTGGGGGTATTTGTAGAGGTACTTCATGTACGAATGGGTCGGCGTGCTGTCGAGGTAGAAGTAGTATTCCTTGACATCCTCCCCATGATTGCCTTCGCTGTTGGTCAACCCGAACAGGCGTTCCTTGAGGATCGGGTCCCTGCCGTTCCACAACGCAAGGGCAAAGCACAGCCGCTGCTTGTCGTCGGATATGCCGGCCAGGCCATCCTCTCCCCATCGGTAGGCACGCGAGCGGGCCTGATCGTGGGTGAAGAAATTCCAGGCGTCACCCCCCTCGCTGTAGTCCTCGCGCACCGTCCCCCACTGCCTCTCGCTCAGGTAGGGGCCCCATTTTTTCCAGGGGATATTCTTCTCCCGGGCCTCTTCGAGGCGGATTTGTTCAGAAGTCATAAGATGCCCTCCTTTCTTCAGTAAAAACGAAGACTGATTTGAGAATTATTAGACAGGCAACAAAACACCACAAAGTCGTCATTCCCGCGGAGGCGGGAATCCACCAATGACTGGATACCGGATCGGGCCTGTACTCGACCTGATCGGGTATCCGGTATGACATGGTTACGATGTTTAGTTGCCGCAGTAATGACCTACGCAGGTCCGGTAAGCCCCGTCCCCTGCCCTGTCCGCTCCCGGGCAACCCCGCTTGGTTGCTATAGCAGCGCCTTGGCGAGTACTTTCAGGATATCCTCAATCGGCATCACCAGCGGAAGCAGAGGAAGCATGGGCGCTGCCGCGATGACGGTCATTTTGATGATCTCCTGCAGACCGAACGGGAAGAGTTTCATCTGTCGGGCAAACTGATAACTGTTGCCCAGGTCGGCCAGCGACTGGATATCACTGCTGCCCAGGAGCGGTTCGCCCTCCGGCGCTTTACCCCTGATCCATTTTTCCGCAAAGGAATAGTTGTACACGCCGGCCAGGGTGCTGAACTCCCGGAGACCCTGCCTGCGTGTTCTGGCCAGCAGCGGGACAAAGACGAGCAGGGGACCCAGAAAGATCAGGTTGACCAGCACAAGATACGCACCAAATGGAATCTTGAAAACCTCTATGTTGACACTATGGAAGACGATTTGGAATGCAGCGCTCCCGCTCAGGATACTGCCCAGGCCAAAAGCCAGTGAGCCGAAGGGGATCTGCGTCATGCCCAGAAAACCGAGGCCTCCCGCCTGATCCGGATGGGACACGACCAGCCGGAGGTTCAATCGGGACATGTCGCGCAGAAAACCTGTCCAGATGATCAGCCTCCAGATCCATCGATAGAACATGAACTGCAGAAGAGGGACAGCCACCAGGAGATACCAGACACCGGCCATGGACAACCGGATACCGCCATCTGTCCGGATGATGTGCCAGCTCGTCTCCTGTCCCGCATAGAATGCAGCGGTCATGGACCATGCCCCGAAAACGGAAATGCCCAGTATGATCAACTCCGGCAGCAGGGCTTCCCGCCGCGCTATGACTTTTTCGACGGCCGAGTCGAAGGCGGGATAGTCATCCTCCCTGACAAGGCCGGAACGGACGAAGTGAAGGCCGGCAATCGTCAGTCGGGGGCCGATGATGATCTCTGCGATGATCAGCATCGGGAAGGCTACAAAAAACCTGGCGTGAGATGCAAAGTCCAGCAGAAACGACTGCTCCGGCGTCGGTCCCAGGGCAAGTCCCTCGAAAAAGGAAAAAATGAGAAGAGGAAACCACGTGAGGGCCAGGAAGATGACAATTCTTCGGGCAACGGAAGGGTCATCACCCTTGACCACGTTTAACCTCTGCATAAGCCTGTAGGCGGGCCCGCCTCTTTCAAAATAAAGATGGGACTCACTTGCCATCGCCGGGAGAGTCATTTTGAAACCACTCCATTATGGTTGGTTGGTCCGGTTAAGAGTGAAATCTGGAATAACGCGAGGAAACAGACCCTTAAGAACGACTGAAGCTCTATTGGAAAAGCCTCATATGAAGAAGATGAAGATTATGAATTGTCTATAGATTACGGGGAGCGATAAATAGGTTGCATATTGTGCAGCGTAAAGATGGACGCGGTGTCGTTCCTGCGCAGGCAGGAATCCATGAAAATACTGGATTCCGGATCAAGTCCGGAATGACAGAGGCTCTTTCCTTAAAGATCTTTATGCAACCTGCTTTGTGATCTCCTTAATAATACCCGAATTCTTAAAATAATGGGAAGCGATATTTCAAGCACCCGCAGAGCCTGGCGGTCCGTAAAACGGGCCCTGAACTTTAAAAACTGCAAGCGACCCCGACGGACCAACCCTGCACGCCGTCACCGAACTTGTATCGCCCGAGGAGACGCCAGCGAGTGGTGAGCCAGGTATATTTGCTCGTATCAAGCTCAAAACCGGCACCCAGCGAGGTGAGATAGCCGAATCCCAGCGCGCCGCGAAGATCGCCAAGGAATTGCGTGTGCGAGAACTCGAGCACGTACCGGAAGGGCCTGTCGAGCGCGGTCAGGCCGGTCGGTGCACGCCACCGGGCCCAAAGGGCAAGGGTCTGCGCGCTTGTAGACCCCGATACGGCCTCCGAAGATCCGCTGATGCTCTGAAGGTAGATGTTCGTATAGCGCAGTTCGACGTCGATCTCGTTTTCGGGCCGATAGCGTTCGTAGTCAAGCATCAGCGAACCGCCAATCCCTGCCGCATCGAGGTGGCCCCTGTCGAGAAACGAGAGGTCCTTCCCGGTTTGATTCCCGAGGTACTGCCCCGCAACCTTCAGATCGCTCTGGACGGTCCCATAGGAGAAGTTAAAGATGGGGCGCAAAACGAGGTCCTGGGCAATGGGGAAGTCCCAGCCGATGCCCCCCGTGGCGGAAAGACTGTTCCATTTGACCGGGATCTCGCGCGAATTTGTGCCGTCGGAGACCAGGAAGGTGGGATCGTAACGGCTATACGCCGCCGTACCCTCCAGGTAAAGCGGAACGTCCTTGCTGATGGTAAAGCCCCCACCTAACGATGACATCTGCATACCCGGGGACCCCGTTGACGGACTGCTAAAGGACAGCGAGCCTGTCGTGACATCAGGCGTGAGACCGAATCCCATCAGGGTAAGCACGCCGTTGGCTATTTTCTGAACGTTCGCCCCAATGACCGTCGACGGTTGCGCGGCAACCGGCGCTGCGCCCAGCAACATGAAAATCGCAACGAGGAGGGTTGTTAAAAGCGCCGTAGAGGGTCTCGAACTGTGGGGCTTCGCGGTTCCGGTCATCGATGAAGCATCCCCATGGAAGGAATTTGTTGAAGAGCAGATCAGCGGCGCAGGGACGAGGGTCATCGTCCAGAGCGCCGCATCGAACGGCGGCAGGGCGAACTTGGGCAGGCCCTGCGGGCCGTGCGCTATTTCCTGGACGATGCCGCCTTCCGGGACGATGGCTTTTGAGGCTTGGCAGGCTTGGCCGGTGGCTTCCCCATGCCAAGGACAAAGGACCCGATCTGATCGCCGCGGCCTTTTTCAAAAACAAGGCTGAGACGCTTGATGATGACGTTGCTCCTTTGATGCCGCCCTCTTACGTAATTCAGGAACCCATCGACAATGTGACGGGCGCTCTTCGGATCCTTCGGGATCATCCTGGCCTCGGCAAATCCGGTTTTTTCGTATTTTACAACCATTTCATAGATAACGGCCCCCACATCCGCGATACCCTCGACTTTATAACTTTTCATTTGCTTCCCTCCTGACTGAAGTTTCATTCAACAATGATGGATGCCATGCTCGATTGCTTGCCTGCTCCAATCTCCGTCGTTATAACCGTCATCTGTATTATGGATCTACACCTGCCTTTCGGGCGAACATCTTACCGAATTGATGTGAAAATCCCCTTTCACTATGGAATTCATGACATGTTTTCAATCTGGAGGGGAATTGGACCACGGTCCAGTGCGGATAGGACCAAGGTCCAATTTCCATCCTCCGCATGAAGATGTTTGGCTCCACACAGGGTTGTTCACGCCATGATTCTTTACAAGCACAGTATAGGGGCATCCAGCCCCTGAAGTCAACGAAGAGTGAATCTGTTCCATATAATGTACTGGTAATGATCGACTCTTATCTCCTCGGCGTCAGAAAGGCCTGGTCACGTCGGGATCGCAAATGACGAGAGCATCGCCTGCGGCTGTGCTGCGCGCTTCAAGGGGTGCTCCGCGCGCATCGCTTGCGCCACAAGGACAGGCGTTCCACGATCGCGTCATAGACGAGTACGCCGAAGACCGAATATACTGTGATGAGAAGGTAGTCGAGGATGCGCTGGTAGAACTTCATGTTCGGGTCGTCGCCCGTGAAGCCCTGGGTCAGCGCGTCGGGGAAGACGATGAAGACCAGCGTCGACAGGCCATTGCTCCAGCGGTAGTAGTTCGGCGTCAGCGGGGCGGGGCCGTCGGCGAAGATGCGCGTCGCGAAAATGGACGTGAACAGCGCCATCATCAGTACGAACCAGAACCACGACGGCCACAGCTTCATCAGCCACCACATCACCAGCCCCGCCGTGGCGCCGATGAGTGTGGAGATGAACAGGTCACTGGCCAGCTTGCGCGACTTCCCCCGGCTCGCGTGCTGCGCGATCATCGCCGGCTGGTAGTAGCCGATCAGGTAGCGGATATTGTTGTCGCTGCCCAGCATGTAGACGAAGAGCGGCAGCAGCACGATCACCGGTCGCAGCGCGATGATGCCCCTGTCCGCCGAAGTGCCTGGCACCGGGGGCGTATTCGGCAGGCCCGGGAACACACCGCCGGGCAGCACCGCGAAGGCGAACCAGATCACCGGGAACAGCGCCAGTGCGCTCTGCGAGAAACCTTTCGCAAACTCGACCCCCACGTCCATGTTGCTCTGCCCGAACGCGGGCACGAGGGTCACGCCGACGATCACGAAGACGATGTCCAGGCCCGAGATCCTGCCCTGCGCTTGCAGGTAGAAGGTGAAGAACAGGATGAGTGCGACCAGTGTGAACCCGAAGAGCTGATAGCTGTGCAAAGGCAACATCAGCACCACGCCCAGGCCGCTGAAGAAGACGAGCTTGGCCACCGTCCACACCGCGAAGCGCAACGACGGCGCCGGCGTGGGCAGCGCCAGCAGCGCGATCGCCAGCGCCACCAGCATGAACGAGAAAGGCCAGTTGATATAGCTGCTGTAGGCCGTCGCCAGGGTCACGCCGATGACGAAACGCAGGATGCGCCGCACCCTGGGGTCGTCGAGAGCCCGCGCACCCGGAGCAGCCGTCGCTGCGGTTACATCAGTATGCATAGGACATCACGCTGCTCAGCCACATCAGAACCCGACCCATCGTGTTGAGGATCGGGCGCTCACCGGTGTAGACCAGCACGTTGACCTGGCTGCCCACACGCGCGCCGAGCTGTGCCGCCTCCGCGGGGTCCTCGAAGTCGATCAGCACCGGGAAGCGCTGCGCGTTGCGCAGCCAGTCGCGCTGGTTCTGCACCGTGGGCAGCGCGCCGGGCTTCGAGGTGGATTCGGCGCCGGTGACGCCGTAGGTGATGTTGCGGACACGGCCGCGCAGGGTCTTGCTCGGCCAGATGTCCAGCACCAGATCGACCGCATCGCCCGACTTGATGCGACCGAGGTTGTTCTCGGTCAGGTTCGCCTCGACCCAGATCTGTTGAATGGCGACAAAGGTCATCAGCGGCTGGCCGGTCGCCGCGAAGTTGCCGACGTCGACCCGCAGGTCGGTCACCAGGCCGTCGTTCGGCGCGACGATGCGCGTGTACTGCAAGTCCAGCTTCGCCTTGTCCAATGCCGCGCGCGCGGCGAGCAATTGCGGGTTCTTCTCGTCGCGCGGCCCGAGCGCTTCGATCGCCTTTTGCAAATTGGCCCTGGCGCCGGCCACCTGGGCCTCGCCCTCGAGGCGGGATGTCAACGCCGAATCCAGCGACCGCTGCGAAACTGCGCCGGGCACATCCGCGGCGATGCGCCTCAGGCGAACCTCGTTCTGCGTGTCCTTCACCAGCCCGGCCTTCGCGGCCTCCAGGGAGGCGGCTGCCGCATCGACCGCCGAGGAGGATACCTTCAGGTTTTGCTGGGTGAGTGCCAGCTGGGCCTCGGCCGAGGCGACCGCCAGTTGGTAGCGTTCCGGATCGATCCGGGCGAGCAAGTCGCCCTTCTTCACCACCTGGTTGGTGCGCACATCGACGGAGAGAATTTCTCCTGCCACCTGCGGCGCGATCGGTACCACGAAGGCGTTGACGCGCGCCTGGGTGGTGAAGGGCGTAAAGCGGTCGGCGGCCATGTACCAGATAAGCAGGAACAGGCAGAACGCTCCTAAGATCAGGACCCACTTTCGCACCGGGTCCATCCGCCGCGGGGCAGGTTGCGCTTCCGGCGGTTTGGTCTCCGGATGCTTCTGCAGCTCCTGCTCCACTCCCTGGGACTGCTGCTGTTCGGTCATCACATGCCTCTGTTCAGGTTGAGTTTGTTTACCAGTCCGGCGACGGCCAGCCGCCGCCCTCGCCCTTGAACGGCGGTTCGGTCGCCTCCGGCTGCAGGAGATCGCCCCAGTTCACGCGCTTTTGCATGGCGTCTTTTGTCTCCCGGTCCACGAAATCGGAGCCCGAGCGGATTTCCCACCCTCCGCCGAGCGCCCTGTAGATTCCGATTGCGCTGCGGACGGTGGTGCTGCGCGCCGTAACGTATGACTGCTGCGCCCGCAGCAACGCACCCTGGGCATCCAGCACACGCTGAAAGTCGGTAAAACCTTCGCGGTATCCAACGTTCGCGATATTGAGCGAGCGCTGGGCCGTCGCTTCGGTCTCGGCCAGAATCCGCTCCTGCTCGCGGCTGCGCAGGAAGGCCACCATGCCGTCCTCCACCTCTCTCACCGCGTTGAGCACCGTGTCCTGATAGTTCACCAGAAGCTGCTGGAGCCGCGCGTCCTGGACCCGTACGTTGTTGCGGATACGGCCGTAATTGAGGATGTTCCAACTGAAATACGGCCCGCCGAAGAATGTGAAGGCGTCGGAATTGAAAAGCTGTCCGAAGCCGCTGTTGCCGCTCCTCGTGGTATTGGTTCCATCGGCCGCCACCACGCCGAGAAAGCCGCTCAACCCGAAGCTCGGATAGAGATCGGCCTCGGCAACTCCAACCGCCGCGCTTTGCGCCGCCGCGGCGCGTTCCGCCTGGCGCACATCGGGACGCCGCCGGAGAAGCTCCGTCGGGGCGCCCGCGGCAATCGCTTGAGGTGCCGCCGGAATGACACCCGGTTGCGGTCCCATTATCTGCGCGAGGTCGCCCGGGGGCCGGCCCAACAGGGTGCTGAGGGCGTTTCGCGCCTGCTGAAGCCCGGTCTCCAGCGGTGGAATCGACGCCTGGGTCCCCAGAAGCTGGGTGCGCGCCTGGAGAACATCGAGCTCTCCGACATCGCCGCCGCGGAACCGGGCCTCGGTGATCTTCACGGCGCGCTCCTGGATGGCGACATTTTCGCGCGTGACCTTGAGTTGGGCCTCCGCGTTGCGGATGGCGACATAGGTGTCCGCAACCTGGGCGACAAGCAACACGAGCGCGTTGTCGTAAGCGGCGATGGAACCCTGCAGGCTGGCGTCGGCGGACTCGATCGCGCGCCGGAATCTGCCCCAGAAATCGAGCTCCCAGGAGACGCCGGCGCCGACGTTGTACTCCCAGTAATTCAGGTCACCTGACGCCGTGTTGACGGCGTTCTTGCTGACCGACGTGT
The DNA here is from genome assembly GCA_963802225.1 of uncultured delta proteobacterium. GTDB lineage: Bacteria > Desulfobacterota > Syntrophia > Syntrophales > UBA2192 > UBA2192. The sequence goes on along the minus strand of CAWDHZ010000036.1, from coordinate 200,058 downwards.
AGTTCGCGCCGCCGCTCGCCTGCTGGTTCTGGGGGTAGAGATTGCCCACGGCGATCCCCAACTGGGCCCGCGCCTCCAGAACCCGCAAGCCCGCGATCTTCAGGCTGTAGTTGTTTTGATAGGCCGTCTCGATCAGGTTGCTCAGCACCGGGTCGTCGAAGGCTTCCCACCACTGGATCCGCTCCGCGGGCTTTTGCGCGAAAATGGTGCCATCGGCCTCCTGCCAGTGTTCGAGTACCGGCGGGTCGGGTTTCACGAAGTCGGGACCCACCGTCGTGCAGCCCGCAAGTGCCAGCATCAGGACGATCCATCGAATCCAGCGAACGCCCTGACGCCATCTCGGAGAGGCAGCCCCAGCGCTCCTTGCGAAAAGAATCGCTCCCAGGGTCACAAAACAAATGCCAACTCCTTCCAGCTTCTTTCTCCCCTCAAGCTCTTCTTTCATGTTCAGGTACTCCAGGGGTTGGGGACAGATCTCTTGTACCCCTTTTGGACGGCTACGACATCGAGATGTAGGGTTGCGAGATCTTCCAGGGAAGGATCGGATGCTTCAAGATTTCTGTAATCGATCGTCTTGATATAGTGATGACATTGATCGCAGAGATCGATACGGTAGGCCTCTTCTCCCTCACCAAGAAAATACTGCAGAGATCCCTGCTCCTTGTTGCCGCAGACAGCACAGGACAACCGATCGATCCTCCATTGATAACCGCAACAGGAGCAAAGGGAATAACGCTTTCCCCCTTCTCCTTTCAGCAGATTCAGAGAAGGCAGGGAACCGCAGACGGGGCAGTGACTCTTCCGCCACGTTTCAGGTTCGAGCTCGCCGCAAAGCTGCTCCATACCTGCTTCGATCGAAGGCCTGATGCTGTTCTGGATCAGAGAATGAAAGGACCTGCCTGTCCAATCCCCGGTCGGCAGCAACATGCTCGATCGCCAGTTCCTTGACTGCCCCGTTAATAATATCTCCAGATCGATCTTGTCTTTCGAGAGACTTTTCGATCTTTTCGACCTGTTCGGCCATATGCGGATTCGCCGTTTTTCCCATCCGGCACAGGGCATGAAAAAGGCCGATCGACGCTTCACGATCCACAGGAAAGTCTTCTTTCCGAAAAAGTGAAATGCCTTCTTCGGTCCGGCGCTGCTTCCTCGATTCCTTTAATTTTGTCGGATCCAGTTTCAGAGTGGCCTTTGACGTGATTTGTGCCTCCCTGACCGTTACGTAAAAATCCAGGATGGCTCCGTAATCGGGTCTCTTCCGCTTCAGCTGTTGAGCCCTCTCCCGTAATCGTTCCAGTTCTTTTTCCATTCGTTGCCCTATTTCAATTTCGATCTCCTTCCCGCGATACCCACTCGCAAGAAGCATCCGGGGTTCTACCCGGGCTTTATCCGATCCAGTCCTCGAAGGCGAAAACAGGATGGAGGAGTTGCTTCAGCGCCATCTTCCGGGTGATCCCCTTTGCATCCTCGTTGCGGCATACTCGTAATACTTCTCGGGATAATCCTTGAAAAGGAAGATCACCCGGACAGCCTCGGGATTGACCAGCGAGGCCCTTCTGTAGATTTTCCTCACTTCATCCAGCCTGTCTTCGGCCATCTTGCGGATCGTGCTCCGATCACCGAACTGCATCGCTCCCGTGGGACAGGTTTTGACACAGGCCGGAAGCAGCCCCTCGCTGACCCGGTCGATGCACATCGTGCACTTGGACATGCGGCCGAGCTTCGCGTCATAGCGGGGGATATCAAACGGGCAGATCTCGCGGATGGCCTTGAACGCTTCCGGCGATACCTTTACCGCAGGATCATAGATGACAGCCCGCGTCTGAGCATCGAGGATCACCGCCCCCGGCGCCTTCTGATCGGCCGCCATCTTACAGGGCGGATAGATGCAGTGCCTGCACTGGTCGGGGAAGAAGTACCATTCCGGCTCTCCTGACGGTCCGGTCCCGCTCGCTGAATCTCACCAGTTTGAAGGTCGCCGTCGAAAGATCCGGCGGGTTCTGGTAAGTTCCCTGCTGGCGCGTCTTCGTTGCCGGGTTCTGATTCCACTGTTTACAGGCTGCCTGGCATGCCCGGCACCCCGTGCACTTCGTCGTGTCGATGAAGAAGGATTTTCGTGTGATCATGACTGCCCCCTCTCGTTCTGTCATGCTCCGGCCGGTCCCGCTGGCCTGCAATCTTGCGGATGTTGACCATGAAGGCCTTTGATTCAGGGATCAACGTGTTCGGGTCGCCCATGAAGGGGATGAGGAGATTGGCGCTGTCCCCGCCGCTGCCGTCTGCGGGGTACTGCCATCCGAAACACCACGGCATGCCGACCATATGGACCGTTGTGTCCATGATCTTGAAAGACTTGAAACGATCCGTCACGATGGCAACGCAGGACAGCTCGCCCCTGGCGGACGTCACCGACACCGTGTCGCCGCTCCTTGATGCCTTTTTCCGCGGCCAGCTCCAGGCTCATTTCAACGAACATCTGTGGTTGCATCTCGAGCAGCCAGGGAAGGTGGCGAGTCATGACGCCTGTCTGCCAGTGTTCGCTCACCCGATACGTTGTCGCCACGATGGGGTACCGTTCGATATCGAAAGAGAAGAGGAATGAGGGGTCCTTCGCCATTGCCTGCAGTCTTGCCACAGGGATCGTCGGATTGACCCGGTGCTTTTTCGACATCGGGTTCGCCGGGACAGGGCTCTCCAGAGGCTCGTAGTGCTCCGGGAACGGGCCGTCGCCTATTCCCGAGCCGAAGATCGTACCGACCCCGAGCGGCTTCATGATGAAGGGCAGTTTCCCGTCCTTTTCATTCGCCAGCGGCGGGGCCGGCCCGTCGGGGATATCCCCTTCCCATCGGGCCGGTGCGCCGGTCACAGTGTTCGCCGGTTTCCATCGGATTACCGGCCTGTTCGGATCCCAGGGATTGCCGTTGGGGTCGACGGAAGCCCGATTGTAGATGATCCTCCTGTTCAGAGGCCATGCCCACGCCCAATTCGGATGAAGGCCGAGGCCGGTCGGGTCCTCTGTGCCCCTGCGTGCCATCATGTTGACGGCCTTTCCGTCTTTCAGGGTATAGCTCCCGCAGTAGAGCCAGTTCCCGCTCGATGTCGATCCGTCGTCCCGCAGGCTCACGAAATTCGGGACCAGGTCGCCCTTTCTTCCGATGAGCTTCGGAGGGTTGACCGTCTTGTCGTACACGTCTTCCTGATAGTACCCGTTGATCTCCATGGCCACATTGTGGACGTCGAGGTGCTTGACTTTGCCCTGCCGGTCCTTTTCCCCGTAGTCCCAGGTGAGTTTCAGGATCGGATCGGGAAAGGCCCCTTTCTCCTTCTCGTAGAGTTTCTTCACCCGGAAATACAGCTCATTCAGGATCTCCGCATCGGGCATGGACTGGCCGACGGGCTCAATGGCCTTGTATCGCCATTGCACGAGGCGGCCGGAATTCGAGATGCTGCCTTCCTTCTCGATCGAGGAGCAGCAGGGCAGCAGGAACACCTCGGTCTTGATTTCCTCAGGCTTCATGCCCGGCCCTCTCCAGAACGAAGCCGTTTCGTTGTCGTAGAGGTTGACGTTGACCATCCACTTCAGTTTCCCGAGTGCCTCCCTCACTTTGCCTGCACCGGGGCTCGAACAGGCGGGGTTCATGCCCCAGGCAAAGAACCCCTCGAACTGATCCCGATACATCCTGGCGAAAAGGGCAAGCCACGATGCATTCATTCCCTCGTCCAGTTTGGGGAGCCAGGAATAGCCGAAGTCGTTTTCCTTCGTTGCATTCTCCCCATAGATTGCCTTGAGATAACTGGTGATGTATTTGGGCCTGTTGCTCCACCAGTTGACGCTTTTGGGCTCTTTCGTTGTGGGAGTGAATTTGATGTTGTAGTCCTTGAGCGTCGAAATCGATGCCGTCGGCGTCGGGTTGTACCCTGTCCAGATGTGGAAGAGCAGCCCATGGTCCGTGGAGCCCTGGACGTTGCCTTCCCCCCTCAGGGCGTTCACTCCGCCACCCGCCATCCCCATGTTGCCCAGCAGAAGCTGGACGATGGTGCCCGCCCGTATGTTCTGCACGCCCACCGTATGCTGCGTCCAGCCCATGGCGTAGCAGGATGTGGCCGTCCTGTCCGGCTTGCCCGTCGAGCCGATGGCCCTGTAAACCTCTTCACACTTGTCCTTCGGCGTGCCGGTGATCTGCGAGACCTTGTCGATCGTGTAACGGGAATAGTGCTTCTTCAGAAGCTGGAATACGCAGTTCGGGTCTTTCAGGGTCGGATCCCTCCGGGGGACGCCCTTCTCGTCAAGCTGGTAGGCCCAGGTCTTCCTGTCGTACTTCGTTTCCTTTTCGTTGTAACCGGAAAAAACGCCGTCAAGGTCGCCCGGCATTTTGAAGTCCGCATGGACGAGGAAGGGCGCGTCCGTGTACTGGACCACGTAGTCCTTGAAAAAGAGGTTTTTTTCCAGAATATAGTTGATCATCCCCCCGAGGAAGGCGATGTCGGTGCCGGAACGGATGGGGGCGTAGAGATCAGCAACCGAAGCGGTCTGCGTGAACCGGGGATCCACGCAGATGAGCTTCCCGCCCCGCTGCTTCGCCTTCATGATCCACTTCATCGAAATGGGGTGATTCGATGCGGGGTTGCAACCCATGACGAGGATGACGTCGGCATTCTTCAGGTCGACCCAGTGATTCGTCATCGCGCCGCGGCCGAACGACTCTCCCAGAGCCGCTACCGTTGCGGAGTGTCAGAGCCGTGCCTGATGCTCTACATGCACCAACCCCCAGGAGCGCACCAGCTTCTGCAGGAGATAGCACTCCTCATTGTCCAGGGCCGCGCTTCCCACGTGGGCGATGCCTTCGGCCCTGTTCACAACGAATTCCTTCTCCACGTCGGCCACGGTCTCGCGGTACAGCCCTGATTCGTCGGGCGAATTCGCCACGATTTTTTCCCGGACCGTCGTTCGCGTCGTTGCCTTGAAGGTCCTGTCCCGGCTATCCTTGATCCGGCGGGCGACCCGATCCAGCGCCCAATCCCACTCGACCTCCTTCCATGCTTTTGCTCCGGGTGCCCGGTAGAGCGGTTTGCGAAGACGGCTCTCGTTGGTCGTCATCTGGGAAATCGTACCGCCCTTGGAGCAGAGCGAGCCTTCGCTGACCGGATGGTCGGGGTCCCCCTCGGCGTTGATGACCTTTCCATCGCGCGTGTGCACGAGAATCCCGCACCCGACCGAACAGTAACAGCAGATCGTTGTCGTCTCCCTCGCCCCTTTTATCCGGAGCTCCCGGGCATAGGCCTCCGCCGGAGACAGGTCGAATCCCAACCCGCCCATCATGAATGTCCCGGCCGCCGCTCCCGACAGCTTGATAAATGTTCTACGGTTGATCTCCATGCCTGACCTCCCCTTTCCGTATCATGCGATTCCGAAGTGTGTTCCCCCGTATCGTGTCACTTTCCCGCCCTCTTGTTCAGCAGCACCTTCACGTGGTCTGTGTGGCAGAGGCGGCATTCCATGTGGCCCTGCTGGTGGTTCATGCCGCTCTTGTAGTCCAGATATCCTTCCGGACCGTGGCACTGGACACAGTGGGCGATGTCTTTCGAAGGCTGCCATTTGGCGGGTTTCCAGCTTCCCGCGAAGTATTCGTTGAGCGCAGTCACGACGGTGAAGACGACCTCCCCGGCCACCTTTGCACAGCGCTCATATTTCTCCTTGGAGGAGACCTCCGTGCCGGCGGCCATCGTCCACTTTGAAACCGATGTGTGGCATAGCGGCGTCATGGCCTGGGCCTTGATCTGCTTGGGGAACGCGGAGATATCGTCGAAGCGCTCTGTCGGGAAGTACATCTGCGCATACCACCACATCATCCGGTCAATCAGCAGTTGATAACTGTGAGCGTTGTCATAGGTGACAAGGTTGATCAGGCAAGAAGAAACGCCCAGGGCGCCGCACAGCGTGCCATGCCCGGCGTACCCTTGCCCAGCATGCTCGAACATGAAGTCCGGCAGGGTCGTCCAGGGATAACCGACTTTCTCTTTCAGAAGGCTGAGGACCCCCAGCCACGTTCCGTTCCCTCACCCCTTGTTCTTGAGATAATTTGTATAGGCCCGTGTGCCGGCCTCCATGGGGTCGAGCGGGATCCACGGCCACGGCAAGGGCGGCGCCGGGGCGAATTGCGGTGCGGGTTCAGCATAGGCGTTACTCAGGCGTCCTGCAATCCCGCCCAATAGAAGCGCCGCAGACCCCGTCAGGATGCTCCGGCGGGAGCGGACTACAGCTTTTTCTCCCGGTTCTTCATTGAATTCTTCTTTCAGCTCCTTCATAACGTCCTCCTCGCATAGAGATAACAGAACACTGGAGATCTACTTTACCAACGGGTTCCCCTCGTCATTTCGCCGTTTATTTCGCAAGCGATTTCGTGGCAAGGCGAATCGCGCCCAGCAGGGTTTCCTCATCAACGGGTTTCCGCAGATATGCAGAGGCGCCCAGTCGCATCGCCCGCTCTTCCATTCCGGTACGATCCTGTCCGGTTATGAATATCACGGGCATTTGCACCCCTGAGGCAAGGAGCTCTTCTCGAAGTTCAAACCCGCTGATGCCCGGCAGCCGGATATCAAGAAGCAGGCATCCCGAGTTGCTCTTGAAATCCGATTGGCGAAACTCCTCGGCCGACGCAAATGTAAGAACACGGTAATGAGCGGACTTCAGCAGCCGGCGTACGGCATTGCACAGGGACGTGTCATCCTCCACGACGTAAACGGTATCTGCCTCTGGAATCACTGTGTGCCCCACCTGTTTCCCCGATTGCAGCTCCGAATGAGGTGATGTGTATAGTTCAGCACGAGGGGGAAATCCCCTTTGCCTGCCGAATTTATTACATCTTTTCACACCGGAGGGAAATTGGACCTTGGTCCTATCCGCATTGGACCTTGGTCCAGTATGGGTTGGAAGTGGAAGTATGAAATTAAGAAGGGGGAAAACAGAAAGCCGGTCGGCTACTTCGCCGGTAGGGGGTGTATGCCTGCTTTTTCGGCCATACGGACCAGATCGGCTACGGACTGGGCTCCCATCTTCTTCATGATGGATGCCCGGTGGACCTTGACGGTTTTTTCCGCCGCAGCGAGCCTGTCTGCGATATTCTTGTTCGTCATGCCCGTGATGACCCAGGTAAATACTTCATATTCCTTCGGCGTCAGGGAACGGATCCGCGCCTCTACCTCTTCGCGTTTCTCCCGCGCTGCCTTTTCCTGCCTGCATCGGTCAAGGGCCCTGTAGACGGCTTCGAGCAGGTCCTGCTCGTCGAAGGGCTTCTGGAGAAAGTCGAGGGCACCGGCCTTCATGGCCCGCACGCTCATCGGGACCGTGCCGTGGCCCGAAATAAAGATAATGGGCAGAAGGATGCCCGATTTGGTCATTTTCTCCTGCAGCTCGAGCCCGCTGATTTCAGGCATCCGCACATCGAGAACCAGGCATCCCGTCTCCTTTCCGTGACCGGATAGCAAAAACTCCTTCGCGGAAGAAAACGATTTTGCCGTGAGGCCCACGGATCGAACCAGTCTCTCCAGGGAACGCCGGACGGAAGAATCATCGTCGACGATGAAGACGACAGGCGGGAGATCGCTCATGGCTTCACCCCGCTTTCGAAGGGTACGGTGAAGGAAAACGTGGTCCCCCTGTCCGTGTTGTTCTCAACCCGGATCTCACCCTTGTGGGACTTGACGATATCCTTGCTGATGGCGAGGCCCATACCCATCCCTCCGGCTTTGGTGGTGTAAAAGGGCTCGAAAAGCCTGATTGCGCTATTCTCCTCTATGCCCGGCCCGACATCCCGTATGGATACTTTTGCGAAGCGGCCGTCCTGCTTCGACGTCCTGACGTTCAGCCTGCGATCATCCGTTCCTGCCTCTTTCATGGCCTCTGCCGCATTCAGAACCAGGTTCAGGATGACCTGCTGCAGTTGAATCCGGTCACCCCATACGGCAGGCAGCGAAAGGTCGAACTCCTTTTCGATCGACACGTCCGTCAGGGCGGTGTCGTTGCGGACGACATTCAGTATTTCTTCGATGACGTCGTTCAGGCTCAGTGTCTCGTATCGGGTTTCCTCCTTTTTCAGCAGGGACCGGATTTTCCGGATCACCTCCGCAGCCCGGTTGTCGTCCCGGACGATGTCTCCGAGGATCTCGGCGACCTCCTTCATGTCCGGTTTGTCCTGCGAGAGGAAACGCTGCGCCGCCTGGGCGTTGCTGAGGATTGCGGCCAGGGGTTGATTGATCTCATGGGCCAGGGAGCTCGTGAGTTCGCCCAGCGTCGACACCCGGGTGACGTGGGCAAGATCCTCCCTGAGCTTCCGGGCCTCCGACTCGACCCGCTTGCGTCCCGAAATGTCACGGACGATCGCCCACATTCCGATGTTGCTTCCCGTTTCATCCCTGAGAAGAAAGATTCGAAGCTCGATAGGGAATACGGTTCCGTCTTTTTTTCGATATTCTTTTTCATAGACCTCGGAGTACCCGCGGACCAGCACCTGCCGCTCGATGATCTCTTTCTCGACAGCGTGCCATTTCTCCGGTGTGATGTCGGGGTAGATCAGCCGAAGCAACTCCTCCGGTTCGTAGCCCGTCATTTCCCGATAGGATTCGTTGTATTTCAGAATCCTCCCGTCCATGCTGACCAGCACGTAGCCGTCCATCATGCTTTCGTACAGGCTGCGGTACTTCGCCTCCGATTCCCTGACCGCCACCTCCACCCTCTTTCTCTCCAGGGCATTCACGAAGATTTCACCGAGCAGACGCAGCCGCGGGAAGAGTTCCTCCGGCCAGACCCGCTCACTCTTTACCGAACTGACGTGAATAATATCAACGGACTCGCCGATCAAGATGGGAATGTTCACATAGGATCGAATACCCCATTCGATGCATGTTTGCCTGTCTACGTTCGCCTCGGCCGGCAGATCATCAAGCCTCGAAATAGACACCACCTCGTGCTTTTCTGTCAGTATTTCGTACGCCCACGGGTAAATGGATCTGGGCAAGTCGACCCCTGCGGGAAGAGGCGGAACATCATCCGAGGAGACAAGATGGGTGATCTGCCATGATGTCTTACCTGTCAATGTCCGAATCAGCGCGCAGCGGTCGACCTGGAAAAACGCAAGGACCATCATCAGGGCGTCCTCGATCTCCCCGTCGACCTGCTCAGGTGAAATGTTGACGAACCGGGCCGAGACATCCGACAGCAGGCGCTCGAAGCGCAGACGCTCTTCCAGGGACTTCTCGGCCTGCTTGCGGGAGAGAGCATTGGCAAATATCTGCGCGACCAGTTGAAACTGTTCCACGACCGTCTCCGGCCAGTCTCTCTCCTCACGTGTAACGGCGAAGGTCAACAAGCCGAATACTTTCCCTCTTCCTACGGATAACGGAACCACCACTACCGACTTGGTACCGTACAGGCGGTAACTCTCCCGGTCACGGCCTGCATCCGCCGGAAGCTCGCTCATTTTCGAAATGGCAAGAGTTCCCCCTCCCAGGACTTTTTGCACCGTCCAAGGCCAAATAATCATTTGCACTCATCCTCTCAGGAGGTGATGGGATCTCCGGCGGCTGATGGAAATGTGTAAGCAACAGCATCTCGGGATCGTCTTCAGAGGTTAACCAAAGTGAAGAACGGCCAATATCAAGGAGCTCGCAGATGCGGCTCTGGACGACATCAATTTCGTTGTCTATCCGGTTAGCGGGAAGATTGATGAAGAATGTCGAAATTTCGGCCAGCCGCCTTTCGAACGGCAACGGCTCGTGAAGTTCTTCATGCGGTCTGATACCTGATTGAGCCATATAGTCCTTCCATCCCAGTTAAGCAAAACCGCAGTCTGCAGGCAGCTTGATGAAGCTCGCTATACAATACTTTACTACAACATTTCCCATCGTATGGATATTGGAATTTCGCTCGTGCAGGGGTTCAGTGCCTGTCGCCGGCAATGCTTCGGCTCGCACGGGAAAATACTGAAATTCGGATGAAAATGTGGTAGACGTTGCGGGGCCGATCATCAGCAAATGAGATACCCCGCAGCCAGCTACGGTGTATCTCCTGTCATTCCGAACTCGATCCGGAATCCAGCCTCCAGATGGATTCCCGCCTGCGCGGGAATGACTCATACAAAACCAGTTTCAGTGAATCAATCCCGTCATTGAATGAAACGCGATATCTGCTAATCTTTTAAGGCTGCGTCTATTATTACGTGTTGTAGCTATGTCAGTATTTTGTCCCATCCGGGCTGAATCGTACACCATGCTCGGATAAATCCGCTCTGCGAACTGCGCCCGGCAACCTGAAGGAGAAGGCATAATGCATTGGAATCGGAAGTACATCATCAAGAGCTACATCCGCAACTCCCTTTGGCTCACGCCGTTTTTCGCCGTGCTGGCTTTTTGGGTGGTGAGCCGGATCACGCACGGCATCGGCGGCTGGCTCCTGCAGACCGGACGGATCGATGAAGCGACCGCATTTTTTGGTTTGTCCATGGCGGGAGCGCGGACGATGCTCGAGACGATCGTCACGATAAACCTTTCCTTCCTCGTATTCACATTCGGTTCGCTGCTCGTTGCGATTCAAGTTGCAGGCGGGCAATACACGCCGCGGATCATCGCGACGACACTGCTGCGGGACAACGCGATCCGGTTCACCGTCGGATATTTCGTCTTTACCCTGCTGTTCACCCTGAGGGTCTTGACCCGGATGGGCGATGAGATCGTCCACCAATTCAACACCTTTATTGCAGGGGTGCTCGGGGGGGTCTCGCTTGTCGTGTTCCTTTACCTGATCGACTACGCGGCGCGCCTGCTTCGTCCCGTCAGCCTCGTGCAGCGTGTGGGGAAGTCCGGGATCGCGGTCATCCAGAGCGTCTATCCGGAGTCAACCATGCTCCCGTGCCCCGTCGAGTCGCCCGGCCTGCCCGCATCCCCGGACCGCACCGTCGCCAACGCGGGAACCTCGGGAATCTTGCTCGCCTTGGACCTGGAGGGATTGGTCAGGCAGGCGCGCCACGCCGACGGGATGATTGAATTTGTCCCCCAGGTGGGCGACTTCGTGGCGGCCGATGAACCCCTGTTTCGGTTGTATGGCGGCGCCATCACCATCGACGACCGTCAGCTGCTGGCGTCAGTGGCGCTCGGGTCCGAACGTACGATCGAGCAGGACCCGACTTTTGCTTTCCGCATCCTGGTCGACATCGCGATCAAGGCGTTGTCACCGGCCATCAATGATCCGACTACGGCCGTGCTCGCCATCGACCAGCTTCACGTGCTGCTCCGGCACGTCGGTATGCGCCATGTGAGCCGCGAGGAAATCTGCGACGACGCCGGCAAGCTGCGGCTTGTTTTCCGGACGCCGAACTGGGAAGACTTCGTGCACCTAACGTGCACCGAAATACGCCATTGCGGCACGGGAAGCATCCAGATCACGCGGCGGATGCGTTCGATGCTGGATAATCTCACGCAAACCCTGCCGCCGCATCGTCATCCCGAGTTGCGCAAGCAGCTGGAGCTTTTGGATCGCGCGATCGAGGGGCATTACACCTTTGCCGAAGACCGGGCGCTTGCCCGGATCCCGGATCCGCAGGGGCTGGGGGGAGCGGTAGGCGTGCAAGCCGCTATCGAGGCGCCAGGCGCCGACGGCGGAGTGCGCGACAAGTGAGGGTTGGCATGGGTTTCCTTTTTCACTCCCCCGGGATATCGGCGGCGGGAGGAAGGTCGTAAACGCGCACGCCGGGACCCATATCCGTCGGCTGCATCCATTCAATGTTGGCTTTAGAGCGGCGGACATCTTCGAGGCCTGCCGCCCACGCCTCATTCACCGTTGCGCGCGAGAACTCGTAATCCTTGTTGTTGCCGGATTTCGTGGTGCGGCGATTGACCAGGCGTGCGATCGTATACTCTCTCTCATCGCAAAGCGGGGCGAGTTTCTGCACGTCAGGATCATCCTTGAGATCGGACGGCAGCTTTGAAAGCAAGCGTCCCAGCGCAGCCCGCATTTGGCCGAGTTCCCTGAAGCGGTCCGTGTTCAGGCGCATCTTGCTCGCATATTGGATGTCCTTGGCCCGCTCCATCACCTGGTCGAGATTCCGCGGCAACTCCCCCCTCGCATTGAAAACGTCTACGGCAACGACAAGCACACGCGTTCGCGGCTGTTCCTCCGCCACATAGGCGAGTGGCGAATTGGAAACGATGCCGCCATCCCAGTAGTGTTCTCCGTCGATCGTCACCGGGGGAAAGCCCGGAGGCAGCGAACCGCTCGCGCGCACATGGTCCGCACCGATGCGGGTATGACTGTTGTCAAAATATACCGACTGGCCCTCCCGTACGGTGACCGCACCGAGCGAAAGTCGCACCTTGCGGCTGTTGATCAGGTCGAAGTCCACCAGCTCTTCGAGGGTACGATTGAGCGGGCTCGTATCATAGATGCTCAGGGCCCCGGGACTGCTGTCCGCGGCGAAAGCCGAAGGCGGAACACGCGGCACGAAGAAAGCCGGGATACCGAAGGCCATAACCGCCGAAGCGCTCATGCTGTTCAGGGCCGGTCGCATCGTATCGAGCCACGCCGGCAGGGTAAGCGGGGCATACGAGGAGACACGGTCCCAGAATATGCGCAAGCGTTCGACCCTGCGCTCCGGGGGATTGCCGGCGATGATCGCCGCGTTGATGCCGCCAATCGAGATGCCCACAACCCATGTGGGTAACATGCCCGCTTCAGCCAGGCCCTCGTACACACCCGCCTGATAGGCCCCAAGCGCCCCGCCGCCCTGCAATGCGAGAATCGATTGATCAAACCTTGCTCTCTCCACGTGTGTCTCCTTTTCCTGCGCTGACCAGGCGATATGATGACGTTTCCGAAGTTTGACGGAATTGACCCGTCACGTTCTAATTCAGATCGCTGTCCTTGTAGTACTTCGTCCCCTTCCCCGTGATCTCCGCGGCGAGGCCCGTGTCGGTGAGCTGATACATCCAGACACCGGGCGCAACGGAGACAGCCCCGCTCAGCGCAAGCCCCTGATCACCGGACTTGGCCGCGGCCGTGGTCTGCCCGCCGAACTCCCAGCCGGAATTAACAAAATCATTCAATCCCTTCTGTGTGTCGAATACAAAGACCACCCGGAACTTCTTGACCCCCATTCCCGAGGCCCGCCTGGACCTCGACCATCTTCATGTAGGTCGCCTTCTTCGTCTTGTTGTCGACGGCGATGCCGCTTCCGCTCCCTCCCCCGGCCACAAGGATCTTCATGCCGAAGTTGCTGAACACGGCGTAGCCGGCCGCTCCTTCAACGGCTTTTTTTGCGGAGGGCTGGGCCTTGTAAAGTCTCGCCAGGGTTTCCCGCGACACTTTCTGCACTTCCTTTTGCTTGTCCGCCTTCGACGCACCCCATGCGGGCACAGCGGCCAGCAGAAACACCATGACTGCGAGTACTGCACCGTACGTCAACCTTCCCATCAAATGCGTTTTCATGTTTCCTCCTTCGAGATGATCAGGATTTTCACAAACTGTTTCGTTTTCCTCTGAGGTCATGCCCTTTCCCCCCGGAAGCTTGAGCGAATCCTCGCCGCCCATACCGGCGACTTTGAACTTCACGGCCTCACCGTCATGTCGACTTCCTTTTTGTCGTCAAAGCTTCTTGACGCCGGATCGGTTGTCTGGTTCATGGAGGCGCATCCCGCCAGGAATGCGACACAAATCAGGCATGCAATCCATTTCTTTATTTTCATCACGCTATACCTCCTTCCTTCTGATTGCCAGTGAAGTCTTTTTCTGAATCCGTTACCGCCGTCCGGACAGTGCCCGGATTCTCTGCTCGATGTACGTGCGGCTCTGTGCCGGTATGTCCGGGTTCCAGAGAGCTTGCTGGTAGACGGTCCTTGCCTCGTTCACCCTGCCTTGCCGCTCGTATATCTCGCCCAGCAGCACGTAGGCATCGGGGTAATCGGGGTTGCGCTCGATCAGATTCCGCAGCGTCCCGACGGCCGCCTCCGTGTCCCCCTTCTTGCGCTCGTAGTAGGCCAGGCTGTATGCGAACTTCGGGTTCGATGGGCTCGCCTCGCTCGCTTTCCGGCACCACCCGACGGCCTCGTCCGGCTTGCTCTCCGAGAGGATGATGCAAAGGTTGTAGGCCGCCTGGCCCATCTGCGGGTCGGACTTCCAGGCCTGCCGGAGATATTTCTCGGCACCCTGCCGATCTCCCTGCTCGGCCTTGAGAAGACCCATGTTGAGATTGGCCGCGGCGCTGTCCGGTGCTATTTTCAGGGCCTCCTTCAATGTGGACTCCGCTTTCCTGTTTTCCCCTAGCCTGGCATAGGCCATGGACATGTTTACGCGGCTCATGACCCCTTGCGGCTCGAGCCTGATGGATGTCTCGTAGCCGGTTATGGCCTGCCGGTAATTGCCGATATTGAGATAGTAGTTGCCCTCGTTGTAATAGGAGGCCCAGTGGTCCGGCGGGATCTTGATCGACTGCAGATACTCCCGGGTGGCATTCTCGACGTTCTTTTTGTCGGCCTCGTTCAGCGCAAACCCCGTTTTGCCCGCAAGGCCTGCCGCCGCGCGGATGCGGACGACGCGGTACTCATCCCCCGTGGCCTTCACCAGGGCCTGCAGGTTGCCGCGCGTGGGATACAGGCCCAACGATTCGGCAGCGGCGGCGCGAACGAGAGGCGAGCGGTCCTGCGACATCTTGAGCATGACAGGGTTCTTCTTGGGATCGTCGCAGTTGCGCAGCAGCCGGATCAGCGACGTGGCGACAACCTCGTCGCCTTTCTGTTTCTTCTCGAGGTACTGGAGCATCTCGGTCAGCCGGCTCCAGTTACGCTTCCTGGCGGCGTCGATGAGCCCCGTTCGGTACAGCACGGGGGCCTGGTAGTCGCGCTTTCTCCACTTGCGGACGTTCTCGTCGGCCCACTTGGCGTCCCTGTCGGTGTGGCAGATGTTGCAGGCGTTCGGGGATTTGTAGGCCAGCGTCACAGCGGGCGTCGGGGGAAGCAGGGAGTGGTCGCTGCGCTTCATCCTGGCAAATTCCGTCTTGGGCATGTGGCAGGCGATGCACTTGCTTGCCGGCGTGCCGGGCGGGTGGTTCGTGTGGGCCGCGGCATTCTCGACCCGTTCCTTGTGGCAGGGCAGGCAGGCGTTGTTGGCCTTGTCCTCGGCCTTGAAGCGGTAGCGGCCGCTCGAGGTGTGGCAGTGGACGCAGCTGAGCTTCCCCGACTGGACGCAGGGGCTCATCATCCAGGTGGTGTGTGTGTAGTTCTCGCCCAGGTCCCGTCCGTCGGGATAGAAATCGGCGTCTTCCAGGGTCGCCAGGTCGTAGTGGTCGAAGAAGCGCTCGCCCGGCTTGAAGTTGTTCGTGAGGACCATTGCCTTGGCGTGGCATGAGCCGCAGGAGTCGTTGTGTTGAGCGACGGTGAACTTCTTTACGCTGATGATCTTGAGATCGGCCGGAACGTTCCCCTCCCCCGCCTCCTCGCACACCCGGTTGTGCTCCTCCGAGGGCCCGTGGCAGGTCTCGCAGTTGATCCCCGGCTCTTTCCAGACGGTCTTGTACGTGTCCGTCTTGAGGTCGTACTTTGTGCTCATCTGGCTGACGTGACAGCCGAAGCAGGCCGTGTTGAAGGTGTAGGCCTGATCCTTCCAGAAGACGGGGGAGTCGGTGCGCTGCGCATCGGGGAAATGTCGGATGCCGCTGGCGGCCGTGTCGAACCATTCCTTCTTATGGACGTCGTAGGCGACGGGGAGCGTCTGCAGCTTGCCCCGCTCGAGCGTCGTGAGGAAATAGTAGACATACTTGCCGCCGACGACCTGCTCCATCGGGTATTTCTTCTCGCCTTCGGGGCCCTTCTCGATGACCCAGCCCGCTCCGTCCGAGACATCTGCCCGGTAGCGATACTTGCCGATGCTGATCTCGCTTGAATGCGCAGTGAGTTTGGCCTTCGCGAATGCGGCCGAGTAGGGCTGAAAAGAAAGGCCGTGTAACGAGGTGGACCAGAGCTTGTAGAACTTCTCGTGACAGTCGATGCAGCTCCGCGAGCCCGCATAGCCCTTGTAGAGGTTCATCGCGTAGATCTCGTCCTGGGTCGGAGCCTGCACATCTTGCTGTTCGGCCTGGACCCAGACGGCCAGGATCAGGACGAAGACGAGAAGAAAGACTTTCAGGTACCTCACGCCGCCCCCCTTCATGCCCGGGATGAGATAAACATGGTACTTTGTAACACGATCCTCTTGATGGTTCAATGGAAAGACGGATCGATTTCAACGACGGATTGTACCAGCGCGCAAGCAGGAGCGGCGACGGTGAGACTGTTCCGCTATTGCGAGGTTCTCGGATTGTGTCCTTCCGGCAGTTGATAGGCAGTCAGGGCCGCACCCGTATAGGATGGGTGCGGCCCGTAGTTTTGAATCCTCGCTTACGCGAGCTTGGTTAGTTGCCGCCGCCGTGCGGCTTGGTCACCGATTCCATCACGCGGTCGAGGTTAAAGCTGCCGGGCTTCTGGCGCGGCGGGAAATCGCGAAAACTCTGCAACCATTGTCCGACGTATGCCGCCGCAGGCGCGATCGCGAACATGCGTTCCGCATACCATTGCTGATAGCCCATGCCTTCATATTCGGCGCGTTCAAAGGGATCCATCCGCAGATTGGTCAGCATTGGCGCGCGCAGTTCCTCGAAAGGCTGCTGCCAGACATGCAGACCGTGGGCGTTCTGCTTCAGGAACGTGACCTTCCAGTTGTTGAAGCGAAGCGCTGCGACGCTGCCATCGTCTGTCCAGTAGAGGAACTCCTTGCGCGGCCATTCGGTTTCACCTTTGAGCGCGGGCAGTAGATTATAGCCGTCGATATGAACCTTGAAGGTTGTGTTGCCGACTCTCTTGCCCTTCAGCAGCTCTTCCTTCACATTGGGTGCACCCGCCGCGGCAAGCAGCGTGGGCAGCATGTCTTCGTGTGAACCGATTTCGTTGTTGATGGTGCCCGGCTTAATGACGCCAGGCCAGCGCATGGCGGTGGGCACGCGGTAACCGCCCTCCCAGTTGGTGTTCTTCTCGCCGCGGAACATCGTCGTACCGCCGTCAGGCCACGTGAATGCTTCCGCGCCGTTGTCGGTTGAATACATGACGATGGTATTGTCTTCGATGCCCAGTTCCTTGAGCTTCGCAAGCAACTGCCCCACCATGCCGTCGTGTTCGACCATGCCGTCGGCATAGACGCCGAGGCCGGTCTTGCCCTTCGATGACGGCTTTAAGTGCGTGAAGATGTGCATCCGTGTGGAGTTCCACCAGACAAAGAACGGTTTGCCGTCTTTGACCGCCTTGTCCATGAAGCCGACCGCTGCCTTGGTGACTTCCTCGTCCACCGTTTCCATGCGCTTCCTGGTCAATGGACCGGTATCTTCAATCTTGCCGCCGGCGAAACTGTGGATGACGCCGCGCGGGCCGAACTTCTTCTTGAATGCCGGGTCCTTCGGATAGTCCACGTTTTCCGGCTCCTCCTCCGCGTTCAAGTGGTAAAGGTTGCCGAAGAACTCGTCGAAGCCGTGGTTCGTCGGCAGCATCTCGTCGCGGTCGCCGAGGTGGTTCTTGCCGAACTGGCCGGTGACATATCCGAGCGGTTTGAGCAACTCGGCAATGGTCACGTCTTCCTTCTTCAGACCTTCCGGTGCCCCCGGCAGGCCGACCTTGGTCAGGCCGCTGCGGATGGGCGACTGGCCGGTGATGAACGCGGCGCGACCGGCGGTGCAGCTCTGCTGGCCGTACCAGTCGGTGAAGAGCGCCCCTTCCTTCGCGATGCGGTCGATGTTGGGCGTCTTGTAGCCCATCATTCCCTGGTTGTAGGCGCTTACATTGAAGATCCCAATGTCATCGCCCCAGATGATGAGGATGTTCGGCTTCTTACCTGTTGTCTGTGCATCGGCCGGCATTGCGACCAGCGTCAGCACGGCCAACAGCAACAACAAAGTTAATGGACGTCTCTTTTTAGGTCGCATCTTTGCAGCCTCCTTCTTTTTCGTTCACACAAACGGTAGTATCACTTTCATCCTTCGTTGTGCTCGACTCTCACGAGCATGAAAGCTGACTGCCGCGGGTCTCGATACGTCTACCGAATATCAATTATCCCTCTCGGGATTCCTTTCAACTTCGGTACAGCCTTATTTAGACCTGACAAAAATGACATCGAAACGCTGCCCGATGGCGGCCTGGTAGTATACGCCGCCGAGTCGATCGGTCTTCGGGTCATAGGTTAGCGTGTAGGTCGATCCGGGATACCCGGCATCCCGCAGTTCGATAAAGACTTTCAGGGTCGCCCCTTCCTGCGTGGCTTGCGCTTTTGAGACGTTGATGGGCCTCGGGTTGAAGTAGCCGGCGTCCATCTTCCCGCCCGGATCTACGTCTTTTACAGACAGGATGTATCCGCCGTCAGGCCTCAGCCACCGGCCCTTCAGCGTGCCGAAATCAGGTGTAGCCCTTTCAACCGCTGCGGAATCCTTATTCTCCGCACCTGTGGCAGGACCCTGCGCCCCCACCATTTCGGGCAGCAGGGCGCAGAGCACAAAAACCACTACACAGCACAATCTGAAAAAAGCTGCTTTACAATACATCGATGTTCCCTTCTGCTCATGTTTTGGAAAAAACCGCGATTGTTTGTCAGTTTACACCCGGCAGCTTAAGCTCCTTATCGCAATATGACAAGCTACCGAAGGGATAGCCACTTGTACGGAATCGGACATGAATCGTCCACGTTGCCTCCCGGAGCATGCGGTATCATCCTGATTGAAAAGAAACTGCCGTCTCGGGCATCACTTAATATTTCCAGCTCAGATTCAGTGCAAAAAAATTGAAGCTCGTGTTGCTGTAGTCTCCTGCCACACGGCCGGCCAGCGGCCCCCGGTTCTGGTTGACTGCCATGTCGCCGCTCCAGAGGAATTCATAGGCCGCTCCCAGCGTCAGGTTCGCGTTGAAGGCATACTGGGCGCCCAATGCGAATCGCCAGGCTTCCCCCATGGGGACGACGACGCTGCGCTTGTCGTCGTCGACGGCGGAGCTGTCATAGGCAACGCCGGCGGAAAACGTCCAGGGGGTTTCAGGAGCCGGGCGGTACTGCGCCCCAAGGGCCACGTGCCACGTGTCGTTGTAGTCATTGTTGACGGTCAGACTCGTGGGGTTGCTCGAGTTGATCCCAACGTCGACCTGGCCAAACCGGGACCAGTTCTGCCATCCGATGTTCCCCATGATGGCCCACTGCGGGTTCAGTTCGTGGTAGGCGCTGAACATGACCATCTGGGGCACCGTCATGCTCAGATCCAGGTTGTTCGTGGTGAGCCCCCGGCTCCTCAGCACGGCTTCCAGCACGGGGCCCAGGCCGCTGAATTGGGGCACTGCGCTGAAGTCGAGTTTGACCTCCGAAAGGTAGGTAAGCCCGAAGCGCGTCCCCGGCATCGGCTCGACGAGGATGCCGAGGTTTGCGCCGTAGCCCCACCGGTTGTCGTCGTACTTGAGCTGCCCGTCGGGCCTGGCTTCGCCTGCGTTGTTGATGGCGATCTCGCTGTCTACATACCCGTACATCATGTTGAGGCCCGCGCCGACGGAGAGCCAATTGTTCACCCTGTAGCTTACGGCAGGAGTAAGCGTCATCCCGATGAGCGTCGATTTCTGGACGTAGTAGCGGCCGACCCAGTTGTCATCGTAGCTCTCGGCCAGGCCGAAATAGGAAAGAACACCGAAGCCGATGCTCCAGTCCTGGTTCAGCTTCTGGACAACGAAGAGGCTCCCCCCGGGTAACCAGCCCACGGCAACGCCGCCGTCGCCCCCGGACGTGGTCGTTGCCGAGTTGGGGCTGAACTCCACGTTGCCGTACAGGGCCTGCAGGCCACCGAGGACCTGGGACTTCTCGAGGCGGCTCATTCCGGCCGGGTTGGTGAACACTGTCGAGGCGTCCTGCGCTCGGGCGGCATATCCGGCTGCGGCCAGCCCCACGTCGGGCGAGCCGAACTCGTAGAGCGAGATCCCGCCGGCATGGGCCGATCCGCCCACAAGCGCTGAGACAAGAAATACGAGGCCTATCACCCTGAACAACGCTGATCGCTTCATCGTCAACCCTCCTTCCGGTTCTTATGAATACACTGTATTCTCACAGGGCCGAAGCCCTTCGACATATTTTCGTGCCCATGCAAGGCTCTATTTTCTACGCTTTCGCATCCGCGGTTTTTCCTAGGGCCAACATTGCCCGGGCAAGCAGTACCGTCAGGATGCCATGCAGGGCAACCGCCGGCCACAGCAGGATGCCGGCAAAGCCGCCGGCGATCCCTGTGTAAGCCAGGTACAGCGTGACGGCCGCGCTGTAGGTCAACATGCCGACCAGCGGCGTGCCCGGCCAGCACGCGACCCCCAATGCGATCAGGGCAATGCCGGCCACGCCAGCCACGATCGTGGCAACGCCGGGCAGTTCTGCGCCAAGCAGCAATTGCCCGACCAGCGACGGGGCAATCAGCAAAGCCACCCCGGTCGCGGCTTCACTGACAGCAGCGAAGACCAGCACCCGTCTCATGGTCCTTCTCCTTCTTGCAGTGTGATCTTTTCCCCGTTTGTTTCCAGTACACTTACTCTTTTATCGCTACCCTACGGCATCTGCTCGATGTCGTCGGGTCTCCAGGTCTGGTTGAACCACGGCTCCAGTGGGCCATAGAGGCGCAGGATCATGAACCAGGCCTTGCCGGGAATCGTTTGGACCCAGTTGCTCTCCTTGCCGGCTGGCGCCTTCGGGCCAAACCACACATCCACCGAGCCGTCGGCATTGACCTGCAAATCCTTCTCTTGGCTGCTCACGCTCGGGTGTTGCTGGTCGGTTTGCAGCATCGAACGGGTCTGAGTGTCATAAACGATGACGGACCAGAATGTCTTGACCGGGATGTTCGGCGGCAGGTGCAGTTTGTAGTTCTTGCCGCCGTCGAAAGGATTGTTGTTGGCGTCAACGGCCGTCCAGGGATACGTGGAGCCTTCGCCGACGATCTGCGTGTCCATCGCCGGTGTCACGCCGGTCGCGGCAAAGAAGAACATGGCCGCTGCATCCAGGTTCGGGACGCCCGGCTGCCACTCGAACTTGTAGCCGCCGATGAACGCCCGCTTCCACTGCCGGTTGTCGAAAAAGTACGCAGATTTCTCCCGGCTCCGGTATGCGAGAGCGCGCCCGGTCGCGTCGCCCAGTGCCGCGGCTTCGATCAGAATCTTCTTCATGCGCGCGTCGGGGGCGAATGGCTTGCCCTTCACGATGCCGACCGATGCCCAGAAACCGAGCGTGGTTGCGTCAACGGAATCGGTCGGCTGTTCCTGAACGACCTGGTTGAGCATCTCCCAGAACGAGAAGTCGGCGGGGGCAACCATGTTGAAGGGAGTGCCCGACATGTTCACAAATTTCAACGCCGGCGGGTTGGCGGCTTCCGAAAGCGAATAGATCTTCGTTGCCTTCTTCACCAAGTCCACGCCCGGCTTCGGACTGCCTTCGACCAGAAAGCTGCGCCAGCCAGCCCAAACGCTGAATGTCGCGCAGCGGACGATGTGATAGCCTTCCGAAGGAGCATTGCCCTTGTAGCCGGGCGGCAGCAGCAGGTATTTTCCGCCCGCGCCTTTGTCAGGCCCCGTAATGCCAAGGTCAGTCGTCCAGTGGTACCACATATCATCAATCAGCCCGAGCACCTTGGGCGGCACTGCGAGGACGAGCGGCCCTTTGCTGAGATCGAGCCAGAACCAGGTGTAGGGCGTGTTGTCGTTGGCAGTGAGTTCGACGGTGCGCGAGTCCACCATCGTCTCCCAGATCGGTACGGTCGCG
The DNA here is from genome assembly GCA_963802225.1 of uncultured delta proteobacterium. GTDB lineage: Bacteria > Desulfobacterota > Syntrophia > Syntrophales > UBA2192 > UBA2192. The sequence goes on along the minus strand of CAWDHZ010000036.1, from coordinate 178,235 downwards.
TTCGCCGGCCCCATCTGGAGGATGGCGCGACGATTGGCCAATTGGTTGACCGGCGGCAAACCGAGCAGATACGCCTGCACGGCGCGCTGGAAATCCAGGTTGTCGTAAATCTTCTCCGTGCTGGCCTTGTCGGGGACGCCGTCGAAGAACTTCAGCGTGCCGAAGGGAGTCTCCATAGTCTCCGGGGCGGCGACACCCGGCGGCATCGGCGTTGAATACTTGTACTGCGGCATGGCCGGGGAGCCGCTGAGGGGCTGCGCCATGACCGGCGCTGCCATAATGATCGAAAGTAAAGTCAGAAATATCGCCAGAACTGTTTTCCTTTTCATACATGGACTCCTTTCAATGTCACAGAAACAAACCATTTCCGTGAAAACCCTTTCGCATCCCGACGATCCCATTATGGAATCATCTTCTTAAAATCCTCCCCTACCCTCCTTTTTCAAAGGAGGGGGTAAACAGGATGCGTCGGGAAGGAAAGGGCATTGCGCCCCTTCCTTCCCGACGAAACAAATCATCCGAGAAAAGTTTACTTCGCGTCGGCGGCTTGCTTCATGCCTTCTTCGAGTTTCTTGATGTCCTCCGGCGACAGCTTCGGCCGGTCCACCTTGATCGTCAGCTTGTTGAGCTTGGCGGTCAGCGGGAACGGCGGCCTGTAGTCCGCATCGTTGACGCCCGTCAGGGTGTCGGAGCCGATGTCGAAGCTCTCGTCCCACTGCAGGATCATCGGCAGCGTTTTCTCCATCCGCTTCGTCGCGACCACCTTGCCGTCGACTTTCAGCGTGCCGGTGCCGGGTCGGCCGAGGCCGCTGAAGCTGTTGAATGCGAGCGTGCCGGCGCCGATGCCCTCGTACTTGAAGTCGAACTCGACCGTGTGCCTGCCCGGCTGCAACGCATCCGGACCCTCCCACTTGATGCGCTCGAGGTCGATCATGTTCCACAGGAACACCGGCTTGCCCTTGAGCAGGTAGAAGCCGTAACCGGCGAAGCGCCCGCCCGAGGTCAGGATCATGCCCTCTGCGCCGCCTTGCGGCACCTCGATGTCCGCCGTGATGGTGTACGAGGTGTTCAGTAGCAGCGGAGAGTCACCCTGCGGCAGACCGACCATTGGCCGCGTGTAGACGAACTCGGTGCGGCCGGCGGTGATGTTCGGGCGCGGTGCGACGATGCGCCCCGCCACCGACGCGTCCATCGGGAAGACCTGGTACTTCTTGGCCTCCGCGATGAACTTCTGTTTCATCTCCTCGACCTTCTGCGGGTTTTTGGCCGCGAGGTTCTCGGTCTGGCTGAAGTCGCTGTTCAGATTGAACAGTTCAAGCACCTGGTTGTTCAGCGGGTCCGTGTTGGCCGGTCCGAAGGCCTGCCACGGCGCGCGATTGACCTTGGTGCTCAGGAACCAGCCGTTGTCGTACAGCGCCCACTGACCCATCATCTCGAAGTACTGCGTTGTGTGCCGCGTAGGCACCTTGGCATTTTTCGCATCGAACGTGTAGGCGAAACTCGTGCCCTCGATCGGCGCCTGCTTGATGCCGTCGACGTATTCGGGCGCACGGATGCCGGCGACCTCGAGGATCGTGGGCACGACGTCGATGACGTGGACGAACTGCTCGCGCAGGCCGCCCTTGTCCTTGATACGCGCCGGCCAGGACACCACCATGTTCTGGTTCACGCCGCCCAACTGCGAGGCGTTCTGCTTGAACCACGAGAATGGCGTGTCGAAGGCCCACGACCATCCGGCCGACATGTGGTTGTAGGTCTGCTCGGTACCCCAGACGTCGTACCACTTCATCTGCACGTTGACCGGCATCTCGCTGACGCCGTTGAACCATGCCACCTCGTTCGGCGTTCCCAGAGGGCCGCCCTCGGCACTGGTGCCGTTGTCACCGTTGATGTAGATGATCAGTGTGTTGTCGAGCTTTCCCAGATCCTGGAAGGCCTGGATCACGCGGCCGATCTCATGGTCGTTGTAGGCAGCATAAGCCGCAAAAACCTCGACCTGGCGGATGAAGAGCTTCTTCTCGTCGGCACTGAGCTGGTCCCAGGGCTTGAGCACCTGGTTCGGCCACGGCGCCAGCCTGGTGTCCGGGGGAATCACGCCGAGCCTCTTCTGGTTGGCGTAGATGGTATCGCGCAATTTGTTCCAGCCGTCGTCGAAGAGGTGCATGGCGCGGATCTTCTCGACCCATTCCTGGGTCGGGTGGTGCGGCGCGTGCGTGGCGCCAGGGGCGTACTTGATGAAGAGCGGCTTGTCCGGCTGGATCTGGTGCATCCGCGTCATGTAGTCGATGGCGTCGTCCGCCATCCCGGTGACGAGGTTCCATCCCGGCTTCCCCTCGAACGGAAAGATCTGCGTCGTGTTGCGGAAGAGATTCGGCTGCCACTGATTCGCGTCGCCGCCGACGAAGCCATAGAAGTACTCGAAGCCCATGCCGATGGGCCACTGGTCGAAGGGCCCGACCTGGCTGGCCGCGAAGGCCGGGGTGTTGTGGTTCTTGCCGAACCACGACGTGGCGTAGCCGTTGTCCAGCAGGATCCGCCCGATCGTGGCCTTGTCCTTGGCGATGATGCTGTTGTAACCGGGGAAGCCCGTCGACTGCTCCGAGACCACGCCGAAGCCGGCCGAATGGTGATTGCGCCCGGTGATCAGCCCGGCGCGCGTGGGCGAGCACAGCGCCGTGGAGAACATGCGGTTGTAGCGCAACCCGTCCTTCGCCAGCCGGTCCATTGCCGGCGTCGGGATCACGCCGCCGAAGGTGCTGGGCACGCCGAAGCCGGCGTCGTCGGTGATGATCAAGAGCACGTTGGGCGCGCCCTTGGGCGGCACGACACGCGGCGCCCACCACGGCGTCGACTGCAGCGCGCCTTCCTTGATCACGCCGCCGAACTTCGGATTGGGCGGCGGAATTTGCTTCCCGCTGATCGTGGTGGTGGCGCTGGGCGATCCCAGCGTGCCCGTGACCTGCTGGGCCTGCGCCGCCGTCGTGACGACGGCAAGAAAAAAGATTAGTGCAAAGATCACTCCTCTTGGCTTCATGACAGTCCTCCTTCCCATGATATCTGTTCAGTCAAAGCGTACCTTTTTGCCGGCATTTGCATCCTTTAGCCTGCAACTGCATCCAGAATCTCTACTGACCCAAATATAGCCGCACGATCTCGATACGGCGGCCCGGCCCCGCCAGCCCAGGTCCTTCCTTTCGCCCATCAGTAAAGGTCGCTGTCCTTGTAGTACTTCGTGCCCGTGACCGTCAGCTCCGCGGATAGCCCCGTCTCGGTAAGCTGGTAGACCCAGACGCCGGGCGCCACGGAGATGGCGCCTGCGAAGGTTCCGCCCTGCTGCTGCACCATAGCCGATGCCTGCGCCTTCCCGCCGAAGTCCCAGCCCGAGTTGATGAAGTCTTTCAAGGCACTGTGAGTCTCGAATACCCAGATGATCCGGTCCTTCACGGCCCCGAAGCCGAGACCGGCCTGCGCCTGGACCATCCTCATGAAGGTGTCGCGGTGAGTCCGGTTGTCGTGCACCAGGCCCTTGCCCGTCGTGCCGCCGGCAAAGAAGATCTTGACGCCCATGACGCTGAAGACACCGTATCCTGCTGCGTGCTCAATGGCGTAGCGTGCGCCAGGTTGAGCCTCATAGAGGGCCGAGAGCCCCTCACGAGCCATTTCCCGCACCTGGTTTCTCTGCTGGACGATATCGCTCTCGTCTGCTGCAAGGACAGCAGTGCTGCCACAGACGAGCAGCGCGAGGCCCGCAAGAAACCCCATCATAGTTCTCTCCATGTGTCTTTCCATGTTCGTCCTTTCTCCTTTCGTCAGGAAGCCTCACTTCCCGTGTTTTCCCATCGCGCGAATGGCCGCGGTGACCGTCAGGTACAGGGTTCGATTCCAGGGAGTCAGGTTTGCCGACTGCGAGCGTGTGGCCTCAGCAGGTACAACGTGCAGCCGCTCCTGTCGGGAGCGCAGGAATGCGCTGCAGTATGTCGCAATCTGAACAGGCAGCCAGGTTTTGCGGTAACATGGGTTTCTCTTCCAAATTGAAGCTAGCGAGGGGGGGTGTATGCCCCCCCTCGCCGCGATAGCGTTACTTCTCCAGCGTGAACGCCACGCCCTCGACCGACAGTTTCAGGTTGACACCCGCTGTCGTGGAAACCAGATCGATGACCACGCCGTTCTGGTTCTTCATCGTGAGGGCACCCGCCCCGCCGGCCAGGGTTCCCTCCGCGGAGGCGGCGGTGTAGTTGCCGTTGAAGTCCTCGAGCTTCTTGAGGTTGTACACCTTGCCCGCCGATGTTGCCTTGGTGATTCCGATGTCAAGCACGGAGATCCCTTTTACCTTGAAGTTGTATTTCTGTCCCTGGTAGTCCAGGACACCCTTGCCCCAGCTGTACCCGATCCCTAGGGCAACCTGCCCCTCGGACATGGTGAGGGTGGCATCGGGCTTTTTGTCCTGGGCAACGGCCAGGCCGGAGAGACACAGAAACAGGGTCATCGTGATTACGGTAAACATCGCTAAACGCTTCATGAGTAAACCTCCTTCATAAAATTGAATTAAATTAAACTACGGACGATTCATTTTTCGTTTTTTGTTGCTATACAGGCTTCACCGCCGGCTGATCATGCCGCTTCGCAGGTGTCGCTGACGGTTTTTCCGGGTTGAGGAAATCCTTTCAGGGTAAAATCCCCCTCAATCCCCCTTTTCCAAAGGGGGAAGTTCTGCGAGAAAAGACGGAGAAAAGAGGTACCCGAAGGCCGAAGGCTTTGTGGGTCTTCGGCCTTCGGGACAGGATTACTGCTTCACGACGAAGTCGTCTCTTCTGTTCTTTGACCAGCAGGCCTCGTTGGCCTCCTTGCAGAGGGGCTTCTCTTCACCGTAGCTCACGGTGCTGATCCGGTCCTTGCCGATACCCAGATCCATCAGGTACTTCGCCGAGGCATCCGCACGGCGCTGGCCCAGGGCCATGTTGTACTCGTTGGTCCCGCGCTCGTCGCAGTTACCCTCGACCACCACCTTCTTGCCGGCGTTCTTCTGGAGCCACTCGGCGTTGCGCTTCAGCGCCTCACGGCCCTCCGGCATGATCACGTACTTGTCGAAATCAAAGTAGATCGCCTCGAGCTGATCCGGTGCCGCACCAGGCGCAACCACCGGCGGAACCACCACAGGGGCTTCCGCTGCAGGAGGAGGCGGAGGAGGAGGTCCTAAGAAGATCTTCTCCACAAAGGCCGCCATGCCCGCTGCCGTCTCGACATCCTTCGCGTTCACCAGGGCTCCGCACTCGCCGGCCTTCACGACCTTGTCGAGCAGCGCCTTGCCTTCACCCTGCGGCCAGTCCTGGGTGATGCGGTCCGGGCCGACCTGGACCACGTAGATGCAGAGGTTGTCCTTCATCGCCGCCTTCATCGCCTGCGCCGAGGCCACCGCCTTCGGCATCTCGAGCCCGTCGCTGAAAATGATGACGGCCGACTTGCCCGCCAGGGGCTTGAGATCCATCGTGGCCGCATCCAGGGCCAGATCCAGCGGGCTCTCCACGCCGGCCGTGTTCACTGCATAGATGGCCTTCTGCAGGTCATCCTTCACCCACGGGGACATCCCGTACCAGAGCTTCGTGTCGTAATTACGGGTCAACATCCGCCGGCCGGCAAAATCCCGCAGGCCTGCCGTGAGCTTGAGGTTCGGAATCGTGTCGTTAAACAGCCTCACCAGGTGCTGCTCGTACTCCAGCACCGAGGTCTGCATCGGGCTGGTGTATGCAAAGTGATTCCACTTATAGGGCTCCTCCATCGACGCCGAGGTGTCCATGATCACTTCGAAGTTGTTCGTCTTCTGTACCAGCGCCCCGGATTTCACCTTCGGGTTCAGATCCTGTGCCGGTATCGGCTTGATCGTCGTCGCACAGCCTGTCAACATGACTAAACACATCACAGCAACAAGCAGACTCAAAACGTTTCTTCGCATCTCTTATCCTCCTTCACGAAATGTTTGTGTTCAGTTATCCCAGTCTACGGCCTCTATTTCTTCACGTGCTCGACGGAAATCGCCAGCGCCTCGGTGTAGGTGATCATCAACTCGTCACCGACCTTCACCTTCTCCAGGTTCGCGGGGTCCTGCACCTTTACCTTCGTCAGCTTGCCTTCCGGCCCCTTGAGGGTGATGGTGCTCTTCTGCTTGTCGATGGCCGTAATGGTGGCCGTCACGGTTACCTGCTTGGCCACCATTCCTCCGGGCATCTCGCCGGGCTTTGCCCTGACGATGGCCGTCTTCTCCCCCGTTCCCACGAACGTGCCGGACTGGATGACTTCTACGGCGATCGACTCGTAGAATTTTACCGTCACGAGATCGCCGACTTTGACCTGGGGCAGGTTCACGGCCGCTTCGCCGACCTTGATATCCCTGACTTCCCCATCCTCTCCCTTGAGGGTGACGATCCGCTTCTCCAGATCAATGGCCACGACGGTGGCCGTCATGACCGTTTCCATCTCCTTCACGACCGTGGGAGGAGCCGCCCCCTGGGTCGCCTGCGCAAAGACCCCTGTCGCCATGGACAGCATCAACACAACAGCCATTGCTACAACCAATCCTTTTTTCATCGAATCCATCCTTTCGTTTTCAAATGTATGTTTTCACCTAGAATCGTGCCCTTCAACCGTCAGCACCACAGGCTCTGACCGGTTTTGTTCCCGGGGGAATCAGGTTGTCTTTCTGATTTGCCTCAGGGTCTCGATCCCCTCCCATCTAACATCACTGTCGGTCCTGACTCTCGCCGACTCGCCCAGCAGGTCGATGGCCCCGAACAGGGCGCTGCCGCTGCTGGATCGCATATAATCGTCGAAGCCTCCCGGTGCATCCCACTCACTGGAGAGAAAAAAGAGCTCCCCGTCCTCCACATCCCGGGTAACACGGCAAGCCTGGCAGCCTATCTCCTTGCGCATCGTGGGGAGAAGCGCCTGCAGGGTCTGGTAAAGCTCATTGACATTTCCGGGTTTAGATCTGACCTCGATCGTGAGCGTCATGATTCGCCTCTCTTTTTTTTCGGTCTGTCCTGTACGGGGTTAAAATTCCAAGACTGCCAGATCTGCAACTGCGGTGAAGCGGTAAAACGCAGATTATCTGTGAGATACTACTCCAAGATACATTCCAGATGGGTGGGCGAAGCAACTAATTGTCAAGATTCCGATATTGCTGAGTTATTTAATCGATTGAGGATGACATGACCGATCGTGAGCAGGGAAAGGCCTCAACATGTTGCGGAACCTCAATATGTTGAGGGTTGATTGTTGAGGGCGTTTCTTTTCAGGGCCGCTTGATGCCCAGTTTCTTAATCCGGAAACGGAGGGTGCTCGGGTGGAGATTGAGGATCGAGGCGGCGCCTTTCGCCCCCTCGATTTTCCAGCCCGTTTCGTGCAGAACGCGCAGGATGTGTTCACGCTCCATAGCGGCCAGATCCTTTAAAGCAGTATCTGTCTCATCGGTATGCGTGATAGGTTCGAGACGATCGGCAATCTGAAGCACGGGACCAGTGGTGGTGATCACGGCCCGTTCGATAACATGCTCCAGCTCCCTCACGTTGCCGGGCCAGGGGTACTCCTGCATGGTTTTCATGGCGGCCGTCGGGACGGTCTCGATCTGCCTGCCGATCTTGCGGGAATACTTGTCCGTGAAAAAGCGTACGAGCTGAGAGATGTCATCGGCCCGCTTCCGAAGCGGCGGGATCGAGACGGGAAACACGTTGAGCCGGTAAAAGAGGTCCTCCCGGAACCGCCCGGCACGGACCTCCTCCCTCAGGTCGCGGCTCGTCGAGGCGATCACCCTGGCGTCCACCTTGACTGTTTTCGCGCTGCCCAGCCTCTCGAACTCGCCGTCCTGGAGCACCCGCAGGAGCTTTGACTGGAGCTCCAGCGGAAGCTCGCCGATCTCGTCGAGAAAGATCGTCCCTTTGTCAGCCACCTCGAAGCGCCCGGCCTGCCTGGCGTGGGCCCCCGTGAAAGCCCCTTTCTCGCGGCCGAAGAGCTCGCTCTCGATGAGGTTTGCCGGCAGGGCGGCGCAGTTCACCGTGATCATCGGCCTGTCCTTGCGGCCGCTCAGGCCGTGGATGGCGTTGGCCACCATCCCCTTTCCCGTCCCTGTCTCGCCGAGGATGAGGACAGTCGCATCCGTCGGGGCCACCTGTCCGACCCGGAAAAGGACATAGTTGAGGGCGTCGCTGCTGCCGATGATTTTCTCGAAGCCCTGCCCCTGGCTCAACTCCTCACGCAGGTTGATGTTCTCCTTTTCCAGCTGCAATTTCAGCCCTTCGATCTCTTCCAGCCGTTCCCGGAGCTCGTTTTCCATCCGTGTGCGCTCCAGGGCATTTGCAAAGATTTCGCCCAGCAACTGCAGTCGCGGGATTAATTCATCCGGCCAGACGCGTTCGCTCATAACGGAATCGATGGCAAAAATTTGAGCAACCGCCTCCCCGATGAGGATGGGTATGTACAGTCCGGATCGAATCCCCCATTTGATGTTCGTTTGCCTGTCTACATTCGCATCGGCGGGCAGGTCATCCAGCTTGGTAAACGAATGTATTTCTCGCTGACGGATCAATTTTTCGTACGTATATGGGAAGAGCGAGAAGGGAAGTTCCTGCCCCACGGGAGGAGGCGGCACATCCTCTGCGAGGGCAGCGTGGGTGAGTTGCCATGACTGCCTATCCGGCAATATTCGTATCATCCCGCAGCGTTCGACCCGAAAATATTCCAGGACCAGCTTCATGGCATCCCGGATTTCGTCGTCGACCCGATCGGAACGGATGTTGACGAACCGGGCGGATAGTCCGGCCAGAAGCTCCTCGAACTGAAGGCGCTCCCTCAGGGCCTCCTCGGTCTTCTCCCGCTGCACGATCTCCCGGACCAGCGACTCCGTGAGATCGGTTAGCTCTCTCGTTCGCTCCTGAACCATCGCCTCGAGCACGATATTCTGGATCTCGGATTGCTTTCGCAGGCGGTGAAGGGCCAGATGCGTTTCCACCCGCGCCAGCACTTCCGCGGCTTGGAAGGGTTTGCTGATGAAGTCTACTCCCCCCGATTCGAACCCCCTGATCTTGTCCCCCAAGTCGTCGAGACCGCTGAGGAAGATCACGGGGATCCGGTCGGTTTTTTCGGACTCTTTCAGACGGCGGCAGACTTCGAACCCGTCGAGATCCGGCAGCCGGACATCGAGCAGGATCAGCTCGGGGGGATCCGCCTCGGCAAACATCAGCGCCGTCTTGCCGTCCGGAGCGCACCGGGTCTCGTAGCCTTCCTGAGACAGGAGCGCAGACAGCGTCTGCCGGGCGCCCTGGTCGTCATCGACGACAAGAAGCGTGCCTTTCGAATTGTTCGGCATAGTCTGATCCATCATATCTTGCGGGTTGGCCGGACAGTAACAATTCAGATTACCTGTGTGGGCCTGAGGACGAATTCAGTGTGAATATAGGGCATTAACTATCTTTTATAGTAACTTATCATCTCTCAGGAAGCAAGAAGGACGATTTGCCCGCAGGAAGAGCCCTCAGCAAGCTGAGGGTGCGGCAGTGTAAGAAAAGGTGACAGAAGAGAAAAAAGCCGCCTCGCCTTGAAAGCGAGACGACTTTATATCTTGGTGTGCCTCAAAGGGATCGAACCTGCGATTTTCTGATTCCGTCCATTGCCGGCCGCACCGGGCTCTGATCCTCGGCTCTAAGTACGAACCGCTCAGGAAACCCGCATCAGAGTCCTCCGCCCCAGCGGAACTGCCAGACAATCCCAATCAGGTCGAAATCGCTCCCCATGCTGGTGTGTAAGCTGCTGCTGGCGTACAGCTTGATCGAGTTGTTCCGGTTCACGGGCAACGCAAGTGTTGCGCCCACTCGCGAATTTTGCTGTACAACTCATCGCTTCGCACACCGTCTATTGTCGTGCGCCCGCCGTAATCGTAAGTCCAGCTCAACGCAGCCCAAAATCCACGGCCAAGGTCTGTACGTGGCGTGTACCTGCGTGGTGGAGACGGGATCCTGCTCAAGGGTCTTGCCGCCGAAGTAGTCGTCATTTTTGCTGAAGAAAGACACACCTGTGGAAAGCTCCAGCGAAAACGCTCCCCACGCCTTGGAGATTCCGATGTCGGGCTTGACGAACCAGCGGTTATTGCCAAGGTTCACCAGCTTGTCCTTATCATACTGTCCGAGGGGCGCGGATACCTGAACGCTTGCCCCGACGATTACATCCTGCTGGTAGTTGGCAAATTCTTGCAGTGACAGCGCGGGGGCACCATAGAAATTGACCGAAAAACGGAAGAGCGGATCGTTAAACCCGGAAACTTTACGTTCTCGGGGTTGACCTGCGACCATCGCGTTTCCTGACAGTTGGGAATAAGGCACGATGACATCGAACTTCCCTGATTTGCCCCACACATCCAGTGTCCGTGCATAAGCCAAGACGCCGGTATTCATCTTGAGTTGGGCGTCCTTGATCGGCGACGAACCTGCGGTTGACAAACCGCCGTCCGAATAGGCATAGCCCGCGAGCAGGAAATTGATTCCGACCGGCGTATTGACATAGGCTCTCGGCTCGATCTCGCCGGCATGTGCTTGCACGGCCATGAACAAGAGCGCAATCACGGCGGGCATCACGCCTGAACGCTCGATCACATGCCGATAACCTCGCAGGAGGGCTCGAGCGATGGCAGCGCGCAAAAAACACCGATCCCGTCTATTCCCATTCAAATTCGACATTACATATTTCCGTTACATTTTCTGAAGAGCTTCACCAGATTTTCCGGCCCTTGCTCCGCGTATCTTTGCCGGAATTTCAAAAAATATCAATCGCAGATCGTCATTTGGCTGTCAAAACGCTCGCAGACAGCTTCGACACCCCTTCGGGCAGCCCTTGCTGACAAGGTTATCACTCTGAATAGAGAATGACGAATGACCATGCCTTCTCCTCTTGAACTTTCTTCGCTGCTTTGCTAAAGCTGCTCCCACAGCCCTGGTTCAACGGCCTCGGCTCTTGAAGGAGCGGATGATTTATCGCCAGACCTTTCTTGACGGCTTCAACTACCGTTTTTTGTCGTTGTGGGAACTCCTCGAAGCTCTGCATCCATCTCCCGACGCGCCCCGGCGAGCGCGATCCCGAGTATGCGCTTGTACCATTTTGGGTAACCCATGCTTTCATATTTGGTAACCTCTAACAGATTTTATCCAACCCCTTGGTGCAGACCAGAAATCCTGTCGAGATTCGTTTTATTTCTGGCGGTCTGCCTCCTCATCCTGCCCGCACAGGCTGTTGCGGCATCGGAGTCCGTACGGGTCGTCGTTGAGGGAATCTCAGGAAAAGAGCTGGCCAATGTCGAGGCTGCCCTGACCGTTCCGCCCAACCTCATTCAGGACGGTAAAGTGGACAGGTCGTGGCTCGAGCGTTTTGAAAGCCAGGCGCCCGGAAAGGCGAGAGAGGCCCTGGAGGCCTTCGGGTATTACAAGCCCGCCATCACCATTAACATGGATACTCCTGAGGAAGGGGTATACCGATTGGTTGTACGTGTGAATGCCGGCGAACCGGTGCGCCTGACAAAGGTGCAGGTACAGGTGCAGGGCCCCGGTGCCTCCGAGGCGGTGCTGACGAAAGCGGTATCGGATTTTCCCCTGCACACAGGCGACGTCCTGCGCCAGGATATTTATGAAAGGTCAAAAGGCGAGCTTCAGTCGAAGGCCATGGGACAGGGTTACATTGACGCGCACTTCTCGGTCCATACGATTCGCCTGAATGTGGCTGAGTCGGAGGCTGAAATAGACCTTGTTCTCGAGACGGGCCAGCAGTATCGCTTCGGCGAGGCGCATTTTCTCGGTGCGCCCCGTTACCAGAGGCAGTTTCTCCAAACTTTTTTAGACTTCAAGCCAGGCGATGCCTTTTCCTACGAAAAAATCTTGCAGACCCAGCTCAATTTCGCCACCGCGGAACGCTTCCAGTCGGTCGCTATCCAGCCCGACAAGGCGGGAGCGAAGGACTATGCGATACCGATGAACGTGGAGCTTACGCCGTCGCCGCAGAAAATTGTGAAAGTGGGGGTGGGTTTTACAACGGACTATGGACCGGGTTTTTCCGTGCGCTACGAGGATTTGAATGTGGCGGATAGCGCGCAGAGGCTCGATAGTGAACTTAATCTGAGCCAGCGCCTTCAAGGGTTGGCGCTGCGCTATATATTTCCGGGCAGCACCGATTTCAGGAGCTTCACCAGTACTCGCCTGGCCGCCCAGCGCGAAGATACGGTGAGCTACACCACCAAAATCGCTATCGGCAGACATAGAGAGGACAAGGGGCTTCGGCAGGGATCGCCTCGGTTCGATTTACCTCCAGCTCCTGAAGGAAGATTCCACGGCAGGGGGCGACACGACCGATACCCTTCTCCTGATTCCCGGCATACGATTTTCGCAGAGGGGCTACGACAGCCTGATACGGCCGGCCAAAGGGTTTGCCTACAAGCTCGAAGCGAGGGGCACTACTCAATCCTTCGGCTCTGACGTAGGTTTTGCCCAGTTTCTCGGATATGGGGATGTGCTCTTACCCCTTGCGGACAGGTTTTCCCTCAAGATGAGAGGTCAGGCAGGAGCGACGTCCATGAATGGAAATTTCCTGGACGTCCCGATTTCATTTCGGTTTTTCACAGGCGGCGACAACAGCGTCAGGGGATATGCCTACCAGTCGCTGGGGCCGACAAATGCCCAGGGCGAGGTCGTCGGAGGAAAGCACCTGCTGGTGGGGAGTATCGAACTGGAAGGGGCCATCGGCCAGAACTGGGGTGCAGCCGTATTCTATGATGCGGGAAATGCCTTTGACGACTTTGACAGCCTGAACCTTGCCCAGAGTGCAGGCGTGGGCGTCCGCTACTACACGCCGGTGGGACCCATACGTCTGGACATCGCCCGCCAGGTGGGCGTATCGGATCCGAGTTACAGATTTCATTTCACCATAGGGATGCAGTTTTGAAAAACCGCGCGATCATCGGGTACTCCGTTTTGTCCCTCTTTGTCGCGGCGATCGTCGTGATCGCGTGGCTTGTTTACACCACATCCGGGTCACGCCTCGTCGTGACGACCCTTTTCCGCTGGATGCCGGTCACGGTTGAGGCGGAGAGCATCACGGGGCAGCTCGCAAATGAACTCACCCTCGAGGGCGTGCACGCGACATGGCCAAACGGTGAAGCGCGAATAGCCACTCTGCTTTTGCGCCTGCAGCCCCTGTCTCTCTTAACGGGGTCGGTGTCGTTGGATGAAATGTCCGTCCGCCATGTTTCGATTGTCGACAACAGTCCGGAGAGCGGGCCGCCCTATGATCTCGAGTGGCCCCGGGCCCCGCGCCTGCTCGCGGCTGTAAGAGTCAGCATCGGGCTGTTTCGCATCGAGGATGTGTCTTATCGTAAACCCGGCAAGGATCCCGTAACGATCCATGAGGGCCGGGGTGAGGTGATCTGGTCCCGCGGGTCCACGCTGACGTTGAAAGACTTTGTGCTCCGTTTGCCGGACGCGCAGGCAGAAGGCAATGTGGAGGCCGGTCTCTTGTTCCCCTCCCTTCATGCGAACCTTTCCATCAGGCTCGACAAACCTGTAGCAGAATGCGACGCCCTCTCCTTTACTGCGGATCTCGCCTCCGGGAAAGATCCCGAGCAGGTTTCAGGAAAAATACTTTTGAATGCTTCGTCGGGTACGAACGTGCAGGCCCAGGTGGAAGGCGAGATCGGACTGACCCGGAATGCTGTACTGTTCCGGAACCTGCAATTAAAGGACGGAAGCGGGCGGGCCGTCGTCAGCAACGAGGGTCAGGTGGACGTCTCAACGGACGAGATCCTCACCCATACTGCTTTCCAAATCGCGGGCCTGGATGCCGCCCCGGCGCTGTCCCTCACGGGTACGCTTGAAATCAGAGGCGGCCCCAGTCAATACAACGGAAAAATCACCCTGCAGAACCAGGGTGAGGCGTGGAGGTCTGCCCTCCTGTCCGGAATCCTTTCCGGGAACCTCGAGGGCGCCCAGGTGACCCGCATAACGGGTCGTCTCCTCGACGGCACCGTGGAGGGGAAGCTCAGGGGATCATGGGACAGAGAACTATCATTTACAGGGTATCTTCAGGCCAGGAATCTCAATCCCGCCAAGATAAATCCCGAACTGGCGGGCAAAATCAACCTGAATGTCGAGGGAGCCGTCCATTGGCCGAAGGCGGGATCACTGGAGGCAAGGGTCAAGGGCGAACTCCTGGAAAGCCGCCTCCAAGATCGTGCTCTCACCGGCGTCCTCGATGCGCGCTGGCAGGCCGGGATGTTCCGCATTAACAGACTTTCCCTCAAGGGCGCCGGTTTTGAGGCGAAAGCAGCCGGTGCTCTTGCGGAGCGCTTGAACTGGAGCCTGCAGGTGAGCGATCTCTCCGCACTCATGCCCGGAAGCGCGGGACGGCTCTCTGCGTCCGGGTGGATCCGCCGGGAGAAGGAGCAGCTCGCGGGTGTAATGAGCCTTCGAGGCAATAAGCTTTTCGTTTCCGGCGTGCAGATCACCTCCGTTGAGGCGGATGCGGAGATGGGAAAGGGGGATCCTCAGAGCCTCGAGGGGAGGGCCTTCCTGAAAGGGGTCATCTATGGGCCCGTGCAGATCAGCACCGCACAGGTGAAGAGTGCGGGAAAGGCAGGGGATCACACGATCCAGGTCCTGCTCGAGTCGCGTGAAGCCAAGGCAGAGGCCACCCTGCGGGGCAGTTATGCAAAAGCGGGTTGGAAAGGAACCCTGGAGATTCTGAGAGGGAGCGACTCCCTGGGTTCGTGGAGTCTCCAACATCCGGCGTCTCTCGTACTGTCCGCGGAAAAAGTGAGCCTCAGTCCCGCGCTGATCACCAGCACGAGGGGGGAGATGCTCGAGTTCTCCATGGACCTGTCTCTCGACCCGGTGCGGGGCTCTCTCCTGTCGAAATGGCAGAGGTTGAATCTGGCGCGGTTCGCCCTCCTCACGCCGGAGTGGCAGGTGAGCGGACAGACGGACGGCCATATCCGGGCGGATTTTCGGGATAAGAACAAGACAACGGTTTCTTCTGAGGTGGGGCTTACGGGAAGCCTTGCCAGCGGATCGCTTGCCATCGACGTAAAGGATGCTTCGGGAAAGCTCGAATGGAACAACGGCGGCCTCACCGGACTGGTCCAGGCGGACCTCGGCCGCGCGGGCCGCCTGAACGCGCGGTTAACGTCGCCGGATCCGGCCCGGCCAGGCCTCCCGGACATGAGCGAGTTCCGTTTTTCCGCAGATAATGTTGAGGCAGCCGTCATCCAGCCATGGCTCCCTCAAGCTCTTTCCATGACGGGAACCGTGTCGTGCACGGCCGCGGGGAAACTGCTCCCCGGTTTGCGCCTGGACGCCTCCGGTGAGTTAAGGCTTTCGCAGGGCACCTTTTCCCTGCAGGACAAAAAGGGCATCGTCACGGCGCAGGCGGAAAAAGCGCAGCTCCGCTGGACATGGCGGGAAAAGACGCTGAGCGGTGATCTGGATCTCTTGCTCACCAACCACGGCTCTCTCAAGGCCGAGTTTCGCCTTCCCGTCGAAGCCAGCATTCCTTTTGTTCTGGACGCGGAAGGGCCTGTACAGCTCGCCGCTCGCGCTGATATGCGGGAGAAGGGGCTCTTGAGCGCACTCTATCCGGGACTGATACAGGAAAGCCGGGGACGGTTCGCTCTTAACTGCTCTGCTGACGGAACGTGGAGCGCGCCAAATATTCACGGCACCATGAGAGTCGATCAGGCAGGCGCCTATCTGCCCTCCACGGGTATTCAATTGAGCGATGTGACCATGGACGCTCAATTCGAGGACCAGACCGTGCGCATTACATCCTTTGGGGCGCGCTCCGGCCCCGGACGGCTCGAGGGAACCGGTACCGTGTGGCTCAAGGACCGGGGTATTGATCGAATCGACATGAATCTCTCAGGCGAGAGATTCCAGGTTGTGCGGCTGCCCGAAATGGAGATGCTGGCAACCCCAAGCCTTACCTTCAAGGGCGCGCCGAAAAACCTTCAGGTCCGCGGCAGCATCACGATACCGGAGCTGCTCATCAGGGGAACCGAGACGAAGGCAGTGGCGAGACCAAGCAAGGATGTGGTGAAGGTAGATGAGAGCCGCGCCCCCAAAGGCGACCATTCTTTTCCTGTTGATGCGCAGGTACGGGTCATCCTGGGAGAACGTGCCTTCATCAAGGCCGAGGGAGTGGATGCGAAGCTGGAAGGAGACGTGCTGCTCATGGCCGAGGACCTAAACGCGATTAAGGCAAAGGGAGAGATCCGCCTCAGGAACGGTACATACAGTACGAGAGGCGCACGTCTGGCCATCACCCGCGGGCGTGTTGTTTTTGGCGGCGGACCGGCGGACCGGCCGAACCTCGATGTGCTGGCCCTGCGCACAATTGAGGAAAGGACGGACCGGGCGGGGCAGTCCCTGGCTCGGTTCAAGGAAGTGAAGGCGGGCGTCATCATCACGGGAACCCCGCTTGCGCCCCTGGTGAGACTCTATTCAGAGCCGTTCATGCCCGACGCCGATATACTGAGCTACATCGTGCTGGGTCAACCCAGGAGCGGTGATCCATCAAAGTCAGCGTTGCTTGCGGCGACTGCAGAAGCTCTTCTCTCGGGAAGCGGCTCGGAATCGACCTTAAGCCAGCTGAAACGTCAATTTGGCCCGGACACGGTGGACATGAAATCCACAACCGCAGGGGGCACGACCCAGTCGATTGTTACGGTGGGTAAGTATCTGCAACCCAAGCTGTACGTGGGCTATGGTCGTTCCCTGTTCAGCGATGAATATTACGTAACCCTGAGATACACTCTTTCCAAGAGTTGGGAGGTGGAGAGCAAGGCAGGGGCACAGACAGGCGCAAACCTCTACTACAGAATCGAGTTTGACTGATGATGCGAAAACAGGAGTGGGGACAAATTTTTCAAGAGTCACGACCCCCGAACTTGTATGCCTCGACGGTCCGGCGCAAATCGGCGGTGGATTATATTCTTGACAAGACTTAACAGGGTCTTTATAAAGTACATATGAAGACTCTAACGATCACTGACGCCAAGAAAAATCTCAGCCGGTGGTTGATTGCCGCCTCCAGCGGCGAAGACATCGGAATTATCTGCGGGGCGGACATCATTGCCCTGCGCAAAGTCACGGTAGAATCCGCGGACTACGCGCAGCGCGAATACGGAGCGACGCCCGAACAGGTCGCAGCCTTGGAAAAGGCCACGGACAGGCGCTACCGCAAGCTCAAGCGCTCTGCAGAACTGGTTACCGTCACAACCGAACAGCTGAGGAAGATGATTGGCTAAGGCTCTCACCATCGACCCAGCCGTGATACGACGGCTGCGGGAGCTGCCTAAGACCGAAAAGGTAGAGTGCCTGCTGGCGTTGTGTGAGCTAACCGAAATCTTCGGCCAACCCCACATCCACAGCGGGCTTGCCATCCGCAAATTGGGGAACAAGCTCTTTGAATGTCGCGGCAGCTTGGCGTTGCGTTTTATCTTCCAAGTCCGGCCCACCGATCTTTTCGTCTCATTTTTGGGCAACCACGACGAAATCAAAGCCTTGCTCAAAAGCGGTACGTATCGTTGAATCAAGATCGCACCTTCTCCCCTATCAAGACCCCTTTCCTTAAAAGGCATATCGCCACTCCCGAAAAGAGGGCATAGCCCGCGTACCCGCCAATCCTCGAGCCCAATCCGCATGCTGAAAACAAGAAGAGCCGATACGCTTTCGATGCGTAACGGCTCTTCTTTGTCTTGGTGGGCCGCACAGGGATCGAACCTGCGACCCGCTGATTAAGAGTCAGCTGCTCTACCAACTGAGCTAGCGGCCCAAGATATTCAGTTTTTTCGATTTATGGTGCGCCCGGCACGACTCGAACGTGCGACCAACAGATTCGAAGTCTGCGACTCTATCCAACTGAGCTACGGGCGCATTTTGTTGCCCGTTATATTTCTGGGGTGAGTGGAGGGACTTGAACCCTCAACCTTCGGGGCCACAACCCGACACTCTAACCACTTGAGCTACACCCACCATCTGGTTCTGGCACGCCTGCAGGGATTCGAACCCGGGACCTACGGATTAGAAGTCCGTTGCTCTATCCAGCTGAGCTACAGGCGCACGTGAGATTCCAATTGCAAAGAGGATTTTTTAGACGATTTGAAAGATTTTGTCAAGCAGCAATTCACAAATATTTTCACCCTGTCATCGCAGGACGAATCCCACGATCCCCTCGAAGCGGTAACCCCTTTTCCCCTGGCCCTCGCCGGCGGCGTCCGTCGTGAAGAAATGCTGGTTTGTCGCCGGGTTGAACCAACGGTAGAGCTCCCTCGTGCCGGGCAGGCGGATCGTGGCGATGTTGCCGATGGATCCTTCGAAGAGGTAACCGGCAAGATTCTTGCGGCCCCCGCTTCGCTCCGCGGCGTAGTAATGATCTCCGATGGAGGGGTTGTACCACCGGTACAGCTCGACGGTCCCCGCCGTCCCCGGGCTGTAGAGTTTAAAGGCAAGCCCTGCGCGCTGGTAGGCGCCGAGATAACGCGCATCCTCCTTCTCGGGCTGCGCTGTGAAGAGATGATCGGCCCCCCGGGTATACCGGTATACGTTCTGGATCTTCGGCACGGGATCCCCCGTTACGTTCAGGGATACGGGGATGCGGGCCGTACCGCCATTCGAGGTAACCGTGATATGGTCCGTGTAGATACCGGCCTTGAGCTCCGAGAGATTCATCCGGATCGTGACAAAATCCGTCTCCCGGGTGGTGGTGCCTGAAAGCGGGGTCAGCCGGGCCCATGCCGACGGAGGCTGATTGGCCCTCATGTCGCTCACGAATATCCCTTCGAGGATGACGGCGCCCTCCCCCGCCTGGATCTGAATACTGTGAGGGCCCTCGGGCAGGTCCTCCGGGATGCTTCCTTCGAAGCGGTTTCCCTCGCTCTCCTGCAGCGGCATTTCCCTGGCCGGGCGCTCATCGGCGGACACACGGACCACGGCCTCTTCGGATGCCCTCTTTCCATACAGGACGGCCCCGGTCCCCTGGATCTGGAGCTTCATCGTGCAACCCGGCCCCGCCGCTTTCGGATAGCCCTTCTCGACGACCCAGTTTCCTGACGTCTGCAGCGCATCCTTCAGATGAGCCGGTGCCGTGTACGGCCCTCCTGAGGCCAGTGCCTCGTTGAGCAGGGACAGGTATCTTCCCCGTCCGGTTCCCGCCGTGACGCGAGCCTGCCCGCCTGCCGACGTGGAGACCTGCCACCGCAGCACACCTGCCCCTGCATTCGAGATGCGGATCCGTCGGGTGAGTTCCTTGACGGGTTCCGTGTCGCCCAGGTCTATGCCCCGGGGCTCCACCTCGAGTGCGGGCCGGGACTTCGCATCGGCCAGGCTGAACTTGAGAAACAGGGTCCGTCCGCCCTCATCGGATTCGATCCGCAGCGCCTCGCGCCAGGTCCCTTCGGCAAGCGTTCGCCGCAGCACCAGGGAGTTTCTTCCGGATGCGATCCGGATCTCCACCGGGTGATCGCCCGCTTCCGGCCGTACATTGAGAAAGCTCAACACGACATCGACCCGCGAAGGCGTGGCCCCGCATTCCCCCGTGAGCCCCCCGCCCGTCGAGGACTCCCAGCCAGGGGGCTCCTCGATGGCCCACCGGATCCGTCCCTCTCCCGTGTTTGTGATCTGAAACTGGGCCCGTGCGCTCTCGCCGGGCCCGATGACACCAAGGTCGATCTCGCGGGTCGACACGCTGAGGGCGGGCGTCGCAGCACGGTTCTCACGGGCCGATGCCTCCCCCGGCCCCCCCAGGGACGCCATTACCAGGAGCACCCGCCAGACCGGCGGCGAGGTATGTCGAAATCCGCTTCATGACAGGCTCCCGACACCCACCCGGGTAGAGGCCCCCCTGCAGGGCGCTCCGAAAATGCTTGACAGGCAGCCCGCCCGAGTATAGAAGGCTTGCTTTGACATTTGCAGTTCGAGTCCTACATTATGGTGTCGGGCGCCCCTGCCCCGCACTGCCGCCCGCACATTAGAAGCCGAGGTCACGTTGTTCCGTGGCAAGCAAGGACGATCTGACAACCTGGGTTGCCCTCAAGTACGTCGAAGGGGTCGGTAACGTCGCGTACCGGAACCTTCTGGCGGCTTTCGGCTCGCCGGGACGCGTCTTCGAGGCCACCCTGCCCCAACTGGAGCAAACGGCGGGATTAAACCACAAGACGGCCCGCAACATCAAGGACTTTCGGGGCTTGCAGAGGGCCCAAGCCGATATCGACAGGGCTGCGCGCGAGGGCGTGTCGATTGTCACAGTGAAGGATCCGGCTTACCCGGAGCGCCTGCGGAGGATCTACGACTATCCCCCGCTTCTCTATATAAAAGGAACGCTCACACCGGAAGACATCCCCGTTGCCGTCGTCGGGTCCCGAAACGCGAGCCCCTACGGCCGTTTCGTCACGGAGCGGCTCTGTCGGGAGCTGGCACACCGCGGGGTGACCGTTGTCAGCGGGCTTGCTCGCGGGATCGATACCTGTGCCCACCGCGGGGCGCTGGCCGGCCGCGGCCGGACGATCGCCGTCATGGGATGCGGCATCGACGTGATTTACCCGCAGGAGAACCGGAAGCTGCACGGAGAGATCATCACAAACGGCGCCGTCGTGACGGAATTTCCCTTCGGCACGGAGCCCGACCGGCCGCACTTCCCCGCCCGCAACCGCATCATCAGCGGCATGTCGCTGGGGGTGCTCATCGTCGAGGCGGGCGAAAAGAGCGGCTCTCTCATCACGGCACAGTGCGCCCTCGAGCAGGGGCGCGAGGTCTTTGCCGTGCCGGGGAGCATCGACCTTCCCGGCTCCCGGGGTACAAACAAGCTGCTCAGGCAGGGTGCAAAGCTCGTGGAGCGCGTGGAGGACATCCTCGAGGAGATCCTCCCCCAGTTGGAACATCGGCCCGCTGTGCCGCAGCGAGAAAAGTCAGGCCCCGGTTCCCTGCCGGCGGCCCAGGCCCCGCCAGCCTCCGGGCGTGAAGCCCTGACGGAAAAAGAATCGCGGCTTCTGGGTTTCATTACAGAAAAGCCGCAGGATGTCGATACCATCATCAACCGCTCGGGCCTGGCGGCAGCCGAGGTCCTGGCGGTATTGCTGTCCCTGGAACTCAAAGGCCATGTCCTGCAGCTTCCAGGAAAGTTATTCAAATTGAGGGAGAATTGATGCCGAATTCGCTGATCATCGTCGAGTCGCCCACAAAGGTGAAAACGATCAAGAAATATCTCGGCTCGGAGTTCGATGTCCGGGCATCGGTGGGACACGTGAAGGACCTTCCCGGGAGCGCCCTCGGGATCGACATCGAGCATGACTTCAGCCCCACCTATGAGGTCCTCGAGGCCAAGAAAAAGGTCATCACCGAACTGAAGAAAGCCGCCAAAACGGCTGATGTGATCTATCTCGCCCCGGACCCCGACCGCGAGGGCGAAGCCATCGCCTGGCACATCGCCGACGAGATCGGAACAAAAGGCAAGCAGATCTACCGGGTGCTCTTCAACGACCTGACGAAGAACACGATCCTTGCGGCTCTCAAGAACCCCCTGCCCCTGGACCGAAACCGCTACGAGGCCCAGCAGACCCGGCGCATCCTCGACCGTCTCGTGGGCTACCAGATCAGCCCCATCCTCTGGAACAAAGTTCAGTACGGCCTCTCCGCAGGCCGCGTCCAGTCCGTCGCGGTGCGGATCGTCTGCGAGCGTGAGGTGGAGATCCTCAACTTCAAGCCCGAGGAATACTGGACCATCACGGCGGCGCTCGAAGGCGCCAACCCGCCGCCCTTCGAGGCCAAGCTCGTAAAGATCGGGGGAAAGAAGGCCAAGGTCGGAAACGACACCCAGGCAAAGGGAATCGTCGAGGCTCTCCGGACAGCCCCGTTCACGGTAAGCGGCATCGAAAGCAAGGAGACGAAGCGAAACCCGCTGCCCCCCTTCACGACGAGCAAGCTCCAGCAGGAAGCCTCACGCTGGCTCCACTTCTCGCCCAAGAAGACCATGATGTTCGCCCAGAAGCTCTACGAGGGAATCGAGCTCGGGAAGGAAGGCCCCGTGGGGCTCATCACCTACATGAGGACCGACTCCGTCCGGGTCACCGGCGAGGCCCTCACGGAGGCCCGGACGTTCATCCAGGACGTCTACGGCAAGGAGTTCCTGCCGGCCAAGGCGAAAGTCTACGCCACCTCCGACAAGGCCCAGGATGCCCACGAGGCCATCCGGCCCTCATCGCTTGCCTACCGGCCCGCCGAGATCAAGCAATACCTCTCGAGCGAAGAGTTCCGTCTCTACCAGCTCATCTGGAACCGATTCGTGGCAAGCCAGATGAACCCGGCCGTCTTCGACCAGACGATCGTGGACATCACGGCCGCCGACTGCCTCTTCCAGGTCCGCGGCACCGTCCTGAAGTTTGCGGGCTTCACGATCCTCTACACCGAGGGGAAGGACACGGACGACGAGAACGGCAACGGGAAAAACCTCCCGAAGCTGACCGAGAAGGAAGTGCTGAGACTGCTGGAACTCAAGCCCGACCAGCACTTCACCCAAC
This sequence comes from uncultured delta proteobacterium, assembly GCA_963802225.1. Taxonomy (GTDB): domain Bacteria; phylum Desulfobacterota; class Syntrophia; order Syntrophales; family UBA2192; genus UBA2192. The sequence goes on along the minus strand of CAWDHZ010000036.1, from coordinate 155,650 downwards.
CCCCTCCGCGCTTCACCGAGGCCATGCTGATCCGGGAGCTCGAGGAAAACGGCATCGGGAGGCCCAGCACCTACGCCGCCATCCTGAGCACCATCCAGGAGCGCAAATACGTGAAGCTCGAGCAGGCGCGCATCCACCCCACCGATCTCGGGACCCTGGTGAACGAGCTGCTGGTGCAGAACTTTGCCAAGATCATGGACGTGGAGTTCACGGCCTCCATGGAAAATCAGCTCGACCTTATCGAGGAGGGAAAGCTCAACCGCGTCGACACCTTGAAGGAGTTCTACACCCCCTTCGAAAAAGATCTGAAAAACGCCGCCAAGAAGATGCGCAACATCAAGAAGGAATTCGAACCCACCGACGAGGTCTGCGACAAGTGCGGGGCCCCCATGGTGATCCGGTGGGGCCGCAACGGGCGCTTTATGGCCTGCACGAAATACCCCGACTGCAAGAACACACAGAACTTGAACGGCAACGGGGGCGTAACCGGCCAGGCCGAGGCGAAGCCCCTGGACATCGCCTGCGAGAAATGCGGCAAGCCCATGAACCTCAAGGAAGGCCGCTTCGGGAAGTTCCTCGGCTGCTCGGGATACCCGGAATGCAAGAGCACGATGCCCCTCTCGACCGGTGTTGCCTGCCCCGAAGAGGGCTGCAAGGGAAGCATCGCGGAGAAGCGGACCAAGAAGGGAAAGTCCTTTTACGGATGCTCCAAGTACCCCTCGTGCAAATACGCCATCTGGGACCGGCCGATCGCCGAAGAATGCCCGCAGTGCGGCTCGAAGTTCCTCGTGGAGAAGTACAACCGCAAGACGGGCCGCACGAAGGCCTGCCCGAAGGAAGGCTGCACGTTCAAGGAAGCCCTTTCTTGAATAAACCCGTCGTCATCATCGGAGGAGGGCTTGCCGGCTGCGAGGCGGCCTGGCAGCTCGCCAAGCGCGGCCACGAGGTCACGCTTCGGGAGATGAAACCGGCGAAGCTCTCGCCGGCCCATCGCTCGCCTCATCTTGCCGAGCTTGTCTGCAGCAACTCGCTGCGATCCAATGAACGAACGAGCGCCGTGGGCCTTCTCAAGGAGGAGATGCGCAGGCTCGACAGCCTCATCATGGCGGCAGCCGATGCCACGGCAGTGCCCGCCGGCAAAGCCCTGGCCGTTGACCGCTTGCTCTTCTCCGCCAGGATCGAGGAAATGCTCCTCTCCCGGCGTGGTTTGCATCTCATCCGGGAAGAGTGTACGGAGATCCCTCCGGACGCACACGTCATCATCGCCACAGGCCCGCTCACCTCTGATTCCCTTGCCGCTGCGATCGCCCGCCTCGTCGGCCAGGATTCCCTGTACTTCTACGACGCCATCGCGCCCATCATCGACGCTGCGACAATCGACTTGTCGAAGGTATTCAGGGCTTCCCGATACGACGATGGCGAGGGGGACTATCTGAACTGCCCCCTCGACAAAGAGCAGTACTCACAGTTCCGACAGGCCGTCCTCGAGGGCCGCGAAATCGCCGCCAGACCCTTCGAGGACGAAAAGTATTTCGAGGGGTGCCTTCCCATCGAGATCATGGCCCGGCGCGGCTTGGACACACTGCGCTTCGGCCCCATGAAACCCGTCGGGCTCACCGACCCCCGGACGGGGAGGGAGCCCCATGCCGTGATCCAGCTGAGACAGGAAAACCGCGAGGGGACCCTGTACAACATGGTGGGGTTCCAGACCAAGCTCGCCTGGCCGGAACAGGCGCGGATCTTCCGCATGATTCCCGGGCTCGAAAGCGCTGAGTTTCTGCGCTTCGGGAGTATTCACCGCAACACCTACATCAACTCGCCCATGCTTCTCACGGACACCCTGCAGCTTCGATCGAACCCGGATCTCTTCTTTGCCGGCCAGATCACTGGCGTGGAGGGATACGTGGAATCGACGGCCATGGGCCTGCTCGCTGCCCTGTTCCTGCACAGGATCCGTCTCGGGCTACCCTTCACCACGCCTCCGCGCACCACAGCGATCGGCGCACTGCTGCACCACGTCTCCCGTTCCGAGGGGAAGACCTTTCAGCCGATGAATGTCAACTTCGGGCTCTTCGAGCCGCTTGGCGGGAAGGTGAGAAAGAAATTCCGGGGAGAGGCTTACGCCGAACGCGCCCTCTCGCAACTGGAAGAGTGGATCAAGAATTCATCCTGGTAATCAGTGTCTGTCCATGCCTTTAGCCTTTAGCCTTTAGCCTTTAGCCTTTAGCCTTTAGCCTTTAGCCTTTAGCCTTTAGCCTTTAGCCTTTGCCTTTGCCTTAGCCTTCTCAATGTCAGCCATGACTTCACGGGTTCGCGGCAGCGGGTCGTCCGTTTCTGCCAGAAATCGAATAAGCCGTTTCACATCGCCGATCGTGTCGACATCGAAGGACGGCGCCAGGCAATGCACCGAAAGCCCCATCGATGCAGGCCCTTTCAACGGTCTCGCGAAGAACGCGATCGGTGCCCATGGATATCCCGCTGAAGAGATCCCCTGCGGCCCTGAGACCGATCAAATGATAGCCGCCGTCAGAGGATGGCCTGAGAATCACATCCATTGCACTCAACAGGGCAAAGGCCTCCTCAACGGCTTCCACGGGGATGTGCGGCACATCGGCCCCGATCACGACAACCCGTTGAAAGCCTTCCCCGAAGAGGTCCTCGAAAATCCGGAGCATCCGCTCCTGGAGGGATGAACCGGCTTGAGGTCGGCAGGGATAACGCTGAGAAAAAAGCTGCGCGAAAGGGCTGGACTCGGGAAAGTAGTACCAGATCAAAGGCCTGTGGAGGGTTCCGAATTTCCCGGCAAGATCATCGATAAAGGCACGATAGAGTCTGATCGTCTGACGAGGTCCAAGATCTCGTGCAAGACGCGTCTTCACCGCCCCCTCCTCGGGATAGCGGGCCATGATCACGAGGGCCTCTTGCGGTGCTGCCGTTTGCGTCAGTGCGGACTTGCTCATCCCCTCGTGCCGTCTGCCTTCAACTCACCCGTATCGACGGAGATGGCCCGGGCGGGACAGTCCTCGATGACTTTCCGGATGAGGTCTTTATACCGTTCGGGTTCCCCGACCTCGAAGACCGGCCGCATGTAAAGCCCCCACGCCATGAACACCTCCGGGCAGATGTTCACGCAGATCTCGCAGCCGATGCAGGCCTCTTTCTTGATGATAATCCGCATGGGGGAAATGTCCGTTCCGTCTGTTCCGTCTGTTCCCGTCAAATCCCCCCTGCCCCCCTTTGCAAAAGGGGGGTTCTTTTTTTTACGCTTTACAGAAGGGGGGGCCGTTTTCTCTTAATCCTTTACTAAGGGGAGGAGCTATTTCTTCTTCCCCCTTTTGCAAAGGGGGATAGAGGGGGATTTTCTTTCTTTGTGCTTGGCCCTTTCCACCATCCCCGCTAGGACAGGCGTCCCGCTGTCTTGCACAGGAAGAGAAAAGGATGGCAGGCGAGACGCCTGCCCTACGGGATGTTCGGAACCCTGGCCCCTGGACCCTATTCCACCAGCTTATTCCGGATGGCGTAGGTCGTCAGCTCCGCGTTGTTCTTCAGCTTCATCTTATCGATGATCCGGGAGCGGTAGGTGCTCACCGTCTTGACGCTGAGGCACATCTCCCCGGCAATGTCCGAGACGGTCTTCCCGGAAGCGATCATGAGCAGGATCTGGTACTCTCGGTCGGAGAGCGTTTCGTGCGGGGCCTTCTCCGAATCGCCGTCGAGCTGGTAGGCGATCTTCTCCGCCAGGGACGAACTGACGTACTTCCCCCCCCTCGACACCTTCCGGATGGCCGAGATCAGCTCCTCGGGTGCGCTGGCTTTCGTGAGATAGCCCGACGCCCCGGCTTTCAGAGCACGGATAGCATACTGCTCCTCGGGGTAGATGCTCAGGATCAGGACGGGGGTTTTCGGGCTCACGACCTTCAGCTCCTTGAGCACTTCGAGCCCGTTCTTTCCGGGCATGGAGATGTCCAGCAGAATGACGTCGTAGTTCTTTTTCGACACGAGGCTGAGCACCTCCTGTCCGTTTCCCGCTTCGTCGGCCACCACCATGTCCGGGGTATCCGACAGCACCTGCTTGAATCCCTGCCTCACGATCGGGTGGTCGTCGGCAATGAGGATCTTGATCATGCCATGCCTCCCTGCCGGAGAGGCAGCCGAACCGTCACGGTTGTCCCCTTTCCCTTCCGGCCTGTGATTTTCACCTCACCTCCCCGGAATTCAACCCTCTCCTGTATGCCCAGCAGGCCGAAGGACTTCGGCTTACGCATTTCCTCTTTCGTGATGCCCCTGCCGTTGTCGATGACGACGAGCTCCAGTTCATCGTCCTCCTCATGAAGGTTCACCTTCACCCGCCTGGCCCCGGAATGCCGGGCGACATTCGTCAGCGTCTCCTGCAGGATCCTGAATATGGTGATCGAGAGATCCTTGTCGGGCATCATGTCCTCGGGCTCCACGCGGATGGTGCAGTTGACGCCCGTCATCTTCTCGAACTCCTGGCACTGCCATTCCATGGCGGTGGGCAGTCCCAGGTGATCGAGCATGCTGGGGCGAAGGTCCATGTAGATCCTCTTGACGGTCTGCATGGTCATGTCGATCAGTTCCTTCATGGACTTCGTCCGATCCAGGAGCTGCTTCTGCTCCGGGGGGATCTTCTTGTTGAGCAGGATGACTCCCGTGTTGAGCGCCGTCAGGAGCTGGCCCAGTTCGTCGTGCAGCTCGCGGGCAATCCGGGTCCTCTCTTTCTCGCGAACGGTCTGGAGATGCAAGGAGAGATCGCGCAGACGCCCTCTCGAGATCTCGAGCTCCTTTTCAGACTGTTTGCGGTACGTGATGTTCTCGAAGGTGATCACGATGCTTTTCTGCTCCAGCTTCTCGCCGATGCGGGCCGCACTGATCATGCACTGTATTTCTGCACCATCCTTGCGGCGGCACGCGTACTCCATGGAAAAGGTACTCCGTCTCTCCAGCGTCGTATAGAGCAGATGGGCGATCTCCTCGAATTCGTCGTCTGAACGGTACAGAGCGCGTGTACTCTGGCCGATCAGCTCTTTTGCTTTCCAGCCGAATACCTGTTCCAATCCGTCATTGGCGAAGAAAACCCGGCGGTCACGGAGTCCGATCACCGCGTGGGGAATCGACTCCAGGATCGAGGCCTCGAGGGCCTCGAGCTCGGCAAGCTTGCTCTGCGCCTCCTTCTGCGCCGTGATGTCCATGGAGTTGCCGAGGATGGCTTTTTCCCCCATAAACCGGATCGGCGTGACCGTTTCCATGATCCACCGGAGCTGTCCGTCTTTCGTGTGGATCCGGAACTCGTGGGGGGTCTTGTTCTTGCCCCGCAGCATGTTCTTTGCCCGTCTCGTGACAGGCCCCCGGTCTTCGGGGTGAACGAGCAAAAGCGAGTTCATGCCGATGAGCTCATCGACATGATAGCCTGCATAGGCCGCCCCGACGTTGTTCATGTACTTGAATTTCCCGTCCTGCACCACGTACACGCCGACCTGGGAGCTTTCGGCCATGGTCATGTACACTTCTTCGGCCGTCTTCTGGTTTGTGATGTCCTCATAGGTGATGACGACCTGCCTCTCGACGAGCGCCTCACCGATCCGGGATGCCGTGAGACGGCAAATGATCGGGGTGCCGTCTTTTTTCTTGCGCACAACCTCCGCGCCGAACGTTCTCTGCGTCTCGAGGGAACGGTAGAGGTTGTCCGCCCCGACGGCCCACTCCTTCTTCGTGCGGTAGAAGATCCGCGAGCTCTTGCCGATGACCTTTTCACGCTTCCACCCGAAGACCTGCTCGACGCCGTCGTTGGCGAAGATGATCTGCCGGTTCTTCAGGCCGATGACGGCGTGGGGAATCGACTCGAGGATCGAGGCTTCGAGCGCTTCGAGCTCGGCAAGCCGTGTCCGGGCATCCACCTGCTTCGTGATGTCCATGGATTGCCCCAGGATAGCGCGGCCGGCGCCGAACTCGATCGAGGTGACCGACTCCAGGATCCAGTGAATCTTGCCGTCCTTGCCGATGGTCCGGAACTCATAGGGGGCCGTGCGCTTTCCCCGGAGCATGTCCGAGGCCTTTTGCCTGACCATCTCCCGGTCGTCGGGGTGGATGAAGTCTACGGCCCTCATCCCGATCAACTCGGTGGGCTTGCATCCCAGACGCGACGCCGTAAACTGGTTGACGAAGCGAAAAATCCCGGCCTTGACGATGTAGACGCCCGCCTCGGCGGTGACGGCGAGCGACCGGTAGAGCTTCTCCTCATAGAGCTTCTCGCTCTCGGCTTTCTCATACTCCGCCACCTCCAGGCGCAGAGATTCCATCTTTTCGAGGAGTGCTTTTTTCGTCAGGTGCTCGAAGGCCATGGGATCAACCTTGCCTGTCTTTGCCAGGCGCCTGCATGCGCCGCCTGCGGCAGGTCTGTTGTACAGCTCTCATGATATGTCCGGGTGTCCGGAGGGATTACTTGTTTCTTTCGTAGATGATGCGGAGCCCATCCAGGGTGAGGAATTCATCGACCACATCGATGCTTTTCGTTTCAGGGGCGATGATCTTTGCCAACCCGCCCGTGGCGACGACCTTCGGGTTCGACCGGGCTTCGGCCTTCATCCGGTCCACGATCCCGTCCACGAGTCCCGCATACCCGAACATGATGCCCGCCTGCATGCTGCTGACGGTGTCCTTGGCGATGATGGTATTGGGCCTCTTGAGCTCGACGCGGGGCAGCTTGGAAGCCTTGTCGAAGAGCGCATCGCTGGAGATGGCGATGCCCGGCGTGATGCAGCCCCCCATGTACTCGCCTTTTCGGGAGACGTAATCGAAGGTCGTGGCCGTGCCGAAGTCCACGACGATCAGCTCCGCCTTGAACTTCTCGTAGGCCGCGACGGCGTTGACGATACGGTCGGCGCCGACCTCCTTCGGGTTGTCGTAGAAGATAGGCATGCCGGTCTTGATCCCCGGCTCCACGATGAGGGGCTTGAGGTTGAAGTACTTCTTGCAGAGGGGCTCGAGGATGTTGAGCATGGGCGGCACGACACAGGAGATGACGATGCCTGTCAGCGTGACCGGCCTGGATCCGGACTTTACGGTCTTGTAGAGATTCACGATGAGCATGCCGTATTCGTCGACAGTGTGATTGGCGACGGTCCGGATCCGCCAGTCGTAGATGAGCTTGTCCCCGTCATAGAGCCCCAGGACGGTATTGCTGTTTCCCACGTCGATTGCCAGAAGCATGATCACAACCTCTCGATATAGATATCGCCGGCAAGCACCTGCTGCATGCCGGTTTCCCCCTCAAGCAGAAGGGCCCCGCTCTCGTCCAGGCCCGTGACGATACCCCGCTGGGTGTCGCTCTTGAAGACGACTTCGATCCTCTTGCCGATGATGTCTGCGTACTGGAGCCACTTTTCCCGGATGGCCGTCTCGCCTCCGCTCAGGAAAATGCGGTACCAGCGCTCCAGGTTTTCGAAGAGCCGAATGGCGACGTCGAGCCGTTCGATCTCGCACTCCGTCCCGATTTGCAGGGACGTTGCCGTCTCGCGGATCTCGCGGGGAAAATTGAGTTTGCGCATGTTGATGTTCACTCCGATCCCCACGATGATGAAGTGGACCCGGTCGGCCCGCGTTCGCATCTCCGTCAGGATCCCGCAGATTTTCCTCCCGTCGATGAGGACATCGTTGGGCCACTTGAGCTGCACCCGCCCCGGGCAGAATTTCGAAATGACATCGGCCACGGCCACGCCGACGGCAAGCGGGATGAGCGATGCCGAAGCGGCGGGGATGTCGGGACGAAGGATGATGGAAAGATAGAGGTTCATGGAAGGCGGCGATTCCCAGATTCGATCCAGCCTTCCTCGGCCCTCGGACTGACTATCGGCGATGACAACGGTCCCTTCGGGCGCATCTTCCAGGGCAAGACGCAGGGCCTCGGTGTTCGTCGACGCCAGCTCTTCGTAATATTCGATCCTCCGGCCGATGATGCGCGTGAGGAAATAGCCTCTCAGTTCTTTAACATCGAACTCCATGTTCCTCCCCGTTCACGCGGCAGCATGGCGCCCCCGTCCCTCATTGTAAATCCGGCTGTTTACGGTCGCCTCTTTACCTTCAGGGAGATGTCGGCGGCACGGACCGAGTGTGTCAGCACCCCCGCGGATATCAAGTCTACGCCCGTCTCGGCAATCTCCCTCACCGTGGCAAGGGTCACGTTTCCAGAGGCTTCGACAAGAGCTTCCCCCCCGATGAGCTGCACGGCCTGCTTCATTCCATGGACGGGCATGTTGTCGAGCATGATGACGTCCGCACCCGCCGCGAGGGCTTCCTCGACCTCGGCCAGGTCCTTCACCTCCACCTCGATCTTCACCATCAGCGGGGCCTGTCCCCTCACCCGGCGCACGGCCTCGAAGATGCCCCCGGCCGCCTCGATGTGGTTGTCCTTGATCAGGACCCCGTCATAGAGCCCGTACCGATGATTGCGCCCGCCGCCGGCTCTCACGCTGTACTTGTCGAGAATCCGCAGGCCGGGAATCGTCTTGCGCGTGTCGAGGATCCTTGCCTTCGTGCCGGCCACGGCGTCGACGAATTGTTTCGTCAGGGTGGCGATCCCGCACATCCGCTGGAAAAGATTCAGGGCGACCCTCTCGGCCGTGAGAATACTCGTCAGCGATCCGCTGACCGTGGCAAGGACGGTCCCGCGAAGGGCCCATGCGCCGTCGATCAGCCCCGTTTCGAAAATGAGCCCCCCATCGCGCACGCGGAAGACTTCCCGAAATACGTCCATGCCGGCCACGACCAGGTCTTCCTTGGCCAGCGCCGTTGCCAGCCCCGCCTCGGATCCTGTCAGGGCGCTCGACGTCGTCACGTCCCCCGAGCGGATGTCCTCCTCGAGGGCGCGGCGGATGATCTTCCTGACGGCTTCCATCTCCAGCATGCTTCTTATCCTACCGTATCGGACCAAAACAGCGCCGATTCACGAAAAGAAAATCCCCCTCTATCCCCCTTTACAAAGGGGGAGGTCCTGCCCCCTCCTTTGTAAAAGGAGGGTTGGGGAGGATTTGTTATTACAGTTTCTTCAGAGCCGCTTCGAGCACCGCAAAGCGCTCATTCAACGCCTTTGCCTTGGCCTCTTCCTTGTCGATGATGGCCTGGGCCGCCTTCTGCCAGAAGTCGGGGTTCTCGAGCTTCCGATTCACCTGGGTGAGGTCCTTCTCGATCTTGGCCATTTCTTTTTCGAGCCGGGCCCGCTCGCCGGACTTGTCGATCGCGCCTTCCAGGACGACAAAGACCTTCACGGGACCGGCCACGCCCGTGGCCGCATTTTTGGGCTCCTCGCCCGCAGAGACGATGCCGAGGCCCTCGAGCCTGGCCAGGTTGACGATGTAGGGCGTCCCCGACTGCAAAAGCGGCAGGAGGTTCTTTTCTTCCGTCATCACCATGGCCCGGAGCTTCTTCGACGTCGAGATCCCCTTCTCGCCCTTGATGTTGCGGACCGTGCCGATGATTTCCATCAGCAGGCCCATGTCGCGCTCCGCCGCATCGTCTTTGAACTGCTCGTCCACCGTCGGGAACGGGGCCACCATGATCGAAGGCCCGCTCTTCGAGATCGTCTGCCAGATCTCCTCGGTCACGAAGGGCATGAAGGGGTGCATGAGCTCGAGGCTTGCGCGCAGCACCGTGATCATGGTCTCCTGGGCGGCGAGCCTCGCCCCGGGGGTTTCCTTGCTGTAGAGGGCCGGCTTGATAAGCTCCAGGTACCAGTCGCAGAATTCCTGCCAGAAGAAACGGTAAAGATGCCCCGCGGCGTCGTTGAAGCGGTACTCGTCGAGACTCTTTGTCACATCGTCGATCGTGTCGTTGAGCCGCGCCCTGATCCACCGGTCCGCGAGCGAGTAGTCCTCCTTCTTCACGGTGACGGGGCCTTCCGGGTAACCCTCGAGGTTCATCATGCACAGGCGGGTGGCATTCCAGATCTTGTTGACGAAGTGCTTGTAGCCCTGGATGCGCTCCTCGGACATGCGGATGTCGCGGCCCTGGGCCGTGAAGGCCGCCAGCGTGAACCGGAAGGCGTCGGCCCCGAACTTGTCGATCATCTCCAGGGGGTCGATGATGTTGCCCTTGGATTTGCTCATCTTCTCGCCGTGCAGATCGCGCACCAGCGCGTGCAGGTATACATCCTTGAAGGGCACGTCCTTCATGACGTAGAGGCCCATCATCATCATGCGTGCTACCCAGAAAAAGAGGATGTCGAACCCGGTGATGAGAATGCTCGTGGGATAGAAGGTCTTGACGGCCGGCTTGTCGTCAGGCCAGCCCAGTGTCGTAAAGGGCCACAGGGCCGAGCTGAACCACGTATCCAGCACGTCCTCTTCCTGCTTGAGCTGCTTGCCTTTACACGCGGGGCACTGAACCGGGTCGTCGGTCTGCACGATCACCTCCTGGCAGCCCTCGCAGGTCCACAGGGGGATGCGGTGACCCCACCAGATCTGCCGCGAGATGCACCAGTCACGGATGTTGTCCATCCATTCGAAATAGGTCGCGTCCCACATGGAGGGAATGATCTTCGTGTCACCCTTGACGACAGCGGCGATCGCCGTCTTGGCCAGGGGCTTTACCTTCACGAAGTACTGCGCCGAGACGGCGGGCTCGATGTCGGTCTTGCAGCGGTAGCATCGCCCGATGTTGTGGCTGTAGGGCTCGATCCGGATCAGGTAGCCGCCTTTCTCGAGATCCCGGACGATGTTTTTCCTCGCCTCGTAGCGGTCCTGCCCCTGGTAGATTCCGCCGTTTTCGTTGATCACGGCGCTTCCGTCCATGATCTTGATGATCTCGAGTTTGTGCCGCTCGGCCATGGCAAAGTCCGCCGGGTCGCAGGCAGGCGTGATCTTCACGGCTCCGGAACCGAATTCCATCGTCACGTAGTCGTCGGCGATGATGGGGATCTCCTTGTTGACGAGCGGCAGGATCACCATCTTGCCGATGACGTCCTTGTAGCGCGGGTCGTTGGGGTTCACCGCCACGGCCGTATCCCCCAGCATCGTCTCGGGGCGGGTGGTGGCCACGCTGATCTCGCCCTTGCCGTCGGCGTAGGGGTAGCGGATGTGCCAGAGGTTGCTCGCTTCCTGCTCGAATTCCACCTCGAGATCCGAGATGGCCGTGTGGCAGCGGGGGCACCAGTTGACGAGGTAGTCACCCTTGTAGATGAGCCCGTCGCGCCAGAGCCGGACGAAGACCTCCCGGACGGCCCTCGAAAGCCCCTCGTCCATGGTGAATCGCTCCCGCTCCCAGTCGCAAGAGCAGCCAAGCCGCTGGAGCTGGTTCAGGATGACCCCGCCGTACTTTTCCTTCCACACCCAGACGCGTTCGATGAATTTCTCGCGGCCCAGGTCGTGCCGGGTTTTCCCTTCGCGGGCCAGTTCCTGCTCGACGACGTTCTGCGTGGCGATCCCCGCGTGGTCCATCCCGGGCATCCAGAGGGCGTTGTAGCCCTGCATGCGGCGAAAGCGGGTCATGACGTCCTGAAGGGTGTTGTTCAGGGCGTGTCCCATGTGGAGCATTCCCGTGACATTGGGGGGCGGGATGACGATGCAGAAGGGCTTGCGGTCACTGGTGTCCTCGGCATGAAAGTAATTGTGCTTGAGCCAGAACTCGTACCACTTCGCCTCCACATCCTTCGACTCGTAAGCCTTGGACAGTGCATTCAGATCCATCGTTTCCCCCATTGTTTTGTCTCGAGTTGTTTCCGAAAAGCCCAGTTTTCCGCGCTTGGCACGCAGCACTGTAATGATCGATTTTTTTATCCGGTCGGAAGGCTTAAGTCAAGGATTTTTCAAGGAATCAAGGCACTCGGTCGGCGGTGGAAGCCCTCTTCACCGACCATGCAGGAACCTGTCGATCCGCAATCCGATCGGTCCCGTTTCGTCGGGGTGAAACCACTCGATGTCGCCCTCCCCCCGAAACCAGGTCATCTGCCGGCGGGCGTAATGACGAGTATCTCGCTGCATGAGTTTCAGGGCCTCTTCGAGCCTCAATTCATTCCTGATGTAACGGATGATATATTTATACCCAAGTGACTGCATCGGTTTAACATTTTCATTGTATCCCATGCAGAGGATTTTCTCGGTCTCCTCGATCAGGCCGGCCTCAATCATCAGTGAGGCACGGCTGTCGATCCGGTGGTAAAGCTCCCCCCTGTCCCGGTATAGTCCGACCTTCAGACACTCGTATCGCACCTGCTGGAACCCGTGGCGTCTCTGCTTTTCCGAGATGGGCTCTCCGGACAGTTCGGCCGTCTCCAGAGCCCGAACGATCCTGACCGTGTCGTGGGGGTGAATCCTCTCGGCCGCCCGGGGATCCAGCTTCCGTAAACGACCGTAAAGGGCTTCCCTTTCTTCCTTCTCCAGGGCATCCCGGTAGTCCTTTCGGAGGGCCTCGTCGGGCCCCGGGCCCTCGATGATCCCCCCGGTAAGGGTCCGGATATAGAGCCCCGTACCCCCCGCGACAAAGATGTTTTTTTTCCCCTGGAGTTTCCCGATGACGGCGTCGGCCAGGCTGTGAAACAGGGCCGCGTTGAACTCTTCGTCGGGATTGACGATGTCGATGAGATGCTGGGGTACCCGCTCTTGCTCCTGGCGGGTGGGCTTCGAGGTGCCGATGTCGAGGTGCCGATAGACCTGCATGGAATCGGCGCTGATGATCTCTCCGTCAAAAGCCGAGGCCACATCCAGGGCAAGCCCCGTCTTCCCGACGGCCGTCGGCCCCAGTATGATGACAATCTTGGGTTTCTCTTCCATCTTTACCACGGTAGGACAGGCGTCTCGCCTGTCCGTGTAGGTTGGCAGGCGGGACGCCTGCCAACCTACACGCTTTTAAATTCTTTTGAACATCCTCTCGATCACGACGGCAGGAAACTCGATGAAAACAGGTCTTCCATGAGGGCAGTTGGAGGCGAAGGGGATGCTGTCGAGGTCGCGACACAGGTGCCGCACTTCATCGGCCGTAAGCGCCTGGTTCGCCTTGATCGCCCCCCGGCAGGCCATGCCGATGAGGATCCGGTTGCGTTTTTCGGCCCGCGGAAGCCCCGAATCGGTGATGCCGTCCAGGATCTCCCGCACGAGGGCCTTCACGTCCGCCTGGCCGAGCAGGGCCGGTAGGGATTTCACGACAGCGGTGTTCTCTCCGAAGGCCTCAACCTCGATACCGGCCTCCCGCAGCAGGTCGCACGATGCGACAAGCAGATTGAAGTCCCGGGGGTTCATCTCCAACACCTCGGGAATGAGGAGGCTCTGAACTTCCAGGTTCCCGCCCGTCGATTGTTTCAACCTCTCGTAGAGGATCCGTTCGTGGGCGGCATGCTGATCGAGAAGGATCATCACGCCCGGCGCCGAAAAGACAAGATAGGTCCCTTCGATCTGGCCCAGGTAGTCGAGAGAGGCAAAGGAAACCTGCTCTCTTCCACCCGCCATTGACGGGAAGAGGCCGTCCTGACCGGGGCTGAAGTCGGGCACATCCTCGAGAGCTCTCGCAGCCGTGGTCATGGGCTGATGGGCGGCAATACCCGCCGACAGGCTGTAGCGCCTCAGGGCCTCGTAAACGCCGGTGCGCCCCAGGGCTGCCGGCCTCCCCGTTGCCGAAATGGCCGGGGTTGAATGTGACGCCGGCCGCACCCCCGCGAGGGCCCCCGAAAGGCTTCGCTGGAGCAGCTCCCGGACCTCTTGAGGTCGCCGGAAGCGGACCTCGAGCTTCGCCGGGTGGACGTTGACATCGATCGTCTCGGGGGGCACTTCGATGAACAGGGCGCAGGCGGGGTATTTGCGCGCCTCGAGGAGGTTGCGGTAAGCGCCCATGACCGACTGGGAGAGAAGAACGTCCCGGACATACCTGCCGTTGATGTAAAAGAACATGTTTCTCGTCGAGGAGCGGGTGAAGTCGGGCCTGGATACAAATCCCGAAAGGCTCATCCCGGGACTTTTCTCCGCCACTGAAACAAGGTGATTCCGCAGGTCGCTCCCCAGCAGCAAAACGATCCTCTCGTAGAGGTTTTCCGTTCGGGGGATCTCCAGGAGGGTTTTGCTTCCGGTGAGAACCTTGGCCCTGACTGCGCCATGGGGCAGCAGGACCCGGACGATGATGTCCAGGCAGTGCCCCTGCTCCGTGGCATCCTGTCTCAGGAAGTTCTTGCGCACGGGGAGCGAGTCGAAGATGCGGCTCACGGCAATGGAGGTCCCCTCGGGGCAGCCCACGGCCTCGTTTTCGAGGATGCGGCCACTCTCCACGGCGATTCGCGTCCCTGCCACCTCACCGCGGCGCCGCGTGGACATCTCGACGCGGCAGACGGCTGCGATGCTCGGCAGCGCCTCCCCCCGGAAGCCGAAGGATTTCACATCGTAGAGATCGTCGACGGTGAGGATCTTGCTCGTTGCATGCCGCTCAAAGGCAAGGGGGACGTCGCCAGGCGCGATGCCCGCCCCGTTGTCGGCGATCCGGATCAGCTCCTTGCCGCCACCGCGCAGTTCAATCGTGATGTCCGTGGCGCCCGCATCGAGGGCATTTTCCAGGAGCTCCTTCACGATGGACGAGGGCCTTTCGACGACTTCGCCGGCCGCGATCTTCGAGGCGACCTCCTCGGGAAGTATTGTGATCCTTCGGTTCAAATCCAAACCTCGCGTTACCCGATACCCGAAACCCGATACCCTGTTTTCACCGGTGGATGTGGCTCTGGCCTGTGAGGTAATCGTTCAGGGCCACCTGCCAGGGCCGCATGGTTTTTTGTGTGGCTTCCATGAATTTGCTGTTGCTCAGGACCGAGTAGGCCGGGCGTGCGGCCTTCCGGCTGAGTTCATGAGACTTTATGGGCTCCACGGTCACGCCGGACACCTGCGCGTATTCGAGAATCCTCTGCGCGAACTGGAACCAGCTGCAGACGCCCCGGTTCGTGACGTGGTAGATGCCCCGGCAGTCGCGTTCGACGAGCAGTTTTGTCGCCTGGGCAAGATCGAAGCTGAAGGTGGGGGAGCCCACCTGGTCGTCGACGACCCGCAGCATCCCTTCGTCCCTGGCCTTTGCCAGGATGGCCTTGACGAAATTCTTCCCCTGGCGGCCATAGAGCCAGGCCGTGCGGATGAGTACGTGGTTTTCCGCCGTCTCGATCAGCAACTCCTCGCCTTTGCGCTTCGAGGCGCCGTAGGTGTTGATGGGCCGGCAGGGGTCGTCCTCGAGGTAAGGCTCCCCCTTTGTCCCGTCGAAGACGTAGTCGGTGCTGTAATGGACGATCTTTGCGCCGCTATCCTTGCAGGCATAAGCGATGTTGCGCACGCCCTCGGCATTGACGGCAAAGCAGGCATCTCGATTCGTTTCACAGCCATCGACGTCGGTGTAGGCCGCGGCATTCACGATCACCTCGGGGTTGAACATCCCGACGACCCGCAGGCAATCCGGGGCCGACGTGATGTCGAACTCACCGATATCGACTCCGCTGACCTCGTGGTCCCTGCCCAGGACGTCCATGAGGTCGCTGCCCAGCATGCCCTTGTGACCCATGACGAGAATTCTCATTCGTATTTCACCTCCATGAGGCAGAGCCCCCGGGCCGGAGCCGCCTGCCCGGCCTCCCTGCGGTCCCGCGCCTCGATGATGCGGACCATGTCTTCTTCAGGAATTTTCCCTTTACCGACATCCACGAGGGTCCCCACGATGTTTCGGACCATATGGCGCAGAAATCCGCCCGCCTCGATCCGGAAGACGATCATCTCCGGTGCTTCCCGGTCCAGGGAAACGTCCATCACGGTCCTCACCCGGTCCTCCACCTCGCACTGGGCCGCACAGAAGGAATTGAAGTCATGGGTGCCCAGAAGGTAACCTGCCGCCCGTCTCATGGCCTCGAGGTCGAGCGGGTGACGGACAAACCAGCAGATGCCCCTGCGCAGCGCCGTCCGGACCGGGCCGTTGAAGATCCGGTAATGGTAGATCTTGCTGCGGGCATGATAGCGCGAGTGGAATTCCCAGGGCACCTCGCTCATTTCCTTTACCACGATATCCGGGGGAAGAAGGCTGTTGACGCCCATGTGGAGATTGCGAAGGGGAAGCTGCGAGGCCGTGCGGAAATTCGCCACCTGGTTCAGGGCATGGACCCCCGTGTCGGTCCGGCTCGATGCAATCAGGACCGCCCTGTCGTTGACGATCCGCGAAAGGGCGTCCTCCATCACCTGCTGGATGGTGAGAACGTCGGCCTGCCGCTGCCAGCCGTTGTAGGCCGTCCCGTCGTATTCGATGATGAGCTTGATATTCCTCATGTGCTTCACGGCATGTTACAAATAAAACAGCTCTCTGAAAATGGAAGAATGAGCGGAATCGATAAAAAAAGGGAGCAGAAGGGGCTCTTCTGCTCCCTTGCGAACGCCTCGTCAGAGGATCATTTGCACTCTTTGAGCGCCTTGACGGCGGGAAGCTCCTTCCCTTCCAGCAACTCCAGGAAGGCGCCGCCGCCCGTGGAAATGTAGGACATGTTGTCGCGCTCGCCCGCCTTGTCGATGGCCACGTCCGTATCCCCGCCCCCGACAATGGAGAGTGCGTAGGAATTGGCCACGCTGTGGGCCAGGGCCGACGTCCCGCGGCTGAAGGCATCGATTTCGAAAACGCCCATGGGGCCGTTCCAGACGATGGTCTTTGCGTTGCTCAGGGCTTCCGTGAAGAGGGTGATCGTGGCGGGCCCGATGTCGAGTCCCATCCACTGCGGGTTGATTTCCTGTATGGGAACGATCTTCGTCTCCGCCTCGGGCTCCATGCTCTCGGCGATGACGCAGTCGACGGGCAGGTAGACCTTCACGCCCAGGTTTTTCGCCGTCTCCAGAACTTCCTTGGCCTTTTCGATGAGTTCCGGCTCGACGATGGATTTTCCGATATCAAAGCCCTGCGCCTTCAGGAAGGTGAAAGCCATGCCGCCGCCGATGACGATCTTGTTGACCCGGTTGACCAGGTTCGCCAGGGCCTCGAGCTTGCCCGACACCTTGGAGCCCCCGACGATGGCCACAAGCGGTCTCGCCGGTTTCTCGAGGGCCTGGCTGAAGTAAGTCAGCTCCTTCTTCATGAGGAAGCCGGCCCCGCAATGCTTGACGAACTTCGTGATCCCTACATTCGAAGCGTGGCTGCGGTGCGCATTGCCGAATGCGTCGTCGACGTAGACATCGGCGAGGCTCGCCAGTTCCCTGGAGAATTCATCGTCATTTTTCTCCTCTCTGGCATCGAATCTCAGGTTCTCCAGCATGACAATGTCGCCCGGTTTCATGGCATCGACGGTTTTCTTGACCTCAGGTCCGATGACGTCCTTCGTCAGGGTCACGTTCTTGCCGAGGAGCCGCGAGAGCCTCTTGGCCACGGGGGCCAGACTCATCTTCTCAACGAACTTGCCTTTCGGCCTGCCGAGGTGGGCGGCAATGATGATTTTTGCGTTTTCATCGAGGGCGTAGTTGATGGTGGGCAGTACGGAACGGATTCGCGTGTCATCGGTGATGTTCTGGTTTCCGTCGAGGGGGACGTTGAAGTCGAACCGGAACAGCACCCGTTTCCCTTTCAGATCCATCTCATCGATATATTTCATTCTTTCACCTCTGGAGGGTTCGTTGGGGGACCGTTTGCGCACCCCCTTGCAGTCGAGGTTGCGGGCATGGGTTTTATAGCCCAGGTGTCGTCCTAAATCAAGGAGGATTTCCTCTCTTTTGTATTGAAAAAAGTACGCGAGAAATGATATCACGCGGCGGGTTTACAGAGAGATGGAAACGTCGAGTTTTCGACCACTAAAGAGACAGGGAGTAACAGAGACATGGGACTGACAGAAGACAGAATCAAGGCATTTGAAGCAAAACGCGAGAAGCTGATGACCCAAGGCGGCGATGCCGCTATCAAGAAGCAGCACGAATCGGGCAAGATGACGGCCCGTGAGCGGCTTCTGAAGTTCTACGACGCGGGGACGTTCCAGGAAGTGCAGCTCTTCGTCGAGAAGCGCTCCACCCTCTTCGGCCTCGGCGACAAGCAGATCAACGCCGACGCCGTCGTCTGCGGCTTCGGCAGCGTGAACGGGCGCACCGTCTTCGCCGCCGCCCAGGACTTCACCAGCGCCGGCGGGAGCCTCGGAGAGATGCACGCCCGCAAGATCTGGAAGGTCATGGACATGGCCAAGGACGCCCGGAAGCCTTTCATCGCGATGAACGACTCCGGTGGCGCCCGCATCCAGGAAGGCGTGCCCGCCCTGGAAGGTTACGGCGGAATCTTCTACCGCAACACCATCTGCTCGGGCTACATCCCCCAGATCACGGCCATCATGGGCCCCACGGCCGGAGGCGCCGTCTATTCGCCTGCGCTCACCGACTGGGTTTTCATGATCAAGGGAAAGAGCTACATGTACATCACGGGCCCCGATGTCATCAAGGCGGTCATCGGCGAGGAAGTGACCCACGACGACCTGGGCGGCCCCATGGCCCACGCCTCCAAGAGCGGCGTATGCCATTTCGTCGCGGAGAGCGACGAGGATTGCATCCAGCAGATCAAGGACCTTCTCAGCTATCTGCCCGACAACTGCCACGAGATGCCGCCGGTCGTGTCCACCACGGACACCCCCGACCGCGAGTGCCCCGAGCTCGACAAGATCATCCCCGACCGCGCCACCCGCGGCTACGACATGAAAAAAGTGGTCGCCTCTATTGCCGATGGCGGCGCCTTCTTCGAGCCCCACGCCAACTGGGCCAAGAACATGTTTGTCTGCTTCATCCGCATCATGGGTCGGACCGTGGGCGTCATCGCCAACAACTCGATGTTCGGCGGCGGTGTGCTCGACGTGAACGCCTCCGACAAGGCATCGCGCTTCATCCGCTTCTGCGACGCCTTCAACATCCCGCTGCTCACCTTCGCCGACGTGCCCGGCTACATGCCCGGCACGCACCAGGAGTGGAACGGCATCATCAGCCACGGCGCGAAGCTCCTCCACGCCTACTCCGAGGCCACGGTGCCCAAGTTCACCGTCGTGACCCGCAAGGATTACGGCGGAGCCTACATCGGCATGTGCAGCAAGCAGCTGGGCGCCGACTACGTCATGGCCTGGCCGTCTGCCGAAATCGCCGTCATGGGCGCCGCCGGCGCCTGCAACATCGTCTACCGCCGGGAGATCACCACGGCCGCAGACCCCGAAGCCAAGCGGGCCGAACTGATCGCCGCCTACGAGGAGCAGTTCAACAACCCCTACTTCGCGGCCAAGATGGGCATCATCGAGGAGGTCATTGCCCCCCGCGAGACGCGCAAGCGCGTGGCGGCGCTGCTCGAGGCCTACAAGGACAAGGAGCAGAGCCTGCCCGACAAGAAGCACAACAACATCCCGCTGTAAGGGACACATTCAAGAGCTGTTGACGCAGAACGGGGGAGCCGCAATCGGCTCCCCCGTTTTTTCATCACCCTCACCCTGACCCTCTCCCCTCAAGGGAGAGGGCACCTAAAAGGTAACTTTCCTCGTAGGGAGAGGAAGATCAGGGTGCTGTTTGTTCTTAGGCAACGCCGTCTGCGTCTGCCCTTCCGAGGGTCACGACGGCAAAGGCCGCGATGCCCTCGCCCCGCCCGATAAACCCCATCTTTTCGTTCGTCTTGGCCTTCACGTTGATACGGGAATAGTCCGTCCCGAGGACCTTCGCGATATTCCGGCGCATCTCCTCGACGGAAGGGGAAAGCCGGGGCTTCTCCAGGATGACGGTCGAGTCCACGTTGTTGATGGTATACCCCCGCTGAACGGCTAGGTCGGATACGCGCTTGAGCATGACGAGGCTGGATATGCCCTTGAGGTGCGGGTCCGTATCGGGGAAGTGCCTGCCGATGTCCCCTTCCCCCAGGGCCCCGAGAATGGCATCCACGATGGCATGGATCAGGGCGTCGGCATCGGAATGCCCCAGCAGCCCCTTCTCGTAGGTCACCTCCACCCCGCCGAGGATCAGCCGGCGGCCCTCGGCAAATTGGTGGCTGTCATAGCCGAACCCGATTCTCATGGCAATACCTTTTCACGAATCAGTGCTTTGTAGAGGGGGCCATTTCCAGCCTTAGTAGCCTTTAGCCTTTAGCCTTTAGCCTGCCGCGAAGCGGCGAGCAGGGCCTCCGCGATCACCAGATCTTCCGGGGTCGTGATCTTGATGTTGCCGTAGTCACCCCGGATCATCCGGACGGTGATTCCCAGGCGCTCCACCAGCGCGGTATCATCGGTCCCTCTGAATCCGTCACGGACGGCGGCACGATGAGCGCTCTCGATGATGTCCCGACGGAAGACCTGTGGCGTCTGGGTGAGCCACAACAGGCTCCGGTCACAGGTCCGCAAAATCCGGCCGTCGGGCCCGACCTCCTTGACGGTGTCCTTCACCGGCACCCCGACGGTTACGGCACCTTCCGCCGCGGCAGCCCGGATACAACTCTCGATCAGCCCGACGGTAATGAACGGCCGGACGGCATCGTGAATGATCACGAGCTCCGTGTCCGCATCGAGGGCCTCGATCCCCGCCCGGACAGAGTCCTGGCGCTCTTGCCCCCCGGGAATGATTCCGGCCACTTTCTTCAGATTCCAGGGGGCCAGAATGTCGGTGCGCACCGATTCCATGTCCTGCGAGGGCACTACGACAAGCAGGGCGTCGACGAGCGGGGAGGCCTCAAATACCTCCAGGGTGCAAACCAGAATGGGCTTGCCCGCAAGCGTAAGATACTGCTTGGACACATCGCGGTTCATCCGGTTTCCCGATCCGGCTGCCGGGATGATGGCCACCGTCCGCATGGCTTTCCCTCTGTGGATTTCCGGGGCGTGAGCGTTTCCCTAAAAGAAAAGCCCGGGATCCTTTGGCCTCCCGGGCTCTTTAACGACGCAGGTTACAAGGCTTCGATGGTGTGCACTTTCTTGTCGTGCACGACGGCCTTCATCTCCGTGAAGATCATCCTGCCCGCCGTAGTCTGCAGCACGCTGGTCACGGCAACTTCCACCGTTTCCCCCAGATGCCTGCTGGCATGATCGACGATGACCATGGTCCCGTCATCGAGGTAGGCCACTCCCTGTCCGGGTTCCTTGCCTTCCTTGATGACTTTCACGACCATCAACTCACCCGGCAGCACGACCGGCTTCAGGGCATTGGCAAGCTCGTTTACATTGAGGATCTTGATGCCCTGCAGCTCCGCCACCTTGTTGAGGTTGAAGTCATTGGTAATGATCTTCCCGTTCATCTTCTTCGCAAGGGCGACGAGTTTCGCATCAACCCCTTTGATTTTCGGAAAGTCCTGATCCACGATTTCGATGTTGATGCTGTGGATTTTCTGCATCCGGTTGAGGATGTCGAGCCCCCGCCTTCCCCGGGATCGTTTCATGGAATCCGAAGAGTCGGCGATATGCTGCAGCTCATCCAGGATGAACCTCGGGACGATGAGGTTGCCCTCCATGTACCCCGTATCGCAGATGTCGGCGATCCGGCCGTCAATGATGACGCTCGTATCGAGGATCCGGTAGTCCGACACGCCCCGGGACCCTTTGAAGGGCCCGAAGGACGGAAGCGATATCTCCTCGCTCTTCTTGGAACCGATGACGAGTCCGAGGTAACCGAGAATACAGGCCATCAGGGCGTACGCCCAGGGAACGATCTCCTGTTTTTCCCAGATGCTGACGAAACTCAGCCCGTAGGAAAGCAGGATGGCGATCAGGAGACCGATGATCGTCCCGATGACACCCCCTAAAATGATCCGGAGCGAAATCTTCCGGATGATCTGCTCGATCTGGATAACGATGACAGCGGCAATAAATCCTAATAAAAGGCCGATTAATGAAAGCTCTAATGAAGCCAAATATTTGTACGCAATAAAATATCCGCTGATCGAGCAGGCGATAATGAGTATCGAACGGATAAGCAAATAACATCCCTCCTTTCTGAATTATTTTCCTGTCCAGATTTTGAAATTCCCGGCGCTTGGGGCCGGGAATTGAGAAACTCAAGGTCGTTTTATGCTTTTATGATGCTCGCTTATCCCGTAAAAACCGTGACATCCTTCGACAGGCTCAGAACAAGTGCTCAGAACAGGCACTCACGTCTGTCACTGCGGGGATTGCGCGTGCAACCGTTTTCAAAGAACCCTGTCACATTGGAAATGAAAAAGCTCCGGAATACCCCGGTCATCCATTCCCGATCACTGCGCGACAAGCCGAAATAATAAGACCCCCTTCCCTGGAGAAGGAGCGCCTTATGATAAAACAGACTGCGACGCTGTGAGTTCTCAGAGCTTTCGTGCGGTATGTTTTCTGTCGTCACCGCTCACTGAACGGGGAACATGGCATTGATCTCTGCTTCGACCTTTGCCTCCGCCGCCCGGCTGGCGATCGAGATCTCCTTGATCAACAAGTGCTTCGCGGTATCCATCATCTTCCTCTCGCCGAAGGAAAGGTCCTTTCCGTGCTTGAGGATGAAGAGGTCCCGCAGGACCTTGGCAATCTCGTAGACGCTTCCCGTCTTGATCTTCTCCAAGTACTCGCGATAACGCTTGTTCCAAGCCTGTTTGTCGATCGTGACGTCGCGGGTCCGTAGAATCTCGTAAATCTTGGGAATCTCCTTGGAAGAGATCAGATCCCGCAATCCGATGGCCCGGGCCGTGTCGGTGGGAATCATGATCTTCATGCCGTTGCCTAGAATCTTCATCACGTAGAATTTCTGCCAGGCCCCCATGATCTCTCTGTCTTCGATGGCCTCGATGAGGCCGACTCCCTGCGCTGGATAAACAGCCAATTCGCCTACCTTGAACATTGCCCCGTTACCACCTCTCTTGGATTTACCCCTATGGCACTCCAATAGCCTAGGAATCATAAACGAATTTGCCTGAAAAGTCAATTTAAATTGACCCGGCGGGACGGGACCAAGGGTGCATTTTGGCAGGTCATGAATACATTTCAAGTCATTCCGAACAGTTACAGGTTGGGGATGTACTGCAAACAGCCAGGGGGTTCCTTCCGGCGACAACCGGGACGCCCTCAGATAAAATTCTGCCGGATACGGTCGAGGTCCCTGTCGAGCTTTCCCGGCTCTTCCCGCTGGTAGCGCTCGACTCCCCCCTTAAGCTGCCGGTAGGTGTTTGGTTCCGAAAGATCGTCAAGGGACCGATAAAGCCCGCGCCGACGGCCCAGACGGAAGATGAGGCGGTCCTCTTCGGCCATCGCGAAATAACGGTCGATGATTCCCAGGAGCCTCTCCTTGTCTTCCGGCAGCTTTCCCTCCAGCTCTTCCAGGAGATTCAGGATGTGATCGCTCACAATTCGGCTCTCGATCCCGTCGAGATGATCGATAAACATTCGGATTTCCTTGAGGATTTCCTCATCGCCGATGGGTTGGAACTCGCCCTGCTGCATCATCTCGTAGAGGGCCGTCCCCCGGCGCACCGACAGGGTGCGCAGACGTATGTGATCGGGGTTGATTTCGTTCAGGACCCTGGCCGTCTCGACGGCGTGCTCGCGCGACCAGAGTTGTCCTCCGAGCCCGGGCATGACATATTCGCAAAGTGAGATCCCCGCCGCCACGAGGTGCTGTCCCCCTTCGATGTGGTCCGCCGCCGTCGCCCCCTTGCGGATAAACTTTAGAACAGGGTCACTGCCCGACTCGAGTCCGACGTGGATCCGGACCAGGCCGGCTTCGCGGATGCGTCTGAGATCCTCCACTGATTTGTGTCTGGCCGTCTTGGACCGGCAATAGGAGGTGATGCGGCTGATATGGGGGAATTTCCCCTTCAGGTAGCGCAGCACTTCGAGGAGGTCGTCGGTCTTCATGATCAGCGTGTCGGCATCCTGGAGGAAGGCCGTCTGACCGCCGTAGTAAAGCCAGGCCGCCACGTGCCTGAAGGCATCGTTGAACATAGAGTCATCTCCGAAGACATGGGAGACAACGGCGTCATTGACCTTTCCCCCCTGGCCGAGCTTCCAGGAAATCTCCCCGATTGCGTCTGCCATGTCGCGGACGGCATCGATATCCTTTTTGATCTCCTCGGCGGGGCGCAATTGGAATCGGGTGTCCCTGTAGGTGTGGCAGAAAGCGCACTTGTTCCAGGGGCAATTCCGCGTCGGCCGGATCAGGAGACTTTTCGCCTCGCTGGGCGGCCGTATGGGTCCCTGCTCAAAGCAGGCATTCAGGGTCATGGGTTCGTTTTTCCAGTCTTTGGATTTAGTGCAGACTTGTCACTCAGACTTATTATAGGCACTACTCGGCTTTCCGTCAATTTTACCCCGTATGGGAATTCCCCCCTGTACCCGACACCCTACACCCTACACCCTGGTCCCTGTATTTCACGGCAGGAAAAACTGAGGGTTGCGGGCCTTATTCCTCTCCCTGATTTCAAAATAAAGATGGGGCTCGCCGCCCGGCTCCTCGGACGGTCCCACGGAAGCGATCTTTTCCCCCTTCTTCACACGGTCATCTTTTTTCGCAACGCTGCTTTTCAGGTAGGCATAGACGGTGGTGTAGTTTTCGTCGTGCTTCACAATGATGGTGTCACCGTACCCTTTGACGTAAGAGGCATAGATGATCGTCCCGGCCGCTGCCGCCTGGACAGGCGCCCCCTCTTTCGCGGCGATCTTGATCCCGTTGTACTTCATCCCGCTGGGCTGGATGCCGAATCGGGTGATCACGGGGCCCTTCAGGGGCCACATGAATCGGCCCTTGTCGACACGGATCTGACCCTGGGGCTCTTCAGCCCTGGGAGCCGGCTCGGGCTTCTTCGGCGGGGGCGATACGAGCGGCCCTCTCCGTCAGACCCGCGTCGGGGGTCTTGACCGGCGGTGGCGTAACCGGCGGCTTCATGGCTACCTGGGTCTTTGCTGCATCCGCTTTCTCGGGCGTCTCGACAGGCCTGGGCATTGTTTTTTCCGGGGGCTTTGTCGATGCCGGGCTTCTGTCTGTTTTTGTGGCCGTCGCCCGGTCCGTAATGCTCTCCTCTTTCACCTTGCTTCGTCCCCCGGCAGACACAGCTCCGGCGGCGGCGCCTGCCGCTTGGCTTCCCGCCCGTCCCGCCTCCGGTTCCGCCCTTGCGGTCACCGGTTTTTCCGGCGGCTTCACGGCCGCAGGCCTTGTCTCGACAGTGGGTTTCACCGGGGGCAGATCGATGACCTGGGGTACATCCGGAATGAAGACGACGTTTCCCACGCTGATGCGGGAGGCATCGGTGATGTTGTTGATCTCGGCCAGCTCCTGGAGATCGACGTTGTAGGCCTTCGAGATCCGCCAGAGCGTCTCCCCGGGTTTCACCCGATGGTACACGCCGCGCATCCGTTCGGATGACTTTACGCTGCCCCGATCGACGATCTGGATGGAACAGGAAAAAAGAAATACGCTGAGTAAGGCAAACAGAAAGATTTTCGATATGTTCGAGATAGACTTCATCTGTTCGATTACGATCTCCCAAAAGGCAGAGGGTAAGAAGCTGAGAAAGACCTCATACCTTCTGCCCTATTGCTGTTCGACCTTCCAGCCGTGCTCCCCGATCAGGCTCACAAACCGGCATCCGCCGAGGTCCTCTTTTTTCACATCGTCGGGATTCTCGGAGAGGCGGGTCAGCTTTATCAGGCTCTGCGAATGGCGGCCCCCGACGGGGATCACGAGACGCCCTCCTATGGCCAGCTGCTCCACCAGCATCCGGGGTATCGAC
The DNA here is from genome assembly GCA_963802225.1 of uncultured delta proteobacterium. GTDB lineage: Bacteria > Desulfobacterota > Syntrophia > Syntrophales > UBA2192 > UBA2192. The sequence continues at coordinate 129,988 of CAWDHZ010000036.1, read as the reverse complement.
GGCGAGCCCGCCGAAACCGCGATGGCATCGAAAGGGGATTCCTCGCGCCACCCGTACGTCCCGTCTCCCACCCGGATCACCACGTTGTAGTAATTCAGGGACTCAAGCAATTTTCTTGCCTTCTGGGCAAGCGAGGCGATCCGCTCGACGGTAAACACCCGGTCGGCCAGCTCCGCCAGGATAGCCGCCTGGTAGCCCGATCCGGTACCAAGCTCCAGGACTTTCTCGCGCCCCTTGAGCTTCAGGGCTTCCGCCATGAGCGCCACGATGTAGGGCTGCGAAATGGTCTGCTTCTCGCCGATGGGCAGCGGGTTGTCGTTGTAGGCCTGGTCGATGAGCCCCTCGTCGATGAAGAGATGACGGGGGATCTTCTCCATGGCCCGCAGGACGCGCTCGTCCCGGACGCCTCGCGAGCGTATCTGGGAGTCGACCATCTTTTTTCTTTGCTTGGCGTAACGATCCATGGGGGATTATAGATACTTCTTCTTGGGAGGGATTTTGTAGACTTCTTCGACCGTCTTGTGGCGACGGATCCCCATGGCCTCCCTGGTGACGATGAGGTAAAAGTAACGAAGCTGCGCGTATTCGCGGGCACTGTTGTAGTGCCGGATCTCCCCGTTGATCTCCGTCAGAATCTCCGGTCCCGGGTACTCACCGGCCTCACGGAACCTCTCGGTGATGGAACGTCCTATTTTCTCGAGATCGGAAAGCGCCAAAGAGAGCGCCTCGCCCGCCCTGCCGAGCACCTCGGCCCGTTCCTTCAATAATTCTTCCTGGGTTTTCTCCCAGGCCGACTTCCTCATACCGCGCGCAAATCCCGCTTTTTCGAGTGATTTTTATCACTTCGACTCCCCCATTGCAACCGAAAAGGTCCCTTTGACCGCGGACCTGTTTTCCAGTATGATGGGCCGGCACCGCGGAAGAGATGGGCCTTTCGAGACCCCTCGCCAGGCGCTTGCCGCTATCGTACGGAAACGAAAGGATGCCATGAAAACACTCTTTCCCAATACCCTGTCCCTGGCGGTGCGAGATGCCTACCGCCGCGGAGAGGACGACGAAACGCTAAACCCCCTGGTGCTCGCCGACCCGTCGGGCAAACCCGTCGGACGGATCAAGCCGGGGGATGTGGTGATCTTCTACAATATCCGCGGAGAGCGCGAGGTGGAGATCTCGCGGAGCCTTGTCGAAGACGACTTTCACGAGTTTCCCAACGCAGGGCCGCTCGGCCTTCACTACACCACCATGATCGAGTACTCGAAGGACCTCCGGGCCGCAGTCGCCTTCCCGCCCGAGGAGGACCTGGAAGACACCCTGAGCGAGGTCCTCTCCCGCCGCGGCATCCGCCAGGTGAAGATCACCGAAGCCGAAAAGGCATTTCACGTGACCTATTTCCTGAGCGGCAAGCGAAAGGACCCCTTCCCCGGCGAGGACCGCATCATCGTGCCGACGCGAAAGGACGTAAAGCTCTTCGACGAGGCCCCGGAGATGTCCGTAAGCGAAGTGGCCGACACCACGATCCGCGAGATCCGGGAAGGCCGGCACGATTTTATCCTGACAAACTTCGCCAACGTGGATGTCGTCGGCCACATCGAAAACGAAGTCGCCGTGATCCGTGCCGTTGAGGCGGTCGACTTCGAGATGGGCCGCGTCATTGACGAGGCGCGTAAATCCGGGGTCCCGGTCCTCGTCACGGCCGACCACGGCACGGTGGAGCAGTGGCTCTACCCCGACGGCGTCGTCGACACGGGACATACCTCGAGCCCGGTGCCGTTTGTCATCGTGACCGACGGTGCTCCTTTGGACATCCGCAGGGAGGGCGAACTGACCGACGTGGCACCCACCATCCTCCATCTCTTCGGGATCGAATCACCGGGATGCATGGAGGGCCGCTCGCTGCTGAAGAGCAATCCGCCGAAGCCCACCCGGCGTCTCGTTGTCCTCATCCTCGACGGCTGGGGCCACAACCCCGAGACGAAGGGGAATCTCATCGCCCGGGCAAACACGCCGGCCATGGACCGACTGCGGAGTTTGTACCCGTTCGCATCACTGGCCGCCGCCGGCGAATCGGTGGGGCTCCCTGCAGGAACCGTCGGCAATTCCGAGGCGGGGCATCTCCACATCGGCGCAGGGCGGCGTGTCTGGTCCGACCGGCTGAAAATCGACCGCGCCATCGAAAGCGGGGAATTCTTCTCGAACGAGGCGTTTCGCAATGCAATGGCCGAAGCCCGCAAACGAGGGTCGGCTCTGCACCTCATGGGGATCGTGTCCTTTTTCAGCTCTCACGGCATGATGAACCACCTGATCGCCCTTATGGACATGGCGAAGAAAGAAGGTGTGGGCGAGATGTACATCCACGCCATGCTCGGGCGCCGCGGAGAGATGCCCGAGAGCGGGGCCAACTACGTGAAGCAAATCGAGGACAAGTGCGGGGAGTTGAATCTGGGCCGGGTCGTCTCCGTCATCGGCCGCTACTGGTCCATGGACCGCGAGGAGAACTGGGACCGCATCGAAAAAACTTACCGGATGCTGGTTTACGGGGACGGATTCGCCGTGAAAGTAATTGGTTGATTGGATAATTGGCTGAGTAGGCCATTAGGGAATTGGGGCATTGTAAATTTATTGCTCGTAGATTTCCCCTATCAACTTATCAACTGATACTTAATCAACCACCCGGAGGGTATACAATGGAAGTCCAGATCGGAAAATGCAACGCTGGCCATCCTTGAGGGGGATATCACCCGGGAAGAGACCGATGCCATCGTGAACGCTGCCAATTCGGGCCTGAAGGGCGGAGGGGGCGTGGACGGTGCGATCCACAGGGCCGGCGGCCCTGCCATTATGGAAGAGTGCAGGATGATCGGCTATTGCCCCGCGGGCCAGGCCGTCATCACAACGGGCGGCAACCTGAAAGCGAAATACGTCATCCATACCGTGGGGCCCGTATACAGCGGCGGAGGCCGAAACGAGGCGGAGCTTCTGAAGAGCGCCTACCTGGAGAGTCTGAAGCTTGCATCGAAGAAAGGGCTCAAGAGCCTCTCATTCCCGGCCATCAGCACGGGCGCCTATGACTACCCGGTGTCCGAGGCCGCCTGCATCGCCCTGAAAACGGCCATCGACTACCTGGAGAAACATGCCGATATCAAACAGGTGCGCTTCGTCCTCTTCGGCAAACCCGCTTACGACGTCTTCGCGGAGGAACTCAAGAAGCTGAGCGGACTATAAAAAAAGCTTGCATTTGCTTGAAAGATCATATATTCAATCCAAAATTGATGTGCAGTACCTGTTTGTAGTTGCCAAATTACAGAGAAGTCGACCGCACAGACCGAAATTATGGAATGTGCGTTTTTTTTGGTTTCAAAAAGGTCTGCCCGCCGAATCGTTCGGCGAAATTATTATACGGTTCCCTGGAGGAGCCCCATACAAAAAAGGAGTAGTTACGATGCCTGAAGGAAAAGTGAAGTGGTTCAATGATTCAAAGGGATTTGGCTTTATCGAGCAGGACGGCGGCAAGGACGTTTTCGTTCATCATTCCGCTATCCAGGCCGATGGTTTCAAATCGCTGGCCGAGGGTGAACGCGTAAGCTTCGAAGTGGTCGCCGGTCCTAAAGGTCCGGCTGCATCAAACGTTCGCAAGCTGTAAGACCTGAACCTTATTTTGCATGAAAAAGCTCCCCCGTCGCAGGGGGAGCTTTTTTTGTAAGGGATGATGACATGATAATCGCATCGAATGTGGCCCTCTCCTACGGCAAGAGGGTGATCTTCAAAGACGTCAACATCAAGTTCACCCCGGGAAACTGCTACGGACTGATTGGCGCCAACGGCTCCGGAAAATCGACCTTCCTGAAGATTCTCGCAAGCGAGATCGAGCCGGACCAGGGCACGGTCTCCGTCGGTCCCGGGGAGAGGATAGCGGTCCTGAGCCAGGATCAATTCGCCTATGACGAGGAGACGGTCTTCAACACCGTCATCATGGGGCATGAGCAGCTCTACGCATTGATGGCCGAACGGGAAGCGATCTACGCCAAGACCGAATTCTCGGAGGCCGACGGTATCCGTTGCGGGGAGTTGGAGGCTGAATTCGGCGAAATCAACGGCTATGAAGCGGAGTCCGAGGCGGCGGTGCTCTTGAGCGGTCTTGGCATATCGGAGGAGTTGCGCCAAAAAAGGATGAAGGAACTCGACGGGGCCGACAAGGTCAGGGTTCTGCTCGCCAAGGCACTCTTCGGCAACCCGGATGTCCTTTTGCTGGACGAACCGACCAACCAGCTGAACCTCAAGTCCATCGCCTGGCTCGAGGAATTCCTCTCCCGTTTCCAGAACACGGTCATCATCGTCTCCCACGACCGCCACTTCCTGAACCAGGTCTGCACCCACGTTGCCGATATAGACTTCGGGCGCATCCAGGTGTATTCGGGAAACTACGACTTCTGGTACCAGGCGAGTCAGCTCCATCTGAAACAGAGACAGAACGACAACAAGAGGATCGCCGCCAAGGCCGAAGAGCTGAAACAGTTCATCCAGCGTTTCAGCGCCAACGCCTCCAAGGCCAAGCAGGCCACCTCAAGAAGAAACCTCCTGGAGAAACTGACCCTCGAGGACATGCCGGTTTCGTCCCGCAAATATCCGTTCATCGCATTCAAGCCCGAGCGGCCCTGCGGCGATGTCATTCTGGAGATCAGCGGGCTCTCCAAAAAGATCGAGGGCGTTGCCGTCTTGAACAACATCACCCTCAACGTCAACCGGGGAGGCAAAATCGCCTTTGTGGGGGAAGACAGCCTGGCGAAGACCACCCTCTTCCAAATCCTCGCCGGTGAAATGGAGCCGGACAGCGGAAGCTTCCGTTGGGGGGTCACCATCAGCCACTCCTATTTCCCCAAAGAAAACAGCGGCTTTTTCAATAACGACCTGAGCCTTGTCGAGTGGCTCGGCCAGTTCTGCCCCGAAACCGAGGGGGAGACCTTCGCCAGGGGGTTTCTCGGGAAGATGCTCTTCTCCGGTGAAGAGGCGTTGAAGAAGGCCTCAGTCCTCTCCGGCGGGGAGCGGGTCCGATGCATGCTCTCCAGGATGATGCTCTCCGGCGCCAACGCCCTCATCCTCGACGAGCCGACCAACCACCTGGACCTGGAATCCATCATCGCCCTGAACGATGGGCTGATCGCCTTTCCGGGAGTGATTCTCTTCTGCTCCCATGACTATCAACTGGTCTCTTCGGTGGCCGACAGGATCGTCGAGATCACCCCCGACGGGATCATCGACCGGATGACGGGATACGACGACTATCTGGATGAGGGGAACATCTCGATGAGCAGGCCGGAGTCTTACCACGGCCATCAGGCGCTCCGCCCGTAGGGGCAGATCAAGGGTCGAGCAGGTTTTCGTCGGAAACCTTACTGAGCCGGCCTTATCGGGCTTGCGCCGTGACGGCTATTTCCTGAATAGTCCGTCGAGACGGCTGCGGGCGTCATTTTTTTTCGACGCCTCCCGCCCCCGGGTCGCACCGTCGGCCAGGGTGAAGTAGTCGCAGAAGTTGCTCCTGCTTTTCTCCACAACACGTTCGGCCTGGGGTTCCCGGCACTGGTTGTAGTCCGTGGGGCTGAAGAACAGGCAGTTCAGGCAGACGTGCAAGTCCGCCCCGCAGTGGGGACAGTTCTCGGAGCGTCCTACCTTCCTTTCGATCTGAAGCTCTTTTCCGCAAGCATGGCATCGTTTCATAACGCACCCTTACTCCACCCTTTCCTTTTTGCCCTCCGCCCGTTATAGTAACTATGGAAGCTGTAAACGACAAGCGCAAACTGTCCCGGGACAAGGAGGGTTTGAGCAATGACGGTCGGGGTTCCAAGGGAAATCAAGGATCAGGAGTACCGGGTGTCCATGACCCCCGGAGGGGTTCGGCAACTCGTCGAGGCGGGGCATCGGGTGGTCGTGGAAACGAGCGCCGGCGAGGGAAGCGGTTTCAGCGACTCCGATTACCGCAACGCCGGGGCCCTGATCGTCCCGTCTGCATCAGATGCATGGGGCGCAGAACTGGTCGTCAAGGTCAAGGAACCGCTGCCCGGGGAGTATGGCTTCCTGCGGCCCGATCTTGTCCTTTTCACCTACCTTCACCTTGCCGCCGAACGCGAATTGACTCTCGAGCTGCTGAAACGGGGGGTGACGGGAATCGCCTACGAGACGGTGGAGCTCGCAGACGGCCAGCTCCCCCTGCTGAAGCCCATGAGCGAGGTGGCGGGGCGCCTTGCCGTCCAGACAGGAGCGTTCTACCTGGAGAAGCCGCGCGGGGGATCGGGGAAGCTCCTCGGCGGGGTCGCAGGGGTGGAGCCCGCCCGGGTGACGATCATCGGTGGCGGCATCGTCGGGGCGAGCGCCGCCAGGATCGCTCTTGGCATGGGGGCGGAGGTCACGGTCCTGGATATGAACATAGACAAGCTCCGCCATCTCGAAGAGGTCCTCCATGAGCGGCTGATCACCCGGAGCGCCGACCCCCTCGCCGTCGAGGAGGCCGTCGCCGAGGCCGATCTTCTCGTCGGAGCCGTCCTCGTCAAGGGGGCACGAACGCCGCGCGTGGTCACGCGCCGGATGGTGGCCCGCATGGCGAAGGGGAGCGTTGTCATCGACGTCTCCGTCGACCAGGGAGGGTGCGTCGAGACCATCCGCCCGACGAAGCACTCGGACCCGATCTATTTCGTCGACGGCATCCTGCACTACGGGGTCACCAACATGCCCGGTGCCGTCCCCAGGACAAGCACCGCCGCCCTGTCCAATGCAACCCTTCCCTATGTGGTCAAGCTGGCCTCTCTCGGGATGCCGGGTGCGCTTGCATCGAATCCCGATCTCGCAAGGGGCGTGAATGTCCACCGCGGCAACGTGACGTACCGGTCTGTCGCCGAAGCCTTCGGAATCGAGTACAGGCCGCTCGGGTAGAACTTTTCGGATCATCCGGCATGGCGGCTCAGTGCAGCGGGTCCTGGGATATCTCGTCGAAGCGCCGCCATTCGAACCATTCCGAGAGTTGAAGCGCTCGGGCCCAGGTGTCGATGACGGACACATCCCCCTCGTGGTCCTCGCTGTAATGTCCGGCCGTCCAGATCGCCAGCTCCTCCCCTTCCAGCATGTAGCGGCTTTTCTCGTAAGCGTCGATGAGACGGATCCCCATAAGCTCTCCCGCGAGCCTGAAAAAGACATAATTCATGACCTGGGAGACCTCGTATATCTTCCCGGGTGTCATGCGGCGGTAATTTCCGGACAGGACCGAAACGGCCTTTTCATGCTGCTCCCGCAGGGCCGCGAGCTGAATGTCGCGCATGTCAGGGTACTCTTCGTAGAGCCAGCGCTCGATCATGATGTCGGGGGGCATTCGCGTAAGCTGGAAGACCACACTTTCATACCACAGCGGGATGAAGGTCCTCAGCGTATCGAGCCCATGGATGAGCGAGAGCCTCTGGATGTCTTCCCGGATCACTTCGCGGTAGCTCGCCTGGGTCCGCTCGTTGGCGACGGCCACGAGGCGCTTGCCCGGCGGAGCGACGAACAGACGGATCAAATGGCCGCACTCGTTGGCAATCACATGATGGATGCGCGGGTCCTGTTCGTCACGGTAGAACAGCACGTGGGCGGCCGAGGCGCCGCCGGTCATCCGGATCCGGGCGAGGGACTTCAGGTCCGGCTTTCGGACAAACTGCACATCCCTGCCCGTGACATCTCTCAGGGTGTCAAGGATGGCGCGGACCGGTTCGGGGAGCCCCTGGATCATGGATCGTTCATATCCCAGAGTCTCCCGGGAATCAATCACAGGTTGTTGATGACACCTCTCATAAAAAAGGACCGGAGAGCATTCCCCGATCCTTGCTGTTTCTGTCCTCGTACCTTCGATCCTCGTTCCTCGATCCTTCCTTTACATCACATCCTTCGAGCTCAGATCGATGGCCCGATCGATCTCAGCCTTGAGCTTCGGGGGCAGCCCCGGGATATCCACGCTCAGGAATCCCCGGACGATCGTGGAAGTTGCCTCTTCCTCGGATAGCCCGCGAGACATGAGGTACATGATCTCTTCCTGGGCGATCTTGCCCACGGCTGCCTCATGGGACATCTCGACGCCGTCCACCTTTCCCTGGAGTTCAGGGATGGCGTGAATGATGCCGCCGTTGAGAATCATGCCCTTGCACTCGAGGTGGGCCTTGATACCGGCGACCTCGCCAACGAGGTCGCCGCGACTGATGATCGTCCCGCCGTTGGTGATGGCCCGCGCGATAATCTCGGCCCTCGTGTTCTCGGCCTTGAGAAGGATCCTTCCGCCCACGTCCATCTCGGAGCCGGGGGAGCCGACGAGAATGCTGTAGAAGCGGGCGACGGCACCCTTGCCCACGAGGTGTGTCGTGGGGTACATCTGCAGGCTCTTTACGGGTTTCATGCAGATGTAGTTGTTCAGGAAAAGTCCCCCCTCCTCGACAATGCCCACGGAGCGGGGCCTCACCATCACCTCCTCCGCCCAGTGGTGAATCATCGTAAAGCTCAGCTTGGCGTTCTTCTTGACGAAGAATTCGGAGATACCGACGTGAAGTCCGCGCTTGAGATGCGGCGACGTCGCACAGCCGGTGATGACGTGGAGCTCCGAGCCTTCCTCGGCGATGATCAGGTTGTGGACATACTGGCTGATGTTTTCCTTGTCCAGGTAAAGACAGGCCTGCACGGGCCAGATCGCCTTCGCGCCGGGCAGGGCCCGGATGACGTATCCGTCATGCAGATGAAGCTCTGCTGCTGCCGTGTACTTGTCGGCATCGACGGAGACGAGCTTCCAGTAGTACTCCCTGGCCCATTCATACTTTTTGAGGGCCTCTTTAATGGGAATTACCTCGAGGCCCTCCTGTCTGGCGTGGGAGTGCACAACGGCCGTGTCCATCTGGATGTAGGTCCCCGACCTCCCGCTCTCGGCGGTGTCGATCCCGGACTGGATCATTCTCAGGCGGTCTGTCTCGGGAATCTTCTTCAGATCCTCCACGTAATCGTGCCGGACCGGCTCTGCGGTAAAGCTGGACAGGTCCACATCGGGACCGATGGCGGCTTTCTTATCTTTGGCCCCCTGGGCTCTTTCGCTCAGATTGCGCATTTGACACACTCCTCGTACCCCATTTCCTTGATGCACATGAAGATATCCGTAGGATTGTTCGAGCAGGACAACACGCCGTTGAAAAGAACCTGCCCCTTGTCGGCAGTGACGTAATCCAGGATGAAACCCGTGTGGGTGATGATGAGCCCCATCCGGGTGCGCTCCCTGCGCACCTGGCGCTGCGACTTGTCCGGCGACGGATGGACATCCCGCTGAAGAAGCTCGCTGATCGTGTTCCCGATGAGAGAGATATTCTCGAGGTCGACACCCGATTCGGGCTCGTCGAACAGAAGCAGATCGGGCTTCTGCGCCATGAGCTGCAGCAGCTCCGAGCGCTTGATCTCACCCCCCGAGAAGCCCGCGTTGATGTCCCTCTCGAGGAAGTCCGTTAAGTTCATTCTCGTCGCCATGCCCTCGATGTCCACGTCCATGCCGGAGCTGCAGATTTGAACCATCTGTTTTGTCTTGAGACCGTGGACCGTCGGCGGGCGCTGATAGGACATGCCGATGCCGAGCTTCGCCCGCTCATTGATGGGCATGTTCGTGATATCGACTCCCTTGAACGTGATCTTCCCTGCCGTCACCCGGTACTGGGGATAGCCCATGATGGTCATCAGAAGCGACGTCTTCCCGGACCCGTTCGGCCCGAAAAGGATGTGAGTCTCGCCGGAGTTGATCTGCAGGTCGATGTGCCGCAGCACCTCCCGCTCGCCCAGCTTTACTTGAAGATCCTCAATGAGAAGCATCCCTGCCTCCTTTGCAAAATCTTTGCTTGCTCAAGTTCCTTGCGCACTGATTCACACAGAACATCAAATTTCATTTAATATCGGCAGATTGTTCACCCTGTCAAGGGGTTTGCGGCCGCTGCTCCTCAAAAAATAATAACAAAATAAAGTTGACTTTCCCAGGGTACATCATCCATAAACAGCGTCGCGTCCCATATTTTCGATCTTTTCCAGCGGCTGCCCTCGAGTCAGCCACCCGGTGTTGGAAAAAGGAGGGGAAATGAGAGCCAACGTCATCGAGGATCTCTGCATCGGCTGTGAGAGCTGTGCCGATATCTGCCCGGATGTCTTCGAGATGCAGGATGAACTTGCGGTCTGCCGTTTCGACGAAGACATCCCCGAGGAACTCGAAGATGCCTGCCGCGAAGCCGCCGAGTCCTGCCCCGTCGAGGCGATCGAAATCGAAGAATAAGCGGCTGGCCTCACCTGACGATTCCACCTTGTTGCGGAACGGATCCTCTACGGTATCAAACCCTATACCCTATACCCTATACCCTTTACCCTATACCCTTTACCCTTTCAGTATTTAAACACCCCCTCATCATAGACCATCACCCTTTTTCCCGTTGTCAGTTGTGCCGTAACGGTCTTGGACTCCGTGTTGACAAGGTCCCAGTGCAGCGCCGAGTCGTTGAATCCCAGGTCTTTTTTCATGGCCGGCGTGAGATCGGCCGGATTTTTCGAGTACGTGTCCGCGTAGGATGAGCCGAAGGCAATGTGACAGTTGCCGTATTTCCCACCGAAATTCTCGTCGTAGAGGGTATTGGCCATGAAGCGGTCGATCCGGGAGAATCGCCGGTCCGTCAGCGAGAACTCTCCAATCCGGTTTGCCCCCTCATCCATGGCGAGTTGCTTTCGGGTGAATTCCCCTCCCTCGTCGGCCCGAACGACAGACCCGATTCCCTTTCGAAAATCGAGGACAACCCCTGCCACGTAATTGCCGCTCCGGAAGGACGGCATATTGGCAACATAACGCCCCTCGGTTCCCCTCCAGTCCGGCGAGAGGAAGATCTCAAAGCTCGGGATATTGTGCCCCGATATGCCCACCCATTTGCGATGCTCCCCGGGTGTGATCTTCAGATCCACGCTTTCCCCCTCGATGTGGTAGAAGGCAACCTTCATCCCATTGAGCCATTTCTTGATTCCGCTTACTGCCCGGTAGATTTCCACCCATTCCCCTACCGGGTCATCGCAATCGAGGTAGCAGGCCCTGACGACCTGCTTTGCGTATTGCGCCGTCGTCAGCTTCGCCTGCCGGGCAAGCTCATCGGTTGGCATCATGCACAGGGTCCACCCGAAGCTCCCCTCGCTGTCCCGCCGGTCCAGAATATCTTTCAGGACTTTCCGGGCGACGGTGGCCGTGGCGATCCTCTTGGGATCAACCTCCCGCAGGTGTGTGAGCGACGCCGGGGCGTAGAGATAGATGTTGCCGTGGATGTGCTCGCAGAGCTCCCGGTCGCCGGGGGCAAGAAAGGTGAGCTGCTTTTTGTCCGAAAGACCATAGAAATTTTTTTCCATGGCCGGTGTCAGCCCGGACCGGAGGATGGGGTTGATTCCCCTCTCGATCAGTTTTTTCTGGAGGATCTCCGCCAGCCGAATGGCCGGATAGTCGAAACTGACCCTTACGATTTCGCCCTTCCTGATCTTTTTTTTTCTTGCCGTATTCAAACCCCAGATGAGCACCTCGGCATAACTCTCCAGCAGTCTCTCCGACAGCATGATTCTTCTCCTCTTTTCTTTGTCCTTACCCTAGACCCTATACCCGCTACCCTCGATTCAGAATTCCTTCGGCTTACAGATGACTTCCCGGACCTTCATGTCGAAAAAATGATAACTGTTTGCCGGACGGATGACAAGGGCCGTGTCCACGCCCTTCCAGGTCCCGCCCATCGAGATGACATCCTCATCGGTTCGCACGAGACCGGCATCGCACGCCATAAGCGCAATCTCAACGGCCACCTTGGTCCCCTGCCCGAAGGTCCGCAGCGTCCAGGCCATGATCTCATCGACCTGGTAGGTCCCTAACTTGTTCCGCACCGCCCGCCCCACGCCCCCGAAAGCGTGCTGGCCTGTGAAGATGCGCACCCCTGACGATTCGAGACGTTTCCGGTTTCCCATGCCCATTTCCTGGACATTGGGCCCCTCGAACCCCGCCACGTGAGTGACGGCAATGATGCGCACACCCCCGCCAAATGCCTCTGCGGCAGCGAGCGCCGTACTGCCGCTTACGCTAGGGACAAGAATCGTTTCGATGCCGCGCTCACGTGCGTGCTTTCCTGCCGCCTCGAGAACATCCTTCGTATTGCCTTTCCCGGCTTTTCTGAAGTACCGGCACATCACCTCGTCAAATCGTCTCGCCACCGCCATGTCTTCTCATCCTCCCGGAATCCTTTCAAGGTTCTTTGACAGCGCACTCTTCACAGAGCCCGAACATGTCGAGATGGACCCTGGAGATGCGGAATTTTTCTTTCTTTGCCAGCTGCTCCAGATCCCCCATGAACCGGCCGGTGATCTCCCGGAGACTGCCGCAGCCCGTGCAGATAAAATGGGCATGGCTGCCCGTTTCGGCGTCGTGGATTTCGAAATGGGTGTGTCCTTCGCCGAAGGTCCGCCCGCGGATCACATCCCGCTGCCGGAAATAGGCCAGGGCACGATACACCGTCGCAAGACTGATCCGGGAGTCCTTCTGACGGGCCAGCTCCAGGAGCTCGTAGGCATCGAGATGGCCGTGCTCCCGAAGAATGTCGAGGACGAGACTCCTGCGCTTTGTCAACCGGATCGATTGTTCCATGGCTCCTCTACCTTCTCACCGTATCCATTGTCCGTCGTCCGGTTTCCCGATCACCTGCCGCCGCCCCACCGCAGCCTCCAGCGGTGCCCCCCTCTGTCCTGCGATCGTCGCCTCAAGGCGGGTCTGACAAAAATCTCCCTGGCGATGGATTCATCGAAAGCCACGGAATTCTCATCAACCTTCACGATGAACGAAGGCCTCTTCTGCACAAGCTGCAGGGGCCTCCCCGTGACCACGCCTAGAGACGTGAGATACGAAAGCCTTCCGTTGTCCCGGGTTCCCACGTAGGCCACCGTCGCGTCTTCCCCGGAATCGAGCTCCGTCAGGGGCACCACGAGGGGCCTCAGCGATGTTTCGCCGGCGTCACAGCACTCCCCCGGCGGGATGAATTTGCCATGGGGACAGGTCCTGGGGTGGCCGAGCAGGATGCAGATGGAGTCGGCCGCTTCTGTGTCCAGCATGTGTTCGTAGCGGCAGGCCGAACGCTCCATCTCGTCGCTCTGGAGATTCAGGACATCGTGGAGAAGCCTCTCCGCCAGCCGGTGATTCCTCATGATCTCCTTTGCCTTCTGATACCCCTGCTCCGTCAGGACGGCTTTGTCAGCCTCGGTGCGGATGTCTCCCCCCTGAATGAGGGAAGAAAGTCTCTGCCCGTTGCCGAGCTTTGCAAGCCCTATGCGGGATCCCGGTTGGGGGGTGATCCGGTCCAACTCGAGGGTTGTCCAGATCTCCTCGAGAATTTCCTCCCGTTCCTCGGCCGTGCAGGGTTTGCAGGTTTCTTCCATTTCGCATCCTCTCAGAAAGTGATGTGCATGAGCCGAAGCACAACGTTGATGATCGCTCCGGCAACAATGGCATAGACCGTAACCAGACTTACGATGGCGAGTCCTACCCCGATGCCTCTCTCCTTGATGATCACAAAGGTGCTTGCCGTGCAGGGAATGAACAGCGTCATCACCATGGTGGCGACAAAAGCCTGGAGATTGTTCAGCAGGCCCTTTCCGTACATGTCAAAAAAATACGCCGCCACATATTCCCTGCGCAGAAAGCCCAGGATGAAGCCTTCCGAGGTCTGTGCCGGCAGATCGAGCATCCCGACGACGACGGGCTCCAGAAGCCTCTTGAGCTCCGGAAGCACCCCCGTAAGATCAGCCAGGAAGAGCATGGCCGTCCCCACGAGAAACCAGGGTATCACCTCCCGGATAAACCAGTAGGATCGATAGACCGTCTTGCTGGCGATATTTTTTACCTGCGGGAGCCGATAGGGCGGCAGCTCCGTGACGAAAGCCGTCGTCTCCCCCGGGAACAGCTTCGAGGCCAGCCAGCCGGCTGCGATCAGTTGACCTGTCAGGAAGGCGAAGAAAAGAACGAGAGGGATGAAACCGATCTTTGCGAACAGACCGAGAATGAGGCCCATCTGCGGGGCACAGGGAATCCCGAGCGCGAGGATCAGTGTGGCGATAATCCTTTCACGCCTGGTTTCCAGGATCCGCGTCACGATCACAGCCATCGTGCCGCACCCGAATCCCAGGACGATGGGTATGACGGCCTTGCCGTTCAGCCCGACGAACGAAAAAATACGGTTCAGCATCACCTGCAGCCTGGGAAGGTAGCCGGTATCCTCGAGGATGGAAAACACCAAAAAGAAGGCTGTCACGGTCGGCAATACGATGCCGAGGGCCAGCGTGATGCCCATGGTGATCTGACCGTAGGGCCCCACGAGGAAATCTCGGAGGACAACGAACGGGATATGGGATACGAGCTGGACAACCGGCGGGAGAAGAACCTCCCCGAAGATGACTTCCTGGAAAAAGTCGACGACCGTGCCGGCGGCAAAGACACCCACAAATTCATAAATCACAAAGAGAATGCCGAACAGCATCACTGCGCCCCACAGCGGGTGGATGGATACCCGGTCCAGGAACCCGGCGAATCGTGATCGGAAGCCTGGCCCTTTCGCCATCGTCTGGCATTCGCGGATCAGCCTTTCGACACAGGCAGTCCTGGCATTCATGATCAACTGCTGCAGGGGTTCGAGAACCTCGCTCTGCGTCCGGGCGATGATCTCCTTGACTGCGCGGCATGCCTTTTCATGCCTACCCAGCAGATTATCCACCAGGGAGGGGTTGGCCGACAGAAGCGTCAGGGCGATGGCCCTCTTGGATATGCGATAATCCGGCAGGTGATCCGCGATCTGCAGGGCGGCAGCTTCCACCCGCGGATCGTAGGTGATTCGTATCGGCGATCTCGCCGGTCGTCGCAGGGCATCCAGGAGTTCATCTTTGCCCCTGCCTTCCGTGGCGACCGTCATGGCAACGGGAAACCCCAGGCTCCGGGACAGCCTTGCCCTATCGACGCGGTACCCTTTCTTCTCCGCCTCGTCGGCCATATTGAGATCCAGGACGAGCGGCAGACCCGTCTCGATGAGACCAAGCGTCAAAAGGAGTGTCCTCCGGAGGTTCTTGGCATCCCCGACCTGCAGGATGCCCGCGACATGATCGCTCAAGAGGGTCTGGAGGGCAACCCGTTCCTCCTCACTGCGGGGTACAACACCTCCTATCCCCGGCGTGTCGACTACATGGTAGTCCAGCTCAGTGGCCTTCCCGGAACGGATCTCCACCGTCGTGCCCGGGTAGTTGGACACAATGACATATTGGTGTGTCAGAAGAGAAAAGATTTTGCTTTTCCCCACGTTCGGGTGACCGACCAGGACGAGACGCTTTTCCTCCCCGCTGTTTTCTGTTATCGCCGCTGCTGAAATGTCCTGCACACTCATTTCCCTATATTCTGAGAATGATTCTCAATTGCAATTTATCTTTTGCGGGGTGAAAAAGCAAGGGTAATCAAGAGAAAATATTGGGAAATGAGTTGATGAGTTGACTGGTTAAGAAGTTGATAAGGTGATTCAGAAAGTCGGAGATCCGTTCGCCGTTCGCCCTTCCCTTGTCAATCCTCGGGCCTCGAACCCTCACAGGCCATTGAGCATGGCATCCAGGTTCCTGCACTGATAGCACACGATCTTGCCCTGCCTGTCCAGCAGGACGAGCGTCGGGACTCCGCGGACCTGGTAGCGCTCGGCCACCTGCCCGTCTTTGTCGAGCAGGACAGGATAAGGGAGTTTGTATTTTGATGCGAAATCGGAGACCTTGGCCTCCGGCTCATTGATGTAGATATTGAGAACCTCCAGCTTCTTCTCCTTTCCCTTCTCAAAGATTTCCTTGATACGCGGGATTTCCTCACGGCAGTAGGGACACCACGTCGTTCCGAAAACGAGCAGAACGGGACGATCCCGATAGCTGCCGAGACTCACCTCCTGCCCCTTGAGGTCCTTGAGCTTGAAATCCGGCCCCGCGGCATTCACGGCGATCACCGCCGGCGGGCCTTTCTTGGGTTCTTCGCCGATGGAGCAGGCGAACGCAAAGGCGCAGCAGAAGAGCAGAAGGAACGGCAGTCTCCAGTTCATCGTTTCAGAACCTCTCGTTTAGGCGATGTAGGCACTGTACAGAAAATAAGCGCCGGCGGCAAGCATCACGATCCCGGACAGCTTTTTTACGCCGGTCATCCAGGCACCCGATTTCGGAAGGCTGGCAAGGATCCCCGCGAACGTGCCGACGAGGACGAGCAGCGAGCCTACGCCGAGCGAGAACACGAAGAGCAGCGATCCACCGAAGAATACGCTCTGCCTGGCCGCCACAACTCCGAGGATGACAGCCAGAACGGGCGCAGTGCAGGGGCCCAGGATGAAGCCCGACGTCACCCCGATCATGAAACTCCCGAAGACGCCTTTGCGATTTCCGCCTGTCAGTCCCCGGGGCGCGTATCGTTCCAGGGACAATTGAAATACATCCAGCATGGCAAGCCCCATGAGGATGAAAAGCCCCCCCAGAACCCCCAGGGTCAGAGGGCTCGTTTGTATCGTCCCGAAGAGCTTGCCTGTCAAGGCCGCGAAGACCCCGAGTGCCGTGTAGGTCAGCGCAAGGCCCAAGACAAAGAACAGCGACAGCACAAAGCCCCTGGCTGCGGATACGTCCCCCTGTCCGACGATGACGGCTGCCGTTATGGGAATGACGGGATAGATGCAGGGGGTGAAGCTGACAAGGACGCCTGCCAGGTATGCTGCGCCATAGGCAAGCAGAAGGGATTGCCCGAGATAGAACTCGAATTGCCCGATTAAATGTTCAATCATATCCATGGATCGTTTTCACCCTGTTCTCCCATAACGCAAATCAACGAGCCGTGCAAGTGCAGCGACAGGGTCATCGCGGAAAAGCATTTGCAAATCAGTTGCATTTATCGTATAGTCTTTCTCAGCCATGGAACACTGCGACATCCATACCACGCTCGAGCATGCGGGCCTTTCGAAAACATCCCAGCGCGTGGCCGTCCTGACGGTACTCGTTCATGCTCAGACCCCGCTGAGGGTAAAGGACATCCTCGACCGGGTCTGCGGTGAAGGCCAGATCAACAAGGTCACGGTCTACCGGATCCTGGCTTCCTTCAAAGCCGAGGGCATCATCCGGGAAATCGCGACGGATCACGGCGTGAATTTCTATGAAATGGCGTGCCGGCACAACCCGACCCACCCCCATTTCTACTGCCGCATCTGCCGGAGTCTGTCCTGCCTGCCCGAGCAGGTCCTCCGCGAAAGACGCTTCGAACATCTGCTGACTGGCAACCAGACCGTCGACGGGATCACGCTCAACCTCTCCGGGGTATGCGGACCCTGCAATCTGAGCAAGGACGGTCATCGTCGAGCGAAGGAATAACCATTCACGCAAAAAGGATCTCAGCATGAGAAAGCGGGCTCTTCTTTTTTTCTTCTCTCTGTTCGTTGCCCTCGCGTTTTCTTCCTGTGCGCGGCAAGAGGAGAAAAAGCAGGAGATGAAGAGGCTCGTTGTGGTTGCCACCCTCTTCCCGCTCTACGACTTTGCGAAGAACGTGGCCGGTCAGCGGGCGGAAGTGACCCTTCTTCTTCCCCCGGGCGCCGAGCCTCACGGCTTTGAGCCCAAGCCGGCAGACATCGTGAGGCTCAACAAGGCCGATGTCTTTCTGTACACAAGCCCCGACATGGAACCCTGGGCGGCGGATATCCTGAAAGGCCTTCAGAACAGGAATCTCGAAGTCATCAACACGAGCCAGGGCGTAATCACGGGGGAAGGCCAGGAGAATAAGGAGCACCGGCACGACCTCCAGGAAAAGCAAAAACATGGGCATCCCGATCACTCCGGTGCAATTGACCCTCACATCTGGCTCGACTTCGCCAACGCCGTGAAGATGGTGGAAAACATCCGTGACGGGCTCGCGAAAAATGACCCCGAGGGAAAAGATGTCTACGAGAAAAATGCCGTCTCTTATATCGAGCAATTGAAGGCGCTCGACGAGAGGTTCCGCAAGGGCCTGCAAACCTGTGAAAAGAAAGTCCTCGTCAACGGCGGACACTTCGCTTTCGATACCATGGCGAAGCGCTATGGCTTCCGCTATGTCTCCGTCTACGGCGTCTCACCGGATGCCGAACCGACAGCGGCGACCCTCGTGAAGCTCACGAAACTGATCCGGGAAAACCGCCTCGATACCATTTTCCATGAAGAATTGATCAACCCCCGGGTCGCCGAAACCCTTGCAAGGGAGACGGGTGCCACCCTGCTGAAGCTCCACCCCGCGGGAAACCTTGCGAAGGAACAGTTCGACAGGGGGGAAACCTTCATCACGCTGATGGATCGGAATCTCGAAAGCCTCAAAACCGGATTGAAATGCCCGTGAAGATCATCGAAGTCGATCATCTCCATTTCTCCTACAACTCGATCCCCGTTCTCGAGGACGTATCCTTCTGCGTCGAGGCGGGCAGTTTCGTGGGCCTCGTGGGACCCAACGGCTCGGGAAAGACAACTCTCGTCAAGCTGATCCTCGGCCTTGCGACATGCAGGCGCGGAGCGATTCGCCTGTTCGGCCAGGACATTTCCGACTTTCGGCTCTGGGCGAAGGTGGGGTATCTGCCCCAGTCCCTTTCCGCGCTCAACCCGTATTTCCCGTCGACGGTTCGCGAGATCGTCGCCCTCGGTCTCCTGTCCGGGAAACGTTTCCCCAGAACCATTGCCCGCTCGGACAAGCGGGTCATCGATGGGGTCCTCGACCTGCTCGGCATCGCGTCGATCGGCGACACCCGGGTGGGGGAGCTTTCCGGGGGGCAGCAGCAGCGTGTCCTCATCGCCCGGGCCATGGTGAACAAACCGGCGCTGCTGATCCTCGACGAACCCACGGCCGCTCTCGACCCCGAGGCGCGTGATTCTTTTTTCAGCATCCTGAAGGACCTTCAGGAAACCAGGGACACCTCCATCATCCTGGTCACACATGATATCGGCAACATCGGGAAATATGCCGATCACCTCCTGTGGATCGACCGGAAGCTCCTTTTTTACGGGGGATTCGATGAGTTCTGCCAATCGGACCGCATGACCCGCCTCTTCGGGGCCGAATCCCAGCACATCATCTGCCATCGGCACTGATGCGCACGGCGCCGGGGACAAAGGGTTCAGGGCACAGGGTACAGGGACGGATGGATTTTTTAGAGTATCTGCAATATGGCTTCATTCAGAGGGCGCTTATCTGCGGCTCCTTCATCGCGCTGTTATGCTCAACACTGGGCGTGATCCTCGTACTGCGCCGCTTCTCGCTCATTGGCGACGGGCTCGCCCACGTCACTTTCGGCAGCGTGGCCCTGGGATTGTTCTTTCGCGTCTACCCCCTTTACGTCTCGATTCCGCTGGTCATGCTGTGCTCCCTGGGCATTCTCAAACTCACGCAACGGGCGAGGCTCTATGGCGACGCAGCGATCGGCGTCGTCTCGTCCTTCGGAATCGCCGGTGGCGTACTGCTCGCCAGTGTGGCCGGCGGGTTCAACGTGGATCTTTTCAGCTACCTCTTCGGAAACATCCTGGCCATCGGCCAAGGCGAGATGGTCATCTCCGTTGCCCTTTCCATCGTCGTGCTGGCCGTCATCCTCCTGTTCTTCAACGATATCTTTTCGATGACCTTCGACGAGGAGTTTGCCCGCGTCTCCGGCATCGGCACGGAGAGGCTCAACACGATCCTGGTTCTTCTGACGGCCGTCACGGTCGTCCTGTCCATGAACGTCGTGGGGATCATGCTCATCTCGGCCCTGCTCATCCTGCCGGCCGTCACCGCTTTGCAGCTTGCGAGGGGTTTCAAAGACGCCATGCTGATCTCGGCCTGCGCGGCCCTCGCTTCCGTCGTGGGCGGGGTTTTCATCTCTCTGGCCATGAATCTTCCCACGGGGGCAACGATTGTCATGACGAATTTTCTTCTTTTCCTGACCGCCTTCGCGTTTCGCGTCGCCCGTCAACGGTCTCATGCCGCTAAATCCTGAGAGAGGTCCTTCTGTATGGAAAAAGAGGCACCCCACCATCTCGGGCATCGGAAGCGCCTGAAAGAGAGGTACGAAAAAGCGGGAATGGAGGGTCTGCAGGATTATGAGATCCTGGAGCTTCTTCTATTCTACGCCATTCCGCAGGGAGACGTGAAGGCCCGGGCAAAGGAACTTCTGAAGCGATTCGGGTCGTTGAAAGGCGTCCTGGACGCCGATCTCAAGGCACTGAGGGAGGTTCCGGGCATCGGAGAGCACTCGTCGCTGTTTTTCAGGGTCGTGAGAGATGTCCGCACTCTTTACCTTCGACAGGGTGCTGAGCTGAAGGATCAAATCTCCTCGACGAAGGAGCTGATCGATTACTGCCTGGCCTCCATGGGCGGCTTGAAAGACGAGCATTTTGCCGTGATCTACCTGAATGCGAGAAACCGGATCATCCAGGTGGAGACCATCCAGGAGGGGATCGTGAACCAGGCCGTCGTCTACCCCCGCAAGGTCCTCGAGAAAGCCCTCAAGCACAAGGCATCGGCCATCATCCTCGTCCACAATCACCCCTCGGGGCACGTGCGCCCCTCGGACGCGGACATTCGCCTGACGCGGGTACTTCAAGATGCGGCACGGGTCATGGACATCGTGCTGCACGATCACCTGATTGTGGGCGAGAATCGCTTCTTCAGCTTCCGGGAGGAGGGAATCCTCTGAAGACGGGGTACAGGGTACAGGGTTAAGGGTACAGGGAAGAGAAAAAAAGAATTCATTCCTTTGACCCTGAACCCTGTCCCCTTTACCCTGGACCCTGTCATAGATTTATGCTCGTAAACGGGATGGGCATAAAGGTCAGGGCAAAGCAGAACATTGCCAAATACCCGATTGCCAGGCGCCTGTTGTCCAGCTCGCCCCATTCGTAGATCACCGGCGGGTGGCTCACTCCCAGGATGAGCAGGATCCCGCCCCAGATGAGCCATCCCTCCCATCCCACGATCCCGAGGACCAGCAGCATCGCCACCACCATCCAGGCCACCTCCCGTTGTCGAGCTCCGAAAATCGCATAAACGATGTGGCCGCCGTCGAGCTGCCCCACGGGAATGAGATTGAGAGAGGTGACCAGAAGGCCGATCCAGCCCGCAAAGGCCACGGGGTGGAGGATCACGTCCTGATCCGGTCCTATGGTCCCGTGAACGATCCAGTTGACGGCCGAAAACAGGGCGCATTCGCCGAGGTGGATACCGACTCCTTCCGTCTGTACCGCAGGGACGACCTGGGAGAGCGCAAGTCCCACGAACAGGACGGGAATGGTCACGGCAAGACCTGCCAGCGGCCCCGCCGCCCCGATGTCGATGAGTGCGTTTCGGTCCGAGATAGGAGACTTCATGGCGATGAAGGCCCCGAAGGTCCCCACGAGGGTGGGCCCCGGGATGAAATAGGGAAAGCTCACGTCCACCCCGTGCCTCCTGGATGCCAGCCAGTGGCCCAGCTCGTGACAACCCAGGATGAGCATCAGCGTGAAGGAAAAAGGGACGCCCTTCCAGATTCCCCAGGGGTTTTCGATTGGATTCACCCCGGCCTGCAGGGCGCCCGCCATGAGGGTGGTCAGCACGGTGACGGCGAAAAGCCCGGCGGGGACCAGGGGGTGGTTGAACCCGCGGCTTGACAGGATTCTGCGAAATGTCGATTTCAGTCCCATAAATAAAAAGGGATCATAGCTCTATATGATCCCCCATTTCCTATCACGTTGTCCGGTTGCGGCTCAAGAGATAGAATTTACTCTTCGCCGTCGTCGTCGTCCAGGTTCACCTTGTCGCGAAGCTCTTTGCCGACCTTGAAGAAGGGGAGCCGCTTCGGGGAAACGGTGATGTTCATGCCCGTCTTGGGGTTTCGGCCCGTGTAGGACTCGTAATCCCGGACCACGAAGCTTCCGAATCCGCGGATCTCGATCCGGCCGCTGATCTTCAGCTCTTCCGTAAATCCCTTAAATATGAGATTGACCACGTCGGTGGCCTTCTTCTCCGTCAGGTTCTCCCGCCTTGCCAGCTCCTCGATCAATCCCGACTTGTTCATAGTCCCCCCGTATCAAAGCGAAATAAGCCGCAAGGGCTTGTCGATGCAAAACTAAAAAGGGATTAATTGCGCGTTTTCATTGGATATTAGTTTCGGTCATGATGGAATGTCAAGAACATTTTTAACCTTTTTTCGGTTTTTGGCCGAGAAGATCTTCGATTTCCCTCTTCCGAAGGTGGCGGTATTCTCCCGGTTTGAGGTTGCCCAGCTCCAACTTTCCCAGGCCGACCCGGATCAGCCTTGCAACGGGATGCCCCAGGGCCACCATGGCCCGCCGGATGATGCGGTTGCGGCCCTCGACGATGGTGACCCGGAGCCACTGGCTCTTCTCGTTGGATTTCTCCTCGTGCACTTCTTTTACCGAGAAGGGCCCGTCCTCCAGTTTGATCCCCTTGAGCATGGCCTGGATTTCTTTCCGGGCGAGCCGCCCCCTGACCTTGACGAGATAGGTGCGCGGGATCTCGTACCGGGGGTGCTGGACGCGTTCGGCAAACGAGCCGTCATTGGTCATGATCAACAGGCCCTCGGAGTCATAGTCGAGCCTTCCTACGGGATAGACCCTTTCGCCGATGGCGTAGAGGAGATCCGAGACGACGGGCCGGCCCTCGGGGTCCTTCATGGTCGTCACATACCCCGCCGGCTTGTTCAGGACGACATAGAGGCGCTCGACCTCGGTGGTGATCAGCTTGCCGTCCACGCGGATTTCATCCCGATCGGCGTCTGCCTTGGTCCCCAGCTGCCGGATGACACGGTCGTTGATCTGAACCTTCCCGGCAAGGATGAGTTCCTCGGCAGCCCTCCTCGAGCAGATGCCCGCGGCGGCGATGATTTTCTGGATCCGCTCCTCCATGAGGGCTATTCCTCCATCTCCGTGATTTCCCGCAGTGTGGGGAGCTCCGAAAGATCTTTCAGATCGAATACCTCGAGAAATCGTTTCGTCGTGCCGTACATGATGGGTTTACCCGGAACGTTCTTTCGTCCCACGATCCGGATGAGTTTCTTTTCCAGAAGTCCCTTGAGCGATCCGCTCACGTCGACTCCGCGGATCTTCTCGATCTCCTGCCTCGTCACGGGCTGCCGATAGGCAGCCACGGACAGGGTCTCCATGGCTGCGGGGGAAAGGGGAATGGGCCGGATGCCTCTCAGCTTCTTGATCCAGGGGGCATATTCCGTCTTCGTCCTGAACTGGTAGCCCCCGGCAACCTCCATGAGGCACAGGCCGCCGCTTCGCTGACGGTACTCCAGCTCGATGTCCTGCAGGATCTCCAGGATCGCCTTGCGATCCATGTCCCCCACAATGTCTTTCAAACGTTCCACCGAGAGGGGTGTCTCCGAGGCGAAGATCAGCGCTTCGACAATGGCTCTCACATCATCCATCGGTTGATTCCTCCACTGCCGGGAAAATTCGGATCGGCCCGAACGGATCGGCCTGGAAAGCCCTGACGACCCGCATCTTCATGAGCTCGAGGATGGCCAGGAGCGTGTAGATAATGCCTTTTCTGGTGCGGCTCGTCTTCAGCAGATCCGTGAAGGACAGGCTCTTCTCCCGCAAGAGGTCCTCCAGGATTTCGTTGATCCGGTCGGATAGCGAGATCCGCTCCGTGTCGATCTCCAGCAGGTCCTCCTTGTCCATCCGCTCGGCGACCTGTTTGAAGGCCTCGATCAGCTCGAAGAGGGTCACTTCGACCAGGGGGTCTTCCTGCTCGTCAGTCGTCTCCTCGACGGCCTGAATCCGCTTGAAAACGTCCCGGTCCAGGAGATTGCGCCTGTCCAGGCTGAGGGCCACCTCCTTGAAGGCCTGGTACTCGAGCAGCTGCCTCACCAGCTCCGCGCGGGGGTCTGTCTCTTCCTCGCCTTCCTTCTCCCCTTCCTCGACGGGCAGGAGCATTCTCGACTTGATGTGGACAAGCGTTGCCGCCAGAACGAGGTATTCCCCGGCCAGATCGAGATTGAGGGCCTTCATCATCTCGAGATGGGCCAGGTACTGCTCCGTGATGAGGGCCATGGGGATGTTGTAGATGTCGAGCTCGTTCTTCCGGATCAGGTAAAGGAGAAGATCGAGCGGCCCCTCAAAAATGTCGAGTTTGACCTCATAGCTCATGGCGATCAGATCCGGACGGCCTCCCGCACTTCGGCCATCGTCGCCCGGGCCACTTTCCGGGCCCGTCTCGTTGCCGTCGGCGATGATGTCGTGCACTTCCTGCATGTGAGCCCGGTAGTAGTCCTGCTTCTCGTGGATCGGCTTGAGCCCTTCCGCAATGCGCAGGGCCAGCCGCTTCTTGCACTGAACGCAGCCGATGGCGGCCTTTCGGCAGTCTTTTTCGATCTCGTCGACCTCGGCCGCGGGGGAGTACAGGTTATGGAAGCTGAAGACGTTGCAGATCTCCGGCCGCCCGGGGTCGCTTTTTTTCTGGCGCTGCGGGTCGGTGAACATGGACTCGATCTTCTTGCGGAGCTCCTCGCCCCGGTCGCTCAGGTAGATGGCGTTGTCGTAGGACTTGCTCATCTTGCGTCCGTCGATCCCCAGAAGTTTCGGCACCTCCGTCAGGAGCGGCTCCGGGATGGGGAAGATCTCCCGGTAGAGGAAGTTGAAGCGCCTTGCGATCTCCCGGGTCAGCTCCACGTGGGGCAGCTGGTCAACGCCCACGGGCACGCCGTAGGCCTTGTACATGATGATGTCCGCCGCCTGGAGAACGGGGTAGCCGAGAAACCCGAAGGTGGAGAGATCCCGGTCTATGAGCTCCTGCTTCATCTCCTTGTAGGTGGGGTTGCGCTCGAGCCAGGGAAGCGGGGTGATCATGCACAGCAGCACGAAGAGCTCCGCATGCTCCACGACGGAGGACTGGACGAAGAGGGTGCTCTGCCTCGGGTCGAGGCCGGCGGCCAGCCAGTCGACGACGATGTCGATCCGGTTCTCGCGGATCTCCTCGGTGCGGTTGTAGTCTGAGGTAAGGGCGTGCCAGTCGGCGATGAAGTAGAAGCACTCGTAGCCGCCATCGTTCTGCAGATCCACCCAGTTCTTCAGGGCCCCGAGGTAGTTTCCCAGATGCAGCTTGCCCGTCGGCCGCATCCCGCTCAATATCCTTCGCTTCGCTCCCATGTCTCCTCTATGTATGCCGCGAGGCCGCCGTGCAACGCCGGCGAACCCTTGGATCGGAAATCGCCCGGGCCCGACCCAAGCGTCCAGCTCGTATAACAGAATTGCCTGCCCATGTCAACGGCAGGACTGGCCAAGGTCAAGATAAAACAGGGCAATTTTCCTCATGGCCCTTCGCGCTGGAGAATCTGCTCCGCCTTTTTCATTTGCTTCTCCAGAATTTTCCCGCGAGCCGGCCTCCCCTTCAGCCGGTCAATGATTCCGAGCTCCGACAACCGCCTCAACGGCCCGGCCGGATCGGGTTCCTCGAGGATCAGCCGCAGTTCCGTGGCAATCCGGTAATCCTCCAGCTCCTCGAGGAGGGACCTCGACAGGGCCTCGACGATCCATTGCTCCGTAGAGCGGACAATCCGGAAGTCGAGCCTTTTTTCGAACCGGACAGCCCGGAAGATCCTCGTCGGGTCGTCGATGAAGCTTCGTTCATGCAGGGCCCGGATGTGCGTCTCCCGCAGGTCGCGGAGCCCGCCGAAATCATCGAGAAGTCGGCCGAACTCCGCGGGCATCAGCGAGGCGGCCAGCGCGTTGATCGTGAAGTCACGCCGAACCATGTCATCCCGGATCGAACCGGGAGACACGCGGGGCAGTGCCGCGGGACGCTCGTAGAATTCGGTGCGTGCCGTGGCGACGTCCACCCGGAGCTGATCGGGAAGAGAGAGGGTGGCCGTCCCGAATCGTTCGTGGCACCTCACCTTTGCATGCAGGCGATCGGCCAGGCTCCTGGCAAAATGGATCCCCTGCCCTTCGACGACGATGTCCACGTCGATCGTTTGAAGCTCCAACAGGAGATCCCGGACCATGCCACCCACGACGTAGGCGCTGAATCCCATCTCGTCGGCCAGATTCCCGGCTTCCCGGAGGACACCCTGCAGAGTCGGGCTCACCGCTTGTCTGATTCTTTCCGTGATGTTCGTCATCGGGTCATGCCCTGCGCGTCCTGTCGACGTATGTTTAAAAAAAGACCTCCGGGTTCCCGCAGGCGGAGGTCTTCAGTGGACGGATGATGGCCTTCCATCAGATGTTCACGACGTCGCTCAGCCCCTTGCCGGCCCTGAATCGCACGACCTTTTTGGAAGGGATGTGGATGGCGCTGCCCGTCTTCGGGTTCCGACCGGTTCTCGCCTTGCGCTGTGCGCAGATGAAGGTCCCGAACCCGACCAGGCTCAGCTTCCCGTTTCTCTTGAGCTCCCCGCCGACAGCCTGGAGATAAGCCTCGAGAGCCCTTCCGGCTGCGGCTTTCGAAATCCTGGCATCTTTTGCCATCACGTTGATCATGTCGTACTTAGTCATCACGTGTCCCCCTTTCGCTCACGGCAACCGATTTCCAACCTATTTCCAACCGATTTCAATGAAAAGAACCACGCAGGCGCGTCTCCCCCCTTGTACCACCAGGCGCAGAACGGGTTTTTCTCTTGTTAGGGGTTCAGGGAATTGTTTGTCTCGGAGTCTGACACACGGAAAGTCTTTGTTAATTATCACGAAAAACCAGGTGCAGGCAAGAAAATTCCCCGTGCCTCGTATCGCCCCGGAGTTTCTTCATTTTTTTCCTTTTTTCAGAACGAGAAAATACAGATCACCCTCCTCCTTGAGGTGACCCGCCGTGATCTCCGCCTCGTTGCCCCTTCCGCAGAACAGATCCACACGCCCGGGGCCCGTGATCGCTCCGCCCGTGTCCTGGTTCAGGACGAACCGTGAGAACGGGACCCAGGACCGGATATCGCCGCCGGGGCCGATAACGGGCTTCCGGGTCTTGATGAAGGCAAGCGCCCCCCGCGGGAAGATCGTCTGATCCGTGGCGATGGAGCGGCCGCCTGTGAGCGCCACGCCGATACTGCCCACGGGTCCCTCCTCAACGGTACGGAAAAACACATAGCTTTCGTTGTAGTTGAGGATCTCCCGGGCCTCCTCGGGATGCTCGCGGAGATACTTCTTGATCCCCTGCATGGACAGGTTCTCCCGGGTGGCCTTGCCCGAATCGATCAGGAGCCTCCCGATGCTCCTGTAGGCCCTTCCGTTCGACTGGGCATAACTCACCTGGAAGCACATCCCATCGGGCAGGCAGATCATCCCCGAGCCCTGGATGTGGAGGAAAAAGATGTCGACGGGATCCGCAAACCAGGCGATCTCCAGCCCCCTGTTTTCCAAGACCCCCGCCCCGTCGATCTCCTCGCGTGTGAAATAGGGAACCAGCTCGCCTTTCTCAATCCGGCCCACCAGCCGCTCATTGCGGTATTTTTCCCGAAACTTACCAAGCTGGACAACGACGGAGTCGTCGGGCTTGCGGTAGATGGGGTACCGGTACTGCTCGCTTCGTTCGGGTGAGCCCTTGAGGACCGGCTCGTAGTAGCCTGTAAAAAGCACCCTGCCCGAGGGAGCGCCGCCCGAGGCCCTGTAGACGTCAAATGTTTCCCGCACCCTTCTTTCGATCGTCGCGGGGGAATCACTCGTCTCGACGATCTCCAGGAAAGCCCCCAGCGATTGTTTCATGTCGCTTACCGTGAAACGCTCCGCCGCCAGCCGGTACGTGGTGCGCTCCGGGAGCCTGGTGTAATACTCCAGGCTCTTGCGAACGGCCCGGACAAGAGATTCCCGGTCCAGATCGTCGCGAAAGGCGGGAAGATCGCTGCCGGTGACAACGGCAAGCGGCGGGCCTTCCTTTTGCGGTGGAGGAGGCGCAGGCACGACAGGCGGCTTCTTGAAGAACGCACAACCGCCGATGAGCAGGAGCAGCAAAACGAGGATGATCAGTATCGTTTTCTTCATGGGCGCCAATGTAAATCCCCCGTACATCGCAGTAACTGGTGATTGGTTGATTAGTTGATAAGGAAGAAAGGGCAGAGAAGCTGTAGTCTTTCTGTTCTTCCCCAATCAACGAATTACCCAGTCAACCAATTCCTGCAGCGAAGCTGCCTTGGGGGAACGAGGGGGAATTTTCCTCACGTAACACTTAACACGTGAAACTTAACACTGCGGCGAAAGCCGCTATAACTCGATGATCATTGCATACTCGTCGCAAAAATCCGGGTACTTCCAGCACTTGAAGCAGTCCGACCAGATCTTCTCCGGCAGCTCCGTGCGCTGGACCTCGTGGAACCCCATCGCATCAAAGAAATCCTTCTGGTACGTGAGTGCGAAGATGCGGTAGATCTCCAGGGTGATTGCTTCGGAAATGCAGGCCTCGACCAGCTTCTTTCCGATGCCCTTGTGCCTGTAGTCATCGGACACATAAAGGGAGCGGATTTCGGCGAGGTTCTCCCAGAACAGATGCATGCCGACAATCCCCACGATGGGCCCCTTGTCCTCCTCCAGGTAGACGTAAAAGTCCCGCAGGCTGTTGTAGAGATCCACGAGCGACCGGGGCAGCATCTCGCCCTTGGCCGCCGAGAGGTTGATCGTCCGGTGCATCGCCTTCACATCGCTGGTCTTCGCTTTTCTCAACATTTCGACACTCGTCTATTTCGTTTGTTCGTTGATTTCGTTTGTTTCGTTATTCCGTCGAGCAGCCTTTTCGCCCATTTTTATCCTTTTTGCCCACACCCTACACGCCACACCCCACACCCTAATCTTTTTTTCTTGCTGCTTTCAACATTTCCTTCGCAGCAGCCCGGGTCTTGTCCGTGATTTCCACACCGCCCAGCATCCGCGTGATCTCCTCGAGTCTCTCCTCTTCGGACAAGGTCCGTACGTCCGCTCTCGTCCGCCCGTCGTTTACACTTTTCACGACCTGGTAGTGCGTAGAGCCGAAGGAGGCAATCTGGGGCAGGTGCGTGATGCAGATGACCTGATGGTTTTTCGCAATGTCCCGGAGTTTTCGTCCCACGATCTCCGCCGTGGCTCCACCGATGCCGCTGTCCACTTCGTCGAAGATGACCGTCCCGACGGATCCCGCCCGGGCGAGCACTTTCTTCATGGCCAGCACGATCCGCGAGAGTTCCCCGCCCGAGGCGATCCGGTTGAGAGGCTTCAGCTGTTCCCCCACGTTTGTGGACAGGTAAAACTCCAGATGGTCGACGCCCCTGGTGTGAAAGCGCGGGATGTTCCCGTCGTCCAGCTGCGGCTCCTTGAATGAGACCTCGAAGCGCGCCTTTTCCATCTTCAGGTCATGGATCTCCTCTTCGATGGCTTTCTCCATGGATGAGGCCACACGCCTGCGCTCGACGGTAAGCTTTTCCCCAAGTTCCTGCAGGGAGGCTTTTTTCAGCTTCAGCTCCCGCCCCAGACCCTCCAGATCCTCGGCAGCGCTCGAGAGCCCTTCCAGTTCGGTCTTCAGCGTCGTCCCCGTCTTCAGTATGCTCTCGATGGAGCCGCCGTATTTCTTTTTCAGTCTCCCGATGACCTCGAGCCGGTCGTCGATCTCCTCGAGCCGCGCCGGGTCCGCGTGGATTTTATTCAGGTAATCCTGCAGGACCCTCGCCGCATCCTCGAGCTGGATGGCAAGGGATTTCACCTCTTCGTCCGAGACCTTGAAATTCGGATCGATGCGGCGGATTTCCCGGATGTGGCCGGTCACACGGCTCAACTGGCCCAGGACCGATTCCTCCTTTCCATAGAGGATCTCGTAAGACTCGCGGGCGAGCTCCGTCAGCTTCACGGCGTTTGCGAGGATTTTTTTCTCCTCCTGAAGAGAAACGTCCTCGCCGGGCTTGAGGGCCGCCTTCTCGATCTCGCTGGCCTGGAAACGGAGGAATTCCTCCCTCTCGGCACGGTCTCGGTTCTTTGCCGCCAACGCATCCAGCCTCGCCTTCAGTCCCTGATGCTCCTCGTAGAGTGCGGTGAAGGCGCTTCGCTGCGGGCCCAGGTTTCCGAACTCATCGAGGATGTCGATGTGACTCTCCGGGTCGAGCAGGGCCTGGTGCTCGTGCTGGCTGCAGATATTGACGAGCGCTTCGCTGATCTCGCCGAGCATGGCCACGGTAGCAAGGTTGCCATCGATGTAGACCCGGTTCTTGCCAGACCGGGACACGACCCGTTTCACGACAAGCTCACGGCCCGGGCGAAAGCCCATCCCGTAAAGCTTTGCCTTGAGGAGCTTGTGGGGACCGATGTCGAAGGCCGCTTCCACGATGGCCGCGTCCTCATCGGATCGGATCAGATCCGACGAGGCCCTCTCCCCGAGCAGAAGCCCGATGGCCCCGATGAGGATCGACTTGCCTGCCCCTGTCTCGCCCGATATGACATTCAGGCCGTCATGAAAGGCCAGGTTGAGCCTGTCGATGATGGCAAAGTTGGTGATGCCCAGTTCCTTCAACATGTGAATCCAGTGCCCTCATGGTGGGGCTTCCCGGTAAGGATGGTTCGACAGGCTCACCATGACGATGGAAATGTCATCATGAGCGCCTGTCCTGAGTTCATCGAAGGATATCGAAGGACCCCCTCACCCCGAGATCAGGGGTTTGATTTCCCCGAGGCGCCCCCACTCACTTGCGGTTCGCTGCCGTGGGGGATCCTCCCCACCCGAGCTTGGATCGGAGGATCTGCAGATAATCCCTCCTGGGGGAAACGATCAGGTTCGTCACACAGTCCGACTTGCAAACCGATATGGCATCGCCTGGTTTCAGGTTGTAAGTCACCTGTCCGTCACAGCTCAGGATGGCCCCCGCCTCACGCGTCCAGAGCACGACCTTCAGGACAGCCGTCTCCGGCAGGATGACCGGCCGGTTCGTCAGCGTGTGGGGACAGATGGGGTTGAGGATAATGGTGTTCAGCACGGGAAAGACAATGGGCCCCCCCGCCGAAAGCGAATAGGCCGTGGAACCCGTCGGTGTCGATATGATGAGGCCGTCGGCCCGATAGGTGGTCAGGTACTCGCCGTCAACGACGGTCTCCAGGTCCACCATGCGCGAGTAATTGCCTCGGTTGATGACCGCGTCGTTCAGCACGGTACACTCAAAGTTCTCGCCCCCCTCATCGTGGACGGCGACATCGAGCATCATGCGCTGCTCCGTCCGGTAATCCCCCGCCAGCACCGCCTCCAGTGCGTCGAACATCTCGTTGAGGTTGATGACGGTCAGATAACCGAAGGTCCCCATGTTGACGCCGAGAATGGGGACGTCCGATTTCCGCATGAGCCGTGCAGCTTGCAGGAGTGTACCGTCCCCGCCCATGGTGACAACCAGGTCGGCAAGGGTGCCGAGCTCATCCCCGTGATAGCCCCGGGCTCCGAGCTTACCGGCCGCCTCCTTCTCCGGGAGGACCTCCAGGCCTTTGCCTTTCGCCCATTCGGAGAGTCGGGCGATGCTTTCCACCACATGGCCCTTGCTCGCGTTTCCGACAATACCGATTCTCTTGATGCCCATCTGCCAGAACCCCTTAGAATTTCGGCAGAAAAGTAACATAAATCTAACTTACTGTCCATCATGGATGTGCCCTCGAAAAGCAGAAGGTGAGAAGGTTTGAAGTTGAGAAGTCTGGAGAAGCAGGAACCTTGCATTTGGCCGCCGGCTCATCCAACCTTCTTACCTTCTTACCCTCTCACCCTCTTAACTTCTCTCATCCAGCAGTAAATGTCCCCGGTCGACTGCCCGCAGTGACATGACCATTGACAAAGCCCCCCCCGTGCGCTACCGTGCCTGCCTTCAGGAGGAACACACATGGGACTGTTGAAAGGATCGCTCACTTTTTCGAGATATCGCGTCAAAGGGGAGCTCCCCGCTGAATTCCGCCCCTTCTTCGACAAACAGATCAAGAAGTACGCCTTCCAGGAATTGACGGCCTCCGCAGAGGATCGAGCCTTCGGTTGGACCAGCCTTGAGAATCCCCTCGACACGCGCTTCGAAGGCGCCCGCTATAGCGCAGCGGATTTTTTCTATTTCGCCCTCCGCGTCGACAAAAAGTCCATCCCGCCGGCCCTGCTGCGCTTGAAATGTCTCGAGGAGGAACGGAAGTCCCTCAAGGACAGCGGCAAGAAGCGACTCTTCCGCGAGCAGACCAAGGAGATCAAGGAGCGCGTGTACCTCCATCTTCTGACAAGGGCCTATCCGATTCCGTCTTTCCATGACGTTCTATGGGCCCCCTCCGGCGGCTGGCTCCTCGTCGGTTCCCACGCCGATAAGGTTTTCGAGATCTTCGAGGATCTCTTCAAAGTCTCCTTCAACATGCGATTTGCCCCCTTCCTGCCCTGGGATCCCGATTCTCTCGACACGAAAACCGCCGCCGCGATTGCGGCCATGGAGGGGGGAAATTTCCTGGAGCCCGGCAGGGGCGCAGGCGATAAGGCTGACCCGGCATTTTTGGCCCGGGAGTTCCTGACCTGGCTCTGGTTCAAATCGGAGGAGCGCGACGGGACGATTTCGATACCCGGCCAGACAGATGTCTCGCTCACCTTCGAGAAAAGGGTCGTCCTGGAGTCCGGCGAGGGAGAATATTCGGAGACCGTGGCCTGCCAGGGCCTTCACGCGGATTTGCGGGAAGGCAAGGCCGCGATCCGCGAAGGCAAAAAGGTGCGGGAGGCCCGGCTTCGACTGGAGAAGGACAGCGAGCGATGGGAATTCACTCTCAAGGCCGACCGGTTTCAGTTCCAGTCGATGAAACTCCCTGCTACGGGCGGGTTCGATGAGGAAGACGAGGAAAAGGAAGGCGGCATCCTCGAGAGGGTCTATCTCGTGGAGACAGCCATGAAGACCATGGACGAGCTATTCGCCTTTTTCCTCAAGCGCCGCCTCTCGCCCCAGTGGATGTCGGAGGAGATCCCGCGCATCAAGACGTGGTTAAAGGCATAGGCCGCAAGCCCCAGCAACAAGCCTCAAGGCAATAAAAATCCCCCTTACATCCCCCTTTGCAAAAGGGGGAACGAGGGGGATTTTCTTTCACCAGCCACGAATCAATTGCCGCTGGTCACGAGAGGACCTTTCAGGGCTTCGAGGAGTGCCTGGTTCTCCTCCTCCGTGCCGACGGTGATGCGGATCTTGTCGTCAAGCCTCGGACGGTCCCAGTAGCGGACCAGGATCCCCCTGTCTCGCAGCTCATGATACAGGTACCGGGCATCTCCCCCGGGCGGCCGCGCCAGGATGAAGTTTGCCTGCGAGGGCCAGAGTTTGAATTTCATCTGCTCGAGCGCTTTGGCCAGTTTTGACCTGTCGGCTTTTATCCGTTCGGCATTGGCTTTCATCCAGCCCTGGTCATTCATGGCGGCAGCCGCGAGCCTCAGCGCCACGGAGTCTACATTGTAGCTGTCCTTGATCTTGATGAGCCCTTCCAGCAGCTTGGGCTGCGCCACGCCGAAGCCCACGCGAAGCCCCGCCAGGGAGTAAGCCTTTGAGAGCGTCCTCAATACGATGACATTCTCATACCGGGAGACCAGGCCGAGCGCATTCTCATCGGCAAAATCCGTATAGGCCTCATCGATGACCAGAACCCCATTGAGACCTGCGGCAAGCCTCTCGAGATCCTTTACCGGAGCCACCGTCGCCGAGGGATTGTTCGGCGTGCAGATGAAGGTGAGATCGGCCTGGGCCGCCAGCAGCCCCTCCACGGGCACATGATAATCTTCGTCGTAAGCGACCTCCACGGTCGTGGCGTCCTGCATCTCGGCCAGTGTGATGTAAAGCGAATAGGTGGGCATGGGATAAGCGATCCTGCGGCCCGGTTCCAGGAAAGCCCGGGCCAGGAGCGCAAGCATCTCGTCGCTTCCGTTTGCCGCCATGATCCAATCCGCAGGAACACCATAGACCTGCGAGGCAGCCTCCCGGGCCATCGTTGCCATCGGATCGGGGTAGC
The DNA here is from genome assembly GCA_963802225.1 of uncultured delta proteobacterium. Lineage (GTDB taxonomy): Bacteria > Desulfobacterota > Syntrophia > Syntrophales > UBA2192 > UBA2192. The sequence continues at coordinate 96,001 of CAWDHZ010000036.1, read as the reverse complement.
GCCGGAGCCACTCCCCTTCGAATCCCTTCAGGACCTTCATGACCTCCGGCGAGGGCGGATAGGGGTTCTCGTTGGTGTTGAGCTTGATGACCCTCGAGCCCGGCGGGGGCTGCTCCCCCGGCACATAGCCTTCCATATTCTTTACATTGTCCCGAAAATTGATCATGCAGACTCCGGATGCGTGTTATGTGTTATGAAAAGAAGTCAATAGGGATTCAAGCCTGTAGCCTGTAGCCTGTAGCCTGTAGCCTGCTAGTCCCTGTTACCTGCTACCTGTTACCTTGTATTTCGCGCCCTGCCACGTATCCCTTTTTTCGAGTTCCCTGTCAATGGCGTTGAGCACCCGTAGCTTGTTCGCCGCCCAGTCCGGGCCGAGGTAGATGTCCCGGTAGCCCTCCGCCGTGAGCCTCTGGATCACCATCGTCGGGGGCAGGACCTCCAGGATATCGCAGACGGTGGCAACGTAGTCGCCCAACCCCGGAAGCGTGATGGCCCCCTCATCGTAGAGTCGCCCTACTTCCGTCCCGCGCAGCGCGAGCAGGGAGTGGATCTTGATGCCGTCGATGGGGAGAGCTGCCACGGCCCTGGCTGTCTCCAGGACATCCTCACGTGTCTCGCCGGGCAGGCCCACGATGATGTGCGTGCAGATGAAGAGTCCCCTGCCTGCCGTCTTCCGGACGGCCTCGATGAAGGCATCCGCATCGTGACCGCGATTCATCCGCCCCAGCGTCCGGTCATGGATGGATTGCAGCCCATACTCGATCCAGACGTGCGACCTCTTCACGTAATCCTGCAGCAGATTCAGAATCTCCTCGTCTATGCAGTCGGGTCTCGTGCCGATGGAAAGCCCGATGACATCTTCCTGCAGGATCGCTTCGTCGTAGAGCGCCTTGAGCTTCTCGACGGGGCCGTAAGTGTTCGTGAACGTCTGGAAGTAGGCGATGAACTTCGCCGCGCCCCGGAGATTTCGGTAGAGGCCCTTTCCGGATCGAATCTGCTCTGCCACCGAAGGTAGCGGCCCTTTCTGCCTCAGACTCGATCCCCGGCCGTCACAGTAGGCACAGCCGCCCGCGGCGACCTTCCCGTCGCGGTTCGGGCAGGTGAACCCCGCATCGATCTGGAGCTTGTGGACCCGGCAGCCGAATCGATTGACAAGAAAGCTCTTGAAATCGTAGTAGCGCTTTTGGTTGTTCCAGAAGTCTGGCTTCCGCATAGAAGGACAATTCGGTTGTATTTTTGAGGCGATGTTATAGAATCGTTCATGCAAAAGCAAGGGCGATCGTGCCCGTAACCAGTGGTACCCGCTGGGCTTCGTTCCTGCACCCTGGTCCCTTTCCCGTTTCGATCGCAGCCGAGTGAACGTGAGTGGCGGTAGAGAATGTCGAAGCTTTATGACGTAATCGTTGTGGGTGGCGGTCATGCCGGGTGCGAGGCGGCTCTTGCCGCCGCGCGCATGGGTTGCGAAACTCTTCTCTTCAACATAAATCTCGACTCCATCGCGCTCATGTCGTGCAACCCTGCCATCGGGGGGCTTGCCAAAGCACAGCTCGTCAAGGAGATCGACGCCCTGGGCGGCGAGATGGGCAAGATCGCCGACCGGACGGCCGTCCACTTCCGTCTCCTGAACTCCTCGAAGGGACCTGCCGTCCAGTCTTCCCGCGTCCAGTGCGACAAGCAGCTCTACCGCCTGGCCATGAAGGCCGTCGTGGAGCATCAGAAGAACCTGCAGCTCCGACAGGGCCTCGTGGACCGCATTGCCGTCGAGGGCGGCAGGGTCACTGGCGTCGTGGACAGCACGGGCTTCTTCTATCCGGGCAAGTCCGTTGTCATCACCACGGGCACCTTTCTCAACGGGCTCATCCACATCGGAACCTTCCGGACTCCTGCCGGGCGAGCCGGTGAGATCGCCTCCGTCGACCTGGCCGAATCCCTCCGCGGGTTGAGCTTCGAAATGGGCCGGATGAAGACAGGGACCCCGCCGCGGCTCAAGGCCTCCTCCATCGATTTCGACCGGCTCGAGCGCCAGGACAGCGACCCCTGCCCTGAGCCCTTCTCCTACACGACTGCAACGCTCCGGGAGGAGCGCCTGCCCTCCTTTTTTTCACATACGACGAATGAGACACACCGCCTGATTCGCGAAAACATCCACCTCTCGCCCCTGTACTCGGGGACCATCCAGGGAATCAGCGCCCGATACTGCCCGTCACTGGAGGACAAGGTGGTGCGCTTCTCCGACAAGGGCCGCCACCCCGTCACGCTGGAGTTCGAGGGGCTTGACACGGAAGAGGTCTACGCCAAGGGGCTCGGCAACTGCCTCCCTCTCGAGTTGCAGGAACAGATCGTTCACAGCGTCCCCGGGCTGGAGAAGGCCGAGATCATGCGACCGGCCTACGCCATCGAGTACGATTACGTCCAGCCGACGGAACTCAAGCAGACCCTGGAAACGAAACGCGTTGGGGGGCTTTTCCTCGCCGGACAGATCAACGGCACCTCCGGCTACGAAGAGGCCGCCGCCCAGGGACTCTGGGCGGGGATCAACGCCGCCCTTCAGGTCCAAGGGCGTCCCCCCTTCGTTCTGGAGCGATCCGAGGCCTATATGGCCGTCATGGTCGACGACCTGGTTACACGAGGCGTCGACGAGCCCTACCGGATGTTCACCTCCCGCGCGGAATACCGCCTCTTGCTCCGGGAGGACAACGCCACGATCCGTCTCATGGGCAAGGGCCACGAGATGGGGCTCGTGCCGGACGAACATTACAGGGAGCTGCAGGACCGGGTCCGGCAGATCCAAGAGGGGATCCGGCATCTGTCCTCGAAGAGGATCTACCCCTCGAGCCAGACCAATGCAGTCCTGGCGGACCGGGGTTCGCAGCCGATCCGCAAGCCCCTGACTCTTTATGATCTTCTCAAGCGGCCCGATATGAAATATGATGATCTCAGGATCTTCGATGCGGAGTTGCCGACCGTCGGGAAGGCCGTGAAGAAGCAGATCGAGATCGAGGCCCGCTATGAGGAGTACATCCGGCGCCAGAACGAGACCGTCGGGAAGTTCCGCGAGATGGAGCGGAAAAAGATCTCCTCCGACATCGACTATTCCGGGATCCCCGGCCTCTCCAATGAGCTACAAGGCAAGCTCAACGCGATCCGGCCAGCCAGTTTCGGCCAGGCCCAGCGTATCCCCGGGATGACCCAGGCGGCCCTGGCGGCGATACTGGTCACCTTAAAGAAGAGGGAGATGGAATCGACGGCATCCGCTCAAGCATCCCCGTTATCGAATAAATGATGCGGGCAACGCAGGAAAAGGAGGGCCTCTATGCGCTGGGAAGATGAACAGAAAAGCGACAATGTGGAAGACCGGCGAGGGATGCCCGTCTCACGAGGCATGATGGGCGGCGGGATTGGTACGGTGATCCTGGTGCTCGTGGCGCTCTATTTCGGCATCGACCCCTCGGTGATCCTGCAATCCGTTCCCGAGAGCGGGCCGCCCCCTGTGACGCAACAGCAGCAGAAGCCCGGGGCAGACCCCATGAGCCAATTCGTTTCGGTTGTCCTGGCCGACACGGAAAAGACGTGGCACGGCGTATTTCGCAGTTACGGGAAAACCTATGAAGAGCCGAAGCTCGTCCTTTTCACCGGGGCCGTTCAGTCCGCCTGCGGTTTTGCCCAGGCGGCCATGGGGCCATTCTACTGCCCCGAGGATCACAAGGTCTACATCGACCTGGCTTTTTACGAGGACCTGAAAACCCGCTTCAAGGCACCCGGCGATTTCGCCCAGGCCTACGTGATCGCCCACGAGGTGGGGCATCACGTGCAGAACCTGCTGGGGATCACCGGAAAGGTCCAGGGGGCCATGCAGCGCGCAAGCAAGGCCGAGGCCAATCGCCTCTCCGTGAGGATGGAACTTCAGGCCGACTGCCTGGCGGGTGTCTGGGGATTTCATGCGGATAAATCCCGCAAGATGCTGGAGGCGGGTGACCTGGAGGAGGCCTTGCGTGCCGCCAGCGCCATCGGCGATGACCGGATCATGAAGCAGACCCGCGGCACGGTTGTCCCCGATGCCTTCACCCACGGCACATCGGAGCAGAGGGTGCGCTGGTTCAAGAAAGGCTTCGAGACGGGCGATCTGAATCAGTGCGACACGTTCAAAGCCGGGTCGACCTAGACCCCACGACGACACATCAACAAAAAGGCAGGGTTTTCGCCCTGCCTTTTTATTTTGAAACGTCCATCGGGTGTCCAAGGGAAGCAAGCCGCACGCAGCGAACTTGCTTTCTCAGAACTTCCCGGACTCCTGCATGGGGATGACGGTTTCGGGATTCCGGCTCGTGAAATCAACCGGCTTTGACGCTTGTTCGCTTCCCCTGCCCCGCTTCCGGGGGCCGCTCGCGGATGCCTTTTGTACATCCTCAACCCGGAACATCGACATGACCGAAGACAGTTCCTCCGCATTGGCCGCGTTTTGCTGCGTCACTTGATTCATGTCCGCAACGGCACTGTTGATCTGGTGGATCCCGTCGGACTGCTCCCGGGAGGCCGCGGCAATTTCCTCCATCAGTTCCTGCACCTTCCTGGAGCTGCCGATCACGCTGCCGAAGGCGTCGTTGGTCACCGTGACCAGTTTCTCCCCGCCGCGGACTTTGTTGACGATGTCCTGAATGAGGCTTGCAGTGTCTTTGGCCGAATCCGTAGCCCTCAGCGCCAGATTCCGCACCTCGTCGGCCACCACGGCAAAACCCGCACCGGCCTCGCCGGCCCGCGCCGCTTCGACGGCTGCATTGAGCGCCAGCAGATTCGTCTGGAAGGCCACCTCATCGATATTTTTGACGATTTTCTGGGTCTGCTCGCTCGCCCTGGCGATATCCGTCATGGATCGCGTCAGCTCCGTCATGGCGTTGTTGGCCTTTTCGATGGCCTCCCGAACCGATATCATGAGGTGGTTCGCGGCCGTGGTATTTTCCGCATTCTGCTTCGTCATGGAGGCCATCTCGTCCAGGGATGCCGAAGTCTCCTCGATGGAGGCCGCCTGCTGCGACGACGAATCCGAGAGCACACTGGAGATGGCCATGGACTGCCCTACCGCTTGCCCCATCTTCTTGCGCATGGCGTTGACCGATTCGGCCAGCTCCCCGATCTCATCCTTCGAAAGTACCAGGATGTCCTGGGTCAGATCCCCCTCGGCAACCTTCTTGATGACCTCCACCGATTCCTTAACCGGCCTCGTGATCAGCCGGGCCATGATCAGGTTGATGGCGATGGCCGAGATGATCACCACGACGAGCACCACGGCAAAGACGCTCATCAGCTGGTTGGAATTCTTGATGGAGCTCTCGTAATTATCCTTGCTCAGCCGGTTCTCCAGGGCCATGAGGTCCGACAGGGTCTTGCTGAGCGCCTGGTACTTTTCGTCGGTCACCGTCATGAAAAGGGCGGCCCCGTTCACATCCGCAGCGGCGATGTCGAGCAGTCCCATAGCCGGCTCCTGATACGCCTTGAGCTGCGCCAGTGTGGCTTCGTAGAGCTTCTTTTCCTCCGGGGTGATCTGAGCGCTCTTCTGAAGATTCTGCACGAAGGCAATGCTCTTCTCGATGGAGACTTTCTGCTCTTTTCCCAGGGCTTCCACCTTGGCGGCCTCGTAATTCGCGCCGGCCCAGCTCACCACCTTGTAGAGATTGGCATGGACGTTTGCGATCGTGCGGTTGACTTCGGAGCTGTTCTGATATCCCTGGAAGCGGTTGTTGTAGAGGTCGTCCATGGCCGCCTTCTGGGTGGTCATGCCATGGTAGGTGCCGCCGGCCAGGAGCAGAAGGAACAGGGAAACCGCTACGGGACCGATCAGGAGTTTTTTTGCCAGCTTCAGGTTGCGAAGGATCTTGTTCATGTTCCCGTCCCCTTTTTGATGCGGAAACCGGACGGGGAGTGTCCCCGTCCGGCCCTGCTGTCCCGTTGATTACTTATAGGCGCCGCAGACAAGCACGACATCGCCGACCTTCTGGAAGAAAACTGTCTTGGCCTCCACCTTCTTGCTCGTGGGGTTTGTCCACTTGTAATCGACTGATCCGCTGCTCGAGCTCTTTGCCTTGTCGACCAGTTCCTTCATGAACTGCTTGCCGTCCGAGTCCTTGAGCTCGATGAGATTCTTCCCGATGAGCGCGGCATTGGCCCCGTGTGCGAGGATCTTGGCGTTCAGGTCCGACACATAGATGTATATGTCTCGATCCACGAACTTGCCCTTGGTGTCGTCAAATGCTGCGAAGGCCTTGGCCTGGCCGTTGGCCTTGTAAAATTCCACGGCCTTGGCCAACATCGCCTGCGCATCCTTGGTCGTCCCCTTCGCCTGGGCAAATGCAAAGCCTGCGGTCAACGCGACGATCAACAGCCCGATCCATACTTTCTTCATCTTTTCATACCTCCTGTTCTCTGTCATGCGATTCGGTTTCGTTCCTTGATTCCCTTCGACACCCTCCGCATCCCGGCAACCCTGCTTGCATCGCCACTCACGTGAGTGACTGACGCCTGCGGCCGGGTCTTCCCGGCCCGCAGGGCTGCTTTCGTGCAGACGAACCCCTCGGACCGGATTACGCCCTCTGACTCCCGTTAGCGGGCCACCCCGCCGATGCGACCTTCCAACAGAATGTTTCCCCGGTTTGCGCACAGAGACAGGAAGATGCAGAAAGTGTCGCCACGTCCGCAGAATAGCCCGCCAGGCTGGTGATGGAGTGACGACTGACCACCGGCCTGTTGCGGCCCCTATTCAACGGCAGGTTATCAAAAGGAGTAATGTACTCCCGATCCTTCAACTCTTTCTGTGAAGAAGAAAAAGATACAATTTTACCCTTGTAGCTTCTTGCAAATTCCAGACCACGTGACCGGGGCGCGTCCTTCGACAAGCTCAGGACAGGCACCCCTTCGAAAGACTGAATACGTCTCGTGTTTTGTCATGGTGAGCCTGTCGAACCATCATTACCGGGAAGCCCCGCCCTGTTGACGGGGAGCTTCAACTGCATTTCTGATCGGCGGAAGATTCGTTTCACGCCGTAGGCGGGATGGTTACGACGTTTCGGTGCGAACATGGAAACGGGGGAATAAATGTCGGGAGCATGACTAATCGGGCCGGATTTCTATCCTGATCGTCAGAGAACCCCCAGGGCGCGGGGCAACATGGACGCTCTCCTGCACAGGACCGAGGGACTTGAGGCTTTCGCGAAGGGCCTCGAGGCGCTCCGTCTTGATCCTCGCCGTGAGGATCACCCGTCCTTCGCGGGTCTGCCTGTCCATGGTCTTTGCGTTGAGCTGACTCAAGAGGGTTTCCGCCTCCGCTGCAGCCGACGCTGGATCGCGGGCACGGAGAGTTATTTCCAGATCGGGCCGAGGCGGCACTGCCGCAGATAGCATGGGCCCTGCGGCAGGCGGGGCTTCCTGTTTTCCCGCCTCCTTTGCCACGGCACCGACCGGGGCTTTCAGGGCCTTCTGTTTCTGGTCCAGGGCCCGGGCCTCCAGGACCCGGTCCGCCTCCTCCGATCTCGCCGCGCCCGTGCCTTTCCAGGCGTCCTCGTCTTTCGGAGGCTCCGCCGCACGCTTCGCAGCCTTCAACCGCTCAACCGGTTTTTCGGCATCGGCCGTTGTTTCTTCACGAACAGTTGCAGCTCGCTGCGGCACCGGTTCTTGCGCGGGCGCGGGGGGCGGTGCGTAGGCCTTCTTCTCCCGGGCTGCATGGCTTTCATCCCTTTTCTCTTTCCCTGCAGCCGGCACGGGCGGGGCCTGGACCTGCGGGACTTCCCGCACTGTCGTCAGAGGCGGGGCCATCTGCCTGAACTCGGGCTCCCCCGTCTTGTAGACATTCCATGCGACAACGGCAATGAGAACCGTGGCAAGGGCCTGGATGGGTACCTTGATGTGAAGCGGATAGAAGAATTTCCTCAAGAACCCTTCTTTCTGTTCCGCCTCTGCCCGCACTCGGGCCATGACCCTTGTCTTCAGCCAGGGAGGCGGCTCCACTTCCTCGAGGCTCTTTACCCGCTCATCGGATATTCTCAAGTCCGCAAACGTTTTGCGGCAGGACGCGCACGTCTCCAGGTGCGCCTCGATGCGCTTTTTCTCCGTCTCGGGCAGTGCGCCGTCGATCATGCCGGGAAGGAGGTCTTCAATCTCTTTGCACGTCATGGCCAATCACCCAGAACTTTGACGAGGCAGTCTTTCATGGCAGCCCTCGCCCTGAAAAGCCTCGATTTCACGGTCCCGTCGGGCAGCTTCAGCAACTCGCCGATCTCGTCGTAGGAAAACCCCTGGATGTCCCGCAGAACAAGGACCTCCCGGTATTCCGTTTCAAGCGCCCCGATGCACTCCTGCACCCGGGCTTCGATTTCCTTTTTCTCCAACTGTTCAACGGCCGATTCCCCGCAATCCGGGACCTCGCGCTGCAGGCTCCCTTCTTTGAGCCCAACGGGGTCATCGATCGAACGGGTTTCGTGCCGCGACCGGCCCTGCGTCTGCTTGATCCGGTTCCGTGCGTGATTCACGACTATCCCATAGAGCCATGTTGAAAATTTCGCTTCCCTCCTGAAGGACCCGATCGCACGGTATGCCGCAAGAAAAGATTCCTGCACGACATCGCAGGCCTCCTCATAGTCCCCCAGCATCCGGTAGGCGACGTTGAGCATGCGCTTCTGATGCCGCTCGACGAGGACCTCGAAGGCGTCCGGTTCGCCCTTCTGGCACAGCAAGACTGCTTTCACGTCCTCGTCGTCGGTCATTCGGTGCAGGGCAGCAACCACGGGATCCATCATCTCAGGTATTTTCGTTCCCCCGATTTCCCGTACCGGCGGCTATCTTGTCAAGAGAAAACTTCCAGGCCGGTGCCACGGCGTACGTCGGACGCCATGACTCCGGCCTGGGTATCCGTTCCACTGACGCTCAGGCAGTCAATGTGATCACCACCCTCCCCTCCTTCCCGTCCGGCATGGCGGGCAGTCTCATCTTCCTGATCTGATCGGCGATACACTGGGAAGCCCTGCCGCTCTTCAGGGTGCTGGAAAGGATCTGCACGCTCTTCACGGTACCGTCAGGGCTGATGGTCAGCCTGAGCACAATCTTTCCCTTTGCGCCGGCGAGGCAGGAGTCCAGTTTTGCGGTCTGCTCTTTGAGATTCTTGAGAATGTCTTCTTTAGAAAGCCCTTGCGACACGGTCACATCGACGATGGCGATGGCTGCCTTCTTGTCTTTCTCTTCGTCCTTTGCCCGCTTCTCTTTCGCGAGGGCCCTGTCTTCCGATGTCCCGAGGGCCTCTCTCTTGGCCACCTGCGCCATGGGTGCATAGGCGTGCATCATCTTGCCGCCCACGGCGTACTCGGAGACACCCTGGGGAAGCGGCAGCGGCTGCTTCACCGTCGTGGGCTTCCCATCGGTGTTGCGCACCTCCGAGTCGATCGCCACGAAGGACGTGTACGCCGTGAGAAGATTGTAGCGAAGACCGAGTTCGGTCACCTCCTGGATGCGCTTGTCGCTTGCCCGCAGCATGTTGTAGTCCGAGAGCACCGTGATCCGGTGTCGCGCCCAGAGGTACCGAAGGGCCGAGTTGGCCTCCGAGGGTTTCACCTTTCCCACGTCGATGGTCTCGGCATACCGGCCCTCCCCGGGAATCCCGCTCAGCGTAATGCTCCCCCTCGCCTTTCCGCGCCACTTGCCGAAGACGATGACGGGACGATCGGCGAGAACATCGGGGATAGTTGGCGGCTCCACGTCGTAAGCCTCGAAGCCCTTGAAATCGACCTTTACCTGCGTAAGAACCGGCGACTGGATCATGCTGCGGAATTTTTCTGCTTTCGCCGGGGCCTCGGCCGCCGTTGTGATCACGAAGGGCTCACCCATTCCGACGTGCGCCATCCCTTGGATGATGTGGCGATTGACGGCCGTGCCGATGCCGAAGGCGAACATATTGGCATTGCCCAGATTGTTCCGGATGAGATCGAAGACTGCTTCCTCGACGGTTACATAGCCGTCGGTGGCGATGACGATGGTCCGGGAGGTACTCGCCGCTTTTTTCAGGGACAGGGCCCGCTTCAGGGCCGGCAGGAGCTCAGTGCCCCCGCCGCCCCTCTGGCGATCGATGAGTTGGATGGCCCGCGCAATGTTTTCCTGCGTGGCCGGGAGGGACTCCTCGGCCATGACCGATGATCCGCCCGAGAAGAGAAGGACGTTGAACCGGTCCGTGGGCCTCAGGTTCCCGATCAGGTTGGCCATGAGCTTCTTCGAGATCTCCAGCGGGAATCCGTGCATGGACCCCGACACGTCGACGATGAAGATGTACTCGCGGCCGGGGATGTCGGCCTCCGCGATCCGCTTCGGGGGCTGCATCATGAGGAGAAAGAAGTTCTCCCTTTTCCCCTCGAAGAGAAGGAGCCCGGATTGAATCCTGTCGCCGTCGAGCCGGTAACGCAGGATGTAGTCGCGGTTGCCGCCCCGGGTTTCCGCGGCATCGAGTGAAACCTTCACGGCAGAGGGACTGCCGTAGGCAGTATTCACCTTGTGGGACGTGCAGGCAAGCTCCCGGATCGGGAGCCCCGCAGCAACATCCACCGTGATGTCGAAGCCATAGGGGGCTGCTTCCCCTTCGTGCAGATAGGGGTTCTGCACCCAATGCTCGGAGGGAGTCGCCGTCTCGGCCTTCTGGTTGGAGTAACGGGGGCCAACGACGGTGGGATAGATGAACTCATAGACACGGTCCGTCGGGACGATCAGTTCCGTGTATCTCATTTCGACTTTGATTTCATCGCCGGGCATGATGTTGGCCACGTTCATCTGGAAGACATTGGGCCGCTGCTGCTCGAGCAGTGAGGCGCTCCGGCCCTGGTCGCGGGCCCGCTCGTAGTCTCGCCGGGCCTCGTCGCGCTTCTTGATCTTCGCCTCAATGACGCGCTTGCCGATGGTCATCTTCATCCCGTAAACGGCTGCCCGCGTCGAGGCGGGAAATACGTAGATCGCCTCAAGGGGCTTTTTCCCTTCATTCCTGTAGAGCTGGGTGACGAGGATATCGGCGATCACGCCCGAAATCCGGACCGACGCCGATGTGGCCTTAAGGGGAAGCCGGTCCAGGGCGGGATCGTCACTTTTCACGAAGAAATAGGGGGACAGGGTCCGGTCATCGGTTGCCTCCGGGCGGGCGTGGGCCGCGCTCCACGGGAGCATCGAGGCGACCAGCAGGAAAAGCATCAAAAGTCGAATCGCCGGTTTCATGGGGTACCTCCTTGGTTTCGTGTCTTCTGACGGGTTAGACAAGGTCGACCCCGGAAAAGTTCCCGGCCGAGCCAAGTGTACAAGTGCCTGAGTGTCTTAGTGTTTGACTGAAGAGCAAGACGGGACAGTTATTTCCCAGTTCTGTGCCCTGTACCCTTGACCCCGGACCCTTTACCCTTGTTTGCAGGTGACCGGGGGCGCATCCCGTCAGGGCGCGCAACCATGTCCGGTTCATTCCTTGCCGGGAAGCTTCGCCTTCTGGGCGAAAAGCTTCACATTTTTGTCCATGCATGCGAAGACCTCTTGTTTTTTGTATGTTTTTTCGCTATAGGAACAATTCCGTAATAAAAACCGCGCCCCCGACAGGATATTCCATGAGCCGATTCAACTACGAGGAACTCGCCACCCTGCACACCATTGCAAAGATCCTGACACAGTCAGGAGAGCTGCGCGAGCAGCTCGAGAAGATCATGACCGAGATGAGCAAGCGACTCGGAATGGAGCGCGGCATGATCTCCATCCTGGACCAGAAAACCGGCGAGACCTGGCTGGAGGTGGCCCGGGGGGTGGACATCGAGGGCCTCGACATCAGCTACAAGCCAGGCGAAGGCATCACCGGCAAGGTTGCCCAGACGGGGCGGCCCATGGCCATCGCCAACCTGGGAAAGGAAAACCTCTTCCTCGACCGCACTGGCGCCCGCAAGCATCTGGACCGCTCCCAGTTGTCCTTCCTCTGCGTTCCCATTGTATACAACGGGAACGTCGCCGGTGTTCTTTCGGCCGACAAACTGACCCACAAGGTCACAGACCTCGAGGAGGAGGTGGCCATCCTTTCGGCCGTGGCCGACCTCATCGCCAAGGCCGTCCACGGCCTGGGCCTCGAGGAGGAGAATCGCAGCCTGCGCAAGATGCTCAGCCGGACAAGGACCATCTCCACGGATATTATCGGGAATTCCAAGCCGATGCTGGACGTGCTCAACATGATCTCACAGGTGGCCGATTCGGGCACGACGGTCCTCATCAACGGCGAGACGGGAACGGGGAAGGAACTTGTGGCGAGGGCGCTCCACTCCAACAGCCCCCGCAAGGAGGGCCCATTCGTCCAGGTCAACTGCGCCGCCATGCCCGACACTCTCATTGAGAGCGAACTCTTCGGCCATGAAAAGGGTGCCTTCACCGGTGCCATTCAGCGGCGCCGCGGCCTTTTCGAGGAGGCCCACGGCGGGACGATCTTCCTCGACGAGATCGGGGAGCTCTCCCAGGCGGCTCAGGCCAAGGTACTGCGCGTCCTCCAGGAAAAACAGCTCCAGCCCGTGGGTTCATCGCGGACGATCACGGTCAACGTTCGCATCATTGCGGCAACAAACCGCAACCTGGAACAGGATGTTACCGAGGGGCGGTTCCGGGCGGACCTTTTCTACCGCCTCAACGTATTCCCCATCTTCATGCCGACGCTGCGGGAGCGGGGAAGCGACATCATTCTCCTGGCGGACCACTTCATCTTGAAATATGCAAAGATCCTCGGAAAGAAGGTGAAGCGGATATCCACGCCTGCACTGGACATGCTTCTCGCCTACCATTGGCCGGGAAATGTCCGCGAGTTGGAAAACTGCATCGAGCGGGCCGTGATCCTGGCACCGGGGGACTCCATCGAGAGCGTCCATCTGCCGCCTTCGCTCCAGATGAAGTCAAGAGACGCAGCAAAGAAGGAAAGGGGAAAGCTCGAGACTCTCGTCAGTGCCTACGAGCGCTCCCTGATCATAGACACCCTGAAGGACGCACGCGGCAATCAGAGCAAGGCGGCCAAATTCCTCGGGACGACGAAGCGGATCATCCAGTACAAGATCACTAAATACGCTATCGAGCCCCAGCGATTCAAGACGAAGCGGATCTCCTGATGCGATCGGCACGAGGCTGCCGGGGCCAAGATTAAACCCTCGCAGATTGCAACTCTTTGTCTATATGGAACAAATTTGTTCATGTTCCCATGCCTTTCTGCTCGTTGATGTTTGCCATTCCCTTTCACCTTCACTCACGTTTGGGACCATGCAGATCCAATATTATGTAATAATAACATTGTATTGTGGATTGCACGCCGATCGTGACGGGGACGCCATTCATGCATGTGCACCGCGTGGCACGCTTCTTGTCATTGTTCGTTGTCACAGTTCATGATACACAATGACCAGACGGGGTGAAAAGTCATGGAAGCGAATAAAATGGAAAGCCGGAATGTGTCTTCCCTGGCTAGTCTGATGAACGCTTATGAGCGGGCTCTCATTATCGACGCCCTCGTGAGCACACAGGGAAACCAGAGTCAGGCTGCCAAACTCCTGGGCACATCCAAGCGCGTCATTCATTACAAGATACACAAGTTCGGAATCGATCCGCGACGTTTCAGGATGAGAAATTAGATCTCTCCGGCCATGTCTAATAATTACAATTTCGTATATCGAAAATGTCAAATAACAATATTGTTCCATATCAGCGCGCGGACCGGCCCGGCTCCCCGAATCGAAATTCAGGGCATGGGCTGAAGGATAGCCGGAATACGTATTCTGGTCCCAAACGGGCCACAGCAACAACCGAGGAACGAACATCATGTGCCGACTCTTTGCGATGACAAGCCAGGATCCCCTCACCCCCATGGTCGCCCTCGAGGCGCTCAACCTCATGAAAGAGGGACACGACGGCTCCGGGGTGGGCCTGTACCTGAGCGACTTGGCGGGAGATTTCGAACCCTACAAAGACTACCCGATTCTCTCCGGCATATTCAGCAATGCGGGAATGAAAAAGCTGGATGACTACATGCTGGCCCGGGGGTTCAGGCCGAAATTTGAACGGGCGATACGCCCTGCAAAGCCCGCCCCGGCGGGAACGCCCAGGCGTGACGTGTACCTGATCAGCGTCTACGACTACCCCGATGACTGGAAATACATCCCCAAGGCCGAGGTACGGCTGCGTCTGATGCTCACGCGGGTCACGCTTCGCCAGATGGGTATCGAGGACGGATCGATGATGGTCTTCAGCTTCTGGCCTGACACAATCATGCTCAAGGAGATCGGGGATCCCCTGGAGATCGCCGACTATCTCGACCTGAATGACCGAAACATCCTCGCCCGGAACATTCTGTCCCAGGGGCGGCAGAACACGAACTACGCCATCACCCTCTACGCGTGCCACCCCTTCTTCGTCCAGGGCGTGGCCACAATGACCAACGGAGAAAATACGGCCTTCGTCCCCATCCGCGAATTCCTCATGTCCAGAAATTTCCCGGGCTACGTCGGTTATCAGTCCGATTCCGAGGTGTTCGCCCATATCCTCCATTACACCTACTACAATCTGGGCATGGGGCTCGAGGCCTACAAGCACATCATCACCCCCCTCAAGGATGACGAACTGGCCAGGCACCCCGAGACGTCCCGCCTGAGGCTGCTGAAGCATACCTGCAGGCCGCTGATCATCGACGGCCCCAACTGCGTCATCGGGTTTTTGCCCGATCAGACCCTGTTCATGGTCCATGACAGCAAGAAGCTGCGACCCGGGGTCATCGGAGGAAAACCCGGTGTCTACTGCTGCTCCTCCGAGATTTGCGGCCTCGATGCCGCCATTCCCGACCGGGACCGCGACGAGGACTTCCAGCCCATGAAATACGACATCGCTTACGTGGACAAGAAACGCAGGGAGATCAAAAAATGGAACCAATGGGAACCCTTCACCCATCCACACTGAGCACGAAGGACCTGCACTGGCGGATCCTCTGGAGCAAGGACAAGTGCACCCTCTGCGGGCGCTGCACGGCGGTGTGCCCCGTGCAGGCCATCGAACTGGGCGTTCACCGCAAGCGCATCGTCAACGTGCCCCTGGGGATCAAGGACTCGCCCGCAACGGCCCTGAGCGTATATCACGGCATCGATCAGCGCACCGATCCCGCCTTCGCATGCGTCGGCTGCGGCATGTGCGGCATGGTCTGCCCCAACGATGCGATCATTCCCGTTCTCAACGAGGACGTCGACAAGCAGCGCTTTCACATCAACACCGGGGGCGTCCCTCGCCGCCGCGGCGGTAGGCGCAACGCCCCCGGGAGCTTCCTGGACCAGATCAAATTCGTCCGCATCTCCATGCTGACGGACCCCGCCCTGGACGCGGGCCGGCACGAATTCGAGATGCGAACGCTTCTCGGGCGCATCCTGCCCCCCGAGGAGGCCCTGAAGTTCAGCCGCGAAAACGGATGGATCCCGCCCGTCCGGGAGATCTACCCCCTGATCGTCGGCAGCATGTCCTTCGGCGCACTCTCCCCCACCATGTGGGAGGGACTCCAGATGGGGGTGGCCTACCTCAACGAGGAGTTGGGCATGCCTGTGCGGATGTGCACCGGAGAGGGCGGCTGCCCTCCGAGGCTTTTGCGCTCTCGCTTCCTCAAGTACGTCATCCTCCAGATTGCCAGTGGATACTTCGGCTGGGACGAGATCATCCGTGCCATCCCCGAAATGAAGGAAGACCCCTGCGCCGTGGAGATCAAGTACGGCCAGGGCGCCAAGCCCGGAGACGGGGGCCTGCTGATGTGGTACAAGGTCAACAGCCTCATCGCCAAGGTTCGCGGAGTCCCTGCCGGCGTGAGCCTGCCCAGTCCGCCCACGCACCAGACGAAGTATTCCATCGAGGAATCCGTGGCAAAGATGATCCAGTCCATGTACATGGCCTGGGGCTTCAGGGTCCCCGTCTACCCCAAGATTTCCGGGACCAGCACGGTGCTCGCCGTCCTGAACAACCTGGCCAGAAACCCCATCGCCGCGGGTCTTGCCATCGACGGAGAGGACGGAGGCACCGGGGCGGCCTACAATGTTTCCATGGACCACATGGGCCACCCCATCGCGAGCAATATCCGGGACGCCTACCTGAACCTCGTCAAAATCGGCAAGCAGAACGAGATTCCCCTCTTTGCGGGCGGTGGCATCGGAAAAAACGGAAACCTGGGAGCCAACGCGGCGGCCCTCATCATGCTCGGCGCCAGCGGCGTCCAGGTGGGCAAGTACCTCATGCAGGCCGCTGCGGGCTGCCTGGGGTCGGAGAGCGACCGCTGCAACATCTGCAATATCGGTCAATGTCCCAAGGGGATCACGTCGCAGGATCCTCGCCTCTACAGGCGCCTCGATCCGGAGCATGTCGCCCAGCGCCTTGTGGATGTCTACCTGAGTTTTGATACGGAGTTGAAAAAGGTCGTGGCCCCCCTGGGCCGTTCGACGTCGCTCCCCATCGGGATGTCCGATGCCCTCGGCATCTCCGACCGGAACGCCGCAGAGAGGCTGCAGATCAAATATGTCGTCTAAGAGGATGAATGACGTGGCAACCCGAAAAGCTTCCCTGAAGAAGAAAAAAGAAACCGGCCTGCCGGCACTGGTGATTCACGGTGTGGAAAGCGGTCAGCGCGTGGATTCCCGCCTCCTCGAGGAGCGCATTCAGACGGCCATTTCGGAAGGGCATCGCCTGATCGAGGTCAGGGCTTTCGGCCAGCACGGCATTGGCGGCCGTCTCTGGAAGGCCGGAAACGAGCAGATCACGTTGAAGATCACCGGCTCACCGGGGCAGCGAGTGGGCTCCATGGGTTTTCCCAACACCCTCATCGAAGTGATAGGTCCCGCGTCTGACGATGTCGGTTGGCTCAACGCCGGCGCCCGGATCGTGGTCCACGGACAGGCGTCGAACGGCATCGGGAATGCGATGGCGCAGGGGAAAATCTACGTCGCCGGCGACATCGGCGCCCGCGGAATGACGATGACCAAACAGAATCCGCGGTTCGCTCCGCCGGAGCTCTGGGTGTTGGGAGCCGCGGGCGACTCTTTTGCCGAGTTCATGGCGGGCGGCACCGCCGTCGTCTGCGGTCATGCCCCCCACCACTCCGACAACGTCCTCGGCCACCGGCCCTGCGTGGGCATGGTGGGCGGCAGGATCTTCTTCCGCGGCCCTCACAAAGGGTACAGCGAGGCGGATGCAAAGCTCGTAAAGCCCGCCGATGAAGAATGGAACTGGCTTGCAGACGGCATGAAGGATTTCCTCCGCGCGATCGGCCGCATCGAACTTTTCGACACCCTCATGGCGGACCGGAATGCCTGGAGGGTTCTCGCGGCGAGGACGCCCGGCGAGAAGGGCGCCAGGGCCATCCGCAAGATGGAGGACTTTCGCCGGTTCGTCTGGGATGCAGAGCTCGGCAAGGGCGGTCTCATCGGCGATTTGACCGACCTCGACCGCAGCCCCATCCCGCTCATCACGACGGGTATCCTGCGACGCTACGTCCCCGTCTGGGAGAACCTGAAGTTCCTGCCGCCCTGCCAGGCCAACTGCCCCACGGGAATCCCCGTGCAGAAGCGCTGGGAGATGATTCGCAAAGGGCTTGTCGACGAGTCCGTCGACATCGCACTGGCCTACACGCCATTTCCCGTCACGGTCTGCGGATACCTCTGCCCGAACGTCTGCATGCAGCACTGCACGCGCCAGATCGTGGGCCTCAAACCCGTGGACATCACCGTCCTTGGCAAGGCAAGCCTCAAGGCGAAACCGCCCGAGCCGGCTGAGACAACGGGCTACAAGGTCGCTATCGTGGGCGCGGGACCTGCGGGCCTCTCCATCGCCTGGCAACTTTACCTGAAGGGGCATCAGCCCGTTGTCTTCGACCGGGGCGAAGAGCTGGGGGGAAAGATCACGAGTTCCATCCCCAGCCTGCGCATCCCCGACGAGATCGTCCGTCATGAGATCGACCGGATCAAAGGACTGATCCCGACGATCCATCTCAAACAGGACCTCAGCAGCATGGCCTTCGCAAAGCTCCGCGACGAGTACGACTACGTCGTCATCGCCACAGGGGCCCAGAAAGCGCGAATGCTCTCGATCCCTGGAATCGAGCGGGCCCTGCCTGCCCTTGATTTCCTGCGTGCAAGCAAGGCGAATCTCATCCGGGTCGGGAAGCGCGTCGTCGTCATCGGCGCGGGCAATGTAGGATGCGACGCGGCTGCTGAGGCGGCCAGACTCGGCGCCACCGACGTCACCCTCATCGACATCCAGGAGCCTGCCTCTTTCGGAAAGGAGCGCCAGCATGCCGAGGCGGCGGGGGCCAAGTTCCTCTGGCCCGTCGGCACGAGGGCCATCACCCCGGAGGGCGTCGAGCTCTCGAAAGGGGATGTGCTGCCTGCCGACACGGTCATCGTCGCCGTCGGCGATCAGCCCGAACTGGCATTCCTGCCCGAGGACATCACGACGGAGCGCGGCTTCATCGTCGTCAACGAACGCTTCCAGACGAGCGACCCCAAGGTTTTCGCCGTGGGCGACACAGTGAAGCTGGGGCTTCTCACGGAGGCCATCGGCGCGGGTCGCAAGGCGGCCGAGGCTGTCGATGCCCTGCTCAGGGGCCGCGAGGTCTCCATCGACACGCTGCCGCCCATCCCGACGGCCCGGATCAAGCTGGAATATTACGACCCGCGTGTGAAAGGCTTCGGAGACGTGGACGACTGCGCCGGCGAGTGCGCCTCCTGCGGATCCTGCAGGGACTGCTCGGTCTGCGTCACCCTCTGTCCGCAGAATGCCATCTCGAGAAAAGACCTTGGCAGTGGCGCCTATGAATACGCAGTGGACCCGGAGCGATGCATCGGCTGCGGCTTCTGCGCAGGGGCCTGCCCCTGCGGGATCTGGCAGCTCGCGGAAAACGTGTCCCTCGAGAGTGTCAACGGGTTGAAATAAACTGATGAAGCGGCCGTGCCCCGGCCGAGAGGAAAGAACTTGATTTTTCGACAGGCTCTGTCAGAATCCTCTATTCCGAACCGGGTGTCGATCACGCCCGGATTGAATGAAGCAACTTTTACCACATTAAGGAGGCCGTAATGACCAATATCAGAGATGCCAAAGATGTAGCAAAGTTCGTCAAGGACAAGAACGTAAGCTTCATTCAATTCTGGTTCACCGATGTCCTTGGAAAACTGAAATCCTTCAGCGTGACCCCCTCGGAACTCGAGGAAGGCATGGCCGAGGGCATGGGATTCGACGGCTCCTCCATCGAAGGATTTGCCCGCATCGAGGAGAGCGACATGATCGCCCTGCCGGACCCCACGACGTTCCAGCTGATCCCCTGGCGCCCCAGCGACCGCCCCGTGGCCCGGATGTTCTGCGACATCATGAACCCCGACGGCACCCCTTACATGGGCGACCCGCGCTATGCCCTGAAGAGGATCCTCGCCAAGATCGCCAAGCAGGGACAAACCTTCTACGTGGGCCCCGAGCTTGAGTACTTCTACTTCGCCAACGACACCGATACCGATGTCCTGGACCAAGCCGGCTACTTCGACGGCCTTCCCACCGACCGTGGCACGGACCTGCGCCGCCAGACGATCTTTGCACTCCAGAGCATGGGCATCCGCGTCGAGTACAGCCATCACGAGGTGGCCCCGAGCCAGCACGAGATCGATCTGCGGTACCAGGAGGCCCTGACGATGGCCGACACGGTCATGACCTACCGTGTGGCCGTCAAGGAGATCGCCCGTCAGAACGGCGTCTACGCCACCTTCATGCCCAAGCCCATCTTCGGCCAGAACGGAAGCGGCATGCACGTCCACCAGTCGATCTTCAAGGGCAGCAAGAACACCTTCTTCGATACGAAGGACAAGTACCACCTCTCCGCCACGGCCAAGAGCTACATCGCCGGGATCATGCGGCACGCCCGGGAGATCACGGCCGTCACCAACCAGTGGGTGAACTCCTACAAGCGCCTGGTGCCCGGCTACGAGGCGCCCGTCTACTGCGCCTGGGCCCGCCGCAACCGCTCCGCCATGGTCCGCGTGCCCATGTACAAGCCCGGCAAGGAGAAAGCCACGCGCATCGAGTTCCGCTCGCCCGATCCCACCTGCAACCCCTACCTGGCCTTTGCCCTCATGCTGGGAGCGGGCCTGAAGGGCGTCGAGGGCAAGTACCCCCTCGCCGATCCGGTGGAGCATGACATCTTCGAGATGGACGCAAAGGCGCGGGCCGAGGCCGGGATCACCTCTCTGCCCGGAAGCCTCTGGGAAGCCCTCGAGGAGTTCAAGCAGAGCGTGCTGGCCAACGAGGTGCTCGGGGATCACATCTTCGGCAAGGTCATCGCGAACAAGGAAAAAGAGTGGGATATGTTCCGGACCTACGTCACCGATTTCGAGATCAACCGCTACCTGCCCATGTTGTAAAACCGGAGAGGGGCAACCCGACGGGTTGCCCCTTTTTTTACGAATCGATTGGATAAAAGAGCCGTTCGGAGCTATAACGACTCCGCGGGTGCGCCCCGTTCGGGCCACCCGCACAGCCTTGTATGAAGGAAACGCCGTGCATCTGCTGAGAAAAAAGCCCAAGGCAGTCCTGGTCCTCGAGGACGGGAGCGTCTACCGGGGTTACGCCTTTGCCCACGCGGGCCAGTCGATGGGGGAGGTCGTCTTCAACACGGGAATGACGGGCTACCAGGAAATCCTCACCGACCCTTCCTACAAGGAACAGATCGTGACGATGACCTACCCCCTCATCGGCAGCTACGGGATCAACCCCGACGACATGGAATCGGCGAAGATCCACCTCGAAGGCTTCATCGTCAAGGAGTACCAGCCCGTCCCCAGCAACTGGCGCTCACGCATGACCCTGAAGGAGTTCCTCGAGAAGCACAAGAAGCTCGGCGTCGAGGGAATAGACACACGGGCACTGACACGCAGGATCCGGACGGTCGGCGCCATGAAGGGAATCCTCTCGACGGAAACGGACGACACACGTCTCCTGCTCGACAAGGTGCGGGCCTACCCGGGGCTCGTGGGCAGGGATCTCATCCCGTTTGTGACCTGCGAGAAGCCCTACCTCTGGAAAGACAACGGCCCCCGGCCCATCGAATTGCTCGAAAAGGCGACCTCGCGCCTGCGCGTCGTCGTCATCGACTGCGGCGTCAAATACAACATCCTGCGAAACCTCGAGAAGCGGGATTGTGACGTGATCGTCGTGCCCTGCACCTCGACAGCGCCCGAGATCCGCGCCTATAAGCCTGACGGGGTGCTCTTGAGCAACGGGCCCGGCGACCCCGCCACGCTGCCCTACATTGTCGAGACGGTCCGGAATCTTCTGGGAAAGACGCCCATCTTCGGCATCTGCCTCGGGCACCAGATCCTGGGCCAGGCCCTGGGCGGCGTGACGGCCAAGCTCAAGTTCGGCCATCACGGCATCAACCAGCCGGCCAAGAACGTGAAAAAAAACCGGGTGGAGATCAGCTCCCAAAACCACGGCTTCACGGTCATCCCGGAAACCCTTGGGAATCGGATCGAAAAGACGCACGTGAACCTCAACGACAACACCCTCGAAGGCCTCTTCGTCCCGGAATTGAAGGCCTTCAGCGTCCAGTACCACCCCGAGGCGGCGCCCGGTCCCCAGGACGCAAACTATCTCTTCACGGAATTCACCGACCTCATGCTCAGAGAGAAACGCAACGATGCCTAAGCGTACGGACCTGAAAAAAATCCTCATCATCGGCTCGGGGCCCATCATCATCAGCCAGGCCTGCGAGTTCGACTACTCGGGCACCCAGGCCTGCAAGGCCCTCAGGGAGGAGGGCTACGAAGTCATCCTCATCAACTCGAACCCGGCCACGATCATGACGGACCCCGAAACGGCAGACCGGACGTACATTGAGCCGATCACCCCGGAGGCCGTGGCAAAGATCATCGAAAAGGAGCGGCCCGACGCCATCCTCCCCACCCTCGGGGGACAGACGGGCCTTAACACGGCCGTCGGCGTCGCAAAGCTGGGCGTCCTGGAAAAATACGGCGTGGAGCTCATCGGCGCCTCCCTCGAGGTCATCCACAAGGCCGAGGACCGGGAGAAGTTCCGCGACGCCATGGATAAAATCGGCCTGCGGGTGCCCCGCAGCGGCTTCGCCCGTAACCTGGGCGACGTCCTCAAGGTCGCCGACGAGATCGGCTTCCCCATCATCATCCGCCCCTCCTTCACGCTGGGCGGAACGGGCGGCGGCGTGGCCTACAACCGCGAGGACCTGCTCGACATCGCCAAACAGGGCCTCGACGCCAGCATGATCGGCGAGATCATGCTCGAGGAGTCGGTGCTCGGCTGGAAGGAGTACGAACTCGAGGTGATGCGCGACAGGGCTGACAACGTCGTCATCATCTGCTCCATCGAAAACTTCGACGCCATGGGCGTCCACACGGGCGATTCCATCACGGTGGCGCCCGCCCAGACGCTCACCGACTTGGAATACCAGGAGATGCGAAACGCCTCGATCGCCATCATGCGCGAGATCGGCGTCGAGACAGGCGGCTCCAACGTCCAGTTCGCCATCAACCCGAAAAACGGCGAGATGGTGGTCGTCGAGATGAACCCCCGCGTGTCCCGCTCGTCGGCCCTGGCCTCGAAGGCCACGGGCTTCCCCATCGCCAAGATCGCAGCCAAGCTCGCCGTGGGCTACACCCTTGACGAGATCCCCAACGACATCACCCGGGAGACGATGGCCTCCTTCGAGCCCACTATCGACTACGTGGTCACGAAGATCCCGCGCTGGACCTTCGAGAAGTTCCCCGAGACGGAGGACCTTCTCACGACGTCGATGAAGTCCGTCGGCGAGACCATGGCCATCGGCCGGACCTTCAAGGAATCCCTCCAGAAGGCGGTGCGCTCCCTCGAGATCGGCCGCTTCGGCCTGCTGCTGCAGCTCCCCCCCGACATCGAGAGCGCCGAAGAATTCCTGATCCCCAAGCTGACGACGCCCAATTCGCAGCGGCTCTTCTATATCGCCACGGCCATCCAGTGCGGCATGTCCATCGAGGACATCTCGCGGCACACCTACATCGATCCCTGGTTTCTGCACCACATCAAGGAGATCGTGGAAACCGAAAACGCCCTCCGGGTCCTCTCGCCCTCGGCCGAGACGCTGCGTGAGGCCAAGGCGCTGGGGTTTTCCGACCGCAACCTGGCGCAGCTCTGGAGCAAGACGGAGCAGCAGATCCGGGATCTGCGCATGCAGCACAAGGTCACCCCCGTCTACAAGCTCGTCGACACCTGCGCCGCCGAGTTCGAGGCCTTCACGCCTTACTACTACTCGACCTATGAGACCGAGGACGAGTCACGGCCCTCGACGCGCAAAAAGGTCGTCATCCTCGGCAGCGGCCCCAACCGGATCGGCCAGGGCATCGAGTTCGACTACTGCTGCGTCCACGCCTCCTTCGCCCTTCGCGAGGAAGGCTTCGAGAGCATCATGGTGAACTCCAACCCCGAGACCGTTTCGACGGACTACGACACCTCCGACAAGCTCTACTTCGAGCCCCTGACCCTCGAGGACGTCCTGCACATCCTCGAGACGGAAAAGCCCTACGGGGTGATCGTCCAGTTCGGCGGCCAGACGCCCCTAAACCTTGCGCGAGGCCTTGCCGAGGCAGGCGCGCCTATCCTGGGCACCTCTTCGGAAGCCATCGACCGCGCCGAAAACCGGGAACGCTTTGGGGATATCGTCCGCAAACTCAAGCTCAACCAGCCCGACAATGACAACGTGACCAACGTCGAGGCGGCCTTGAAGGCTGCCGGGCGGATCGGCTATCCTGTCCTCGTCCGGCCTTCCTACGTCCTGGGAGGCCGCGCCATGGAGATCGTCTACGACCCGGCGACGCTTAGCGAGTACATGGACCGGGCCCTGCTGATCTCACAGGGTCACCCCATCCTCATCGACAAGTTCCTCGAGGACGCCGTGGAGCTCGACGTGGACGCCATCAGCGACGGCAACCTCACCGTCATCGGCGGCATCATGGAGCACATTGAGGAGGCGGGCATCCACTCGGGTGACAGCGCCTGTGTGCTGCCGGCCTTCTCCTTCTCGCCGGAAATGATCGAGACCATCGAAATGCAAACCCGGCTGCTCGCCAAAGAGCTGGGCGTCGTGGGGCTCATGAACATCCAGTTCGCCATCAAGGATGGTGTGCTTTACGTGCTCGAGGTGAACCCCCGCGCCTCGCGCACGGTTCCCTTCGTGTCGAAGGCCATCGGCGTGCCGCTGGCGAAACTGGCCACGAAGGTCATGCTGGGAAAAACCCTCAAGGAGCTTGGCTTCACCGAAAAAGTCTGGCCGAAGCATATCTCCGTCAAGGAGTCCGTCTTTCCCTTCAATCGCTTCCCCAACGCCGACATCATCCTGGGACCGGAGATGAAGTCCACGGGCGAGGTCATGGGCATCGATTACTCCTTCGGGATGGCCTTCGCCAAGTCCCAGATGGCTGCGGGATTCTCGCTTCCCCTGAAGGGCAATGTTTTCATCAGCGTGCACGACCATCACAAGGAGAGCGCGATCCCCATCGCCCGATCGCTCGAGGACATGGGGTTCCGGATCCTTGCCACAGGAGGAACGGCTGATTATCTTAAGGCAAACGGGATCCAGTCCCAGACGGTCAGCAAGGTGAGCGAGGGTCGGCCGAACGTCGTCGATTTCATCAAGAACGGGGATATCCACCTCGTCATCAACACGGGTATCGGCCGGCGGTCGTCTCTGGATGCCTACCACATCCGCCGCGGGGCCCTCACGTACAACATCCCCTACACGACGACGATCGCCGGGGCCAGGGCCGTAAGCGAGGCCATCGGGGCCCTCCAGAAGGAGGACTGGCAGGTGAGGCCATTGCAGGAGTACTACGCGGAGAATCAGGCGACAGGCATCAGGCGACAGGCATCAGGCACCGGCAAGAAAAAGCCGCAAGCCACCCCTGTGACAGGTACGGGAGCGAAACGCCGCAAGCCGCAAGGAAAAAAGCGTAAAGCAGACCTTTGACAAGGTAAGGGTTCGGGTAAATCACGATGTTCAATGATTGGATGAATGAGGGCAAGCCCCGCGAGGAGTGCGGCATCTTTGCCGTACACGGCCACGAGCAGGCGGCGAGGCTCACCTACTTCGGGCTCTTTGCGCTTCAGCACCGCGGCCAGGAAAGCGCCGGCATCATTACGGCGGACGGCAAGACGGTCTACGAGCACAAGGGGATGGGCCTCGTCTCCGAAGTCGTTCACGAGAGCAACCTGCAGAAACTACACGGCCACATGGCCATCGGTCATGTCCGCTATTCCACCACGGGCTCATCGACCCTGTCCAACGCCCAGCCGTTTCTCGTTCACCATGCCGGCGAGCCCTACGCCCTGGGCCACAACGGGAACCTCATCAACGCCCAGTTGCTTCGCTCCCAGCTCGAGAAGCAGGGCTCCATCTTCCAGTCCACCATGGACAGTGAGATCATCGTCCACCTCATGGCCCATCATCTGCGCAATGGCTTCGACGAGGCCCTCGTGAAGGCACTCGGGAAGGTGAAGGGATCTTACTGCCTCGTCATGCTGACCAAGGACAAGATCATCGCCGCCCGCGACCCCCGCGGGTTCAGGCCGCTCGCCATCGGAAAGCTCGGCGAAGCAACCATCGTTGCCTCGGAGACCTGTGCCTTCGATCTGCTCGGCGCCACCTATGTGCGCGACGTGGAACCCGGCGAGATCGTCATCATCGACAACACGGGTCTCAAGAGCCTGAAACCGTTCCGGAAAGTCCGGCCTGCGCACTGCATCTTCGAGCTCGTCTACTTCGCACGGCCCGACAGCCACATCTTCGGTCAGAACGTCTACCTCTGCCGCAAGCGCTTCGGCCACCAGCTCGCCCGGGAGTACCGTCCGGATGTGGACCTCGTCATGCCCTTCCCCGATTCGGGAAACTACGCGGCCCTGGGATACGCCGAGGAAAGCAAGCTGCCTTTCGAGATGGGAATGATCCGCAACCATTACGTGGGCCGTACGTTCATCCAGCCCTCCCAGGCGATCCGCGACTTCGGAGTGCGCGTGAAACTCAACCCCGTGAAACCTCTGCTCGAGGGAAAGCGCATCCTCATCGTGGAAGACTCCATCATCCGGGGAACCACGAGCCGCAACCGCATCCGCAACCTCCGCCAGATCGGCGTGAAGGAAATCCACATGGGCATCAGCTGCCCCCCGACCCGCAACCCCTGCCCCTACGGCATTGATTTCTCTTCGAAGGGGGAACTCGTCGCGGCCGAAAAAGGGGACGTCGACGCCATCGCCCGCTTCATCGGGCTGGACTCGCTCTACTACCTCAGTATCAAAGGGATGGTCGAAGCCACCCAGATGGACCCCAAGAGCTTCTGCCTTGCCTGCTACTCCGGGAAGTATCCCCTCCCCGTCGAGGAAGAACTCGACAAGTACTGCATGGAGGATCGGTTTAGCTGCGAGCCGCAGCAGGATGATCTCCCCTTCATTTCCTGATCGTCAGTAGCGCTGCCGCTGATGCTTGCGTCCGCTTCAGGCATGCAGTCG
The DNA here is from genome assembly GCA_963802225.1 of uncultured delta proteobacterium. Lineage (GTDB taxonomy): Bacteria > Desulfobacterota > Syntrophia > Syntrophales > UBA2192 > UBA2192. The sequence goes on along the minus strand of CAWDHZ010000036.1, from coordinate 69,427 downwards.
AAGATCGGAAGGCAGCAGACGTCTGATCAGGAAGAATATCAGCTCTTTTTTCTTCCGCTCTGCTAACTTCCGTTTCCAACATTCGCGCAGACCCTTTCACTAGCCCTGCTGCAATTCGATCGTTCATGATTTCCACCGGATTGTCTTCTTTTTTATCATCTAAACAATTTTGTATAAACAATAAATAATTATACATTACCGTATATATCTCGCAGGTCGCTTCTTTATAACATACCGATATTTATACATATTTACGGTGGCCGAGGAATTGCAAAACCTCTTGCAACTCATTGAGGGGGAAGGGAAATCATGGTGAATCAAATCAACTCGGGTGATACGGCCTGGCTTCTGGTGTGCTGTTCTCTGGTGCTCTTAATGACACCGGCCCTTGCACTTTTTTACGGGGGCATGGTCCGCAGGAAAAACGTTCTTTCCACGCTGACCTTGAGCTACATCTTCATGGCCCTGATCGGGGTGCAGTGGGTGGCCTACGGCTATTCCCTTGCCTTCGGCACATCCATCCACGGATGGATCGGGGGGCTCAACTTCATCGGGTTTCATGGGGTAGATGCTGCACCGAATCCAGACTACAGCAAGACGATTCCCCAGAGTCTCTTCGCCGCCTTTCAGATGATGTTCGCCGTCATCACGCCGGCGCTGATCACCGGCGCCTTCGTGGAGCGGGTCAAATTCAAGAGCTTTCTGCTGTTCAGCCTGCTCTGGGCGACACTGGTCTACGACCCCCTGTGCCACTGGGTCTGGGGACAGGGAGGCTGGCTGAAAAACCTGGGTGTCCTGGACTTTGCCGGCGGGACGGTGGTGCACATCGCAGCCGGTTTCTCGGCCCTGGCCTTTGCACTGGTGATCGGGCCGCGCAAGGGCTTTGGAAAGTCCCCCATGGAGCCCAACAACATTCCGCTGACGGTGCTGGGGGCCGGACTTCTGTGGGTGGGCTGGTTCGGCTTCAACGCAGGCTCTGCCCTGGCTGCCAACGGCGTGGCCGTGAATGCCCTTCTGACGACCAACACTTCTGCCGCAACAGCAGGACTGGTCTGGATGGTGCTCTCCTGGCTCGACGGCCGGCCCAGCACCCTGGGAATCGCCACGGGAATGGTGGTCGGCCTGGCGGCTGTCACCCCGGCATCAGGCTTTATCACCCCGATGGCATCCATGGTGGTCGGGGCCGTGGCGGCGCCGCTCTCCTATTACGCGATGCGTTTCCGGGATCGCCGCAAGCTCGACGAGTCGCTGGATGTGTGGGCCTGCCACGGTATCGCCAGCACCTGGGGCATGATCGCAGCCGGCCTTTTTGCCACGGTGGCCGTCAACAGCGACGGCGCCAACGGTCTTTTCTTCGGCAATCCCGGTCAGATCGGCATCCAGCTCCTCGCCGTGATCGTCACGATGGTATTCGCCTTCTCGATGACCTATGTGCTGGCCAAGGCGCTGAACGCAAGCATCGGGCTGCGGGTCAGCCCCATGGAGGAGGAAGTGGGGCTGGATATCAGCTCCCACGGGGAGAGATCCTATTCGTAACCTGTGCGTGCCCGGAGGCAACCGCCATCGCAGATCAATCCATCCTAGATACTTGGAGATTGTGCCATGCTGAAAAAAATCGAAGCCATCATTCGTGAAGATAAGGTCAACGATGTCAAGGACGCCCTGGCCGATATCGGCATCATGGGACTGAACATTTTCGAAGTCCGCGGCCATGGCCGCCAGGGAGGCATTCAACTGGTAGGACGCGCGGGAACCTACCAGGTCAACATGCTCCCCAAGATTCAGGTCAACATTGTCTTGAGCGACCGCAACCTCGAGGCTGCCATCGAGGCGATCCTCAAGTCGGCCTATACCGGCGAGCCCGGCGACGGTCTCATCTTTGTCTCGCCCGTCGAAGAGGTGATCCGCATACGGACAGGTGAACGCGGCCAGGATGCCATGATGTATCCCGGTGACATCGATGAAAGGAAGAAGAAGAGCACGGACTGAGCATCAAATTGCCAGCTACACTTATGAGAACGAAGGCAGGGTCGGAAACGGCCCTGCCTTTTTTTTTCGCCGACCGGCAAGACCCCAACCTGCGTGGAGCGCTGCTGAATCAACCTCCGGATAGGCCACTCCGTCTTACCGCACCATTACATCTCTCAAGTCTCGTATTAATGATCACATTTGCAAATGAAACCCACGACAAAGCTAATATTGTAGCTATATATATTATCATTGTAACATATACGTTTAATATCAAATTAATATATACATATATGTATTATTTAATATTGGCTGATACATGATGCAAATTAATATATTAACATATATTATCATGTACTTATAATCATTTCTCTCCTGGCACCGTTATTGCTCAATGGTATTTCAGCAATTGTTCAAATTCATTTCAGGAGGTCATCATCATGAACACGGGTGATACCGCTTGGGTGCTCACATCATCGGCACTTGTTCTTCTCATGACCATTCCCGGTCTGGCTTTCTTTTACGGCGGGCTCGTGAGGAGAAAAAACGTACTGTCCGTTCTGATGCAGTGCCTGATCATTCTCTGCGTCATCACGCTTCAGTGGGTTCTCTACGGCTACTCCCTGACATTCGGACCCGACACCGGCCAGGGAATCATCGGCGGGCTGGACTGGGCGGGTCTGCGGAACGTGGGCGGACAGCCGAATGCCGATTACGCGGCGACGATTCCGCACTATGCCTTCATGATCTTCCAGTGCATGTTCGCGGTCATTACACCGGCGCTCATCATCGGGACCTTTGCCGAGCGGATCAAGTTCTCCGCATTCCTCGCCTTCACCGTTCTCTGGGCGACCTTTGTCTACAATCCCCTGGGACACTGGGTCTGGGGTATCGGCGGCTGGCTCAAAGATTTCGGGGCTCTGGACTTCGCCGGCGGCATCGTCGTTCACACGAGCTCCGGCGTCTCCGCTCTGGTTCTTGCCGCTTCTCATCGGGAAACGAATCGGAATCGAGAGACAGCACTTCGCCCCTCACAACCTGCCCTTCACGGTCATGGGCGGAGCGCTGCTCTGGTTCGGGTGGTTCGGGTTCAATGCGGGCAGCGCACTGTCGGCCAATGAGCTTGCCGCCACCGCTTTCGTGACGACGACCGTCGCCACATCCGCTGCGGGGCTCACCTGGGCCCTCATCGAATGGCAGCAGAACGGCACACCGACCGCTCTGGGTGCCGTGACGGGTGCCGTCGCGGGACTCGTGGCCATCACTCCGGCCTGCGGATTCGTGAACCCCATGAATGCCATCTTCATCGGCATCATCGCCAGCTTCCTGTGTTACCTGGCCATCGCGAAGGTGAAGTCCTACTTCAAGTACGATGACTCGCTGGACGTCTTCGGCGTCCACGGCGTGGGCGGGATCTGGGGCACCCTCGCCACGGGCCTCTTCGCGGAGAAAGCCGTCAACGACGCAGGCGCCAACGGGCTCTTCTTCGGCGGGATGCAGCAGTTCCTCGTTCAGTGCATGCTCGTCGTCGTGACCGTGGTCTTCGCTGCAGCCATGACCTGGATCCTCTTCAAGCTGGTGGATGCCCTCATCGGTGTCCGGGTGGAGAAGAACGGCGAGATCGTAGGCCTCGACCTGACCCAGCACAGCGAATCTGCTTACACCCTGATCGACTAGGAGGATGAAACCATGAAATACATCATTGCGATCATCAAACCGCACAAGATCGACGACGTGATGAAGGCACTTGAAGAGGTGCAGGTAAACCTCATGACGGTATCCAATGTTCTCGGTCGGGGACGGCAGATGGGCGTCACTGAAGTCTACCGGGGCACCAAGGAAGTAGGAAGCCTGCTGAAAAAAATGAAACTCGAGATTGCCGTCAACGAGGACTTCGTGGAACCCACCATCCAGGCCATTACCAAGGGCGCCCGCACGGGCGAGATCGGCGACGGCAAGATCTTCATCCTGGACCTGCCCGAGGTCATCCGAATCCGCACCAGCGAGCGGGGCGGCCTGGCGATCGGATAAAAAAGCAGGCATCAGGCTTCAGGCATCGGGCAATAAGAACTGAATATCTTATTCCCGACGCCTGGAGCCCAATGCCCGAAGCCGATCGAAATCGGGGAGCCTCGTGAAACCAGAGAAAGAGGCAAGAACAAACGTCAATCTGAAGGCGCGTGTCGATGCCTACGAACGGGAGCTGGTCCTGGAAGCTCTCAAGAGTGCGAAAGGCAATCAAAGCCATGCAGCCAAGCTTCTCGGCACATCCCAGCGCCTCGTGAACTACAAGATAAAAAAATACAGGATTGACACAGACGAGTTCCGGTAAATTCGTGCCGTCTCTCGGCTCAATGCCCCCCCAGGGATCGCCGAAGGTCTCCTCGGATGGTTCCTGTCCGGATCTTGAGCAACGTCTCTTCGCATTACATATTGGTGCACTGCGTTTCGGTTAGTAACCACTTTTGTAATGTATTTGCAGCCTCGTTCGCCACCCTATCATTTTCTAATTACTCATAATCATCAACCAGTTAAAAATTTCTGTTCATCCTGGCATCCGAATTGCTGAGCCTTATCGAGCCGAGACCTGGGCTCTCATCGGGCATCCTGTACGGTCGAGCAGCTGGGCACGGTATGGTCAATTACAGACGATGACACCGCCGTCGGGTGTCTGATCATATGCCTAGGCAGAAAAGCCGGGCTCAACCTCACGGGGTTGGCCTGATGCTGTGCTCCTCACGTTCATGATTGTTGCGAGAATCGAGCGCGGAAGGATGGCAAGGAGGATCCATGGTAAAGGCGATTGTGACTGGCGTGAGCGGCAAGATGGGTGTGAGGCTCATGCAGTTCGTGAATGAAATGGAAGGCATTGAGCTCGTCGGTGCCGTCGATGTCAAAGACAGCCGCCATGTCGGGCAGGACGTCGGCGAGATGACATCACCTGGGTTTCTTCGGTGTGCCGGTTGTCGACGACCTCCGGGACTGCATCAAACACAGCTGCGTCGTCATCGATTTCACGGACAAGGAATCTTCGCTGGAGAACCTCAAGATTGCAGCCGAATACAAGACGTCGATGGTCATCGGGACCATGGGGTTCATGCTCGACGAGATGGAGCGGATCCGTGAGCTGACAAAGAAGACGCGATGCGTCCTCGTGCCGAACGTGAGCCCTGCCCTCTTCAGCGAGATGGGCGCAGGCGTGGAACTCATCTACCGCTCCTTCATCCGCGACACCTTCGCCCGCGAGGCCATTGCGGCAGCGAAGTGGGTTGTGAAGCAGAAAAATGGGCTCTACGACATGCAGGACGTCCTCGGTTTGAAGTAACTGGCAATTGGGTAATTGGTTGATTGGGGCATATATTTATTTACATTCCCCAATTACTTAGTTACTCAATTACCAATTACTGCGTCCCGGAGGCCTTCATGCCCGTCCTGCCCAAGCAGCCCCTGATCTACGAGATCAACACCTGGGTCTGGCTCGCCGAGCTCAGCCGCAGGCACAAAAGCCCCATCACGTTCGTCGAACGTCCCTGCCGGAGGAGTGGGAATACCATCGCCTCCTTCAGATTCGATGCCGTCTGGCTCATGGGGGTCTGGCAGCGAAGCCCGGCCGGCACGAGACTCGCACGGGGCCTTGCCCCTCTTCTCGAGGAATACCGTAACGCACTTCCCGATTTTACCCCTGACGACATCCCCGGATCCCCTTACTGCATCCGGGATTACAGCGTTGACGAGCGACTCGGCGGTCCCGAGGGCCTCTACAGGGCCCGCAGGGCCCTTGCCGATTGCGGGCTCGGCCTGATCCTGGATTTCGTTCCGAATCACGTAGCCCTGGACCACGACTGGATTCGCGAGCACCCCGAATTCATCATCCAGGGAGATGCCACGGACCTGATCCGGGCTCCGCGGGAGTTCTTCCAATCCGGCGGGAGTGTCTTTGCCTGCGGCCGGGACCCCAACTACCCTCCCTGGGCGGACGTAGCCCAGCTCAATGCCTATCACCTCGGCTTGAGGGAAGCCGCCGTCGGCACCCTTCTGGGTATCGCGAGCCAGTGTGACGGAGTTCGCTGTGACATGTCCATCCTGCTCATCAACCGGATCTTCCGCAAGACCTGGGGAAGCCGTGCCGGCAGAGAGCCGCAGAGTGAATACTGGGTGGAGGTCATCGAGGGTGTCCACGAGCGCTACCCGGACTTTGCATGGATCGCCGAGGCCTACTGGGACCTGGAGCGTGATCTCCAGCAGCAGGGCTTCGATTATTGCTACGACAAGCGCCTCTACGACCGTCTCCTCCACGAGTCGGCCGACACGATCCGGCTTCACCTTTCGGGAGACCCGGAAGTTCAGCACGGGCTCGTCCGATTCATCGAGAATCACGACGAGCCGAGAGCCGCGGCGATCTTTGATCCGCAGAAGGTCAGGGCGGCGGCGGTGGTCATCGCCACGCTTCCAGGGGCAAGGCTGTTTCACGACGGCCAGCTCGAGGGGCGCAAGATGAAACTGCCCGTCCAGCTCGGGCGCCAACCAGAGGAATCGCCGGACCTCGAGCTCCGGGAATTTTACCGGACGCTTCTAAATTCCGTGCAGGATGCAAGGCTCCGTGATGGTACGTGGAGTCTCTGCGAGCTGTCCGGCTGGCCTGACAATGAAAGCTTCAGAAACCTCGTGGCGTGGAGCTGGGCCGGCAACGGCAAGCATCACCTGGTTGTCGTCAACCTGGCGGAAAGGTATTCCCAGGGACGCGTTCGTATGCCGGGCCTGACTCATTGCCGGACGATCCTGGCGGCTTGTCGATCTGCTGTCAGGGGATGTCTTCGAGCGGGATGGGGACGAAATGACGGACCCGGGGCTCTTTGTGGACTTGAAACCTTGGGGATATCACTTCCTTGAATTCTAGGTTCGAGGTCCGAGGAACGAGGACCGAGGTACAAAGAAAAAACCTCGATCCTAGAACCTTTATCCTCGATCCTGCGCCGGAGGCGCGTTACCACACCTCCCTTACCTTCACGCCGTTGCCGGAGAGGTACTCCTTCAGCTCGGAGATCGTATAGGTCCCGTAGTGCACGATGGAGGCAATCAGGGCCGCATCGGCCTTGGCCGTCGTCAGCACGTCCAGAAGATGCTCTTTCTTCCCCGCCCCTCCCGATGCGATGACGGGGATCTTAACACTCGTCGTGATCAGATGGGTGAGCTCCAACTCGTATCCATCCTGGGTCCCGTCAGCATCGATGGAATTCAGGCAGATCTCCCCTGCCCCGAGATTCTCGGCCTCCCTGGCCCACCACAGGGCGTCGATCCCCATGTACTTCCTGCCGCCCTGGATGACGATCTCGTAGCCCGAGGGGATCTTCGCGCTCTTCTCGACTTTTTTCACGTCCATCCCCAGGACGATACACTGGCAGCCGAAGGCAACGGCGCCCTCGCTGATGATCTGGGGATTTTCCACGGCGCCTGAGTTGACACTGACTTTCTCGGCGCCGGCGTGGATGACCTTCCGCATGTCTTCAAGACTTCGGATGCCCCCTCCCACCGAGAAAGGGATGAAGATCGTCTCGGCAACCCGCTTCACGACGTCGATCATGATATCGCGCCCTTCCGATGAGGCGGTAATGTCATAGAAGACGATCTCGTCGGCGCCCTGCTCGTAGTAGCGGCGAGCCACCTCCACGGGATCGCCGATGTCGATGTTGCCTTCGAACTTGATCCCCTTGGTCAGCCTCCCGTCTCTCACATCGAGGCAGGGGATGATCCGTTTACTTAGCATCGTTCCCATCCCAGCGACTGAAATTTTCAAGAATCCGCAGTCCGAAACGACCGCTTTTCTCGGGGTGAAACTGGACCGCCACGAGACTGCCCCGCGACACGGCGGAAGCGAACCGGATGCCGTACTCCGTCTCCCCGACAATGTCCGACCCGTTCGAGGGCGCCGGGTAGTAGGAGTGCACGAAGTAGAACTCGGCGTTTCCGGGGATGCCGTCAAACAGCGGGTGATTTCCCCTGAACTGAACACGGTTCCAGCCCATGTGCGGGATCTTGAGGGGACCGCCTTTTTCCTTCATGCCCTCGGGAAAACGTTTGACTCCGCCGGGAATAATGTCGAGGCAGGTCGTCCTGTTGTCCTCTTCGCTGTATTCGAAGATGACCTGGGTTCCCAGGCAGATCCCGAGAAGAGGTTTTCCCGACTGGGAAATTTCGCGGATACACTCATCCAGTCCCGATCCGCGGAGGTTCCGCATGGCCTCCCCGGCGGCGCCCACCCCGGGAAAAATCACCCGATCGGCCCGCAGGAGTTCATCGGCTCGGTCCGTGATGACACAGGGGACCTTCAGGCTCTGGAGGGCACGGGCAACACTCGTCAGGTTGCCTGCCCGATAATCGACGATGGCAATCATGAATCACTCGAATCCGAATATTTTTGAAGTTGGACTATAGCGCAAATGGCCGCGAAAATCAACGCCCACGGGCTTTCTCGGCAGAAATAATCCTTGACCGCCCCGCATCGGGAGTATAAATATTGGTACAGGGATTTTTACAAGGCATCCTGATCCACTGAACCCACTGTGACTCTTTCGACACCCCTTCTGCCGATTTCATCTCCTCCTGGTGCGACATCCCTGCGACAATTCCTCCTGAGGCGTAACGATTCTGTTCCCCCCGGCTCAACCATCAGACATTTGAAAGGAGGACCTGCCATGTTACAGAACCACGACTACAATCTCCTGGAATCGATTACCGTCATCGCCAAAAGCATTTACCGCTACGACACCTACATGAAGGACCTGGATAAGGTGAAATGCGAGACCTGCCGCAAGATCTGGCATGACTTCCACGAGCAGCGGCAGAAAGAGCTTGCCGTGCTGCTCAAAGAGCTGCACGCGCACGTGGAGGGCGGGTTGATGACCATTGAAAATCCCTGAGGGCGGGAATCGGTCGATGACGAGACTCGTCACCTGGAGGAGCGGGTGCCGGGTGGCCATGACAGGCAACCGTTACCGGAAGGACGGAGGCCGGGTCAGAGGTCTTCGAACTCCCGGAGTCTGTCCACATCAACCTTCCGGGCCACCAGGGTCCGGTTTCCCGCACGTACGACGACGAGGCCTTCGACCCCGATGAGGGTCACCGTCTCCTCGGGCGTCTCGCAGAAAACGAGATTCCCCGATGAGTCGATGGTTTTCACATTCCCCCGGAAGGCGTTCCCCTCCACGTCACGGGGTAGGAGGGTCTGCATGGCCGGCCAGCCCCCCACGTCGGTCCACGAGAAGAGGGACGCCACGCAGCGCAGCGGTTTTGCCGTCTTTTCCATGACGCCGTAATCGATAGAGATGGGTTGTACTGCGGCAAAGGCCGCTTCGAGCGCCTTCTGCCAGCCCGGCGTGGCGTCGTACCCGCCCAGCGGCGAAAGGGCTTCATGGTGCTGAGGCAGCCAGGCACGGACCTCCTCGAGAATCGTTTCGGCCTTCCAGACAAACATCCCGGAGTTCCAGAGAAAGCGCCCCGACTCGATATACTGCCTAGCCGTCTCCAGGTCAGGCTTTTCTTTGAACTGCTTCAGTTCGAAATGTTCGATCCCGCCGTCATTGACCACGGACGCACCGGTTTCGAGATAGCCATACGCTGTGGCCGGGTAAGCGGGTTTGATCCCGAAGGTGTAGAAAGCATTGTTTTCAGCAACCTGCCGGGCCGCCGAAATCAGGTTTTTCTGGAAGAGCTCCCTTGGCTCGATCAGGTGGTCGGCCGTGAGCGTGAGGATAATGCTGTCGCCGAAACGCTTGCGCACGAGGACGGCAGCCAGCGCCACGGCTGCGGCCGTGTCGCGGCGGACCGGCTCGCCGATGATATTTCCTACAGGCAGCTCCGGGAGCTGTTCCCGGGTGAGCGCAACGTGGGCGGCATTCGTGAGGACGATGACCCGCTCGGGGGGCAACAGCCCCCTCAGCCTGTCGAAACTCATCTGCAGGAGGCTTCGCCCGCCGAATAGGTCGATGAACTGCTTGGGCTTCTGCCGGGTGCTGAGCGGCCAGAAGCGCGTTCCCATGCCCCCCGCCATGATGACGGCCACGAGCTGCCCTTGAAGATCCGCCATGCCTTTTCCTTGAACTTCTTTTGCTGAACTTCTGTTGCTGAACTTCTCTTTCCGAACTTCTTTTTCTGAACTTCTTTTAGAACCAATGCCCCGCCCGGCGCCTATGCCCGACCGTAATCGTCCTCGAAGCGCTCGATATCGCTCTCGTCGAAGTAGTCCCCGGTCTGGACCTCAACGATCACGAGCTCCGTCTTTCCCGTGTTCTGGACGCGGTGAAGCGCGCCCCGGGGGATATCGATGGACTGCCCCTTCTGCAGGATGATTTCGTCCGTGTTCAGCGTCAACACGGCCTCCCCGGAGACGATCAGCCAGTGCTCGTCCCGGTGCCGGTGCCTCTGGAGGCTGAGGCGCTTTCCCGGATAGACGACGATCCGTTTCACCTTGTGCTCCGCATCTTCCAGGAGGACGTCGAAATGCCCCCAGGGACGCTCGTCCCTCGGCTGTGGATTCATGGCCGATTCATCCTTACCCTTTATATCTGCCCGTATCAGCAGGCCTCATGGCTCTGAGGTTGCACGACGTTAACATATTTAAGAAATCAGCACCACCCTGTTTTAACTGGACATTCCCGCCTCTTTGTGGATATCAGTAAAAAAGGAGGGGATGATGAAAATCTGTTTTGCCGCACCCGAGAAAGCCTGGGGAGGTGCTCTCGGCCTCCTCCGGGCAGCACTGCCCGAGCACGAATTCGTCGCCTTGGGGAGTTATGTGCTGGAGAGCCTGCGAGGCTATGACGTCGTGATCCCGACCATGTCCCGCGTCACGGAGCCGCTTCTCGCCACGGCCGATCGGCTTCAGCTGATCCAACAGGTCGGTTCCGGGCTTGAAGGGGTCGACATCGTGGCGGCAAGGAAGCGGGGCATCCGGGTGGCCAACGTCCCCACGGACAGCTGCGCCAATGCCGATTCCGTGGCCGAGCTGGGAGTTTACATGATGATCGGGCTCGCCCGTAATTTCCGCGGCATGGCGGCAAGCTTCGCGAATCGCAGCATCGGTCAGCCGCTTGGCACGACGCTGATGGGAAAGACCGTGGGAATCGTGGGCCTGGGAGGCATCGGCAAGGCCCTTGCAAAACGGCTGAGGGCTTTCGACGTCCGGCTCATCGGGGTCAAGCGGGACAATCCCGAGAGGGCAGCAACGGATCTCGGTCTCGACTGGGCAGGCGGATCGCAGGATCTCGCGCGGCTTCTCGGTCTTTCGGACTTTGTCGTCCTGTGCCTTCCCCTCTCAACGGAGAGCCGCAGCCTGATGAACGAGAAGACCTTTGCTTCCATGAGAAAAGGCAGTTTCCTCATCAATCTGTCGCGGGGCGGCATCGTGGATCGGGCCGCGCTGGAGAAGGCCCTCGCCACAGGTCAGATCGCCGGGGCGGGTCTCGATGTGTACTGGGAGGAACCGGTCGATCCGAAGGATCCGATCTTCCGGTACAATGTCTTTACGACACCGCACATCGGCGGCTCAACGGATGTCTCCATCACCGGCATCGTGCAGGTGGTAGCCGACAACATCAGGCGGGTGGAGAAAAACGAGGAACCTCTTTATGTGAAATAGAAAAGCGCCGTCGTGGCCTCACTCCCCGTTCCGGGAAGACACGATCGACGCTCTTTTCACTCGTTCTTCCCGGCTATCCGAGAAGGTTCTTTTCCACAAAGGTCCAGTTGACAAGCTTGTCGAGGGAGGCTTCCACAAAATCCTTCCGACGGTTCTGGTAATCCAGGTAGTAGGCGTGCTCCCAGACGTCGATCGTCAGCAGGGGTTTCAACCCCTGCGTGATCGGGTTCTCCGCATTCGGCGTCTTCAGCACCTTCAGCATCTTGCCATCCGTTGCAAGCCACGCCCAGCCGCTGCCGAACTGGCCCAGGGCCGCACCGACGAATTCCTTCCGGAAATTTTCATAGTTCCCGAAATCCTTCTCGATCCGCTTCCCGATATCTGCCCCCGGCTTTCCGCCGCCAGCGGGTTTCATTCCATTCCAGTAGAACGTGTGGTTCCACACCTGGGCGGCGTTGTTGAAAATCGCCGTCTGCCCGGGAGTTGCCGCCGAGGCCCGGACGACGGACTCGAGACTCATCTTCTCATAGGGTGTGTTCTTCACCAGATTGTTCACGTTGTCGAGATAGCCCCGGTGATGCTTCCCGTAGTGGAAACCGATCGTCCGGGCCGAGATGACCGGCGCCAGAGCGTCTTCCGCATACGGGAGGGGCGGCAACTCGAATGGTCCTCTCGCCTGAGCGGACGCGTACGCAGGAAGCCCCGCAGAGGAAAGGGTAAACAAGGCCGTTCCTGCCAGGGCCGCTTTCACGAACTCACGCCGTGTGAGTTCGCTTGACATGATCCGGTGTTCCATGACGGTCCTCCTCTTCTGTGCCGAGACGATTCTTTGAGTCGATATGATTGTTCCACCGGTTTATGATAACAAAACCGCCCTGAGAAGAACAAGACAGATTATCGGGTCGCAGGCGTGTATGTTTTCGGCAAACAATCATTCCGAAAATGATTTGATCCTTCCCGCAAGTTCCGATATAGTCGCGCAATTCGACGAAAGCCTGGAGGATTTATGGCCCTCTCCGTGGCCCTGACGCTGCTCCCCATCGTTCTCATCGTTTTTCTCCTGGTGAACCGGCGTTTTGCCGCCGACACGAGCGGTGTCATCGGCTGGCTCGCGACCCTGCTTATCGCCATCGCTTATTTCAACACCCCGCTGGAGATGGGGCTCCGGTCTTCCCTGGCGGGCGTCATCGCCTCGTTTCCCGTTTCGCTCATGGTTGTGACTTCGATCCTCCAGATCACCTTCATGGAATCCACGGGGGCGATTCGGCGGATCGCCGTTTTCGTCAAGACCTTCGCATCGTCGGACCGCTCCGTGCAGATCATGTTGATCAACGTGGGGGCTGGAACGCTCCTGGTTTCCGTGGGGGCTACTCCCGTTTCGATTCTTCCCCCGATCCTCGTGGCGCTCGGCTATTCGACCTACGTGGCCGTGGCCCTGCCCGCCCTGGGGTTCGATGCGCTGTGCACCTTTGCGCTCCTCGGGGCGCCGCTTGTCGTCTACTCGGATCTCACGGGCACGCCCCTGGCGCAGTCCGCCCAGGTCTTTGCGAAATTTCTCCCCGTCATTTCTATCCTCATCGGGTTCGGCATGCTCTGGATCGTGGGAGGCATCCGGCAGATGAAGGAGGGGTTTATCCCCTGTGTGCTTGCCGGGGCCACCAACGGGGGAGCTGCCGTGGCCGTGGCCCACATCGGGATCGGGGTGGTCCTGACGGGCGTCATTGCCGGTTTCTGCACAATGATGGTCATGCTGCTCTATCTGAAGCTCCGGGGCCTGCCGATCATTGACCGCTCGCACCTGACGGCTGATGATTTCCGCGTCGAGCAGAAGATGTCGCTTCTCACGGCGCTCTCGCCGTGGATCATCCTGATTGCGGCTTCTTTCACCATCAACTTCTACCCGCCCTGGTTCGATGTCCTCTTCAAGCAGATGGACATGGCCGTCTCGGTGATCCAGGGACAGACCATCCGGACCCGCATGCTGTGGAACGCCTACACGTGGGTCCTCGTCAGCACGGTCCTTTCGGCCATTTTCCTCCGGCCCACCGCGGCCTGCACAGGCGAGACCCTCCGGAAATGGCTGAAACGGGCGCCACGGCCCGCCCTCTCGGCGGCTATTTTCTTTGCCATCGCCTTTGTCATGAACAATTCCGGCTTCCAGTTCACCGGAACGGCCTGGAAGCTCGTGGAGTCGTCATCGAATATGATCTGGGTGCTCGCCCAGGGATCTGCTGCCGCCTTCGGCGCCGCGTATCCGTTCATCAGCGCTTTCCTGGGTCTCTTCGGCGGGTTTGTCAGCGGCAGCGAGGCCTCCACGATTGCCATGTTCACAAAGTACCACCTCCTGACCTCGAAGCTGCTCGATGTGGATGCTCTCATCGTGACGGCCGCAACGGGCATCGGGGGCGGACTCGCCAGCGTCATTTCTCCGGCAAAGCTGCAGAACGCGGCGGCCACCATAGACGCCCTCGGGATCGAGAGCCAGGTCATCCGCAAGGCCTTTGTGATCTCCCTGATCATCACGACGGCGGCGGCGGTGATGGCTCTTGCCTTTGCCTGAGGAAGACCGACCCATGGGTAACACTCGCACCGCACAGCCCCGCACATCGCTAGCAAAGCTTTGGGGGCTTGCCGGCTTTTTCTTCCGAAGAAAACTTTTGCGACTGGATCTCCCGCTGCTGGCAAGCTTCAAACTCACCTACCGCTGCAACCTGCGCTGCGCCCCGTGCCCGTACCATCGTCGGGAAGACCCTCTTCGGGCGCATATTTCCTGGGAGTCCGCCACGGCGGCCCTCGACGCGCTCCATCACGCCGGCTGCCGGATCGTCGTGTTCGAGGGGGGCGAGCCCCTGCTGTGGAGCGACGGCACGCGGCGCTTCAGCGACCTCGCCCGCTATGCCCGGAACCGCTTTCTCTGCACGGCCGCAACCACGAACGGGACCCTGCCCCTCGATGTGCCCGTCGATGTGCTCTGGGTGAGCCTCGACGGGACGAAGGAAACACACGACCGTCTGCGGAGCGGCTCCTTCGATCGGGCCTGGAAAAATCTCGGCAGGGCATCCCACGCCAAGCTGCTCGTCCATTTCACGATGAACCGGGATAACTGGAGGGACCTGGGTGAGCTTCTCGAAAACCTGAAGCAGCGGCCGGTTGTGCGCGGCGTCACGCTCCAACTCTTCTACCCCTATGGCCAAGGCGAGGATGCACTCGCGTTGACGGCCGCCGAACGGCGCGAGGCCATCGGCAGCGCAATCGCGCTCAAGGATCGGGGCTACCCCATCGTCAATTCAAGACGAGCCCTCGAGAGAATGATCTCAAACGACTGGCATTGCCATGACGGGCTCCTGGTGAACGTGGACCCGGACGGATCAATCACGCGCGGCTGCTATGTCCGCAGCCGCGGGGAGGTCCGCTGTGGCGATTGCGGCTTTACACCCGTGGCCGAGCTCTCCGGCGCCTTTGATTGGATGCCCGGCTCCATCCTGGCCGGCTGGAAGGCCTTCGTCAGCCCGTAATGGAGGGCTTCGGGCACATAAAATCCCGCTTTCCCCGCTTGTGTTTCCTATTGTGATTCCAAAGACATTGTGAATTAAATCTCCCATTGACAGCTGCTGCGGAAAGTGGTTTTATTTCCCGCCTGATTGGAAAGACCGCAGAATGAAGCGATTCAGAAAACATCCTCTGTTCCTGTTGGCCATCGCCTTGGTCCTGCCACTGGGCGTGGCATTCCTGTATTACGATTTCTACGATGATAGTGATCTCGTGGGCCTCAAGCAAATCTCGATGGCCGATAATGAGGATTTGCTGAGTTTTCTGAGGAAAAATCCCCGGGTTTTCGTTGCGGCTCATGAACCCTATCGGTCAGCCGGCATAAATCTCTGCGATACAAAATCCTTCCTTTCCATCCATTCTGCTTCACCCACACAGACGAATTCTATCCTTCGCTGTTAAACGCCTCGATTCCCCCAAATCGCCCGCAGCCCCTTGAACTTAATCATTCGAAGCGCCCGCCGAACGAAGTGCCTGCAGTGAGCCGGCTTTCTTGCGGGGTTCTTCTCGAAAGGGGTGCGGCAGGGGCCGAATGGATGTCCTGTCCCGTAGCATCCTTTCATCAGCGGGCCGGGGAACGTATGAACGTGCTTGACGTGAATCTTTTCACAACATTGAAACGAACTTTCGAAAAAATTCCATACAAGGTGTAAGCCGAGTGGACCTGGGTCAGTTTGGAGGGATTTCGATCAGCTGGGACTTCTTTACTGCCTTGATGAGCATCGTCCTCATCGATTTGATCCTCGCGGGAGACAATGCCGTGGTGATCGCCGCAGCCGTCCGGTCTTTACCGCGGAAGCAGCGACAAAAGGGGATTCTGCTGGGCGCGGGTGCGGCCGTCATTCTTCGAGTCGTCCTCACCTACTTTGCGGCTCAGCTGCTGCAGATGTCGTTCGTCAAATTGTTCGGAGGTCTTTTCATCCTCTGGATCGCAGTGAAATTGTTCGTTGACGGCGCTCCGGAGGAGGAAGTTCAGCAAAGTGCCCATTCGATCCTGCAGGCGCTCTGGGTAATCGTCGTCGCGGACATCACGATGTCCGTGGACAACGTGCTTGCCGTGGCAGGGGCATCGAAAGGCAATCTTTTCCTGCTTCTCTTCGGTCTCGGGCTGAGCATCCCCTTTGTTGTTTTCACAAGCAGCCTTCTTTCCATGCTGATGGACAAATATCCTTTTATCATCTATGTCGGCGCGGGAATCCTCGGAAAGGTGGGTGGGGAGATGATCTTTACGGACCCTGTCGTCGTCGAGATAATCCGAATCCCCGAAGCGTTCCTTTATGGGTTGGAAGCGCTCTTTGCCGTCGGCGTCATCATCGTCGGAAAACTCTGGTTGCGCTGGAAATCTGACAGAAAGCCCTAGCATCTTCCACGGGTCACCGGCCATCGGCCAATGGCATTATGAAAACGGGTCTATCACCCAGGGTGCTATGTCCGCAGCCGCGGGGAGGTCCGCTGTGGCGATTGCGGCTTTACACCCGTGGCCGAGCTCTCCGGCGCCTTTGACTGGATGCCCGGCTCCATCCTGGCAGGCTGGAAGGCATTCGTCCAGTCTTGAAATCAGGAACGAGGATCGAGGCACGAGGAAATTCTCAAAGAATAATGCATTCTTCCCTATACCCTCACCCCTGTAATCTTCCATACGTCCCCGTCAGCTCAAACAGCCACTGCTCGAGGCGCCGGTCGATTTGCCCCGGCGTGAGGCGCCAGCGCCAGTAATTTCCCTTGCCTGCCGGGACGTTCATCCGGGCCTTCCCGCCCAGGCCGAGAAGGTCCTGCATGGGGATGACGGCTGTCCCCGCAACGGACATCAGGGCGAGGCGGATCATCGCTTCGTGCACCCGCTCCGATCTGACACGGTCCCCGAGATAGGCAAATAATCGCTCTTTCTCCTCTCCCGTTGCATCCCTTTCGAACCAACCCCTGACCGTGTTGTTGTCATGGGTTCCCGTGTAGACGAAATCCCGCTCGATGTGGTTGTGGGGTGCGTGATGCTCCGAGCCGGTCCCGGGGCTGAAAGCAAACAGAAGAACCCGCATGCCCGGCAACCCGAGTTCGTCGAGCACAGCGCGCACTTCAGGCGTGATGAACCCCAGGTCCTCTGCCACCAGGACTCCTGGCGGGATCTTTCGCGTGAGCGTCCGGAAAAAATCGCCGGCGGGCGCGGGGACCCATCTCCCCCTCACGGCGGTTTTGCTCTTCGCGGGGACTTCCCAATATGCAACGAGGCCCCTGAAATGATCGATCCGCACAAGGTCGAAGAGTTTAAGGTTGTGACGAACCCGCGAGACCCACCAGGCATAACGGCTTTTCTTGAGCGCCCCCCAGTCATAAACGGGATTTCCCCAGAGCTGTCCTGTCCGGCTGAAATAGTCGGGCGGGACGCCGGAAACAAAGGCAGGCCTGCCCTCCTGATCCAGTTTGAAAAGAGATGGATTCCCCCACACATCGGCGCTGTCGTGATGGACATAGCAGGGAAGATCTCCCATGACGGATACCCCGAGCCCTTTGCAGTAGTCCTTGAGGGCTCGCCACTGGCGGAAGAAAAGATACTGGCGGAACTGCTCCTCTGCGATCAGGGGGGCGATTTCCTCGACTCGCGTCCCGAGGGCCCTGAGCCGCCGGTCGTGAAACTCCCGAGGCCATCGGGTCCAGGTATTCTTCCCAAAGAGCGCCTTGAGGGCACTGAAGAGGGAGTATTCCTCGAGCCAGTGCCTTTCATCCCGGCAGAAGGCCTCATAATCGTATCGGAGGCTCCCCCCGCATGCAGAAAACCGCTGCCAGGCCTCGCTGAGGGTTTTTTCCTTGTAGGCGGCAACAGAGTCGATACTCGACGCGCCCCTGCGGAAAGCGAGGCGCCCCGGAAAGATCGCTCCTGCTCAAAAAACCATCTTCGACGAGCTTTTCCGGGCTCACGAGCAGGGGGTTGCCCGCAAAAGCCGACGAACTGCCGTAGGGTGAATTCCCCATGAGCGTGTCCGTCGGGACCAAGGGAAGGATCTGCCAGAGACGCTGCCCGGAACGGTGAAGGAAATCGGCAAACCGGTAGGCCTCGGGCCCCAGGTCGCCAATGCCGAAACGTGACGGCAGCGATGTCACATGTAGAAGGATGCCGCTTCGTCTATCCATTTTCATGGCCTGATATAATGCTTAATGGTTATTGTATAAGCCATCAATCTGATGAAGTTTAATGGCATATTTCACCGCATCCCCATCCATCGCGTTATCGAAAAAATAGTAAACCCTTTTGCCGTCTTTAATCCAGAAGCGTATCTTTTCAGCCTACCCCTCAAGCATCTTCTCTGAATAGGCACCGCGGTAAGGTGTTTTCAGGGGACCGTGAAAGCGGATATAGATGAAGTCGGCTGTGACCGTTTCAGGAAATTGGGTCCCGGAAAAATTATACATACAGAAAGCCATGTTGTGATGTCTCAAAATATCACAGGTCTCCTGGCGAAACCAGTCGGGATCGCGAAATCGAAGGCATAGCGCAAATCATTGCTCAACACTTTACAGAATGCGCTTAACTTATCGCCATTGAGGGGGAAACGCGAAGGAAGCTGAAAAAGGACAGGGCCAAGGTTCGAACCCAGACTTCCGATAAGGTCTAGAAAAGGCTAGACGGTTTCCGCCGGTTCCTCGAGCCGCCTGATATGGGTGATGAATCGGCTGTCCTTGACGGCAAAGACAAATCTTATTATCCCCTTCATCCCGACAGCATATCTGCGCGCAGTACGGTAACCGCCTGGCCGCCAATCAGGACGCGGTCACCCTTCAGGCCGACGCGAAGGATGCCTCCCCGCAATGAGACCTGGCAGGCCATGAGAGATGTCTTCCCGAGCTTCCCTCCCCAGTAGGGCCCGAGGCAACAGTGGGCAGATCCCGTCACGGGGTCCTCGTCCACGCCGACAGCAGGCGCGAAAAAGCGCGAGACGAAGTCATAATCTGACAAGTGGCTTCGGCTCGTCACGATGACCCCCCTCATGTCGACCTTTTTCAATCGGGTCATGTCAGGGTTGAGTCCCCGCACGATATCCTCATGGTCTACCTCGATGAGATAATCGAAACGATTGCGACCCGTATACAGGGGCTTTACGCCGAGGGCCCCGAGCAGTTCAGCCGGCGCATCGGAAGGCTTTTCCGGTTCGGCCGGAAAGTCCATCTCGATCCAGTCGCCCTTTTTTACCGCGGAAAGGACGCCGCTGCGTGTATGGAACAGGGCCTTCTGCCCCGTTGCAAGCTCGCCCGACTCCCAGAGGATGTGGGCGCTTGCCAGGGTAGCGTGGCCGCAGAGATCGACCTCGACGGCGGGGGTGAACCAGCGCAGGGTGTAGCTCCCGTCGGTACGCTTTTCCAGAAAGGCCGTTTCCGAAAGGTTCATCTCCCGGGCCACGGCCTGCCTCCATGTGTCATCAAGCGCCCCAGCCAAGATGCAAACGGCGGCGGGATTGCCCCCGAAGGCGCGGTCCGTAAAAGCATCCACAACATGGACTCTCTGGTTCATCGCTCGCACCCCTTTTCGACCGTCCGAGTCAGGGCCTTCGGGGTCACTTTGCAGGCTCGGGCTTCAAGAGGACCTGCTTGATGTTATTGCCCTCGTTAGCCTCCTCGATCTGCTCCGTGATGTCCAGCCACACCCTGACCGCCGTGGGCTCCTGGATTCGAATGGGGCTTGTGTACGTGATCGATCCTCCGGGATTCTTCAGGACCCGGTTCGGGTCCGCGGCCCAGATGGTCGCGTAGTCCACGAACTGCACGCCGATCATGATCACAAAACAGGCCGCAAACGATTCCGTGGATCTCCAGGCAGTGTCGGGCAGTGGCCCCGGGCCCGCGTTGCGGATTTCCACGAGGATATTCCCCGAGGGATTCAGCGTGATCTTGTCGACGACCAGGTCCGGCTTCGGGGCGGCTTCCTGCGCCAAGGCAGGCGCTGCCGCGCAAAGCAGGGCCCCGATGGTGATCAGCGTAATGACGATCCGACTCTTCCGTCGCATGGCTTCCTCCGTATCTTCATGAGTGTTTCTTTCCATCGTTGCATCACGTCACATGATGTAGCTGTGAAGGCTGTCCAGGTAGTTCACCCCCAGGTAGGTGAAGAGCACCGAAACGAAGCCCGCAATGGCCATGACGGCGATTCGCTTTCCCCTCCAGCCCCGCACGAGCCGCGCGTGAAGCAGGGCGGCATAAATGAGCCACGTGATGAGCGACCAGGTCTCTTTAGGGTCCCAGCTCCAGTAAGACCCCCAGGCGAAGTTGGCCCAGACCGAGCCCGTGATGATCCCCAGGGAGAGAAAGATGAACCCCATGATCGTGCTGTGGTAGATGAGGTCTTCGATGGCCCCCTCGTCGGGGAAAATCTCCCCGCGGCCTTTCGAGGGGTTCCCGGTGCCGGCAACGAAACGCCGGGCGAAAAAAAGGACCCCCAGCCCGAAGGCGATCGTAAAGGCCCCGTATCCCATGAAGCACGTCAAGACGTGGCTGGTGAGCCAGTTGCTCTGCAGGGCCGGGATGAGCGGCTGGATGCGAGTTGCCTCGTCCGGGGAAAGCGAGGCGTAGGCCATGGACAAAAAGGCAACGGGCGTAACGAAGGGCCCCAGGAACCGGTTCCGGATGCGCCACTCCATGACAAGGTACAAAAGCATGATGGCCCAGGCAAAGAAGATCATCGACTCGTAGAAATTGGCAAGGGGCGCATGCCCGATGCCGAGCCGGTAGGATTCCCACCAGCGCACGCCGATGCCGGCCGTATGCAAGGCAAGCCCGGCCAGGGCCGTCCCCGTGGCAAGCTTTCCCCAGTATTCGTCATCCCTCAGCAAACGGATCAGGTAGAAGGCCATGGCAACGAGATAGATCACCGTTGCCCAGCCGAGCATTTTCGTATTCATTGCGTTAGTCCCTTGTAGGATCCGATGATCCGTTCGATCTCCCGGTCAAGCTTCACGGGGTCCCGGTTGCAGCGCCCGGCAATGCAGACGCGCGTCTTGCCGTGCTTTTGGTCCAAGCGGACGAAGACCTGCCTGTGCGAGGAGAAAAAGGTCAGCAGAAATCCCGCCACCAGCAGGAATGCCCCCGCACCGACGACGGGGACCCCGGGGTCCCGGGTGACCTTGAGCCCCGTGTAGAAGGATGTCTCGATCCCGTCCAGCGCGAACCAGTACGGCCGGTAGAGGCCGGCGTTGAACTGGGGGATCTGTTTCGTGATCCCCGGGTTCTGTTCCTCGATGGCGTCGATGAACTTGAACACCCAGAAGGAAAGGGCCTTGTCGCCGGCCGTGATGCCGACCTTGACCGCCGGCCCCATTCGCATGAGGTTGCCCTCGATGCGAAGGATCTCCACCTGCGCCCTCCCCTCGTCGATGGCGAAGCTCTCACCCTGGCGCGCCCGCTTGACAACCTGTTCCCCCTTTTTCGTGATCTTGAGAACGACCTCGCCGGGAACCGAGCCGTAACTCGACTGGTAGAAGCGGATTCCCTCGAACTCGAGTGGGTGGTTGACCATGAGCACGCCCTTCGCCCGGATCTCCCCGCTCTTCAGGAAGGACAGATCGGACCGGTAGAGCTTGGGCATGCCGCTGTCGTAGAATTCGACGTTGAAGTCATCGCACTTCACGTCGAAGCCGAGCTCCATGACCCCCTTGCCGCCCCTCAGCTCGATGCGGTCGGCCGAGCCGCCTTCGGGGATGTTCACGTACCCGTCGAAGCCGAGGACGGATCCGATGACGGCGCCGAGGATGATGACGAGTACGCCGGCGTGAATGACGTAGACCCCGAAATAGGACCAGGCGCCCTTGTGGCCCGAAAGCCACGTCGCCTGATCGGTCCCTTTCCGTTCCACGCTGCCGAGGGCTTTTTTCAGGACCTGCTCCATCCTGGCTGCCTCATCCTCCACGGTGCCTTCGACCGCAAGGACTCGTTCAGGCGGCAGTTCTTCGTACAGACCGGGGCGGTCCGGCTCGGGTTGCCTCCGATAGAGTCGAAGAGATGCAGGCAGGCGGTTCAGGGAGCACACGACGAGGTTGACCGTGAGAAGCCCCATCAGCAGGAGAAACCATGGCGAGCGATACAGGTCATGGAGCTGCAGGACTTTGAGAGCCCCCGCCAGGGCCGGCGGGAGTTTCTGAACGGCTTCACTCGCCGCATCCTGCTGCGGGATCACGGTCCCGACAACGGCTGCGAGGGCAATGATGATCAGCAGGGCAACGGTCAGTCTGACCGATGAGAAGAACGACCAGACAGGGTTTTTCGACGTTTTTTTCTCTTCTTGCAAAAAGTTTTCTCCGCACTTTCTATGGATGCCTATCTATGCAATCTTTACGGCAAGAGGCCTTCACGTTTTCCCTCTCACCGTCTTACCCTCTCACCTTTTAACCCTCTAGGCGGTTTGCGGAGCATTTGCGTCCATTAGGGCCATGAGTTCCGTCCCCTCGATCTTCTCCTTCTGCAACAGGAGCGCTGCCCCCTTTTCAAGGACATCCCTTTTGCCCGAGAGGACCGACTTCGCCTTGCCGTATTCGCCGTCGATGATGGCCTTGATCTCCCGGTCGATGAGCTCCGCCGTGGCCTCACTGTAGTCCCCGCCTTCCGGGGCGCCCATCTCCATGAAGAGCGCGCGTTTTTCCCGGGCGAAATAGACCTGCCCGACCTGGCCGCTCATGCCGTACTCCTTGACCATGCTCCGGGCCATGTCCGTGGCCCGGGCCAGGTCGTTGTGCGCCCCCGTCGAAACATCACCGAAAATGATCTCCTCGGCGGCCCGCCCGCCCAGAAGGGACGCGACCCGATTGAGAATCTCCGTCTTTCTCAGGAGGAAGCGGTCCTCCGTGGGGACCTGCATGGTGTAGCCGAGGGCCGCGATCCCCCGCGGGATGATGGAAATCTTCTGGACGGGGTCCGTTCCCGGCAGCGAGAGGGCGACCAGCGCGTGACCCACCTCGTGGTAGGCCACGATCTCGCGCTCCTGCGGGTTGATGAGTCGATTCTTCTTCTCGAGACCAGCCACGACCCTCTCGATGGACTCGACGAATTCCGTCATTTCCACTTCTTTCTTGTCGTGCCGCACGGCCAGAAGCGCGGCCTCGTTGACGAGATTTGCAAGGTCGGCGCCGACCATACCGGGCGTCATGGCGGCAAGTTTTTCCAGATCCACGTCCGGACCAAGCTTCACCGTCTTGACATGCACTGCCAGGATCTCCTCGCGCCCCTTCCTGTCCGGACGATCGACGAGCACATGCCGGTCGAATCGCCCCGGCCTCAGAAGCGCCGGGTCAAGGATCTCTGGACGGTTCGTGGCGGCCATGAGGATGACCCCCACCTTGGGGTCGAACCCGTCCATCTCCTTCAGGAGCTGGTTCAGCGTCTGCTCGCGCTCGTCGTTCCCCCCGCCGGGAAAGTTCCCGAAGCCCCTTGCTTTCCCGAGGGCATCGAGCTCGTCGATGAAGATGATGCAGGGAGCCTTCTGCTTGGCCTGCTCGAAGAGATCGCGCACGCGGGCTGCACCGAGGCCGACGAACATCTCGACGAATTCGGAGCCGCTGAGGCTGAAGAAAGGCACACCGCTCTCGCCCGCCACGGCTTTCGCCAGGAGAGTCTTTCCCGTCCCCGGGGGGCCCACCAACAGGATGCCTTTCGGGATCCTGCCGCCGATCTCCGTGAACCTGCCGGGGTTCTTCAGGAACTCGATTTCCTCCATCAACTCCTGTTTCGCCTCGTCGACGCCGGCCACGTCCTTGAAGGTGATCTTGATCTCGTTCTCCATGTAGATCTTGGCCTTGCTCTTGCCCAGTGTCATGAACCCGGCCTGCTGCCCGCCCATTTTCTTCATGAGGAGGAACCAGATCCCGAAAAAGATGATGATCGGGAAGACCCACGAGAACAGATCACGCAGGAAGGTGCTCTCCACCTCCCCCTTGAAGGTCACCTGGTACTTGTCGAGAAGCTCCGAGAGGTCCCCATCGACCCGGATGGTCCGAAAGGGCTGGGGCTCGCCGGGTTTGCCCTCCACCTTCATCTTCCCCTCGATGCGGTTGGCCGTTATGGCGACCTCGGAAACCTTCCCTTCCTTGAGAAGCTTGAGAAACTGGCTGTAGGGGATCACCTGGGAGCTCATCATGGAGGCGATGTAGCTCTGGATGAGCAGAACGGCCCACACTGCCATAAGAATGTAAAACAGGGAAAATTTGTGTTCCTTCTTCATCGTCGTCGCTTTGCTCCTGTGATCTGTCGGTCGTTTTCTGTCCTCGTGTTTGATCCTCATTCAACAATCGAAAACCACTTTAAAATATCAATTCACGACCGCCCTGTAAATCGACATTTTGCGATGACACAAAAAATACCCGGCGCCAAGGCTCCGGGCACAAGGTACATGCATCCAGGATTGCTGCCTTGCTGATCACGGCATATGGTGTGTTGCCCCCCTTCTTTCTCTTCCATCGGTCACTGGTTACCTTCACTCAGACACTTAGACACTCAGTCACTTTAGCACTTCTTCAAGGCAGCCTGGCCTGATACTCCTCGAGCAACGCGTTTATTTTTTTCTCCAGTTCGACAAAGGCATCCTTCATTTTCTTTGCTTCCTCCGTCAGGTGCATGCCCTGTCGGTTGTCCGTCAGCTCCACAAGGGGAATCCCCAGGCGGTCCTCGGAGGCCCTCAGGCGGCCCCAGGCGGCCCGGTAGGACATCTTCAGTTTTTTGGCGGCCGCGCTGAGGCTCTGGCACTCTTCGACGGCCTCCAGCAGTTCGAACCGGCCGGGACCGAAAATGACTCGCCCGTCTTTCTCCAGCCACAGCTTGTGCCTGATTATCATGCTCCCTCCTTCTTCATCCCCCAGCTTCGAACCTGCAGTCCGGGCGTTGCGTAATTGCGTGCTATTCTGCACGACAAGTTCGCTTATGTCAAATATGGCATAACTAGCCGATATGATTGCACTTTTAATCTAATACAAATTGACTTAGTTCCATGGATGCGTTTATAGTCTCTCTCGAGCGAGGACCGCAAGGCGCGGCGCTCTTTTTTCGGGTCGATTTTTCATTCAGTGAGGGTGCCCGGTTTCGTTTCATTGATGTGCCAAGCCGTTAACACGAGGCAATCCAATGGAGGTTGGACATGGAAGACAAAAAACTGCCTGATGTTCTCAAGAAGGAGACGAGCCGTCGCGACTTCCTGAGAGGAACCGCTACGGCGGCGGGAGGCGCACTTGCCCTCACCGCCATCGGCGGCATTGCACCGAAGAAGGCCGAGGCCCAGTACTCGGTCCAGACCGCGCCGGGCACCAAGCCCTTCGCTCAGAAGTTTCTCTACGTCGCACGCCATAACTGCACGGGCTGCCGCAGTTGCGAGCTGGCCTGCTCGCTGTTCCACACCGGAAACGTCCGGCCCGACCTTGCCCGTCTCTGTGTCGAGAAATACAAGGACATCGTCGACGTGACGGTCATCTGCTGGCAGTGCGACGATGCCCCCTGCATCGCGGCGTGCCCCACGACACCCAATTCGCTCACCAGGGACGCCAAGTCAAACGGCATCGTCCTGAACGAGAAGACCTGCCTGGGCGCCAAGTGCATGAAGTGCGCCGAGGCCTGCCCGGCCAAATACGTCCGCGGCAACCCCGACACGGGTCAGCCCCTGATCTGCGATCTCTGCGGCGGCGACCCCCAGTGCGTCAAGGCCTGCCACGCCCAGTCCGGCAACCCCCAGGGACCCTGCCTTATGAGCCGGCCCGTAGGCATCGGCATGAACATGTCCTTCCGTAACGTAACGCCGGAAGAGGCGGGTAAGGACCTTGCGAGCCTCTTGTTCTATCCCAACATAGAGGGCAAGAGGGTCGTGCCCGTGAAGACCAGGAAGGGGAGGTGATCACCATGGCAACACCCAAAGGCGGAAATTTCGGAAAGGTATTGGAGATCGACCTCAGCAAGCTCACCTACAAGACGCGGCCGGTTTCCGATGAGATTCTCCAGCAATACATCGGCGCCCGCGGTCTCGGGGCCTACTACGCCGTGACGGAATACAAGGCGGGCAAGAACCCCTTCGACGAGGACGCCTTCGTCTTCGTGGGGCCCGGGCCCCTGGCCGGGACCATGTGTGTCTCACCGAGGACCAGTATCGTCAACAAGAACCCCTTCACGGGCCTTTTGAACCATGGCGAGTGCGGCGCCCACCTGGCGAGCGAAATCAAGTGGGCCGGCTGGGACGGCATCTACATCAAGGGCCGGGCGAAGAAGCCCGTCTGGTTCTCCGTGGTCAACGACAAGGTGGAGTTCCGGGACGCCTCGAAGATGTGGGGCAAGACGACGGACGACACGCACGAGATGATGATCAAGGAGATGAAGGACTCCCGCATCCGCTCGATCGTCATCGGCCCCGCCGGTGAGAACGGCGTCCTCTATTCCTGCCTGATCGTCGAGCGGTTCCGCGCCGCGGCGCGCAGCAACGCGGGATCCGTATTCGGCGACAAGAAACTGAAGGGCTTCGCCATCCGCGGCACGAAATACGCCGTGCCCGTCGTGGACAATGCCAAGTTCCTGGCGGCCGCCGCGGTTGCCAAGGAAACCAACATCAGCGACCCGGGCGCGGGAAGAAGAAAGGTGTGGGGAACGGCCAGTTCGCTCGAGACTAACAACTTTGTGCTCGGCTCGCTCATCGTGAAGAACTTCCAGACGACCTGGTGGCCCGACATCGTCAAGCTGGGAGCCGAGGAGGCCGAGAGAAAGTTCTGGAAGCGACACGTCTCCTGCACCAACTGCGTGACTCACTGCCTGAAATTGGGTGTGCTGCGCGAAGGCAAGTACAAGGGCCTCATTGCCGAGGCCCCCGAGTACGAATCCGGAGGACTCCTGGGCTCGAACCTGGGCATGAAGGACTTCGGCCAGATGACCGCTCTCATCGAGGCCTGCGACGCCTACGGCCTGGACTACATCTCCACGGGTGGCGTGCTGGGCTTCGTGACGGAAGCCGTCGAGAAGGGCGCACTGAAGCCCTCCGACCTAGACGGCCTCAAGCCCACGTGGGGCGACGGCGAAACCTACATGAAGCTGATTGACAAGATCGCCTTCAAGGAAGGAAAGGCCGGCAAGCTCCTCTCCCTGGGCGTGGCCAGGATGTCCAAGCAGATCGGAAAGGGAACCGACGCCTATGCCAACGTCGTGAAAGGCAGAGAGCTTGCGGCCCACGACCCGCGTGGCGACAAGCCCAGGTACTACAGCTACTGCATCGGCACCAACGGGGCAGACCACGCCGAGGGAACAAGCAGCAGCAATCTCTGCCAGGTGGCCATGAACGATTCTCTCTGCCTGTGCACCTTCTGCTCTTCCGGGGTCTGGGGCGCCTCCACGGACAAGATCGTCATCGACATGCTCAACCCGCTGTGCGGCTGGAACTGGAAGACCGATGACTACTGGATGGCCGCCAAGCGGATCATAACGGCCGAGCGCGTCTTCAACGTCCGCGAGGGCATCAGCTCAAAGGACGACCGCCTGCCCAAGCGCATGTACGACGAGAAACTGCCCGCGGGACCGAAAAAGGGCGCCGTTTTCACGGCAGAAGACCAGAAGAAAGCGGAAACTGACGCCTACAAGTTCTTCGGCTGGGACGAGAAGGGCATCCCGACGGAGGCCTCCCTCAAGGCCTACGGCCTCGAATTCCTGATTGCCGACGTCAACGAGGCGAAGAAGAAGTACAACCTTTAATGTACGTTTGTTTTTTTACAGCAAGGGCGGGTGACGTTCTCACCCGCCCCTGCTTTTCTTCACAGCTTTTGTTCTCGAATAAGTCATCTACCCTGCCTCAACCCATCCGTCCCCATTGCACCTGATGAGCAGTCCGGGGGCTGTAGAAGTGCCTGACCTTCTGCACGGCAAGTCCCTTATGTCAAGCATGACATAACCATTTGATATAATTGCACTATTTATAAAATATGTTTGACTTGCACCCTAGATGCGTTTATATTGCTCGGTGAACGAAGACCGCAAGGTGCGGCGCTCTTTTTTCCCGGATGGATTTTTCATTCAGGGTCTTCCATCCTGAAGGATGTCAAGGGGTCAGTGCAATCAGGGGTCATCGATCCGGGAAGAATTTTGGGGGCGGTTTCTGAGAGGATTTCCGCACCCGCATAGCGTCACATCAAAGACCGGTCTTCGGGACGGATCCCGGATGATTGCGACATTGGCCCATTCCCAATATTCCAGATCTTCGCTTTGCGGTCAGTCCGTGAATCCTGCGCGTTTGTTTTCCCGTATTAACATTTTATGCAAAGCACACCTCTTTCCGCCCTTTTCCGGAAAGATCCGTGTGCATTTCGAAGGAGTCTGAAATGAAAAAAAGTTTGCTTGTTTTCGCGATCGTTCTCACCGTAACCCTCGTTCTTTCGGGCATGCTCTTCGCCCAGGCCAAAAAGGGCCCTGCCACTGACGGCAAGGCCGTCTGGGACTTCATCCAAACGGGGAAGTACCAGAGTTGGAAGATGTGGCCCGGCACCGAGGCCCAGTATGCGGGGCCCGAGCCCCACGGGGCGTTTCTCACCACCTACGTCAACCAGGTCGCCTTTGATTCCATCAAGGCCAAGAAGGGCAAGTTCGCCGACGGGGCCATGATCGTCCAGGACAACTTCGACAAGAGCAAGAAGCTCAAGCACGTCGACGTGATGTACAAGGTGAAGGGCTACAACCCCAAGGGCGGCGACTGGTACTGGGCGCAGTTCAAGGCCAGCGGAAAGGTGGACCAGGAAGGCAAGATCGACGAGTGCATCAAGTGCCACGAGGCCCAGAAGACCAACGATTACGTCTACACAAGCAAGATGAAGTAACCCAGTTTATCGGGGCCATGATGATTGAAACAAACAACTATAGATAAAAACCGTGAAAGGAGGTGTACCCTCTTATTCCTCTTCGTTTTTTATATCAAGTCCTTAATATGTGGCAAATCTATGGAGGTTAGACATGGAAGAAAAGAAACTGCCTGATGTCCTCAAGAAGGAAACGACTCGTCGTGACTTCCTGAGAGGAACCGCCACGGCGGCGGGAGGCGCACTTGCGATCACCGCCATCGGCGGCATTGCCCCCAAGAAGGCCGAGGCCCAGTACGCGGTCCAGACCGCACCGGGCACCAAGCCCTACGCGCAGAAATACCGCTTCGCCGAGCGCCAGAACTGCACGGGCTGCCGCAGCTGCGAGTTTGCCTGCTCCCTGTTCCACACGGGGAATGTCCGGCCCGCCCTGTCGCGCATCTACATCGCCAAGTACAAGGACATCGTCGATGTCCCGGTCATGTGCTGGCACTGCGACGACGCGCCCTGCATCAAGGCCTGCCCGACGACACCCAATTCGCTCACCAAGGACGCCAAGACCAACGGCATCGTCCTGAACGAGAAGACCTGCCTGGGCGCCAAGTGCATGAAGTGCGCCGAGGCCTGCCCGGCCCAGTATATCCGCGGCAACGCCGACACGGGTCAGCCCCTCATCTGCGACCTTTGCGGCGGCGATCCCCAGTGCGTCAAGGCCTGCATGGAACAGTCCGGCAACCCCCAGGGGCCCTGCCTCATGGGCCGTCCGGTCGGTATCGGCGTGAACATGGCCTTCCGTTCCGTGACGCCGGAACAGGCAGGCAAAGACCTTGCGAGCCTCATGTTCTACCCGAACGTTGAAGGCAAGCGGGTCGTTCCTGTCAAGACCAAGAAGGGGAGGTAATCACTATGGCAACACCCAAAGGTGGAAATTTCGGAAAAGTACTGGAGATCGACCTCAGCAAGCAGACCTACAAGACGCGGCCGGTTTCCGACGAGATCCTTCAGCAGTACATCGGCGGCAGAGGCCTCGGGGCCTACTACGCCGTGACGGAATACAAGGCGGGCAAGAATGCACTGGACGAGGATGCCTTCGTCTTCGTGGGACCGGGGCCCCTGTCCGGGACCATGGCCGTTTCCCACCGTACCTGCTTTGCCCACAAGAGCCCCTACACGGGACTCATGACCCACGCGGAATCGGGCGCCCACCTGGCCAGCGAAATCAAGTTCGCCGGCTGGGACGGCCTCTACATCAAAGGCCGCGCGAAGAAACCCGTCTGGCTTTCCGTCGTCAACGACAAGGTGGAGTTCAAGGACGCCTCGAAGATGTGGGGCAAGACGACGGACGAGACCCATGAGATGATGGTCAAAGAAATGAAGGACCCCGAGATCCGGACGGCCGTCATCGGCCCGGGCGGTGAAAACGGAGTTCCTTATTCCTGCATCATCGTCGAGCGCTATCGCGCAGCCGCGCGCAGCGGAACCGGCATGGTCTTCGGCGACAAGAAGCTGAAGGGATTTGCCGTGCGCGGCACGAAGTACGCCGTTCCCGTCGTGGACAACGCCAAGTTCCTGGCGGCCGCCAAGGTCAACAAGGACGCCAACGTCGCGGGCGAGGCCTGGGAAGGCATCAAGCGCTGGGGCACGGGCGGACTCATGGAGCTCAAGCACTACCTCCACGGCTCGCTTATCACGAAGAACTTCCAGACCACCTGGTACCCCGACGTCGTGAAGATCGGCGGCGAGGAGGCCATGCGGACGTTCTGGAAGCGCCACGCGTCCTGCACCAACTGCCCGACGCACTGCCTGAAACTGGGCGTGCTGCGCAGCGGCAAGTATGCCGGCATGGTCGCCGAGGGCCCCGAGTACGAGTCCGGGGGACTCCTGGGTTCGAACCTGGGCATGACGGACTTCGGACAGATGATCGCCCTGATCGAGGCCTGTGACGCCTACGGCCTCGACAACATCTCCACAGGCGGCGTGCTTGCCTTCACGACGGAAGCCGTCGAGAAGAGCGCCCTGAAGCCCACGGACCTCGATGGTCTGAAGCCCAAGTGGGGCGATGGCGAGACCTACATGGAGATGATCCGCAAGATCGCTTACCAGGAAGGAAAGGCCGGAAAGCTCATGGCCAAGGGCGTGGCCAAGATGTCCAAGGAAATCGGCAAGGGCTCGGAAGCCTATGCCAACACGGTGAAGGGCAAGGAACTGGCCGCTCACGACCCGCGTGGCGACAAGATTCGAGCCTACAGCTACACCATGGGCACCAACGGCGGCGACCACCACGAAGGCCAGGGCCCCCAGGCCCTCGCAATGACAACGATGGCCGACTCGCTCTGCATCTGCTCCTTCACCAACTTCCTGCTCTTCGGCGCCGGGACGGACAAGGTCATAACCGACATGCTCAACCCGCTTTGCGGATGGAACTGGAAGACGGAGGACTACTGGACGACGGCCAAGAGGATCATGACGGCCGAGCGCGTCTTCAACGTCCGCGAGGGCATCAGCTCCAAGGATGACCGGCTTCCCAAGCGCATGTGGACGGAGAAGCTCCCCGCCGGCCCCAAGAAGGACGCCATCTTCACGGAAGCGGATCAGAAGGACATGGAGACGAAGACCTACGGGTTCTTCGGCTGGGATGAGAAGGGTATCCCAACCGAGGCGAGCCTCAAGGCCTACGGCCTGGATTATCTGATTGCCGACGTCAACGCGGCGAAAAAGAAGTACAACCTCTAGACGATTGTTTTTTGCAGCAAGGGCGGGTGATCCACTCACCCGCCCTTGCTTTTCTTTTCAGCTTTGATACTATTGCTTTCGGTCCGTAACCGTGGAGGAGAGGGGTCGGTGATACGGAACCTGGAACGATCAGGGGATGAGTGCACCCATGGCCTTTTCACGAAGGGACACGATCCATCTTCTTGTCAGTGGTACTGCAGCAACCGTCCTGTTCAGCCTCTTTAAGGTGAGCGGGGCAAAGGCCCTTCCGCGCCCGCCCGGGGCCCTCGAGGAAAAAGCCTTCCTTGAGTACTGTGCCCGCTGCTACCGGTGCGTCGATGTCTGCCCCACCGACGCGATTCGCCCGGCCGGCATTGCCGGGGGTGTCACCAGCTTCGGTACCCCCGTTCTCGAGCACAAGAAGTGCATCTTCTGCATGGCCTGCATCAAGGAGTGCCCGACGGGGGCCATCGCGAAAATTTCCCGCGACGAAGTCGACATCGGAAACGCCGTCATCACCCGTGATACCTGCCTTTCCTGGACAGGTCAGGAAAAGTGCACCCGCTGCTTCGACGCCTGCCGCTACGACGCCATCAAGCTCGAGAAGGACATTTACCCTGTTGTCCTGGAGGATCTGTGCACGGGCTGCAACGCCTGCGAGAAGAAGTGCCCCACGAAGCCCAAGTCCATCGTCACCTACTACGACAACGTAAAACGGATGCCTCCCCCCGAGAAGCGAATTGCCATGCGCCTCGAGGAGGAAGGCGGACGCGGCCACGGCCGCGAGGAGGGCTTCACGGATTGGCTGAAGAAGCGAGTGCAAAAGCTCGGGGAGCATTACGGGATTATTAAAGAAGATGAGGAAGAATGAAAAAGGGTATCGGGGTTAGGGTTTAGGGTTAAGAAAATGCCAACGGCAGAAAAGAAAATACGAACGGTTCTGGTTATCGGTGGCGGGGTGGCCGGGATGTCGGCGGCCCTCGATCTGGCCGGCAGCGGGCACCGGGTCCATCTCGTCGAGAGCGGTAGCGACCTCGGCGGCCAGGTGGCCAAGCTCGACAAGTTCTACCCGACGGACCACTGCGCTTTCTGCCCCCTCTGGACGGAGATCCGCCGCTGCAAGGAGAGTCCCTCCATCTTCACCCTCACGAACTCCCGGCTCGAAACCCTGGAAAAATCCAACGGGGGTTACCGGGCCATCATTACGAAATCGACGCCGGTGATCGACCCCGAACTCTGCATCTGCTGCGGCCGCTGTGAAAGCGCATGCCCGAAGGGCGTGGCTCGCCCCATCTGGGAGCATGCCTACCCGCCCGTCTACCTCATCGACCGCAACCGATGCGGGGACTGTCGGGATTGTGCAGCCGTCTGCCCCACAAAGGCCATCGGCTTCGAACGCGAAGAGGAAAAGTCGGAGCTGGCCGTGGACGAGGTCATCTGGTCGGCAGGATTCACCGAGGTGAGCCTGGAGCCGCTGAAGGAATACGGCTGGGGGACCCACCCGGACATCCTCACGTCGCTCGAGTTCGAGGCCTGGAAGGCCGAGTCGGGCGAAAACAAGGGGGCTATCCTGCGTCGCTCCAACAAGACCGCACCCCGTAGCATCGCCTTCATCCAATGTGCGGGCGCCCGGGACCTGAGGCTGTTGCCCCACTGCTCGGCCGTCTGCTGCATGCACGCCCTGAAGCAGGCCCAGTGGGTCAAGCGCAGAAACCCCGATATCCATTGCGTCATCCTCTACACGGACCTGCGCACCGTGGGACGGGATTATTACGAATACGCCCTGCGCGATTTCGGGGGCAACGGCGTCCGGCTCGTCCGCGGGCGGCCCTCGCTCATAACCCCCCTGCCCGGCGGCGACGGGATCGCCGTCAAGTTCGAGGACACGTCGACCCAGAAACGCGAGATCTGGAAGTTCGACATGGTGATCCTCAACGGAAACCTGCAATCGACCCTCGCGTCGCAACCGGAAGGGAGTCCTCGCCCCGGGTTGGACCCTGAAGGGTTTGTGAATCGAACCGCCAAGTCCTGCGGATTCGTCATGGAGCCGGCGGACGTGACGGAGTCTGCCATCCAGGCATCGTCGGCCGCACTCAGATCGATTACGGACAAGAACTGAAATGGCAAAAATCGGCGTCATCCTCTGCAACTGCTTCGGCGAGATCGGGCGCACCGTCGACCTCGAGTCCATTCGGAAAAGTCTCGTATCCGATCCCGCCGTGGATTTCGTGACCGTCCGGGAGTCCCTCTGCATGCCGGGCGACGCATCGGGATGCCACGCCCTGATCCGCGAGCGAGGGATCGGCAAAGTCCTCATCGGCGCCTGCTCGCCCTACGGAAAAATGGAGTTCGTCCGGCTCGCTCTCGCCAAAGAAGGGTCCAACGTCCGGACGGTGCACATGGTCGATCTGCGGGAAGGCTGTGCCTGGGTCCACGGGAAAGACCCGCAAGGCGCAACGCGCAAGGCGGCAAACCAGCTCGACATGGAGATCGCCCTCCTTCAGAACATGCAGGATTCGAAAGACGTCGCCATCCGGGTGCAGCAGGAAGCCCTGGTGATCGGCGCGGGGCCCGCCGGACTTTCAGCGGCTGTCGGCCTTGCCCGTCTCGGGTTCAAGACCCACCTGGTCGACCGGGGCTCGGCGCCGGGCGGCCTTCTCAACGTGGTCACGAAAACCTATCCCGCCGACGAGCCGGGACCGGAAAAGATCAAATCCCTTGTCGATGAGACAAACAAGAATCCCCTGATCCGGTTTTACGGGAAAACAAAGGTTGCCGCCGCCAAAGGATATGCCGGCGATTTCAAGGTCAGTCTTGCAGGCCCTGAGGGAAACTCCGTCCTTCGCGTGGGTGCCGTCGTGCTCGCCACGGGGGCTCGGATCCTCTTCCCCCAGGGCATGTTCGGGTACGGCAAGGTCAAAAACGTCATCACCCAGATGGAGATGGAGAGGCGGTTTGCCACTGGGGCGGTGAGCTGCAAAGCGGCCGTATTCGTCCAGTGTGTCGGCGCCAGAAACGGCGAGCGACCCTACTGCTCGACGATCTGCTGCCCCCTTTCGCTGAAAAATGCGATGCGGGTCATGGACGAGAGCCCCGGGGCAAAGGCCTATGTGCTGCACCGGGACATCATGACTCCGGGAAGCGTCCTGGAGGCCTACTACCGCAAGGCCCTGCAGAAAGGCGTTCAGTTCATCCGCTTCGATGCGGACCGCCCACCGGAGCTGCGCGGGCAGGATCAGGTGAGCGGCGTCGAGGTCTTCGACACGATCAGCGGCGTCAATCGGGCGATCGAAACGGATCTTCTCGTCCTGAGCACACCCTTCATCGCGGACCCCGAAGGCGCAGCGCTTGCCCACATGCTCAATATCCCCGTGGACAAATACGGGTTCTATGCCGAGGTCTACCCGATCCACCCCGTGGAGACGAGAAACGACGGTATCTTCATCTGCGGGACGGCCCGGTGGCCCGTCTCGTCGGATCAGGCCATCGCCCAGGGCGAAGCGGCGGCCATGAAAGCGGCCTCTTTCCTGGGTAAAGAAACCGTGTCGGCCCTCACGATGAGCCGCGTACCGGGCGGCAAGCTCGGCCACGCTATCGCCGATGCCGCTGCGTGCACGGGCTGCGGCAACTGTGTCGCCGTCTGCCCCTACGAGGCCTGCCGGCTCCAGCGAACGGGAAACCGCTCCGTGAGCCGCGTCATCAAGGTTCGTTGCAAGGCCTGCGGCGGCTGCGTCTCTGTTTGCCCGAACGGGGCTATGCAGCTGCCCGAGCAGAACTACCGGGCCGTGGGCGAGATGATCCGGCGGGCCTTCCGGGAGGTGCGCTGACATGTCCGCAGAAAGGGGCAACGTGAAAATCCTCGTTTTTGCATGCCGCTGGTGCGGCCTCATCGGGGCCGACGGCGCCGGGCGCAAACGCATCGAGCTGCCCGCATCCTACCGGGTCGTCCCGGTGGACTGCGCGGGTTACGTGGAGCCCGACGCGGTGATCCGCGCCCTCGCCAGCGGCGCAACGGGTGTGGCCGTCCTGGGATGCCACGTTGGCGGGTGCCGCTTCAATGACGCCAACCACCCTGCCCTCAAGCGCCTGGAGCTTCTCAAGACGCTCCTCGATACGACGGGCATAGGCGGAAACCGCCTGCTGCTGGGCTTCGGCACGGCCCACGAGTCGCACCAGTATGCCGACATGATCGTGGACTTTCACCGTGAACTGGAGGGGCTTCCCTCGATGGCTTCCTGGCTAGCGCCAGGACAGTAACTGGTTGACTAGTTAACTGGTTGATGAGGAAATTTCGGATTCTTTCCTAATCAACTCATCACCCAATCAACTTATCAACTCTTTTGGAAAATAGATGCTTGATCAAGTAAAACAGAAAGCAAAAGAGATCCTCGAGAAGAAGGTAGCCGACGGCATCCTGGGGCTCAGGAAAGGCCTGTGGGATGTAATCCATCCCCACGTCTTCACGACGCAGGCGGAGATCGATTCGCTCGTGCTGGAGCCCAAGTGGCTGCTGGCTAAGATGGCCCGGGCGATTCTGCGGGAAAAACCGCAGGCCTGGCGCCTGGCCGTCGTTGTCCGAGGCTGCGACGAGAGGGCCATCGTGGAGCTGACGAAGCGCAACCAGATCGACCGTGAGCGGCTCCTCACCATGGGCTATGCCTGTGACGCAAACCAGGCGAAGACCTGCCTCTGCAGCCGCCCATACCCGCAGAAACTCGACGCCGGGAGCGCCGTGGAGGGCGTAGACCCCCTGGCCGACGAGCGGGTGAGGGCTTACCTGGAAGGCGATGCGGGCAAACGGATGGAAATGTGGGCCGCCCAGCTCAAGCGTTGCATCAAGTGCTACGGCTGCCGCAACTCCTGTCCCATCTGCGTCTGCGTGCCCTGCAAGCTCGAGGACGATGTCTGGGTCGAGCGCGGCGTCATCCCGGCCGAGATGGTCTCCTTTCATCTCATCCGTGCCTTTCATCTCAGCGATACCTGTGTGGCCTGCGGGGCCTGCCAGGAGGCCTGTCCGGTGGGCATCCCTCTCATGACGCTTCAGCTCTCGATGCGGGAGGCACTCAAGAAAGACTACAACTACGAGGCGGGGCTCGACGCGAGCCGCAAGTCCCCCGTCCTTTTTGATTTTGCAAAAGAACCCCGTCCCGGTCAGGATGTGCCCGACTGGGTCGACAGCATGGGGAAAAAGCCATGAACCCCGAGTTTATCCGGACCATCTGCCCTTACTGCGGCACGGGCTGCGGGCTCGTCCTGAAGGTGGAGGAGGGCCGCGCCGCGGCCACCTACCCCGACAGGGAAAACCCCGTCAGCCGCGGGTCGCTCTGCGTGAAGGGATGGGTAGCCCACGAGTTTGTCCATCACCCCGAGCGCCTCACTTCGCCGCTTTTGCGCAAGGGCGACCGCTTCGAGGAGATCTCCTGGGAGGAGGCCATCGAACTGGCAGCCACGAAGCTGAAGGAAACGGCCGCGAAATACGGACCCGACAGCGTCGGCGGGCTTTCGTCGGCCAAGTGCACCAACGAGGAGAACTATCTCTTTCAGAAGCTCATCCGGGCGGCCTTCAAGACCAACAACGTCGACCACTGCGCAAGGCTCTGCCATGCGGCCACCACGGTGGGCATGCTCCAGACGCTGGGCAGCGGCGCCATGACCAATTCGATCTCTGATCTCGCCGGCGCCGACTGCATCCTCTTTATCGGCTCCAATGCCGCCGAGAGCCACCCCGTCCTCATGGGCGAGGTGTACAAGGCCCTCGACCGGGGCGCGAAGGTGATCGTCATCGACCCGCGGGAAACGCCGGTGGCGCGAAACGCGCACAAACTGCTAAGGCTCAACCCGGGAACGGACATCCCGCTTCTGGCGGGTATGATGCGCCACATCGTCGACAAGGGGCTCCAAAAGACCGACTTCATCGAGAATCGCACCGAGAATTTCGAGAATCTCAAGAGCTTCCTTCAGGCCTGGCCCGTCGAGAAGGCCGCAAAGGAGACGGGGATCGACGAGGCGATCATCCGCGAGGTCGCCGAAACCTACGCCAGGGCCGAAAACGCCGCCATCGTCTACTGCATGGGCATCACGCAGCACGCCTGCGGGGCGGCGAACGTGATTGCCGTCGTCGATCTGGCCATGCTCTGCGGCCACGTGGGGAAGCCCTTCTCGGGGATCTACCCGCTTCGCGGCCAGAACAACGTCCAGGGCGCCTGCGATATGGGGGCCCTGCCGAACCTTTACCCGGGCTACCAGGCCGTGGCCGATGCGGCTGTGCGGGAGAAATTCCAGAAGGCCTGGAAGACGGAGCTCTCCGACAAGCCGGGTCGCACGGTGACGGAGCTCATCAACGCCGCGGGCAAGGACATCCGCGCCCTCTACATCATGGCCGAAAACCCCTGTGTGAGCGATCCCGACGTGAACCACGTCATGGAGGCCCTCCAGAGGCTCGACTTTCTCATCGTCCAGGACATCTTCCTCACGGAGACGGCAAAGTTCGCCCACCTCGTGCTTCCCGGCGCCTGCTTTGCCGAAAAGACGGGGACCTACACGAACACGGAGCGCCGCTTCCAGCTGCTGCACAAGGCCGTCGACCCGCCCGGCAAGGCCATGGGCGACTTCGAAATCCTCTGCCTCCTGGGCAAGGCCCTGGGCCTGCCCTTCGACTATGCCTCGCCTGCCGAGGTCATGTCAGAATACGCCAACCTGGTCCCGGCCTACGCGGGGATCTGCTTCGACCGCCTGGAGCGTGCGGGCATTCAGTGGCCCTGCCCCGATGAGAACCACCCGGGGACGCGCTTTCTGCACGGCGAGAAGTTCACCCGGGGGCTGGGCCGTTTCGTCATCCCCGACTACACGCCGCCCATGGAAAAGCCCGACGCCGAATACCCCTACTATCTCAACACGGGGCGCGTGTTTGCCCACTATCACACGGGTACGATGACGCGGCGCTCGCCGTTCCTGAATCGCGAGATCGAAGACCCCTACGTGGAGATCCACCCTGAGGACGCCGCGGCGCTCGGCGTCGGTGCGGGCGACTGGATCCGGGTCACCTCCCGGCGGGGAAGCATCGTCACGACGGCCCGGATCACGGATCGCGTGGTAAAAGGGAGCATCTTTGCGCCCTTCCACTTCACCGAGGCGAGGGCCAACATGCTCACCAACCCCGTCCTCGACCCGGCCTGCAAGACGCCCGAGTACAAGGTCTGCGCCGTCAAAATGGAAAAGGACCATGAAGCAAAGGCACGATAAGATCGAAGAAGCCAAGAAACTCTCCGGGGCCCCGGGCTGCGTCGAGTGCGGCCGATGTGTCGCCGCCTGCCCCATGGCGGAGATGTACGTGAATTTCGGCATCGAGATGTCGCCCCGCGGCATCATCAAAAAGACGCTCGTCGGCGACAACATCGTCGAGGACAAGAATCTCTGGTATTGCACGGAGTGCAACAGCGGCACCGACGCCTGCCCCCAGGGGGTGAGCTGCCGGGACTTGATCCGCAAGCTCCGTGAGGCGGCCATCGAGGAAAATCTCGTGGATAACGCCAAGCGCTGCGAGGCCTGCGGCCGGTTCTTCCTTGCCGTGCCCGTAGAGGACTTCGTCTTCGGCAGGCTGAAGGCGGAGCCGGCAAACGTCCTCAAGGCCCTCGAGACGTGCCCGTCCTGCCGGCGGGAAATCTATCTGCTGCGCAACGCATAAAGTAGAAAAGGGACCGGGGACGAGGGTGTAGGGAAGAAAATAGTGTCTGAGTGTTTGAGTGTCTAAGTGTCTGAGTGAAGACATAAGAAAAAGTGCCATTGCGAGCCGAGCCTCGCGAGGCGTGGCAATCCACGCTTGAGGGTGATTGCCTCGTCACTTCGCTTCTCGCAATGACAATTCATACCAGAAAGACGGGATAGACGGGACAGACCGGATAGACCGAATAGACGGAACAGACTGGACAGACCCGATAAATGGAAGCATCGAGACAACCAGAACCCCAGCTCAGGCTTGAAGACCTGCGGCCCCGCGTGCCGGAGAAAAAGAAGTTCTCCGACTGGTTCATGCCGCGACGAAACAAGGTTATCCTCTTCGACCCGGCCAAGTGCACGGGCTGCGGGACCTGCGAGATGATCTGCTCGACACGAAACGTCGCGAAGGTCGCCCCGGCTTCCGCGAGCGTCCGGGTCCTCACCGACGAGAAGCTCGGGAAAAACTTCGCCGTCCTGTGCCAGCACTGCCGCAGGCCGCTGTGCCTCGAGGCCTGCCCCACGCGGGCCATCGAAAAGGGCGATGACGGCATCGTCCGGATAAACGATCTGTTCTGCACCGACTGCGGTCTGTGCACAATGGCATGCCCGGAGGCAGCGCCGCTCAAAGACCCGGGAAGCCAGGAGATCCACAAGTGCGACCTCTGCGAGGGCGACCCCCTGTGCGTGAAGCACTGCCCCGAGAGCGCCCTGACCGATACGCGCGGCAAGGCCCTGCGCTGGATCAAGGCTGCCCGATGGAGCGTCCAGGCCCTGTCGTTTCTCTTTCTCGTCATCCTCGTCGTGGGGACCTTCTGTTATTTCCGGGCGGGGACGGTGGAGCTGTCCTGCCCGACGGGGACGCTGCAGAACATCGCCTCGTCGGGGACGCTCATCCTCGTGGGCGCCTCGTCGGCTTTGGCGCTGCTCATCCTCACGGTCCTCTTCGGCAGGGTCTTCTGCGGCTGGGTCTGCCCCTTCGGGTTCGTGCTGGACCTGGTGGACAAGATCACCCCGAAAAAGCTCGGCTGGCCGAATTTCCTCAAGAGCCGAATGGCGAAATACGGCATCCTGGGCGGCGCCGTCGGAAGCAGTGCCCTGCTGGGCTACCAGGCTTTCTGCACGGTCTGCCCCATAGGCACTCTTTGCCGCTCCTACGGCGTGCAATCGGTCATGCAAAGTGCCGAGCTGGCCATCGTGCCGGTTCTGGCCGCGACGGAACTGGCCGAGCGCCGATCCTGGTGCCGCTACCTCTGTCCCGTGGGGGCAACCCTGGGTATTGCCTCGCTGCTTCGGCTCCTCAAGATCGTCATCGGGGCGCGCAAGTGCAAGAAATTCTCCTGCATCCAGTGCGCCGAGGTCTGCCCTGTGGGAATCATCGACGCGGATCAACTCCGCGAAGGAAAATCCCCGAAGATCCCCATGACGGAGTGCATCATGTGCCTGCGATGCGTGGACCGCTGCCCCTACAGCGCGGCAAAGGTCCGTTTCCGCTGGCAGAAGGCGACCCCGGGAGAGACAAACGCATGAGCCTCTATCAGCCATTCTGCAACGGGAAAATCGGTGTTGTCGACTTGACGACGCAGTCGGCCTATACGGTCGATCTGTCCTGGGATGCCCTGCGGAACCACGTCGGCGGCGCGGCGATGAACGCCTCGGCTTCTTTCCGAGTACGAAAGCGACAGCCTCGTCCTGGGAACAGGACCGCTTACGGGAAGCTTCGCCCCGGCCTCGGCCCTTCTTGTCGGGACATTCCGTTCGCCCGTTTTTGATCACCTCTGTCACGTGCCCTTTCTGCTTCGCAGCGGCCCGGAGATGAAATTCTCCGGTGTGGACTACCTGGTCATCCGGGGCGCCGCAAAAGAGCCCTGCGCTGTTTCCGTGACCCGTGGTCAAATCCATGTCTACCCGCTCCCGGATTCGCAGGGAAAGCCGGTCCCGGAATTGCTGCAAATGCTGAGGCGAAAGGTTCCCGGTTTCAGGGCATCCATTGTGACGGGCCCCGCAGCCGACGGCGACTCGCCCTATGCGTCGGCCTCCATCGCCAGTCACGGAAGCTTCGACAAGGTGGGCCTCGCCTCCAGGATGGCAGCCAAGAACCTCAAGGCCGTCCTGTTCAGCGGTATCGAGGGCCTCCCCTTCCGCGAGGATCACCCTGCGCTGTCCAAGGCGACGGAAAAGATGCTTCAGGACGCGGGGTCTCTTGCTAACAAGGGGTTTATCCCCGTAGTGAGGAAACTCGAAGACGGGGATGAGGCGGCAAAAGTGCTTCGGGGAAGACTCGGGCGAAACAGGGCCTGCTATCACTGCCCCTGCCCCTGCATGACCTACGCAGGCTTCAAAAAGCCCGGGGCAGGCACGGAGAAAGACGGCCTGCTGCTGATGGATCACAGCGGCTGGGCCGCACTTTCGGGCAAATCCGAGGATGCCCTTT
Source organism: uncultured delta proteobacterium (assembly GCA_963802225.1). Lineage (GTDB taxonomy): Bacteria > Desulfobacterota > Syntrophia > Syntrophales > UBA2192 > UBA2192. The sequence goes on along the minus strand of CAWDHZ010000036.1, from coordinate 27,642 downwards.
TTCTTCTCCAGAGGTGCCTCGAGCTTGGCCTGGATCCCAGGGCAGCCGGATATAGCCTTCGCGAGGACCGTCCGCTGCGGGAGGCGATGAATGCCATCGAGAAACTCGCTGCTGCAAGGGCGTCCATCGATGAAGAAGACTACCCGTCGGCCCCGGGGATCGACTCCCGGATCTACCGGCTTTTCGGTGGCGGAATCACTCCTCTGTCTTCCGGGAAAACCTGGACGGATCGCGTGGCTGCAGCCATGATCCTGGGCATCTGCCCGATCTTCATGCAGATCGCCGGCCGTCTGGAGCGCTCCGACCTGCTGCGCTTTCTGTCATCCGACGCGGAAGAAATCAAGGCCCTCGGCGAGAAGATCGACGAAGAGATCGAGACGCTTCTGGAGGGGAAAATACCGGAAGTTGAGGGACGAGGGACCGGGGTGTAGGGACCAGTCATAAACGGTAATAAATAATAATAAAAAAGGATCGGAAAATCTCCCGATCCTTTTTTTTCTTCTGATCTTTTGCCCTATACCCTGGTCCCTGGTCCCTGTCCCTAGTCCCCAAAATATGCGGGAGAGAGCTCAGGTGTCCTTCCCTGGAGCTTTTGGAGTCTCTCCTCGCGGGTCTTGCACTCGATGCAGAGCGTGGTTACGGGCCTTGCCAGGAGGCGCTTGACGCCTATGGCCTCGCCGCATTCCTCGCAGATCCCGTATTCCCCTGCATCGATGCGCTCGATGGTCTCCCTCATCTTCACGATCAGCTTCCGCTCGCGTTCCCGCATGCGGATCTCGAGGTTGAGCTCGGCTTCCTGGGAGGCCCTGTCGTTGAGATCCGGCAGCTTCTCTTCCTGCCCCGCCATGTCGATGACAGTCTTCCCGGCCTCAGCCATCAGCTCGTTGATCTTCGACTGCAGCAGTGCCTTGATCTGTTTCAGGTCTTTTGCGGTAACGGCTTGAACCTTCGCCACCTTACTGTCCCCCTGACCTTATATCGATGGGTCACGACCCTGAATATCTCGACCATTCATGATCTGTGCCAATGGGTTTTTCCCATAGCACACTTCGTCCCCTTTTTGCTATAGTATAATCACTTTCGCGACAGGAGGCAACACCCTGTGAACCCTGAAATGATCAAGAAAATCGATGCCGTTCTCGATCGGGTCAAGGACCCCGAGAGCGGGCTGTCCGTTCTGCATCTCGGGCTGGTCAAGAGGGTTCGCTTCAGCGACGCCCAAAAGAAACTTTTTGTCTTCACGGACTTCCAGAGCCACATGCCGGACTGCAAAACCTGCGTTTTCATTGCGAAACTGGTGGCCGACAACATCATCCGCAATCTTGCCGTCGAGTTCAGCCTCGAATTCCCCGATCTCGAGGTGGAGTTCGTCTGATTAAAAAAACCCCGCTTCCGGCCAGTGAAACGCCCGGAAGCGGGGAGCTTCCTGTTCGAAATGGAGGGCTCATTCAGCAGAGCTTGCCGAATCGCTCCGCCGCGTAGATCGGGTCGATATCGGCCCTCATGCCCGCTATCTTTGCCATGTGCGCTTTCTCGTCCCGTATCATGGCTTCAAGAATCTTTTTTTGTCCCTTGTCCTTCGACAGCTTTGCCAGCTCCGTGTAAAGGAGGATGGCGTTCTTTTCCGCCTGCAGGGCGATGCGGCAGGCGTCCTCCACGGTCTTGACCTGAGCGAGCCGCTCCGCTGCCTTGTCGCCCCTCGGGCAGAAGGCCCTCCCGGATGACGGCGTCGAGGTAGTCATCGATCTCCACGGCCCGGAAGCATTCCTCGACCCCTTTTCGAAGGGCGGAAGCCTGGAGGTCGATCAAGTCCCGGAGGTGCTTTGCCTCTTCCTTGGCCAGTTTCACGAAGAGCCCGGCAAGCTCGGTGCCCCTGAACTTCTCCGCCGCCTTCGTGTAGAAACTCACCCCGTGCTCTTCCTGGCGCACGGCAAAGTCAATCACGCTGATCTCCGCTTTCGCCATATCACGGCCTCCTTTGCCCGATAAATTCTCTGTCTACATCAGAGTCCGCCCCGAAAGAGCGGAAATGTAGCGTTTCGTCGCTCGCCTTAGAAGAACCTGCCGAATCTCATGGCTGCGTAGGCCGGGTCGTAGTCGGCCCTCGCGGACCCTACCATGATGATGTGGGAGCGCTCCTCCTTAGTGATGTCCTCGAAGATCCTCTTCTGCTCCTTGTCCTTCGAGAGTTTCGCCAGCTCCGAGTAGAGAAGGATGGCGTTTTTTTCCGCCTCCATGGCGATGGCGCAGGCCCCGCCGACGTCGTTCACCTTCTCGAGCCTCTTCACCATGCTGTCGCCCTTTGGGAAGAGCCCCTCCCGGATGATCGTGTCGAGATAATCGCTGACGGCCTCCGAGCGGAAGCACTGGTCGGCCCCTTTCTTCTCCGCCTTGGCCTTGATGCCGATGAAGGTCTCCAGGTGCTTTGCCTCCTCTTTCGCGAGCTTCATGAAGAGATCCCTCAACTCCCTGTCGTTGAACTTTTTCGCTGCCTTCGTGTAGAAACCGATGCCGTCCTTTTCCGCCCTCATGGCGAAATCGAATATGCTCATCTCCGTCCTGGCCATGGCTCAACCTCCTTTTCTGTTGATCGTGATACCCCAAACAGAAAAACGCTCCTTGCTTCATTTTAAAATGCCAGTTCAGGAAACACAATCCATTCTTTTCTTTCCGGGGATACCCGATGCCGGGAACCGGCCGGGTTCTGCATGCAGGGTGTCTTACTTTTTCGAGGGGATGAGCGTGGGGATCCAGCGGTAGACGGGCTCGAAACAGGTTTTCACCATCCCTTTCTTCGGGATCATGAAGACGAAGCACTTCTTCTGGTCCGGAACGATGGCGATGTGGCGAAGGATGCCCGGGTCGGCATGAGCCGCCGTGAACTTCCTCAGCTGGTCCCGCATCCGGTTGCCCTCGTAGTACACGAGCTAGCTGTAACCGCCCCACCGGATGGTCTCCCGTTTGAGCCGCGCCTCATTGGTGATCCTCGCGTGCCGGTATCGGGAATACCTCTCCTCGATGAGGTGCCCCTCCTCCTTCGGCGACTGACGCAGGTGCAGGGTGATGAAGAGCCGGTCGTGCTTGCGGATCAGGATCGAAACGGGCAGGTACAGCAGCGACTGCCGGGCCAGGAAGGTGATCGTCGCCTCCACCCGCTCGATGGGGGAATCCTTCCGGGTGACGAAATTGCCGTGATAACCGATCAGGCCGCCGATGTTCGTGAAGGTCTGGTCGAGGGGCTTGATGATATCCACGAGGGCGTTGAATGCCGAGAGGTAGATCCGCTTGTTTTCCTTCTCGCCCCAGTAATAGCCCCAGACGAGGACCGCCGTAGCGGCGATAAAGAGCCAGAAGAGGGGCTCCGATACGAGATAATCGTGTTCGAACATTCTCAGCGTCTCCAGTTGAGGGGCGTAACCAAATCCTCGGGGATGTCGTAGAGCATCGAGTCCAGGCCGCAGGCAAGCTGGGCGGAGAGGGCCACCTGAAGCAGCGGGACATCCCCGACCATTTTCCGCAGCTCGGCGACCACCTGGCCGGCGATGGAGCGGTTCTCCTCCGTGACCTTGTTCTGGATGAGCAGCCGCAGCGGCAGGTTGATGTCCCTCAGGCCCTCCACGAGCCTCTCGGACTCGCGCAGGGAGAGCATGTCGGGGTTGAAGACGAGGACGACGCCGCAGTCGGGGCCCTGAAGGATCCCCGTGAGGGACTCGTAGTTGCCCTTCAGGGCCATGAGCCGGTTGAGCACCGCGTCGTCCTTCTCGTCGTAGGCCAGCTTGATCTCCTGCTTCTTCTCCTCCTCGCTCGCGGGCCCCCGGATCTTCTGGATGGTGTGGCGCTTGTCCAGGATCTGCCGGCGGATCTGGGCGAGGCGATCGATCCAGGTGATCGTGATCTGCGGCAGCGCCAGGAACCGAAGCGTCAGGCCCGTGGGCGGCGTGTCGAAGATGATGAAATCGAAGTCCTTCTCCCGACGGATCGTCTCCTCGATGCTCGTCAGCAGGGCGTACTCCTCGATCCCCGGCGAATATTTCAGAACGGAAAAATAGCGGTCGAGGTTGAGGGCCTGCAGGTAGCTGTAGGTCCGGGTGAGAACGCCGATCTCGCGCTCCAGGTAGTCCCGGGAGAGCTTGTGCAGATCGACCTCGCGGAGGAGCAGCCTGTCGTTCATGCGCTTTTCCCGCCCGTTGAGGCTCACGCAGAAGATGTCGCCCAGGTTGTGCGCCGGGTCGAGCGACACGATGAGGACGCGGCTTTTCTGCGAGAGCTGCCAGGCCGCCGAGGCGGCCATCGTCGACTTGCCGACGCCGCCCTTGCCGGTGTAGAAGAGGATCTTCATCAATCCACCCCCAGCGTCCCCATCATCTGGCCGAGCATGTCGCAGGCGTCCTCGGCCCTCTGCCCGAGGACCTGCATCTCGCGCTCCATGAAGGGCAAAAGCTCCACGGCCAGGAAGGTCGGGGGGGCGGGAAACCCGACGAAGGACCCCAGCAGCAGCAGGGCAAAGACGTTCTCCAGCTCCTGCTGCTCCATGCAGGTCAGGCTGATGACCTTGTCACGCTGGCCCTGCCCGAATCCCTGCATGAAATGCCGGAGATGCTCGAGAATGGAAGGCGGCATACCCGAATCGGTTTCTCCTTGCGCTGGAATTGAAAAATCCCCCCCGCACCCCGCCTGGGGCGCAAGGGGGATTTAACGCTACATCATTTCCCCTCTCAAGTAAAGTCCCGGGGATCTACTCCTTCTTCTTGCTCGACTTCACGAAGTCGACGATGAAGAGGATGTTGAGGACGAGCATGATCGCCATGATGATCTGCACGGTCCAGCCCGTCCCGGGCGTCTTGGCGATGGTGCCCGGCATGACGACCCACATGAACCAGACGATGGCGCAGGTCACCGTGAACCAGAGGGCCCAGGCAGGAACGATGGCGACGATGGCGAACTTGGACTTCATCTTCTTTGCCACGAAGGCGGCCCCCGTCATGAGTGCGATCGAGGCGATGAGCTGGTTTGCCGCGCTGAAGGAGGGCCAGAGGATGTTGAACTGACCGCTCCAGGCCAGGTAGATGCCCAGGGCCGCAGGGATGACGGAAGCGACCCAGCGGTTCGTGATGATATTGTAGAAGCCTCCCAGCTTGTCCTGCACGGGCTCCAGCATCTCCACGATGCAGTACCGGGCCAGCCGGTTCGTCGTGTCGAGGGTCGTGAGGGCGAAGGCCGAGATCCAAAGCCCCGCGATGACCTTCACGATGGCCGTGGGGATGAAGCTCAGGAAGGTCGAGGCCACCATGACTCCGAAGGCCTCGACGATCATGCTGGGGGGCGCCAGCTTAAGGGCCCCCGTCGTCTTGGCGTAGGTCGTAGCCCAGTTGCCCGCATCGAGGGTCATGGCGTAGTTGGCCGCCGCGGCCTGGCTCTGCATGACCGTCATGCCGAAGCCTCCGATGGCCACGATGATGACCGTGGAGAGAAAGCCCTCCGTGAACATGGCCCCGTAGCCCACGAAGAGTGCGTCCGTCTCCTTCGAGAGCTGCTTCGACGTCGTCCCCGAGGCCACGAGGGAGTGGAAGCCGGAGAGCGAGCCGCAGGCGATGACCAGCGGGATCGCGGGCCAGAATGGCGTGGGCTGGCCGCCCAGCAGGATTGGCGCGAAGGCGGAGAACGCCGGCGCCTCCATCCCCTTGAAGGTCACTATGGCGGCGATAAAGCCGATGGCGATGCCGAAGTAGAGCAAAAACGAGTTCAGGTAGTCCCGCGGCTGCAGCAGGAGGTTCACCGGGATGGATGCCGCGATGATGATGTAGACGAACTGGATCACCATCCAGGTCTCGTAGCTCAGGGGAATCGGGAACTGGGGCCCCATCCAGATGGCGATACACATCAGGACGATCCCGATGAGCGTGGCCACCGTCAGGTTCATTTTCAGCCGGTAGATCAGGACCCCCAGTATGATGGCGGCGAAGGTCATGAAGATCGACGCCGACCCGATCGACGGGGTCCTTGCGAACATGGAGCCGATGACGTTGGCGAAGGCCGCCACGACGAGGATCAGCAGGAAGAAGACGATCCAGTAGAAGGAGCGACCCGTGCGCTTCGAGATGAGGTCCGTGGCCACGAACTGCACCGACTTGGCGTCGTAGCGAACCGAGGCCATGAGCGCCAGGTAGTCGTGGATGGAGCCGATGAGGACGTTGCCGAACCAGACCCAGAGAAGCCCCGGGAGCCAGCCCCAGACCATGGCCATGGCAGGCCCGACAAGAGGCCCCGCGCCGGCGATGGACGAGAAGTGGTGACCGAAGAGGACCGCCTTGTGGGCCGGGACGTAGTCCACGCCGTCGTAGAGACGCTGTGAGGGCGGCGCGTTCTTGTCGTCGGCCTTGACGACGTCCTTTGCGATCTTCTTGCCGTACGTCCAGTACAGCACCATGTAGATGAGGAAACCGATGATGATGATGACTGTGGTTGTTGCTACCATAATCCCCCTCCTTCAGAAGATAGGAATTTAAAAAGATGACCGCATAAACGATCCCGGGACGTCCGGGATGGACCGGGCATGGATCTCCTGCTCATACCCGCAACGATCTTATTTTCTATTCCTTTGTTTGCCCGATGTCAAACACAAATTGCATACAATTTTGCCCTTTACAGCGCGTGTCGATTGGTCTACATTTGTCACGTCTTCCCCATCCCCAGATCCCTCCCGGACTTGAACGGAGGTACACCATGACAAAGAAGAAATCCGATTCCCCCCAGGGCGACGAGAGAATCAAGATCGGGGCCCGCATCCGCGACTGCCGCCAGAAAAAGCAGCTCACCCTCGAGGACATGGCCACCAAGACGGGGCTCGACAAGACGGTCCTCGCCGGGATCGAGAGCGACGAGACCATCCCGCCCCTGGGGACGCTCCTTCGCCTCTCGAAGGCCCTCGACGTGAGCATGGCCTTCTTCTTCGAGGACGAGGTGGAGATGGAGAGGCTCTCGGTGACCCGCAGCGGGGAGCGCGTGAAGGTCAAGCGGCGGCCCCACCACCGCGAGGGCGAGGTGGACTACGTCTACGAATCCCTCGAGCCCAAGAACCCGAAAAAGCACATGGAACCCTTCCTGGTCGAGTTTCAGCCCATGGAGACGGGCGACATGGTCTTCATGAGCCACGAGGGCGAGGAGTTTCACTTCGTGCTCGAGGGAAAGCTCGAATTCCGCACCGACGACCGGGTCGAGGTGCTCTTTGCCGGGGATTCCCTTTATTTCGAATCGGAGATGAATCACAGCTTTCCGGTCCCTCGAACCGAAACCGGCAAAAGTCATCGTTGTCGTCTGGAACAGAGCGTGAATAAAGGGACCCTAGTAGGGGGCAGCCATGCTGGAAATACGCTTCCATGGCCGCGGCGGTCAGGGTACCGTTGTCGCGACCATCCTGATGTCCAAGGCCTTCTTCCGGGCGGGCTATCAGGTCCAGAGCTTCCCCTTCTTCGGCGTGGAGAGGCGCGGCGCCCCGGTGGAGGCCTACCTTCGTCTCGACAAGGCGAAGATCCTCCTGAGGACCAACGTCTACACCCCCGACCATGTGGTCATCCTGGACCGGACGCTCATCGGGAGCATCGACGTCACGACGGGGAATGAAGGATGGCGGGACGATCCTCATCAACAGCCCCGCAGCCCCCCCGAATCTCGAGGCCTTCTCGAAATTTCGCCTCGCCTGCGTCGATGCCAGCCGCATCGCCCAGAACAACCAGATCGGGAGCCGCACCCACCCCATCGTCAACACCTCCATGATGGGGGCTGTGGCCCGCGTCCTCGGGATGCCTCCCCTGGACGACGTCCTTGCCGCCATCCGCGACGAAGTGCCGGGCGATGCCGAGCGAAATGTGGCAGCCGCAAAGGAGGCCTACGAGGCCGTCCGGTTTGTGGAGCCCGCAAAATCCGCCGCCTAGCGGAGCCCTGGCGCTCCCCGGGGGGCGACAACCCGATCCATAACACTCATCAAGGTGAGCTTGATGGCACAGAAATCTCAAGCACAGGTGAAGGCAGAGAATCCCATTCACATCATGCCCCGCTCGACCCAATCGACGGAAGCCAACAAGACGGGCTCCTGGCGTTACCTGCGGCCCCGCTACGAGGAAAAGACGGCGCCCTGCAGCGCCGCCTGCCCCGCCGGCGAAGACATCGGCCGGATCGAAATGCTCACCGCCCAGGGGCTCTTCAAGGAGGCATGGGAGACCATCCTCCGGGAAAACCCCTTCCCGGGTGTCTGCGGCCGGGTCTGTTTCCACCCCTGCGAGGGCGCCTGCAACCGCGGGGAATTCGACGACCCCATCGCCATCCATTCGCTCGAGCGCTTCCTGGCCGACACGGCGGAGCGCGACGATCTCAAACCGCTGCTGGAACGGCTCCCCTCGCGCCCTGAAAAGGTGGCCATCGCCGGGGCAGGCCCCTCGGGACTGGCGGCAGCCTGGTTTCTCACGCAGCTGGGCTACACCTGCGATGTCTTCGAGGCGTCCGCCGAGGCCGGCGGGATCCTGCGCTGGGGGATTCCGCTCTACCGGCTGCCCCTTGCGGCCCTGCGGAGGGAGATCGCCCAGATCGAGGCGCAGGGCGTCCGGATCCACACGGGCAGGCCCGTCACGGCCGATTTTCTGACAAGACCTCGAAGACTCCTACCGCGCCGTCTATCTCGCCTGCGGCCATGCCAAAACGACGGCGCTTCGCGTACCCGGCGAAGAGACTGGAAGGTGTCGGCGACGGGCTCAAGTTCCTCGAAAAAGTCCGCAACGGCGAGCAGCCGCCCGTCACGGGAATCTCCGCCGTCATCGGCGGCGGCAACACGGCCGTCGACGTGGCGCGCAGCATCGTCCGGCTCGGCGGCGAGGCCCTGATCCTCTATCGTCGGCGGCGCCAGGACATGCCCGCCTTCGGCGACGAGGTACAGATGGCCCTCGACGAAGGGGTGAAGCTGACGGAGCTTGTCGCACCGGCCAGGGTCGAAAAAGACGGCGGGCGCTACCTCGTCACGCTGCGGCAGATGAAAGTCACCGGCGAGGAAGGCGGCCGCGGCCGCGTGGAGCCCGACGGGGACAGAACGATCGAGGTCGTCGTGGACCGCCTGTTCAAGGCAACCGGTGCCGAAGCCGCCGAGGGATGGCACAACCCGCCGGCGGCAGGCACGGGAATCCTTTCGCTGTCGCACTGCGCCCTCGTGACCCGGGACGGCCGACCGGCTCTCGCCTGGGGCGGAGACCTCACGAACGACATCAAGAGCGTCGTCCACGCCGTCGCCTCGGGCAAGCAGGCCGCCATCGCCCTCGACACGCTGTTCCGCGAAGGACCCGACGCCGTCCTGCCGAAACTCGAGGCCTGCACCGTCGGCAGCGGCCCGTCCCTCTCCATGGAAGTCTACATGGGCGGGGAGCGGCGCCTGCGGAACCGGCACGTGGTGTCCTACGGCGAGATCAACACGGACTACTTCCGGTACTGCCCCCCGCATGACGCCAGCCCCGCCTCGTCCGCGAGGAGCGTGTGCGGTCCTTCACCGAAATCGACCTTCGCGTCTCGGGCAACATCGCCATGCGCGAGGCCGAGCGCTGCTTCAACTGCGGGCTCTGCAACCAGTGCGACAACTGCCATCTCTTCTGCCCCGATCTGTCCGTCATTCACGATCAGTCGGCGCAGGGGCGGCACATCAACTACGATTACTGCAAGGGCTGCGGCCTCTGCGTGGTGGAGTGCCCGCGCAATGCCATGACGCTCGAGGAGGAAATCCGATGAAGCAGGTCCTCGAAGGAAGTCAGGCCGTGGCGGAGGCCGTGAGGCTCGCCAGGGTCCAGGTCGTCTCGGCCTACCCGATCACGCCGCAGACGCACATTGTCGAGATGCTCTCGGATTATTGCGCCACGGGGAAGATGGACGCCAAGTTCCTGCGGGTGGAGAGCGAACATTCCTGCATGGCCGCCCTGATCGGGGCGCAGAGTTCGGGAGTCAGAACCTTCACCGCCACCTCCGGGCAGGGGTTGGCCCTGATGCACGAGCTGCTGCACTGGGCATCCGGCGCCAGGCTTCCCATCGTGATGGCCGAGGTCAACCGGGCCCTCGCGCCGGGCTGGAATATCTGGGTCGATCAGACCGACAGCCTCGCCCAGCGCGACACGGGGTGGATCCAGTTCTACTGCGAGGACAGCCAGGAGGTCATCGACACGACCCTGCAGGCCTACAAGCTCGGCGAGTCGGTGGCCCTGCCGGTCATGGTCGTCCTCGACGCCTTCTTCCTTTCCCACACCTACGAGCCCGTTGATGTTCCGACCCAGGAGGAGGCGGACCGGTTCCTGCCGCCCTACGAGGCGCGCTTCGAGCTCGACACGAAAAACCCCTGCACCTTCGGGCCCCTTGTGCCGCCCGCCGTCTACATGGAGATGCGCCACGACATGGCCGCCGCCATGGACACGGCCCTGACGAACTTCGCCCGGATCGAAGACGAGTACGAGCGGATCTTCGGCCGCCGGTACGGGGCCGTCGAGGCCATCGCCTGCGACGACGCCGAGATCGTCTTCGTCACCTCGGGAACGATCACCAGCACCGCCCGGCTCGTGCTGCAAAACCTCAGGGGCCGCGGGGAGAAACTCGGTATCCTCAAGATCAAGCTCTTCCGGCCCTTCCCCGTCGAAGAGATCCGCAAGGCCCTCAAGGGGGCGAAGAAAATCGCCGTCATCGACCGGAATTTCTCCTTCGGGGCCAGCGGCATCTTCGCCCAGGAGGTCCGCGCGGCCCTGTGCAACGCACCGGTCCACGCGCCCGTCTTCGGCTACATCGCCGGGATCGGCGGCCGGGATGTGACGCCGGAGGTCCTCGAGGAGATCTACTGGAAAACAAAGAATAACGCAGTCCCCGAGAGGGAGAGCGTCTGGATCGGCCTGCAGGAGGTCCGCCATGGAAATTGAACTGACCGAACGCGAATTCATGTATCCCGGCCACGTCGGCTGCCCGGGCTGCGGCGCCGCCATCGCCATGCGGTTTGTCCTGAAGGCCCTGGGCGAGAAGATGATGATGGTCATGCCTGCCTGCTGCTGGTCCGTCATCGCGGGGCCCTACCCGACATCGACCCTGAAGATCCCCGTCATTCACTCCGCCTTCGAGACGGGAGGCGCCACGGCAAGCGGCGTGCGCGCCGCCCTCGACATGAAGGGCGACACGGAAACGACGGTCGTCACCTGGGCCGGAGACGGCGGCACCTTCGACATCGGCTTCCAGGCGCTCTCGGGCGCCGTCGAGCGCAACGAGAACTTCATCTACGTCTGCTACGACAACGAAGCCTACATGAACACGGGCATCCAGCGCAGCTCCTCCACGCCCTACGGGGCCTGGACGACGACCACCCCCGGCAAGGACTGGAAGAAGATGCGCAAGAAGAACATCGTCGAGGCCCTGGCGGCCCACCGGATCCCCTACGCCGCAACGGCGAGCATCTCCCACCCCGAGGATCTCATCCGGAAGGTCAGGAAGGCGCATGCCATCAAGGGCTCCCGTTTTCTCCATATCTTTGCGAGCTGCCCGACGGGCTGGAAGATCCCCTCGGAGATGGCCGTCAAGATCGCCCGCATGGCCGTCCAGACGAACATCTTCCCCCTCTACGAGGTGGAGGACGGCCTGCGCTACACGATCAACCTCAAGCCCAAGCGGTTCCCCGTCCGGGAGTATTTCAAGATCCAGGGGCGCTTCCAGCACCTCACGGACCAGGACCTGGACGTGATCCAGAAGATGGTCGACGAGGACTGGGAGCTGCTGCTCAGGAAGGCGGGGGAGCATGCCTGACAGACAGTGATTAGTGATTAGTGGCTAGTGACCAGTGAAAGAATAAAAAATGACTGAGTGTCTAAGTGTCTGAGTGTCTGAGTGAAGAGAGAGAAAAAGGGATTCGGGATTCCGGTGTTTCCTTTTTACGTTCGGCGCTCGGGTACCCGGCGCCTTTTTCTACACGCTCCACGCTCGCGCTACACGCATTATCGCTTTCATTTGCCTCACCGTGCTGATCACTCTTATCACGCCCTTATCCCTCATCGGCCGACGTCTACGTGTACGATGCCGTGGCCTTGCAGGGGGAGGAAGTCCGCCTGAAGGCCGAGACGCGGGGGACGGTGTTTATCAAGGGAGGGGAACTCGTCGAGTTCTTTGTCGATGACGCCTCGCTGGGGAAAAACCTCTCCGGCGGCGACGGGGCGGCCTACCGGTTCTACAAGGCTTCCCGCCCCGGGCTGAAAAACATCCGGGCCGTTTCCCGAAAAATGTCCGGGACGGGGTACCTGCTGGTCCTGAAACCGGGCGCGGGTGTCGTCGCCGTCGACGTGGAAGGCTCCCTGCTGCAGGAAGGGTTTCATGTCTCCGGGCCGCCCGGAAAGTCGCGAGGCGCTCGAGTCGATCGCAAAGCGCTATCCCCTGATCTATCTGCAATCGGGGGAGACGAACCTGAAAGCGGTCCGTTACTGGCTGCAGCAGAACGAATACACCGACGCTCCCCTTCTTCCCTGGGACGGCGGCACCGTTTTTGACACCCTCGCGAAGAAGGGCGTGAAGATCCGTGCAGTGGTCGGCGGCCCTGTCGTGATCGAGTCCGCTCTCAAGCACAAGCCCCAGGCCTTCAGTTTCGAGCCCATGAAGGGCGCCGTGCGCCTGAAGAGCTGGAAAGAGTTGGAGGAGAAGCTGAAATAATGACAGAAGGTGAAGAAGGAGACCACACCATGAAAAGGCGGGATTTCCTGAAGCTGGGCGTGCTGGGGACGACGGGAGCGCTGCTCGGGTGGGACGGCCCGGCCGGGGCGGCGCAGAAGGCATCGGGGCCTTTTACCTTCCCGGCCCCCGTATACCGGACCCTGGGCCGGACGGGACTCAAGATCACCGTCGTGAGTTTCGGGGCCATGCTGACGCCCGAGCCGGAGGTGATCCGGGTCGCCTTCGAGCACGGCGTCAACTACGTGGACACGGCACGTCGCTACATGAACGGCCGAAACGAGGAGATCGTCGCCAGGGCCCTGAAGGGCATGCGCCACAAGGTCTACGTGGCCACGAAGATCCGCTCGAGTTCCAGAACGAAAGAGGACATCTTCCAGGACGTGGAAACGAGCCTCCGGGCGCTCGAAACGGATCACATCGACGTCATCCAGCTGCACAACGTGACCGGCCGCGAAAGGCTCTTCGAACCCGAAATGCGTGAAGCCCTCGTGAAGCTCAAGCAGCAGGGAAAGGTGCGCTTTTTCGGCGTGACCACGCACACCAACGAGACCGAAGTGGTCAACGCCCTCGTGGACGACAAGGACCGTTTTTTCGACATGGCCCTCGTGAAATACAATTTCAGGACAGATGACGAGCTGAAGAAGGCGATCGCCAGGGCCGCGCAGGCCGGCATCGGCATCGTGGCCATGAAGACACAGGCAGGCGGCTACAAAACCGACGCGCTGGGCCCGATCAGCCCGCACCAGGCAGCCCTCAAGTGGGCGCTCCAGGACAGGAACATTACCGCGGCCATTCCCGGCATGAGGGACATGGGCCATCTCCGGGAGAATATCGCCGTCATGGGGATGCGACTCACCCTCGCAGACAGCCTTATCCTGCGATGCTACGGGGCAGCCGTCGCGTCCCGCTACTGCCACATGTGCGGAGCATGCGAAAAGACCTGCCCGAGGGGGGTTGCGATCAGCATGATCAACCGCAGCCTCATGTATGCGGAGGCCTACCGGAGCCCGGAACTTGCCCGCGAGCACCTATGACGAGATCCCTCTGACGGCCTCGGCATCGGCATGTATCGAATGCGGCCGCTGCACGGCCCGATGCGTCAACGGCCTCGATGTCGCGGCAAAGATGGCCCGCGCCCGGGAACTGATGGCGTGACTGGAAGAAGTCATGATAAAGTCATCGCGAGCCGAGCCTTGCGAGGCGTGGCGATCCACGTTTGAGATCTTAGCTCTGATTCTACAAAGTTGGTATACGTAGACACGTTCCGATATCCGCATTGCACTGTTATTGTGCCTTTCGTTTATCGCCGTCTGACACCATCAGCCGGCGCTGACAGATCCTCCTTGCTGTCGATCCTTCCCGCTGGGAGCTGCGCCGCGGGTTGGGTCATGGATGACAAGCCGGCCCTGTTTCACGGAGGAAACGCTATTCGATCACATCAACGGCGAGGCGGAGCTTTATTTCCCATACGGATTCGATGCGCTCGCAACGGCACGATACGTCAAGAAAGATGCGCCGGGATCGGAGCTCATGGCCGATGTCTACAGGATGGGCTCGCTGCTCGATGCCTTCGGGATCTGGTCCAACTACCGCAAGGCCGATGCCCCGGGATGCGCGGTGGGCGCCGACTGCGTCCTTTCGTCTTCGCAGATGCTCTTCTACCAGGACCGGTACTTCGTGAGACTGCAAGCCACCGGGACGCCCACGCCGGGTCAGGATGTATTCCTCGCCTGCGGCCGGGCCCTTTCCCGGAACTTGCCCGCCGGCAAAGGACGTCCCGGCGAACTGGAGCTCTTCCATGTGCACGGTGTCGTGCCGAAGACGGAACGATATCTCCCCCAGAGCGTGCTGGGGTATCCTTTTTTCCGCCGCGGGATGACTGCCGAAGCCAACCTGAACGGGGAGCGTGCACAGGTCTTCGTGGTGTTCGAGGATTCCGCTGCCGCCGCCCGGAAGGTCTTCGATCAATACCTCGCCAGCCTGAAGGAAGCAGGCCTGGAGGCAAAGCTGTCTGGAAAAGAGGGAAGGATCTCGCTGGAGGGAATCGACCCGCTCTACGGAAAGGTGATCGTCGAACAGTCGGACCGCTATCTCATCGGTGCGATCCGCCTGAAAGACGCAGCGGCGATGCAAAACCTGTCATCGAAGCATTGCGGAAACAGGCCGAGGTCAGACGATAACCAATCCGTCCATAATCCTCCCTAACCCTCCCTATGAGAGAGAGCTTGAGTTGCGGTGGATGTTCCGAGGCGTGGCAATCCCGAAGGTTGCGAGGACGAAGTCCGCGGCAATCTGTATGGAGACTGATTGCTTCGTCGCTATCGCTCCTCGCAATGACAGAGGGAGCAAGGTATCCTCGCAATGTACAGAGGGGGAGAGGCTCCTCGCAATGACCCATGAAGAATAACTCGCAGCCTGTCAGAACGTGGCCGAGACCAGCTCCAACACAAAACTCCCCACCGCCACCTTGCTCTGGATCCTGACGGGGACCTGCTCCTCGTCGGCGGAGAACCAGATCTTCAGCGACGGGTCCCCTTTCCGGGAAACAACCCCCTGCAGACGCTCCATGTCGGGGATCACGAGATAGGTGTCATAGACCTTCCCGTCGATGGTGAGTGTCTCCCGTCCCGCAACGGTTGCCCGGACGGCGATGCACTTCTTGCCGTCGGTGATGGGGATCTCGATCACTTCACCCGGGTTCAGCCTGTGTGTCCGGATCACGAAAAATAGCGCCAGCGGGTCAAAGCTCCCCGGCAGGATCTCCACGGGCTTTTCGGCATTGCCGAAACTTGCATACGTGGCCGTCCGGTTCTTCCAGTCGTAGGTGACGACAACATCCCGGGGGTGATTCCCGGTACTCTTTTTCCGGTACTGAAGGGTCCGGGTCAGAGGGATATCCGTGTAGGAATCCTGCCGCTCGCGGAGCTTGTAGAACATCTCGACCTGGGAATTCGTGGTCATCGTCATGGCGAAGTGGTGGGTCCTGGCGCCGTCGACGGCGACGGATGGCAGGACCTCGATTACGGCCTCGCCGGCAGGGATGCCCCCCCACATCGCCCGGTAGACCATCCTCTCGCCCTGCCGGAAAGGCAGGGCCTTGACCGCGGCGTTGCTCTCACGATAGCCCGCGAGCACAAACAGGCTGCACAGAAAGATCGTGATCATCCACCGCAGGCGTCTTGGCATATTTCTTCCCTCCTGCTTCTGTTTAACGCGCAGAACGGTCTTTCGTTGACGAGTCCTCCAGATACCGCGCCAGCCATCGGGCTGTGTGGGAGACCTTCTTTCGTTTCAGCAGATCAAACGGCGTACCCTCGGCCACGACCCGGCCACCGCCTGCCCCGCCCTCGGGGCCGAGATCGATCACCCAGTCGGCCTCGCGGATGACCTCCAGGTTGTGCTCGATGACAAGGACCGTGTTTCCGCGATCGACGAGTTTCTGTAACACCTGAAGCAGTTTTTCGATATCGGCCAGGTGCAGCCCCGTCGTCGGCTCGTCCAGGACGTAGAGCGTCCTGCCCGGCCCCTCCGTCGACAGGGAGAGCTCCCGGGCGAGCTTGATCCGCTGGGCCTCGCCGCCGGAGAGTGTCGGGCTCGGCTGCCCGAAAGTCATATAATCGAGTCCGATGGCAACGAGAAGTTCGAGTTCCCTCCGTATCAGGGGTACGGCGGCAAAGAATTCCAGCCCCTCGCCGAAGGTCATCTTGAGGACATCGTGGATATTCTTTCCGCGATACCGGACGGCGAGTGTCTCCTCGTTGAAGCGCCTGCCGCCGCAGGTCTCGCAATGGATGGTTACGTCAGGCAGGAAGGACATTTCCACCTTGATCTCCCCCTGCCCCGCGCAGGCCTCGCAGCGCCCGCCCGCCACGTTGAAGGAGAAGCGACCCGGGCCGTAACCCCTGGTGCGCGAATCGGGGAGCCTTGCAAAGAGCTTACGGATCTCGTCGAAAAACCCCACGTAGGTAGCCGGCGTCGACCGGGGCGTGCGGCCGATGGGCGTGTGATCGATCTCGATGACCCGTGAGAGCTTCTCCCACCCGTTGACCTGGTCATAACCGACGGGCCGCAGCCCCTTCTTCGAGAGCTTCGCCTTGAGCGCCTCGTAGAGGACCTCCTTCACCAGGGTTGACTTCCCGGAGCCGCTCACGCCCGTGACACAGGTGAGTGTCTCCAGGGGAAAGTCGGCATCGATGTGCTTCAGATTGTTTTTCCTCGCCCCCGTGATCGTAAGCCACGACCGATCGTTAACAGATCGCAGACGTGAGGTAATCGCCCTGCGGTGACCGTTCACCCAGGCGCCCGTCACCGACTCGGGGTTGCGCTTGAGATCGCCGAGCGTTCCCTGGGCGACAACACGGCCACCCAAAGGCCCTGCGCCGGGTCCGAGATCGATGATCCAGTCGCTTGCGCGGATCGTCTCCTCGTCATGCTCGACGACGATCACCGAATTGCCGCGCTCCCGCAGGTCCCGAAGCGTCGAGATCAGCATGGCGTTGTCCCTCGGGTGAAGGCCGATCGTGGGCTCGTCGAGGATATAGCAGATCCCCGTGAGGTTCGAGCCCAGCTGGGCAGCCAGCCGGATGCGCTGGGCCTCGCCGCCGGAGAGGGTTTCCCCGCTGCGATCGAGCGTCAGGTAATCGAGCCCCACCTGAGACAGGAATTTAAACCTCGGCAGAAGCTCCGCCACGATCCCCTCGGCCACGGGCGCCTCGTTGCGCTCGAATGTGAATGATTTGAGTATTTCCCCGGCCTGGCTCACCGAAAGTTCCGTGAGTTCCGCGATCCCCTTTCCCTTGACGCGCACGGCAAGGGCCTCCTCCCGAAGCCTTTTGCCGTTGCACACCGGACAGACGGCGTCGTCGACCACCCCAAGCCCCTCGCACCGAGTGCAGGCCCCGTAGCGGCTGTTGAAAGAGAAGAGTCTCGGGTCGAGCGGCTCAAAACCCCTGGAGCAGCGACGACAGGTCAGTTTCTCGCTGAGGATCCACGACTTGCCCCGGTCGTCGACGACCCGGAGGCTTCCTTTCCCCAGGGCAAGCGCCCTGCCGACAATCGCCTGCAGCTCGCCGCCTGCAGCGGCACCTGCCTTCAGCTTCCCGATGACGGCGTCGATGTCGTGCTCCCGGAAGCGGTCCAACGACGGCAATGGGTCGAGGGGCAGCGTGCGGCCGTCGACGCGGACCTGCCGGACGCCCTGCTTTACGAGCTTGGTCAGCGCTTCGCGATGGAATCCCTTCCGGCCGAAGACCATCGGCGCAGCAACGGTCACGCTGCGGCCGCCGAAGCGGCGCCCGATCTCCTCGAGCATCGCCTCGGGGGTCTGCGACACGATGGGCTCACCGCATCCCGGACAGTGCTGGACACCCAGCTTGCTGTAAAGAAGCCGCAGGTAATGGTAGATCTCCGTGAGGGTGGCCACGGTCGACCGACGGCCTCCCTGGCTCATGCGCTGCTCGATGGCCACCGTAGGCGGAATGCCGGTTACGTCGTCCACTTCGGGGCGGTCCATGATCTTCAGGTACTGCCGGATGTAGTTCGGAAGGCACTCGAGGTAGCGGCGCTGCCCCTCTGCAAAGAGAATGTCGAAGGCAAGCGTCGATTTCCCGGAACCGCTCACGCCCGTGACGACGACGAGTTTGTCCCTGGGGATGGTCGATCGAGAGATCCTGCAGATTGTGCTCCCGGGCGCCACGGATCTCGATGGCGCTGCCGTCCGCTTCGCCGCCCTGCCCTTGACGTTGCTTTACTGGAGAAACGACCCTGCGGGCCTCCTCGAGGTAGGGCCTCAGGTGGATCCCGGTCTGCGACGAGGGGTGAGCTGCGATCTCTTCCGGGGTTCCCGCGGCCACGAGGTGCCCCCCGGCCTCGCCGCCCTCCGGCCCGAGGTCGATGACGTGGTCGGCGCACTTGACCACCTCGGGGTTGTGCTCGATGACGACGACGCTGTTGCCGGACTCGATCAGGTTTTCGAAGGCCGCAAGCAGCACCGAGACGTCGCGGGGGTGAAGTCCCACGGTGGGCTCGTCGAAGATGAACAGCGAGTCACGGACCTTTTCCAGCCCGAGACGGCGGGCGAGCTTGATCCGCTGGGCCTCGCCGCCGGAAAGCGTGTTGACGGGCTGTCCGAGCCGCAGGTAGCCGAGTCCCACGTCGATGAGCGGCTGAAGGGCTTTCTGTGACTTTCTTCTGCCCGTCGAAGAAGACCATCGCCTCCTTCGCCGTCATCTCGAGGATGTCGTGGATGCTCTTGCCGCCGAGCCTGATCTCGAGAACCTCCTCCTTGAATCGCCTTCCGTTGCACTGCGAGCAGGGCAGGTAGACGTCCGAGAGAAACTGCATCTCCACCTTCTCGAACCCCTCACCCTCGCAGGTCTCGCAGCGGCCGCCTGCCGTGTTGAAGGAAAAGGTCGACGCCGTGAAGCCCTTCTCTCTTGCTGCCGGCTCGCAGGCGAAGAGCGCCCGGATGGGGTCAAAGGCCTTGAGATAGGTGAGCGGCGTTGCCCGCGGCGTTTTCCCGATAGGGCGCTGGTCCACGAGGATGACGTCCTTCACCTGGCCGGCCCCCTCGATCGATTCGTGCCGGCCCGGACGTTCCTCGACACCGCCGAGCTGCCGTTTCAGGGCCCGGTAGAGGATATCCACGCCGAGGGTGCTCTTGCCCGACCCCGAGACACCGGTGATGGCCGTGAAGACTCCGAGGGGGATGGAGACATCGATTCCCTTGAGGTTATTCTCTGCTGCCCCGCGGACGGTCAGGGATGCCCGGGGCTGCCGCCTTCGCATGGGCACAGGGATCCGGAACGTGCCGTTCAGGTAACTCCCTGTCGGGGAATCCGGTGATTCCAGCAGGCCCTTCAGGGACCCGCTGTAGAGAAGCTCGCCGCCCCGTTCGCCCGCCCCGGGCCCCAGGTCGACGATGTGATCGGCCCCGGCCATGATCTCGGGGTCGTGCTCGACGACGACGACGGTGTTGCCCTGATCCCGCAGGGCTTGCAAGATCTTCAGGAGCCGCCCGCTGTCGCGGGGGTGAAGACCCACGGTGGGCTCGTCGAGCACAAAGAGGGTGTTGACCAGCGACGAGCCCAGGGCCTTCGTAAGGCTCACCCGCTCCACCTCTCCGCCCGAAAGGGTCCTTGACTGCCTCTCGAGGGTCAGGTATCCCAGGCCCACGTCGATCAGGTAGTGCAGGCGTTTTCCGACCTCCGCCACGAGAAGCGCCGAGGCCTCGTCCAGCGCACCCGATGCCAGGCCGTCCACGAAGCGCGAGGCGTCCTCGACGGTCATGGAGTAGAGCTCGGCGATGTTCTTCCCGCCGATCTTCCAGAGGAGCACCTCGTCCTGGAAACGGGTCCCGCGGCAGGCCGGGCAGCTATGGTAGCCCCGGTACCGGGCAAGAAAAACCCGGACGTGCAGCTTGTAGCGTTTCGTCTCGAGCCACTGGAAGAATCCCCGCACGCCGTAGAAGCTGTCATCCCCCTCGCTGACGAGCCCCTTCTGTTCCTCGGAGAGCTCCCGCCATGGAACCGTGACGGGAATGCGCCGCCGCCTGCAGAAATCGAGGAGGTCTTTGAACTCCGCCCGTGCGATGCCCGCCCAGGGCTTGACGGCGCCGTCGCGTATCGATTTGCCCGGGTCGGGGACAACGAGATCCATGTCCACGTCGATGATGCGCCCGAAGCCGCGACAGGTCGGGCAGGCGCCGGCAGGCGAATTGAAGGAGAACGTGTTCGCCGTCGGCTGCCGGTAGGAGATATCGCAGGCTGGACACTGGAGGGCCGAACTGAATCGCTGCGTCCGCCCTTCTGCGTGCACATCCATCTTCCCCTGGCCGGCTCTCAGGGCCATCTCCAGGGAGTCGACGATCCGCTTTCGATCTTCTTTCCGGAAGATGAGGCGGTCGGCCACGATATCCCAGGGGACATCGCCGAGGGCCGCCTCCAGGGGCAGGACTTCGCCTTCCTTCCAGATCCGGTCGTAGCCGGAGCGCCGCAGCTTTTTCTGCCGTTCGGCGGCATCGCCGTTGACGGCCACCGGGAAGGTCAGGACGACGGGGGTGTTTTCCTTGAGTCCTTTGAGCCCGCCGAAGATGGACTGGGCCGTGTCCTCCCTCACGGGGTTGCCGCATCCCCGGCAGGTGAGGGTGGCCATCCTTGCGAAGAGCAGCTTTGCGTAGTCGGTGATCTCCGTCATGGTCCCCACGGTGGATCGTGAGGTCCTGACGGGGTCGCCCTGCTCGATGGCCAGGGCCGGCGGGATTCCCTCGATCCGCTCGACAAGGGGACGGTTCATGCGGTCGAGGAACTGGCGGGCATAGGGGGAGAAGGTCTCGACGTAGCGCCGCTGGCCCTCGGCATAGAGCGTGTCGAAGGCAAGGGAGGACTTCCCGGCGCCGCTCACACCGGTGATCACGGTGAGGCTGCCGAGGGGGATGTCGAGATCGAAGCCTTTGAGGTTATGCTGCCGGACCCCGAGGATCCGGATACTCTTCAAATTCATCGATTTATTTTAATCATGCCTTTGCGTTTCGGCAACCTCTCTTTTCCCTGCACCTTATACTTTATACCCTTTACCCTGCCTTTACGCTTGCGCCTTTTACCTGTTGCGATAGAATAGCGTCCGTGGAAAGGCATCATTTCGACATCACCATCATCGGGGCAGGCGTGGTCGGCCTGGCCATCGCGGAAGAGCTGTCAAGGCATTACAAGGAAATCCTGCTGCTGGAAAAAAACGAAAGCCAGGGGCAGGAGACCAGCAGCCGCAACAGCGAAGTCATCCATGCGGGTATCTATTATCCCGAAGGGTCCCTGAAGGCCTCGCTGTGCGTCGAAGGCAGAAAGCTCCTGTACGAGGCCTGCGAAAAGCGGGGCATTCCCCACAAGCGGATCGGAAAGCTCATCGTCGCCACCAACCCCGACGAGGAGGAGGCCCTCCAGGGGCTGCAGGCAAAGGCACAGAACAATGGCGTTGACGATCTGCTGTTTCTGAGCGGCAGGGTAGTCCATTCGCTGGAGCCCGATGTCATCGCCTCGGCAGGTCTCCTCTCGCCCTCCACGGGCATCATCGACTCCCACAGCCTCATGCGTGCCCTGCTCGCCGGGTCGACGGGAAACGGGGTCACCGCCGTATTCCGTTCCACCGTCACGGGGGCTCGCTTCGACGGCAGCCGCTTCGACCTGGAGGTCAACAACGGGGAATATCGCGTTTCGTCCCGCGTTGTCGTCAACAGCGCGGGGCTTCAGTCGGACAGCCTGGCGGCCCTGCCCGGCATCGATATCGACCGCGAGGGGTATCGATTGAAGCTCTGCAAGGGAAGCTACTTTTCGGCCTCTCCCCCGCCCCGGCTCCGTCACCTCGTCTACCCCGTTCCGACACCGAAGCACGAGGGCCTGGGCGTGCACGCCACGATCGACCTGGGCGGCCGCGTCCGCTTCGGCCCCGACGTGGAATACGTGGACGTCATCGACTACCGTGTCGACGAGGGCAAGCGCGATGCTTTCCACGAATCGATCCTGACCTACCTGCCTCTCCTCGCGAAGGAGTCGCTCAACCCCGACATGTCCGGCATCCGGCCCAAACTCCAGGGCCCGGGCGAGGACATTCGGGATTTCGTCATCCGGGAGGAGAGCCGCCTGGGGCTCCCCGGCTGGGTCAATCTCATCGGGATCGAGTCGCCGGGGCTCACGGCCTGCCTTGCCATTGCGAAGCAGGTGGCACACCTGATCGAGCCTCTGATGGAGTAACCCGAACCTGTCTGATCACGTCTCCGGCTTGAGGCGACAGGCACAGGCTGCAGAAGCGGACATTTTAACCGGCAAACGCAAGATGAGCTCACCGCCTGTTACATTGCAGAAAGCATTGGCTGCCTATGGAGGCGAAGCATTCTGGCGTGCGGCCCGCTCGATCCGGGCGACCGTTTCGACCTCGGGGCTTGCCTTTGTTCTCAAGTGGCGGAAACCGTTTCATCGGATTGACGTGGAGTGCGGGGTCCGCGAACCCTTCACCCGCCTGACCCCCATGGATGAGGCCGGCAACAGCGGCGTGCTGAGAAACGGGGATGTCTTTCTGGAAAATCCCTCGGGAAGCGTGATCGCCCACAGACGGAACGCACGATCCTTTTTCCCCTACGGCAGGCGCCTTTTCTGGTGGGACAGCCTGGATCAGACGTATTTCGCGGGATACGCCCTCTGGAATTACCTGGTCTTTCCGGCCCTTCTGCTGCGTCAGGACATCCGCTGGGAGGAGACAGGCCCTGACAGGTTGCTCGCGAGCTTTCCCGAAAACATCCCGACGCACAGCCCCGTGCAGGAATTCCTTTTCGATCCCGTCTCGGGGCTCCTTCTGCAGCACAACTACACGGCCGAGGTCATGGGAGGATGGGCGAAGGCGGCAAATGCGGTCATCGCTCACGGCACCTGGAACGGCATCCCCTACCCGGCGCACCGGCGAGTGACCCCGCGAAAAAAGGACGGGTCCCCCGCAGGCGGACCCGTCCTCATCGATCTCATCATCCACGACTGGTCGGTTGTGTCCGGACCCGGCCTAACCTCTTTTCTTCAATTCTTCATACGCCTTCTCGTGCAACGGCACCGGGATGCCCAGATCTTTCCCAGCCTTCACCATGTAGGCGATAAAGATGTCGAGTTCCGTCTTGTTTCCCCTCTCGTAGTCCAGCTGCATGGAGGTCTTCGTCGTAGGGGCGAATGCGGCGGCCTTGCCGAGGGAAGCCTGCACAATGTCCGGCGGGAAGTTGACGCTCTTCTTGCGTGCAACGGCCTCGACCTCCCTCATCATCCCCTCGACCATTGCGCGGTCGCCGGCGTTTCCAAGGACCTCGCCAAAGGGCTTCCCGGTTATCGATGTGACCCCGGCCATCGGGCCGATAAAGATGTATTTCGTCCAGAGGGGAAGCAGTGCGTCGGCTGACAGCTCCGCCTTGATACCGGCCCCCTGCAGCAGGGTTTCGATGGGACGGAACTTCTCCACGTCGGCCTTGCGCGCGGGACCGAAAAACAGCTGACCGGTGCCGCCCGCCTGCTTGACCACGCCGGGGCCCTGGATGGCGGAGCTGATAAAGACGCCGCCGTACAGGACGATCCCCTTGGGAAGGACCGCCCGGAGCCGCTCCGAGATGTCCACACCGTTCAAGAGCGGCAGCACCACGGAGTCCTCGCGGACATTCCTGGCGATCGCACGGGCGGCATCCTCGAGTCCATAGCTCTTGGTACAGAACAGGGCAAGGTCCAGCGTGCCCATCTCCGCCGGCTTGTCCGTGGCCAGTGTCGGTTTGGCAACGTACTCCCCGTCAACCGTGACAAGCTTGAGCCCGTCCTTCCGGATCGCCGCAAGGTGCTCGCCGCGGGCAAAGAAAATGACCTGGTGCTCGTCCGTGCCTGCATACTTCATGGCCAGCTTCCCGCCGTAGTATCCTCCTACGCCTCCGATTCCGATAATCCCGATCCTCATCCCGTGCCTCCGTTGCTGCGCATTTATTCTATGTCAATCTAGCATTTTTTCTTCACCATTCCAACCTTCCATTATTCCAGGATCCCGGTCTGACGATCTCCTCAAGGGTAAAAGAAGAGGGAACGGATGCGGATACGGCAACGGGGGCCGTGATGAGGCCCCGGTATGGTTCACAGAATATTTGGGCAGGGAGAGGATCATGAAACAAACGGGACCGCCCAGCGATGCCGGCCTGCGCCTAGCCGCCCTTGGTGAGGAAACCCAGGTTCTCGATCTCTTCGAAAAGTTTTTCCCTCCGGACCGGCTTGACGATGTAGCCGTCGCACCGGGCATTGAAGGATTCCATGATCACGTCTGCATCGTTCATGGCCGTTGTCATGATCACCTTGACGCCCTTGTCGGGTGCGATGCCCCGCTGTTCCTCCATGCTCCGGACGGTCTTGAGCACGTCGATGCCGTTCACCTCGGGCATCATGATATCGAGAAACAACAGATCGTAAGGTTTTTCTTCCTTCAGGGCCGCTTCGAAGGCCTCGATGGCCTCCCTGCCGTCGAAGGCCAGATGGCAGAAACACTCCGCCTCGAGAAACTTCTTCATCAGGCGGCTTCCGATGAAATCATCTTCTACAATCAGGACGCGCATGAGTCACGTTCTCCAGTTTAAGTATGGCGCGGGGCAATGGTTTTCGCCCTGGACATGTCAAAAAATATGCAGAATTCCTGCCAGGATGGGCGACGACGCCTGCAATTAAAATAATCAATCTTTTCAAGATAATACGTTTAGCCCGCACGTCTGGCTCAAGGTATTTCGGCAAGATGCCGATTAAACTTTAGAGGGTTCATTCGTAAGCGCACCCCGCCGGTGGCAGCGAATTTGCAGTTCACCGGTTAACGGGTTCCCTGAGAGAGGAGCAAGAGATGCAGACCGTTTATCCACGATACACCCTGGCGGAGCGGATGGTTCTGACGGTTATCGCGATCGTCACCTGGCCTGTCGAGCATTTTCTAGGCTGGGTTCGCCGCAAGGTTGTCGTCGATCTGGCCCCTTCGACCGACCGCCGCTAGCCTGCAGTCAGACAGCCCCCCAAAGGTCCCATCACCTTCCACCACGAAAAGAAGGGCGCCGGAAACCGGCGCCCTTCTTCATTTCAGCACTCTTCCGTTGAAGATTTTCTCAGGCCTTGAGCTCCGAGGTGCACTGGGGGCAGCGGATCGCCTTCAGGGGAACCGTCGACAGGCAGAAGGGGCACTCCTTCGTCGTCGGCGCAGCCGGCACCTCCCGTTTCAAGGAGTTGATCTGCTTGATGAGCAGGAATACAGCAAAGGCCACAATCAGGAAGGTCACAATCGAGTTGATGAACAGGCCGTAATTCATGGTCACCGCCGTGGCCGCCTTGGCCTCCGCCAGCGTCGCGTAGGGCCCGGGGATCTTACCCGCCTTGAGCACGAGGAAGAAATTGGCGAAATCGACGTTGCCCATCAGAAGTCCGATGACAGGCATGAGGACATCGTCGACAAGCGATTTGACGATGACACCGAAGGACGCGCCGATGATGATGCCGACGGCCATGTCCACGACGTTTCCGCGCATTGCGAATTCCTTGAACTCCTTGAACATAGGACTCCCTCCTTCATGGTTCGTTGTGGCTGGCTGGTTGGGTCACAACAGATGTAATATTTTCCCGCTTCCCCCATTCATTGTCAAGATTTCCTTCATGGATCGCGGAATTCCCGCCCCCGCCAGATCATGTAGATGGCGGGGTAGAGGATGAGCTCGAGGATGGTGGAGGTGACCACGCCGCCGATCATGGGCGCAGCGATGCGCTTCATGATATCGGCTCCCGTCCCGTGGCTGAACATGATGGGGATGAGCCCCGCCAGGATGACGCTCACCGTCATGATCTTGGGCCGAATGCCGCTTGACGGCGCCGTGCATGATGCTGTCTTCGAGGTCTGCCAGCGTGCGCAGTCCGTCCTTCCTTTTTCCACTGCTCATAGGCCAGCTCCAGGTAGAGGAGCATGATGACCCCCGTCTCGGCATCGAGACCCGCCAGGGCGATGATGCCTACCCAGACGGCAATGCTCATGTTGTAGTTCAGGAGGTAGAGGAACCAGAAGGACCCCACGAGGGAAAAGGGCACGGCCAGAAGCACGATCAGCGTTTTGGTCGTCGACTTCGTATTGAAATAGATGAGGACGAAGATGATGAGGAGCGTCAGCGGGATGACGATCTTCAGCCTCTCGTGGGTGGTGATGAGATATTCGTATTCGCCGCTCCACTCCAGGCGATACCCCTCGGGAATCTTCAGGGAGGCCACTTTGCGCTTTGGCTTCGTCCACGTAGCCCCCCACGTCGCGGCCTGAAAAGTCGATAAAGACATACGAAACCAGAAGGCCTTCCTCGCTCTTGATGCCCGTCGGCCCCTTGACGAATTTGATCTCCGCCAGCTGCCCCAGGGGGACCTGCATCATCGGCTTCACAGCCGCCCATCGGGGATGGGGCAGCCCTGGAACGATTGCGCCATGACAGGGACCAGGACCCGATTGAGGGTCTCCACGTCGTTTCGCATTTCCCGGGGGTACCGCACGTTGACGGGAAACCGCCCCCTGCCTTCGATCGTGGTCGTCAGGTTCATGCCGCCGACGGCGGACTGGATGACCTCCTGGACATCATCGACGGTGAGACCGTAGCGGGCCGCCTCCTGGCGGTTGATGTTGAAGTCGAGAAAATACCCCGTGGTGACCCTCTCGGCGTAGACGCTTCGGGTGCCGGGGACATCCTTCAAGTGGTGCTCCAGCTGCAGGCCGATCTTTTCGAGTTCTTCGAGCTTCGGTCCCATGACCTTGATACCCACGGGGGTGCGGATACCCGTGGCCAGCATGTCGATGCGGGCCTTGATGGGCATTGTGAAGGAATTGGCCACCCCCGGGATGGTCAGGGCGTCGTTCATCTCGTTCTTGAGTTTCTCCACCGTCATCCCCGGTCGCCACTGGGACTCGGGCTTGAGGTTGATGACGGTCTCGAACATCTCCAGGGGGGCGGGGTCCGTGGCCGTCTCGGCGCGTCCCGCCTTGCCGAAGACCTGGGCCACCTCGGGGATCTGCATCAGGAGCTTGTCCTGGAGCTGGAGCAGTTTCGACGCCTCGGAGATCGAGGCCGCCGGGACCGTCACGGGCATGTAGAACAGGGTGCCTTCATACAGGGGTGGCATGAATTCCGTTCCCAGCTTCATGAAGGGATAAACGGTAACGGCCATGATGACCAGTGCTGCAACGATGACCGTTTTCTTGAAGCGCAGGGCGAAATGGGCCACGGGCTCATAGATCCGATGGAGGATCACGCTTACGGGATTCTTTTCCTCGGGCCTGATTTTTCCCCGGATGAAGAGCGTCATCAGCATGGGGGTCAGCGTCACCGCCAGCAGGGACGAGAAGAGCATCGCGAAGGTCTTCGTGTAGGCC
>CAWDHZ010000035.1:0-17301 GCA_963802225.1 uncultured delta proteobacterium | reverse complement strand
GGGATGTCGGAGTCGTGGAAGCCCTTCCAGACGTCGCGCCACATGCGCCGGGCCACACTCCGGTGGATGCGGCTCACCGCATTGCTGCGATGGGAGAGCTTGAGGGCGAGGTTCGTCATGAAGAAGGGGCGGTCCTCGCCGATCTCCTTGCGGCCCAGGTTCGAGAACTGCGACCAGGTGATGCCCATGCGCTTGACGAAACCCGCGAAGTAATACTCCATGAGGTCTTTGCTGAATCGCTCGTTTCCGGCCTCGACGGGGGTGTGCGTCGTGAAGACGGTGCTGCCGCGTACGACCTCCTCGGCCTCGTCGAAGGAAAGACCGTCTTCGGCCATGAGCCTGCTCATCCGCTCGAAGAGCAGGAAGGCCGAGTGCCCCTCGTTGATGTGCCAGACGCGGGCCTTGATCCCGAGCTTCTCCAAAAGCCTCACGCCCCCCATCCCGAGCAGGATCTCCTGCTCGATGCGGGTGCGCTGGTCGGCCGTGTAGAGCCGGTCCGTGATCTTGCGGTCCTGGGCGGTGTTGCGCGTCACGTCGGTGTCGAGCAGGTACAGCGAGATCCTCCCGATCTTCACCTCCCAGATGCTGGCGTAGAGAGTCCGGCCGGGCAGCTCGATGGAGATCTGCACCTCGTTGCCCCGGTCGTCCTGGACGATCTGGACGGGCATGTTGGAGAAGTCACTCTCGACGTACTCGGCCTGCTGGATGCCGTCCTTGTCGATGACCTGCCTGAAGTAGCCGCACTTGTAGAGAAGCCCCACGCCCACCGTGGGGATGTTGAGGTCGCTTGCGGTCTTCAGGGTGTCGCCGGAGAGCACACCGAGGCCCCCCGAGTAGATGGGGAGGCACTCGTGGATGCCGTACTCCGTGGAGAAGTAAGCCACAGGGGCCGACCACTTGATGTTGTTGAGACCGGCCGCCGCCTTGGCGAGCCCCCGCTCCCCCATGTAGTCATCGAAGCGCTGCAGGACCTGGGAGTAGAGGTTTGTATAGCTCTCGGTCTCGGCCGCCTCGAAGAGCCGCTCGGGGCTCACCGTCTCGAGCATGAGGACGGGGTTGTTTCCCATTCCCTCCCAGAGCTTGGGGTCGAGAAGCGAGAAGAGATCCAGGGCCTGGGGGTTCCAGGACCACCAGAGGTTGTAGGCGAACTCCCTGAGACGGATGATCTTCTGCGGCAGATTCACAACGGCCGTGAAGGTCCGGAAGTGCGGCTGGCTCGATCCTGTGCTGGGAAAGACGTGGCGCATCTCGCTGCGGGTCTCGCCGAGCCGGGAGGCGCGGGACCGGGCGCCGGCCAGGGCCTTCTCGAAGGCCCGCAGATATTCGGGGTAGAAGGTCTCCCAGCTTGCCTGCACGGCGATGCGCCGGGCTTCGCGTCGCTGCTTCAGGATCTCCTCGTCGGCAAGACCCGTGAAGTCATTGAGAATGCTGTAGAGGCCCTCGACGATGGATGCCATGTCCTTCCCGCGCCGCTTGAGGACCGTGATGGCCCGGTTCTCGCCCGCCGTGGCGAGCACCCAGGAGCCGAAGCCCGCCTGGTCCACCGTGACGGTAGGCACCGTCCAGGCGGCACTCTCGTGGGGCGGGTACCCCCAGGGTTCGTAGTAGGAGGGGAATACCCCCAGATCACAGCCCGACAGGATCTCACTGTAATTCATGTCGAACAGCCCGTCGTGACCGTTCAGATAGGCGGGATTGAAAATGACGCTCACGCGGTTCTGGGGGCTGTTCTTGAGCCCCTGGCGGCTGCAGGTCTCCAGGATCGGGTCCGAGGCCTCGTAGCTCAGGCGGTGCGTCGCGATGGGCACGGGGCCGCCATCGGGCTTTGCGGCACCGGCCTGCAGGGCCGGGATGAGGTCCATGTGGCCCCCGATGAGGCAGAGCAGAGCAAGCACGCTACGGCCGCCCGCCATTTCCTTCTCCAAGCGACCCAGGGCCTGCAGCAATACATCCACCCCCTTGTTGTGGAACTCGTAGCGGCCGGAGATCATCAGGATCTTCGTGTCGGCGGGCAGCGGCCGGCGAAGAAACTTCGCCGCGGCGGCAAGGATCTGCTCGCGGGCTTTCGGCGCAGGGCCGCGCGACTCGGACAGGTCGGGTATGCTCGCCACGTCGAGGCCGTTGGGTGTGACCACCTCGGGGGAGCGGCCGAGGAAATTCTTCGCCTCGAGGGCGGTGATGTCGCTCACCGTCGTGAGGCAATCCGCCTCACGGGCACAGGCCGCCTCCAGGGAATACTGCGCGGTGCAGTTGTGGGCGCCGGCCTCGCGCTGGGGCGAGATGTGATCCATCTCGGAGTAGATGTCCATGCCCGAAGAGGCAAGGGTCCGGCCCAGGACGGTCGAATGCAGCGTGAGAACCGTCCCGACCTCGGGAACCATCTTCTTCACAAAGAGCAGCCCCGCCCCGCTCACCACATCGTGGAACTGGGCGACGGCCTTGAGCCCCTTGGGCTTCACCTTGAGGTTGTGGATCGTCTCGATGACCTCGCCGCAGGCGTATCCGAACATGACCCGCTCGATGTAGTCCCAGCCGCCCGAGATGGAGTCGATGCCGTAATCCTCCCAGAGCTGGAACAGGAGCTGATCCTTGTTGTACTTCTTCGTGAAGTTCACCAGGATGACCCTCGGCTCGCCCGGGACCTTCCAGCGGCCGAAGCGGCAGGGCAGGTCCTTGATGGCCGTGTTTTCCCGGATGGCCGTCCAGAAGTCCTCCTCGCTCTCCTCGAACTCGAGGTTGTTCTTCAGGTCCGGCCCCAGCAGGATGCAGTGATCCCCGAAGGTGCGGGCCGCACTGGGGATCTTGCTGCGGATGGCCGAGTAGACCTCGCCCACCTGGTTGCAGACTTCCCAGCTCACTTCGAACAGATAATCGTTGCGATCAGCACTCATGGACGGACTCCCGTCTTCCCCGCGATCCTGCCGGAGAAGTCTTTCAGAATGTTCATATAGTGAATGTAGGCGTCGTACGGGGAGGCAAAGGGATTCAATGTGCGATGAACCGCCCCGCTCGCCAGGTTCTCTGTGCTCATGTGGCAAAAATAGTCCGACGCCTGGAGGTTGCGCCAGGCGCCGATCTGCGTGCGGCTCTTCGTCGCCCGGACCCGCTCTTCGAGACCGTAGAGGGTCCTGGCGGCATCGATCTGCAGGTGATTTCCCAGGCAGGCCGAACCGTCCCTTTCAGAGCCGGTCCGGAAGATCTGACCGGGCACGTCAATTTCAGCTGCCGGCTCGTGCTCCGCCGCCGCGCCGGAAGGCGTCGAAAACCGCCAGTTGCGCCGCTTCATCAAGATTCCGGGAACCGTTTCCAGAAAACCGGGAATTCCCGTCTTGCCTGGGTCCTGCCCGCCGAAAGTCTCGTAGCCCATGAAAAGGTTGATGATCTCATCGGCGTGATAACTCTCGGCCAGCCCCCGGACGAATTCATCGGCGGCCAGGGCCTGCCCCTCTGCCCCCGAAAGGCTCAAGGCAAGCTCATCGGAAAGACGATCGTGCCGGAAGAGAACCTTGAGCTTTTTGCATCCCGCCGGCCGGTGGAGGGACTCTGCGTCGCAGCCGGGCAGCCTGCCGGCGCCGCCGGCAAGGATCACCCGGAAGCCCATCGACTCGGCAATGCGGGCCACGTCGTTTCCGTAGATGAGCTCCGTGTTCAGAAAGGCCCGCGGCACCTGGCCGAAGAGCGCCCGGATCTTGCGCCGGTGAAGAGCGATCTGCCCCCGGAACTCCTCTTCGGAAAAAAGCGAAGCCAGGGAGTGGTGCCAGGGTCCGCTCAGAAACTCTGCGCAGCCCGTGTCGGCAAGCCTCTGAAAGCTCTCCAGAAGCGGCTTCCGCCCATTTTCCAGTTGTTCAAGAAGCATGCCAGAGACGGAGCAGGAAACCCTGAAGCCGCCACGGTGGCGCCGGATGAGCTTGAGCAAGGCTGCGTTGGCCGGCAGGTAGCACTCCTTCGCCACGCACTCGAGGACCTGGCGGCTCTCATCCTCGTCGAAATAATCCTGCGAATGCCCGATGTCGAAGAAGCTGTACTTCTTCAACCGAAGCGGCAGGTGGGCATGCAAACACAAAACAACAGAAGGCATCGTATGGTCTATCCCGTCTATTCGGTCTATCCGGTCCAAATCCCCCCTGCCCCCCTTTACGAAAGGGGGGATTTCCTATTGATTCCCCCTTTTGCAAAGGGGGATGTAAGGGGGATTTTCTTTCTCTTCACTCAGACACTTAAACACTCAGACACTCAGTCACTTCTTCCGTCACCGGCCACCAATCACCTTCTTGTAGACTTCCTCTATCTCCCTGGCCGCCCGGTCCCACGTCATGGCCCTGAGCTCCTCGCGGCTGCGCTCGACCATTTCACGCGTGAGTGCGTCGTATGTGAGGGCTGCACAGATCTTGTTGGCGAGATCGTCCACATCCCAGAAATCAACCGTCAGGGCGTGATGGAGAACTTCGGCAACCCCCGACTGCCTGGAGATGATCACCGGCACATCGTAGAGCATCGCCTCCAGCGGTGCGATCCCGAAGGGCTCGGAGACACTCGGCATCACGTAGAGATCGCTTGCCGCGTACATCCGCTCCACCTCCTCGCCGCGCAGAAACCCCGTGAAGAAAAACCGGCTTCCCATGCCGAGCTCGGCCACGCGCTCCACCATCTTCGGCATGAGATCGCCACTGCCCGCCATGACGAAGGTCACGCCGGGCAGAACACTCAGGACCTTCGCGGCCGCCTCGACGAAATACCCGGGCCCCTTCTGATGGGTGATGCGCCCCATGAACAGGACGATCCTCTCGCCCTGCGCCTTCACGACACCATAGGCCCTTGCCGCCTCGCCCCGGGAAACGGCATTGTGGACAACGGTCACCTTTTCCGCATCGATTCCGTAACGCTCCACGATCACGCCCTTCGTGTAGTGGCTCACGGCAATGACGCGGTCCGCCTCGAGAAGGCCCTGCCTCTCGATTGCGAAGATGCCGGGGTTCACGCTCCCGCCGCTGCGGTCGAACTCCAGCGCGTGGACGTGAAAGACGAAGGGGCGCCCGCTTTCGCGTCGGGCGTGTAGGGCCGCGGGGACGGAGAGCCACTCGTGGGCGTGTATGACATCGAAGGGGACCCGACGGGCGATTAAACCCGCCGCTTCCCCGTAGCGTTCCACCTCGTCGAACAGATTGGGACCGTAATGCCCCGGGCTTGCAAGGAGGCTCCCCTTGCGGAAAACCCCGTAGTCCGCCTCCGCCATGTAGGGCCTCAGGGGCGAGTCGACGGGGCTTACGGTGATCCCCGCTGAAGGGGCCTTCTCTTCCCCGGCGAAGATATCGGACGCTGCCACAAGCGCCACGTGCGATGGCCGGTCAGGCCCGGGCAGGGAGGGAACCACGAAGGTGACCCGGTGCCCCCTGTCAACGAGGGCCTTCGTCATGCCGAAACATGCCGTCCCGAGGCCGCCGCTGATGAAGGGGGGAAACTCCCATCCGAACATCAGGATCTGCATCGCCTGCGCCCCATCGTCCCGTTTTTACCATCTCATCGATATTTCTATAGTAAAAAAAACGTTGCGTCAACGGCCCGATTCCGAACGGAATCGGGGAGGGACGAGGGACAAGGGTTTAGGGACCAGTGAAAAAACATCCGATCGCTGCGGGTTCCATGAAGTATTTCTGGCACCATCCCTGGTCCCTAGTCCCCGGTCCCCGGTCCCTGATTTGTTGTCACGATATTTGCATAATACCAGAACGATTTCATGCGCCTTCAGGGCGAAGCGGCTGAAAAGCCTGTCCACTTCAACAGATCAGGAACTTACAGGACGTTTTCCACGATGGGTATTCTGAATATCAACGATCTCAAGGAAGGCATGACTCTCGCGGCCGATGTGAAGAACAAGCACGGCAACATCATGATCAGGCAGGGCATGACCCTCTCCGAGAAGCACATCATGCTCCTCAAGGCCTGGGGCATCTCGGACGCCGATGTGGATGGCTTCGACCGGGACCAGCTCAACGAGGAGGAGATGAAGACCGTTTCGCCCGAGGTGATCGAGGTCATCGAGAATGAGTTGCGCGCGTTCTTCCCGTCCCTCGAGGGCAACGAGATCATGTCGGAGATCTACCGGATTACGAAAAAGTTGAAAATCAAACAGGTCATGGAATCCTGAGGCAGCCTGCCCGAAGGGAACCGAAACGCAGGGACAAACAAGACCATGAAAGCCAACGAAATCGAACGGATCGTCAGCTCCCTCGACAAGATCCCCACGCTGCCGGTCATCTACTCCAAGCTGGGCAAGCTGCTGCAATCCCCCGACGCAACGATTGCGGCCGTGAGCAACATCATCTCCGAGGACCAGGTCATCGCCGCCAAGGTCCTCAAATTTGTCAACTCGGCCTTTTACGGGTTCCCCCAGAGAGTGGGAAGCCTGCAGCGCGCCATCGTCATCCTCGGGTTCAACACCATCAAGAACCTCGTATTCGCGACCTCCGTCTTCGACATGTTCAGGGGGATGGAAACGGACGGCGCCTTCGACAAGAAGGACTTCTGGAAGCACTGCATCGGCTGCGCCGTGGCCTCGCGGGTGCTCGCCGAGGCGGCCGATCTGCGCAACCCCGATGAGGTCTTCACGGGGGGGCTGCTGCACGACATCGGCAAGCTCGTCATGGCCGTTCACTACCCGGAGAAGTTCAGCGCCGTGATCAACGAAATCCAGACCACCGGCGCCCCCATGGTCGATGCCGAACGCAGGGCCTTCGGTTTCGATCACACCCAGGTGGGCAGCGCGCTCGCCGTCCACTGGCGCTTTCCCCCCGACACGGCCCAGATGATCGGCTCCCATCACCTGGCTGACGGGGCAACCCCCGCGCGCAAGGACATCGCTGCCGTGCACATCGGCAACATCCTCTGCATGGCCCTCGGGCTCGGCTCGGGCGGCGAGAAAAAGCTCGCGAACGTGAACGCGAAAGCCTGGGAACTCATAGGCCTCAGCCTGAGCAGCCTCGAGCTCGTCATGGACAAGACCGTGAAGCTCTACAAGGAAAACACGGAAATCCTGGAGATGTAACCGCCCGGCAAGCAGGGAAATCATGCAGGAGTTCACGGACAAATCGGTCGGCGCCACCGACCACCGGACGACGCAGAAGAGGCTTCAGTACCTCGACGAGCAGAACCGCGCCCTCGTCTCGATCCAGGACAAGCTCGAGCGGCTCTCCGATTTCCGCTCGGACATGATCCTGTCGCACGACATCCCGGAAATCCTCCAGTCGGGCATCGCCAAGTTCCAGGAGCTCGTCAAGACAGAGGCCTGCTCCGTCTTTCTCGTCGACGAGAACGGCTTCGAGTTCCGCCACGAGATCTCCATCCCGGAGCACTTCGCACAGCTCATGGAAAAGGAGCTCGACGCTCAGATCATGTCGGGCACCTTCGGCTGGATCATCAACAGCGGTCACCCCGCCTGCGTCCCCACGGAGATCTTCGGCAAGGGCGACCACCGGAAGCTCAGCGTCATGATCGCACCGCTCTCGAACAAGGAGCGAACGCTGGGCGCCGTTTCCATCGTCTTCGAACAGGACGAGGACTTCATCCGCCAGCAGACGCTGAAGCTGCTCTACATCCTGTCGAGCTTTTTCTCCCTGTCCCTGGAAAACGCCTACCTCTTCGAGGATCTCAAGAAGAGCTACTTCGACACCATCCGGGCCGTGGCCAATTCCGTCGAGGCACGGGACGCCTACACGCGCGGCCACTCGAACCGCGTGGCCGAGATCTCCAAGATCATCGCCGCGGAGATGGGATGGGGCCGCAGGGATCTCGAGATGATCGACTGGGGCGGCGTGCTGCACGACCTCGGCAAGGTCGGGATCAGCGACTCCATCCTGAACAAGCCCGGCAAGCTCACCGACGAGGAATTTGCCATCATGAAGTCCCACCCGTCGATCGGCGCCCAGATCATCGGCGGCATCGCCTTCCTGGAGCCGCTCATGCCCTATATCGCCCAGCACCACGAGCGCTACGACGGCCGGGGATATCCCGCGGGGTTCAAGGGCGAGGAGATCGCCATCCAGGGAAGGCTTTTGGCCATCGCCGACACCTACGACGCCATGACGTCCGATCGCCCCTACCGCAAGGGCCTCGCGGCCCAGATCGCCTACGATGAGATCCTCAAGTGCACCGGCACCCAGTTCGACCCCGTCCTGGTCCGCGCCTTCGAAAAGGCCTTCAAGGCGGGGAAGATTGTATAAGGGCAAAGCCTGCAGCCCAAAGCCTACAGTCGACAGCTAAAAAAAAGAATCCCCCGGAAATCAATGATTTCGGGGGATTTTTCTATTGGTTTGTTGCTGTTGCTGTTGGCTGTTGGCGCTTCCCCGCTTCGGCTGTCGGCCGACATGCTAACCTGTCCCCTTTCTTCTATTGCTTCATCACGTCCACCCCTGCCGGGGGCTTGAAGGTAAAGAGGCTGTCGGGCAGGTCCCGGTTGAGTTCGAGCCCCGAGAAGGAGAGCGTCGTCACGTTTCCGTAGGGGTCGAATAGGACGACCTTCACGATCTGGAAGCTCTCCCGGTTCACGGCAACCTGGAGTTTCTTCACCCCCTCCTCGGGCTTCACGGGGACCAGATCGAGAAGATAGTTTCCCGCCTTGTCTACTTTCTTGTCCCCGGCGAAGGAGATCCTGAAATCGTCCTTGAGCTTTCCGATCCCGGCCAGAAACCGCACGCTCACCGTGGACTTGAAAAGGCTTTCGGCGTCCTGCACGTAGGCGATCTTGTCGGCGGGGACATAGAGCCAGGCCTTCTCGGAGTTGATGACGAGCTCCTTTGCGGCCGGTTTCGTGTACACCCAGCGCATCCGCTTGGGTTTTTTGAAATAGAAGGTCCCCTCCTCGATCTGCGTCTTCTGCATGGCCTTGAGCGTCAAGGCCTGGGTGAAATGCGCCTTGACCTGTCCGGTCTGCTCGTAGGTGTCCTGGATCTTCTGGACAACCTCATCGAGGCTGAGAAGATCAGCCCCCCATGCAGGGGCCGCAAAAAAAATAAAAAGCAAAAAGACAAGGGATAAAAAGGAGTTCCTCATTAGCTGTTCCTTGTCGTGATTAAAAGGTGATCCCGGGATGACCGGGCTGGCATGCTTTTTTAATGGTGAATAAATCGCATCCGGACAGGCCGATAAAACGCGGAAATGACAATAAAATATACAACTAATTGAAATTATTTACATATTTTCGTGCTTAATCCGTAGGCAATTCGGTAAAAAACGTAATCTGTACTGAACTTGGCGCTCCCGTAAACAACTTTATCAACAGATTTGTCCACACCGCTGTTGATGTTCATTTACAGCCCTTATGACACCCCTGATATACCTGTTTTTCATGGGGCAGACACCCCAGGATGCGCTGGTCGAATGGATCTCCTGAATCCTTCTTCCAAGCGCTCAGCAGAGACAACCCTCTTGAGCTTCACCCTCGCCCCGACCCTCTCATAGTAGGGACGGGGGAATCTCACCCTCACCCCAGCCCTCTCCCCTCAAGGGAGAGGGAGATTGAGGTAATGGTTTTCTCTAGGCGATTTTCAGCCTCCATCCGAACGGATCCTCGGCAATGCCGTACTGGATCTCGAGGATCTGGTTGTAGAGCTTCTCCGTCACGGGCCCCGTTTTTCCGCCGTTGATCAGGAGTTGCTTGCCCCTGCAGAAGATCTCGCCGACGGGCGAGACGATGGCCGCCGTGCCGGAGGCGAAGCACTCCTTCAGGGTCCCCTTGGCCCCCGCTGCCAGGATCTCGTCGAGCGAGAGCGGCCGCTCAGACACCTTCGTGCCGTTGCGCTTCGCGATCTGGATGACGGAGTCGCGGGTGATGCCGGGCAGGATGCTCCCCCCAAGCGGCGGGGTGATGAGCTCGTCGCCGATGACGAAGAAGATATTGCTCGTACCCACTTCTTCCACATATTTTCGCTCGACGGCATCGAGCCAGAGGACCTGGGTGTAGCCCCTGGCGCCGGCCTTCTGGCTTGCCATGAGGCTCGCAGCGTAGTTGCCTGCCGCCTTGCAGTAGCCGATGCCGCCCTTCACGGCGCGGACGTACTCCTCCTCGACCCAGATCTTCGTGGGGCTGAAGCCCTGGGGATAGTAGGCGCCCACGGGCCCCACAATGACGAAGTATATGTATTCGTTGGCCGGCCGCACGCCCAGGGCCGGCTCTGTGGCGGCCATGGTCGGCCGAATGTACATGGCGGTGCCCAACCCCTTGGGAATCCAGTCCTTCTCCACGACGACGAGCTGCTTGAGGGCCTCGAGGGCGAGCTTCTCGTCGAGGGGGGGCATGCAGAGCCTTATGGCGGACTCGTTGAACCGCCTGACGTTCTCCCAGGGACGAAACAGGTATATGGAGCCGTCGGCGCCGCGGTAGGCCTTCAGGCCCTCGAAGATCAGCTGGCCGTAGTGAAGGCTCATGGCGGCCGGGTCTATCTGGAGGGGTCCGTACGGCTCGATCTGCGGGTCATACCAGCCCTGGCCCGTCTTGTACTTCATCGTGAAGAAGTGATCGGTGAAGAGCTGCCCGAACCCCAGTTTTGACTCGTCCGTCGGTTTCAGTTTCATCCTGTCTGCGGGAACCCTGTTCACTTTGATTTCCATGGCTCTTGCTGCTTCCTCCTCTTCTCTATGACGTTTCTCCCCCCTGGAGTACCAAACGTGCAACCCGCACGATGTTTTCTGCAATACGCCTTTATGATCCTTTCGTCAAGATACAACCGGCCTGTTAATTCCCGCGATATTGTAACAGGTTCTCTTTGCCGATCTTCGAGATCTCGAGGCCCTTCATGGGCTCCCCGAGCGCCTTGGACACCTCGGCGAGGATCTCGGGGTTCTTGTAGTGCGTGACGGCCTTGACGATAGCGGCCGCCCGTTTTGCCGGGTCCTTCGACTTGAAGATGCCCGAGCCCACGAAGACGCCGTCCGCGCCGAGCTGCATCATCATGGCCGCATCGGCCGGGGTGGCGATCCCGCCTGCCGAGAAGTTCACCACGGGAAGCTTGCGGTCCCGGGCCACGAGCCGGACGAGTTCGTAGGGCGCGCCGAGATTTTTCGCCTCCGTCATGAGTTCCTCCTCGGGGAGCACGGAAAGCCTCGCGATCTCGTCGTGGATCGTCCTCATGTGGCGGACGGCCTCGATCACGTTGCCCGTGCCTGCCTCCCCCTTCGTCCGGATCATGGCGGCCCCTTCCCCGAGCCGCCTCAGGGCCTCACCCAGGTTCGTGGCGCCGCAGACGAAGGGGACTTTGAAGTTCCACTTGTTGATGTGATATTTCTCGTCGGCTGGCGTGAGGACCTCGCTCTCGTCGATGTAGTCGACGCCGAGGGCTTCCAGGATCTGGGCTTCGACGAAGTGGCCGATCCGGCACTTGGCCATCACGGGGATCGTGACGGTCTTCATGATGGCCTCGATGATGGCGGGGTCCGTCATGCGGGCGACACCGCCTTCGGCCCGGATGTCGGCTGGGACGCGTTCCAGGGCCATGACAGACACGGCGCCGGCATCCTCGGCAATCTTCGCCTGGTCCGCCGTCGTCACGTCCATGATGACGCCGCCCTTGAGCATCTCGGCCAGACCGGATTTTACGGTTAAGGTTCCAAACTTTTCCATCTATCTCCAAGCCTCCTTGTGACTTCTTAATCAGGGTATTGGGTATCGGGTATAGGGTTCAGGGCATGGAATATGATTATTCCTGAACCCGAGACTCGAATCCTTTTATTTGCAATCTTTGACCTTTATCCTTTTTCCTTGCTCCTATATCACAGATCGGTCCAGTGCCCGATACTGTATCGCCTCCGACACGTGCTGCGGCTGGACGTTCGCCTCGCCTTCCAGGTCGGCGATGGTTCGCGCCACCTTGAGCACCCGCGTGTAGGCCCGCGCGGAAAGCCCCAGCCGGTCGACGGCCATCTCGAGGAGCTTCTGCGACTCCTCGCACAGCGGGCAGAACTCACGCAGCTGCTTTCCCGTCATCCGGGAGTTCAGTCGCGTCGCGTTGCCGCCGAAGCGGCGCCGCTGGATCTCGCGCGCCTTCTGCACGCGCTTGCGCACGATCTCGGAAGACTCCGCCCGGTTTGCCCCTGCCAGCTCCCGGTAAGGCAGCGAGGGCACCTCCACGTGGATGTCGATCCGGTCCAGCAGCGGCCCCGACACCTTGGAGCGATACTGCCGGATCTGCTGGGCGCTGCAGCGGCAGCTCTTTCGCGCATCGGCCAGGTACCCGCAGGGGCAGGGGTTCATGGCCGCCACGAGCATGAACTTCGAGGGAAAGGTCGCCGTGATGACGGAGCGCGTGATCGTCACCTGCCCGTCCTCCAGGGGCTGCCGCAAAACCTCGAGGACGTTGCGCTTGAACTCGGGCAGCTCGTCGAGGAACAGGACGCCGTTGTGAGCCAGGCTGATCTCGCCGGGTTTCGGGGTGTGACCGCCTCCCACGAGCCCCGCATCGGAGATCGTGTGGTGAGGCGCCCGGAAGGGCCTTGTCGCCATGATGGCCTCGCGCCTCTCCAGAAGCCCCGATACGGAGTAGATCTTTGTAGTCTCCAGGGCCTCCTCGAGGGAGAGTTCCGGCAGGATCGTCGGGATCCGCTGGGCAAGCATCGTCTTGCCCGAACCGGGAGGGCCCGTCATCAGGATATTGTGCCCGCCGGCGGCGGAGACCTCCATGGCCCGCTTGGCCTGCTCCTGGCCGTGTATATCGTTGAAATCGACAGTGTAATTCCTCGCCGAGTCACAGGCTGTCGCAAACTCACAGGTGAAAGCCGGGATGTCCTTCGCCCCATTGAGGAAGTCCACCAGGTCGCAGAGGAAGGCCACGGGGATCACCTCGAGACCCTGCACCAGGGCCGCCTCGCCCGCATTGTCCGAAGGCACGATCAGGCCCTTCAACTTCTGCTCCCGTGCCATGAAGGCCGATGGCAGGACCCCCTGCACGCCCTTCACGCGGCCGTCCAGGGAAAGCTCTCCCATGACCAGGTAGTCCCGGAGTCGCTCGCGCTCGACGAACCCTTCGGCCGCCAGGATCCCCAGGGCGATGGGCAGGTCGAAACCGGTCCCTTCCTTGCGGATGTCGGCCGGAGCGAGATTCACGGTAACGCGGTCTTCGGGAAAGCGGTAACCGGAATTCTTTATGGCCGCCTTGATGCGGTCGCGGCTCTCCTTGACGGCCGTATCGGGCAGTCCCACCGTTGAAAACTGGGGAAGGCCCGCGGAGAGGTCCACTTCCACGTCGACGGGAAAGGAATCGATACCGACAACTGCACTGCTCAGGACCTTGACGATCAAGTCGACATACCCGGCTCAAACCCGATTTTCATTGAAGTTATACCTAGTTGCGAATATTATATCATGATTCTAAATTTGCAAGCACTTTCCTCGGGCAGAGTAATTGGTTGATTAAGTAACTGGTAATTAAGGGAGAAAGAAGATCTGGTTGATTAAGTAACTAGTAATTGATAGACATCCTCCTCAAATTACCCAATTACTAATTACTCAATTACTGAGTGTTGTGATGATTGGTTTTTTCGACTCCGGGTTCGGGGGGCTCACGGTGTTGCGGCGCGTCGTCGAGACGCTGCCGCAGTATGACTACCTGTACCTGGGCGACAACGCCCGTGCGCCCTACGGCAGCCGCTCCCAGAAGGTGGTCTACGAGTTCACCCGCGAGGCCGTCGAGTACCTCTTCCGCCGGGGCTGCCCTCTCATCATCATCGCCTGCAACACCTCGTCGGCCAAGGCCCTGAGGCGCATCCAGCAGGAGTACCTGCCCTTCAGCTACCCGGACCGCCGCGTCCTGGGCGTCGTCCGTCCGCTCGTCGAGGAGGTGGCCGACAGGGAAACCTTCCGTCGCGTGGGCCTTCTGGCCACGGAGGGGGTCGTCGCCTCGGAGGCCTACCTGAGAGAGATCGAAAAGCTCAACCCCTCCATACGCGTGTTTCAGAAGGCCTGCCCGCTTCTCGTGCCCATCATCGAGGCGGGGGAGCAGGACTGGGAAGGGGCCGAAATGATCGTCCGCCGCTATCTCGGGGAACTCATGGCCGAGGC
This sequence comes from uncultured delta proteobacterium, assembly GCA_963802225.1. Lineage (GTDB taxonomy): Bacteria > Desulfobacterota > Syntrophia > Syntrophales > UBA2192 > UBA2192. The sequence continues at coordinate 3,257 of CAWDHZ010000035.1, read as the reverse complement.
CGGCTCGATCGATGCGCTGCTTCTGGCCTGCACCCACTACCCTCTCCTCTATGACACGATCCGGCGCAACGTCCCCGGGCACGTCGAGGTCCTGGAGCAAGGCCCTGTCGTGGCGGAAAAGCTCCAGGATTATTTACGTCGGCACCCCGAGATGGAGCGAAGGCTCACCCGCGGCGCGGCGCGGACGTTTCTCACAACGGATCTCACCGAGCGTTTCGACCGGCTGGCGAGGACCTTCTTCGGAGAGCCGATCCACTCACAGCTCATCTCGCTCGAATAGGCCGGGCGTCCCGCGTGATGGCCGAGCGTGCCGCATGGAGACAGGCCGTCCCGCGTGGAGGCCGGGCATCCGCGTGGAGGCCGGGCGTCCCGCCCGGCAACCTTAACCGACCAGTTTCGGAATTGTAACCGGACCCGCAAATTATATTTCTCTTGTGATATCAACCAGTTGGTTATCATCACCCCGCCGTTTTCGCGCCGTGGCAAGCGCCTTGACGGGCCTTTTCTTCTGTGCTAGGGTACGCCATTATTTTTGCGGCGGGCAAGCCATGCCGTCGCAGGTTGAACATGCCGAAGTTCACGCCGAAGTTCACGCACCTCGATGAAAAAGGCAAGGCCCGGATGGTCGACGTGTCGGAGAAAGACACGACCCGTCGGGAGGCCGTGGCCCGGGGCAAGGTCCTCATGAAGCCGCAAACGGCCGAGGCCATCGAGAAGCAGTCGATCGCCAAGGGCGACGTGCTTGCCGTCGCGAAGATCGCCGGCATCATGGCGGCCAAGAAAACGAGCGAGCTCATTCCGCTCTGCCACCCTCTGGAGATCACGGCCGTAGACGTGAGCTTTCGAACGGATGCGCGCCGCGGCGAAATCGAAATCGAGGCTACGGTCCGGACGCTGGGCCGGACAGGCGTGGAGATGGAAGCGCTCACGGCAGTCAGCGCTGCGGCGCTCACCATCTACGATATGTGCAAGGCTGTGGACCGGGGGATGACCCTCTCGGAGATACGGCTGATGCTCAAGCGGGGCGGGAAGAGCGGAACCTACCGGCGAAAGGATTGACGACAACACATCCGTTGCCAGAACCCATGTCAACCCGGATTTACACAGTCAACAGGGCACTCGTCCTGCCGCTGGCCCTGGATGCCCTGCTCCTGCTGGCGGTCTTTATCCTGACCTTCCTCCGCCAGGGAACGGCCACGGAGCAGTTTCTCCTCCTGGCGGCGCTCATCCCGATGGCTCTCATTGCAATCGAGTCGTCGCTCAGGAAAGTGGAGGCGAGCGACGCGGGTCTTGCGTTGACGAAGTTTTTCAAGCGGCGGGCGCTCAACTGGGCGGACATCACCCATGTGGGGGCCCTCGCGGTCCGGAAGAAGGTCTTCCTGGTTCTGACCACGACGAAGGGTTTCCACGTCCTGTCGAATGCCTATGGCCGGTTCGGAGACCTCGTCCGCGACGTCACGGGCCACGTGGATGCCGAGCGGGTCGAGGAAGGCGCCAGGGAGATCCTCGAGGGATCCGCAGTGAACCGCTCGAACATCTATGCAGCCTGGCTTGCGGCGATCCTGCTCGTGGTGGTGATCGCCATGAAGAGTACGTCATGAAAACGATGGCAAGCTCATCGTTAATCGCAGCAAAGAAATCAAGCCGCCCCCGACGGACAGGAGAGGAACGGACATGGCAGTCATGAAGGCTCAGCAACCCCGCAGGGCGGCATTCACCCTACCCGGCATCGACGAGGTCCTCGAAAAGAAACTGGAAGAACTCGTCATCGTCCTTTCGGCGGGACAGGGCACCAAGAGCCAGGTCTACGACGAGATTCTTTCCCTCGTGGAGCGGGGGTTGATCCGGATTGCACTGAAGCGCAACAAAAACGTGAAGTCGGCGGCCGCCTCCTACCTGGGAATCAACCGCAACACGTTCCAGAAGAAGATGACCGCGCTGGGAATCCCCTGCAGGAAAACGAAGTAGGAACTGCCGGGTCCCATGCCATTTGCCACCATGATCTGCAGCCGGCGCTTTTTCAGCCTTTCTCCATCCGACACGAAACCAGAGCCTTTCGGCAACGGGGCCTCCCCCCCGGCGACCGCCGGCACGCGCAAGAGGAATAGCAACTCATGAAAGTCGGTGTGCTGGCCCTCCAAGGGGCCTTCCGCGAACATATCCGGATGCTTCAATCCCTGGGCGTCGATGCCGTCGAGATCCGCCTGCCTTCGGAGATCGACGACGTGGACGGGCTGATCATCCCGGGCGGCGAGAGCACGACCATGCGAAAGCTCATGGCCGAGTACCGGTTCGTTGACACCGTCAAGGAATTTGCCGCGGCGGGCAAGCCCGTTTTCGGCACCTGCGCCGGCCTCATCGTGATGGCCGACCGGGTCGACGGCCGCAGGCAGGATCTATTGAATCTGATCGACCTCGACGTGGAGCGCAACGCCTACGGCCGCCAGTTGGAGAGCCGCGAGGTGGACATCCCCTGCGAGGCCCTCGGGGAGGAGCCCTTTCACGCCGTTTTCATCCGGGCCCCCCGAATTCTGGGGACAGGCCCCGCGGTGGAGAAGCTCGCTCTCTACCAGGGTGCGGTGGTGCTCGCGCGCCAGAAGAACATCCTCGTGGCCGCCTTCCATCCCGAGCTGACGGGCGATGCGAGGGTCCACAAGCTTTTTTTGCAGATGCTCGCCCGCAGGGCACGATAATTGAAGCAATCCAGGGGTTAACATACCCCCCCCACGAAGAGACCGGATGACAACGGAACTTCCGAAAAAGATCACCGCGCTGCTCGACAAAGGGGTATCCATCCCCTGCCCGTCGGCTGTCGTGATCGGCGATGAGGTCAGCACGGAGCGCATTTACGCAAAGGGCACCGTCCTTTACCCCGGATGCCGCCTTGCCGGCGCAAAGACCCTGATCGGCCCCGGCGCGAAAATCGGTTTTGAATCCCCCGTGACCCTCGTGGACTGCCGGCTCGGCCCCGGCGTGGAGCTCAAGGGCGGCTTTTTCACAGGATCCGTCTTTCTGGCCCGCTCCTCGATGGGATCGGGCGCCCAGGTGAGGGAGGGCTGCCTGATCGAGGAAGAGGCCTCGGGCGCCCACACCGTGGGGCTCAAGCAGACGATCCTCTTTCCCTTCGTCACCCTGGGGAGCCTCATCAACTTCTGCGACTGCCTCATGGCCGGGGGCACGAGCCGCCAGGATCACAGCGAGGTCGGGAGCTCCTACATCCACTTCAATTACACTCCCAACCAGGACAAGGCCACGGC
>CAWDHZ010000034.1:0-14075 GCA_963802225.1 uncultured delta proteobacterium | reverse complement strand
AAGATCACGCCCCGGATCGCCGAAACGGCCAAAAACCTCTGGCTCGTCTATGTGGCCATCACCGCCGTGGAAGTCGTTCTTCTGTACCTGGGCGGCATGAGCCCCTTCGATGCCGTCTGCCATTCCTTCGCCAGCATGGCGACGGGGGGGTTCGGCACCTACGACGCGAGCATCGCCCATTTCAACAGCCTCTACATCGAGATCGTCATCATTTTCTTCATGTTCGTCGCCGGGATGAATTTCACCCTGCACTACCGGCTCTTCAGGGGTGACGCAAAGACGTTTTTCAGGAACCCCGAATTTCATTTCTACGGCGCCGTCGTGCTGGTCTCGACGGCGATCATTACCCTGGATTTGCGGTTTCACTATTTCAGCACTCTGGGAGAATCCCTCCGGTACGCCGCCTTCCAGGTCGTCTCCATCATCACGACGACGGGCTTTGCCACCTACAACTTCGACCAGTGGCCGGCGCCGTCCAAGCTCATCCTCATCCTGCTCATGTTCGTCGGCAGCTGCGCCGGATCCACGGGGGGCGCCATCAAGTGCCTGCGGTTCATGATTGTCATCAAACAGACCTTCATCGAACTGTACCGCCTCATCCACCCCCACGCCGTGCTCTCCGTCAAGGTCGCAAAACTCGCCGTCCCGCAGGAGATCGTTTCCAGCATCCGGAGCTTTTTCGTCCTCTACATCGCCATCGCCATGGCGGCCACTCTGACGCTCACGCTGCTCGGCGTGGACATGGTCACGTCGATCTCGGGCGTTGCGGCCACCCTGGGCAATGTCGGCCCCGGCCTGGGTCTCGTCAATGCCGCCTCGACGTACAGCGAGCTCCCCCAGTCGGCCAAGTGGCTCCTATCGATCTGCATGCTCCTGGGACGACTCGAGATCTACACCGTCCTCGTCCTTCTCGTGCCTGACTTCTGGAAAAAATAGCGTTGAAAGAAACCTGCCCGTGTGCTACCCCTTTTTGACGTAAACGGAAGGGGAAACTGTGAGGAGAACGCCATGGAGACGAGATATCGTCCACACCAGATCGAGGAGAAGTGGCAGGAGCTCTGGGATGACCGCAAGATCTTCAACGTCACCGAGGATCCATCCAGGAAGAAGTACTATCTCCTGGAGATGTTTCCCTACCCCTCGGGCCGCATTCACATGGGGCATGTGCGCAATTACACCATCGGGGATGTCGTAGCCCGCTACAAGCACATGAGGGGCTTCAACGTCCTTCACCCCATGGGCTGGGACTCCTTCGGGATGCCTGCCGAGAACGCCGCCATAGACCACGGCATCCACCCCGCCAAGTGGACCAACGAAAACATCGAGAGCATGAAGGTACAGCTCAGGCGCATGGGTTTCAGCTACGACTGGGACCGCGAGATCTCGACCTGCGAGCCTGCCTACTACAAGTGGGAGCAGCTCTTTTTCCTGTGGATGTACGAGAAGGGCCTCGTCTACAAGAGGGAGTCGGCCGTCAACTGGTGCCCGAAGTGCCAGACCGTGCTCGCCAATGAGCAGGTCGAGGCCGGGCAGTGCTGGCGCTGCAGCTCCGACGTGAAGGAGCAGCACCTCTCGCAGTGGTTCTTCCGGATCACCCAGTACGTGGAGGAGCTGCTGGAATCCTGCGAAAGGCTCACGGGCTGGCCCGAGCGGGTCATCACCATGCAAAAAAACTGGATCGGGAAGAGCTACGGCCTGGAGATCACCTTCCCCATGGCCGACGGCACCGAGGCCATCCGGGTCTTTACCACGAGGCAGGACACGATCTACGGGGCCACCTTCATGCTCGTGGCGGCCGAGCACCCCCTCGTCATGCAGCTCGCCAAGGGCAAGCCCATCGAGAAGGACGTCATGGAATACGTGGAGCGGGTGAAAAAGCAGGACAAGCTCATGCGGACCTCCGATTACTACGAGAAGGAGGGCGTCTTCCTCGATTCGTACTGCCTCAACCCGGTGACGGGCCGCAAGATGCCCGTCTACGCCGCCAACTTCGTCCTGGCCGACTACGGCACGGGCTGCGTCATGGCCGTTCCCACCCATGACCAGCGCGACTTCGAGTTCGCCAAGAAGTACAAGCTTCCCCTGATCGTCGTCATCCAGGACCCGAAGAAGGCCCTCAACGTCGAGAGCATGACGGAGGCCTACGTCGATGAAGGGATTTTGATCAACTCGGGCCCCTTCGACGGGATGAAGAACACGGCTGCCATGGAGGCCATCGCGGCTCACTTCGAGTCCATCGGGAAAGGCAAGAAAACAATCCAGTATCGCCTGCGCGACTGGGGGATCTCCCGCCAGCGCTACTGGGGCGCCCCGATCCCCATTGTCTACTGCGCCAAGTGCGGCACCATGCCGGTGGCGGAAAAAGACCTGCCCGTCATTCTGCCGACGGACGTGGAGTTCTCCGGCGAGGGCGGCTCGCCCCTGGCCCGAATCGACTCCTTCGTAAACACCACCTGCCCCGGCTGCAAGGGCCCCGCGAAGCGCGAGACGGACACGATGGACACCTTTGTCGAGTCCTCGTGGTACTTCGACCGGTTCGCATCGCCTCACTGCGACGTGAAGCCCGGCCTAGACCGCAAGGCCATGGATTACTGGCTTCCCGTGGATCAGTATATCGGCGGAATCGAGCACGCCATCCTGCACCTGCTCTACTCCCGGTTTTTCACCAAGGTGCTCCGCGACTTCGGGGTTTTGGGCATCGACGAGCCCTTCACGAATCTTCTGACTCAGGGCATGGTCTGCAAGGAGACCACGAAGTGCGACGAACACGGCTTTCTCTTCCCTTACGAGGTCGAAGAGGATAAGTGCAAGAAGTGCGGAAAGCCCGTCGTGACCGGTAAAACCGAGAAGATGTCCAAGTCGCTCAAGAACGTCATCGACCCGGACTACCTCATCGAAAAGTACGGCTGCGACACGGCCCGCATGTTCTGTCTCTTCGCCGCACCTCCGGAGAAGGATCTGGAGTGGAGCGACCAGGGCGTGGAGGGGTCCTTCCGATTCCTGGGCAGGGTCTGGCGGCTCGTCATGGATTACCTGGAGGACATTCAGGGGGTCGCGCTCCCGACCGGGGCGGAGGAACTCGACGAAGATCTCAAGAAGCTGCGCCGCAAAACGCATCAGACGATCCGCAAGGTCACGACGGACATCGAGGACCGGTTTCACTTCAACACGGCCGTCAGCGCCATCATGGAGCTGGTCAATCTCGTCTACCAGGTGCCGCGGCCGCAGAAGAATGACGGGGCGGCGCTGGCCGTCATCAAGGAGGCCGTCGAGACCGTTGTCATCCTGCTGGCACCCATTGTGCCCCACATCACGGAAGAACTCTGGGAGATGATGGGCCGCAAAAGCTCCCTCGCCGGCACGCCCTGGCCTTCCTATGACCCCGCATTGACCTCGGAGGAGGAGTTGACGATCGTCATCCAGGTCAACGGCAAGCTCCGCAGCCGCATCACCGTGAGCGTCGACGAGTCGGAGGAAAAAATCAAGGAGATGGCCCTGGCCGACGAAAAGACGCAGAAGTTCCTTGAGGGGGTAAAGGTCGTCAAGGTCATCACGGTGCCGAAAAAGCTGGTGAATATTGTTGTGAAATAGTTGCAGGGACCAGGAACAAGGGTCCAGGGTATAGGGTAAGAGAAATGAAAACAGAAACAGAGAGACAGACACGGCAGGGCTTTCGGGCCCTGCTTCTTTTCTCACTGATCATCGCCGTGGCGGGTTGCGGGTATGGTTTCTCGGCCGGAGGGGACTGGATAGACAGCCGCTTTCAGACTGTCTTCGTGGATAACATGGTGAACACAACGGGCGAACCCTTCATCGAGATCTATCTCCGGAACGGCTTTGAGGATCAGTTCCGGAAAAGCAGCCGCTTCCGGCTTGCCAACAGCAAGGAGACGGCCGATTTGATCCTGCAAGGTACCATCAATGCCCTCACCGTTCCGCCCGTGGCCTTTGACCAGTATGACAAGGCGCAGGAAGGCAGGGCCGTCATGACGGTCAATCTGCTCTTCGAGGAACGGGAAGCCAGGAAAAAAATCTGGGCCGTGTCAAACTTCTCCGGAAATGAAACCTACCGGATCGATCAGGCAAATACCAGCGCGACCTCGGCCAGCAAGACGGCGGCGCTGCAGAAGCTGTCCAATGATATGGCGGAAAAGGCATTCAGAAACTTGATGTCGGGATTCTAAAAGACAGGGTAAAGGGGTCAGGGTCCAGGGGACAGGGTAGGGAAAAAGGCAAAGAAAGGCCCATGTGCATGATGACACGGCACATGGGCCTTTTTTACGAATAACTAGGCCTTCTTGAGGGCGTTGACTTTTTTGGTCAGGCGGGAGACTTTGCGGGAAGCATTGTTTTTGTGATAGACGCCTTTGGATGCCGCCTTCTTGATGACCGTGATGGCGCTCTTGAGGGCCTTCTCGGAGTTCTCCCTGTCTAGTTCTTCAACGGCGGCAAGAACTTTCTTGATCTCGGTCTTCGTCTTCGACTTGACGGCCGTATTCCTGATCTTTTGCTTTTTGTTCTGCCGGTCCCTTTTTTCTGCCGATGGATGCGTAGCCAAAAGAGTTTCCTCCTTGTTTGGGCAATTCGAAAGGTGTTTTATTACATAAGTTTTTAGATTCTGTCAAGCTGAAAAACAGGGTACAGGGTCAAGGGTTCAGGGTACAGGGTTAAGGGCTCAAGAAGGCCAGAGAGGGGGATTCCCTTTACCCTTAACCCCTTCTCACAGGACTCTCGCCAGCGTGAACACCCCTAGAGCGCCCAGCAAAACAAGCATAACCCGTCGGTATCCTTCCTCTTTGAACTTCCCGCAGAGCAGCGACCCCGCCCAGGTGCCCGCCAGCAGGGTAGGGATGGAGACGAGGAAGTTGCGGATCACCCCGTCCGTCGTGAGACCGTTTACGGCATGGAAGACGCCGATCAGCAGCCCCGAGACAATGAAGAACCCCTGGAGGGTCACCTTGATCTGGTCCTTCGTCCAGGCCTGAAGGGAGGTATAGACGATCACCGGCGGGCCCGAGGCGCTGATCGCTCCGCCCAGGCCGCCGGCAAAGAAGCCAAAGAAATAGGCCCAGGGACCGCTCACCTTTCCGATCGGCAGCCTGAAGAGGAGGCCATAGGCCGAGTATGCAACGAGAACCAGACCCAGAATGACCTGCACGTGCGCCGAATCCATCCGCTTCAGAAGATAGACCCCGACAGGAATCCCCGGAAGAGCCCCCGCAAGAAGCGGCCAGATCCTCCCCCACTCCCAGTGGGCCCGGAGTTGGATGATGAGCAGCACCGTAAGGATCACGCCCATGAGGTTCACCAGGGGAATGGCCTCCCGGATGTCCAGGAAGAGCACCATCAAGGGAAGCGACAGCAAGACGGAACCGAATCCGGAAAGTCCTTGGATAAAGCCGGCCAGAAACGCGACAATCGTCAGATAAAGGTAGACTTCCATTTCTTTTTTTCTCGACCCGTAACCCCTGTCTTGTCTCCTGAATGTTCCCGAATCGGCTTTTCTCTGTTACAATGCGGGCCATCATAAGAAAATATGAAACCCCTGTCAAATGAGGCCATCATGCCCGGAGACGCTTTTTTCTACGAACTCGTCAAGACCCGCTTCGGGGAGGCTGCGATAGCCTGGTCTGCAGACCGGCAGGGTCCCCGAATCGCCTGGATTTTCCTGCCCGCCCCGGGAGAGAGGACCCGGCAGGATATTCGCAGGAGGTTTCCCGGAGCGGAAAGGAGATCCTGCGAAGCCGTCCTGAAACTCGGGAAGAGTCTCCTTGCCTTCACGGAGGGAAAGACCGCCTCTTTCGATCAAGCCGCTCTCGACCTGAGCCGGGTGCCCCCCTTTCATAAAAAGGTGCTCCAGGCGCTCACGAATATCCCCCGGGGGAAAGTCAGCACCTATGGTGCCGTAGCCGGCAGGGCAGGCGCCCCGGGCGGGGCCAGAGCCACCGGCCAGGGCTGTGCGAAAAACCCGTTTCCCCTTATATTTCCCTGCCACCGGGTCGTCCGCTCCGACGGTTCCCTGGGAGGCTTCGGCGGCGGCCTCAAGCTAAAACGGGCTTTGCTGGAGATGGAGAGGGTGCAGTTTGATTCAACGGGAAAGGTGGAAAAGGACTGCATCACTTCGTGAATGGTATGGGGTATAGGGTAGGAAAAAGACTCAATTCATGGAAATTTCTTTCTTACCTTCACACCCTATACCCTGGACCCTATGCCCTTGTTTTCTGGGCCGGCTTCTGGATCTTTTGAACAGCCATGTTGTCCCGGTGGATCGCCTCATCGTAGTGTTTATATCCCAGCACCTGCTCGATCTTCGATGACTTCAGGCCCTGGATCTTGTGAAGCTCCTGGGCACCGTAATTGACGAGGCCCTTGGCAATGGCCTTCCCGTCCGGTGCGATGACGATGACGGGGTCGCCCACGACAAACTCCCCTTCCACCTTCTCGATACCCGACGGAAGGAGGCTTTTTCCGTTTTCCACGATGGCCTTCCGGGCCCCGTCGTCGACGAAGAGCTTTCCCCGGGAACGCAGCGTGAAGGCAATCCAGTACTCGCGGCTCGAGAGGCACTCCGTCATGGGCGTAAACAGGGTGCCCACGTCCTTGCCCGCGAAGATCTCGCCCAGGATGCCCTTCTTCTTTCCCCGGGCGATGATGTAGGGAATCCCGCAGGCCGTCACTTTCCGCGCCGCCAGGACCTTGCTCCGCATCCCTCCCATCCCGGTGGGGTCCGCCTCGGCCGTGGCCATGGTTTCGATGTCGTCGGTGATATCCCGCACGAGCCCGATGAGCTTGGCCTTCTTCACTCCAGGCGCCTTCGGGTTTCGGTCATAGAGGCCATCCGTGTTGGTCATGCTGATGACGAGATCGGCCTCGGTGATATTGGCCACCACCGCAGCCAGGTGGTCGTTGTCGCCGAACTTGATCTCGTCGACGGCAACGGTGTCGTTTTCGTTGATGATGGGGATGACGTTCCACTCCATGAGGGTGGAAAGGGTGTTCTTCACGTTGATGAAGCGCTTGCGGTCCGTCAGGTCGTCCATGGTCAGGAGGATCTGGGCCACGTACATCCCGTGCGTGCCGAATGCGTTGGAGTAGACGCGCATGACCCTGCTCTGTCCGATGGCGGCGCAGGCCTGCTTTTCGGGCATGCTCTTGAGCTTGCCGGAGATGCCCATGCGGTTTTTGCCCGAGGCGATGGCGCCGGAAGTGACGATGACGATGTGGTAGCCCTTCCGGATGAGCTCCGCCATCTCGTCGACGAGCTGCTGGATGATTTCGCGGTCGAGGCCCTCAGTGCCCGTGAGGACACCGGTTCCGATCTTGACGATGACCCGCCGGGCGCCGGCGAGGATCTGCTTGCGCTCAGTGCTCATTGTTTTCCTGCAAATCCCGTTTCAATTTTTTCACGACAGCCGCGATCAGGGCGGGGACACCCTCTCCCGTAACTGCTGAAATTGCAAAGACTTCTATCCCTTTTCCCCTGAAGAAGTCAATTTCTTTTTCCACCCGCTCACGCGTCTCGGTAAGATCCAGCTTCCCGATCACCACGATCTGGGGCTTCTCTACGAGTTTGGGGCTGTAGAGTTCGAGCTCCCGGTTGATCGTTTCGAAATTGTGCCATCCGCTCACGGGCGGCTCGCCGGAAATGTCCAGAAGGTGGATCAGGACGGTGGTCCGCTCCACGTGCTTTAAAAATTTGACCCCCAGCCCCACGCCCTGATGGGCTCCCTCGATGAGACCGGGAATGTCGGCAATGACGAAGGTGCCGAAGTCCTTGTATTTCACAACTCCCAGGTTCGGGGTAAGCGTCGTGAAAGGGTAGTCGGCGATCTTGGGCTTTGCCGCCGAGACCACGGAGATGAGCGTCGACTTGCCGGCATTGGGAAACCCGATGACCCCCACGTCGGCCAATAGCTTCAACTCCAGCCGGACCCAACCCTTCTCGCCCTCCTCGCCCGGCTGTGCGTGCCGGGGCGCCCGGTTGGTGGAGGTGGCAAAAAAGGCGTTCCCCTTGCCGCCCCTGCCGCCTTTTGCAACGACGAAGCGCTGACCGTCCTCGACGAGGTCCACGAGCACTAGTCCCGTTTCATTATCGGTCACGACCGTACCCACCGGGACACGAATCACGACGTCGTCGGAATTGCGACCCGTGCAGTCGCTTCCTTCGCCGTGCCCGCCGTGGCGCGCCACGTGGTGCTGCTGGAATTTGAGGTCCAAAAGTGTCCGGTGGGTTGCCGAGGCGATCATGACCACATCGCCGCCCTTGCCGCCGTCGCCCCCGTTGGGGCCGCCCCGCGGGACGTACTTCTCCCGCCGGAAGCTCACGCAGCCGCGTCCCCCGTTTCCCCCCTCGACATAGATTTTGGCTTCGTCGATGAATTTCATGCCGATCCCAATAAAAAAGCCCTCGATGTGACCGAGGGCTTGGACAGTCCCTTATCGCCGGTATCTGCGGCGGAAAAGCGCGGAGGGGACAGCTAGGACGCGTAAACGCTGACCTTCTTGCGGTCCTTCCCGAAGCGCTCGAACTTCACGACGCCGGTAATCTTGGCGAAAATCGTAAAGTCCTTGCCGATGCCGACATTGTGGCCTGGGTGGATCCTCGTGCCGACCTGGCGAATGATGATCGAACCGGCGCTGATCGTTTCGCCACCGTAGGCCTTGACCCCTCTACGCTGGGAATTGCTGTCTCTGCCGTTACGGGTGCTGCCCTGACCTTTTTTGTGTGCCATCGAACTATCTCCTCAGAAAGCTGATTACAGCGAGATTTCCTTGATCCTTACCTCTGTGAGAAGTTGCCGGTGCCCCGTCTTCTTGAGAAACCCCTTGCGGCGCTTCTTCTTGAAGATGATGATCTTGGGGCCTTTGCCCTGATGGACGATCTCGCCGACGACCTTGGCGCCTTCGACGACCGGCGTGCCCACGCGGGTCTGATCTTCCTTCGATACGAGGAGGACTTCCTCGAACACGATGGTGTCGCCCTTGAGCCCCTCGAGCTTCTCGATCTTCAGGACGTCCCCCTCGGAGACCCTGTGCTGTTTTCCGCCCGTTTTAATGACTGCGTACATATCCGGTTCCTTGAAAGGAAATTGAAAACGCTGATTATATGGATAAATCAATGTTTGTCAACAACTTTTATCGGCCTGCTTTGCAGCCTTTTCTGCCAAGCCGTTGCGTCTCTTTGTCCTCTATATCATTTTCCCACGGAATTTGCATACATCATCTCCGGGGGAGTCCCCTCTGAGAAGACAGAAGGTAAGAGGTTGGATGCCACTCCCCGGCTAAAAGTCCTCGAAAGGATAGTGAAAAGATGCCCAAAATCCCCGTGGAGCAGCTCAAGCCCGGCATGAAACTGGCCCGGCCCCTGCTGAACTCCTCCGGCATGGTCCTCATGGCCGAGGGAGCCGAATTGACGGAGGCCCGGATCTCGAAAATCGAGAACATGGGCGTAGACAGCGTCTTCATCGACGGCCCGTCGAGACCCGCCCAGCCGAAAGAAGACCTCCTCGACGCCCTGGACAGGCGATTCGCGAAAATGGAAGGCAACCCCCAGATGTCGCTCATCAAGAAAGCGGTCAGAGAACACATCGAGGCAATGTATGGCTAACATGGACCCCAAGGCCCTCCGCATGCGGGTGGAGAACATCAGCAACATCCCCACGATCCCCAGCGTGTTGAAGCAGTTGTCGACGATCATCGAGAATCCAAAGATATCCCTCAATGAAATCAGCCATTTCGTCTCCAAGGACCCGGCCCTCACCACCAAGATCCTCCAGATGGTGAACTCGGCCCTCTACGGGTTTCCGGGCCGGATCTCCTCGGTGAACCATGCCGTCATGCTCCTGGGCCTCAACGTGGTCAAGGGGCTGCTGCTGAGCGTATCCGTCTTCGAGATCATGCACAAGGCAATGATCGGCCTGCGGGAGCACTCCATCGGAGTGGCCATCGCCTCGAAGATCCTCGCCCAGAAAAAGGGCCTCAAGGAGCCCGAGGAGGTCTTTGTGGCGGGGCTGCTGCACGACGTGGGCAAGGTCATTCTGACTCTCGTCTACCCGGAGGATTACGACAAGACGGTCAAAGAGGCCGAGGCGGCGGGAATCTCCATCTTCGAAGCCGAGCGCAACCACTTCTCCGAGACCCATGCCGCCGTGGCGGGATGGCTGTCGGAAAAATGGCACTTCCCCAAAAAGCTTTGCGATTGCATTGCAAACCACCACCGTCCCCAGGTCTCGACGCTGGCGCCCCTAGAGACGGCGATCGTCCACATGGCCGATATCCTCGTAAAAGCCAGGGGTCTGGGGTTCTCGGGCGACAATCTCGTTCCCGAGGTGAACCCCAAGGCTTGGGAGACCCTCGGCCTTGCGGAGGCGGATCTTCGGGAAATACTTAAGGAACTGGAAGACTCCGTCGAGCAGACGCAAGAGGAATTCAGGACCTAGAAACAACCCATTTCCTTAATCTTCCTCTCCCTTGAGAGGAGAGGATTGAGGTGAGGGTGATTCTTTCCCCCCGGAGGGGAGAGGGCGCTGAGCGGAAAAAGGTATTCATGAAAACAGTGATAGTCATCTCCCGGGACCTGGTGCTCACGAGCACCGTGGAAAACCAGATCAGGCAAGGCTGCCAGGTCATCCTGTTCGACAGCATCCAGTCGGCCATGGGCCTCATTTGCAGCACGAGCCCGCCTGACCTCATCGTCCTGGAAGTGGACCCGAGAGACCCTGCGTCCGTCGGCTCGCTCGCCCAACTCAAGGAAGACCCCATGTTCCGCAACCTCACGGTGCTGGCCGTGCTGAGCGACGAGTCGTCCTTCTCGCACTGGGACACCCTGCTCTTCGAGGATTACATCTGGCGAAAGTCCCTGGAGAAAGAGATTCTGAGGCGGGTCAACCTCTGCATCCTGCGCTCGGAGAGGATCGTGGAGATCAACCCCCTCACGCGGCTTCCGGGCAACATCTCCATCAACCGGGAGATACAGGAGCGGATCGACCGGGGGGAGCCTTTTGCGCTCGCCTGGGCCGACCTGGACCAGTTCAAGCCCCTCAACGACAAGTACGGCTTTTCCCGGGGCGACGACATCATCCGCATCACGGGGCGGCTCATCCTGAGCGCCGTGAAGGACAAGCAGCGCGAGCGGAATTTCGTGGGCCACATCGGGGGCGACGACTTCGTCTACGTCATGAGCCCGGATTACATCGAGACCGCCTCGCAGGAACTCGTCACGACCTTCGACCAGCTCATCCCCGGTTTCTACGACCCCGAGGACCGGGAGCGGGGGTTCATCCAGTCGGTGGACCGCCAGGGCATCGAGCGAACCTTCCCCTTCACCAGCATCTCTATCGGGATCACCGACACGGGAACGGGCAACTTCAGCCACTTCGGCGAGATGACGGAGCGGGCCTCGGAGATGAAAAAGTACGCCAAGCAGTTCCCGGGGAGTTGTTTCCGGTGGGACAGGAGGAAGATAGTGTCTGAGTGATGAAGTGTCTGAGTGTTTGAGTGAAGAAAAAAAGATTCGGCATTTCTCAATCTTCGCTCTTGCCTTTTTTCTTCACTCAGACACTTTTTTTCTCCACTCAGACACTCAGACACTTATTTGGCAACCATCGTCTCCGTCTTCACGATGCACAGGCTCCGGACTAAGCCCTCATCCAACCCGAGCACATGGGTGAGGATCTCGGCGGGCCGCACGGTCCTGCCGTCGGCATTCCGCAGCGTCATCTCCAGCACTCCCGTTTTACGATCCAGGAAAATCCCCTCCACATAAGGCCGGACGTCGTTGCGGGTTGTCTTGTCCTTTCCTTCGCGCTCCACGATGAAGGACGACAGGGCCAGGAACCCAACGATACGTCCTTCGAGGCCTTCCGTGCAGTCGCCCGACGGAAGGGCAACTCGGTAACGAAAGCCCCGGACGAGCTTTGCCAGGGATGGATCGCCCGCGGCAGGGCGGCTGATCCGCCGGACCTCGAGCCCCTCCGGCAGGCCTGCATTGATCCTCGCCGTGATCACGGCCGTATCCGTAAGCCCGTCTTCCACCTGGATGTCGGCAAGCTCCTCCAGGCTCTCCATCCCCACAGCCGTGGCAAAGGCGAAGGAGACCTTCGGGTGGGGGTGAAACCCCTCCGAGTATCGAAGCGCAAGGCCGCTTCGCTTGATCGCCCGGGTCAGGGCGGAGGAGACCTCGAGATGGGAGAGGAACCGGGCGGGCCCTATTTTGGCAAAGGTGAGCCGCAAGCGCGTCGGGGTGAGCGCGACGGCCGCTGGCTCCGCGCGCCCGGCAGGGGAGAGAGCGTTTTCCGCGGCCTCACGGACGGCGATCAGCTCGCCGTCGCAGACACCGCAGTGGCGGCAGCCCTCGATGCGGCAGTCGGGGGTCGCCTCGCCCCGCTGCGATTTTTCGTATTCGTCGAGGAGAAATTTCCTGTCGAGCCCCGTATCGACAAAATCCCACGGCAGAGGCTCCCCGGGAGTCCTTTCACGCAGGTGCTCCTCGAGGCGGATTCCCCTTTCCCCGAGGGCCTTCTCCCAGAGCTCGAACCGGAACTGATCGCTCCAGCCGTCGAAACGGGCGCCGAGCTGCCAGGCGCTCTCCACCAGGTCCGCGAGCCGCTCATCGCCCCTCGAGAAGAGCCCCTCCAGGAGGCTCATCCGGGCATCGTGCCACTTGAAGCTGATGTTGCGGTTCTTGACGCGCCGCTTGAGGTGGCCCTGTTTCGCCAGGGTCTCCTCGAGACCGATCTGGCGGACCCACTGGAAGGGCGTGTGGGGCTTGGGGACAAGGGTCGAAAGGCCGAGGGTGACCTGCCGTCCGCGCCCTTCCCTCATGACACGGTGTGCCAGATCGGCAATCCCCTCCAGGTCCTCCTCCTGCTCGCCGGGCAGGCCGATCATGAAGTAGAGCTTGATGGCTTTCCAGCCCCCCTCGTAGACGCGCCGGGCCGCAGCGATCAGATCCTCCTCGGTGTTTCCTTTGTTGATGATGTCCCGCAGGCGCCGGGTCCCGGCCTCGGGGGCAATGGTAAAGCTCGTCTTGCGGACCTTTCGGATCTGCTCGATGAGCGCCGGGCTCAGGGTCTCCACGCGAAGCGACGGGAGCCCCAGGGCGACCCGGCGCTCGCTGTAGCGGTTCATCAGTTCCTTCAGGAGCGGCTCGATCCGCGAGTAGTCGCCGGAGCTCAGAGACAGAAGCGTGATCTCGTCGTACCCCGTTGCCTTGAGGGCCTCCTCGGCCATGGCGAGAAGCGTCGAGGGGTTGCGCTCCCTCACGGGCCGCCAGACCATCCCCGCCTGGCAGAACCGGCACCCCCGCGTACAGCCCCGGGCGATCTCGAGGGTGATGCGGTCGTGGATCGTGTTCATCAGCGGCACGACGGGCTTCAGGGGGAGCAGCCACCGGTCGAGGTCGGGGATGATGCGCTTGCGGATCTTTGTCCCCTCCCGGAAGACCGAGGGAACGAACAGGCCGGCTATCCCCGAGAGCCGCTCAAGGACCTCTTTGCGCTTCAGCCCCTTTTGTTTTGCCTGAAGGAGCAAATCGGCGATCTCCGAGATCACCTCCTCGCCCTCCCCGATGACGACGGCATCGAAGAACGGCGCCATGGGCAGCGGGTTGAAGACGCAGGGCCCTCCGGCAATCACGACGGGGTCCCCCTCGCGGCGCTCGCTTGCCCGCAGGGGCACGCCCCCCAGCTCGAGCATGGTGAGGACATTCGTATAGGAAAGCTCGTACTGCAGCGAAAAACCGATGAGGTCGAATTCCGAAAGCGCCGCACCCGACTCGAGGCTTGACAGCGCGAGTCCGTTTGCCCGAAGCCTCGCCTCCATGTCAGGCCAGGGGGCATAGACGCGCTCGGCGCAGATGTGCGGGTGGGCGTTCAGGATGGCGTAGAGGATCTGGAGCCCCAGGTGGGACATGCCCACTTCGTATGCGTCGGGGAAGGCCAGGGCCACGCTCAATCGGCAGGCGGAGCGGTCCTTTTTCGCGGCATTGACCTCGCCGCCGATGTAGCGGCTCGGCTTCTCCACGAGGGAAAGAAACGTCTCCAACAGTTTCCGTTCGGGTCCATGACAGGACATGT
>CAWDHZ010000033.1:0-25712 GCA_963802225.1 uncultured delta proteobacterium | reverse complement strand
TTTCACGCAGGTGCTCCTCGAGGCGGATACCTCTCTTGCCGAGGGCCTCCTCCCAGAGCTCGAACCGGAACTGATCGCTCCAGCCGTCGAAACGGGCGCCGAGCCTCCAGGCGCTCTCCACCAGGTCCGCCAGCCGCTCATCACCCCTCGAGAAGAGACCCTCCAGGAGGCTCATCCGGGCGTCGTGCCACTTGAAGCCGATGTTGCGGTTTTTCACGCGCCGCTTGAGGTGGGCCTGTTTCGCCAGGGTCTCCTCGAGACCGATCTGGCGGACCCACTGGAAGGGCGTGTGGGGCTTGGGAACCAGGGTCGAAAGGCCGAGGGTGACCTGCCGTCCGCGCCCTTCCCTCATGACACGGTGTGCCAGGTCGGCAATTCCCTCCAGGTCCTCGTCCTGCTCGCCGGGCAGGCCGATCATGAAGTAGAGCTTGATGGCTTTCCAGCCCCCCTCGTAGACGCGCCGGGCCGTGGCGATCAGATCCTCCTCGGTGTTTCCCTTGTTGATGATGTCCCGCAGGCGCCGGGTCCCGGCCTCGGGGGCAATGGTGAAACTTGTCTTGCGGACCTTGCGAATCTGCTCGATGAGCGCCGGGCTCAGGGTCTCCACGCGAAGCGACGGGAGCCCCAGGGCGACCCGGCGCTCGCTGTACCGGTCCATCAGCTCCTTCAGGAGCGGCTCGATTTGCGAGTAGTCGCCGGAGCTCAGAGACAGAAGCGTGATCTCGTCGTACCCCGTGGCCTTGAGGGCCTGATCGGCCATGGTGAGAAGCGTCGAGGGGTTGCGCTCCCTCACGGGACGCCATACCATCCCCGCCTGGCAGAACCGGCATCCCCGCGTGCATCCCCGGGCGATCTCGAGGGTGATGCGGTCGTGGATCGTGTTCATCAGCGGCACGACGGGCTTGAGGGGGAGCAGCCACCGGTCGAGGTCGGCGATGGTGCGCTTGCGAATCTTTGTCCCCTCCCGGAAGACCGAGGGAACGAACAGGCCGGCTATCCCCGAGAGCCGCTCGAGGACCTCTTCGCGCGCGAGCCCCTTTTGTTTTGCCTGAAGGAGCACATCGGCGATCTCCGAGATCACCTCCTCGCCCTCCCCGATGGCAATGGCATCGAAGAAAGGCGCCATGGGCAGCGGGTTGAAGACGCAGGGCCCGCCGGCAATCACGACGGGATCCCCCTCGCGGCGATCGCTTGCCCGCAGGGGCACGCCCCCAAGTTCGAGCATGGTGAGGACATTCGTATAGGAAAGCTCGTACTGCAGCGAAAAGCCGATGAGGTCGAATTCCGAAAGCGCCGCACCCGACTCGAGGCTGGCCAACGCGAGTCCGTTTGCCCGGAGCCTCGCCTCCATGTCGGGCCAGGGGGCATAGACGCGTTCGGCACAGATGTGTGGATGCGCGTTCAGGATCGCGTAGAGGATCTGGAGCCCCAGGTGGGACATGCCCACTTCGTAAGCGTCGGGGAAGGCCAGGGCCACGCTCAGGCGGCAGGCGGAGCGGTCCTTTTTCGCGGCATTGACCTCGCCGCCGATGTAGCGGCTCGGCTTCTCGACGAGGGCAAGAAAACTCTCCAACAGTTTCCGTTCGGGTCCATGACAGGACATGTTCAGGTGCTCCTCGAGACGGATTCCCCTTTCCCCGAGGGCCTTCTCCCAGAGCTCGAACCGGAACTGATCGCTCCAGCCGTCGAAACGGGCGCCGAGCCGCCAGGCGCTCTCCACCAGGTCCGCGAGCCGCTCATCGCCCCTCGAGAAGAGCCCCTCCAGGAGGCTCATCCGGGCATCGTGCCACTTGAAGCTGATGTTGCGGTTCTTGACGCGCCGCTTGAGGTGGCCCTGTTTCGCCAGGGTCTCCTCGAGACCGATCTGGCGGACCCACTGGAAGGGCGTGTGGGGCTTGGGGACAAGGGTCGAAAGGCCGAGGGTGACCTGCCGTCCGCGCCCTTCCCTCATGACACGGTGTGCCAGATCGGCAATCCCCTCCAGGTCCTCCTCCTGCTCGCCGGGCAGGCCGATCATGAAGTAGAGCTTGATGGCTTTCCAGCCCCCCTCGTAGACGCGCCGGGCCGCGGCGATCAGATCCTCCTCGGTGTTTCCTTTGTTGATGATGTCCCGCAGGCGCCGGGTCCCGGCCTCGGGGGCAATGGTAAAGCTCGTCTTGCGGACCTTGCGGATCTGCTCGATGAGCGCCGGGCTCAGGGTCTCCACGCGAAGCGACGGGAGCCCCAGGGCGACCCGGCGCTCGCTGTAGCGGTTCATCAGTTCCTTCAGGAGCGGCTCGATCCGCGAGTAGTCGCCGGAGCTCAGAGACAGAAGCGTGATCTCGTCGTACCCCGTTGCCTTGAGGGCCTCCTCGGCCATGGCGAGAAGCGTCGAGGGGTTGCGCTCCCTCACGGGCCGCCAGACCATCCCCGCCTGGCAGAACCGGCACCCCCGCGTACAGCCCCGGGCGATCTCGAGGGTGATGCGGTCGTGGATCGTGTTCATCAGCGGCACGACGGGCTTCAGGGGGAGCAGCCACCGGTCGAGGTCGGGGATGATGCGCTTGCGGATCTTCGTCCCCTCCCGGAAGACCGAGGGAACGAACACGCCGGCTATCCCCGAGAGCCGCTCCAGCACCTCTTTGCGCCTCAGCCCCTTTTGCTTTGCCTGCAGGAGCACGTCGGCGATCTCCGAGATCACCTCCTCGCCCTCCCCGATCACGATGGCATCGAAGAACGGCGCCATGGGCAGCGGGTTGAAGACGCAGGGCCCGCCGGCAATCACGACGGGGTCCCCCCCGCGGCGCTCGCTTGCCCGCAGGGGCACGCCCCCCAGCTCGAGCATGGTGAGGACATTCGTATAGGAAAGCTCGTACTGCAGCGAAAAACCGATGAGGTCGAATTCCGAAAGCGCCGCACCCGACTCGAGGCTTGACAGCGCGAGTCCGTTTGCCCGGAGCCTCGCCTCCATGTCAGGCCAGGGGGCATAGACGCGCTCGGCGCAGATGTGCGGGTGGGCGTTCAGGATGGCGTAGAGGATCTGGAGCCCCAGGTGGGACATGCCCACTTCGTAGGCATCGGGGAAGGCCAGGGCCACGCTCAATCGGCAGGCGGAGCGGTCCTTTTTCGCGGCATTCACCTCGCCGCCGATGTAGCGGCTCGGCTTCTCCACGAGGGCAAGAAACGTCTCCAACAGTTTCCGTTCGGGTCCATGACAGGACATGTTCACCTTTTATACAACCAGTGCCAACTGTGCGACGAGGCCCTAATGCCGGGCAAAAGAAAGTGCCTGAGTGTCTGAGTGCTTGAGTGTCTGAGTGAAGAAAAAGAAACAAGATCGGAAACCAATGTTTGTCGAATCTTTTTTCTTCACTCAAACACTTAGACACTTATGCACTTAGACACTTTTTTCTCGATCCTACCCCCGGTCCGGGTACTTCCAGGGGTCTTTGATCATCTCCTGGTATTTCGAGAGAACGAATCGCTTGGGAAAATGATCCTTCGACACGTAGGGCAGAACGTCCTTCTTGAAGCTGGCCAGGAATTCGTTGAACAAGGCTTCACGCTCCCCGACGGGGACAAAGGTCCGCTCGTTGCGGTACTCGTAGACAAGCGGCGAGCCGAAGACCTTCGCCGTTTTCCGGCAGGCTGCCGGATCCTCGAAATACTCCTCCTTCAGGCCACGGGGATCTTGACGACGAGAACGACGGTGGTCGTATCGGCGGCGATCAGGCGGGAGTCATCCCAGATTTCCGCCACAAGCCCGTTGGGGAGCTTGATCTGCTCGAACAGGGTCATGCGTGCCTCTCCTTCACCTTTGTTCTTGACCTCGGGGGCATTTGCGCCTATATATCCGCCTGTAATGGCAGGGGAATTTTACTGCCCGCCCCTTCAATTTAACATCCCGTCGCCAAAAGGCAAGCCAAAGGATTTACCTTATGCGCGATCGGGAAATTTATCAAGTCGTCTGTGAATAAAATGAAGCCCAACGCTATTTTGCTGCTGACCTGCCCCGACCAGAAGGGGATCGTCGCCTCGGTGTCGAACTTCATCTTCCACCACAGCGGCAACATCGTCCATGCGGCGCAGCACACGACGGAGCGCTCCAAGATCTTCTTCATGCGGATCGAGTGGGAGCTCGACGGCTTCGACATCCCCCGGGGGAAGATCCTCGAGGCCTTCGATGCGCTGGCGAAAAAATTCAGCATGAAGTGCTCGCTCCACTTCACCGACGTGCAGCCCCGGATTGCCCTCTTCGTCTCGAAGCACATCCACTGCTTCCACGACATCATCCTGCGGCACAAGATGGGCGAATTCAAGTGCCAGATCCCGCTTGTCATCAGCAATCACCTCGATCTCAAGCCCGTGGCCGAGCAGTTCGGTCTCAGCTACCTCCACGTTCCCATCACGCCCGAAGACAAGGTGCAGCAGGAGCAGAGGGAGCTCGCCGAGCTCAAGCGCCACAAGATCGATTGCATCGTCCTTGCCCGGTACATGCAGGTCCTCACGGATCGCTTCGTCAGCCGCTGGCCAAACCGGATCATCAACATCCACCACTCCTTCCTGCCGGCCTTCGCCGGGCGAAGCCCCTACCAGCAGGCCTACGACCGGGGCGTCAAGATCATCGGCGCCACGAGCCACTACGTGACGGAGACCCTCGACGACGGCCCCATCATCGCCCAGGACGTCATCAAGATCAGCCACCGCGACTCCGTCAGCGACATGGAGATGAAGGGAAAGGACCTCGAGCGCATGGTGCTCGCCCGGGCGGTGAGACTCCACCTGGAAAACCGGATCCTCGTCCATGGCTCGAAAACCATTGTCTTTGAATGACGGGCCCGAAAGCCCCTTCGTCCACCTCTGCCAGCCGGATGCCTCGAAGTCCTGCGGCGCCTGCTGCGGTCTCTACAACTACGCCGACTCCGGCCGCGAGGCCCTGACGGAGAGGCTGCGCGACCGCACCCGCCTTTTCCGCAAGACCGTCCGCGGGCCCGAAGACCTCCCGCGATTCTCCGAGGCGGTGAAGGCCAGGGAGGACGGGCGAAAGCGCTACGAGGTCATCCACTGCTGCGAGTACGTGGGATTCCTCGACGAGGGGGAGAGGCGAGTCGGCTGTCTCCTTCACCCCATGCAGAACGCGGGGCGGGACATGAGGGATGTCTCCTTCTACGGGCGCGAGCTCTGCGACGGTCACTTCTGCCCGAGCTACAGTTACATCTCGCGGGCCGAGAAGCTCGCCGTCCTCGAGATCCTCGACGACTGGTACCTCTACGGCGCCTGCATCACCGACATCGACCTCGTGAAGGAGTTCTTCCGCCTCGTGAGCGAGGCCGCAGGCGAGATGCCCGCGCCGGCGCGCTTCAGCGACCCTGCGCTCCGGGAGGCGGCGCGGCGCTTCTTCGATCTCAAGCTTGCCTGGCCCTTCCGCTCCGAGGCCGCGAACCGCTTCGGCAAGTACAGCTTCGACGGGACGGACTATTTCATCGACCCGATCGACTACGGGGCGCTGGGATGCGAAAAATCCCGCTTCGACCGGATCTTCCTCAGCCTCCAGTCGGCCTTCAAAAACCGGCGCGACGTGCAGAAGGCGGAGGAGCTGATCCGGCAACACCTCGAGGACGTCGTCGGCCGATACAAAGAACTAGTTGATTATCATTGACAATTCCTTCTCCGTTGGCTAGTGTCAAAACTTGTTGAAGGAGGGATCATGGAGAAGCTCAGGATGAAGGTTCTCTTCTCCAGGGAAGAGATCGACAGGGTCGTCCGGGGGCTCGCGGAGCAGATTTCCCGGGACTACCAGGGAAAGGACCTCATCGTTGTCTGCGTTCTCAAGGGCGCCTTCATGTTCATGGCCGATCTGGTGAGGCACCTCAAGGGGCCCTGTGTCATCGATTTCATCCGGCTCGCAAGCTACGGGTCCGGCACGGCCACGTCGGGGAAGGTCATCGTCACGAAAGAACTCGAGACCTCGATTGCCGGCAAAGATGTACTCATCGTGGAGGACATCGTCGACACGGGCATCACGCTGGACTTCCTGGTCAGGAAATTAAAGGAGCAAAAACCCGGCTCCCTCAGGGTCTGCACACTGGTGGACAAAAAACATCGGCGGAAAATCGAATTCAAGGCGGATTACGTGGGTTTCGACCTGGACAAGGGGTTTATCCTCGGCTACGGGATCGACTTTGACGAAAAAGCCAGGTATTTGCCCGACATTTATGTAATGGAAGAATAAGCGGCTTCGCCGCAGGCTCGGGGTTCAAGGGATAAAGGTCAAAGGCAGAAGGAAAGAAGGACCGATGATCATCCATTGCAAGCAGTGCGCAACGAAGTTCCGGTTCAAAGACGAACTCATGGCGGGTGACGGGGTCTGGGTCCGATGCAGCCGTTGCGGCCACGAGTTCTTCGAGATCAACACCAGACCGGGGGCCTTCACAGTGCCGGTCAAAGAGCAAGCGGCCAAGGCAATGCAGGAGCCTGCGGCTGCGCCGAAGCCTCTGACGCCGGCAGATGTCATCTCGCCGCCCAAGCCGGTACCGGCGGCTGCGCCGAAGCCTCTGACGCCGGCGGATGTCATCTCGCCGCCCGATCCGCCGCCGCCGCCGAAACCGGCGGAGGGGATCACGCCACAGGCCGCGGTCATGCCCCCTGCCGAGGAAGAGGAAACGGAAGACGAGGAGGAAGTGGAGCGGCCGCGAGCCAGTTTCTGGACGCCTGGACGTCTGGTCGCCTATTCGATCCTGGTCTTCCTCGTCGTCGGCAGCGTTTATTTCTGGCTGAATCCCGGCATCACGAGAGACGTCCTCAACTTCGTTTCCCCCGGCACGGGGGACCGGGTGCTGGGACCCGTACCTAAAGCGAGCCCCGTGACTGCCGTGGGCGGGATCAACTTTACCGAGGTCAAGGAACGCTTCACGAAGAGCACGGCCTCGGGCGATCTTCTCGTCATCTCGGGCCTGGCCGTAAACGAATACGAATATCCCGTGGGCAGGGTCAAGCTCCGAGGCAAGATCCTCGACAATACGGGGAAGCTCCTCGGGGAGGTCGAGACGTTCGCGGGAAACCTCCTGACCGACGAAGAGATGAATCGCCTTTCGGACAAGGAGATCCTGGCCGAGCTGCAGAGGCCCGAAGGGAGCGACATGCCGAACACGGGCATCCGCTCGCGGGCGAGCATCCCCTTCATGATCGTCTTCATGAACCCTCCCAAGGAAGTCGATGAATTCATCATCGAACTCATCGGGGTGGAACGTGTGCCAGTGGCCTCCAATTGATCCATACTTGTTCGGCGAATCCGACCCGGTTGTCGTGGAGGATGTCGGTGCGACCGGATGCATCGACCGCAGGTCTCAGGATCCAGGTATCCGGTGACAGGTGAGAATACACCTTCCCGGTTTTTTCGCCTGTACCCTATACCCTATACCCTATACCCTGGTTTCTATGGACCGGCTGATCACCTTCGAACGGATCACGATCGAGCCGCCGCTGGAGGCGATCTACCGGAGGCTGGGCTACCGCAAGGGGCTCACACAGATCAAGCCCGACGAGGCCGGGGCGCTCGGCGAGAGCATCGAGAAGGCCCGCTCGCTCATCACCCTGAAGGGGACCGCCAGGCGTCTCCCCATCCTTTCGAAGGACTCCCGCCTGATCCGACTGCCCGGCAGTCATTGCCTGGAAAGCATCCATCTGGCGAAACTGCTTGCCAACTCGCAGGAAGTCCTCCTGATGGGGGCTACGGCGGGTGCGGCCGTCATCGAGGCAATCCGCCGCGACACGGCCTCAGACAACCTGACGCAGGCCGTCGTCCTCGATGCTGCGGCAAGCGAGATGGTCGATGCCTCCCTTGACTGGATGGAAGCCTTCTTCGCGCGGGGTCTGCGCAGGGAGAGCCGCCGGCTTACGAAAAGCCGCTTCTCCTGCGGATACGGCGATCTTGCGCTGGAAAACCAGAAACTCTTCTACGACCTGCTGGACCTCGGGCGGTTCGGCGTCGAGTTGACGGAGCGATACATCCTCGCACCCGAGAAATCCGTCACGGCCGTGGCGGGGATCGAAACAACAGGCTGAGGGAAAACCGATGGCAAAGGGACAGCGAAAATTCCTGGACATTATGAAGAAAAGGCCGCTCATCCTCGACGGGGCCACGGGCACGGAGCTCCAGAAACGCGGGATGCCCGCCGGGGTCTGCCCGGAGTTGTGGTGCATCGAGAACCCGCTGGTGATCGGAAGCGTTCACGGCGATTACGCCCGCGCGGGCTCTGACGTCGTCTACACCTGCACCTTCGGGGCCAACCGGTTCAAATTGGGCGAGTACGGCGAGGGCGACGCCCGATCCGTGAATCGCAGGCTTGCGCTCATCGCGAAGGAGGCCCTGCGGGGCAAGGCCCTGATTGCCGGCGACATCGGCCCCACGGGGCATTTCATCCAGCCCTTCGGGGAAGTGGATTTCGAGGAGGCCGTGGCGGCCTTCAAGGAACAGGTCCTGGGGCTTCTCGAGGGCGGCGTGGACTGCTTCGTCATCGAAACGATGATGGACATCCAGGAGGCCCGGGCGGCGCTGATCGCCGTGAAGGAAAGCTGCGATCTGTTCACGATGGTCACCATGACCTTCGAGCGCGACGGCCGGACGCTCAACGGCACCGACCCGCTGACGGCCCTCACGACTCTGCAGGCCCTGGGTGCCGACGCCGTGGGCTGCAACTGCTCCACGGGGCCCGATGACATGGTGCGCTTTATCGGGGCCATGAAGCCCTACGCGAAGATCCCCCTGATCGCCAAGCCCAACGCCGGGCTTCCGAAGACATTGAGCGGCACGACCGTCTACGACATGGATGCCGCCGAATTCGCTTCCCGAGCGGTTGCCCTCATCGCTGCGGGCGCCGGAATCCTGGGCGGCTGCTGCGGCACAACCCCGCTACACCTCGCCGCCCTGAGGAAGGCCGTGTCCCGGAAGAAGCCCACGCCGCCCCTGCGCAAGTCCCTTGCCGCACTGAGCTCGGCCCGCAGGACCCTTCTTCTAGAGCCGGGCCGGCCGCTTGCCGTCATCGGCGAGGGCATCAACCCCACGGGCAAAAAGGCCCTCCAGGAGGAGCTCCGGGAGGGCAAGACGGTCCTGGTGCGCCAGATGGCCCGCGACCAGGAGGCGGCGGGAGCAGCCCTGCTTGACGTCAACGTAGGGGTCCCCGGCATCGACCAGGAGAAGGCCATGCAGGAGGTTGTGCTGGCACTTTCCACCGCCACGGAGCTTCCCCTCGTCATCGACTCGGCCAAGGCGGAGCCCATCGAGCGTGCCCTGCGGGTCTACCCGGGCCGGGCGCTCATCAACTCCATCTCGGGGGAAAAGGAAAAGCTCAAAAAACTCCTGCCCGTGGCGGCAAAGTACGGCGCCATGTTCATCCTGCTTCCGCTCACGGACAAGGGCATCCCCGACACGGCGGAAAAGCGCGCCGTCGTTGTCCGGGCGATCGAACGAGAGGCCCGCAAGCACGGCTTCACGCGCGACGACTTCCTCGTCGACGGGATTGTCATGACGGCCGCCTCAAACCCGAAGGCGCCTCTGGAGACCATCCGGACGGTCCGCTGGGTGACGGAATCCTTCGGGGCCCGCACGGTGGTGGGGCTCTCCAACGTCTCCTTCGGCATGCCGGAGCGAAAGTGGATCAACACGTCCTTTCTCGCCATGGCGGCCGCATCGGGGCTTACGGCGGCCATCGCCAACCCGGCAAGTGAAGAGCTCCTGTTCGTCAAGAAGGCCGCCGACGTGCTGGGCGGCAGGGACCGCGACGCGGCGGCCTGGATCGCCCACTGCGCGAAGGCAGCCGGCGGCGGGAAGAAGGGAGCGCCCATCGAGGCCCTCCCGCCGGAGAGGAAAGTCCGGGAGGCCATTCTCGACGGAAACCGGGATGCCGTGGCAGGGCTTGTCGGGGCAACCCTGAAGGCGGGATTCGACGCGGCGAAACTGGCCCAGGAGATCATGATCCCGGCCATCGTCGAGGTGGGCGAGCGATTCGGCCGCAAGGAGTATTTCCTGCCGCAACTCATCGCGAGCGGCGAGACGATGAAGATCGGCATGGAGGCTCTCGATCCCTTCCTGAAGGAGGGATTGAAGGCGGGAGCGCGCGACACGATCCTCATCGCCACGGTGAAGGGCGATATCCACGACATCGGAAAGAACATCGTCGCCCTCATGCTTCGCAACCACGGCTACCAGGTCGTCGACCTGGGAAAAGATGTTGCCGCCGAGCGGATCGTACGGGAAATCGAACGTCATCGGCCCAGGGCCGTGGGGCTCTCGGCCCTCATGACGACCACCATGACCCAGATGAAAGAGGTCATCGGACTGGCCCGCAAGCAGGGAGAGCAGTGTCCCTTCATCGTCGGAGGCGCCGTGGTCACAAAGGCCTACGCCGAGTCGATCGGCGCAGAGTACGCCCGCGACGGTGTCGAGGCGGTCAGCGTGATACAGAAAATAACCGGCGAAAGGCTAAAGGCTTAAGGCGAAAGGCTATCTTGCTTTTTTTTCAACCTTTAACCATAAGCCTTAAGCCCTTTGCCATAGGCCCGTGATTGGTGTATACTCCGCCGACCGTACCGGAAGTCCATCAAAGCGCAGGTACGGCAGGCGGAACACAAGGAGTTTTCGATGGACCACGCCCAGATAAAGGAGAGACTCGCCAGGATCATCCTGGAGAAGTCTTTCAAATTCAGCGACAATCCTCCCTTCACGCTGGCCTCGGGGAGGAAGAGCCACTTCTACTTCAACTGCAAGCCCACAACCCTGGACCCGGAGGGGATGAACCTCATCGGCCACCTCCTCTTCAACATGATCCAGGATCTCGATGTCACGGCGGCGGGCGGGCTCACGCTGGGCGCCGACCCGATGGCGAACGCCCTTTCCGTGATCTCCTTTCAGCGCGGCAAGCCCGTCAAGTCCTTCATCGTGCGCAAGGAAAGCAAGGACCACGGCACAAAGAGCCGCATCGAAGGGGCCGTCAAGGCAGGCGAAGGCGTCGTCATCCTCGACGACGTCATCACCACCGGCGGCTCCACGCTGGCAGCCATCGAGGCGGCCCGCGAGGCGGGGCTCGACGTGAAGCGGGTCATCGCCCTCATCGACCGCGAGGAGGGCGGAAGGGAGAACATCGAAAAAGAGGTCAGCGATGTCAGGGCCGTATTGACGCGTACGGAAGTCATGGCCTACTACAGCGGCAAGACCGGGTGACCTCTTGAAACCGTCCAGGCTGTTTTTCCTGCTGGCCCTCGCGGCCATGCTGACATTATCCATATGCGAAACGATGGCCTCCCCTGCCGTCGAGCGCATACCCATCACGAACTTTTCCTCGGCGGAGATGAAAGACGGCATCCCCCCGGGATGGAATCTCGAGTTGAGGCACGGCAAGCCGGATATCCAGATCGAGAGGCCGGATCTTTCGGGACTGCCGCCTCTCAAAAGGCGCAGCTCCTTTGGATGGGGCGAGGCGCAGGCATCGGTTCAGCAGGACCCCTACTGCCTTCACCTTACAAGCGATGGCGAATCCTCCTTCGGCATCAGCCGCAACATGAAGGTCAATCCCAAAGAATTTCCCTACCTGAACTGGAAGTGGGCAGCAAGCCGTCTGCCCGACGGAGCCGACGTGCGCAAGCGCTCCACCGATGACCAGGCCGCCCAGGTCTATGTCGTCTTCACGCCCACGGGATTCCCGCACGCATTGACGGCGCCGCTTCTGGGATACATCTGGGATACGGAAAGCCCGAAGGGGACGATGGGCAAGAACGCCCACCCCCTGGCGGGGCGGGTCCGTTACATCGTGCTGAGAAACAAGACCGACAGGCTGGGCCGTTGGATCACGGAAAAGCGCAACATCTACGAGGACTACCGCAAGCTTTTCAGGGACATCAACGGCGGCGAGCCGCCCGAGGTGGTCGGCGTCACGTTCTTCATCAATGCCCACAACACGAAGACCCGGGCCGAGAGCCGCTTCTGCGACGCGTATTTCACGAAGAATTAGTGACCAGGGGGTAGGGACAAGGGTGTAGGGTTAAGAAAATACGGGGAAATTAAAAAAGGATCGGGGAGCAGCCTCCACGATCCTTTTCTTTTTCATTAATGTCTGGTTTGCCTGGTCCCGACACCCTAGTCCCCCGTCCCTTTCATTGCGGCTTCCTGCCGCAACTTGTTCACCAAGATATGCGCTCGGCGAATCGGTTCCGGGATGCGGTAGCGGGGGGCGCACTGCAGAACGATCTCCACGGCGCGCTCTAGGCTCACCCGGTGGCCTTGCGAGACAAAGACCGGCTTCACGCGGTCTTTCGTTCTCACGACGGCCCCGATCCGCTTTTCATTGTGGACAAGGGGCGATTGCTGCCCCCTCCTCGCGCCCGGCTCCTCGAAGGTGCCAATCAGCCTCGTCTTGGCGCATCCCACGGAGGGAAGATCGAGGATGAGGCCCATGTGGGCTGCCAGGCCGAATCCTCGGGGATGGGCAATACCCTGGCCGTCGAAGAGAACCATATCGGGCCGTCTCCGCAGCTTCCCAAAGGCCGCAGTAAGGCGGGACCCTCGCGGAACGAGAGAAGACCCGGGATGTAAGGAATCGAGATCCTGCCGCTGTACGTGGCCTCTTCGATCACTTCCAGGGTAGCGGCATCCAGAAGGACCACGGCGGCATAGACCCGGTCATCGCCCTTTGTGCAGGAGATGTCGGCCCCTGCGACGATCCGGATGTCCCCGGAGAGCCCGTCTGCCAGGATGAGCTTTTCACGCAACTCGGCCTGTATGGCCACCGCCGCCTTGTAATCCACATCCCAGGAATGTAAATTTCTGATTTTCACAGGCATGTCAGCAAGAAATTAAATCCCCCTCTTTCCCCCTTTTGCAAAGGGGGATGACCGGGGGCGCATCCCGTCAGGGTGCGCAACCATGTCTGGTTCGTACCTTACCGGGCCGCCCCGCGAAGCGGGTCAGGGCGGCAAAGGGGGATTTCTTCACTGGTCACTGGTCACTAATCACTGGTCACTGCTCGTCAGAGCTGGAAGGTCATGTCGCAGCAGGCCCCCAATATCCCCACCTGTGCATTGCTCTCCCGGACAACCCTGCGGCAGTGCTCCACAATCTTGTCCATGGCCCGGTCGGTGCGGTCCTGGTTGATATGGAAAAGGGCCAACTGCTTGACTCCGGCCTTCATGGCCAGGTTCAGGGTATCGAGGTAGGAAGAGTGCCCCCAGCTGCGGTGCCTGCCGTACTCCTCGCCGGTGAACTCGGCATCGTGGACGAGAAGATCGGCACCGGCACAGAACCGCAGGTAGTCCTCAGCCGGCAGGCCCCCGGGGTGCGAGTAGCCGAGTTCGTGGTCCGTGATGAAGACGAAGCTTCTCCCATCCTCGATGAACTTGTAGCCTTTTCCCCCGCCGGGATGGCTGATGTCGATGGGCATGACGGTGACCGAGTCGATCTGGAACTTCTCGGGACAGCCGTCGGAGTATGCGATATGGGCCAACAGATCCCCATAGGTGACGGGAAAATTCGGCGGGGACATGATCTTTGTCAGCATGGTCCGGACGAATTCCTCGGTGAAGGGGCAGCCGTGGACGCGAAGGCTCGTCCTGTCCGAGTAGAGCGGCCGGAAGAAAGGAAAGCCCATGATATGATCCCAGTGGGCATGGGTGAAGATGAGGTCGTAATCGTAGAGGCCCTGGACCAGCAAATCCTTGCCCAGTCTCCGGATTCCAGTACCTGCATCGATGATGATGACGCGGCCGTTCTTCGAGCGGATCTCGATGCAGGTCGTGTCGCCGCCGTACTTGATGTACTCCTGGCCGCTGACGGGGATGGAACCCCTGGCGCCCCAGATTTTGACGAACATGGTCTGCCCTCCAGCCGGCAACGCAATCGCTACAGCGAGCCTAGGTGCGGCTTGAGAAGCTCCCTGGCCCTCTCAATATCTCTTTCGATCTGTTTCACCAATTCTTTAGGGCTTTCAAACTTCATCTCATCGCGAATCCGGTCGATGAAGAGGACGTTGATGGCCTTTCCGTAGAGTTCTTCGCGGGGAAAATCGAGGAGGTGGACCTCCACGGTGAGCCGGTTATCGCCGAAGGTCGGGCTGTAGCCGATGTTGAGGACACCGGGATGAGAACCGCCGTCCAGCTCGGCGATCACGGCGTAGACGCCCCGGGCCGGCACAAGATCCTTCTCCGATTCGATGTTCGCCGTGGGGATGCCGATCTCCGAGCCCCGCCTGTAACCCTTTACGACCGTACCGCCCAGGTTGTAGGGCCGCCCCAGAAGCTTCATGGCCCGTCGCACATCGCCTTCCAGCAGGGTGTGCCGCACGCTGGAGCTGCTCACCACGATCCCGTCCACCTGCACGGCATCGATGGCCTCCACGTCAAAGCCGAGGTTCTTTCCCATGCTCCGGAGGAAGTTCTCGTTGCCGCTCTTGCGGTTCCCGAAGGCCGTATCGTGGCCGATGATGAGCTTCTCCAGGTGCAGTTTATCCCAGAGGATGCCCTGGACAAACGCCTCGGCCGTCGTCTTGGCAAAATCAGGCGTGAACTCGATGAGGATGACGGCATCGATTCCCAGAGCTTCGATGAGCTTCAGCTTCTCCTGAAGCGTCGTGAGAAGGTAGAAGGGTTTGCGATCCGGTTGCAGGACTTTCTGGGGGTGAGGTTCGAAGGTGAGGACAACGCCGCTGCACTGCCTTTTTCGGGCCTCTTCGACGACCTTGCCCAACAGATCCTTGTGGGCCAGATGAATCCCGTCAAAATTCCCGATGGTCA
This sequence comes from uncultured delta proteobacterium, assembly GCA_963802225.1. Taxonomy (GTDB): domain Bacteria; phylum Desulfobacterota; class Syntrophia; order Syntrophales; family UBA2192; genus UBA2192. The sequence continues at coordinate 10,955 of CAWDHZ010000033.1, read as the reverse complement.
CAACCGAACATGCATACCTGGGGGGGATCCGGTCCAGGCCCCTGATGACATCCATGAATCAACCAACCTCTCTTTTCCGATATCCTGAAAGCGTGGCAGCCAGTTCGGCCAGTTTTGTAACATATCACGAAGGTCTTTTATATCAAGCCTGTTTTTGCTTGACAAGGTTTCGGGGATCATTATAGATTCAGGGACCTTGAAAGACGTGCCGAAGTGGCGGAACTGGTAGACGCGCTAGGTTCAGGGTCTAGTGGGTGTACGCCTGTCCGGGTTCAAATCCCGGCTTCGGCACCAGAAAACAAGAGGGGGTCAGCCATTCGATGGCTGGCCCCCTTTTTTATCGTGTCCCCGATCAAAAGGACCGAGATGTTATGGCAGTCGTGACCTCTCAAAAATGAAAAAAGCAGAGCCACTGATGACTCTGCCATCCTAAATGTTCCGGAACGTCGCCTTGAATTTCCCAGCGACCCGTCACACGGTCGTCGTGCTCATCGAATCCTTTGCCCTTTCTTTTCTTCCCAGTCCTGCATGTTGAACAGGGTATCCTCTTCTTCCAGGAGGCCTAACCAGGCGTCCCCCATGCCATCCGGATCTTTAGCGAGGATGGCCGAACCTTTACGCTGGGGGGCCGACTTTTTCAAGGCTGCATTTTCTTTTTTCTGAGCAGTGTTGATGGAGTTACCCTTCATCATCCAAGTCTCCTCGTTTGCAATGACGGTATGATTATTAACGGCTGTCTCTCAAAACTGTCCGACGCATGAACCGTTTTGTGAAACTAGTAGCAATCATCATACCAAGGAGCGCCAAGAATGCTTTAGCGACTGATTTCATTAATTTTATATTTATACTTTGTCGATGAAAAGCAGAGGGTAATGGAATAAAGTGAAGGAATAACCCTGCGGATATTTTCGGAGAGCTCGGGATTGCCCTTAAAACACGGAAAGAACAGGGAGAAGGGTTTCCCCTTCACTCGTGTCTGAAATCGGGCGCGTCGATGGATTTACTGAAAGAAGAGATCATCGCAAATGGCCCGAAACTCGCGGTCAATCCAGGGGTCAGTCTCCAGTGGCTGGCCCCTTTTTTTGCCCGCCGTCCCCTTGCCAGGAGATTCTTCCCGGCTGGTCCGGATATTGCAATTCACCCTCTGTTCATACCTACCGAAAAAACAAGGAGTTACCCCCATGTTAACCTGGAAACCGTGGAACCCGATGACCGCGGCGTCGAAATGGATCTTCGATGCCTGTGAATACGCCGTCGACTCGGCTCAGCGGCAGATCCTCTTCATGGACGTCCTGCGCAGGCGGGGCAACAACTACATCGAACACCTCCGCAACGGCCAGCCGCCCGTGCTGACCTTTCACTACGAGATGATCCTCGATGGCCGGACGTTCGAAAAACCCGTGAACTTCGCCCTGGTGCGCATCGTGGATCGGCGCAGCGAAGAGAAGAACTGTGCCGACGGCGCGGAGCGACGCAGGACGAACCAGGGGAAAAAACCGCCCGAGTTGCCGAAGCGTCCCATTGTGATCATCGACCCGAGGGCCGGCCACGGGCCCGGGATCGGGGGCTCCAAGCGAGACTCCGAGATCGGCATGGCCCTGGACCATGGCCACCCGGTATACTTCATTCTCTTCTACACGGAACCCATGCCCGGCCAGAAGATCAAGGACGTCGTTCAGGCCGAGGAACGTTTCATCGAGGAGGTCGTCCACAGGCATCCCCACGCGGACAATCCCGCCATCATGGGCAACTGCCAGGCAGGCTGGGCGTCGGCCCTGCTGTGCGCCGACCGGCCCGACATCGCGGGGCCGCTCATCTTGAACGGCGCCCCCATGTCCTACTGGGCAGGCGTGCAGGGAGTGAACCCGATGCGCTACCGGGGAGGACTGGCTGGCGGCATCTGGATGACCTCGCTTCTGTGCGATCTGGGGAACGGGAAATTCGACGGGGCCAGCCTCGTATCGAACTTCGAGTCGCTCAACCCGGCCAACACGTTATGGACGAAAAACTACAAGCTCTACTCCGAGATCGATACCGAGGAAGAGCGGTTCCTCGCCTTCGAGAAGTGGTGGGGCGGGTTCTACATGATGAACGCCGAGGAGATCCACTTCATCGTGAGCAATCTCTTCGTGGGAAACAAGCTCGAGAAGGGCAAACTGGAGCTTCACGAGGGGGAATTTCTGAGTCTGAAGAACATCCAGAGCCCCATCCTGGTCTTTGCCTCGAAGGGTGACAACATCACCCCGCCTCAGCAGGCCCTCTCATGGATCCCCAAGGTCTATCGGTCCGCCGAAGAGATCAGGAAGCTCGGGCAGGTCATCGTCTACATCATCCACGAGGACATCGGTCACCTGGGAATCTTCGTCGCGGCAAGCGTCGCAAAAAAGGAGCACAAGGAGATCATCCACAGCTCCGAAATGATCGAATTCCTCCCGCCCGGCCTCTACGAGATGGTGATCGAAGGAGAGGTGGCCACAGGCGACATCTCCACCCGCTTCGAGGAGAGGACCCTGGAAGACATCAAGGCCCTTGACGACGCACCGGAAGAGGAGGAGGATTTCAGCATCGTGGCGCAGGTCTCCGAATTCAACGACCGGATCTACCGGAGCTTCCTGAGCCCCTGGGTGAAGGCCTGTTCGTCGGAGTTCTCGGCGGAGATGATGCGCGGGCTCAACCCCCTGAGATCGCAGCGCTACATGATCTCGGACATGAACCCGATGCTGCGCCACCTCGGCGCGGCGGCAACCCAGATCCGTGCCAACCGCAAGCCTGCATCGCCGGGCAACACCTTCGCGGCCCGGGAGAAATCCCTTTCGTCCTTTGTCGAAGAGTGGCTCAACTTCTACCGCGACAGCCGGGACCGCAGGCAGGAGAGGCTCTTCCGCGCCGTTTACGGCCATGAGGCCCTGCAGCGCTCCCTGAGCGCCGCAGGCACCTTCAAGGCCAAGGTCAAAGACAAGGACCTGGAGGTTTCCTGGGAGGACTACGAGAAGTGGCTCCAGCATAAGTGGCTCGATGCCGCCGATAAGGGCGGTCCGGCCGAGGGGATCGTCCGGGCCATGATGGCCATGGCCAGGACCGGCCGTATCATCGGCCGCAAGCACTTCGCCGTTGCCGAGGAGATCGCCAAGACCCACAAGATCCTGCAAAAAATCCGACCCGCCGACTTTCGCCGCATGGTGAAGGAGCAGTACTGCATCCTGGAGGCCGACGAGGAGAAGGCTCTTGCGGCCCTCGCGAAGCTCATCCCCGGCGAGCACGATCGCGACGAGGCCCTGAGCCTTGCCCGGCGCATCGCCCTGGTGGACGGGGCCTACACAAAAGAGGAGAAGGCCATGCTGGAGAAGATCGGCCGCGGGATGGGCATCGAGAATGGGGAAGGGGCGAAGAAACCCTTGAAAATTGCGGGCGAGGCACGTATGTAGGAGTAAAGGATAAAAAGGAGGGACTGGACATGGCAAAGGCAATCAAGCTCAAACAGCTGACCTTCATCGTGCCCAACCGGGTCGGCCTGCTCTCGGAAGTGACCACCTTCCTGGCAAACGGGAAGATCAACATCGAGGCCCTCTGCGCTTACGGCAGGGGCGAGGAAGGCGTTTTCATGATCGTCACCGACAACAACGCCAAGGCCAAGAAGATCCTGACCCAGATGGGCGCCGAGGTGAAGGTGGAGGAGGTCATCGCCGTGGAGCTCTCCAACAAGCCCGGTCAGCTGCAGAAGGTGGCCAAGAAGGTTTCCGAAGCCGACGTCGACATTAATTACGTCTACGTAAGCCCCTCCGGCGGCAAAATGACCGTCGTGTTCAAGACGGCCAACGACAAGAAGATCATGAAGGCATTGAAATAATCGGGAGAGGAAGATCAAGATCGTGACTTCCCGGAGGCGTTGAAGAAATAAATAACGAAACATCGACACCCATACGCCCCGAAGGCGCAGCGGAACCCGCTGCGCCTTTCTTTTTTTCCTCGCGCAACCCCGACCTTGCACCCCCATCCTTATTGTGGCATGACGCATAGGGAAGCTGACAACGGGTTCTCTTTCCTGGCGTTTTCCCGGACGAGATAGACCAAACAGAGCGGATTGACCAAATAGACGAATTTGAGGGGGTTGATTATGAAAACAGCAGATTTATTCAGGCTCGACGGCAAGGTGGCCCTGGTCACAGGCGGGGGGCGCGGAATCGGTAAGTTCATCGCCACAGGGCTGGCCGAGGCGGGCGCGAACCTCGTCATCGCCTCGCGCAAGATGAAAAACCTGGAGGAGGCGGCCGCCGAAATCAGGAAGGCCTGCGGTGTGGAGGTCCTGCCCGTGACCTGCGACGTGGCGAAGGAAGAGCAAGTCGACGGGCTCGTGAAGGCGGCCCTGTCAACGTTCGGCCGCATCGACATCCTGGTGAACAACGCCGGGGCCACCTGGGGCGCCCCGACGCTGGAGTTCCCCCTGGAGCGCTGGGATCAGATGTTCAACATCAACGTCCGCGGCGTCTGGATCCTGACGCAGAAGGTGGCGGGCGTGATGAAGGCCCAGGGAGGCGGCAATATCATCAGCATCTCCTCCATCATGGCATTCCGGGGTTCCGACGAGTTCCTGCACCCTGCCGTTCCCTACAACTCCACGAAGGCGGCCATCAACGCCCTGACGATGAATCTCGCCGTAAAGCTCGCCCCCTTCAAAATCCGGGTGAACGCCATCGCTCCGGGCTTTTTCCGCACCGACATGATGGCCTACATCGAGACGCCCGACTTCAAGGAGTCCCGCGACAAGGCGATGGAACTCGTCCCCATGAGGCGCTTCGGGGATGTCGACGACATGAAGGGTGTTGTGGTGTTCCTGGCCTCGGACGCTTCGGCCTACATGACGGGCCACGTGCTCGTAAACGACGGGGGGTTCCTGGCAAAATAGAAAAAAGTGTCTGAGTAAAGAAAAACAGTGCCTGAGTGTCTGAGTGAAGAAGAGGGATGATTAAGACCAAGCCTAATCTTTTTTCCATCACTCAAACACTTAGACACTTATGCACTTAGACACTTTTTTATTTTTTTGTGCCGGCAGCCTTGGCTTCCTCGGGCGTTCTTTCGCGGACGTCCTTGCGCCAGGGGTTGCTGAAAGAAACGCAGCCTTCGCCCGAACGAAGCTCGTGCTTCACGAAGTCGGCCATCTGCCCCGGCTGTATCATGAGGCGGCAGACGTAGCGATGGCCCGACCACTCGAGCTCCGGGCACAGTCCGGTCTGCGCCTCCGGGTGCCTTGCCACCCCGAAGGTGCACCGCTGATGCACGCAACAGAAGCCGCACCCGACGCAGTGCCAGACTTTCCGATCCCCGGTCAGCACGATCTCTTCCCCTCCCGTCCCGATCTTTCCAGGCGCAGGATCCGGTTGATGCACGAGGGCATCTCGTCCTCATAGTGGCTCACGTAAATGATCCGGGTGCCGGTCCCGGCGCCGATGCGGTCGATCAGCTTCAGCATCTTCCTGCGGTTTGCCGGGTCCAGCCCCTGGCAGGGCTCGTCGAGAATGAGCAGCAGGGGCGATTTCACCATCGCCCGGGCAATGAGCGCCATCCGCCGCTCCCCGTACGAGAGCCCTTCGAAGACCCGCTCCGCCATCGGCAGGATGCCGAGAAGGTCCATCCAGTCCTCCACCGTCCGGCGATCCTCCGGACTCAGACGGCGAAAAAGGCCTATCGAGTCGAAAAGCCCCGAGGCCACCACGTCCCGGGCCTGGATCCCCCTGCGGTAACGCACCTGCAACTCCGATGAGACCACCCCGATCTTTTCCCGGATATCCCAGAGCGACTCGCCGGTGCCTTTGAGCATGCCGAAGAGCCGGATCTCGTTGGCGTAAGCCTGGAGATTGTCGCCGGTGATGAGACTGAGAAGGGTCGTCTTGCCCGACCCGTTTGGGCCCAGCACCGCCCAGTTCTCACCGCGCTTCACCGTCCAGTCGAGGTTGTCGAGGATGGTGACATCGTCGAACTTCACCGTCACCCCCTTCATTTCGACGAGGATTTTGGGCGCTGCCGTTTTCCGTGTATTCTCCCGGGGAAGGCAAGGAGCGGGGCTCGCATCCCCGGCGATCATTCGCTGCCATCCGGAAATAACTTCCTCGCGCCTTCCCCGGAGGACGACGCGTCCGTCCTTCACGCAGAGCAGATGGGTGATGCCCGGCGGGATCTCGTCTGCGCGGTGGCTCACCAGGACAAGCTGGACACCCTCCCTCGTCAGGTCATCCAATAGAACTTTAAGCTCCTCTCGCGAGGCCGCGTCGATCCCGCCGAAAGGCTCGTCGAAGACGACAAGCCGCGGGGACTTCATCAGGGCCCGGGCAATGAGCACCTTGCGCATCTCGCCCGTCGAGAGGTGTCGCATCGGTCTGTTTTGACAATAGCCGATCCCGAGCCGTTTCACGATCCTGCGATATGCGCGGGCGCCGTCGATGCCGGGAGGGCTGCCCGAAAGGATCGTCTCGCGAGCCGTTTCGGGGTCCCCTCCCCTGCCGGCACAGCCGCCGTTTTCGACGCGGTTCTCCTCCGCATCCAGGAGCCATTCCTGCAGCTCGGGCGACACCCAGCCGATGCGTTCGCGTGCCGCATCGGGGTGGTGGCGTGTGACCGTCCCCTTCGTAGTCGGCACATCGTCCATGAGGACCCGGGCGAGCGACGACTTTCCGGCACCGTTGGGTCCCAGGATGGCCCAGCTCTCGCCGGCGCGGATTTCCCAGGACGTTCCGGGCAGGATGAAACGGTCTCTCACGCGCACGGTCACATCATCGATGGTTATGAAAGGGTCTCCCGGTGCGGGCGAGCGCTTAGCCCTGGCCCCACCAGAAGACGCGGACGGGGTCTTCATCGATTTCTCTCAAAAAAATATCTATATCCGCTCTTGGCTTCAGGTAGTAGGTGTGCCACTTCGAGTCGGCGTCCACGTAGTAGAGGCTCCACCTTTTCATCCGTGGGTCGAAACGGAAACGTGCCATGTCCAGCCGTACCCATTTTTCGGGGTCCAGCAGGCCGCGGCGCTCCTCGAAGAGCGTTACGAGGTCGCCCTCGATGGCATAACCGATCCGCACGCGGTGACACAGCGCCTCGTGGACCCGCCCCTGGCAGTAGTCCCCGAGTTTGCGTTCCACCAGCTTCAGGGTGAATTCCGAAAGCGCCATGGCAACCTTCCTTTCTTAGCTGTATACCATAAATCGGTCGAGCCCGATACAACGGCGCCGCGGGCAGAATTTCCTTGTCAAAAGGACTCTGAATTGTTTAACATCCAGGAGACTTGAATGAGAGGAACGACCAATGGAAAACAACTCCAGGAACATATCGGACTACTCGAAATTTATCGTCGATCTGCGCCGTCACATGTGGATGGCCGGCATCGAGATGGACCTCAGGCGGCTCATCTGGCAGATCGCCATTACGGGGAAGTACATCTCGGCAAAGATCCACGAGTCGAACCGCAAGTTAGCGGGCCTGCGCAACATCCACGGCGACGAGCAGCTCGCCCTCGACAAGATCGCCGACAATATCCTTCAGAACCAACTTCAGTACTCGGGTTTCGTAAAGGCCTACTGCTCCGAGGAGCTGGATCACATCGTCTCTTTCGAGGCCCCGTCTAGCAAATATCACATCACGGCAGACCCTCTTGACGGCTCGTCGCTCGTGGACACGAACCTGTCGATCGGGACAATCATCGGCATCCACAAGGACTCTCCGCTTGCCGCCGAGGGCCGCAAGACCATGGTGGGCGCCATGTACATCACTTACGGGCCCCTCATCACGATGGTCTACTCGGCAGGCAAGGGAACCCACGAGTTCGTCCTCAACCGGGAGGGTGAGTACGTCCTCTCCGAAGAGAACATCACCCTCGACGAGAAGGGCTCCATCTACAGCCTCGGGGGGCTTCGCAAGGAATGGCTCCCGGGGCATCTGAAGTTTGTCGAGATTCTCGAGGGCGAGGGATACAAGCTGCGCTACAGCGGCGGGTTCGTCCCCGACATCAACCAGATTCTCATCAAGCGGGGGGGCGTTTTCACGTACCCCGGCACGAAAAAGGAACTCGAGGGGAAGCTCCGCCTCATCTTCGAGCTTCAGCCCATGGCCTTCCTGGCCGAACAGGCCGGGGGCATGGCCACCGACGGCAAGCGGGACATCCTGGCCATCAAGCCCGAGAGCCTCAACCACCGCGCGCCGATCTACATCGGGAGCCGCTACGAGGTGGAGAAGGCAAGGGAATCCCTGGCCTAAGACACTGTACACCATTTAGTCTCCCTCTCCCTTGGGAGACCTTTTTCCTCTGTTCTCCTCCCCTGGTGGGAGGAGGAAGTGGAGGAGGGGGAACGTTCCCCTTCCTCTTTACGGGGAGAGGGTCGGGGTGAGGGTGAATGGTCATCCACCACCAACAAAGGGGGAAGCATGCTCTTTAGCAGCATCGACCAGCTGAAAAAGGCGATCGAAGGCATCCTGAAGATCGAGGGGGACAATGTCCGGGTCCTCGACGAGAAGAAACTTCGCGGATCGCTCATCGACCACCTCGTCTACTCGGCCGTGCTGTCGGGCGATGCAGGGGTGAAGCAGGCCGCCCGCTGGCTCATCCGCAGGGCGGGCGTCACTCTCGGGGTGCTGCCCTCCTCCATCCAGTCGCTCTACGAAACCATGGGCCGCGGAGAGATAAAGGGCTTCACCGTGCCCGCCATCAACATCCGCGGTCTCACCTACAAGACGGCCCAGGCCGTCTTCCGCGCGGGCCTCAAGGGCGGCGTGGGGCCCATCGTCTTCGAGATCGCCCGCTCCGAGATCGGCTACACCGAGCAGCGCCCCGACGAGTACGCCTGCGCCATCACGGCGGCGGCTCTCAAGACGGGCTGGCGGGGGCCTCTCTTCCTGCAGGGCGATCACTTCCAGATCGGCGTGAAGAAATTCGCCGTGGAGCCGCAGAAGGAAGTGGACGCCGTGAAGGAGCTCATCCGCGAGGCGATCGAGGCCGGGTTCTACAACATCGACATCGACTCCTCCACCGTGGTGGACCTGAGCAAGCCCACCGAGGAGGAGCAACAGCGAAACAACTTCACCATCGCCGCCGATATCACGGCCTTCATCCGCCAGGTCCAGCCCGAGGGCGTCGAGGTCTCCGTGGGCGGCGAGATCGGCGAGGTGGGAAGCAAGAACAGCACCGTCGGGGAGCTGCGGGCGTTCATGGGCGGCTACTTGAAGGAGCTGGCAAAGCACGGCAAGGGCCTCAAGGGAATCAGCAAGATCAGCGTCCAGACGGGAACCTCCCACGGCGGCGTGGTGCTTCCCGATGGGAGCATCGCCAAGGTGAAGCTCGACTTCGACACCCTGCAGACCCTCTCCGAGGCGGCCAGGAAAGAGTACGGCATGTCGGGCGCCGTTCAGCACGGGGCCTCGACCCTTCCCGACGAGGCCTTCGACAACTTCCCGAAGCGCGGGACCGCCGAGGTGCATCTGGCCACGGCCTTTCAGAACATGATCTACGACAGCACCTTCTTCCCGGCGCCGCTTCGCGAGAAGATCTACGAGTACATCCGCAGGGACCTCGCGGGCGAGAAGGGCGCCAAGGACACCGACGAGCAGTTCATCTACAAGACCCGCAAGAAGGGCTTCGGGCCCTTCAAGAACGACCTGTGGAACCTCCCACCCGATGTCCTGAAAGGGATCGGGAAGGAGATGGAAGACAAGTTCCTCTTCATCTTCGACAAGCTCTCCGTCTTCAAAACGAAGGACGTGACGGCGAAGTTCGTCAAACCCGTCGACGTGCCTGTCCCGGCTCCGGCAAGCCTCACGGGCAAGGGCCCGGTGAAGGGCGAAAAGAAAGCCGAGGCCTTTGACGAAGGGGAATGAGCGCAGCGCGCGGGGCGAGGGTAGAGGGCATGAAGAAGTGAAGAAAGTGCCTGAGTGTCTAAGTGTCTGAGTGAAGAGGAAGAAGGGGCCAGGAAAAGTCAGATAAAACGTAAAGAGGTCCGGATTGATGGCTCCGGACCTCTTTTTTATTCGTTCGATTACTTGGACGGGGCTGTGGCGCCCTTTTCGATCTCCTTGTTTCGCGCGTCATTTTGGTCGAGAGTCTTGTCGATCTTTTTACGCATCTGATTGCCGTTATAACCCACGGCGCTGGCGCCTTCTACGACCTTGGTCTCGGAACGACCCTGAGGCGCGTCCTTGGCTTTGGGCGCAGGAGTGCCGGAGCCGCAGTTCAGGACAAAGAGCATCGTGAAAACAACGGTCAACAGGCGGCAAACGTGTTTCATTGCGGATTCCCTCTGTAAGGTAATAAACAGAGAAAATGCAACTTTCGGGCCGGATCATTAAATGACTGACGCAGGAATAACCATCTATAGCCACCATGCCATTTTACGTCGTTTTGCGAGCACTCGAGTCCAGGACCCGGACATCGTCACTTTTCACCGAGGTGTGAAGGGCTTCGGCCTGTTTATCGTGCGAGGTCGTCAATTTCCTGGATATCAGGACCGACCCGCTGCACATGCAGGTGACGCAGGCAGCTCGTTGCCATGCCTTCGCAAAAAGGTATGGACGGACAGGTGATTCGCTTACATAATCATGAAAAATGCGACAGGGGAGCGATCATGAAAAACTCTCAGGCGGATTTTCAGAAGCACCTGGATGTCATTGCAAGGATCCTCATCCGATGCTTTGTCGGCGGGATGGCGCTGCTGGTTGTCTGGTTTGCCTGGTTCGTCTTTGCAGGCGACTGGATCTACCAGGTGCACTCGCGATGGTTCCAGATCCCGAGGCAGGCATTCGATTCGATCCACTACGCCGGCATGGCGGTTACCAAGATCACAATCATCCTGCTGTTCCTGCTTCCCTGGATTGCCATAAAGCTCACGGAGGGAAAAGATCGAAGCCGCTCAGGCTGATTGCGCACCGTTGCCTGCTACGGGACATCCCCCGGAATATCCCGATCGAAAGGGGTCAAGAGCATG
>CAWDHZ010000032.1:0-50237 GCA_963802225.1 uncultured delta proteobacterium | reverse complement strand
GTCCACGGAGGGCCGCTGGGTCGCCAAGATGAGGTGGATCCCCGAGGCCCGGGCCATCTGGGCAAGCCGTGTGAGAGACTCCTCGACGTTGCGCTGGGCCACCATCAGCAGATCGGCCAGTTCGTCGATGACGATGACGATGTAGGGGAGCTTCGCCGGCAATGGCCTGGGCGGCTGTCCGGCCGCATCCTCCATGGGCAGCTGCGCCTGCCCCTCCTCGATGATCCGCTCGCGCCCCTGCTGCTTTTTTTCCACGAAGCGGTTGAACTTGTCGATGCTCTTCTCGCCCGTCTCGCCGATGATGCGGTAGCGGCTCTCCATCTCCTCGACGGCCCAGCGCAGCACCTGGGAAGCCTCCTTGGGGTCCACCACGACGGGGTGCAGCAGTTGCGGGAGCCCCTCGTAGGCTGCAAGCTCGAGGCGTTTGGGGTCGATGAGCAGAAACTTCACCTCGTCGGGGGGCGCCTTGAAAAGCAGGCTGCAGATGAGCGCGTTGAGAAAGACGCTCTTGCCGGAGCCCGTCGTCCCCGCGATGAGCAGGTGGGGCATCCGGACGAGATCGGCGATCACGGGCATCCCCGTGATGTCCTCGCCCAGCGCGATGGGAAGCCGGTGTTTGGCCTGGGCGAAGGCCTCGTTGTCGATTGCGTCGCGGAGGTAGACGGCGTCGCGCTCGGGGTTGGGGATCTCGATCCCGATGGCGGCCTTGCCGGGGATGGGCGCGACGATGCGCACGCTGGGGGCCTTCAGGGCAAGGGCCAAATCGTCGGAGAGGTTCGCGATCCGGTTGATCTTCACGCCTGGCGCGGGCTCGAGCTCGTACATGGTGATGACGGGCCCTGGCTTGACCTCCGTAACCTTTCCCTCGACGCCGAAGTCGGCGAGCTTCTTTTCCAGGAGCCGGGCATTGGCGATCAGGTTTTCGCGCCGCTGCTTCGTGTCCCTGCGGGGTACATCGTCGAGCAGGGTGAGCGGCGGAAGCACGTAAGCCCCCTTCGGCTCGGCGAACTCGAAGAGGGTCTGCTCGACCTTCTTCTTTCTCGTTCTCTCCGTCGCCGGGGCCTTCTCCTCTCGGATCACGGGGGGCGGCCGCTTCTCGGCCTTTTGGGGTTGCTCCCGCTCGTCGCTCTCCTCTTCCCTCATATAGTCCGTCATCTTCTCCCGCCCGAGCTCCGTGTAGGCGCGGATCCCGCGGCCGGTGCTCCGGGCGACGGCGGCAGCTTTCCGCAGCGCCGTGACGACGGAGAGGTCCACCGTGACGATGAGCGAAACGATGAGGCCCACGAGGAGGAAGATAAAGGTCCCGCCGGTGTTGAACAGGGCGTTGAGGTATTCGGAGAGCAGCGTGCCGGCGAACCCGCCTGCCGCGAAGGGTGAATCGATGAGAGGAATGAGCTTGTAGGTATGGGCAAAGAGCCCCGAGGTCGTCACGACGAGACCGATGAACCCGCCGATCCAGCCCGGCCGGAAGAGGAAGCCCGCATCGAGGAAGAGCTTCACGGAGGTGATGAGCAGAAACAGCGGCAGCCAGTAGGCGGAAAGCCCAAGGAACCGGATCAGGATGTCGGCCAGGTAGGACCCGAAGATGCCGCCGATGTTGGAGATCTTCGACGTCGAGGTCTCGTAGTTGGAGAGCGACGGGTCCGTCGGGGTATAGGAGATCACGGCCAGGAACAGAAAGACCGCCAGGGCGAAGAGGATCACCCCCGCGATTTCCCTCGCCCGCCCCTGCAGTGGTTTCCGATCAGCCATGTTCTTTCTTTGCTTCATGTCCGTTTCATTCAGCCTGTACCGGGCACGGATTATTCACCCTCACCCCGGCCTCGTTCGACAAGCTCACGACACCGCTCTCCCCTCGAAAGATAGGGAGATCAGGGTAAGGGGCTTTCTTAGGCGGCCTGCCCTTGTTTCAGGGCCATCTCAGGCCTCCGGAGATAGTAGTGCGAGGCCACGACGTCGTAGACCCGGTTGAGCAGCTCATCGACGGTCTCCTCGGTGTATCCGGTCACGTCGATGGGCTTGTCGATGACCAGGATGACCTTTCCGGGATGGACCCGGAGAGACTTCGTGGGCATGATCTCCCCGCTTCCGATGATCGTGACCGGCACGATGGGGACCCCCGCCTTCAGGGCCAGGTGAAAAACCCCTTTTTTGAAGGGGTGGATCTGACCGTCCATGCTTCTCGTCCCCTCGGGGAAGGTCATGACCGATTTGCCTTCCCGGATTCTGCGGGCCGCATCGTGGATGCTCCGCATGGACCTCACGAAATTCTTCCGGTCGATGGCGATGGAGCCCGTCTTTGCCAGGGCGTGGCCGAAGACGGGGATGTTGAACAGCTCCTTCTTGGCGATCCAGGCAAAATAGGTGTCCACGTAGGCCAGGACGATCAGGATATCGAACCCGCTCTGGTGATTGGCCATGAAGACCTGCGGCCTGCCCCTGAGCACGTTCTGCTGCCCGACGATCTCCACCTTGACACTCGTGATCCAGAGAAGCATCCTGGCCCAGAGGACGGAAACCCGATGGGTCGTGTACTCCCCGCGGGGAAAGAGGCCGTAGGAGACAACGACAAAGAATGAGACGAAAGCGGTAATCGATGTCCCCAGGATGACCAGGATGGCCGAACGGAACATAAGGATCCTGAAAAAGGCAATGATATTTGAAAATTAACCTGTTATTTCTACTTGATATGCCTGTTGAAGTCAACAGGGAATCTGGCCGCTTTCCGCGCAAACACAGCCCTTTCGGGCCTCTCGGCCGCTTGCGATAATTTCGTTGCGAAGAGGGACGGTCTTATATATGATGACCCCCGCGAAGATCAAAAATCATCGGATTGTTTCACGGTCCCTTTGATCAGAATATCATGTGCAAGAAGATGCAACGCCCTTTGTCTTTTAGTTCGGGCGGGCTAATTTAGAAAGCGACAGCAAGGGGGGAAGTGATGGTTAATAAGGTTATCCTGGTCGGCAGGCTCGGGGCGGATCCTGAAGTGCGCTACATGCAGGACGGGACAATGGTAACGAACTTCCGGCTCGCCACGGACGAGCAGTGGAAGGACAAGAGCGGGGAGAAGGTTCAGCGCACGGAGTGGCACCGGGTCGTCGCTTTTCGAAAACTGGCCGAGATCTGCGGGAATTTTCTGTCCAAGGGAAGGCTCGTCTACATCGAGGGGAAGATGCAGACGAGATCCTGGGAAGACAAGGATGGGCAGAAACGATTCACGACGGAGATCGTCGCGTCCAACATGCAGATGCTCGAGTCCAAAGGCGGCGGCCGGGAAGAGCCCGGTGCCGGCAGCGGGGCGCCCCCCTACGGCGGAGGCGAGCAGCCCCCCGACGAGGATGTGCCGTTCTGAAGACAGGCTAAAGGCGAAAGGTAAAAGGCTAAAGGCAGGAAAGCCCGGTTGCGTGACCGGGCTTTCCTTTTTGAGCTGTAGAGGGATGTGTGTTCGGGGACCTGCAGGTTGCAGGGTTTGCTGCCCCTCATCTGCCCGACGGGATCGGGGCTATTTCTTGTCCTCGAGCTTTTTCGCCTCGGCTTCTTCCTCGCCTTCCTTGGAGGACTTCTTGAAATTCCGGATCCCCTTGCCGATGGCGCCCCCGATTTCGGGGAGTTTCCCCGCCCCGAAGACGATGAGGATGATGACGAGGATGACGATCAGCTCTGGCATTCCCAATCCAAACATGGTTCCTTTCTCCTTGTATCCACATCTCCCCCGCGCTTGATACCGGGGGGGTCACGATGATTTTATTCCGTGGCCGGTTTCGTGACCGGTTCCATCTCTTGGGATTTCTTCTTCTCCGTGCGCTTTCCCTCCGGGTAGACCAGGTGTATCACTTCGCCGCGCTTCCCGGGGCTCCCCAGGGATTGTCCCTGGAAGGTGATCTGGACACCGCCCGCATTCCCGAGATCGATGGTGATCCTCTCCTTCGCCTCGGTCGTCAGCTTTTCCCCCGCCTGCATGAGTTTTTGCACGGCCGGCGTCTTGTCGGCCTTCACCTGAACCCAGGCCGCTTCGGTGGCCTCGATCGTCAGGCTGAGGGCTCCCGCTGCAGACGGTGCCGGCGGCGGCTCCTTCTTCTCCGCGGGGGGCGGGGCCTCCGGCTTCTTCTGCTCCGGGGCGGCCGTTTGTGTCGGGGCCGCTTGCGGCACCGCCGTCTGAACTGCGGCCTGCTGCTGGGGCTGCTTCCGGCGGTTGGACCGGGGGGGCCTGCGGCGCTTCGACGGGAGGCGTCTCCGGCAGTTTTTCGGGCGGTTTCACGGCATCCCGGGCCGTCGTTTTCACCTGAACGGGCCTCTCCCCGCTGTCCTGGAAGACGTAGATGCCCAGGATAACGACCACGGCCAGGGTGAGGACAGCCCAGCCGAGCCTGCTCCCCATACTTCCCAGCCTGTCAAAAATGGCATTTTCCGCGCGCGCCTCGCGGACCTGCTCCTTCGGCGACTCGGGCGGGGGGGCGGGCATGGTTTTTTCAATATATTTTGCGTATCGCGCAAGGATCGGGCCGGTGTCTACCCCCAGAAGTCCCGCATAGGTCTTGATGAAGGTCTTTGTGTAGACGGGCTCCGGCAGATCCTCAAAGCTGCCGCTCTCGATGGACTCCAGGAAAGACGGGCGGATCTTGTACCGGCTGGATATGTCTTCCAGCCTGAGGCCTTTCGACTCCCGGATGCGTTTCAGCTCCTGGAAAAACTCGTCTCTCTGCAGCTCCGTTTTATCCACGGTTTTGCCTGTATGCCTCCCGGTTCCTCGGGTTTTGGCTAGGAGTATCACCAATTTGCGAGGTGCGCAACAGAAAATGTCCCGGCCTCCGTGGCGGGCCCGCATCGCTTCCGGCCCGGTCGACGGCGGGGGAGGTTTTTCTCTTCACAGGAGAGGCCCGATGAGATAAGGTAAACCGCTTTTAACGACATCCGGATGGTGGCCATGGGATCGTACAGGGATTTTGCCGTGGAGATTGCCCTCGAGGCAGGGAAGTTCCTCAAAGGGAAATTCCACGAGACGCACAACATTACCTACAAAGGGGAGATCGACCTCGTCACGGAGGCCGACCGGGGTTGCGAGGCGCTGTTGATTGCCCGCATCGAAAAGGCCTTCCCGGGCCACGGGATCCTGGCCGAAGAGACGAGGGGATCGGCAGAGAGGAAGGCGCTCACCTGGATCATCGACCCCCTGGACGGGACGACAAACTATGCCCACCAGTATCCCGTGTTCTGCGTCTCCATCGCCCTGCAGTGCGATGGGGAGGTGATCGTCGGGGCGATCTGCAATCCCATGATGGAAGAGCTTTTCGTCGTCGAGAAGGGCCAAGGGGCCTTTTTGAACGGGAAGCGTCTTGCCGTCTCGGCTACCGCCGAACTCACGAGGGGCCTTCTCTCCACGGGCTTTCCCTACGACATCCGGGTGAACCCCGACAACAACATGAACTACTTCGCCGCCATGGCCGTCCGGGCGCAGGCCATTCGCAGGGCAGGCGCTGCCGCCCTGGACCTGGCCTACGTGGCGGCGGGCAGATTCGACGGTTTCTGGGAGCTGAAACTGCACCCCTGGGACACGGCGGCGGGATGCCTCATGGTCGCCGAGGCGGGCGGGGTGGTGACGGATCTCTTCGGCGGGCCCTTTGATCTGTACTCGCCCCACATCCTGGCGACAAACGGAAAGATTCACGGGGCGATGGAGGAGATCCTCCGCGGGACGGACCCGATGGACGCAAGGCTCAAGAAGGGACCGGGAACGCGGGGGTAGGGACCTGGGGAAGCTGACAGCCGACAGTCAACAGCCGACAGCCAAGAGTGAAAAGCCAACAGCCAGCAGAAGACAGAAAATCCCCCGGGATCGAAGAACCGGGGGATTTATTTTTTGGCGTGGACTGTAGGCTGTACGACTGTACGACTTTATTTGCCCTTGATGAACGCCTCCGTCATCTCGCAGGCCTCCTCATCGGTGAACTGCCGAGGCGGGTGCTTCATGAAATAGGCCGAGGGGCCGTAGAGGATGCCGCCGATCCCTTGGTCGAGGGCGATCTTGCAGCAGCGGATGGCGTCGATGACGACTCCGCCCGAGTTGGGCGAATCCTCGACGGAGAGCCTCATCTCCAGGTGCATGGGCACGTTCCCGAAGATACTTCCCTCCATCCTGAGGAAACAGACCTTGTTGTCCTTCTGCCAGGCCACCCAGTCGCTGGGGCCGATGTGGATGTTTTCCGGGGCGAGCCGCTTGCCCGTCTGGGACTGCACGGCCTCCGTCTTGGAGATGCGCTTCGATTTCAGGCGGCTGCGGTCCAGCATGTTGAGGAAGTCCGTGTTGCCCCCCGTGTTGAGCTGGTAGGTTCTCTCGAGCTTCACCCCCCGCAGGTTAAAGAGGTGCGTGAGCACACGGTGGATGATGGTGGCCCCGAGCTGGCTCTTGACGTCGTCGCCGATGATGGGAAGGCCCTTCTTTTCAAACCGCGCCGCCCACTCGGGGTCGCTGGCGATGAATACGGGGATATTGTTGATTAAGGCAACACCGGCCTCGAGGGCGCAGCCCGCATAAAACCGCGTCGCCTCCTCGGAGCCTGCCGGCAGGTAGTTGAGCAGGATTTCAGCCCCCGAATCCCTCAGGGCTCTCACCACGTCCTTCTTCGTGGCCTCCTTCTGCTTTGCGGGCACGAAGGCAAACCGGGGGTCGTACTGGCTCATGTGGGGGGCGACACTGTCGAGCATCTTCCCCATCGTCACCCTGGTTCCTGTTTTCCGGACCCTGGGCTGAAAGACTGTGGTGCAGTTGGGGGGCTGGAAAATGGCCTCGGCGACGTCTTTTCCAACCTTGCGGCGGTCGATGTCAAAGGCGCAGACGACCTCGATGTCGGAGGGCCGGTAGCCGCCGAGATCCCAGTGCATCAGGCCGATCAGGTCCTTCGGTGATTTCTTTCGGTAGTACTCGATCCCCTGGATCAGGGAAGAGGCGCAGTTTCCGATTCCAGCGATTGCAATCCGGACCTTCCCCAAAGTATCTCCCCCTTCTGGCCGATTGGAAAAAAAACGATGCGGATGTGCCCGCAAGCGATAATATTACAACAATTCCCTGGACAATTCAACGGGAAGGATGCAAAAAGAAAAGAGGTTTATTTGCCTGCCTTCCCGTAATGCTCGTCGATCCAACTCAGGTACTCGCCGCTTCGAACGCGCGCAATCCAGTCGCTGTTATCCAGGTACCAGACGATCGTCTTCCGCAGGCCCGTGCGGAAGGATTCGCGAGGAGCCCACTTAAGCTCGCTCTGGAGCTTGCTGGAGTCGATGGCGTAGCGCCAGTCGTGCCCCGGCCGGTCCTTGACGAAGGTGATGAGCTGGCGCCGGGGGCCGCTGCCCGCCCTGGGGCGGATCTCGTCGAGGATGTCGCAGATGCCGTGGACGACGGCGATATTCTCCTCCTCGGAGTTGCCGCCGACGTTGTAGGTCTCGCCGTGCCGCCCCTTGTTCATGATCGTCCAGATGGCTTCGCAGTGGTCTTCCACATAGAGCCAGTCGCGGACGTTCTTCCCGTCGCCGTAGACGGGAAGGGGCTTGCCCTCCAGGGCATTGAGGGTGATCAGCGGCACGAGTTTCTCCGGGAACTGCCAGGGGCCGTAGTTGTTGGAGCAGTTGGAGATCGTCACGGGCAGCCCGTAGGTCTTGAAATAGGCCCTCACCAGGTGGTCCGAGGATGCCTTGGAGGCGCTGTAGGGGCTGTTGGGCTTGTAGGGCATCGTCTCGGTGAAGAGGCCCTCTTTTCCAAGGCTTCCGTAGACCTCGTCGGTGCTCACGTGGTGAAAGAGGCTGAAGCCCTCTGCGTGGTTGCGCGACGCCTCGAGGAGGTTGAAGGTGCCCACGATGTTCGTGTAGATGAACTCGGCGGGACGCTTGATGGATCGGTCCACGTGGCTCTCGGCGGCATAGTGGCACACCGCGTCGATCCGGTAGTCGGTGAAGATCGCGTTCATCCTCTCAAGATCGCAGATGTCCTCCCGCAGGAAGACGTAGCGGCCGGGGAAGCGCTCATCGAGATCCCTCAGGTTCTCGGGGTTGCCGGCGTAGGTCAGCTTGTCGACGTTCACGATGCGGCCCGCGAAGCCCGACTTCTCCAGCAGATAGCGGATGAAGTTGCTGCCGATGAAGCCGCAACCGCCCGTTACTAAAAGACTCTTAAATTCCATAATTCCCTCGCTGTCATTTTCGTACGGCCCTCCACGGCATGAAATTTGCGAACCCTGACACCGAGGGATACAAACCGCACGTGATGCCAACTATCATGAATGCTTCAAATTCTCAACCAGGAATCCCGTTGCCGGCGGGCAAGTGTGGAGGGGCGAGTTGAACGACAAACAACGTGAGGCCAAGAAAATCAACTGCTTCGAATGCCGGCACTTCTTCATCACCCACGAGCCGGCCCACCCCTATGGCTGCCAGGCCATGGGCTTCAAGTCCCCGGAGATGCCCTCTGCTGCCGTTGTGAGCAGTTCGGGCGAGGCTTGTCTTGTGTTCGAGTTGAAGGGCAGACTGGGGACCCGTTGAGCGTTTTCAGGATCGAGCCTGCCAATGTAAATCCTTGAGCTGTCATCCTGAGCCAGCCGTAGGGCTCGATCCTTCCGGGCCGGTGTTTTTTATTGCATTTCGGCCCGGCAGTGCTATAGCAAACAAAAATGAATTTGTAATGGGCAACGGAGCCCGTTCCCGGGCCCTGGCGGGGTTTTCGGTTTATGGGTCGGAAAAAAGCATCGGAAAAAGCGTGCGGCGAGCCCGATAGCGGGAAGAGTTCCTCCGTGGAAAGCAAGATCAGCGCGCTTCTCACCATCAGTCGGGCCATCACGTCGGAGAAGTACCTCGAAGACATCCTCCGTCTGATCGTCACCGTGACCGCCGAGGTCATGGAGTCCAAGATTTGTTCCCTCATGCTCATCGATGACGACGGCAAGCTCCACGTCAAGGCCACCCAGAGCATCAGCAAGGAATACAACAAGAAGCGCATCATCGATGTCGGCAAGGGGATCGTCGGGAAGGTGGTCTCGGAGAACCAGCCTGCCATCGTTCGCGACGTCCGGGTGAGAGACGACTATCTGTACCCCGAGATGGCCCGCAAAGAGGGGCTCGTGTCGCTTCTCTCGGTGCCCCTGGCCGTAAAGGGCAGGGTCATCGGGGTCATCAACTGCTACACCTCCCGGACCCACGATTTCACGGAGCCGGAGGTCACGGTCCTCACGACGATCGCCAACCAGGCCGCCATCGCCATCGAGAACACGGAGCTGCTCGTCCGGAGCCGGGTCATCCAGGAGGAACTCGAGTCGCGCAAGCTCGTCGAAAGGGCAAAGGACATCCTGGCGGCAGAAAGCGGGACTGGCGGCGACGAGGCCTACCGGAAAATGCAGCAGATGAGCATGAACATGCGCAGACCCCTGCGCCAGATCGCCGAGGCGATTATCATCTCCCGGGGCGTCGACGCAGGCCCCTGAAGCAAGCCCGCCAGCCCGGTCACGAAACCGGCTTGTCCAAGATTCCCGCCTTCTCGGGGTATTTCCCGGGAGAGGATGCGCCTGCCGTCACGAGGCGGCGTAGCAGATCAGCTTCTGGTTGACCACGTCCGACACCAGCCTCAGATCCTTCTCCCTGACATCGTAGACACGGACGACCTGTGCGTAACGACCCTCCTGCGGTAGCAGGTCTAGGAGGCGGTTTGGCAGACTCTCCAGCCAACTCGAGTTGAAGAACACTTTCTCCTTCTCCGGGTAGATGGCCATGTAAAAGATGTCCGTTTCAACCAGGTCCTGGAAGAAATGCGTTCCGAAGGAGAGGTCCGGGATGAGGCTTCCGTCCCGGTAGGCGATTTCCGCGATGACCGCGATCTTGCTGATCTCCGAAAACGTCACGGGAACCCCCATGGCCGGCGTGGTCGTTCCCCAGCGCCCGGGCCCGAACACCGCCGTCGGCATGTCCTCGCGCCGCTCGATCAGTTTGTTGAGGCGCCCCACGAGACGGGCGATGTCGTACTTTTCCGAGAGGGTCAACTTCGTGTAGCCCTTCGGATCGATGTAGATAATGCGGGCAAGAGCCAGGGAGACACTGCCTCCCATGAAGTTTCCCTCCTGCCGGATAAAGACCCTCTTCTTGGGAATCTTCTCGGGGATCTCGATCTGGGCTTTCTGGCCCTTCGTCTGAAAGGGACGGCACTGCAGAAGATTGACCTGAAGGCGACCTTCGGCGTTGAAGTTTGCGGTGAACTCGATGTCAATGGGATATTGATAGACCGCCTCGAGGTTTTTGAGCATTCGGGACATGACGGTCACAAAGTCCGTTCCGGACAGCAGTTCGTCGAAGGTCAGGATCCAGACGTCCTCCCCGAGGCGGCCCGTCGAACGCATCTGCTCCGAGGTTTCTTCGTCCCGCACGCCGATCAGGTCGAGTCGGGCCTCGACCCCTTCATGGATGACCTGCATCAGGGAGAGGGAGTGAAATCGGTTGTCATCGAGATTCAGGAGGTCCACGTCGTGTTGCGAAAAGCGCCGGGCATCGGTGATCCCGCCGTGTGATTTCACCAGGGGCGCATCGAGGGCCACGATGCGGGGGTAGTCGTTTTCCACCCGGTTGACGGCGCGCGTTCCCAGGCCGAAGACGATGCGCAGCATGCCGGCATGGGGGTCCATCCCCTGTTTCCAGACGAACGGGTTGTATGAAAGGCCCACGCCGGCCACTTCGGGGAAGAAGTAGTGCTTCCGGTACGAGCCGGAGACACGCTGGACGAGCAGGGCCATCTGTTCATCGTGCTGGTCGAGGCCGCGCTGCAGCCGGTAGGTCAGGGCATCCTCGTTCATGGTGCTGGCGAAGATGCGGCGCACCGATTCCTCGAAAAGCTCGTAACGCCTCTCCGGCGTGCCCTGGTTGACGCAGAAGTAGCTCTCGTACTTGCCCGCGAAGGCGTTGCCGAAGGCGTCCTCCAGGAGGCTGCTGGAGCGCACGATGATCGGCGACTGGCCGAAATACTCCAGCATCAGGTGAAACTGCTCCTTCACCTCTTGCGGAAAGGCCCCGTTGAGCATTTTGGACTTGAGCTCCCGGGCGCTTTCGAAATACCCCTCCCGGGTCTTGTGAGCCATGAGGGTTTTCCACCAGTTGTTCTGGACGATGTAGGAGTAGAAGACGTCGGAGCCGATGAAGTAGGAATCGTGCAACTCCAGGTGCAGCGGCCAGTCGAAGTCCCGGTCCCTGCGGAGGATGTTTCTTGCCAGGAGCATGCCCACCGACTTGCCGCCGATGAAACCCGTCCCGATGAGGCGGTCCTTGATAACCAGAAGATCCTCCAGGGTGAAGAACTCCTTCACGAGGGAGAGCATGCGCTTCTCCCGGCCGATCAGGACCCGCGAGAGCTGATCGACCAGTTCCTTTCTCTCGTCGAGAGCCGATTCATCCCCGGCAATCTCGCGCGCTTTGAGAAAAATACGGTCCCAGTAATCGAGGTGCCTTTCCGCGTCTACGGTGCTCCGGTCGGAGAGAGCGGCGAAGAGCCGGGTGGCGTCGACGCTGTTCATGATCGGGACGAACGTCTCTTCTTCCCGGATGTGGGGCAGGAACATGGTGGGTGAGTATCGCTGCCAGGATTTCAGGGGATGGACGCAGGTCTTTCCCTCGAAGGTGTAGACGTCCAGAAGGACCTGGGTGGTTTCACGGATACGGGCGACGGTCTTGAAGGAGTGGCGGCCCCGGAGGATGGCAAAATAGGCCACCGTGTTGAGCTCGAACAGATACGGGCAGGTGATCACGAAAAAATTGCCGATCATCAGGTCCGTTGCCCAGGCCAGCAGCAGATCCGAGAGGGAATCGAAGACGTAGAACACGTCCCGTCCCTCCTGGCGGATGATGTTGTGAACCTGGGTGGAGAAGGATTCGAAGCCCGCGTCGGGGTTTAGCTTGTAGACGGCGACCTTCCGGGTTTCCTCGAGCAGGGGTGCGTGGCGGGCAAAACGCATGTAGACGACCCGCTTGTTGTTGTCGAGTGCCTCTCTGACAAAGGGGGTGACAAAGCTCCTGTAATCCTCGATGGAATCGACCTGAAGGACCACGTTGTCGCCTGTCTGAAGGTGGCCGAGGACCCTGTCGAGCCCCTTGATGCCTGTGCTGACGCGGGATAAGGATTTCATGGCAACCTCTGCGATGGTGAGTTGGGGGAAATCATATCAGATTCGATCTCATTTTCCATTGTTTTTATGACTAAAATGTACTATTTAACATGAACTAAAAAAACGTTTCAATTTTGTTCCATATGAGCAATCACTCGTTCGAAGAACTGGCGGCCCTTCATGCCATTGCCAAGGCCCTGGCGCAACCGTGGGACCTGCGGGACCAACTCGAGCAGGTCCTCGGCGAAATGAGCGCCCGGCTCGGCATGCAGCGGGGGATGATCTCGCTTCTGGACAGGGACTCCGGCGAAGCGCTGCTGGAGGTGGCCCACGGGGTCGATCTGGAGGGCGTGGACGTTTCCTACCGGGCCGGCGAGGGAATCACCGGCAAGGTGGCCCAGACGGGCCAGCCCATCGCGGTGCCGAGCCTCGGACAGGAGGCCCTCTTTCTGGACCGCACCGGGGCGCGCAGGCACCTGGCGAACCGGGACGAACTGGCTTTTTTGTGCGTTCCCATCACCTATGATTCGCGGGTGGTTGGCATCCTGTCGGCCGACAAACCGGCAGCAGAGGTTACGGAAATGGACAGGGAGCTGGCGATGCTCGCCTCCGTGGCGGAACTCATCGCCAAGGCGGTTCATGTCCTTGCCCTGGAGGATGAAAACCGGCGCCTGCGCCGCATGGTCAACCCCGAAAACACCTCCAGTCTCGACATCATCGGTCAGTCGAAGGGCATGCAGGAGGTCTACGCGCTGATCCGGCACGTGGCCGATTCCGCAACGACGGCCCTTATCCTGGGCGAGACCGGGACAGGCAAGGAACTGGTCGCCAAGGCGATCCACGCCAACAGCCCCCGGAGAAAGGGGCCGCTGGTCAAGGTCAACTGTGCAGCCATTCCCGAGACCCTCATCGAGAGCGAGCTCTTCGGTCACGAAAAGGGAGCCTTTACGGGGGCCTTCCGGCAGCACCGGGGCCGGTTCGAAGAAGCCAACAACGGCACGATCTTTCTGGACGAGGTGGCGGAGCTCTCCCCGGCGGCGCAGGCCAAGCTCCTCAGGGTCCTCCAGGAAAAGCAGTTCCAGCCCCTGGGTTCGTCCCGGCTGGTTACGACCAATGCCCGCGTGATCGCCGCGACCAATCGCCGCCTGGAGGATTGCGTTTCGGCCGGGCAGTTCCGAACCGATCTCTACTACCGTCTCACCGTGTTCCCCATCTTCCTGCCTCCGCTGAGGGAGCGGGGCAACGACATCATCTTGCTGGCGGATCATTTCGTTCTCAAGTATTCGAAAGAATTGAAAAAGCCGGTGAAGAGGATCACCAACGCCGTCATCGAAGCCTTCCTGTCGCATCCCTGGCCCGGAAACGTCCGGGAGCTGGAAAACTGCATCGAGCGGGCCGTCCTGCTGGCCAGGGGGCAGTCGATCGAGATGATACACCTTCCCCCGTCGCTGCAGATCAGGGGTCACGACGACCCGGAGAAGGACCCGGGCAAGCTCGGCGCCGTTATCGGGGCCCAGGAGCGCTCCATGATCATCGAGGCCCTGAAGGAAGCCCGGGGCAACCAGAGTAAGGCGGCCCGGCTTCTCGGCACGACGAAACGGATCGTCCAGTACAAGATCCGCAAGCTCGGGATCGACCCCGCGAAATTCAAAACGGGGAAGCGATCGGGTTGACCCGTCCCCTCGCCTTTCCCCGCCCCGGGTGTTTCCGCCGGGCAGCGTAAAAAAAAGAGCCCGGCCGCAGGCGCGGGCTCTTTTCTGTTGATTCCTCATGGGAGTTGCCGCCCCATGGAGGGGGCTTTTAGACGATCCCGTAGGCCAGCATTGCATTGGCGACCTTGGTGAACCCGGCTATGTTGGCCCCTGCCACGTAGTCGCCTTTCCTGCCGTATGCCTCGGCGGTTTCGACGCAGGCCTTGTGGATGGTCTTCATGATGATGAGCAGGCGGGCGTCCACTTCCTCCCTCGTCCAGGAGAGCTTCAGGCTGTTCTGGCTCATCTCGAGACCGGAGGTCGAAACGCCGCCGGCGTTGGCGGCCTTGCCCGGGCCGTAGAGGACGTTGTTGTCCTGGAAGATCTTGACGGCGTCCGGATTCGAGGGCATGTTCGCCCCCTCGGATACGCACATGCAGCCGTTCTTGACCATGGCCTTGGCACAGGCCCCGTCGATCTCGTTCTGTGTGGCGCAGGGCAGGGCGATGTCCACCTTGATCCCCTGGTCCTTGATGGCCTCCCAGATGTTCTTCCCTTCCACGCACAGGACGCTGTACTTGTCGGCGTACTCCTTGATCCGGCCGCGCTTGACGTTTTTCAGTTTCAGCACGTAGTCGAGCTTCTTGGCGTCGATGCCCTTTTCATCCACGATCGTCGCCGACGAGTCGCACAGCGAGATGACCCTGCCGCCCATCTGGTTGACCTTCTCGACGGCATACTGGGCCACGTTGCCGGCGCCGCTGATCGCCACGATCTTGTTCTTGAAATCCAGGCCGCGTGTGGCCAGCATCTCGGCGGCGAAGTAGACGCAGCCGTAACCGGTGGCCTCGGGGCGGATCAGGCTCCCGCCGTAGGCGAGACCCTTGCCGGTGAAGACGCCCGTGTGCTCGTTGCGGATCTTCTTGTCGTAGCCGAACAGGTACCCGATCTCGCGGCCTCCCACGCCGATGTCGCCCGCCGGGACGTCACACTCGGCGCCCACGTGGCGGAAGAGCTCCCGCATGAAGGACTGGCAGAACCGCATGACCTCGCGGTCCGACTTGCCCTTGGAGTCGAAATCGGAGCCGCCCTTTGCGCCGCCCATGGGCAGGCTTGTCAGGGAGTTCTTGAAGATCTGCTCGAAGCCGAGGAACTTCAGGATGCTGAGGTTGACTGAGGGGTGGAAGCGCAGCCCGCCCTTGAAGGGGCCGATGGCGTTGTTGAACTGGATCCGGAACCCGCGGTTGACGTGGACGTTGCCCTTGTCATCCTCCCAGGGAACGCGGAAGATGATTGTCCGCTCCGGTTCCACGATGCGCTCGTAGATGTTGGCCTTGACGAATTCCGGATGGCGCTTCGTTGTCGGCTCGAGCGTCTCCATGACCTCTTCCACGGCCTGGTGGAACTCGGGCTGATCGGGATCGATCTGTTTTACTTTCGCGATGACGTCTTGGATAATGGACATAGGTTACCCCCTTCGATAAATTAGTTTTATTGACTTCATGATCGTTTCTTCATAAACGATTGCCTTTCGGGGCCCCGGAGCGGATGGAGCCGCTGCGGCGATCTTTCCGTCCCGCTTCCGCGTCAACCCGCCCATCCCTGCGCGACGGCGGATTTGAACGGCCTCAGCTCGCCGAAATCCATGACGGCGGACATGGCCAGGTTTTCGACGGCGATCCCCGCCTCCTGGGCGCAGCATACGGGGTTCAGGCCCCCGATGAGGATCATGCCCACCTTGTTCATGTCTACGGGAACCTCGCAGACGGGTTCACTGACCTTGCCGATGGCAAGCACGCCGTTGATGCCCGAGGCCCTCATGTCCTTCACGATCCTTTCCGTGAGACTTTGGCTCAGGGCCGGGATTTCGCGGAAGTTTCCGAGGATCCTTCCTTCCCCCCTGCCGATCACCTCTCTCACGGAGGTCATCCGGGCCCTGATGAAGGCCTCCGAGGGGTCCAGGGAGGAACCGGAGTAGTGGATGAGTTCGACGAAACGCAGGGGCTCTCCCCGGGAAATCTGCACGATGCCCCCGAACTTCGAATCCATGGGGATGCCGTGTTTCAGCAGCACGCCATTGACGACGATACTGCAAACGGTGGCCATGCCGATCTTGCCCTCCGGCACGACTGTCTCGCCGAGTTTTTCGCCCGCTCGTGCCAGGGCGACGAGTCCGCTCACGCAAAGCCCCGCATCGAACGCAGGCTGCATGGCCTCTGCGGCCCGCCGGAACTTCTCGCGGGGGATCAGGGATATGTTCACGGGCACCAGCCCACGTTTCCGCTTCGGCTGGAAGGTGGTTCTGAAGGCGAGCGTCTCGATCCGGGAGATGGCCAGGCTGAGCTTGTCGCGGACGCGGGCGCTGTCGATCTCCTCAATCCCCCGTTCCGTAATGGCCCTGCCGTCGCGCTGTCCCGCCAGTTCCGTCAGGCCCCGTTCGTCCGTCAGGCACAGGTGGTATCGGACCATCCGTTCACTCAAGGGGATTCCGTGGTCCGCCATGCGCCTGGCAATGAGGCGAGCCCCCATCGGCTGCCCGGAGTCGCGGATAATCCGCAGGATCAGCAGGATTTTCTTTTCGATGTCGGGGGTCATCATGCGAATCCAACCGGACGATTCATCAATCGGCAATGGTTTGCCGATGGTGCCTATCATCAATAGACAGGGTTGTCAATTACAAATTCGTAATTTTCGCGTGTTGTCCGTCGCCGCGGGGCCGCCCGCCGGATCCGTCGGCATCAGCCGGCCTTGCGGGCCCTGCCCGGAGACTGCGCCTTGACTCTTCAGAGCTTTTCCAGTACCGTTTTGTGAGCTGGCGCCGCCGGCAGGGAAGACGCAACCCATCGAGGTGCTTATGGAAAAATCGGCAACGTGCCCGGCCCCGCGACTCCGGGTGAGGGAGAACGTCAACGGTTTCATCGTGCGCAGGGTCGAGGCCGTTGGCGACATCTGCTGCACGGCCTACGAGATGGAACACCTTGCCACGGGGGCAAAGGTTCTGCACCTTCATGGAAACGACAGCGAAAACCTCTTTGCCGTGGGGTTTCGCACGCCGCCCTGGGACTCCACGGGGATCGCCCACATCCTGGAGCACACCGTCCTTGCCGGCTCCGAGCGCTACCCCGTGAAGGACGCCTTCAACGAGCTTTCGCGGGCGACGCTGCAGACCTTCATCAACGCCTTCACCTACCCCGACAAGACCCTGTACCCCGTGGCAAGCCAAGTTCCCGTCGATTACTTCAACCTGGCGCGGGTGTATGCCGATCTTGTGTTCAAGCCCCGGATCCTGAAGGAGACCTTTCTTCAGGAAGGGCATCACCTGGAGTTCGTAAATCCCGATGACCCCGCAAGCGACCTCTCCGTCTCGGGCATCGTCTACAACGAGATGAAAGGGGCCTACTCGTCGCCCGACGGGCTCATGTTCAAGGCCCTCCAGCAGAATCTCTTCCCCGACAATCCCTACGGCTTCGACTCGGGGGGCGACCCCGAGGTGATCCCCCGGCTCACCTGGGAGCAGCTCCGGGAGTTCCACCGGCTCTACTATTCCCCCACGAATGCCTATTTCTTCCTCTACGGCAGCATCCCGCCGGAGGATCATCTGGCCTTCCTGGAGGACATCCTGCGTGGATTCGGCAAGGTGCAAGTCGATTCAGCCATCGGGCTCCAGCCCCGCTGGGCAAAGCCGCGTTCGGTGCGCGATTGCTATCCCGTGGGCAAAGGCGAGAGCCTCGCGCGGAAAACGGCCGTGAACCTGGCCTGGGTGACGGCGGAAAACACAACCCCCGAGGAGGTGCTTCTGCTCACGATCGCCGCCCACGCCCTGGTCGGAACGGCGGCAGGATCCCTTCGCAAGGCCCTTATCGACTCGGGCCTGGGAGAGGACCTCTCGCCCGTTACGGGGCTCGAGTCCGATCTGCGGCAGGTCGTCTTTGCCGTGGGGCTTCGCGGCACGGACCCCGAAAAGGCCGGGGCCATTGAGGGTCTGGTCCTGAAGACTCTGGAGAGTCTGGCGCAAAAGGGGTTCGACCGGGACCTCGTCGAGGCGGCCCTGCACCAGGTGGAATTCCACGGCAAGGAGATCGTCCGCGGCGGCTACCCCTACGGGATCACCCTCATGGGACGGGTCTTCCATACCTGGCTCTACGACGGGGATCCCCTGACTCCGCTGAAGTTCAATCTTCTCATCGAGCGCATCCGGGGCCGCCTGGAGAAGGAGCCGGGACTCTTCCAAGAGGTGATCCGGCGCTGGTTCCTGGAAAACCCGCACCGTCTTGTCTCCGTCATGGAGCCGAGCCACAACTGCATGGAGGAGCAAGAGGCAAAGTTCCGGCAGCGGATGGCGGAGCTGAAGGCGACCCTGTCGCAGGAGGACCGCAACAGGATCCGCGACGAGGCGTCCCGCCTGAAGGCGCTCCAGACGCAGCCCGAAACACCTGAGGCCCTTGCCGCGCTGCCCCGGCTCAAGCGTTCCGACATCCCCCGCGGGGTGGAGCGGATCCCCTTCGAGGAGGGCCGTGTCGGGGGCATTCCCGTCCTGAAGCACGAGGTCTTCGGCAACGGGATCGTCTACCTGGATTGTGCCTTCGATGTGTCCCATGTTCCTGAAGAGCTGCAGCCGCACCTGCCGCTGCTGGGAAAATTTGCAAGGGGCATGGGGGCCGCAGGGCGCCGCTATGACGAGATGGCCACGAGGATCTCCATGACCATGGGAGGTCTGGGGATTCAGCTTGCCTCGGGTTTCAGCCGGGACGGCAAGGAAACCTGGCAGAAAATGATCTTCCGGATGCGGACGCTCCACCGCAACATCCCCGAGGCCGTGGATCTGCTCGGCGATATCCTGGCGGCGGGAGATCTCTCGGATCGAAGGCGAATGGAAGATCTCGTCCTGGAGAAGAGAAACGGCCTGCAGGCCGCCGTCGTCCCCTCGGGCCATCTCTTTGCCCAGCGAACGGCGGCATCGTCGCTGAACCTGGCGTGCCACCGGGACGAGCAGTGGAACGGGCGCCTCCAGCTGCGGCTTCTCAGCGGCCTTTCCGAAGGCTTTGCGGCCGACCCGCTCGTCGAGACCATGGAGCGCCTCAAAAAGCTTGTTTTCCGTCGTGGCGGACTGCTTTTCAACGTGACGGGCGATGCAGCCGGGATCGATCTCCTGCTGGCTCAGGCCGGGCCCCTGATGGAGCGGATAGGCGATGCGGCACCCGGAGGGGCGAAGGCATCGATGCGGCCGGAGCCGGCGCAGCTGGGAATCTCGATTGCCGCCCAGGTCTGCTACGTGGCGCAGGTGGCCGCTGCGCCGGGCTACTTCGACCCCTCGTCGGCGGCGCTCTCCGTCGTCTCGAGAGAACTCTCGAAGGGATATCTCTACAACCGGATACGGGTACAGGGCGGAGCCTACGGGGGGATGTCCCTCTACGATCCCCTCGGGCGGATCTTCTCCTTCCTGTCCTACCGCGACCCCCACCTTTCGGAAACGCTGAAGGTCTACGACGGGGCCGCTCGATGGCTGCTGAAGACGGGGATCGGCGAGGAGGAACTGGAAAAGACCATTATCGGCACGATCGGGTCCCTGGACCGGCCGGCGGACCCGTCCGGGAAGGGCTACCTTTCCATGATCCGCCACTTTGCAGGGATTACCGATGACAACCGGCAGGCATTCCGGGACCGGGTCCTCGGCCTTTCCCCGGAAGAGCTCCTGAAGACGGTCCGGGAGGTCCTCATTCCGGCCCTGAAGGCCTCCTCCGTGGCGGTCTATGCGGGCGAGGACCGACTTGTGCGGGCCAATGAGACCCTGGTGCCGAAGCTCGTCGTCGAACCCCTGATGGGGTGATGCCCGGGCGTGGCAAGGATCGAGGATCGAGGCGCGAGGTTCGAGGTTTTTCCTCCTCGTTCCTCCTTCCTCGGTCCTCGAACCTGCATCCTGAAGTATATGAGGGATGGCAAGGCGCGCGGGCACAGAAATTGCTCATTCTCAATAGTGGCGGGGACGCGGAAAATTGTTTCCTCTGCCGGTATTCACCCAACAGCCGGAGTTTCCTTCTTGGACAACCGTACCATCCTCATCGGAATCGGCACGATCCTCTGCATCGTCGCAGTGCTCAGCGTCGGGGTATATCTGGAGCGGGGCGGCCTTGACGACCTGGGAATCGTGAGGATGGGGTTTGCCCAGTCCGAGATGGCGAAACACACCCCCGGCGTGAACCCTGACGTCCAGAACAACCGCGTCTACCGCAAGAAGCTGCGGAGCCAGAAGATACCGAAAGAGTGGAAGGATTTCGAGGATCTCGAGCAGGAAATGATGCGCTTTTGCCGCTATCTCGACGGGCGGGAGTACATCAAGGCCCATAAGCTCCCCGATGGGACCTTCCGGCATTTCGTGAAGATCCTCAACGATCTGGCCGTCTATCCGCCCATCGTGAACGGAGAGGCCACCGACCCCTACAAACTCAAGCTGAACCAGGAGCACTTCCTGAGAGTCATCGGGCGGGAGAACGTCGATCTGCTACTCGACATCCTCACCCACGAGACGGAGTTGATGGAGTCGACGGCGGAGATGATCTATGACTGGCTCAACAAAGGGATCGAGGCGAAGAGCCCCGAGATCCGGATGACGCAGAAGGAACTCTACGAGTACGCCGCCTTCTTCCTGACCACCCTGTCCGGAAAGGCCTATCTGTGGCGGCGGGATTCCAAGACTCGAATCCTTGCCACGTACTATTCCGTCCTCATCGTGGACCGGGCGAACCTGGAGAAGGCAAACCGCTTCAATGTGGACATCAAACCCCCCGTCGCCCAACTCATGGACGACCTGGTCAACTACCGCAACCTCAGCTACAGGGGCCTGTATATCAAGAAACTGAAAGCCCTCGAGGCGCCAGCCTCGGCTGGCTGACGCAGCCAAAAGCCGACAGCCTACAGTCAACAGCCGACAGCAAACAGCCAAAAGAAAATCCCCCTTTCATCCCCCTTTGTCAAAGGGGGAAAGAGGGGGATTTGTTTTCTTACTGTAGGCTGTCGACTGTAGGCTGTTGGCTGAAGGCCGTTCCGGCCTTAGAAGTCCAGCATGGAGGGCAGCCCCTTGTTGCGCCGATACCACCAGTTCGGGAACATCCGGTAGAGGACCCGCGAGACAGGGCCGATGTATTCCTGGGAGCGCTTGTCGAACTGGATGGACTCGATGAGCCGCTCCTCGATCTGCTTTCGGTCGCCCGTTTCGTTGAAGATGTGGTAGGCACAGCAGAAGATGGGGCTGTACATGTTTTTCTTCTCCAGGTAACGGTACACGTTGCGGATCGTGTTGGGCCCTTCCGGCGTCCCGTCGATCTGGGCCAGCACCTTCTTGTCCGTCTGGATGGGATTGCCGTCGAAAAGGTCGTAGTAGAGCTTCCCGTAGCGGTAATTCTTGCTGGCATCCGAGGCCAGCGTGACGTAGAGATCGCCCACCCCTGCCTGACTGTAGAAGGCCTGGAAGCTTCCGCCCAGAAGCCGCGCCAGAGAGCGGATCTCAACGCCGGATCGCGCAAAGATCGTCCCGGGGATGGAATTCCCCAGGTTCATGCGATCCGTGACCCCCTTGATGTTCGCGACGATGTTCTTGAGGGCCCCGCAGGCCTCGATCCCCACGATGTCAAAGTTGTAATAGGATGTGATCTCGCGCCTGTCGAAGTTCAGGACCTCTTTCCGAACGGTCTGCGCCACGCTGCGCGGGCCGGCAATGGTCAGGGCCACCGGTTTGCCGAGAGCGATGTCCACGTCGAAGAAGGGGCCTCCCATGGCGACGACCTTGAACTTGTGCTGGATGTGGTTGAGATCGCTCTGGATCATCTGGGAAGGGGTGATCAGCTCTTTCGTCTTCTCGTCGGCGACGAGGCCCTTGATGGCCGAAATGATGCACGTCTTGCCCCGCTTCTTGGCGATCATGGGGCGCAGGTAGTCCAGGAGCCCCGACAGGCGGTTCATGGTGATCGTGAGAAAGATGAAGTCGCTCTCGTGGACGACCTGCTCGAGGTCGCTCGACGCCGTCACCTCGGGCGCCAGCCGGGGAACCTTTTCCATCCCTCCACAGAGGCGCGCCAGGTCTGAGGTGAGGTGCTTCGGGTTGAGGTGCTCCTCGTTGATGGTACGACACACCTCGGCGTCGTGATAGTAGATCGTCACGGGCTTGCCGTTGCGGCCGTAGATGTAGGCCAGTGCCGTCCCGAGTCGCCCCGGACCGACGATGGCTATTTTGCTTGTGTCCAAAAGCCTCACCTGCTAGAAAAGTGAATGCAAAGTATAGGGAATCAGATTCTTTCTGTCAAACAAAAAGGGTGCCGCGGTATTTTTCAAGTATTTATAATTTCAACGATTTGTTCTCCCTTCCTGCCTGGTTCTTCACGCAGCGGTGAAACGGTGAGGTTCATGACATGGACGGCGTGACGCTCATCGGACTGCTGGCAGCGGTTGTTTCCACTGTCGGTTTCGCCCCTCAGGTGATCAAGGTCTACAGAACCAGGATGACCCGGGATCTCTCCCTGGGATCGTACATCATCCTGCTCTCGGGTCTCTTCCTGTGGTTGATCTATGGCCTGCTGCTTGGCAACTTGCCCATCATCCTTGGAAATACAACTGCCTGTTCCATGGCCGCCTACATCATCTATATGAAGTTAAAACACGGCTAGGGATAGTAAAGGATCGAGGATCGAGGCGCGAGGTCGAGGATTTCTTAGTCCCGGTCCTCGTTCCTCGGACCTCGAACCTGCGACTTATTTGATGAGCCGCTTGCGCATCTTGATCAGTGCCAGCGGGAAGAGGATGGCGCTGAAGAGAGCCAGGTAAAGCAGGTTCCACAGGGCGGTGACATCGAAGGGGCCTATGCCGATCGTCCGGTTGATCTCCACCAGGTGGGTCAGGGGCAGGCAGTAAGCCAGGGCATGTGCCCAGCCGGGGAGCGTGTCGAGGGGGAAAAAGGTCCCGCTGAAGAGAAACATGGGCGTGATGAAAAGGAAGATGGGCAGGTTGAACAGGTCGATGTTGCGCACAACGGCCGTGAAGAACATCCCGATCGACGCGAAGGCAAGCCCGGCCAGGAAGGAAAGCGGGACGAGAAGCAGGCCCTCGGGGTAGCGGATGAGGCCGAAGAGACTGATGATGGCGAGCATGATGGACGATGCGATCACGGACTTGGTGGCGCCCCAGATGATCTCGCCCGTGATGATCTCCTCGAGGAAGAGCGGGGTGGCCAGCATGGCGTCGAAGGTCTTCTGGTAGTACATCCGCACGAAGGAGCCGTAGGTGGTCTCGAAGAAGCTGTTGTACATCATGTTGACCGCAAGCAGGGCCGGTGTAATGAAGACGACGTACGACGTGGAATGCTCGCGCCAGGAAACATTCCCCACAAGCGCGCTCATCCCCAGGCCGAAGGCCGCAAGATACAGCAGCGGCTCCAGCAGGGGCGGCAAGAAACTCACCTTCCAGGTCTTGCGGTAGACCGTGAAGTTGCGGTTCCAGACACGGAGAAACCGCGAGGTGATGACCGGCGTGCCTGTCCTGCTCATTCCCGCAGCTCCCTTCCCGTGAGTTTCAGAAAGACATCCTCCAGCGTGGCCGTCCTCAGGATGCAGCCGTCGCGGCAGTAGCGCTCGCTCACCTCCCGGTAGAGCTGATCCCGCTCGTCGCAGTAGATGAGGATGCGATGCCCCAGGTCATCGAACCGGAGGTTGCGCTCCCGCAAGAAGGAACGAAGCTCCTCGCCGGGCTCCCCGACCTCGATGATGTCCTTCCCCGCGTGCTCCCGGATCAGCTCCTGGGGTCGCCCCTCCACGAGGATCTTTCCTTGGTCCATGATGATGAGCCGGTCGCAGAGCCGCGAGGCTTCCTCCATGTAGTGTGTCGTGAGCAGGATGGAGATGCCGCGCGCCCGGAGCCCCTCCAGGCGCTCCCAGATCTGGTGGCGCGACTGGGGGTCGAGGCCCGTCGTGGGCTCGTCGAGAATCAGTAGGTCGGGCTCGTTGATCAGGGCCCGCGCAAGCACGACCCGGCGCATGAGCCCCCCCGAAAGCTCCGGTATGGGCGTATCCCTGCGGTTCTCCAGGGCGATGAACTTCAGCAGATCCAGTGCCCTGGCGGTGGCATCCGGACGGGGGACGTCGAAATAGGACGCGAAGACCTCGAGATTCTGCAGGATGGAGAGTTCGGGATCGAGATTGTTGTCCTGCTGACAGACACCGATTCGGTACTTCACCTTGCGCAGCTGCCTCCTGCTGGTGACATCCTGTCCGAGCACCTGCAGCGACCCTCCCGAAAGGGGGGAGAAGCCGTAGATCATCCGGATCGTCGACGTCTTGCCGGCGCCGTTGGGCCCGAGGATGCCGAAGCACTCCCCGCGCCGGACGGAAAAGGAGATCCCGTCGACGGCGGTAAAGGCGCCGAAGGCTTTCCTGAGTGCATCTGCCTTGACGACAGCTTCCATGGAGATAGTATGTCAGGTTTGCCGGAAAATGGACAACATTTTCCCCGTTCTATGGGGACTTCGGGAGGGTTGCGTAACGGATCCTGGCGGGTTTGCGCCCGGCGGGCCGGAGATAGGTGACGGCCGGTTTGCCCAGGGCGATGACGGCGTGGATGTCTTCCGTTTCGGGGATGCCCAGGGCGCGCTGGATGGAGCGGTCGCGGCGCATGGCCTCAACGGCAAAGCCGATCAGGCAGCACCCGATGCCCATGGCGTGGGCGGCAAGGGCAATATTTTGGGCGGCAAGCAGCGCATCCTCGCGCGGGCACGAGGCGCCCGGCTCCGTCCCGATGAGGATCGCCGCCGTGGCGCCGTGGAAGAGCTTGTCGCGCCCGGTTTCCTTGAACTGCCGCAGGGCCTCCTCCACCTGGGTGTGGTAGCGCCGGTAGTAGTGTCCCAGTTTATCCTGCATGAAAAGGCGCGAGAGGAGGCGGATCGCGGGGTTTGCGGCCAGGCGGTTGAGGCGCTCGTAGAAGCGGGCGAGCAGCTGCCCGAAGCCGAGCAGTGCCCGCCGGTCGGGGACGATCGTGAAGCTCCAGCGCTGGCTGTTGGTCCCCGATGGGGCCATGGTGCCGATGCGGGCAAGGTCCTCGAGAACGTTCTTTTCGACGGGCTCTTCCGTAAAACATCGGCAGGATCGGCGCGAATAGAGAAGCCGGACAAGAAGGGCGGTGTCGAACTCCCCGAAGGGGAGCCAACGACCGCCCGTCTCTACCGTGGCAAGCGCAAGGTTTCGGGTGCTGACGGAATCGATGGTGATGGCCCCTGTGGGACACACAGCGGCGCAGTGATCACAACCGAAACAGCTCTCCCGGGAGAGGGTGATGCTCCCGTTTTCCAGGGCAAGCACATCGGAAGGACAGACATCAAGGCATAGCCCGCAGCCGGTGCACCGGCCCGTGTCGAGCCTGGGCTTGGTCAGGTCATCCATCCCCGATTTCCTGCCCCCCTGTCCCTGTTACTGCTGCTTCGGGGGCTCAGGCCCGTAGTAGGTAACCTTGGCATCCTTCATCGACTTCTCGAGGAAGGCATTGAGGCGTTCCTGCTGGATGGCCTGGGTGGCCTTCGCCTTGACCTGCTCCTTGACGGTTTCGTAAGGCTGCTGCTCGGCGGCCTTTCGCTCTTCGCACTTGATGATGTGGTAGCCGAATTCCGTCTCGACGACGGAGCTCAACTCACCGGGCTTCAGGACGAAGGCGGCCTGCTCGAATTTTCCGACCATGCTGCCTTGCGTGAAGAATCCCAGGTCGCCGCCTTTTGCCTTGGAACCGGGATCATCGGAATACTCCGATGCGAGCTTGGCAAAGTCCTCGCCTTTTTTTGCCTTATCGAGGATTTCCTCGGCCTTTTTCAGCGCCGCCTTTTTTTCATCCTCCGTGGCATTGGGCTTCACGGCTACGAGGATGTGGCGGGCCCTCACCATCTCGGGGTTCTCGAACTCTTTCTTGTGTTCGTTGTAGTACGCCTCGTAATCCTTGTCCGTGAGGTTGATTTTCCCGAGGATTTCCTTCTGGACGTACATCCGGGCCAGGTACTCATCCTTCATGATATCGATCTGCTTCTTGATCGCCGGATTTTTTTCGAGGCCTTTCTTCTTGGCCACGTCGGATACGACCATGATGCTGACGAGATTCCTCAACAGGACCTCCTCCATCCGGGGGTCGGCCTTGATGAGGGCCTGCTGCTGCTCCGGGTAGAGCCCGGCGTAGGACTGGATGTCGCTTTTCGTCACTTCCTTGGCTCCGACCTTCGCAAGCACGTCCTTCTTTGCTTTTTCCGCCGCCAGGAGGTCAGCGGAGGTGAAGATGAACAAAAGCATGAAGACTACCAGAGCGCCTGCCGACAATTTTTTCATCTCAACGTCTCCTTATGCTG
The DNA here is from genome assembly GCA_963802225.1 of uncultured delta proteobacterium. Taxonomy (GTDB): domain Bacteria; phylum Desulfobacterota; class Syntrophia; order Syntrophales; family UBA2192; genus UBA2192. The sequence continues at coordinate 24,060 of CAWDHZ010000032.1, read as the reverse complement.
TGGTTAGAACAGGGCATCAGCCCACACATGCTGGGTTGTGATTTGTAAAGATATCACAAGGAATTGAAAACAGAAATCCTTTTTTCATCCGCAGCGACCCCCGTTTCCATGCACGGATCATACCCTTAACCGAGAAGGCAAAAAGTCCTGAGGCAGAGCTCCCCGTTTTGTGGTATGGAGGGTTGAGGTTGTTGTCAACCGGTCACAGGAAGGAAAGGGGAAGGGAAGGATGAAACGACAGGGTGATACCCGGATGCTTCTGTTCGTCATGACCGGGATGGCCTTTCTCTTTGTCGCGGCTGTTGTGCCGCTGTCGGGGATCAGCCTCTTCCTGGCGGCGCAAGTCTGCGCCATTGTCCTCGGCGGGATCACGATCGTCTCCCTTTTCAAGCGGTATCGCGGCCTGGATCTCCTCTCGGCCGCCTCCATCTTTTTCCTTTACATCCTGATGGTTTCCCTGTTTTCCCCGGGGGTGGTCAATGCCCTGGCTGCCTACCTCACAAAGTAGCCGACAGCCAACAGCCAACAGCCAACAGCCAACAGCCAACAGCCAACAGCCAACAGCCAACAGATTTTCCCTGTCGACTCTTTCTTTTTCCTTTGACTGTAAACTGTGGGCTACCGACTATCGGCCATCTGTTTTTCCCTCTACCCTCGACCCGCTTCCCTCTACCTGTTCTTCGATGTTTCGTTCATCCCGGATTGAACGTTTCTTTCAAAAATGAGGCTTTCAGGGGGTTGCGGCAAGCGGGCAAGGGGTAAAGAGGCATCGTCATTTCCCCTTTTCAATCGTTGACTTGCAAACTATCTTTCGTCCGTCTCCCGTCCTGGCACGCTCCTTCCAATACTATCTGGGCAAGAAACAAAAACACCGAGGAGGACCTGACCATGAAGAAGACGCTTTCCACCCTGATGCTCACCGTGTTTGTCGTTCTGATCACCGCAACCTTCAGCTTCGCCGAGTACGCCGCTGCCGGCGCCGCCAACTTCCCCTACTTCCACCTGGGGGCCTTGATCGTGGGCGGCATGACGATCGTATCCCTGAAGCAGAAGTACGAGAAGCTCTACATGAGCGAGGCGGTGGGCAGCTTCGCGATGTTCGCGGTGATGGTGGCTCTGTTCACGAGCCCCGTGGCCGAGACGGTGAAGAATCTGATCGGTTAACCGAATAAGCGTGCAGCGAGTCGTGTAAAGGACCACTGGAGAAAGGAGGAGCAGGCCATGGCACAGACAAGGATCCAAACAAAACCGCGACAGATCGATCTCTCTCATGTCTTGGTGATCGGCGCCTGGGGGTTTGCGATCGTGATTGCCTCGATGCTCTTCCTGTACGTGGGCCATATGATCGACGAGATGCTCAACACGCCTCCGACGTTCATGCTGGGCCTTTTCTTCCTGGGGCTGGCGCTCTGCATCGGCAGGCTCTACAAAGACGCCTGGGACCGGATCGAACGCAGGCCCAAGGTGAAAGGCTGAGAAACCACAAGCCTCAGCGACGGAACAGACCGAATAGACGGAATAGACTGAATAGACGAAATTGGCCAGACAGGTCCTCCTGAATAAAAAATACCCCCCTCTCGAAAATGTCGGGAGGGGGGTATTTTAGTCTATTCGATATTGGCGCTAACCACAGATGCCATTTGCATCATATCGATAGTCTGACCTTCTTTTAACTTTGTAAAATCAGTTAATTTGCCAGTCTTGCTGGTCGTTTTGGTGTTGTTGAATATTTTAATTAATTTAGCATCAGCCACAATATTTTTGCCGGCATTTTCTGGTTTGCCATCGATTGTTTTAGTTTGTAGTTTGTTTGCCTTGATGTAATCCCACAACTTTTTGGTTATCTCAGTGCGAGGAAGTGAGCTAGCACCAAGGAATGCCGCCAAGTCCGCTTTCAATTTTACCGGTTTATTCAATCCTTTTTCTTCTGCCATGTTTATGCCTCCGTTCCTTAAATTGTCTTCGTATTTTTTAAATCAGATATTCCTAGTGAAGTATAAGAACTTTCGGTTTTGCAAGTCAAGGCAATGTTGACCGCAAAATATGTGGTGTGGATGTCTGTCGTCGGGTGAATGAGCCGGTTTTCTCGTGTTGAAATGAAAGGGGTAACATCATGGCCGGTGTTACCCCTCTTTAGCGTTTTGCTCGGTTTAGAAAAAGTGCACCGTGACAGAGAAAGTTCGAGCCATCAGTACCCGAGGATGCCCTTCATTTTGTTCAGCGTGTCCTTCACGGGGTCGGGGGACTCTGCGGGCTTCTCTTTTGCGGGCTGTTCATCCTGCTTCTGACTGCTTTCCTTTGTCCTGCGCTCCGCCTTTCCTTCCTCCATTCCAATCGGGTGCATTCCTGTGGACTTGTTCCTCAGTTTCACAGCCCAGAGATATTCGTGCGGCCTTGTCGAGTCCTTTGGTTTCGGCGGATAAGCGATGTTCAACTCATCGCCGTAACCGATGAACTGCAGCATCGCCCCTTTTGCATCCTTGAAGATACCCCCCGGAACCGAGCAGCTTGTCACCTCGGGCCCCATGACCACCTTATCTCGGATGAATCGGTTGACATCTGCCGGAGGGAGATAGTTCATCAGGCCGTATCCCGGGTCCTGAGCATCGCTCGATGACCAGAGAATCGTCTCGCCGGTCTTGTCGTTATGGCCGATGGCCATGGCAAAATAGCCGATCGCCGTAGGGATCTTCTTCCATTGGAACTGGATGCTGTCCGTCAGCCCTCCTGTGACGGAGGTAAACTCGACGGGCGCCATGAAGTCATGTCTCTCGCCGATGGCGAATTTCATGTCGAGAGTGTAGTTGCCGTGAACGAAGTGCTCTCCCATAAGGGAACTGCTTTTCGGTACATCCTGGTGGTCCTTCTGGTTGGGCCATTCCGCAAAGGCCCATCCTGCCCTCTGTGACGGGGGAGTCTGTCCGGAACCGGTGCGTCCTGACATGGCTTTTCCGAATTCCGGCATGCTCATCTTCTCGGTATCGAGCACCTTGGGCTGGCCCCGCCGCACCGTCTCACCGCATCCCCAGTAAAAGAGCATGCGCACCTTCGGCTTTTCCGCCTTTCGCTCCGGCTCTTCACCCGCGCGCGCTGGCTTTGCACGCTCGGGGATCAGCAGGGGCAGTGTCTTGCCCATGTTCAGGCCGGGCGGGATGTCGTGGGTCGCTTCAGGGCCTGAAGGCAAAGCCCTCGGCGAATTGAGCTGCAAGAGAAGGCTTTTCTTCGGCCCCACTCCCGCCATCTTTCCGACGATCATTCCCTGAAGTCCTGACATCCCTTCCTGGGGCATGCCCGGTATGCTCATGTTCTGCGTTGCGACGCTCACCCAGTACTGGGTCAAAGGGGTTTTTGCTTTCTCGGCCGCTGCAGCAGGCGCTCCGGAAAGGAGCAGGATTGCGGCCGTCACGGTGCAGCCTGTCTTTGCCAGAAGATTCATGGTCAGGTACCCTCCGTCTTGATTAAAGATTGACCGTTGCATTTTTTGTCTTGCCGAAGCGGTGGCGGACAACTTGATGCGATGGGGGCTCAATACTCATGCAGCGAAGATTGTGTGAGTATGCCGCCGGGTGAAAACTTTAAAACAAGTTCCTCGGTCCAATTATCGGCCATGGCAGATGATCGCGTCGTCCCATAGGACGTTCTGACCCATTTGGCCACCATGCTTCCGTCGGACAAGGTTTCCTTCGCTACTGGGGGACCAAGCTGGGCGACGACATCGTTATACTTGGCTTGACCGATTTGAGAGTTCCAGTACGCCTCTTTTTTTTTGGCAGCGCTGTTGCAGCCGTTTATGGAGGCCATGATCACGAAGAAGACAAGTGCCGTTAACATCGAAACGACAATGGGCAGAGTTGCTTTTTTCATGTCCCCTCCTTTTCTTCACTCACGCACCGCATTTCCGAAGGGCAAGAGGAGTTTTCTTTTTCCTCCACTGGTCACTAATCACTGATCACTGGCCACTGTCTTTAAACGATCGGCTCGCCGTCGTTGATCCGCTCGTAGGCGCGGATGTAGGCGGCGATCATGTTCTCGAGCCTGTAGCGCTGGCGGGTCTCGAGCATGATCCGCCTGATCTGGGGCTCACGGATCTCGGGCGGGCGCCGGTGGAACCGCACACTGTTCTCGAGACCGTACCACAGCCCCCGGGCGTCGTAGTCCCGGAACAAAAAGCCGTTTCCCACGTCCTGGGGCGCGCCGGCGCTCTTCAGGCGAAGCTCCCGGATCTTGTCGTGGTAGCCCCCCGTGTCGCGGTTGGTCGCCGTGGCGCCGAAGATGTTCCCCACCTGGTCAATCTGGCCGCAGGGCTCGTAGAGCGAAGCCCCGAAGACGTCGCTTGCCGCGGCATAGCCCAGCATGCAGAGCTCCTCGCTGAAGGGCTGGTAACCGATCCGCCCGCCTGAGGCGTAGGCGATCCGCCCCAGGACCTCCACGTGGGTCCGGTCGCTGCCCACCCCGTCGCCCACGATGGCGATCTGGACATCGGGGTGATCGACGGCGAAGGGCCCTGCCACCTGCTCCAGCAGCGCCACCCCCTTCTGTGTGGGGTCGAGGCGCGAGGGCCAGAACAGAAGGATCGCGTCGGCGTCGACGTTGAGCCCCATGCGCTTCTGGAACTCGATGCGGTTGATGCGCTTGGCTTCCAGAACGTCGTCGTCGGGGCCGAATTTCTCGACGCAGAAATCGCATCGCTCCGGGTACATGTAGGGCGGCGGCGCATTGATGATGGAGATGGCCGTCCCGTGGAAGTACTTGGCCTTGACCTCCATCCTCACGCCGGGCGGCACGAGGGGCCGGTCTATGAAGTAGTCGTAGACCACCTCCTTGAGGAACTGCTCGCCCACGAAATTGATCAGGCTTGCGTTCTTGATGGCCGTGGCCTGGCTGTCGATGCAGCGCCTGCCGTATTCCTCGGAGTAGTATAGGTTCTCGGAGAAGTCCTCCAGGTCCACGCCGAAGAGCATGTCGAGCGGGACGTGACCCGTGAAGACATTGTGGACCGTGTGCAGGACGGGGACCCCCCGGGCCTTGAGGTAGGCGTTGATGATCCCCCCCGCCATCCAGTCGTGGGTGTGTACGATGAGCCTTCCGCCATGGCGGGCGCTCACGGTCTTGATGACGTTGTTGACGATCTCGCGCTGGAATTCAGCGGCGTTGAGCAGCGGGTTTCCCCCGTAGGCGCTTAAAAGATCAGAGAATACCCCCGAGCTGACCAGGTGGATCTTTTCGGGGTCGATCTTGTAGCGGACCTCCCGCCACTGCTGGGCGCTTAGCTTGGACTCCCTCTGAAAGCGCTTTTTGAGGTTGAGAACGGCGAGGTGAACGTCAACGCCCCGCTCGGTGAGCCCCTCGCACAGCGCCGAGATGACCTCGCCCTGGCCGCCGCTCTTGCCGGAGATGTACTTGGCAAGCCCCCCCAGGTCCTCGGGAAGCCGGCCCGTTTCCGGCGTGATGATGAGAACGGCGGGCTTTTCTTTGCGCTTGAGGATCTCGAAACGGAAGATGGTGACCGTGAGGATGTCGATTTTCCGCGTCAGGATGTGAACGGCGCTGGTCAGCGATTCCCCGTAAGGGTTTTCGTAGGTGCACAGCGAGGGCTCCCTGCCGGTCCGCTTGTGGATGGCGTAGAGGTGATCCGACGCGGTGAGGTGCCGCCAGTGGGTCAGGAGCTCGCCCCCGGCCTTGCGGGCGATTTCCTCCATCTTCTCGATGTCGTCGAAGAGATCGAACTGTGCCGGGTCGTCGAGCCAGCCGCCCGTCTGCCGTTCCATCCCGGCCCGGTCGGTACTGGCCGGTGCGGGGATGTTCAGGGCCGGGCAATCGATATTCCGGAAGCGCCGGGCCAGCTCCGCCGGCGTGGACGCCTCGATGCCCGGAAACTCCGGGAGCGCCTCGGCAACACCTTTCCAGAAGTCATGGATCGCGGTGCTTTCCGGGCCCGGTGCGGCCATGTGCTCCACGTTGGTTCCCAGGAGCACGACCCCTTCTGCGCCCTTCGCGATTCGTTCCAGGTACTGGCGGGGCGTAAGGGGGCTCAGCGCGAACCGGATCTGGATGTCGTCGCTCAGCTCCCGGTCTCGAGGGATGACGAGCAGATCCGTTGCCAGTGCCCGGTACACGGTCCCGCTTGCGGCCCCGGGCCCTGTCGTCTCGCAGAGTATCGCCGTGTATCCCATGTCGGAGACAACGGAGGCGATGTCGTTGTTGAAGATGAGGTCCGTGTTGCAAAAGGACGTGGGGCGGGTCCCGAAGTGCTTGGCCAACCGGTCACGGTGAAGGGAGACCTGGTCCCGGAATTCCTGTTTGCGTGGATCCTTGAAGAGGCTTGCCAGGGAGTGATAGTGCGTCTCGTCGAGAAACTCGACACGCTCACCCTCACGGCCGGTGTCGAGGAGGTCCTGGAGTGCCTTGATGACCTCGCTCTGGTAGAGCTCCGCCTGATCCAGAAACGTGCCCGACAGACCCACCGTAAGCTTGAAATCGAGTTGTTTCCCGACAAGGGACGTCAGCGTCCGGATGGCGGGAAGGTAGCACTGCCTCGCCTTTTCCGTGAAGACCTCCCGGTTTCGCTCATCCTGCAGGAACTTGTCCCGTTCGGGATGGAGCAGGAAAGGAAGGTGGAACTGAAAGTAGAAGATGACGGATAACATGTCGCTGTAAATCCTTGCCTCCCGCCTGATGCCGGCTGTCGCTGTGCCTTGACCTCAACGGTCTCCATCTGCTTCTCTTGCGGCTTCCCCGGCGAAATCGCCTCCGACGATGGCCCCGTCCTTGGGGAAGAACTCGGGGTAATGCCGTTGCAGCTCGGAGACGATTCTCTCGAAAGGCACATCCGCGAAGGCCCCGTGGTCGTGCAGGTATTGCATGTGCCGGTTCCCCTGCTTGTCGAATTCGTGGAAGAGGCAGTCCGATTTGCCGTCGAATTCAAGGGGCCTGACGCCGAACTTCTCGCAGAGGCTCATGTTGAAGGTCGGCGTGACCTTGAGCCAGCGGCCCTCCAGATACAGTTCCGCGTATCCGTGGAAGACGAAAACGTCCGTCTTCATGAGTTTCAGGAGCCGCTCCGTGCTCAGATGGTTTTTTACGTCGGCAAGACCGACCCGTGACGGAATCCCCGATGCCCGGGCGGCGGCGGCCAGGGCAATGGCCTTTGCCACGCAGTACCCTTTACGCTTGCCGATGATGACACTTGCCTTGAACTCCGCCGGGACAAGCCGGATGCTATAGGGGTCGTAGATGATTTCGTCGCGGACGGCCCGGAAAAGGCTGATGGCTTTTTCCCTCGCCGTTTCACCCCTTGCATGGGTTTTCGCGAAGTCGATCACCACCGGGGAGTCGGAGTCGATATAGAACGTCGGCTGGAGATAGTTTCGGAGATCTTCCGGATTTCGTTCTTCCATGGGAATCCCCCTGATCTCGCCATGGGCCTTCCCGCCGGGAAAGCTCGGGTTATCAATGCCGCTTCCCTGCCGGCCCCTCTTCGGGCCGGGCGAAGGGAACCCTCGAACCGGGCAGATGCAACAAAGGCACGATAACGCAGTTTTGAAATCCATTCAAGGGGTTAAAGGGTGGGAGAATATAAAAGGCTTGCCTCGTTCGAGGCAAGCCCTTGAAAGGGGTTTAGCCTTTGGGTTTCCTGAAAATGTATTCATTCATGGAGGAGAGCATCGTTGATCCCCTCCATGAACGAATAGGAGAGAGGTAGATGACAGAGAGAGTACGTGATCGTTCCGAAGAACGCTGTTTTCTTGTGATGCGCCCTGGGCGGCGCCTCTACCGCTGTCTGTTTGTATTCATTCATGGGGGGATCTTCGTTGACCCCCCCATGAATGAATAGGAGAGAGGTAGATGACAGAGAGAATACGTGAGCATTCCGAAGAACGCTGTTTTCTTGTGATGCGCCCTGGGCGGCGCCTCTCCCGCTGTCCGTTTGTATTCATTCATGGGGGGATCTTCGTTGACCCCCCCATGAACGAATAGGAGAGAGGTAGATGACAGAGAGAGTTCTATGTGTGCCCGAGGGCTTATTTATCTAATCCCGTCCTTCCGCTTTCGTCTTGCCGAGCAGTTTTTCGAAATAGAGCCTGCCATCAGTGGCGCCGGAAGAACCTCTCGGTTTTCTTGCGTTGCGGACCTGCCGGTCAAACCAGAACCTGAAGTTTACCGTGGATGCCTTTCTTATATTCATCATCTTGCTTCGATTCCCTTCGCTTTTTCACTTGGTTTATACCCGACGAAGAAGCATTGGTATATCGGAGCAACTCTGATTTTCCTATCGGATAGACTCCTGTGAAAATGCCCGATTTTGTCTTACAAAATGGAAAAATGTTCCTCTATGTGGAACATCTTGCATACAATATACGGTCTGATTTTTGAAAAAGCAAGAAAAAATCGTGGCAGGTGATTTCTCTATCAGCCCTGGCTCCCTGCAGGCATGATGGTCCGCAGGATGTCTTCCTTGCCGATGATGCCGACGAGGCGGCCGCCCTCCAGGACCGGGAGCGTGTGGATGTTGTTGTTGACCATGAGTGTCGCGATGTCCTCCAGGCTCGTGTCGGGGTCGATAGTGATCGGGTCAAGGGTCATGGCCTGGGAGACCTTCGAGGCGAGGATTTTGTCCACTTCCTTCTCCATGCTCCGGTAGGAAGTCAGGGGGATGATCCCGTCGAAAAAGGTGAACAGCGAGGGCAGGGGGAGCCTTTTCTGCTGGACGATGAGATCGTCCTGGCAGATGATCCCGATGAGCCTGCCCTTGTCGTCGACGACGGGCAGTCCGTTGAAGTGGTTTTCCAGGAGGAGTCTCGCCGCCTGCGTGATCTCCGTGTCGGGTGTGACCGTGACCACGACCTTCGTCATCATGTCCCTGGCCTTGAGCATGGTCCTTTCCCTCCTTTGCCCTGGTTTCGCGAACAGGCTATCGATCATTCCCTCTTAAGTTCAGCTATGGAATGCCGATAGGTAGATCAAGGACACTGGTTGGAACCGGCGCCGGGCGGTCACGGGCCAACGGGATTTCCCCTTCCGGACGGACCTGGCCCGCTTCAACCCTTGATCCGGCTGACAGCGTTTCTATCTTCTCCTTTCTTCCTTCTCCCCCTGGGCCGCACCACCCGGGGGGACCTATATTCAGTGAGCGGTGGAAGAGGAAAAAGTGTCTTAGTGTCTGAGTGTTTAAGTGTCTGAGTGAAGAGGACGAAGGGACCAGGGACTAGGGTGTAGGGACAAGGAAGAAGGCTTCCGGATTCAGGATATCCCATTACCCAATTTTCCATTACCAGTTACCGCCGCCGAAGGCGGAATGACGGAACAGACCAGATAGACCGAATAGACCAGTTTTACGCCCGGCTGCGCCGGATGATCAGGCGGCAGCAGCCGATGATGTTTTCGGGTGTGTAGAGGGCCAGTTCGTTGCGGTAGAAGCGCGGGTACAGATCTTGGATCAACGCGTCCTCGTCACGGGGGTCGTTGCGGATTTCCTCGCAGAGGGACCGGGTGGCCTCGCGGGCATCCCTGAACGCATCCCGGGCGTCCTGCCCCATCAGCGGTCCCTGGTGAGCCGGGCAGAGGATTCGGGGTTCGAGGGCTTCCAGACGGTCGATCGTGGCCATGTAGTCCACATACCCCGTGAAGAAGATGGGGAAAAACCCGATGCTGGGAATGCGGAAACCCAGGCTGTCGGAAACCATCAGGGCACTGAGACTCGGGACATGGACGAGGATGTTGCCGATGGCGTGTCCCCCGACGTGAAGAAAACGGAGTGTCACTCCCCCCAGGTCCAGCGTCTCGTTGTCGCCGGCTACCCTGGCGCCGTCCACGGAGGGGGGGCGTTCGATGGGGGGGCGCCCCGGCCGGTAACCCTGCGACTTGAGAAACTCCGACATGAAGCGGTCCTCGGCCACGAGGGCCGCCGCTGTCTTGGGGTGGGACAGGAATTCCCGTGCGCCGGCCCCGATGACGACGCGGGCTTCGGGGTAGCGCTGCCGCAGGGCGGGCAGGCCATTGATGTGGTCTCCGTGCGGGTGGGTGACGATGAGGGTGTCGGGAGTTATCCCGAGCGACTCCAACTGGCCGATGGCCTCGTCGGCCGTGGCGGAGATCCCCGTCTCAACAAGGGCCGAAGCCGTCTTTCCCCGGACGAGGTAGAGGTTGAAAAAGGAATTGCCCAGGACCCAGAGCCCCTCAGCCAGACGTTCGGGGAGGATTGCCGCCCTCTCTTGCGATGGACGTCCCATGGCCCGGAGATCAACCCCCCTCGTAGCCTTTGAAGCTGCGAAGGGAGACCGATTTCTCGGGATACTGAAAAACCTCGTAGTCGGTTTTCTTGCCTAGGATTTTGTCGATCTTGTCCTGGAGTGTCGATCGCTCCTTGCTCCCGAACCACGTTCTCCAGTCGTCCATCCCCTGCCAGGTGCTGATGACGAGATACTCTTCAGGGTTGTCGGCGCTGCGAAGCGTCTCCCCGGAGATGTAGCCCGGTTGCCTCGAGGCCAGCGTCCTGAGTTGCGTGATGAGATCCAGAAGAGCCGCTTCCTTTTCCTGCGTGACCTTGCGTTTGATAAGCACTTTGACGAGCATGTCCACGCCTCCTCTCTTGGATTTCCAACGCTTCGGTTTTCATCATAGTACCGATGAGACCGAACTTCAACGAAAAACTCTGGCCGGCCCATCGACGGACCTTCTCAATCCTGTTGACAAATCAGGGCGAGTAGGTATCTTATGAGCGATTATACATGGATCGCCTCGATGATCCGTCCAGGGTGGAAGACCGGTTTCAGCCGGTTTTTTCATATCCATGCGACGAAAGAGTGACCCTATGGCAGCTGACGACCTCTCCCGACTCAAGATCGACAAATCCGCGAAGACCGTGCAGACCAACCGCCGAAAGCCACCGATGCTCATCATCGGTGGCGCAGGGCTCGTGGTGCTGGCGGCCGTCCTTTACTGGATGGGGGTTTTTACCCCCGCCCAGTCGGTGGAGGTGGCCACGGTGAGCCAGACTTACCCCTCCCAGTCCTTCACGCTTCTCAATGCCAGCGGCTATGTGGTGGCCCAGCGCAAGGCCGCCGTCGCCTCGAAGATCACCTCACGGCTCATGGAGCTTTCTGTCGAGGAGGGGAGCCGCGTGAAAAAAGGGGATATCATCGCGAGGCTGGAGGGCGATGACGCCAAGGCAGCCCGGGACCAGGCGCAGGCGAACCTGAGCGTTTCTCGCTACAGTCTCACCCAGGCCCGCGCGGAGCAGGAGGATGCAAAGATCTCCTACGAGCGGGAGAAGGGGCTTCTTTCCCAGGAATACACGACAAAGGCCCAGCACGACGCAGCCGATGCCCGCTACAAGAAGTCCGTAGCCGGCGTTTCCGGTGCCGAGTCCGCCGTGAAGGCCGCCGAGGCTGTCCTCGAGGGGGCGAAGGTGAGCGTGGAGTACACACTCCTTCGGGCGCCCTTTGACGCCGTCGTTCTCACGAAGAATGCCGACATCGGAGACATCGTGACCCCCCTGGGCGCCGCCGCCAACGCCAAGGCGGCCGTTGTGACCATCGCCGACATGAACTCCCTGCAGGTCGAGGCAGACGTGTCGGAGTCGAACCTCGAGCTGGTAAAGAAAGGACAGCCCTGCGAGATCCAGCTCGACGCCCTGCCGGAGAAGCGCTTCCGCGGAGAGGTCCACATGGTCATTCCCACGGCGGACCGCACCAAGGCCACCGTCATGGTGAAGGTTCGCTTTCTCGACAGCGATCCCCGGGTCCTTCCGGAGATGAGCGCCAAGGTTGCTTTCCTGTCCAAACCGGTAGGACCCAGCGAGGAGAAGTCCCGCACGACCATCAACCCTGCCGCCGTGCTGAGCCGGAACGGCAAGTCGGTGGCCTTCGTCATCACGGGCAGCCAGGTAGAGGAGCAGGAGATCACGACGGGCGAGAAGCTGGGCGATCTGCTTGTCGTGACGAGCGGCGTCAAGGCGGGCGACCGGGTTGTGCTGAACCCGCCCAAGGGCCTCAAGAGCGGAAGCCGCGTCAAACAGGCCGAAAAGTAGGTGAGAAACCATGCCCGAGCCGACCACAATCTGCGATGAGCACGGGCCTTCCCCCGTGCTGGAGGACCGGCCCGTCATCGTCGAGGTGAGAAACGTCAACAAAGCCTACCTGCGCGGCAGCCACATCATCCCCGTGCTCCAGGAGATCAACTTCGACATTCGCGAGGGCGAGTTTCTCGCGCTGATGGGCCCCTCGGGATCGGGCAAGAGCACGCTTCTGAACCTCATCGCCGGGATCGACAAGGTCGACAGCGGAACGATCATGATCGGCGGCGTCGACATCACGGCACTTGACGAGACGGAACTTGCCCACTGGAGGGCCACGAACGTGGGGTTCATCTTCCAGTTCTACAACCTGATCCCGGTGCTCACGGCCTTCGAGAACGTGGAGCTGCCCCTGCAGCTTACAGGGCTTACCCGCTCGGAGCGGCGCGAGCACGTGGAGATGGCCCTTCGCGTGGTGAACCTCGCGCACCGCATGGACCACTACCCCTCGCAGCTCTCCGGCGGCGAGCAGCAGCGCGTGGCCATCGCCCGGGCCGTCGTCACAGACCCCGCGATCCTGGTGGCCGACGAGCCCACGGGGGATTTGGATCGCGCCTCGGCAAAGGAGATCATGTCGCTGATGTGCCGGCTCTGCCGCGAGTCGAGCAAGACCATCATCATGGTGACCCATGACCCCAAGGCCGCCGAGGCGGCCCAGGTGATCCGCAACCTGGACAAGGGTTCCCTGAACAATGCGCACCCTTAAGCTCATCATCCGCAATGCCTTCCGCCACAAGCTGCGAACGGGGCTCACCCTCCTGGGCATCACCATTGCCATCCTTGCCTTCGGCATGCTCCGAACCATGGTGAGCGCCTGGTACGCAGGCGTGGAGGCCTCCTCGGCCAACCGCCTCGTGATCCGCAACTCCATCTCGCTTATCTTCCCGCTGCCCATGGCCTACAAGGACAAGATCCGCCAGGTGAGCGGCGTGAACCTCATCTCATGGGGAAACTGGTTCGGCGGGGTCTACATCGAGGAGAAGAATTTCTTCCCCAATTTCGCCGTGGAGCCGAAGTCCTACCTGGCACTCTATCCCGAGTACGTGATCCCCGATGTGCAACGGACGACGTTTATCAATGATCGCAAGGGCGCCGTCGCCGGCAAGAAGACCGCCGACAAGTTCGGCTGGAAAGTGGGGGACACGATCACCCTCAAGGGGACCATCTTCCCCGGCAACTGGGAGTTCACCATCCGCGGCATCTACAAAGGGAAGGACCGCAGCGTCGACGAGACGCAGCTCTTTTTCCACTGGGACTACCTGAACGAGACAATGAGGAAGACGGCGTCCCTGAGGGCCGACCAGGTGGGGTTCTACATGATCGGCATCACGAACCCGAACCTTGCGGGCGAGGTGAGCACGACGATCGACCGGACCTTCAAGAACTCGCTTGCCGAGACCCTCACGGAGACAGAGAAGGCTTTTCAGATGAGCTTCGTCTCCATGACGGAGGCGATCCTCATTGCCATCCAGTTTGTCTCCATCGTGATTATCGTCATCATCATGGCCGTTGTCGCCAACACGATGGCGATGACAGCCCGCGAACGGATCGGCGAGTACGCCGTCTTCAAGACCCTGGGCTTCGGGGGCTGGTTTATCGCGGCGCTCATCTTCGGCGAGTCGCTCTTCATCAGCCTGCTGGGGACGGCCATCGGGATCGGGCTCACCTTTCCCGTGGCGGCAGCCTTCGCCGACTACCTGGGAACGTACTTCCCCATCTTCTTCGTGGAGCTGCAGACGGTCTATCTGGACATCGCCGCGGGGATCCTCGTGGGGCTCGTGGCGGCCCTTTTCCCCACGTGGCGCGCCGTGCGGATCCGCATCGCCGACGGTTTGAGGAGAATCGGGTAAGAACCGGAAGAGCGGAAGCGAGGAAGAGCAGAAGAGCGGAAAAGATAGAGAATGTGTTTACCCTGGACCCGGTAAAATGAAAGTCCCCGTTTCATACAGCTTCCGGAATCTCTGGACAAGGCGCCTCACGACGATCCTCACGGCTTCGGGCATGGCGCTGGTCGTTTTCGTATTCGCCGCCATCCTCATGCTGGCCGAGGGCCTGCAGAAGACCCTCGTCGACACGGGTTCTTATGACAACGTGGTCCTGATCCGCAAGGGGTCCCAGTCGGAGGTCCAGAGCGGCATCGAGCGGCTCCAGGCCTCCGTTATTGAGACACAGCCGGAAGTCGCATTGGACGCCGCCGGCAGGCCCATGCTCGCCAAGGAGGTCGTGGTGCTCATCAGCCTGCCCAAGCGGGGCACCGACAAGCCCTCGAACGTCATCATCCGCGGGGTGAGCGAGGCGTCGCTGGCGATGCGTCCCCAGGTGAAGCTCGTGGAGGGCAGGATGCCCCGGCCCAGCTCCGCGGAGATTATCGCCGGCGAGAGTGTCTCCAGGCGGTTCACGGGGGCCGGGATCGGCGAGACTCTGCGCTTCGGCATGCGGGACTGGACGGTGGTGGGGATCTTCGACGCGGGGAGCACGGGCTTCAGCTCCGAGATCTGGGGCGATGCGGACCAGCTCATGCAGGCCTTCCGGCGTCCCGTGTACTCATCGGTGATCTTCAAGCTTCGCGACGCATCCGGGTTCGACGCCTTCAAGGCCCGCATTGAGGGCGACCCGAGGCTCACCGTGGAGGCCAAGCGGGAAACGCGCTTCTACGCCGATCAGTCGGAGATGATGGCGAAGTTTCTCCGGATCCTGGGGACGTCGCTGACGATCATCTTCTCGCTGGGCGCCGTGATCGGGGCCATGATCACCATGTACGCCGCCGTGGCGAACCGCACCGCCGAGATCGGCACGCTGAGGGCCCTGGGGTTCCAGCGCCGCAGCATCCTGGGGGCTTTCCTCATGGAGGCGCTGCTGCTGGGGTTCATCGGGGGCGCCGTGGGGCTTTTCTTTGCCTCCTTCCTGCAGCTGCTGACGATCTCGACGCTCAACTTTCAGACCTTCTCGGAGCTCGCCTTCTCCTTCACGCTAACCGTGGAGATCGTCTGGCAGGCCCTCCTGTTCTCGCTCATCATGGGCTTTGTGGGCGGTGTGCTGCCGGCCCTGCAGGCCTCACGGATGAAGATTGTCGATGCATTGAGGACGACCTAGGAAAGGGACGAGGGTGTAGGGGGTAGCAACTGTCTCGTCAAGTGAACATTCGGTAAATATTTTTGTTCTTTGAGATTACATTGGTTGCCAGCAACTGCCGCTCCTCATCATGGCGTTGAGGATGACGAGGATCTTTCGCATGCAGGCGGTCAAGGCCACCTTGAAGGGCTTTCCGGCACACCGTAGCCGCTGATAGAACTCCCGGATGACGGGATTGCAGCGGGTGGCCGTCAGGGCGCACATGTAGAGAACCGAACGGAGGGCGGCCCGTCCGCCCCAGATCTTGCGTTTGCCCTTGTGCGTTCCGCTGTCGCAGTTCAGGGGGGCGACCCCCACCAGCGCGGAGATCTCCCGTCGGTTCAAGGTGCCCAGCTCCGGCAGATCGGCGATCATCGTCGAAGCCATGACGGGACCCACGCCGGGGAAGCTCTGTAGGATCTTGTCCTTCTCGCGCCACAGAGGGCTTTTGCGGATCAGCTTGTTGAGGTCCCGGTTGATGGCCGCCAAGCGCTTCTTGAGGATCTCGAGGAGCTCTTTGATGTCGGGGCGGACCCACTCGGGGGCGCTGACCAGGCGGTTCTGCTCGGCCGTGATCATCTCGACGATCTGGCGACGCCGGGTGGTGAGGGCTTCGAGCTTGCGGAGCTCCACGGGCTTGAGGGGCCGCACCTCGGGCCGGACGGCCTCGCCGAAGCGGGCCAGGATGCGGGCATCGATGACGTCGGTCTTGGCGAGCTGACCGGTGGCCTTGGCGAAGTCCCGGACCTGCCGGGGGTTGAGCACCACCAGAGGCAGACGCTGTGTGGCCAGATGGTTGACGGCGTTCATTTCCCAGCCGCCGGTGGCCTCGAAGAGTACCAGGGCAGGGTCCCGCGGTTTGAGGAAGTCGGCCAGCAGAGCGATGCCATCCTCGTTGTTGGCAAAGCCGATGGTTTCTCCGGAGGGCGCCACGGCCACATCGAGTCGCTCCTTGGAGACATCGATCCCGATAAAGACGTTGGATTGGAGTGCTTTCATGATGGATCTCCTTTTTCCCGGCCTTGCGGAATGCGGGATCTCGTGAGAGTCCCAGGCAACTGTTCGGGTTCATTGGAGAAAGTCGTGGCGACCCACGCTACCCCACGGGCTTGGGGTCCCAAGGGACAGACGGTCTGCCACGACCGCGAAGACAACCTGGCTCTTCTTACTACACAGTGTCGTTCAGATAAAGTTTTTACAGGATGGGGTAACATACAAGGGACGAGGAGAATAGAAACAGCCAACAGCCAACAGCCAACAGCAAAATCCCCCTCTTTCCCCCTTTGCAAAAGGGGGATGAAAGGGGGATTTGATTTTTTCACTGTCGGCTGTAGACTGCGGGCTGTAGGCTGGGTGTGTCGGACGCAGGCGGCCTGACCAGACAGACCAGATAGACTAAATAGACGAGCCCGGCTGGGTGGGGATAAGGGGCGACCTCCTTCCGGGGCTTGTCCTCGTCGGGTTCCAGGGAGGGCTGCCCGCCGCCGTTCGAGGGCGGCGGTGTGGCCGCCTCTTCCTTTTTCCCCGCCGAGTCCATAAACCGGTAGATGAGATCCCCCCGCTTCAACATTCCCAACTCGTTGCGTGCCACCGACTCGATGTAGCGCAGGTCATCGCGAAGAAGAACCACTTCGCGCTTCAGGCCGTTGTCCGCTGCCTCGAGCCTGGAAGTCTCAGCCCGAAGCTCGGCGAGTTTTTCCTTGAGACGCTGATTGTCCAGGAGCCCGCGGTTTCCGAAGACGATGAAGAAACCGACGAAGAGAATGATCAGAACAAGGTAGCGACCGATCCTCATAGCTCCTGCTGCAATCCACACGGATTCCTTAATTGACGCGGCTTTAAAGGCACCGCCACTGTAAAAATGCATGCAAGATTTGTGAAAGAATCGGATGAAAACCGCGTGAAATCAGCGAAGTTCCCATCTTCTGACGTTTAACCCCACGTCGCAAAGGATGTCAGCCTGCAGGTTTCCTTTGACAGCCGCTGCATTTGAGAGTAACAATAAGCAGCACAGATTCAAATCCTTTACGGTTCCATCTCCTCTCTTCTCAATTTACTCATCACATGGCTGACTCCCATTTCCCCTTCTTTTTCAAGATGAAATCGGATCGTAAGGCATTTTCCCCGCAGGGTCTTTACACCGGATGGAGACACGACTACATTTATTGTAGTAGAGAGGCGTGATTAACCCCGAATAAGACCTTTTCATGAGTCCCTCGCGTTCCGGTTGAACGGCCTGTTTGTCAGGCACAGGGAGGGTGAAGGGGCAGAAAAAACGCAACGACATATAAAAGAAGATCAAAATCAACCGAGGCACCTTTCTTGCAAATTGTAGAGTCTGAAGAGACATAACGACACAGGGAGGTGTGCGATGCATAACAGGTTTCCCTCTCCCATGAAGGTGCTCGTCGAACTTCTGTTCGTTGTCTCCGTGATCCTGATCTGTATCGGATCCTCATTCGGCAAGCTCGACGAGTTCATTGGTCACCCCATTCTAGCCCTTGTCATCTTCTGCGGCGCGGTATTCCTTTGGTATCGGTTCCAGGAAACATAACAACCCTTCTCAAGTTAGATAGTGGTATGCGGGATCGCCCCGGGAGGGGCCGTCGTCCCATCGGGGAGATCTGCTTTACCCAAAATCTGAACCTTTCTTCTGAGCTGAAAAAACAAAACAGGGCGGGAACCGGTGACCGGTTCCCGCCCTGTTTTGTTTTCTTGAAACCCCCTTTACGCCAGGAAGGGGCGGTTTTTCCAGTCACCGGATTCGATGACATCGAACCTGGCCGTCGGACGGTTGTAGTAATAGGCCCAGGCCAGCGTGCTCTGCCCTCCCGCCGTTTCCGCGCGGACAAGGGCCCGCCGGAACTCGGAGCGGGCGTCCCCATAGCCCCGGAAGTCCTCGACGATGTCGAGCATCTCGAAGGCCTGACGGTTGTCCTGGAGGCGGTACAACTCGCCCTTCACGACTTGTCCCTCCTTTTTGGCCGGAACCAGGCAGGGATGCCCCTTTCGGGAATCGAAAAGAACCCCCGGCGCGCGGGCCTCCTGACGGGTCATGGGGTGGGCCCAGGCCTCGAGGAGGTGGTGCCGGGCAAAGCCCTTCATAAGCGTCCCGTAGACGAAAATGTGGTCGACCGTCCAGGGGGCCTCCCTGCCAGCGGCGACGGCCATGAGCATCCGGTCGTCGAGCCCGTGGGACAGCAGGCCCTCTCTCAGGGCCGCGGCGTAGTCCAGCCTCGGCGGGTAAAAGGTCCCTGCGATGCGGTCGGCGAAGACCCGGTAGGCCACGGCCTCCCGCTCCCGGCCGTCCTCGGTGAGAACGATCGCCTCGTAGGGGCGGTAGCAACGGGGCACGAGTTTCTTGGCCTCGATGGCCTTCCAGCCGTAGGGCTTCACCTCGAAGAGTACGCCCGGCATGGCCTGGCCGAAACGCCGCCGGATGTTCGAGACGCGCCCCCGGTTTTCCCTTTCGCGGTAATTGAAGATGAGTTCGTGATCGGGGAGCCAGGCGTTTGCCACCTTGCCCTTCAGGGGGTAATCAACCCCGTTTTTCCCGCACCATCCGGTGAGGCTCTTCTCGTTGATGTCGGAGGAATAGGCGAAGTAGAGGGGTGCTTTGTCCATGGGCCCGTCCTTTCTGGGATTGTCTGATGGCACTATAACGCCCGAGCGGCCGTGGCGTCAATGACGGGTGGCCTGTATTATGAAAGAAAAAGGGAGTCTCTTTTTCCGATCTTCATATCTTCCTAACTTCCTGACTTCCCTCTCTCGGCCGTTTCCATGGCCTTCCGGAATTCCTCGAAGAGGAACTCCCGGCTCACGCCATGGTCGATGAAGTCCCAGGGGAGAAACTCGGCGGGGTCCTTCTCGCGGTAGACGTAGCAGTCCGCATTGACATTGACGCCTTTCAGGGCCTGGGGCCAGTTGCCGCCGGTTGCATGGACGGCCAGCAGAATCTCGCCGACGCGGCGGTCGCCCAGCGAGAGAAGCGCCTGGACGTAGTTCCACTTCGGCAGATCGTGGATGACGTTGACGGAGCGCTCTTTCCCGAATGACCGCTTGATCTTCTGGATTTTCTTTCGCACGACGGCCGCGTCGGCCAGCGGGAGCCATTGGAAGGGGGTTGCAGGCTTGGGGATAAACTGGTTGACGCTCAGGGTGATCCGACGGAAGCGCCGGGTGCCCTTCGAGGTCTTGACGGCATGGTGCCCGATCCTTCGGGCCAGATCGATGATCGCGTCGATGTCTTCCTCCCCTTCCGTGGGGAGTCCCACCATGAAGTAGAGCCGCAGGTTCACGATGCCGTTTTCGATGAGATGCTCCACGGCCCGGAAGATCTGATCTTCCGAGATCCCTTTGCGGATCACGTCCCGAAGCCTCTGGGAGCCCGCCTCGGGGGCAAGCGACACCATCTCCACGCCGGAGTCGGCCAGAAGCCCGGCCAGGTCATTCGAAATCCTGTCGATCCGGAGAGACCCGATGGAGAAGACGCCCTTTGCGCCAAGGACCTGCCGGCAGATCTCCGCAAGCTGCGGGTGGTCGGAGACGGCCGTCCCGAGCAGTCCCACCCGCCCTTTCCTCCGGAGCCCTTCCTCCAAAGAGGCCGCAAGCGACGAGAGCTTGCGGAAACGAGCCGGCCGGTAAACGAATCCGGCGGGGCAGAACCGGCACCCCCGGAAGCAGCCCCGGCTCACCTCGGCGAGAAACATGTCGCCGAACTCCGTGTGAGGGGTGGTGATCACCTGGTGCGTCCGGAAGGCGCTCAAGTCCTTGACGTGCCGCACCCGGATCGTGGACGGGAAGGTCGGATCGACGGGCCGGAAGGAGTCGATGCGCGGCCCGGGCCCGTAGCCCACGCGGTAGAATTTCGGGACGTAGGCCCCCTCGATGTCGCGCTGCAGCCAGGCGAGGATCTCGTCGCGCGAGACATCGCCTGCACGCAGCATCCGGTAGCGCTCGAGAAACTCCGGCACCATTTCCTCGGCCTCTCCCAGCAGGAAGAGATCGAAAAAGGGGGCCAGCGGCTCGGGGTTCAGGATCACGGAGATCCCGCCTCCCAGGACGAGGGGATCCCCCTCGCCGCGCGCCGTGGCGGTCAGCTCGACGCGTCCCATCTCGAGCATTTTCAGGATGTTCGGGTAGTCGTTCTCGAAGGAGACGGAGAAGGCGATGATGTCGAAGTCGCGAAGCGGCCGCCCCGATTCGAGGCTTGAAAGGGGAGTGGATCCCGGGGAGAAGGACGCTTCATCCCCGGGATCCGGAAGGAAGACCCTCTCACATAGAAAAGAGGGGTGTTGATTGAAAAGGGCATAGAGCGTCTGGAAACCCAGGTTCGACATGCCCGTCCGATACCGGTTCGGATAGGCGAGACAAATGCGGATCCTGTCGCGCCACGGCGCGATGACATAGCCTTCTTCTTTTGAAAGGAGGGAGGGATCGCTTTCTTTCAGCCTCCCGGCCATGCTAGTCCGCCTGCTTCCTCAAAAACGTCGGGATTTCCAGGTTCGAGTCCTCCTCGTCGTCGCCCGCCCCCATCTTGATGACCGCCTGGGTCGCCAGGGGCGTCTTGTCCTTGTCCTTGCGCATGAAAGCCGGCGTGCTGAAGTCCTCGCGCTGGCGGTAGCTGCTCAGGTGCGAGACGTTGCCGGCGCTCTGTCTCTTCTTGCCGCCCTGCTCGAAGCCCGTGGCGATGACGGTGATCCGGATCTCATCGCCCATGGTCTCGTCGATGACGGTGCCGAAGATGATGTTGGCCTCCTCGTCGGCCTCGCCCTGGATCAAGGTGGAGGCCTCGCTCACCTCGAAGAGGGTGATGTCGGGCCCCGCCGTGATGTTGAGAAGCACGCCGCGGGCGCCCTGGATGGAATTGTCCTCCAGCAGCGGCGAAGAGATGGCCCGCTGGGCCGCCTCGACGGCGCGGTTCTCGCCGCTGGCGGTGCCCGTCCCCATGAGGGCAAGCCCCATCTCGCTCATGATGCTCCGCACGTCGGCAAAATCCAGGTTGATGAGGCCGGGCACCAGGATGAGATCCGAGATGCCCTTCACGGCGTGGAAGAGGATCTCGTCGGCCTTCTTGAAGGCCTCGAGGAGCGACATCGTCTTGCCGCCCACGCTGAGGAGGCGCTGGTTGGGGATCACGATGAGGGTGTCGACGATCTTCTTGAGCTCCGCCATCCCCTCTTCGGCCTGACGCTCGCGCTTCTTCCCCTCGAAGAGGAAGGGCTTGGTGACGACGGCCACCGTGAGCGCCCCCATGCTCCGGGCGATCTCGGCCACGATGGGCGCCCCGCCCGTTCCCGTGCCGCCGCCCAGGCCGGCCGTGATGAAGACCATGTCCGCGCCGGAGAGGGCCGTTCTCATGGAGTCCATCGTTTCGATGGCCGCACGCTTGCCGACCTCGGGGTCGGATCCGGCGCCAAGTCCCCGGGTCACGTCGCCTCCGAGCTGGACCTTCGCGGGCGCCAGCGATGCCCGCAGGGCCTGGGAATCGGTGTTGGCCGCGATGAAATCGACCCCCTGCAGGTTGCAGTTGATCATGGTATTCAGGGCGTTGCCGCCTCCGCCGCCGATGCCGACCACCTTGATCCGGGCCGTCCCGCAGGACGCTGTCCCTCCATCCAGTAGTTCAAACATACGTCTTCCTCCCGTTAAAAGAATTCAGAAAACCACTTTTGTATTTTTTTGGTGGTGCGTCCCCACCATCCGCCGTTGCGTCGGGTGCCGCGACGCGACACCCGCTTGCTTCCGTAGACCACGAGCCCCACGGCCGTGGCGTGCAGCGGGCTGTTCACGATGTCCGTGAGCCCGCTGACCCCCATGGGGAATCCTTTCCGGACGGGCATCTGGAAGATCCGCTCGGCAAGCTCCGTGATGCCGGCCAGAAGCGCCGTTCCCCCCGTGAGAACGATGCCCGCCGTGAGGTGGTCCTCGTAGCCCGCCTTGATGAACTCCCTGTTGACGAGCGAGAAGATCTCCTCCATCCGCGGCTCGATGATCTCCCCCAGGATCTGGCGCGACACCCTGCGGGCTTCCCGCCCGCCCACGCTGGGCACCTCGATCGTATCGCTCTGGGGGATCATGAAGGTGTTGGCGCAGCCGAACTTGCGCTTCATCTTCTCGGCCTCGATGACGGGGGTCCGAAGCCCGATGGAGATGTCATTGGTGAGGTATTGGCCGCCGATGGGCAGGACGGCCGTGTGCTTGATGCTCCCCTCCCGGTAGATGGCGATGTCCGTCGTGCCGCCGCCGATGTCCACAAGCGCCACCCCGAGTTCCTTCTCGTCGGCGGAGAGGACGGCCTCGGCCGTGGCCAGCTGCTCGAGGATGATCTCGTCGATGTCGAGGCCCACGCGGTTGACGCTCTTGATGATGTTCTGCGTCGAGGCCGTGGCGCTGGTGACGATGTGAACCTTCGCCTCGAGGCGCACGCCCGCCATCCCCACGGGGTTTTTGACCCCCTCCTGCTCGTCGACGATGTAGTGCTGGGGCAGCACGTGGAGGATCTCCCGATCGAGCGGGATGCTGATGGCCCTGGCGGCGTCGATGGCGCGCCGCACGTCCATCTCTTCGACCTCGCGGCCCTGGACGGCGACGATGCCGTGGCTGTTCATGCTCTTGATGTGGCTGCCGGAGACCCCCGTGAAGACGGAGCTGATCTCGACGCCGGACATGAACTCGGCCTCCTCGACGGCCTTCTTGATGGACTCGATGGTGCTCTCGATATTGACGACGACACCCTTGCGCAGCCCCTCCGTGGGAGCGGAGCCCAGCCCGATGATGTCGATGCCGGTGTTGGTCAGCTCGGCCACGACGGCCGTCACCTTCGTCGTCCCGATATCGAGGCCCGTCACGATGTTGATTTTCTTTGCCATACGCCTTCCGCCTTCCTTCTCACTATGCTCTCACTCCCCCCGACACCTTGACCGGCACCCGGAAATCGCGAAGCTGTACCGTCACCTTGCCGGGATTGTTGAGATCGATGATGAAATACCCCGAGAGGTTGCGCCGCGCCAAATCGGCCAGCACGGGCTTCATGCGCCTGAGCTTCGCGTCGTAGTCGCCGAAACCCAGCTTGAGGCAGAGCCCCTCGGCAAAGAGCGAAAGCCCGAAGAGATCGTCCCCGTGGATCTCCGAGATGTTGCGGATCTCGGGGATTTCCGTGTAGGAGGCCATGAAGTCGAGAAGCTCGAGCGACTTGAGGATCATTTCCCGGTTTTCGTCGCCCTTTCGGTAGAATCCCGTGAGCACGGGCAGCTCCGTTTTTTCGCCGTTTCCGATCTTCTCAAAGGCCGTGCCGTCGCGCTCGATGAAGTACAGGCCGTCGCCCCGTTCGATAAGGGCCACGGGCTTGCGCTCCGTGACCTCGATGACGAGCCGGTCGGGGAAGTCGCGTCTCACCGACACATCCTTCACCCAGGGGTTCGTCTTGACCTTCCTGGCCACGGCGCCCAGGTTGGTCATGAGGATGTTCTGCGAGGGCTTGAGCCCCGTCAGTTCGATCACCACGTCGCTCTGAAGCCTCTCGGTTCCCCTGACCAGCGTTTCCTTCATCTGGAAGTAGGGCGACACGATGATGAAGTTGTAGCCGAAGATGAGCAGCGAGGCGATCACGACGACACACGTCATCAGGAGAACCGTCTTGCCGATCTCGACGAGGATCCTCCTCGAGCGCCGGCGCACCCGGTTCAGCCGTGTTTCAACCGATGAGCGGACGGATCGTCTCAACTCACTCCTCCCCGATGATCTTTACCTCGGGCTCCAGGGCGATGCCCGTGGCCTCGAGGACTTTCTTCTGGACGAGCTCGATGAGCCCGATGATATCCTTTGCCGTGGCGCTTCCGAGGTTCACGATGAAATTGCCGTGCTTTTCCGAGACC
>CAWDHZ010000031.1:0-393893 GCA_963802225.1 uncultured delta proteobacterium | reverse complement strand
GGCATGACCGATCCCGGGACAGGCCTCGGGGAAATTGGCCGGCCGCAGCAGGTTCGGGTACTCGTCGATAAAGCCCAGCACCTCTCTCTTGTCCCAGACATGGTTTCCCGTGGTGAGCAGGTGGATGCCGCATTCCAGCAGCTCCTCCACGGTGTCCCGCGTGATGCCGAACCCCGCGGCGGCATTCTCGCCGTTGGCGATGACCAGATCGACGCCGTGCTCTTTCAGCAGGCCCGGCAGAAACTCCCGCACGACACGGCGCCCCGGCCGCCCGACAATGTCTCCGATAAAAAGAATCTGCATAGGGCCCGTCTTATCTCGCGAAGTCCGTCACCCTGGTTTCCCGGATGACGGTGACCTTGATCTGACCCGGGTAGGTCAACTCGGACTCGATCTTCTTGGCGATGTCCTTGGCGAGGATGACGGATTCGTCGTCGGAGATCCTTTCGTTCTGCACAAGGATCCGGATCTCCCGGCCTGCCTGGATGGCAAAGCACGATTCGACGCCGTTGAAGGACTTGGCGATCCCCTCGAGCTCCTGGAGCCGTTTCACGTAGGTCTCCAGCATCTCCCTGCGGGCACCGGGACGGGCCGCCGAGAGGGTGTCTGCCACCTGGACGAGGACGCCCAGGAGGTTGTTGTTCCGGCCGTCGTCGTGATGGGTGGCGATGGCCTCGACGATGCGTTCGGGCTCGCCGAAGCGCTTGGCATAATCCGCCCCGAGCCCGGCATGGGTCCCCTCGAGTTTGTGGTCCACGGCCTTGCCGATGTCATGCAGCAGCCCCGCCCTCTTCGCTTCCTTCACGTCGAGCCCTAGCTCCGAGGCGATGATGCCCGCGAGGTAGGCCACCTCCATGGAGTGCTGAAGCACGTTCTGGGAGAAGCTGGAGCGGTACTTGAGTTTGCCGAGCAGCGTGATGAGTTCGGGATGGACGTCGTGGGCGCCCACGTCGAAGGAGGTCCGCTCGCCCGTCTCCTGGATGATCTTGTCCACCTCGCCCTGGACCTTTCGGACCACCTCCTCGATGCGGCCGGGGTGAATCCGGCCGTCGCTGATGAGTCGCTCCAGCGAGAGCTTCGCAACTTCGCGTCGCACCGGGTCGAAGGCGGAGAGCACAACGGCTTCCGGCGTGTCGTCGATGATGAGATCGACGCCGGTGGCCGCCTCGATGGCGCGGATGTTCCGGCCTTCCCGGCCGATGATCCTGCCCTTCATCTCATCGGTGGGGAGATTCACGACGGACACGGTGCTTTCGGCCACGAAGTCTCCGGCGTAGCGCTGGATGGAGTAGGCGATGATCTCCTGGGCCTTTTTGTCGGCCGTGCGTTTGGCTTCCTCCTCGGCCTTGCGGATGAGAATGGCCGCATCACGTTTGGCCTCGGCCTCCATGGACTGGATGAGCTGGGCCTTGGCCTCCACGGAGGTGATGCCGGCGATCTTCTCGAGCTTTTCCTTCTGCTCGTCGAGGATGCGGTTCATCCGCTCGTGTTTTTCGTGCAGCGAGTTCTCCTTCTGCTGGAGCCCCTTCTCCCGATTTTCGATGTTGCTCTCTTTTTGCACCATCATGTCGATGCGTTTTTCCTGGTTTTCCTCCTTGGATCGCAGCCGCGCCTCGAGCTTGTCGAGCTCGGTCTTGCGCTCCCGCGCTTCGCGCTCGGACTCGGCCTTCGTCTTGAGCAGGCTCTCCTTGGCCTGCAGGATGGCCTCTTTCTTGATGCTGTCGGCCTCTTTCTTGGCCTCTTCAACGATCCGAACGGAGAGAGTCTCCGAGGATTGCAGTTCCTTCCGTGTGATCAGCTTTCGCAGGAGATACCCGAGGGCGATACCGGCGATCAGCGATGCGATGGCGATAATAACTGGCAAGAAGTCCAATATTTGTTACCTCCTCGTCCGAAATGGCATAGGAAGACCGATGCGATGGTTACGATCCTTCCGGTTCGATGCCTTGGGTGTTTCTTTGAGGGGAGAAAAAGGATGGGGCAAATCAGCGGGATCTCGGACAGTTATTCGATCCGGCCGGGGGGGTAAAAAATCCCCCGCCTATGCCGTGTCAACGAATAACCTTGAACCTTGTCAACAAGGTGGGTGCCCTGTGTGTCGGGTCAGGCTTTCCTTGAGAGGACCTGCACACAACCGACCAGGGAGGGCTCCCTGTTATTAGGTGTTCGCTCAAAGGATTCTGTTAATCACGCACATCGCAGGGGAATACTATCTTCTTTTTCTTTCCGGTCGATGAGATGAATAAGCTCCTCGGACCGGTCCTCCAGTTGGCTGCAGATCGTTTCCTTCTCCCCCCTGAGCCGAAACAGCTCATCGGCCAGATTCAGGGCAACCAGCAGTATGATGTTCAACGTCGTCAAGTTCTTAGAGGCGCCTTTGATTTCTTCCGCTTTGTTGTTGATATGTTGAACGATCGTCAAAACATGGTCATCGGTGGCATCACTCAGCACGGAGACACCCTGACCCATGATTTTGATGTCAAACCTTTTTTTCAAACAACAACCCCGATGTCTGCTCTGATGCGTTTATATCCTCCAGCAATTCCAGTAGAGTATCCACCTTGTGTCTGACTGAGTCCCTCTCCTCGTTGAGTTTGGCTACCGTGCCGTTTGCTTCCTTTAACTCTCCACTCTTTATTGCGACTAGTTCTTCCAACTCCTTTGTTCTCTTCTTCAGCGTGTTGTACTCCTCGACGAGTCCCTTGATTCTCTCTTCGAGTTCCTTGAACTTGACGAGTTCCACGATGACGTTCTACCTCTCCTCCGTGCCTCCCGGACCCAACCGGGACAAAGCCTCGCTTTGATTGCAGCTTATGTTCAAATTTTCGAAAAAGTCAAGCGCCTTTTTCTCCTCCGCAGTCCCTCGGGCAAGCTCTTCGAAGTATGCCGAAACCTTCGCAAGGACATTGCTTTTCCCCGTGATCGTCCCCGCCTCTTTCCTGAACGCGGCGCTGCCTCGAAGCCCCCGGGTGTACCAGAAGAGATGCTTGCGGAAGTGATTCACCCCGGTAACCTCCCCGTACAGCCCCACGGACATCGCCAGGTGCTCCCCGATGAGCCGCTCCTTCTCCTCAGGCGGTGCAAGTCCGGCGCCTTCGCCGGCGCGAAGACGCAGGGCATCGCGGAAGATCCAGGGGTTCCCCAGGGCGCTGCGCCCGATCATGACGGCGTCGCAGCCCGTGCTGTCGATCATGGCGCTCACATCGTCCGGCGTCTCCACGTCGCCGTTGCCGATGACGGGAATCTTCAGGGCCGTCTTGACCTCGGCGATCACGGACCAGTCGGAGCGGCCACTGAATCCCTGGGAGGCCGTCCTCGGGTGCACGGCGATGGCATCGGCGCCTTCCTGCTCGGCGATCCGGGCGATCTCGAGGGCGTTTTTTTCCTTCGGCGACCACCCCGCGCGGATCTTGACGGTCAAAGGAAGCGTTGTTGCCTTGCGCGTCGCCTGCAGGATGAGCCGGACCTTTTCCGGGTCCTTCATCAGAGCTGCGCCGGCGCCCCGCCGGATCACCGGCTTCACGGGGCAGCCCATGTTGATGTCCACGGCATCGGCAAGCCCCCCCTCTTCGATCACCCGGGCCGCAGCGGCCAGCACGGCGGGATCGGAGCCGAAGACCTGGGCAATCAGGGGCCGGTCGCCGGGATCAGAGCGCAGATAGTTGAACGTCGCCCTGTGTCCCCGGACAAGACCGTCGGCACTGACCATTTCCGTGTAACACAGGCCGCAGCCGTACCTGCGGACGATCGTCCGAAAGGCAAGGTCCGTGATCCCCGCCAGGGGGGCCATGATCAGGTTGTTGGAGAGGTGAAGGTTGCCGATTTTCATTGTTTTCCTCGCGATCCACTTCGCCCCTAACTTAGGGGGCGCGGGGCGCCAATGCAAGGAAAAAACTTTGCTTCTCAGGTCTTCCATGTTATAAACGGGCCGATTTTTGCGAAGCTTTTTGCAAGTGAGATTAAACCCTTCCGGCCAATCGAGCCGGGGGAAGGCAAAGCCCATGGCAGAAAAAGAAAGAAAGCTCTTCGGGACGGACGGCATCCGCGGGGTGGCCAACCGGCACCCCATGACGCCGGAGCTCGTCCTTCGCATGGGCAAGGCCATCGCGAGCCTTTTCCGGAACACAAAGCACAGGCACCGCATCCTCATCGGCCGGGACACGCGCCTTTCGGGCCCGATGATCGAGGATGCCCTCGTGGCCGGCATCTGCTCCATGGGCGTCGATGCACTCACCGTGGGCGTGCTTCCCACTCCGGCTGTGGCCTTCCTCACAATGGACATGAAAGCCGATGCGGCCATCATGATCTCCGCCTCCCACAACCCCTTCGAGGACAACGGGATCAAGATTTTCCAGGGCAACGGCCTGAAGCTCCCCGATGCCGCCGAGGCCCGGATCGAGGCCCTGATCGCCTCTGAGCGCCTGGGGGAATCGGCCCCGACCGGCTCGGCGATCGGACGCACCAACGCCATCTTCGGCGCCGATGGGCGCTATGCCGTTTTCCTGAAAAACGCCTTCCCGAAAGCCCTGTCCCTGGAGGGACTCAAGATCGTCGTCGACTGCGCCAACGGTGCGGGTTACCGGATCGCCCCGCTCGTCCTGGAGGAGCTGGGGGCCGAGGTGATCCCCATGGGCAACAATCCCGACGGGAGAAACATCAACCTGAAATGTGGGGCCATGCACCCCGAGATCGTCGCCGCCGCTGTCCGAAAACACAAGGCCCACGCGGGGATCGCGCTGGACGGCGATGCCGACCGGGTAATCTTTGCCGACGAGAAGGGAAAGGTGATCGACGGCGACCACATCATGGCGATCTGCGCCATCGACATGAAGACCCGCAGGCAGCTCCGGAAGAACACCGTCGTGGCCACCGTCATGAGCAACATGGGCTTCGAGATCGCAATGAGACAGGCGAACATCAAACTCATCCGGACGCAGGTGGGGGACCGCTACATCCTGGAGTGCATGCGGGAGAAGGGATACAACCTGGGCGGCGAGCAGTCGGGGCACCTCATCTTCCTGGACCACACGACGACGGGCGACGGGATCCTCTCGGCCCTGCAGGTCCTCGCCGTGATGAAGAAAAAAGGACGACCCCTGTCGGAGCTGGCGGCTGTCATGTCGACCCTGCCCCAGGTGCTGGTAAACGTGACCGTGGAGAGGCGACAGGAACTGGACTCGATCCCGGTTATCCGGCAGGCGATTGCCGACGCCGAAAAAAAGCTCGCCGGAAAGGGCCGCATCCTGGTGCGCTTCTCGGGGACCCAGGCCCTCTGCCGGGTCATGATCGAAGGCCCCTCGCAGCAGGAGATCACCGCCATGGCCAACGAACTGGCGAACACGATCAAGAAGAACATGAGATAGGCCCGAGGATCGAGGTCCGAGGCTCAAAAAAGATGGCGCCAAGGGCGCCATGACGAAACAGACCAGACAGACGAAATAGACAAGATAGACCAGAAGGTCCGCTCCGCGGGCCTTTTTCTTTATCAGCGGCTGTCCTTCAGCTTTTCTTTCAAGCGCTCCTGCACGATTTGCGTGGCGCGGGCGAGATCCTCGGGCGAGTTGATGCCCATGACTTCTCCGGCGTCGGGTGCGATGACGGAGGCCGTGCCGACTCCCTTGCGGCGGGCAATGGCGAAGATGTCCGTGAAGTAATACTCCCGCTGGGCGTTGTCGTTTCCGATCTCACTCACCGCCTCGAACAGGAACGGATTCTCTGCACAATAGATCCCGGTGTTGATCTCGCGGATCTTTTTCTGCTCCTGAGTGGCGTCGCGGTGCTCCACGATCCCCAGCACGTTTCCCTCTGCGTCCTTGACGATCCGGCCGTAGCCGAAGGGGTCTTCGAGAAGAGTCGTCAGCACCGTGATGGCCGCCCCAGAGGCGCGGTGGCGCTCCATCAGGTCGCGAATCGTCGAGGCCCGCAGCAGGGGCACGTCGCCGCAGAGGATCAGGATGGTCCCTTTGTAGCCGGCAAAGGCCTCGGCGGCCTGCAGGACGGCATGCCCTGTACCGAGCTGCTCGCGCTGGTAGACGAAGGCAAGCCCCCGGTTTGCGCAGCGCTCCTCCACGAGCTCGGCCTGATGGCCGATGATCACAGCGATCCGGGATGAGCCCATCTGTTCGGCCAGATTCAGGACATAGTCCAGCATGGGCCGCCCGGCCACGGGGTGGAGGACCTTCACCAGGTCCGATTTCATCCGCGTGCCCTTGCCGGCAGCGAGAATCAATGTCGCAAAGGCTTTGTCTTCCGTACTCATCACAATCCTTTCTCAACAGGCTGTCGCCGGGAATCGGGTATTCTCACGCGCTCACTTCCCACCCTCTTACCCTCTGACCTGTAACTCACAGACCCGTCATCGGCCGCTGCGATTCGGCCTGCCCCTCTTCTTTCTGCGCAGCGGAGGGGTCGGCGGGCAGGATGATCTGTACCTGCTTGATCGACTTCATGTCTGCATCCTCGATGACATACTGGATGCTGCCCGCCCGGAACTGTTCCATCCTCCGCGGAATCCGTCCCATCTGGTGGAGCAGATACCCGGCCAGCGTCTCGTAGGGACCTTCCGGAATACCGAGGGGGATGATCTCCTGCAGCCGATCGATGCCGATACGCGCGGTGACCAAATGTCGGCCGGGGCCCAGTTTCCGGATCGAGCGCTCCCGCTTGTCGTACTCGTCACGAATGTCGCCCACGATTTCCTCGAGAATGTCCTCGATCGTCACGATCCCCACGGCGCCGCCGTACTCGTCGACGACCACCGCCATCGGCTCGCCGCGCTTCTGCATCTCCAGCAGGAGATCGTCGGCGGGCTTGCTGACGGGAACGTAGAAGAGCTGCCGGAGGGCCGAAC
This sequence comes from uncultured delta proteobacterium, assembly GCA_963802225.1. Classification (GTDB taxonomy): domain Bacteria; phylum Desulfobacterota; class Syntrophia; order Syntrophales; family UBA2192; genus UBA2192. Next base: position 387,043 of record CAWDHZ010000031.1, on the reverse strand, counting down.
GGACGGGGCGGGTTGCCGAGACCGGCAGCGCCTTCAGGATGTCGAAAGCATTGACCACACCGACAATGTTGATCACATCGCCCTGGTATACGGGAAGCCGGGAGAACCCCGTCTCGTTGATGAGCCGGGCGGCCTCCCCGAAAGTGGCTTCATCCTCGAGAGCCGCCACGTTGGAGATCGGGACCATGATCCGGCCCACGCTCGTCTCGGAGAAATCGAAGATACGGTCCACCATCTCTTTTTCCGAGCGTTTCACGTCGGTCTGCTTCGCCTCCTCGTGCAGGAGGACCTTGAGCCCGTCCTTGGTGATGTAGGGCAGTGAGGTTTTCCCCCTCTCTCCCGCCAGGACGTAGAGGGTGCCGCGGGCGATCTTCGAGACTACGTACACGAAGGGATAGAGTACCCAGGAGGCCGCCCAGATAAAGGGCGCGATGAACACGGCCTTCCGCTCGGCGCGCTGGCGAAAGAAGCTCTTCGGGACGATCTCGCCGAAAACGAGGATCGCCGGGATCATGACGGCCACGGAAACCCATTCGCCTCTTGCCGGCCCCAGGGCTGCGATGAAGAGGGACGTGGCTAGCGCCGTGCTCGTGATCACGCACAGATCCGTCCCCGTGAGGCATGTGGCCAGGAACCACTCCGGGTTATCGAGCAGCCGAAGGGCGATGGCTGCCGATTTCGAACCGCCTTCCGCCTTCTGCCGGACGCGGTGGATGTCGGACGCGATCAAGGCGATCTCGCCCCCGGAAAAAAGGCCTTCCAGTGCGATGCAGACGAGGATGAGCAGCAGCATGAGGACATCACTCATGATTCTGCACCCCCTTTTGTCACCCGGACACTCAGGATCCGCGTGCCCTTGACCTTCCGGACGACGAGGGTGAGCCCTTCCGAGGTGATTTCGTCGCCCCGGGACGGCAACCTCCCGAAGAGGTGCAGGACGTAGCCGCCGACGGTTCCGAAATCATCCGACGGGATGGAGGTGCCTGCGATTTCGTTGAAATCGTCTATTGCAAGGGCTCCCGAGACCATGAGGGTCCGCTCGTCGATCCGGTGGAATGGCCTCTCGCGCGTATCCCGTTCGTCGTAGATGTCTCCGAAGAGGGCCTCCAGGATGTCCTCCATCGTCACGAGGCCCGCGATCCCGCCGTACTCGTCCACGACGAGGGCCACGTGCATGTTTCGCTTCTGGAAATCCCGGAGCACCTGGTCGGCACTGCGTTCTTCCGGAACAAAATAAGGTTTTCGCAGAAGCGGCTCCGCCGACGCCGGGGACTTCCCCTCCGCCATCAGGCCCAGCAGGTCGCGCGCATAGAGGATCCCGACGATATCATCGGGTCTTGTCCCATAGAGGGGAACCCGCGAGTAGCCCTGCTCGATGATTTCCCTGCGCAGGACCTCCGGGCTCGTGGACACGGGAAGGCAGAACATGTCGACCCGCGGGGTCATGATGTCCTCGACGGGCGTGTCGGCCAGATCGAAGACCCGGTGGATGAGATCACGCTGGCCGGCATCGATGATTCCTTCTTCATGACCGGCGTCGACGAGGCTTCGGAACTCCACCTCCATGAGGGTGTCGCTGTCCGTCGCCTCCTTTTTCCTGGAAGACCCGAGGATAAAGCCGGAGATCCCTTCCAGAAGCCAGACCACGGGAAACACAGCCTTCTGCACGAGAGTCATGGGCGGCGCTACCATGGAGGAGAGGCGCATGGAATAGGTTTTCCCGAAGATCTTCGGGACGGCCTCCCCGAAAAGGAACAGCACCGGGGCCACCGCGGCGATGGCAAGCCACTCCCCCCGCTCGTCGAAGAGGCTGATGAAGAGCGCCGTAGCCGTGGCGGAAAGGACGATGTTGACGACCTCGTTGCCCACGATGATCGTGACAAGCAGTCGACGAGGCGTATCGAGGAGCTTCTCGACTTGAGAAAGGAAGGGGAAGCGTTCTTCCCTCATCTTGTGGAGGTGAAGCTGTGAAAGTGAAAAAAGCGCGGCTTCGGAGGAGGAAAAGAAGCCTGACAGCAACAGGCACAGTCCCATCAACACAAGCTTGAATGTAACGGTTGGGTCCAAGGATTCGATTGCCCGGTGCTAGAAATTGTTATGGTGTTTCGACGGGTTAACGATGGCTGGAGCTTATCGGACAAACGGCAAAAAGTCAACCTGCCGTTGCGTAAAGGACCGCGAAACAGTTTTGCCGGATCAAAACCGCCGTTTTCATTGACTTGATGCCCCTTTTCCGTTATGATGCAAACCATTCTTCTGTTCATTTCCCCTTTATATTCAATGGTTTCCGTGGTCGACAGGGGGCCATGAGGAGGTGTTCCATGCCGGGTGTGCTGCTGGTCGGAAACGGGGCCCGGGAACATGCCATCGCCGAGGCGATCATGCGTTCCAGCCTCAACCCGAAACTCTTTTCCTGCATGAAGACAAACAACCCCGGGATTGCCGCTCTGTCGTCAAAATCCCTCGTCGGGCCCTACGAGGACCTGGCGGCCATCATGGCCTTCGCGAAGGAGAACGGCTGCGAGTTCGCCGTCATCGGGCCGGAAGACCCCCTGAACCTGGGCATCGTCGATGCGCTCGCGGCCGCGGGAATCCCCGCCGTGGGGCCCAAAAAGAAGCTCGCCCGACTCGAGACATCCAAATCCTTCACGCGGGACCTCGTCCGCAAATACAACATCCCCGGCAACCCCCGCTACGAAACCTTCACCTCAATTGACGGGATCGAGGCATTTCTGAATCAGCTCCCGGGCGTCGTCGTGAAGCCCGACGGGCTCACCGGCGGCAAGGGTGTGAAGGTCCAGGGTGACCACTTCCAGACCAGGCAGGAGGCCTTCGAGTATTGCAGAGAGGTCCTGCAGGAGCACTCCGCCGTGGTGATCGAGGAGAAGCTCGAGGGCGAGGAGTTCTCGCTGCAGTGCATCTCCGACGGCAAGACGGTCGTGGCCACTCCTCCCGTCCAGGACCACAAGCGGCGCTTCGTGGGCGACAAGGGGCCCAACACGGGCGGCATGGGTTCCTATTCCGATTGGGATCACAGCCTCCCCTTCATGAGGCCCGAAGACGTCCAGGCGGGGCTCGACATCACCCAGAAGGTGGCCGAGGCCATCTACCAGGAGACGGGCGACTACTACAAGGGCATCATGTACGGCGGCTTCATCATCACGCGAGACGGCGTGAGGCTCGTGGAGTACAACGCCCGCTTCGGCGACCCCGAGGCGATGAACATCCTGCCGCTGCTCAAGACGGATTTCATTGAGATCTGCCGGGCCGTCGTGAACGGGACGCTGGACAGACTTCCCGTGGAGTTCGAGAAGAAGGCCACAGTCTGCAAGTACATCGTCCCGAAGGCCTACGGACTTCCCAAGGACCACCCCGACGCGAAATCGACCTCGGCGAAGATCGACGTGGGAGATGTGGGCTCCGCGCGGCTCTACTATTCCTCGGTCGACAGGAAGGCCGACGGGCTTTACATGACAACGTCCCGGGCCATCGGGGTCGTGGGAATCGCCGCAAGCCTCGACGAGGCGGAGAAGATCGCCGAGAGCGCCATCTCGGCCGTGAAGGGCCCTGTCGATCACAGGCCCGACATCGGCACGACGGCGCTCATCCAGCGGCGCATCGATCACATGAAGCAAATACGCGGGTGATTGGATTGTTGGCCCGCCGTGATTTCGTAACAGCAGAAGTCTAAGAAAACTACGCGTTCATCAGAGGAGCAATGAATGGGCAACAAGATCAAGAGGGTATTAATCAGCGTCACGGACAAGAAAAGCATCGTTGAATTTGCAAAAGGCCTGAAGGCCTTCGGCGTCGAGATCCTCTCGACGGGGGGGACGGCGGCCCAGATCAAGGCGGCGGGCATCGACGTGACCGACGTTTCCGCCTATACGGAATTCCCGGAAATGATGGATGGAAGGCTCAAGACCCTTCACCCGAAGGTCCACGGGGGGCTGCTGGCGCTGCGCGACCACGAGGAGCACATGAAGGCGGCCAAGGCGCACGGCATCGAGATGATCGACATGGTCGTCATCAACCTCTACCGATTCGAGGACACGGTGGCCAAGGAGGGCTGCACCCTCGAGGAAGCCATCGAGAACATCGACATCGGCGGGCCCACCATGGTCCGCTCCGCGGCAAAAAACTACCGCTTCGTGAGCATCGTTACGGACCCCGACGACTACCCGAAGATCCTCGAGGAGATGAAAAAGTCAAGCGGCGAGGTTTCCGAGGAAACGAACTTCATGCTATCGACCAGGGCCTTCCAGCTTACGGCCCGCTATGATGCCGCCATCTCAAACTGGATGGGCACGATCCTGCCCGGGGACGGAAAGAAGGACTTCCCCGATGTCTACACGCTGCAGTTTCTGAAGGCGCAGGATCTGCGCTACGGCGAAAACCCCCACCAGAAGGCCGTCTTCTACCGCGAAGGGGCACAGCTGCAGCCGGGGATCGCGGGCGGGACGCAGCTGCAGGGCAAGGAGCTCTCCTACAACAACATCATGGATAGCGACGCCGCCTGGCAGATGGCCTGCGACTTCGAGCTGCCCACGGCGGTTATCATGAAGCACGCCAACCCCTGCGGCGCTGCCACATCCGGGGGAGACATCCTGGAGGCATACAGGAAGGCCCTCGAGACCGACCCCCTATCGGCCTTCGGCGGTATCGTGGCCGTGAACCGGGCCGTCGACAAGAAGGCCGCCGAGGAGATCGCCAAGCTCTTCCTGGAGGTCGTGATCGCACCGAAATTCGAGCCTGAGGCTCTCAAGGCATTCGAATCGAAAAAAAACCTCCGTCTCATCGAGATCGGGGAGTCCTGCACCGCCGGCAAGAAAGGCTTTGACTTCCGTCGCGTCGTGGGCGGGCTTCTCGTCCAGGAACGGGACGCCGAGGCCACGGACATCAGAAAGGCGAAGGTCGTAACAAAACGCAAGCCCACCGACGAGGAGTACCAGGCCCTCGACTTTGCCTGGCGGGTCGTCAAGCACGTGAAGTCCAACGCCATCGTGCTCGCCACGAAAGACAAGCTCGTGGGCGTGGGCGCGGGCCAGATGAGCCGCGTGGATTCGGTGAAGATCGCAATCATGAAAGCGACAAGCCCCACGAAGGGCACCGTCATGGGCTCCGATGCCTTCTTCCCGTTCCGCGACGTTGTCGAGACGGCGGCAAAGGCAGGGGTCACGGCCATTATCCAGCCCGGCGGGTCGATCCGCGACGAGGAGTCGATCCAGGCAGCCGACGAGCACGGCATTGCGATGGTATTCACCGGAGTGAGGCACTTCAAACATTAGAAGCAGGCGAAAGGCTAAGGGCATAAGGCTTAAGGCGAAGAAAACAACTTCCCTGCCCTTTGCCTTTAGCCCTTTGCCCTTAGCCAATTGAGCGGAGCGAGCTTATGAAAAAGAAAAGCGACGTATTGGTGAGTGTGTTGATGGGGAGCGATTCGGACCTGCCCATCATGAAGGAGGCCCTGGAGACGCTCAAAAAGTTCGACATCCCCTACGAGCTCTTCCTCACCTCGGCCCACCGCACCCCGGAGCGCACAACGAACTTCGCCCGGAAGGCCGAAGAGCGAGGGGTCAAGGTCCTCATCGTCGGCGCCGGCGCGGCGGCCCACCTGGCCGGGGTGATCGCCTCGCAGACTCGGCTTCCCGTCATCGGAGTGCCCATCGACGCAACCTCCCTCGGGGGCCTCGACGCGCTGCTCTCCACGGTCCAGATGCCCGGAGGCATTCCCGTGGCGACCATGGCCATCGGAAAGGCGGGCGCCCGTAACGCCGCCCTCATGGCGGCAAGGATCCTCGCCCTGGGAGATGCATCGATGCGCAAGAAGCTCCAGCAGCACGCCGAGCAGATGGCCCGCGAGGTGGAGGAGAAGCACAAGAAGCTGGAATGCTTATAACGGCAGGGTATAGGGAATTGGGTATTGGGTAAGAATGAAAACCGGACCGGTGGGGGACTGCCGGTCCGTTCGTCTATGAGCAGCCATGACAACCATCATCAAGATCAATCCGGAAAAGCCCGAGCCTGAGCGAATCGACGAGGCCGTTGCCATTTTGAAGAACGGCGGGGTGATCGCCTTCCCGACGGAGACGTTCTACGGCCTGGGGGCCGATGCCCGCAATGAAGCCGCCATCGATAAAATATTCGGGGTCAAGGGGCGCGATTTCAAGAACCCCATTCTCGTCGTCATCGGAGACGTCAGGCACTTGGAAGCCTTTGCGGCAGACGTTCCCGAGGAGGCGCGAAAGCTCATGGACCGCTTCTGGCCGGGGCCGCTGACGATCGTCTTCCGCGCGGCAACCTCCGTCTCGCCGAAGCTCACGGCGGGCAGCGGAAAGATCGGAATCCGACTCACCAGCCATCCCATCGCCATGGAGATCTCCAGGAGGCTCGGCGGGCCGCTTACGGCCACCAGCGCAAATCTTTCCGGCGCGCCGGAGTGCTCGTCGGCCGCGGAAGTGCTCTCTCAACTGGAAGGAAAACTGGACGGGGTCATCGACGGAGGGCAGACGCCGGGGGGGAAAGGCTCGACGATCGTCGACGCCACCGTTTCCCCGGTACGCGTTCTTCGGGAGGGGGTCATCCCCGCAAGCCTCATCCAAGACACACTTGCGTCAGTTTAGATACGTTTTCCTCTTCCCCGAGGGCGATCAGTTTGTCGCCGTTCTGGATGACGTAGCCGGCCACGGGGTTGAAGATCATCTTGCCCGAGTCCTTTTTCACGGCCACGATGATGAGCCCGTAGCTCTGTCGGATCTCTGACTCTTCAAGAGACTTCCCGATGAGGGGGGAGGCTTCGCAGATGGGAAGCTCATCCATGCGTAGCTCCAGGCTCTGCCTCCGCGTGGTGATCTCAATGAAGTCGAGCATCGCGGGCCGCAGGATGGCCATGGCCATCCGGTTTCCGCCCAGCGTATAGGGCGACATGACGCGGTCCGCTCCGGCCCGTAGCAACCGGTGCTCCGATGCCTCCTCCTCGGCGCGCGAGAGGATCCAGATCTTGGGGTTCAGTTCCTTGGCCGTAAGGATGACGTAGAGATTCTGCGCATCCGAGGGCAGAACACAGACGACCCCCCTGGCCCGTTTGATCCCGGCCCCGATGAGGCACTTGTCGTGGGTCGCATCCCCCCGGAAGAAGACGAAGCCCTCCTCCTGGACCCTCTCGATCACCTCAGGGTTGTTGTCCACGACGACGAAAGGCACCTTTTCCTCGGCCAGCTCGCGGGCGATGAGCATCCCGATGCGGCCGCAGCCGCAGATGATGTGGTGATTGGTCATTTTATCGATGGTCTTTTGCATCTTTCCTTTCCCCAAGAGATTCATTAGGCGGCCTTCCACCATGACCTGGGCCACGAGGCCGATCGTGTACAGCATCGTGCCGACACCGAAGGCGACGAGCACCACGGTGAAAATCATACCCGCTCGGCTCTGCGGTGTAAAGTCCCCGTAGCCGACCGTGGTGAGTGTCGTGACCGTTACGTAAATGGACTCCAGCAAACCCCATCCTTCGATGAGGTGAAAACCGATTGAGCCGATCACGATCAGGATCAGAATGAAGATGAGGGCTATTTTGAGATTGTTGGGCATCCGGTCGACTCCCCCCGGGCATTAACCTAAACTCTATTTATCAAACAAGTCGCTGAAATAAAACCTTTTTCCCGACCGTCACGGATTATCGATTGAACATTCGGCCGATTTCCGATAAAAAAACAACCATGGGTCAGAGGGGTTCCGAGTTCGCGAAAGTCTACACGGGGAAGGCGCTCATCGCCGATCCGATCTACCAGTACGCCTGGTTCACCGTCCCGGGGCCGGAGTCCCCGGGGGAAAAGACGGAAAAGGACCTCCTCGACACGCCTTGGCTTCAGCGCCTCCGGAGGATTCACCAGCTCCAGAGCGCCCGCTGGGTCTACCCCGCCGCCGAGCACAGCCGGTTCCAGCACTCCCTGGGCACCATGCACATGGCCGGCGAATTCAGCAGGCACCTCTACCCCAGCCTCAAGAGCGTCTGCCCCGATGCCCCCTCGGTCAACTTCGTCGAGGAACTCGCACGGCTTGCGGGGCTTCTCCATGACGTGGGGCACGGCCCCTTCGGCCATTTCTTCGACGATCACTTTCTCGATCAGTACGGGATCACCCACGAGGATCTCGGGAAGAAGATCATCACAAAAAAACTGGCCCGGACGATTGCCGCCATCAAGCGCAGCCCCACGGGCCCCTTCGAAAAAAGAGAGACGATCGACCCTGCAACCATCGCCTACCTCATCAAGATGCCTGCGGGGCAAGATGGGAAGCGGCCCCGGTGGCTGCAGCTGCTGCGGCAGCTCTTCTCGGGCATCTACACGGCCGACAACCTGGACTACGTCCAGCGCGATGCCTTCATGACGGGCTTTTCGCTCGACATGGTAGACATCTCGCGTCTTCGCTTCTACACGTTCTTCACCGAGCACGGGATCACCCTTCACCAGGCGGGCATCTCGGCCCTCTCCCGGTTCCTGAATGCCCGGCTCAACCTTTACCGCAATGTCTACTATCACCGCACCACCCGGGCACTCGATCTTCATCTGCAGGAGATTTTCCGGGACACGATGAGCCTGCTGCTGCCGGGAGATCCCTCGAAGTTTCTCGACGACTACCTCGAGTGCGACGAATGGACCCTCTTCCGGGATGTCCAGCGCTGGCCCCGGGATGAGGACCCACAGAAAAAAAGGCTGGGGCGGGAGTGGGAAAAACTCCACAACCGCGAGGTCAAGTGGAAGATGTCCTTCGCCACGGAGCTCTCCATCGACGAGCTGCCGCGGGGCATCCGCTTCTCGGGGGCCGCGGACTACGAGGACGCGATCCGCAGGCACCTTCCCCGGCAGCTGCGCCGCAACCGGTTCCGCGTCGATCTGGCCACCCAGGACCCGAGGCCCCTGAACCCCATCACGGAGGAGAGCAAGCGGATCAACATCTACAACCCCTCCACGGGGATCACCTCACCGGAACCCCTCGTGGACATCTACCGGTTCATCCCGGCCCGGGTGGTCCACTTCCGGGTCTTCGCCCTCACCCACGCCCACGACGAAGCCTTGGCCCGGGCCGCCGAAAAGGCGCTGGACTCGCTCAGTGGCCAATCCAAAACGAACATCTGACGGGCTGGTGACCGGGGGCGCATCCCGTCAGGGTGCGCAACCATGTCTGGTTCTCTCCTTGCCGGGAAGCCCCGCGAAGCGGATAACGGCTTCAAAAAGGTCCATCTGCGGCGTTGCCCTCATCCCTCGTCGCTCAACGTACGTCCAGTACGCCTCGCTCCTCGGGATGTCGGGCGCCTTGCATCTGAACCCTTTTGACCAGCCCGATCCCGGAGCCCGAGGTAACAGGCTTCAGGACCAGAAAAATCCCCCTTTCATCCCCCTTTTACAAAGGGGGAAAGAGGGGGATTTGAATGTCTGCAGCTTGTGAGGAATAGGCGTTGCTTGGCCTGTGATTGACAGCCCCATCACAAGCTGTTAAAGGGGTTCTTTCGTCCGAAAGGGAGCATTCGTGGCTGCGAAGGAAACGACCGACATTACCCTGTTCGTCCGGACCTCCGACGAGGAGATCGTCCGCTGGGACCGCAAGAGGATTGTCGATGCCCTCATGCTGGAGACCTACGTCGATCTCGACACGGCCGAGGCCATCAGCCTCGATGTCGAAAAGCAGATCATGGCCTCGGGCCTCGCCCATCTCACGGCCCCTCTCATCCGCGAGCTCGTCGACGCGAAGCTCATGGAGCGCGGTCTCGAGCAGGCACGGCGGATGCACACCCGCCTCGGGTTCCCGCTCTACGATGTCAGCCAGCTCATCCTTCACCAGAACAAGGAGAACGCCAACCTTCCCCACGGCCCCGAGGCATCGAACCTGATCCTCGCCGAGGGCATCAAGAAGGAGTATGCCCTGCACGGTGTCTTCTCCCATGATGTGGGGGATGCCCACGTGCGGGGAGATCTGCACCTGCACGACCTGGGCTACGTCGACAGGCCCTACAGCTCGAGCCAGACCCTGGAGTTTGTCAAAAAGTTCGGCCTCAACCTGCCCAACACCTTCTCGGCCTCGAAGCCGGCCAGGCACGCGGAGGTGCTGTTGGCCCACATGGTCCGCTACAGCGCCGTCCTGCAGGGCTACTTCTCGGGAACCATCGGCTGGGACGCCGTGAATGTCTTTTTCGCCCCCTACCTGGAGAAGCTTTCGGACCGGGAGATCGAGCAGATCGCACAGATGCTCGTCTTCGAGTTCTCCCAGCTTGCCGTCTCGCGCGGTGGCCAGGCCATTTTCACCGAAATCGGCATAACCTGGGAGATCCCCCGGCATCTGCGTGACGTGCCCGCCATCGGCCCCGGAGGGGAGCTGACGGGCAAGACCTACGGGCACTACGCAAAAGACTCGCAGCGCTTTGCCCGGGCCCTCGTCGAAATCTACCGGGAGGGCGATGCCCTGGGGAGCCCTTTTTTCTTCCCGAAGCCGCTGCTGCGGATGACGGAGGACTTCTTCGAGACACCCGGCCACGAGGATTTTCTTTTGCAGGTCTGCGGGGTGGCCGCCGAGAAGGGGAACCCCCATTTCATCTTCGACCGCAACCGGACCCACAAGGTCCTGCGGTGCTTGAGCCTCGACTTCGAAAGCGACGGCCAGGCCCGCAAAGAAGCCCAAAAGCCCTGGGAGATGCGCTATGCCTCCATCCAGAACGTGACGCTCAATCTCCCGAGGCTGGGATACCTTGCCGAGGGCAATGACGCGCACCTCTTTTCCCTTATCTCGGAGCGCATGGAGATCGTCGCCAGGGCCCACGCCCAGAAGAGGCAGTTCATCGAGAGGCTCCTCGCCATCGGTGACGGAGGCCCCCTGGCCCTGCTGTCCATGGACTGCGCAGGGTCGGCTTATCTGAAACTGGAACGGGCCACCTATCTCATCGGGATGGTGGGGCTCAACGAGCTCGTGCAGCTCCACCGGGGAGCACAGCTTCATGAGGACGAAAAGGCATTGAAGTTCGGGCTCAAGATCCTCGGCCACATCCAAAAAATGGCGGCCAGGCTGGGACGGCAGCACGGCATGCGGTTCATTCTCGAGCAGACCCCTGCCGAGAGCACCGCCTACCGGTTCGCCAGGCTCGACCTCAAGTACCACTCCCCCCGGTCGGGACATCTTGTCCGGGGCGACATCGCCCGGGGCGAGATGTACTACACGAACTCGACGCAGCTCAACATCGCCGCCAAAACGGACCCCTTCAGTCGAGTCAGGAGCGAAGGCTTCTTCCACCCCCTCATTGGCGGCAATGCCATCACGTCGATCTGGCTTGGGGAGTCCAAACCTTCCGCCGAGGCGCTTGCCCGATTCACCACGAGGGCTTTTCGCGAAACTACGAGCAGCCAGATCGTCTTCTCGCCCGAATTCACGGTCTGTTTGGCCTGCCGGCAGACGGTGCGCGGCCTCAAGACGGCCTGCCCCGGCTGCGGCTCCAACAGAATAGAGGGGGTCAGCCGCGTCGGCGGGTACCTCACCCACACCTCCCGCTTGAACCGGGGAAAGGTCGCCGAGCTTCGCGACACGTACCGGCAAGACATCACCTGATGCCTGTGGGTAAACGAGACTGGACCTTTTATTGAAGCCGGGGACGCGATGGTTTTTCTTCGTCTGTCCCCGATCCTCGATCCTCGTTCCTCTGACCTTAAATCTGCTATTATCTTCCCGGGTTCCCTTGACATCACCCTGACGGATGCCTAAATTTCAATTTGAGGACGCTGGAAGCACCCGGCTCCCCGAAAAAACCCCTTTTGAATCAGTCAGTTGGAAGAGCAACCCCCGCGAGGGACGTGAGCAGACGCTATAACTCTTTGCAGGGAGACCCGGATGGAGAAAATCGATGACATCATCAAGCGGATCTTCCGTGAAAGCAGCCAGATCAAAGAGGCCTTCCTGCGGGATAACCTGGAAAAGATCATCCGGGCCGTCGATGTCATCACGGAAGCCCTGAAGAAAGGCAACAAGGTCCTGCTGTTCGGCAACGGCGGCAGCGCTGCCGACGCGCAGCACATCGCCGGGGAGTTTGTGAACCGGTTTCTCATCGAGCGGCCGCCCCTGCCGGCCATTGCACTGACGACGGACACCTCGGTCCTCACGAGCATCGGGAACGACTACGATTTCTCGGAAATCTTCTCCAAGCAGATCAGGGCCCTCGGTCAGGAGGGGGACATCGCCTGGGGGTTCAGCACGAGCGGCGGCTCCGTTAATGTCGTGAAGGCCTTGGAGACGGCAAAGAAAATGGGGCTTGTGACGATCGGGTTCACGGGGCGCGATGGCGGGGCGGTTGGAATGATCTCGGATTGCCATCTCAATGTGCCTTCCAACGTAACCCCCCGGGTCCAGGAGGTGCACATCGTTGTTTCGCACGCCATCTGTGAACTCGTGGACTGGCGGCTGTTCCAGCGGACTGACGCCCGATAACGAGAAAAGGAAGAGAACCCGGACGGACATGGGCAGCAAATCGAAACACAAAAAGGATCACGAAGCCCCTCCCCCTCAGGAACCGCAGGGAGCGGCACAGACCGGAATGCCCGCGGAAGGGTCTGCAACGCAGACCGGCCAGGCGGCAGATCTGCGACACAAGCCTGGAAGCGAAGGAAAAGGAAGCCTCGGAGAATTACGACCGGTACCTGCGGGCCATGGCGGATTTGGACAACTACCGCAAGAGGGCGGCCAGGGACAAGGAAGACGCGATCAAATACGGAAACGAGAAGCTGATCAAGGACATCCTGCCCATCATGGACAGCCTCGACCGCGCCCTCCACCAGGCATCGGAGGTGTCGGTCCGGAACAACTTCGAGGCCTTCCAGCAGGGACTCGAACTCATCCACTCCCAGATCCTGGGGTGCCTGGAGCGGAACGGGGTGGCGAAGATCGCGGCAAAAGGGGAGGAATTCGACCCGGAGAGGCATCAGGCCCTCATGCAGGTGGAGACACCGGAGATGGAGGGCAACCGGGTTGTAGACGAATACGAGAGCGGATACACGCTGAACGGTCGGCTTCTGCGGCCCTCCAAGGTCTCCGTTTCGAAAAGCGTCCCGAAAGAGGATGAGGGGAAATAACCAAGCACTTCGAGCAGTACGGGAGGTTTGAGTATCATGGGAAAAGTGATCGGAATAGATTTGGGCACGACAAACTCCTGCGTGGCCATCATGGAAGGGGGCGACCCCGTTGTCATCGCAAACCAGGAGGGAATCCGGACCACGCCGTCGATGGTTGCCTTCACCGATAAAGGGGAGCGGCTCGTAGGCCAGTCGGCCAAGCGCCAGGCCGTCACGAACCCCGAGAACACCGTCTACGCCATCAAGCGGATGATCGGACGGAAGTTCGCCTCCCGGGAGGTCCAGTACGACAAGGGAATCGTGGCCTACAAGATCACCGAGGCCCCCAACGGAGATGGCCAGGTCACCGTCAGGGACCGCAGCTACAGCCCGGCAGAGATCTCGGCCTTCATCCTCATGAAGATGAAGCAGACCGCCGAGGAATACCTGGGCGAGAAGGTGACCGACGCCGTCATCACCGTGCCTGCATACTTCGACGACTCGCAGCGCCAGGCGACCAAAGACGCCGGAAAGGTGGCGGGGCTCAACGTCCTGCGCATCATCAACGAGCCGACGGCGGCCTCGCTGGCCTACGGGCTCGACAAGAAGAAGGACGAGAAGATCGCCGTCTTCGACCTGGGCGGCGGGACCTTTGACATCTCTGTCCTCGAGCTGGGCGAAGGCGTCTTCGAAGTGAAGTCTACAAACGGTGACACGCACCTCGGCGGCGAGGACTTCGACCAGCGCCTGATGGACTACATCTGCGAGGAGTTCCAGAAGGGCCAGGGCATCGACCTGCGCAAGGACCGCATGGCGCTGCAGCGGATCAAGGAAGCCGCCGAGAAGGGCAAGATGGAACTTTCGACGGCCATGGAGACGGACATCAACCTGCCCTTCATCACGGCTGACGCCTCCGGGCCCAAGCACCTGCTGATGAAACTGACCCGGGCAAAGCTCGAGGCCCTCGTGGAGGAGCTTATCCAGAAACTCGTCGCGCCCTGCCAGACGGCCCTGAAGGACGCCGGGCTCTCCCCGAAGGACATCAACGAGGTCATTCTCGTGGGCGGCATGACCCGCATGCCCCGCGTCCAGCAGAAGGTGCGCGAGATTTTCGGCAAGGAGCCTCACAAGGGCGTCAACCCCGATGAGGTGGTGGCCATGGGCGCCGCCATCCAGGCAGGCGTGCTCTCCGGAGAGGTGAAGGACGTGCTGCTTCTCGATGTCACCCCGCTTTCTCTCGGGATCGAGACGCTGGGCGGTGTGCTCACGAAGCTTATCGAAAAGAACACGACCATTCCCACCCGCAAGAGCCAGATCTTTTCCACGGCGGCGGACAACCAGCCGGCCGTGAGCATCCACGTGATCCAGGGCGAGCGGGCCATGGCGGGGGACAACAAGACGCTCGGCCGTTTCGAACTCGTGGGGATCCCGACCGCGCCGCGCGGCGTGCCGCAGATCGAGGTTGCCTTCGACATCGACGCCAACGGCATCGTTCACGTCTCCGCCAAGGACCTCGGGACCGGCAAGGAGCAGAGCATCCGGATCACCGCCTCGAGCGGCCTCTCCAGGGACGAGATCGACAAGCTCGTGCGCGAGGCCGAATCCCACGTGGAAGACGACAAGCGCAAGAAGGATCTCATCGAGGCCCGCAACCAGGCAGACGCGCTCGTCTACCAGATCGAGAAGAACATCAAGGAGTTCGGCGACAAGATCGACCCCTCGGAGAAGGCGACGATCGAAGAGCATCTCACCAGGGTCAAGAAGGCCCTGGAAGGCGACGACGCGGCGGCCATCCGCAGCGAACAGGAGGAGCTCGCCAAGGCCTCCCACAAACTCGCCGAGGCCATGTACGCCAAGACGTCGGGCCAGCAGCCCGGGGCGGGCCCCGGTGCCGGACCCGAGGCGGGGCCGAAGGCTGCCGGCGGTAAAAAGGACGACAACGTCGTCGACGCCGAGTTCGAGGAAAACAAATAACGCGGAATCGACCGGAAAGCCTGACCCCCCATCCGGGGCGGTCAGGCTTTTTTCGTTGTAGCGGCCATCCGGCTTCAGGCGACAGGCATCGGAAACGAAACCCCGAGAATCATGGAATAACGACTCCGGTGGATCCGTTGGACGTCCTGAGGCGGGAAGGACCTGTTGAAATATCCGTGCGAAAGAGTATATAAGGGGACGGATGAAGATGATGAAAGCACCACTCCAGATCCTTTCCCTTGTCGTGCAGGAACGTGATGTCCTGAAAAAGGCCCTGATCGTTATCCTTGCGGTGATTCTTGCGGGATGCGGGACCGCCCGCCCCGTTGCGCACCCCGGCAGCCAGGTGCAGCAGGCCGGTGAAGCACGGGCCCGGCAGGACGTCGACGAGAGCACCCGGAAGGCCGAGGCCCATGAGAAAGAGAGCCCCGCCGGGGATGTGGCGAAGAGCACGGCGACAGGTGCCGTTGCCGAGACCGCCGTGGGGACCGCCGCCGGCGCCATCGCCGGCGACTTCGACCGGGGACTGGCGATCGGGGCCCTGCTTCCTCTCTCCGGGAAACAGGCAGCCTTGGGAAACCGTGTCCTCGACGGGCTCATCGCCGGCTTTGGTCTTTTCGACAGGAGGCGGCCGACACCCATTGAGCTTCGCATCGAGAACTACGGGAGCGACCCCGCTGCCATCCATCGGGCCGTTGCAAAGCTTGTGGACGAGTATCGTGTTCTCGCCATCATCGGTCCCCCGGAATTCGAAGCGGCAAGGGTTGCTGCAAAGGCGGCCCAGTCGGCGCAGGTGCCCCTGCTTGCCTTGAGCCCTGTCGCCCCGCCCGATGGGCCAGGGGATTTCGTGTTCAGCGATCAGCGCTCCGACGAGCGGGAGGCCAGAGGGATGGCCTCTTATGCCGTCAAGGACCTCGGCCTGTCCCGCCTGGTCGTCTTCTACCCCGAGAATGCCTATGGATCGGCCATGATGAATGCCTTCCGGGCGGAGGTCCAGCGACTGGGAGGGAAGGTCCGCCGCGTTCAGTCCTACAAGCCGGACCAGACGGATTTCTCCGGTGAGATCAAAAAACTGGCAGCCATCAGGGCGCCCCGGCCCTCGACGAAAAAGACAGGGGCCGAGACGGCAAAAACCCCGCCCCCTGTCCTCGATTTTGACGCCCTCTATCTGCCCGATGCATTCCGGCGCGTGAGGATGATCCTCCCCCAGCTTGCCTTTCACGACGTGAGAGGCATCCAGCTTCTCGGCACCTCCCAGTGGTACGTCCCCGAAGGGATTCGCAAGGAGATGGACTATTTCGAGGGCTCCGTACTGACGGCCCCCTTCTTCGCGGAAAGCAGCAAGCGGCTGGTGATGAGCTTCACGGACACCTTCTTCGGGGCCACGGGGCGGGAACCGGATTACCGCGAAGCGCTGGCCTATGACACGGCAAGGATGCTCCTGGAGGCCTTGCGCGACAAGAGCGTCACGGACCGCAGATCGCTGAGGGACCGCCTGCAGCGGATCGAGGCCTTCGAAGGCGTGACAGGCTGGGTGAGCATGACGAAGACGGGGGAAATGCAGCGGGGGTCCTTTATCCTGAAGGTGGAGGGGAAGCAGATCGTCGATGTCACACCGGAATACTGACAGGGTTCAGGGTAAAGGGGACAGGGTCCAGGGATACAAGGAAAGAAAAAATCAAAGAAGGATTGTTGATGAGATTTTTGCTGACTAACGACGACGGGATTTATGCACGGGGCCTGGGCGCTCTGTACCAGGAGCTGTCGAAGGATGCCGAATGCATCGTGGTGGCCCCCGAAGTGGAGCAGAGCGCCGTGGGGCACGCCATTACCATCTCTCGGCCTCTCATGGTGCGACCCGCAAGAAAAAACGGCCAGTTCATGGGCTGGGCCGTGGCGGGGACGCCTGCAGACTGCGTCAAGATCGGGCTGCGTGAGCTTACGGACAAGCCGGTCGATCTGGTCGTGTCGGGGATCAACCTCGGGGCCAACGTGGGAATCAACGTCCTTTATTCCGGGACCGTCTCCGCCGCGACAGAGGGTGCGATCCTGGGGGTCCCTTCGATCGCCATCTCGCTCGGGACGCATAGCCGCGATGCCGATTTCGGCTTCGCCGCCCGCTTTGCCCGGAAAGTGGCGCAATTCATGCTCCACCACAACCCGAACCGGCACATCCCGCTGAACGTGAACGTACCCGCCATCCCGGAGGGCCAGATCAAGGGGGTGGCCGTCACCCGCCAGGGGCAGGCCCGGCTCATGGAGCAATTCGAGCGGCGCATCGATCCCCGGGAGAACGTCTATTACTGGCTTGCCGGCGAAACGCAGATCACCGAATCGGATGCTGAAGGGACTGATTTCCTGGCCCTGAAAAGCGGCATGATCTCCATCACCCCCATCTACTACGACATGACGCGCTACGACGCGCTGGAGGAACTGAGGGAAAATATCGGGGAGCTCAAACCTTAGAAGAAGTGAATGAGTGATGAAGTGTCTGAGTGTATGAGTGAATCAGGAATCTTTCATTTTTCCCCTCTTCACTCAGACACTAATGCACTCAGTCACTTAGACACTTGCCCTATACATACAGGCTCAGCTGAACAGCCTGCGAAGAATAGTCACGGAGGCTGTGCTAGCGGGTAAGAAGGACGGGGATGCGGCTCTTGCGGATGACGTGGGAGGTGGTGCTCCCGAGAAGGAGTTCCTTGAACCGGCTGTGCCCGCGGGCCCCCATCAGCAGAAGCTCTACGGCCCCCTCCTCGATGAACCGGAGGATTTCCTTTTCCTCTTTCCCCCCCAGGACGATGATGTCGCTGTCGATGGCGTAATCCTCGAGGGCGCTCTCCACTCTCTGGCTGAGATCGGCCGAGAGTTTCACGTTGTCCGTCACGATGAGCACCGTGAGCGGCCATCGGATCTTGTCGGAGAGTTCGGCGGCGATCTTGAGGGCGTGATCGGCGGGCGGGCTTCCGTCGTAGGCAAGGCCCATGCTCTCGATCTCGATGAAGGAGACGGGGGTCACCAGGACGGGCTTGCCGGACTTTCGCACCACCGCCTCGGCCGTGGAGCCCAGCAGCACGCTGCGGCTCAGCGGATAGTGCTCGCCCCGCTGCGCGAGCACGATGAGATCCGCGTTTTTCCCCTCGTTGATGATCTCTTCATCGATGATCCCCGCGGTTTTCTTCACCTCGGGCTTGAGCCCTTCCTTTTCGCAGCTCTCCCGGAATTCTCGCAGGATGCTGTCGGCCCTCGCCTCGAGGGCCTTTTCGATGACGGAGAAAAATTCCGGGCCCGGGGAGAGGCTCGCAGAGCTGCAGATGTCATTGAGGACGGGCCCCTGGAGCACCTTGATATCGATGACATGAAGACCCGTGAGACGGGCGTCGAGTTTTCTGGCGATGCTTATGCCGTACTGGAGGGCCGTCCTGCTGTAATCGGAGCCATCCGTGGGAAGGAGGATGTTCTGGAACATCAGTCTTCCTCCTCGTCATCCTCTTGATCTTCGACCTTGATCGTCTCGGCTTGATCTTCGACCTTCTTCTCGAAGTCGCCCAGCTTCCTGAGCATCCGGTCGAACTCGTTCTCGTCGAGGTCCTCGTCTCCCTGTCCGTCGTAAGCGGCCGCCGCCGCGCCCCCGAGCAGCGCGAAGGCGCCAACGAGTTTGCCGTTTTTGAAGTTTGCCTGTTCCAGGATCTCTCCATTGCGGTCATGGGCCAAGTAGGGCCCTTCCCGCTTGTCATTGCGAAAACTCCCTTTCTCCCGAATCTTCCCGTCCCGGTAGTAGGAGACGTAATCCCCGTCGAATTTCCCGTCCCGGAAGGTTTCCTGTTCCTTCAGCTGACCGTTGCGGTAATAGAGGAGGTACTCGCCTTCGAGTTTTCCGTCCTGGTTGTAATTCTCCTTCTCCCGAAGCTGCCCCGTCTCATAGTAGGAGGTGTACTCGCCGATGAGCCTGTTCTTCTCGAAGGTGCACTTTTCCCGGATCTTGCCATCGCGGTAATGGGAGACCGCCTCCCCATGCCTCTGCCCGTCCTTATAGGACATTCTCACGATGAGCTGCCCGTTTTCGTAATACGATTCGTACGTGCCGTTGAGCTTCCCTCCGAGGCTGTTGCGCTTTTCCCGGAGCTGCCCCTTTCCATAGCGGGAGACATGCTCCCCATCCTTTCTTTTCGGGGCAAAGAAATCCCAGTTCATGGATACCCGGTTCTTTTTCGTTGAGGATTTTAAATAGGGTCGGATGCGAGACGCCGTTGAACGCAGGAAGTTAGGAAGCGCGGAAGAGCGGGGTGGATATCTTTCTTTCGCGTTGATCCGCTCTTCCTCACTTCTGATCTTCCAATCTTCGCCGGCTTGGAGCTTGAAGACCCCCCTCTTGCTGCATGAAGGATGCGCCCCCGGTCACGAGACTTTTGTCACAGGCCCAGTTCCTTGCGCACCTTCTCCACCGGGAAAAAGATTGCGTCCGGGCCCTTGAGTCCCCTGCGCAGGGCGCGCTCGTTCTGGTTCTCGAAATCCTTCAGAAGGTCGATCAACCGTCTTTTCCCCTCGGGGGTCTTGACGGCTTCCCGCGGGGTGATGTTGCCGATGGCCGCGATTTTCTCGTCGATCCAGTTGTCGAACGGGCGCAAGGCCGTCTCCCGGCCGATCGCACCCCCTTCAACGGAATCGGAAGATCCTTCCGACGGAGCTTTTTCGGCCCGCTTCTCGACGCTCTTGTGGATCGTCGTCCGGTAGGTGATGATCGTGCCGAACATCTTTTCGAGGATGGCGCGCAGGGTTTCTGCCCGCTTTGCCGACGAACACTGGGCCACGAGGGAATCCCGCTTGAGAAAGAGGATGCCCGGGGCATTCTTGAGAGGCCCCTTCATCCCTTCCTTGTGGAGCCAGTAGAAGCGAAGCACCTTCGCCGGCGCGCTCGCTCCCGGTTTCCGCAACTCGGAAGCCTTGAAGACCGGCGACTTTTCGATGGTCTTCAGAAAGGCGTCGCAGTCCCCCACCCGGAAGAGGAGGCTGGTCTGGGAAAATTTGTCCGCCTCGGGGTCGGCGGGTGTCTCAGGCCGCTCGGCGTTGCGGACGGCGTTCTCGACGAGGGCACAGATCTCCGCAGAGGCCCGTTTCATGTAGTCGCGAAAATTCCGGTAGTTCTCCCGTTCCTCGTGGTAGATTTCATTGAGGTTCTGCTCGGTGAAACCCCGGAGCCTCTGGGGGATGATGGTGAGCGGCATGCCGCCCAGGAGGTGATACCCGAGGATCTCGATGAGACCGCCATAAAACAGATCCCATTTACAGAGAGTCTTCGCGGCGGCCGGGTCGACAATGCTGCAGACCCGGTCGGCAAAGATATCCCGGACCTCGACGCCCTTGCCCGGATCGACACTCTGGACCTCGTAGACGCTCAGCACGGAGCGGGCATAGCTCTGCAGAATCTCACGCTCCAGCGCGGAGAGCTGATTCTTCCTGCGCTCCAGGTAGATCTCCGGAAAGGTTTTGTCGTACTCGTCGGTGACGAAGTGCAGCGAGTACCACGTGAGGAACTTGGAGAACTCTTCCTCGCTCTGGAAATTGTCGTAAAGCTCGTCTTCGTCTTCGCCGTAAACGCCGCGCCCCTCGAAATACTCGTAAAGGGCGAGTTCGTATTCCTCGTAAAACCGGTCGGAATTGGAAAACCGGGCAAGCCTATAATGGAGATCGGAAATGATCTTCCTGCAGCGGGCAAGCTCGAAATCGATGATCTGGGCCGCCCGGTTCTCGGTAGAGCTGCCCTGCCCGGCGGAAGAACCGCCGCGATCAACCGTTGACATTTTTTAGTAACCTCCTGTCCAAGTGGAACATAAAGCCTTTGAATTACAGGCTGTTGAAAATCGCAGCCTGAATAGAAGGACTCTAACAAGCCTCCTATATATAATATAAGGCTTTACATCCTGATATGACAGACCCCCTTTCGTGTTTGTTTCATATCATGAATGATGGGAGATTATCGCATTTCGAGGGGCCTGTCGAGGAAAAAAAGATGGGTAATTTATTATAGAAAACCAGATGGTTAGAGCATCGAAAAGGGGCTGTTTTCCACAATCCCAACCCTGCAGATCGGCCGATAAAAAAAGAGGGGATCGGGCCTGCCTGGCCCTCCACCTTTTCGCAGCGATCCGTCAGGGACGTTCGCGTTCGCAGGGTATCTAGGAGAGGGCTGTATTAGTCACGGAAAACAGAAGAACGGCCATGAGCATCAGCCAGGAAACCCAGTATATGACCTTTCTCATTCGAGAAACTCCTCTTTGACGCAGGTTAGGTTGCTCACCTCTTCCGAGCCGCCGGGAAGAACAGTTATTTTCATTCATACATCGGTTTTCCGCAGTAAACCTTGAGAAACAACGACTGGAGGGAAGGTATCAGACCGCCATGACCGGCCGGCGTTCATGAGAAGGGATTTTTCTACTTCACAGCCTCAATGAGCAGAAGGGGGGGAACGCTCAAGATGGCGAAGTCGGTGTTGACAATCGGGAAAATGTCCCGGAGGGGCGCCCTCAGATGACCGGGGGGCTGGTAGAAGGTCTGGTAAGCAAAAAACTTTCCGCCCCGTTTCAGGACGCGGTGAGTGTTATTGAGGAGTTCGACACGGGTTCTTGCCGGAAGGAAGGAGAAGGGAATCCCGGAGAGCACATAGTCCGCCTCCCCTGCGCCTGAGCTTCGGGCGATGTCGAGGATATTCCCCGCGCAGTCGTTGTAGAGTTGGAGCCTCGGGTCCCGGCAGTTCCTCCGCAAAAGGTTGAACAGGGCTTCGTTGCGTTCGACGGCGATCAGGCGGGATTCGGGGGTCATCCGCCGGAGAAGGGCCCTGGTGAAGACCCCCGTCCCCGGACCGTACTCGATCACGACCTGCGCGCCCTGCAGCTCGATCCGCGAGCAGATTTTCTCCACGGCAAAGCGGGACGTGGGCATGACCGAAGCGACATGCCTGTCCTGCAGCAGATTGCTCAGATACGCAAATGCGCTCATGACTGACCTCGCGGAAGGTAAAGTACCAAGATCGGCAGAAAGATCAGGAAAGCGGAAGGGGTGAGGTCGGCAAAGGATATCCAGGTCCTCTGCTTTGCGTTTTCTTGGCTTGTTTCTAGCGGCTTCATTTTCCCCGGGTGCGCTTGTACTTCATGTCCACACCCGTCGGGGTGGTGAGGGTCAGATCCCCCTTCGTGACGGCATAGCGCCACGTCAGGGTACTGCCTTTTTTCATCGTGATCTCGATTTGATCCCTATCGAGAATGCGGTAGCTCCCCGGGTAGGCGACCCTCTCCACGGCACTGTACAAGTTGACCGTGCCCTCATCAAGAAACTCGATCGTGTCGTCTC
Source organism: uncultured delta proteobacterium (assembly GCA_963802225.1). Classification (GTDB taxonomy): domain Bacteria; phylum Desulfobacterota; class Syntrophia; order Syntrophales; family UBA2192; genus UBA2192. The sequence goes on along the minus strand of CAWDHZ010000031.1, from coordinate 364,640 downwards.
CCAGGGCCTGACGCCTCCATTTGCCGAGCAGCATCTCCTTCGCCTCGGCCCGGATCGTCTCCGACTCATCGGGGACGGGTGGCGCGGGCGGTGTCGCGACCGTTGCCGGTTGCGGTGAAGGCTCCTGGGGTTTTACGGCCCCCTCCTGCTGGATGCCGGCACAGCCCAAAAGGGCAAACAGCAAAAACAGGCCGATGACGCTGCAAAAAGATGATTTCTTCATGTTTTCCCCCCTTCGAGAGTCCCCGTTTGCGCACAGAGCGGTTGTTGTATCTCACGTCCCGGGACGTTCCGCAAGATGGAACTCATCGTAGCGGTCGATGAGGCGGTTGAGGTAGCGCGATCTCATCTGTCTGGATGCGAGGGCCCGCTTCATCGGGGGCAGCTTCAAAATGGCCCCCAGGATGGACGCCATGGCCCGGTGGCTCCGGAGGGCCTGGGTGTCGAAGATCAGGTTCTGAAGCTTGCCACGCTCGACGGCCATGAGAAGAAGCCGGCGCGCCGAGTCGAGTGGCGTGATCACCCTTTCGGGGCGGCTTGTCAGGCTCATCGCGCCCGCCTTGCAGTTCCGGACGCAGACGCCGCACCCCAGGCAGGCCTCTTCGTCGACGCGGGCCTTTTTCTTCGTGCGCTTGCGCGGATCCGCGGCGGAGATCATGGAAACGGCCCCGATGGGGCAGACGCCTGCGCATTGGCCGCACCCCGTGCAATTCCCCTCGTCCAGCTTGGGCAGGAAATTCGTCGTGTGAACGGGGTGCAGGTGCGCAAACTTCCGGGCGGCGATCATGGCCTCGCAGCAGCAGCCGCAGCAATTGCAGATGAAGCTCACCTGGCGCTGAACATTTTCGCCGAACTGGACGAGGTTGTTCTCGTAGGCCCGCTCCAGAAGGCCCATGCACTCGGAGACCGTGACGGGGCGCACGATCCCGTGGCGGATGAGCGAGTCCGCAGCCCTGTTGAAGGTCATGCAGATGTCCATGGGGGCCTCGCAAGCGCGCCCCACATGAGCCATCTTGTGGCGGCAGTAACACATGGCGATCCCGATGTGGGAGGCCGTTTGGATGATGCGGCTTGCCCGCTCGTAGTCCAGGACGTGGATTCCGCTGTCTGGCGCAAGGGCCGGCTCATGGACGAGGGCGCGGCCCATCTGCGTCTCCCCCGCCACGAAGAGGGCCTTGATGAAATCCTCCTCCACGTTGATGTACTGGTAGTAGAGCTCGCTCAGGGCCTTCTGGTCGAGATCGGCCCGCAGGCGCATCAGGGAGAATTCGAAAAATCCCGCCATCGGCGGCGGCATGATATAGATGCGGTGGCCGTTCTCTTCGATGTCCAGGAGGATGCCCCGGTCGGCAAGCCCGTCCAGGATCCTCTCGGCCTCACTTTCCCCCACGTTCCAAACCGCTGCGGCCTTGCGGGCATCGAAAGGGCGGATGGGCAGCTGCGAGACGAGCCCCGCTTCCCGCTCCGAGAAGAGCATCCTGAGGATCCCGTAGAGGAGCTCCGAGGGCGGGGCGCCCTGTGGAAACAGGTTGATGCGCTCCGTGAGGCGGTGGTAGGCGTTCTTGAGGTGCTGATGGGCCATGACCGGAGTTCACCTCCGGTCAAATTGTCGGATAACTTGACAACAGTTTACCAGAAGGGGTGCGCTCGATGGCAACCCCTGGCTTTCCTTGACAGCAAACCCCTTTCCCGATATGAGGGCTTCAACGCAGAAACGGGGATGAAACGTTTGCCATCGTCAGCGGAGATATTAAAGCGCCTCCGGGCAAAGCTCCACACCGCCATGCGGGCCGATCGGTTCGGCCTGCTGCGCGAGATGGGAAAGCTGCAGGGGATGAGGAAGCCCGAGGAGCTCGCCCAGGGGATCGCACGGCTGGAAAAGAAGCTCGCCGTCGCCGCCGCGAAGAAGGAGAGGCGCAGAAACGTTCTGCCACGCATCAGCATCCCCGAAGCCCTGCCGATTGCGGCAAGGCGGGCCGACATCGTCGATGCGATCCGCAAAAACCCCGTCGTCATCATCACGGGGGAGACGGGTTCGGGAAAGACGACGCAGATCCCCAAGATGTGCCTCGAGGCGGGCCGCGGTGTCGACGGAAGGATCGGCTGCACCCAGCCCCGGAGGATCGCCGCCGTCACGGTGAGCCAGCGCATCGCCGAGGAGATGGGCGAGGATCCCGGCCGGTCGGTGGGCTACAAGATCCGTTTCGAGGACCGCACCTCCGCCGATGCCTTCATCAAGATCATGACGGACGGCATCCTCCTCATGGAGGCCCAGGCCGACCCCTTCCTCAACGAGTACGACACGATCATCGTCGACGAGGCCCACGAGCGCAGCCTCAACATCGACTTCGTCCTGGGAATCCTGAAAAATCTCCTGCGAAAGCGCAGGGACCTCAAGGTCGTCATCACCTCCGCCACGATCGACACGGAGAAGTTCTCCGCCGCCTTCGGAGGGGCCCCCATCCTCGAGGTCTCGGGCCGCATGTACCCCGTGGACATCCGCTACGAACCCCTGGACGAGGCCCTGGAGGAGCGCGAGGAGATTACCCATGTCGAGGCCGCCGTGAGGGCCGTCGACGGGATCATCGACGCGGGCGAGAGCGGCGACATCCTCGTCTTCATGCCCACGGAGCAGGACATCCGCGAGGCCTGCGATCTGCTCGAGGGGCGGGAACACCGTGGGGTGAAGACCCTGCCCATGTACGCGCGGCTTTCCTCGCAGGACCAGCGGCGTGTCTTTTTCCCGATGCGGGAGCGCAAGATCGTCGTGGCCACCAACGTCGCCGAGACCTCCATCACCATCCCCGGCATCCGCTTCGTCATCGACACGGGGCTTGCCCGGATCTCCTACTACAACCCCAGGACGAGGACCTCGAGCCTGCCAGTCCGTCCCGTTTCCCGAAGCAGCGCCGACCAGCGCGCGGGCCGATGCGGGCGCGTGGAGCACGGCGTGTGCATCCGCCTCTATTCAAGGGAGGACTACGAGAGCCGGGCGCCCTACACGGCCCCCGAGATCCTGCGCTCCAACTTGGCCGAGGTCATCCTGAGAATGCTCGCCCTGCGGATTGATAACCCCGCCGCCTTCCCCTTCGTCGATCCGCCGGCGCCCAAGAACATCCGCGGGGGTTACAACATCCTCGAGGAACTCGGCGCCATCGATCTTGAAAACGGGGAGGATGGGGCCGGGCGCTACCGCCTCACGGCCCGGGGCCGCCGGATGGCCCGCCTGCCCCTCGACCCCCGGATTTCCCGTATGATCCTCGAGGCCGAAACGGAAGGTTGCCTGGGGGAGATCCTCGTCATCGCGGCGGCGCTCAGCACCCAGGACCCGCGGGAGCGGCCTGCCGGGAAGGCGAAGGAAGCCGACGGGGCCCAGGCTCTCTTCGTCAACCCTTCCTCGGATTTTCTCACCCTGATCAATATCTGGGAGCGCTTCCACGAAAACGGCCCCGGCGCAAAATCCCCGGGCCGCCTCCGAAAATACTGCCGCGACCACTTCCTTTCCTTTCGCCGGATGAAGGAGTGGCGGGACGTCCATGGCCAGCTCCGGGAAATCGTCGAGGAGCAGGCGCCCCTACCCGGGGAAAAGCACCCCGCAAAGAAACAGGGGGGCGATCCCCAGGCCTGGTACGGCCGAATTCACCGCTCGGTGCTGAGCGGCTACCTTTCGAACATCGCCGTGAAGAAGGAGAAAAACACCTACGGCGCCACGGGCGGCCGCCAGGTCGTGGTCTTCCCCGGCTCGGGTCTCTACAACCGCGGCGGCGACTGGATCGTGGCAGCGGAGCTCGTGGAAACGACACAGCTCTTTGCCCGCACGGCCGCCAACATCGACAGGGAGTGGCTCGAGGCCCTGGGCGGAAGCCTCTGCCGCTCGATTTACCTCAATCCCCGCTGGGACCGAAAACGGGGCGAGGTGACGGCCCTCGAGCGGGTGAGCCTCTACGGGCTCGTGATCGTCGAGGAAAGGCGTGCCTCCTACGGCCGCATCGATCCGCAGCAGGCTACCGAAATCTTTATCCGCGAGGCCCTCGTGCCGGCAGAGATGGAGAGGCCCCTGCCCTTTCTCGCCCACAACCGCGACCTGATCGAACGGGTCCGGGATATGGAGAACAGGCTCCGCAGGCGGACGTTCCTGACCACGGACGACGTCCTGGCCGGCTTCTACGAGGAGCGGCTCCAGGACGTCTACGACGTCCGGACCCTCCAGAGAATGGTCAGAGACCGGGGAAGCGATTCGTTTCTGAGAATGACCGAGGAGGACGTTCTCCGTCAGGCCCCGGACCCGGCGGAGCTTTCCCTTTACCCGGACACCGTTTCCGCGGGCAGGCTTGCGCTACCGCTTTCGTACCGGTTCCGCCCGGGAGAAACCGACGACGGGGTTACCCTGAAGCTCCCGGCAAGCGCGCTCACGCGCCTGCGGCCCGAGGCCGTCGAGTGGGCCGTCCCGGGGCTCTTGCAGGAACGGGTCACGGCACTGGTCAAGGCCCTGCCCCGCGACATCCGCAGGCACCTCATTCCCTTACCGCAGTCGGTGGAAACGCTCCTGCGGGAGATGAAGCGCGGCGAGGGGTCGCTGCCCGCGGCTCTCTCGGAGTGCCTGAAGCGCAAATTCTGGCTGGACGTCCCCCTTGCGGCCTGGGACCTGGGGGGGCTGCCCGATCACCTCAAGCTCCGCTACGCCGTCGTGGACCCGAAGGGCAAAGAACTTTGCTCGACCCGCGACCTCGAATCCCTGAGAAAGGACCGTCTCGAAGAGGAGGAATCCCGGGCCTTCAGCCGGGCCAGGGCAGACTGGGAGAGGACGGGAATCGTCCGCTGGGAGTTTCCCGATCTGCCAGAGGAGATCCCCGAGGAAATCCGACTGGACGCGAAAAACGTCCTCGAGGGAGTCGCCTGCCCGGCTCTCGTCCCCGCCGGCGAGGCCGTCGACCTTCGGCTCATGAGAAACCGCAGGGAGGCCGACAAAGCCCACCGGGCTGGCGTAAAAACGCTCCTGGCCCTTCACTTCCGAAAAGATCTGGAACTCGCCCGCCGTTACCTTGCTCTCCGGGGAGAGATGAAGGTCTGGTCCGCCTATTTCGGCGGGACGAAGGCGCTGGAGGAGGCCCTCTTCCAGGGTCTAGTCCGCCGCCTCCTGGAAAAAGACATCCGGACCCGGCAGGACTTCGAAGAGTATGCCCGCTTGCTCGGGCCGACTCTCCTCAAGGCGCCCCAGGAGCTTCTCGGGGAAGTGGAATCCATTCTTCGCGCTCATCACGAGACGCGCCAGGCCCTGGCGGGCATCGAAGCGGCAAACCTCACGAACCGCGCGGTTCTCAACTTCCTCGAGGAGATGCGCACCGAGCTTCAGCGGCTCCTGCCCCTGTCTTTTCTTGAAATCTACGACCGGGAGCGCCTCCCCCAGGTGATCCGTTACCTCAAGGCGCTCCAGGTCCGTGCCGAGAGGGGCGCCGTGCACATCGACAAGGACCGGGGCCGCCTCGCCGAGATCCGCCCCTACGAGGATAAGCTGGAGGAGTTCCGGAAAGGCATCGCCCCGTCCGCGCCGGAGCAGAGGCTCCGGGCCATCGACGAGTACCGGTGGATGGTGGAGGAGTACCGGGTGTCGCTCTTTGCCCAGGGCCTGAAGACCCCCTACCCCGTCTCGCCGAAACGACTGCAGGAGAAGATCCGCGAGATTGAAAGCCTGACATAAAATTTTGCTGGGATTTCGGGGGCGGATGTAATAAAAGGTAACGTTTGGAAGACTGGGTGACTCTGCATCCACTTGGGCCTCACCCGACAAGGAAAGGCATCCATGGAAAAGAAGCTCCTCATCGTGGATGACGAGTTGAGCGTCAGGGAGTTATTCAAGGATTTCTTCAGCGCCTCGGGGTACCAGGTCCTGACGGCGGAGGGCGCCGAGAACGCCCTCGAGATCCTCCGGGATGAGGAGATCGACATGATCTTTCTGGACCTGAGGCTCTTCGGAACGAACGGGCTGGAACTGGGCCGGCAGATCCGCAGGGAAAAGCCCCTCTCCATTCTCTTTGCCATCACGGGGTGGGCCGGCCTCTTCGAGGTCGAGGAATGCCGGGAGGCCGGCTTCGACGACTTTTTCGTGAAGCCCGTGCAGTTCGACATGCTCCTGAAAGCCGTCGAAGAAGCCTTCGACCGGGTCGAGCGATGGAGGAAAAGGTAGGTTTCGCACCTTCGCAGGCTTGACAACCGGGCAAGCGTCCTTATTTTAGAATGGCCGCGGAACGCGGACGTTTTTCCAGCCTTTTAAAAAAAAGAAACATCTTTCCACAATATATCGAAGTAACCGGAGGAGGTCTCGATCATGCCAGCAAAGGAAATCCTGTACGACGCCCCTGCGCGCGAAAAAATAGCCAAGGGGGTCAACACCCTGGCCGATGCCGTCAAGGTGACCCTGGGGCCCCGGGGGCGCAATGTCGTTCTCGAGCGCAAGTGGGGAGCCCCCGCGATCACCAAGGACGGCGTCACGGTGGCCAAGGAAATCGAAATGGACGATATCTTCGAGAACATGGGCGCCATGATGGTTCGGGAAGTCGCCTCCAAGACCTCGGATCAGGCCGGCGACGGCACGACGACGGCGACAATCCTTGCCCAGGCCATCTACCGAGAAGGGGCAAAGCTCGTGGCGGCGGGCATGAACCCCATGGAACTCAAGAAGGGGATCGACAGGGGCGTCGAGCTGGTTGCCGAAGAGCTCAAGAAGATCGCCAAGCCGGTAAAGGACAAGCAGGAAATCACCCAGGTCGGCACGATTTCGGCCAACAACGACCCGGAGATCGGAAAGATCATCTCCGATGCCATGGACAAGGTCGGCAAGGAGGGAATCATCACTGTCGAGGAAAACAAGACTCTCGACACGGTCCTCGATTATGTCGAGGGGATGACTTTCGACAGGGGGTTCATCTCTCCCTACTTCATCACGAACGTGGAGAAGATGGAGGCCATCCTGGAAGACGCCTACATCCTGATAACCGATAAGAAAATCAACAATATGCAGGAAATTCTGCCTCTGCTCGAGCAGGTTTCGAAGGCCGGCAAGCCTTTCATGATCGTTGCCGAGGACGTGGAAGGCGAAGCCCTGACAACGCTCGTCGTCAACAAGGTGCGCGGCGTGCTCAAGTGCGCCGCCATCAAGGCCCCTTACTTCGGCGACCGGCGCAAGGGTGCCCTGCAGGACATCGCCGTCGTCATGGGGGGCAAGGTCATTTCCGAGGAAATGGGGGTCAAGCTGGAGTCGGCCACCATCCAGGATCTCGGCCGGGCCCGTCGGATCGTTATCGACAAGGACAACACGACCTTCATCGACGGCGCGGGCAAAAAAGCAGACATCGACGAACGGGTCAAGCAGCTCAAGAAGGAAATCGAGATCATCGAGCAGGACTACGATCGCGAGAAGGCGATGGAGCGCCTGGCCAAGATCACCAGCGGCGTTGCGATCATCAAGGTCGGCGCCGCCACGGAGATCGAGATGAAGGAAAAGAAGGCCCGCGTCGACGACGCTCTCAACGCCACCCGCGCGGCCGTCCAGGAGGGCATCGTGCCGGGTGGAGGCGTGGCCCTGATGCGCTGCGCAGGAGCACTGTCGAAGGCAAAGCTCGAGGGGGATGCCCGGTACGGGATCGAGATCATCCGCAAAGCCATCGAGGAGCCCCTGAAACAGATCGCAAATAATGCCGGCTTCGAGGGCTCGGTGATCGCAGAGAAGGTCCGCGAGAAGAAGGGCAGCTACGGTTTCGACGCCGACAGCGGAGAGTACGTGGACATGATCAAGGCCGGCATCATCGACCCGGCCAAGGTGGCCAGGCTCGCCCTCCAGAATGCCGCATCGGTGGCCGCGCTCCTCATCACCACGCGGACCATGGTGGGCAAGAAGGTCGAAAAAGAAGAAGAGGAAGAGCTGGACTAGGAAGCACCGGCACCATCACTCCGCACAGAAGCGTTCCGGCCCCCGGGGGAGTTCACCCTTCCCCGGGGGCTTTTCTCTCAAAAACCACCCCAACGACCGGGAGGAGCAGCGGGACGTTCCATGAAACACCCATCGAAGCCCCTTTCAACGGACAACATCGTCGAGATCCCCGCCTTGCGCGGGAAGGATCTGCTGCGGGAGTTCGACAGTCTCGGCGGCGGGGAAATCCTGGAGCGCATCCTCCACGACAAGAATCCCCGCAAGGTGGTCGAGGAATTTCCCGCCGGGGATTTTTTCTGGCTTATCAAGAAGATCGGAAGCGACGACTCTCTGGCGCTGCTGGAGCTTGCCACACCGGAGCAGTGGCAATATATCCTCGACATGGAGATCTGGGACCGCGACGAGATCAACACCGCCGAGTCCCTGTCCTGGCTGAGGCGGCTCTTCGAGGCCGACTGCCGCAAAACGATTGCCTGGCTGCTGGAAGAGGGAAGCGCCCTGGCCTTTTATATTCTACAGAAGAGCCTCGAGGTGATGGCCCGGGAGGAGGACGACAATGAGGTCGAGATCCCCGAGGGGTTCTTCACCCACGACGGGGTCATCTATTTGAGGGCCGTTGACGCGGAGTTCGAGCCTTTTCTCCGGGAGCTCACGGGCGCCGTCGCGGCGGCCAGTATGCCTGCTTTTCATTCCCTGATGTCCAGTCTTGCCGGCGTGATCCCCTCGGAGTTGGAAGACGGAATGTCCCGGATGAGAAACGTACGCCTGGCCGAATACGGGTTTCTTCCCTTTGACGAGGCCATCTCCATCTATTCGCCCCTCTCGCTTGAACAGATGAACCCCGCAGGAAAGCCTGCCGCAATCGTCGACATCATGGCCGATGAAGAAGCCCGGGCCCTGATCCCCTTTCTGCCACTTCACGAGGGGCCGCAGGGAAGCTTCCTGCAGGAGGCGCTGAGAGCCGTGAAAGACCCCCTCATTCAGGACCGGATGCGCCTGGAATTCGCGGGGCTTGCAAACCAGATCGCGTCGGTCGAGGGGCTCGCCCGCATGGAGTTGACCGGCCTGGTCCAAACGACCCGGAAGGCCGCCGGTTATCTCAACATCGCACTGGAGGAAATGACGGGAAGGGACCCCGGCCGCGCGGGCACTCTACTGGAGAGCAACACCCTGACATCGATTTTCCGCGCCGGATTCGGGCTGGTTCTCCGCGCAAAACGAGTGGCCGAGACCTGGATCAGAATGGCCTGGTTCCGCAGGAACGGGTTTACAGACGGTTTCTGGGGCGATGAGCGGGGTTCGCTGTTGTCGGGCATCCTGCTGAAGAAGCCCCTGCTGTTCACCGGATTGCAGAAAGGGGAGCTCTACCGGGATTTCGCCGGTGCCGACGACCTCACCAGGGCAAGCAAGGCCCTCATGGGACTGATTGCCCTGGACGGGCTGATGGATGCCCTGACAAAAGAAAGGCCTCTTGCCCCCGAGGATTTCGGGCGGGAGGATCTGACCTGTTTCCACCTCCTGTTCACGTTCTGGGTCCGCCGGCGACTCGGGCTCGAGCCCGGATTTGCGGCGATCGAGCCTGGAGAGGCCCGGACCTTTTTCGCGATCCTTCGTGAGGGCGAGACGGCACCCCCTTACCGGATGACCCGCTATCGGGAAGTTTTCATCGAGGACATGCTCGGGTTTGCGTCAGTGCTGCCCGACGATCTTCGGGCCGCCCTGCGGGAGGAGCTATCCAACATCTGGGAGGAATTCCGGGCCGAATACGAGGAAGTCCCCGCCGCCGACACGGACATGAAACACAATCCGTTCCTGATCATCAGTTGACTAGTTAAATAGTTGATTAGTGAATTGGGAAGAGGGAGCCGAAGGCAAGTAAAAAATCCCCCTCTTCTCCCCCTTTACAAAGGGGGATGAGAGGGGGATTTTCTTTCTGCTGTTGGCTGTTGGCTGTTGGCTGTCTGCTATGTCCTCTACCCTACCCTTGACCCTTTACCCTTTACCCTGGACCCTGGTACCCTAGTTTTTCGCCACGAGGCGCCTCACTGCCGCCTCCAACCCGTCCAGCGTCAGCTCATACATGGGGAAGACCTGGCGGATCATCCCGATGGTGCGGACACGATCCCACTCCCACAGCGGTGAGGGGTTGAGCCAGACGGCATGGCGGAAGAGGCTTGCCAGGAACTTGAGCCGGTCGATGCTGGGACGGGTGCTGCGCTGCGTGTAGTCGATGGCGCCCCCGGCGTACATGAGTTCGTAGGGCGACATGCTCGCATCTCCCAGGAATATGAGCCTCGTCTCGGGGTCGCGCAGCGAAAGCTCGTCGATGCGCTCGGGGCGGTAGAAGCGCTGGGCATCCTGCCAGACGACGTCGTAGAGCGAGTTGTGGAAGTAATAGGTCCGCAGGTCCTTGAACTGTGACCGGGCATAACTGAAAAGGGTCTGGACGAGCTCGACATAGGGCTCCATGGACCAGCCGCCGTTGTCGATCATGAGGATGACCTTGAGGCGGTCCGTGAGCCGGCGGTCGAAGACGATCTCGATCTCACCTGCGTTGCGCAGGGTCTCGCGGATCGTCTTGTCCACGTTGACGAGGTCCTTGGGGCCGGCTGGAACCATCCGGCGAAGACGCTTGAGGGCCTCGCCCATCTGGGCCTGGGTGAGGGGCCCGTCCTGGGAGTAATCCCGCCAGCGGCGGTCCATGGCCACCTTGATGGCCGACTTGTTCCGCGAGACCCCTCCCACGCGCATCCCCTCGGGGTGGGTACCCGAGTGCCCCACGGGCGAGGTGCCCCGGGTGCCGATCCAGCGGTTCCCCCCGTGGTGGGCTTCTGTCTGCTCCTTCAGCCGATCCAGGAAGTACTGGATGAGCTCCTCGGGAGTCATCTTTTTCAGCTTCTTCTCGTCGACACCGAAGGCGGCGGCCACCCCTGCCGGGTCTTTCAGCCACTCTTGCAGGAGCGCCTTCGCAATGTCGGTCAGCTCGTGGGTCTCGGGGTCCTTCAGCTCAACACCCCGGAAGTGGTGGAGGAAGACCTGGTCGTAGAGATCGAAGTAGCGCTCGCTTTTCACCAGCAGAGACCGGGCGACGGTGTAGAAATCGTCAAGCGACGTGACGAGCCCCAGGGAGAGCGCCCTCTGGAGGCGCAGAAACGAGGTGGGCGTCACGGGGACGCCGCGGTCCCGCAGGGTGTAGAAAAACTGGACGAACACGTCTGACTCCTAGCGCTTGAGCCTTGCGATGGCCTTGGCGGCCAGGCCGAGATCGGCGCTTTTCTTGTACAGGACCCCCAGGTAGGGGACTTCGCCGCGCTGCAGGACGGCCGGCCTGAAGTCGGGGTCGCTCTTCAGGGCGCGGATCCAGTTGATGAGCTCCCGCGTGGCGGGCTTCTTCTCGATGCCCCCGATATCGCGGAGCCCATAAAAGGACTGCAGGCAGGCCGTGGCCATCTCGTCGCTGAGCTTCGGGAAGTGGACCCCCACGATCTTGCGCATCATCTCAGGCTCGGGGAAGGCGATGTGGTGGAAGTTGCAGCGCCCCAGGAAGGGGTCCGAGAGATCCTTCTTGGCATTCGAGGTAATGACGACAACGGGGCGGTTTATGGCCTTGACGGTCTTGTCGATCTCGATGATGTCGAAGGACATCTGGTCGAGCACATCGAGCATGTCGTCCTGGAAGTCCGTGTCGGCCTTGTCGATCTCGTCGATGAGAAGCACCGTCTTGGCGTCGGCCACGAAGGTCTGGCCGATCTTGCCCATCCGGATGTAGGCCTCGATGTCGCTCACGTTGCGCTTCGAGTCGCCGAAGCGGCTGTCATTGAGGCGCGTGAGGGTGTCGTACTGGTAGAGGGCCTCGACAAGCTTCATACTCGACTTCACGTTCAGGATGATGAGCGGGAGGTTGAGGCTCTCGGCGATGGCGTAGGCGAGCATCGTCTTGCCCGTGCCCGGCTCGCCTTTCAGCAGAAGAGGCATTTCCAGGGCGATGGAGATGTTCACGATCTTGGCCAGTTCCTCGTCGAGGACGTATTTCGAGGCGCCGCGGAAGGAGTTCGGTTTCTTTTCCTGTTCTTTCATCTTTCGCTCCGTTGCTGATTCTCGCTCAGTGGCAATGCAAACCCCCGGGAAGCGATCCCGGGGGTGATTGAATCTACTTCAAAATCCCGAAAATTTCCACAGCAAACAACAGGGCTTCATTTACGCTACGAGAGATCGAACCCTTCCTCCTCCAGCTTCTTCTTGACCGATGAGATATCCTTGTGTCCCTCGATAGCCGCCTGGATCTCCTTCTCCCCCCTGAGATCTCCCAGGAGGATCGCCCCGGCGATGGAATTGTTCTCGATGACGAGCTTGCGGTAGATGCACTTCTCTTCATCCGCCCTGACGATGCACTCGTCGTCGCCCTCGGCGTCGATGTCCCCTATGGATACAAGGTCGATACCGGCTACCTTGAGCTTGTTCGCGGTCAAGGTTCCCTCATAGAGGGTTTCCTTTCCCGCCATGTTGGCCCCGGCGGCTCTCCCCTGGGCCATGGCGGCCGGCCAGCTCCCGTAATATCGCCCCCGGTGTTCGATATCGTCGCCTGCGGCAAAGATATCCTCGAGCCCCGCCTGCAGCCTGTCGTCGACCTTTACGGCCCGGCCGAGGGGAAGGCCGATCTGCCGTGCCAGGGTCAGATCAGGATCTACACCTGCCGAAAAGAGGACCATCTCCGCCTCGAGCCTGTTCCCGCTCTCGAAAAGAACAGTCAAACGCCCGTCCGCAGGGACGATCTCCCGGGTCCTCTCGCTGAGCAGAAAAGAAAATCCCATCTCCTCCATTTTGTGCTGAAGCAGATGAGCCCCGGCCGGGTCCATCTGACGGGGGAGCATGCGGGGGTTTCTCTCGACGACCGTCACCTTGAGCCCTCTTTTACGCAGCCCGTTTCCCGCCTCGAGGCCCAGAAGGCCGCCGCCGATGAGGGCAACGGATTTTGCCGACTCGGCGCACTTCAGGATGGCATCGGCGTCTTCCAGGGTCCTGAGCGTGAAGACACCCGGTGCATCGGCGCCCTTGATGTCCGGACGCGAGGCCTTGCCGCCCGTTGCCAGAAGAAGCCGGTCGTAGGCAAAGGACTTGCCTTCCTTCGTCGTCACGGTCTTGGCGCCTGGATCGATACAAACGATCTCCGTCGAGAGGTGGACGTCGATGCGGTTCTTCTCATACCACGTCCCGTCGTGCAGGGTGAACGCCTTCAGGACCTTTTCCCCTGCGAGATACTCCGGCAGGGCCGGCCGGTAATAGTAGAAGGCCGCTTCCTTCGTGAACATCCGGATCTCGAAATCCGGATCGAGCTTCCGGATCGTCTCGGCAGCCGAATTTCCTGCAACCCCACAACCCACGATGACGTAACGGCTCATGCCTCTTTCCCCTTTTACTATGGGCACTTGGAGATTAATAATTACTGTACACTTCATGACAAAGGCCGTCAAGCTGCAATGCCTTGTCGGTATTGGTATGAATTCGTTATTTTTTGTTGCTCTTTGTCATTCGGTTTACTATGATTCCCCTTCCGGAGGTCACCATGTCCGAAGAAATGATGAACACGAAAGGGGTTGCCGCCTATCTCGGGATCAACGAGAAACAGGTCTATGCCCTGATCAAGGCGGGACGGATCCCGGGAACGCGGGTCACGGGAAAGTGGGTTTTCCCGAAGAAACTCGTCGACGAGTGGATCGAAACCGGCGCACGGAGCGGGCTCAAAGAGGCAAGAGAGAAGAGCCGCGGCATGGAAGGGGCGCTCCTGGCATCGGGGAGCAATGACCCGGTCCTCGATTTCCTGCTCACCGGGATGAGGCATACGCACCCGGAATTTTATTTCTTCTGTGCCAACACGGGAAGCACCGAGGGGCTCAAGGCACTCGGCGGCGGTTACACCGACATCGCCTGGACTCATCTCTTCGATCAGGAGAGCGGCCGTTATAACGTTCCCTTCCTACCGAAATACCTGCCCGACATGAAAGCCGTGCTGGTGCACCTCTTTCGCAGAGAGATCGGCATTGTCGCGGCACCCGGCAACCCCCTGGGCATTGCCGGCATCGAGGACATCGCCGGCAAGAAGGTTCGGTTCGTGAACCGCCAGGCCGGCTCGGGCACGAGGATTCTCCTGAACCATCACATCGGTCGCCTCGGCATCCTCTCGGCAGATATCGAAGGTTACGACAAGGAGGTTTACACTCACGTCGAGGTCGGGCTCTCGATCCTGTCGGGCGAGGCCGACGCCGGCATCGCCACGGTGGCCGTCTCGCGGCTCATGGGTCTTCACTTCATCCCCGTCACCCGTGAAAACTTCGATATGGCCCTGGGACAGTCCACCTATTTCAGCAAAGGAATCCAGGCCCTCATGGAAGTTTTAAGATCCCCCGGTTTCCGAGAGCGCTTCGAGCGTCTCGGCGGCTACGGTTTCGAGGATTCCGGGAAGATCCTTTACTCAAACATCTGAAGGAGGAAAAACATGAAAAAGTGGCTGCTGCCTGTGCTGTTGAGTCTCATGCTCCTCGTACCCGGTCTTTGCTGGGCGCAGAAAGGCGGATTTGTCTTCATGGCGAGCACCATCGGCCCCATCGACTCGGGGATCGTTGGGGCCCTGGAGGATCAATTCGAAAAGGATACAGGCATCCGGGTCCGCCACGTGGGCGCCGGCACCGGCGCCGCCCTGAAGATCGCCGAGCAGGGAAACGTCGATCTCGTCATGGCCCACGCCAAATCCCTGGAGGAGAAGTTCATTGCCGAGGGCTTCGGCACCGAGCGGATCCCTCTGATGTACAACGACTTTGTCATCCTGGGCCCCGCGTCCGACCCCGCCGGGATCAAGGGGATGAAAACGGGTGCAGAGGCCTTGAAGGCCATCGCCGCAAAGCAGGCCCCCTTCATCACCCGAGGCGACAAGTCGGGGACCCACGTGGCCGAGATGGACATCTGGGCCAAAGCGGGAATCAAGCCCGCCGGCCCCTGGTACGTCACTTACGAGAAAGGCGCCGAAGGAAATGCCCCCACGACCCGGTTTGCCGATTCGAAAGGGGCCTATGTCTTCATGGATCGGGCGACCTACCTGGCGCTCAAGAAGGAGATCAAGCTCGTCATCCTCGTGGAGAAGGACGAGGCCCTGCTGAATTACATATCGCTCATCCCCCTGAACCCGAAGAAGTTCCCCCGTGTGAACCACTCAGACACGATGACGTTCGTGAAATGGCTCACTGACCCCGCGAAGGGGCAGAAGATCATAGCGGATTTCGGCAAAGACAAGTACGGCGCCCCCCTCTTCTTTGCCAACTCGAGGGAGTGGCAGGCTGCAAACAAGAAGAAATAGCGAAGAAACCATTCATAAGATGAAAAGGAGGAATATCATGAAGCGAAAGGGATTCATTCTCTGTCTGTTACTCGCCCTTGCCATGACCATTTCCATGGCGGGCCTCGCGGCGGCGCAGCCTGCACAGAAAAACGTCATTATGGCTACAACAACCAGCACCCAGGACTCGGGGCTTCTCGATGTCCTGCTGCCGATCTTCGAGAAGAAGACAGGCTACTTCGTGAAAACGATCTCTGTGGGTTCCGGTCAGGCCATGGCCATGGGCGCCAAGGGCGAGGCCGACGTCCTGCTCGTCCACTCGCCCGCGGCGGAGAAGAAGTTCATGGCCGACGGCAACGGCGTCGAGCGCAGGCTCGTCATGCACAACGACTACATCATCGTGGGCCCTCCTGCCGACCCGGCCAAGATCAAGGGAATGAAAAAGGCCTCGGAGGCTTTCAAGAAGATCGCCGCAACGGGCAGCATCTTCATGTCCCGCGGCGACAACTCGGGGACCAACGCCAAAGAGAAAGACATCTGGAAGGCCTCCGGCGTGAAGTTCGAAGGCGAGAAATGGTACCAGCAGACGGGGCTCGGCATGGGGCAGACGCTGGCCGTGGCGGCCGAGAAGAAGACCTACACGCTCGCCGACCGCGGGACCTACCTGGCCCTGCAGAAGAGGCTGGGCCTCGACATCCTCGTCGAGGGCGACGGGATCCTGCTCAACATCTACCACGTCATCGAGGTGAACCCGAAGAAGTGGCCCAAGGCGAACTTCGCCGGCGCCAAGGCCTTCGGCGACTTCATGGTTTCCAAGGAAACACAGGACATCATCAAGACCTTCGGCGTCGACAAGTACGGCTCGCCGCTCTTCTTCCCCGATGCCGGCAAGAAAGAGGAGGCCCTGGGCATCTAAATGGATATCATCCTTGAAGGCATCCGTCAGGCCTTCATCCTGCTTGTCACCTTCGACCCCGAGGTCCTGGGGATCACCTGGTTTTCCCTGAAGGTCTCGGGAACGGCGACGTTTATCAGCCTCTTTATCGGGATGTCCGTGGGGACCGTGGTGGCCCTCACGCAGTTCCCGGGCCGCAAGTTCGTCGTGAGCCTCATCAACACGGGGATGGCCCTGCCCCCCGTGGTGGTGGGGCTCTTCGTCACGATCTTTTTGTGGCGTAACGGGCCCCTGGGCTTCCTGGAGATCCTGTACACGCCGGCGGCCATGATCCTCGCCCAGGCGGTCATCGCAACCCCCATCGTGATGGGGATCTCTCTTGCGGCCATGCAGCAGCTGCCCAAGAAGCTGCGGCTGCAGATCCTCGCCCTGGGGGCCACGCGCCTGCAAATGGTCAGGATCCTCATCCGCGAGGCTAGGCTCCCGCTGCTGGCCGCCGTCATGGCGGGATTTGGCGGCGTCATCTCCGAGGTTGGCGCCTCCATCATGGTGGGCGGAAACATCAAGGGCTACACGCGCGTCCTCACGACGGCGACGGTCATGGAGACGAGCCGGGGCAACTTCGACATCGCCATCGCCCTGGGGATCATCCTGCTTCTCTTCGCCTTCATGATCAATCTCGTCCTCACCCACGTTCAGCAGAGGGAGAGGCCGCGATGACGACGATCCTGGAGGCAAGGAACCTGAAAGTGATCCGCGGGGGAAGCCTGCTGGTCGACGTCTCAGGCATGACAATCTTCGAGGGAGAGACCCTCTCGCTCATCGGGCCCAACGGCGCGGGAAAGACAACTCTCCTGCAGGCCCTGTCTTACCTGATGAAACCCTCGGCAGGACAGATCCTGTTCCGGGGGCAGGCGGTGGGTGCAGAGCAGCGCATATTGGAATACCGGCGCAGGCTCGCCATGGTCTTCCAGGAGCCGTTGCTCTTCGACACGACCGTTTTCGGCAACGTCGTTTCGGGGCTCAAGATCCGCGGCATTGGCGGTGCCGAGGCTCGGCGCGTTGTGGATTCGCAGCTGGAGCATTTCGGCATCGCGCACCTGAGCGACCGGTCCGCAAAAACGCTCTCCGGCGGGGAAGCCCAGAGGGCGAGCCTTGCCCGGGCCTTCGCCATCTCGCCGGAGATCCTCTTTCTCGACGAGCCTTTCGCAGCGCTCGACCCGCCGACGCGGGAAGCCATCGTCACGGATCTGGAAAAGGTCCTCGCCGAGACGAAGATCACCACGATCATGGCCACCCACGACCGCAACGAGGCCCTGCGCCTGTCGGACCGCATCGCCGTCATGGAAGGGGGTCGGATCGCCCAGATCGACAGGCCTGCCGTCATCATGAACCGGCCCGTCGACGAGTTCGTCGCCTCCTTCGTGGGGACCGAGACGATCCTGGAGGGGGAAGTCCGGGGCGTGAATGAGACGGCATTGATGGTCCGGGTGAACGAATCCGAGATCGAAGTCGTGGGCAAAGGGAAGCCCGGCGAACGGGTGGTTCTCTTCATACGCCCCGAAAACGTCACCCTCTCCATCCCGGACGGGAACGTAAAAACCAGCGCCAGAAACGTATTCCGCGGGCGGGTCGGCAGGATCGTCCCGCTGGGGCTCTTCCACAGGGTGGAAATTTCCTGCGGGTTTTCTCTGGTGGCCTACGTGACAACGCACGCCCTGGAGGACCTGGCACTCCAGGAAGGTACGGAGGTGACGGCTTCCGTCAAGGCCACGGCCATTCATGTCATCCGAAAGAGCATTTCTTGAGAGACGCTCTCACCTTTTATATTGGAGGTCACACAGACAGAATGAAGAACATATATATCGGCTTCGACGACACGGACAACCTGGATGCCGACATCGGCACGGGCAAGCTGGCCCGCCGGTTCGAGGCCCTGCTGCCCGAAGGCTGCAGGCTCCGGGGTGTCGTGCGGCAGCAGCTTCTCGTCGACGACCGGATCCCCTACACCTCGCACAACAGCTCCGCCTGCCTCATCGTGGAAGTTCCCGACATCGCCCTCCTGGAGACGCTCAGGGAGAGGGCCGTCCGCCATATCGAAAAAGAGTCCCTGACGGGAAGCGACCCGGGTCTGTGTCTGGCCTGGGGTGACAACGGGGCCTTCGGGCCCCTCATGGAGTTCGGCCGCGGCTGCACGGAGCGGGTGGTCACCCAGGCGGAGGCCCTTAAGGCAGCCAAAGGCTTCCATCTCTCCGGCCATGGCGGGACCAACGACGGGATCATCGGGGCAGCGGCCGCCGTGGGGCTCACGGCATCGGGGTGGAGCGGGCGGTTTATCGAGTTCGCCCGCCTGAGGGATTTTCCGGACATCGTCACCGTCGGGGAACTCGAAGGGCGCGGCATTCTCGTCGTCTCCATGGACCGCGACGCCGTCTCCCCGCGCGCCGAAGACCGGGTGGACACGAAGGGATGGCTCCGGCCGCGCCTCTTGGGCTACAGGGCGGTCGTACCCGTGCTACCTTCCGGCAATGGTTCGTGGTACACTCTCTGGGAAAAGCGCAGCAAAAAATCCCATGGGAGGTAACGATCATGCCAGGAAAAATTTTCTACCGTGAGCGCGGAAAGGTCGGCGAGGGGGAGAAGAAGCCCCGCTTCAAGATCGTGGCAGTCTCCGGGGTGGAGATTGATTTTTACTCCTACCATCTCCGGAAGAAGGAGCTGGAACAGATCGCCAAGGCGGTCGGCGCAAAGCTTGTCCTGATGGAGAGGGGCACAAAAGGCAGTGAAGACGAGGTGGAAGTGGGTGAGCAGACAAAAAGCAGAAAGTCAAAAAAGTAGCAGAGCAGGCCGGACTTTCAGGCTCACCCGCGGCAAGTAAACCCTAATAAACCAGTGGAGGCAGCATGGCGCTAATCCGGGAGCGCGACGGGAAACGTTTGCATGTCAAGAGCAAGCTCATGGGGGAGAGTCTCGTCAGCCAGTCCTTCGCCGAGGGGTACGACGTGGCTCCTCAGCAGAGGCTCTTCCCGGACGTGCATGTCCTGAAGATCGGCGGGCAGTCCATCTGCGACCTCGGCAAGAAGGCCCTGCCGGCGGTCGTAAAGGAAATCGCCGCAAACAAGAAGAAGCACAAGATGTTCCTGCTCACAGGCGGCGGGACGCGCAGCCGTCACATCTACGCCATCGGCCTCGAGCTCGGGATGCCGACGGGGATCATCTCCAAGTTCGGCAGCTCCATCTCCGAGCAAAACGCGCTGCTGGTTGCCACGCTGCTTTCTCCCTGGGGCGGCGTAAAGATCGGCCATGACGAAGTCCTGAAGCTCCCGACCTATTTCGCCCAGGGATGCATCCCCGTCATGCACGGGATGCCCCCTTACGACTACTACGCCCTGCCGTCGCCGAAATGGCGGATCCCCATCCACCGAACCGACGTGGGCACCCTGATCGTGGCGGATCTCATCGGGGCGAAAAGCTGCATCCTCGTGAAGGACGAGGACGGACTCTACACGGACAACCCCAAGAAAAACAAAAAAGCGAAATTCATCGCAGAGATCAGCGCCAGGGAGCTGATCAAAAGAAACCTCGACGATCTCATCATCGAGCGGCCCTGCCTGGAGATCCTCCAGAACAGCGAAGTCCTCGACCGCATTCAGATCATAAACGGTCTCAAGAAGGGAAACATTACGAAAGCCCTTTCCGGCAAGCACGTCGGGACGGTCATTTACAAATAAAATACAGCCTCCGGGGGATCGTCGCCGCCCTCGCTGAGAAGGATTTTCGGGAAAGCGCAAAGGCAACGGGCATCCATGTCATCCGACACGGGAGATACGCGTTATCTTCATCGTGACTCGGGAGGATTTGCCGGAGGATCATTTCAATAGTAAAGGGGTATTGACCATGAAAAAAGGATTGCTTGTTTTCGCTATCGTTCTCGCCGTAACTCTTGTTCTTTCGGGCATGCTGTTCGCCCAGGCCAAAAAGGGCCCCCCCGCTGACGGCAAGTCCGTCTGGGACTTCATCCAGCAGGGCAAATACCAGAGCTGGAAGACGTGGCCGGGCACCGAGACCCAGTATGCAGGGCCCGAGCCCCACGGGGCGTTTCTGACGACCTACGTCAACCAGGTTGCCTTCGACTCCATCAAGGCCAAGAAAGGCAAGTTCGCCGACGGCGCCCTGATCGTCCAGGACAACTTCGGCAAGGACAAGAAGCTCAAGCACGTCGACGTCATGTACAAGGTCAAGGGCTACAACCCCCAGGGCGGCGACTGGTTCTGGGCTCAGTTCAAGGCAAGCGGCAAGGTGGACCAGGAAGGCAAGATCGACGAGTGCATCAAGTGCCACGAGGCCCAGAAGACCAACGACTACGTCTATACGAGCAAGATGAAGTAAGCCTTGCGCCGCTGCCTTGAAACAGGGACAGCAGCGACTTAGACATAGTTGATTTCATAGTGTTCTCTCCGAGCAGCGTCACCTAAGGGCCCAAGCCTAAGGCGCGCCTGCCGGAAGGGTGTGGCTGGAAACGGCCATGCCTCCCATGTGGAAAGGAGAGGCCGGTAGCGTGAGCACTGCGCGCGCCTGCCCTCGACCTGCCGGGGCAGGCGTTTTTTTGCCCCCGGCCGGCCGGGGATGGCCCGACAGGCCCGTTTACCGCACTCTCCGGAGTGCGGTTTTTTTATGTCTCCGCCAACAGCGAGATTGGGGAAAGGAAGCAGGCGGGAACAAAATCATATGAAGGAGGAGATTTTATGAGAAGGGCTAAATGGCTGAAGTACTCCGTATTGCTCGTTGTTCTTCCCGTTACGCTGATGACGGCCCAGATCGTGCGCAGCGCCTACCATCATGAGGGGCAGGATGATGCGGCGCTTTTCCTGCAAGTCTACCCGGACAGGGCGGGTACGAAGCTGGACAACTGCAATCTGTGTCACAGCGGAGGGAAGACAGGAACGAAGGATGTGGGCAGTTGTCAATACTGTCACGACGTCACGAAGTACGGGGCGGTCCCGGAAAAGTATCCGGATACCCTGAATGCTTACGGCCTCGACTTCAAAAATGCAGGACGAACCGCGGCGGCGATCCAGGCGATTGAAAATTACGATTCCGACAACGACGGTTACTCTAACAAGGTTGAAATCCTGGCCAATCGGTACCCGGGAAATGCCAAGGACGACCCCACCAAGGTTCCCGCCCCGTCCAAGGTCTTCACAAGGGGGCAACTGGAAAAGATGCCCCAGCATACCCAGTTCATGCTCATGAACACCACCAAGTCAGGCGATTCCTACGTGGAATACACCGGTGTGACGATAGAGAGCCTTCTCAAGAAGCTCCTGCTTCCATCGGCCACAGCGATCCGCGCCATCTCCCCCGACGGATTTGCCCAGTTCCATCCCCTGTACCCGGACCCCGATCCGAGCCGCTATCATATATTTGGCACCTATCCGGCGGCAACATTCTACTATAACCAGGAAGCCGATATGGCCCTCAATCCCTGCGGGTGGTGCAGTTACAGCGCCCCCTCCGTTGCGGGAAGATATCACGGTCAGCCCATCGACAATCCGCAAGGACTCAAGACCATCCTTGCCATCAAGCGCGACGGCCAATATCTTACGCCGGGCATACTGAATCTCCAGAACAAGCTGGACGGAGAAGGACCTTTCCGCGTGGTGCCACCCCAGAAGATCCCCGGTCCTCCCGATCAGCAGAACCCCTTGCTTACCGGATGCGGAAAAACATCGCTCTGGCCTTACGATCCCAACGGGGACCGCAACGCCGGTTACTCCGCCCGGACCGTTACGATCATCAAGGTAGAACCCCTGCCGGAAGGCACAACGGATGTGGACACCCTTGAAGCAGGGTGGCCATTCGCGGACGAGCTAAACCCACGCGTCATGATCTATGGCGCCATCGACCCCGTCCCCACGATCAAGGCGAAGCTGGCGGGACTGTCTTCGACGATCTGGCACGGTAGCAAGAGCTCCTTTACGCATTGGGGGTACCGGAGCGCCCTGGCCACCCGTGTCAACCTGGTCGAGAAATGGGTCATGCTGGGCTGGTATTCCAAGGCATACAACGACCTCAAGGGACATGTCCTGATCCGGACCGACGGGTGCACGGCGGCAGGGGGCATCGACAAAGATGACTGGGTGGCGGACTGCGAATTCCAGAAGCAGCTCTACTGGTCGATCAACGAGGTCCTCGTCCTGCTCGATATCGTAAACTGAAAAAATACAAGCATATACCCGCCCGCGGCCGGCCCCGATGCGGAAAATCTCTTTCCATCGGGCGCCGGCCGCCTTATATTGTCCCCATGGTAAAGGCCCACCCCAGAATCGAGCGGGAGCGCAAAACCCTGAAGGCCATGATCCGGATCTTCTGCCGGGATAGCCACGGCACAAAGGGGGAGTGCTGCAGCGATTGCGCGGGGCTTCTCGCCTACGCTGTAAAGCGTCTCGACAAATGTCCCTTCGGGGCGAAGAAACCCGCCTGCGCCAACTGCCCCGTGCACTGCTACAGGCCCGACATGCGGGAGCAAATCCGGGTCGTCATGCGTCATGCCGGCCCCCGGATGCTCTGGAGGCACCCGGTCCTTGCCGCTTGTCACCTCATCGATGGACGGCGCAAAGCGCCCTTTCCTGCCCCAAAGGCCGGGCCGCAAATAAACCTTGACAATGACCGGGTAAAGCTTTAAGTTACTTGTGCTTTGAACCGGTTATGACGCATATTGTCCCCAGAGAGCCCGTGAAAGGCCATGGGGGTTTTTTTTGGCCCGATCTATGCAGATTTTGCCGGTTCGCACAGGAGGAACATGGGAAAAAGAAATCACAACCAGTTCATCAAGCGACAGAAAGAATTGGAGCGTTTGAGAAAAGCAACCGAGAAGATGGCCAAGCGCCAGGGAAAGAACATGAGGGAAGAGCCGGCAGTGGAGTCCACTGGCGCGGAACCCGCCCAGGCAGAGGCAGAAGCGTAAACGATCCTTATCCACATCAACCGCCCGTCGCTGAGACGGGCAGACCGGTAAGTTTGCCGGAAGAAATGCCAGAAAAGAGGTTTATCTGTTAATGAGTTTCAAGTTGTTCGAGTTACATCCACTGATTCAAGCGGGCGTTGAGGCCCTTGGTTACGAGGAGCCCACGCCGATCCAGACCGAATGCATCCCGCTCATCCTCCAGGGACAAGATGTCATGGGGATGGCCCACACCGGGACAGGAAAAACGGCCGCCTTTGGTCTCCCGATCCTGCAGAGGCTGATGTCCGGGCCGCGCCGTCGCGTTCGTGTGCTCATCATCGCCCCCACCCGGGAGCTGGCCGAGCAGATCCACGAGGCCATCAACGAACTGGGCCGAAAAACGAAAGTGAAGAGCGTTACCGTCTACGGGGGCGTGAAGCAGACATCCCAGGTCAAAAAACTTCAGGATGGCGCCGAGATCGTCGTGGCATGCCCGGGACGCCTGATCGACCTCATGGACCAGGGGGTCATTGACCTCACCCATCTGGAGGTCCTCGTCCTGGACGAGGCGGACCGTATGTTTGACATGGGGTTCATGCCCGATGTCCGGAAAATCCTGAAAAGAATCCCCGCCCAGCGCCAGACCCTCCTGTTCTCAGCCACCATTCCCGACGAAATCAGGCGCCTGGCAAAGGAAGTCCTGCGGGACCCCGTCACCGTGCAGGTCGGCGAATCGACCCCGGTCTCCACGGTCTCCCACGCCCTGTACCCCGTGGAACAGCATCTCAAGACGGGCCTGCTGACGAAGATCCTCGACCGCACGGACACGGATTCGGTCCTCGTATTCACCCGGACCAAAGCCCGGGCAACGCGCGTGGCAACGCACCTGAAAAAAGCGGGGTTCCCCGTCGCGTCCATGCAGGGAGATCTGTCTCAGGGCCAGCGCCAGGATGCGCTCAGCGGCTTCCGGACCGGCAAGTACCGGATTCTCGTAGCCACCGACATCGCCGCCCGCGGTCTCGACATCTCACGGATATCGCACGTGAT
Organism: uncultured delta proteobacterium; assembly: GCA_963802225.1. GTDB lineage: Bacteria > Desulfobacterota > Syntrophia > Syntrophales > UBA2192 > UBA2192. Next base: position 340,498 of record CAWDHZ010000031.1, on the reverse strand, counting down.
CAATTACGACATGCCGGACACGGTCGATGCATACACCCATCGTATCGGCCGAACGGGCCGCGCCGAGAGAACCGGCGACGCCTTCACGTTTGTCACGCGCGATGACAGGGCCTTCGTGTGGGCCATCGAGAATGTTCTGGGCGAAGAGATCGAGAGGCGGACGTTGGAAGATTTCGACTATACCGCGGCGCCAAAGGAAGGCGCAAGAGGCGGGTTCCAGAGATACGGGGGCCGGGATCGTGAAGCGAGTCCGAAATCTGGGCCGATGCGCCGTGAACTCTCCTCCTTCGCAGCAGCCCACACCAGCTCCGGCTCGACGGAGGGGGCGAAGAAAGTGACGCTTTTCTCCACGCCCCGATCGAGATCAAGCCGGGCACGCAGTGCCCGCTGAGCTGGAAGCATAATACGAGGGGGGAATGATTAGCATTGCAGTCAGGCCCCGTATGTGATAACGACTCGTTAGCGGAAAAGCTGGAAGAGTATCGGGTTATCATCACTGGAAACATCAATTTTTTAGGAGAGGTCGATGAAGATTTACGTCGGGAACATGCCTTACGGTGTCACGGAAGAGGATCTGAAACAGTCTTTTGAAGCATTTGGCCAGGTGACGTCCGTGACGATCATCAAGGACAAGATGAGCGGCCAGTCGAAAGGGTTCGGCTTTGTCGAGATGGCCTCGGCGGAACAGGGCCAGGCTGCCATCAGCGGGATGAACGAAAAGGAACTGAAGGGACGGAAGCTCAATGTCAACGAGGCGCGCCCCCGCCAGGACGACGGTCGCGGTGGTGGCGGTGGTGGCATGAGGCGTCCCGGTGGCGGCGGTGGCGGCGGCAGGCCCCGTTACTAGACTCCGGCTTTTCTCTCTCGAAACGACAATCAAAAAGCGGGGTCTCCCGGCAACGGGAGGCCCCCCAAAATTTCATCGGCTCCCGTCTCACTGCAGGACCGCCCTCCGGTCGGCCGAAAGCACGTAACTGCATGCAAAGGCCGCAAGCCCCCTTGACAAGGGTCGGATGGGGGGCTTAATTAGCCCAAAACCTTCGGGAGTTATGTCTTGGTAGTCAATGGATCGGGCGGCAAGCCTGATATCGATTATCCCTGCCCTTGGGGCTACAAGGTCATCGGCTCGGATGCTCAACGCTTGCGAAGCGCCATCGCCGAGGTGATCCAGGAGCGGCCCCACACCATTACCCCGTCAAACACAAGCCTCACGGGCAAATACCACTGCCTCGACGTGGAGATTGTCGTCACGAGTGAGGAGTGCCGTATCGAGATCTACGAGGGCCTGTGCAGGCACCCCGCCATCAAAATCGTCCTGTAGAGATCAGCAACAAGCCCCTTCGACATCCTTCGACTGGCTCAGGAAGGCAAAACCGCAAGATAAAAAAAGGCCCTCGCCGATGTCCGGAAGGGCCTTTTTTCTAGACGCGACACGCCTTTACTCCAAGTAATGGGTCCCCCCGTGCGGCACAACGGGTGTTTGCTCTTCCGTCAGGCCAACCATCTTCGCCGCCTTCCGGTAGTCCTTCGGCGGGAGATCCATCGGTTCGTCGGTGAGATCGAAGACGCCCCACTGCTGGGGGATGAGAACCTTCGCGCGGAGGTCTTTGAAGGCCTGCAAGGCCTCGCCGGGGTCCATGTGGTAGACGGACATGAACCACCGGGGCTGGTAGGATCCGATCGGAAGAAGGGCGGCATCCATGGGGCCGAACTTGCGACCATACTCGGCAAACCCCGGAAAGTAACCCGAATCGCCGGCGAAGTAGATCTTCCGGTTTGCCGACTCGATCAGCCAGGAGCCCCATAGCGAACGGTTCGTGTTGAAGGGTGTCCGTTTCGTCCAGTGCTGGACGGGCAGCAAACGATAGGTCACCCCGTGAAGCGTGTATTTCTGGAACCAGTCGAGTTCGATGACCCTTGCCCCGGGAAGGATGTCCTCGAACCACTCCCGGTAGCCCAGAGGGGTCAGGTAAAGGGGTCCCGTCCCGAGTTTGCGGATGCTGTCCTTGTCGAGATGGTCATAGTGGTTGTGGGAGATGAGGACGACCTGCATGGGGGCCAGTTCCTCAGGCGGCAGGGGGAAAGGGGCAAAGCGGTCGATGAACCAGACGATGTCCCCGAAGACGGGATCCGTGATGATGTTCTGGCCGTTGACCCGGATCCAGAGGGTTGCATGCCCGAGATAGGTGACTGAGTCGTCCCCCTTGACGATGGCCTTCACATCGGGCCTTGTCACCGAAAAATACGGCTTCTTCTTTTTTTCTTTCCGGTAGGGATTGGAACCGATCTTCCACTCGAGAAGCCGCAAGGTGCTGCCCGCCCGCTCCTCGGATATCCAGGGGTTGCGAAAGCCCGGGTTTGTGTGATGGGCCCTCTCCCGCGCCAGCGTCTCGATGTCCTTCGCCTGACCCCAAGCCGCAGCGGGGCCGGAGAAAAAGGCCGCCAGGATAATTGAAGTAACGATCAGCTTCGATAACTTTTGCATTCCGTTCTTTCCCCTCTACTCGCTACCCTCACCCCTTACCCCTATCTTCTGCTTTTCAGCCAGAATTCATCGATAAGGGCCATCTCCGTGTCGTAGGCGCGCACCTCCAGGGTCTGCCCCGCCGTTCGCAGGACACAAAAGTGGTACACGCTCGCGAAGACCTGTCCGTATGGGTTGTGACGCAGCTTCAGATGAAGGGGCGCCCCGCCGCCCCCGGTGGTGACGTGGGTGATTCCGTCCTTGAAGGAGCGCTCGTAGACATGCTCGTGCCCGACGAACACGAGATCGACTTTGTACTTCTCCAAGAGCGGCAACAGGCGCTTCTGGAGGTTCTTCTCGTCCGGGTAAGGCCCCGAAGAGATGGCCGGGTGGTGAAAAACGGCGGCCACGAACTTGACTTCCCGGGGGATGTTCTGAAGCTCCTTCTCCAGCCAGGCGTGCTGGTTCGACCCCGGCCCGATGAGCCAGTTGCTGTCGAGCATCAGGAAAAGGACGGGGCCTTTGCGGACGGAATACCAGCGCTCGTTGCCGGATAGTTTGAAGTTCTTGAAGTACAGGTCGGCATTGCGTTCATGATTGCCGAGCAGGGGGTAGAACTCGGAGGTCTTGCGAATCGGGGTAATGATCTCGTTGAAAATGACCCATTCGTCCAGCACCCTCCCGTCGTTGACCTGGTCTCCCGTCGAGAAGACGGCTTGGGGCCTGAAGGTCAAAATGTGTCCGACGATCTTTCGATGGATATCGTGATTGGTCCTGGCGTCGCCGTAGATGACAATATAATCCGAATAATCAGGGGGTTCGGCAGCCGCCTGTGCGGCCATGGCGAGGGCAAGAAAAAGAACGCAAAGTGCGGTGCAAAAGGATCTGAAGGATTTCAAGAGACAGCTGCCTTTCGGGGTCTGCGGCACAGGCCAACAGTCTACATATAATCATGAGGCCCCAACAATCAACAGAAATCTTGTCCTGCCTGCCGGGACGATCCCTCTATCTTTTTGGCGGGTTATCCGGTAAAAAGGTCTCCATGCGGCAGATCCTCATTGCAACCATCGTGCTGATCTTTCTTGTCGGTGCAGCGCCGGCCTCCGCCGTCTCCGGGGCGGAGCCGGGCCTGAATGTGAAGGTCGGCCAGATGATCATGGTGGGATTTCGCGGGCTTTCAATAACCGACGGGCACCCCGTCGCCCGGGATATCCGTCAGCGGAACATCGGGGGGGTGATCCTGTTCGATTACGACGTCCCCACGCGCACTTACGGGCGCAACATCGAATCGCCAAGGCAGCTCAAGGCCCTCACGTCCTCCCTGCAGAGGCAGGCAGGCATCCCCCTTTTTATTGCCGTCGACCAGGAGGGGGGTAAAATCGGCCGTCTCAAGGAGAAAACCGGCTTTCCCCCTACCCTTTCCCAGAAGCGGCTCGGAACGCAGGGCGACCTGAAGAAAACGGCGAGGCAGGCTGAGGGCACGGCGAAGACCCTGGCGGGGCTTGGCATCAACCTCAACTTCGCCCCCGTCGTGGATCTCGACCTGAACCCGGAAAACCCCATCATTGGAAAGCTCGAGAGGAGCTTCTCCCGAAGCCCCGCCACGGTGACCCGCCATGCATTGGCCGTCATCGACGCCCATCGGCAATACGGCATCCTGACGGCGCCGAAGCACTTCCCGGGGCACGGGAGCGCCGCGGGGGACACCCATGAGGGGTTCGTCGACGTGACGGACCGGTGGTCGGACGTAGAGCTCGAACCCTTCCAAAACCTGATCCGGCAGGGCAAGGCTGACATGATCATGACGGCCCACATCTTCAACGGGAAGCTGGACCCCGCCTGGCCGGCAACCCTTTCAGCCAGGACCCTGAATGGTCTCCTGCGACAGGAGATGGGATTTGAGGGCGTCGTGATCTCCGACGATCTTCAAATGAAGGCGATTGCCGCGCGCTACGGCCTCGAGACCGTCATCCGGCAGGCAATCCTCGCCGGGGTCGACATCCTGCTGTTTGCCAACAATTCCGCCTTCGAAGAGGACATCGCCGCCCGGGCCGCCGAGACGATCCGCGCCCTCGTCGAGAAGGGCGACATCCCGCGGGAGAGGATCGATGCTTCCTACGGGCGGATCATGAAGCTCAAAGAACGGCTGAAGAAATAGCAAACCGCGCCGCAAATCCACTCTCCCCTTGCGGAAAAAATTTCGGCGTTTTTCCTTGATCCGCAGAGGCCTGTCCATTAAATTGAGCCATACGGCCCGGCCCTTGCAGCAGGACGTCGATGATCAGCTCTCGCAGGCAATTCAACTCAGGGCGGTGCCAAATCATGAAAAGAATCCCCGTTGTCTTCGCTGCAATCCTGTGCTTCTTCGCATCCTCGTTCTTCACCCCGGCAGCCGCCGAAACGGTCGACCTGACGATCCTCCACATCAATGACTTCCACGGCAACCTCCTTCCCAAGCCCGGCAAGGAAGGCAAGCCGGCAACGGGGGGCATGGCCTACCTTGCGAAAATGGTCACTCAGGAGCGGGAGAAAAACCCTGACGGTACCCTCCTGCTGTCGGCTGGGGACATGTTCCAGGGGACACCGATTTCCAACCTTTTCCGCGGAAAGCCCGTCATCGAGACCATGAACCAGATGGGGTTCGACGCCATGGCCCTGGGCAACCACGAGTTCGACTGGGGGATGGAGGCCCTCGGCAATTTGCGAAAAGCGGCGGCCTTTCCTTTCCTGTCGGCCAACATCGTCGACGAAAAAGGGGCGCTCCTGCCGGGGGTCAAGCCCTACGTCATCGTCCAGCGAAAGGGCCTGAAGGTGGCCGTCATCGGCATTACGACGCCCGAGACGCACTACGCCACGAAACCGGGGAATCTCATGGGGTACAGGGTGATCCCCGTCGAGAAGGTGCTCCCGGCGCTCATTGAAAAAGTAAAAAAGGAAGGGGCCGGCCCCGTCGTCGTCCTGTCCCACATGGGTCTCGATGAGGACAAGGGGATGGCCTCGCGGGTCAGCGGAATCGACCTGATCGTGGGGGGCCACAGTCACACGGAGGTGAAGACCCCGGTGGTGATCGTCGGCGCCACGATCATCCAGGCAGGCTACTACGGCCAGCAGCTGGGGGTCATGAAGATCACCGCGGATACCGACACGAAGAAGATCACCCGTTACAGCGAGCGAGGAATTTTGCGAAAGGTCAAGGCGGGCCCCAATGACGCCTATGACGAAGCCGTGGCCGGGATCATCAAAAAGTACGACGACCAGATCCGCGGGGAATTCGGCCGCATCGTGGGCGAGACCCGTGTCGATCTCGCAAAGCGGCCCTTCGAGTCCAATCTCGGAAACCTCGTCTGCGATGCGATGCGCGAGTCGGCGGGGGCCGATGCGGCCATCCAGAACAACGGGGGGATCCGGACGACCATTCCAAAAGGGAAGATCACCCTGGAGCAGGTCTACATGCTGATGCCCTTCGACAACAACCTCATGACCATGGATCTCACGGGCGCACAGATCATCGACATCCTGGAGCAAAACGCGAAAACGGAGGGCATGCTGCAGGTCTCGGGCCTGAAGGTGGTTTACGACATGGCGGCGGCGGAAGGCTCCCGGGTGAAAGAGCTGGCCATCGGCGGCAAACCGGCTGATCGGTCGCGCACCTACCGGGTGACCACCAACGATTTCCTCGCCGCGGGCGGTGACCGTTTCGGAATGTTCCGTGAAGGGAAAAACGCGGTGATCGGTGATGACGTGAGGGATGCCTTTCTGGATTACCTCAAGAAACACTCCCCCGTGTACCCCCGGACTGAGGGAAGGATTGTGGTGACGCCATGAGTGACGACAAGATGACCGTAACCGTAAACGGGCAGCAAGTGCTCCTTCACAGGGGCATGAAGGTGAAGCACGCTCTCATTGCCTGCGACCAGTCCCTCTATGACGCCGCTGAGGCAGGCGATCTGGCTGTGCGCGATGCCGGCGGCTTCAACGTCGGCCTCGAGGGGAGCCTGCGCGACGGGGCGAAGATTTTCACCGGCAAGCCCGACGAATAGAGCCTGACGGCTCAAGTGTCTGAGTGTCTGAGTGCGTAAGTGATGGGACACTCCGAGATAGCCTTCACTGAAGCGCAAGCGCACTTCTGCACTGCACCGCTTTTTGACCAGCCCAAAGAGGAATCCTTCATCACCTTGGCGGATGGTGTCGATGAACAACCGGTTTGACGTGATCATCATCGGGGCGGGGCCGGCGGGGATCGCCTGTGCAGAGGCCCTCGCGGGATCGAGCCTGAGCGTTCTCCTGGTAGAAAAAAATGAGATCGTCGGCCCGAAGATCTGTGCCGGTGGCCTGACCCGCATGGCCTTTGACTTCGGCATCCCGGAAGATAAGGCGCGCACGTTCCACATCCACACGGTGCACATCGATGGGCGCCCGCCCTGCCGCATCGTCCTGACCAACCCCCTGAAAATGGTGGACAGGACCTCCCTGGGCCGGTACCACCTGTCGAAAGTTCAAAAAGCCGGCAACATCGAACTGCTCACCGGGGCAAGGCTTACGTCCGTGGATAAGGACTCCGTCGTGACGACGAAGGGGATTTTCCAATACCGGCATCTCGTCGCGGCCGACGGGTCTCTCTCCCCGGTTCGAAAACACCTCGGGCTGCCGAGCAAGTTCGGCGTCGGTCTCTACTACGAGGCGCCTCGGATTTCCGACGAAGTCCTGTTTCACTTCAAGCCCGGGATCGTCCGCTCAGGCTATCTCTGGGTCTTTCCCCACCGGACTCACACCAACATCGGGATCTGTTTCAATCCCGACACGTTCACGGCCGGCCTGGCGAAAATCATTCTGCAGCAGTACATTCAGGAAAAGGGGTTTCAGCGGGAGGGCGCCCGCCTGAAGGGGGGCATGATCAACCATCTCTTTTGCGGTTTCCATTTCGGGAATATCTTCCTGGCCGGGGATGCGGCTGGACTGGCCTCCAGGCCCTCGGGAGAGGGCATCCACTTTGCGCTCGCGAGCGGCCGCGAGATCGGCCGCAAGATCCTCGACCCGGGGTACGACATGAAAGAATTCCGCGCGCTTCTCTCCCTGAAGCGCAGGCAGGAGGGTTATTCGCGGCTTTTCGAGAGCGTACCCCGGCTGCAGAAGATATTCCTGGCAAGCTACTTCACGCTGATGAAGTATCCGTGGATGCAGGCCCACATGGGCTATTAGCCGCTTCGCGGCAGTAATTCGTTGATTAGTTAATTAGTTGATAAGGGAAGAGGGGAAGCAGACAGCAGGCAGCATGCCGCTTCGCGGCTGTGACCGGTGTAAGAAAAAGAAGGGACGAGGGACCAGGGGGTAGCAACTGTCTCGTCAAGTGAACATTCGGTAAATATTTTTGTTCTTTGAGATTACATTGGTTGCCAGCAACTGCCGCTCCTCATCATGGCGTTGAGGATGACGAGGATCTTTCGCATGCAGGCGGTCAAGGCCACCTTGAAGGGCTTTCCGGCACACCGTAGCCGCTGATAGAACTCCCGGATGACGGGATTGCAGCGGGTGGCCGTCAGGGCGCACATGTAGAGAACCGAACGGAGGGCGGCCCGTCCGCCCCAGATCTTGCGTTTGCCCTTGTGCGTTCCGCTGTCGCAGTTCAGGGGGGCGACCCCCACCAGCGCGGAGATCTCCCGTCGGTTCAAGGTGCCCAGCTCCGGCAGATCGGCGATCATCGTCGAAGCCATGACGGGACCCACGCCGGGGAAGCTCTGTAGGATCTTGTCCTTCTCGCGCCACAGAGGGCTTTTGCGGATCAGCTTGTTGAGGTCCCGGTTGATGGCCGCCAAGCGCTTCTTGAGGATCTCGAGGAGCTCTTTGATGTCGGGGCGGACCCACTCGGGGGCGCTGACCAGGCGGTTCTGCTCGGCCGTGATCATCTCGACGATCTGGCGACGCCGGGTGGTGAGGGCTTCGAGCTTGCGGAGCTCCACGGGCTTGAGGGGCCGCACCTCGGGCCGGACGGCCTCGCCGAAGCGGGCCAGGATGCGGGCATCGATGACGTCGGTCTTGGCGAGCTGACCGGTGGCCTTGGCGAAGTCCCGGACCTGCCGGGGGTTGAGCACCACCAGAGGCAGACGCTGTGTGGCCAGATGGTTGACGGCGTTCATTTCCCAGCCGCCGGTGGCCTCGAAGAGTACCAGGGCAGGGTCCCGCGGTTTGAGGAAGTCGGCCAGCAGAGCGATGCCATCCTCGTTGTTGGCAAAGCCGATGGTTTCTCCGGAGGGCGCCACGGCCACATCGAGTCGCTCCTTGGAGACATCGATCCCGATAAAGACGTTGGATTGGAGTGCTTTCATGATGGATCTCCTTTTTCCCGGCCTTGCGGAATGCGGGATCTCGTGAGAGTCCCAGGCAACTGTTCGGGTTCATTGGAGAAAGTCGTGGCGACCCACGCTACCCCACGGGCTTGGGGTCCCAAGGGACAGACGGTCTGCCACGACCGCGAAGACAACCTGGCTCTTCTTACTACACAGTGTCGTTCAGATAAAGTTTTTACAGGATGGGGTAACATACAAGGGACGAGTGTAGAAGTGACCGGTGAAGAAGAAAAAATTCATGCAGGGACCGACATGACAGAATCGCCGGAAAGCAACGTTCGCTACACTCCCGGCAACCTGGGCGATCTGCTCAAGCATGGCTGGCTCGTTGAGATCGTACGGTTTCTTCACCGGCACAGAGGCGGGGAGCCCCTTCACTATGCCGACACCTTCTGCGGCTTCGCGGAATATGACGTCGGCGATGAGGTGGCACAGCGCATCCGCGACCGGTTCCATGTCCTGACCTTCCGGAGGCTGCAGGAGCCCTTTCTCGACCGCGGGAAATACGCCGGGAGCGTCACCCTCGCGAGACTTGCCGCGGAGGGAAATCTCAGGGCCTCCATCTTCGACGGCAACCCGGAAGCCCTGGCAAGCTTTCCCTCCGGCGAGGCGGAGGTTCTGGAAATTCGTTCCGGCTGTGATATACTGGATTCAAAAGACCACTACGACCTGATTTTCCTGGACCCCTGCGATGATATCCGGGATATCTGGGAGACAGCTCTGGCGAAGAGCGCAGCCCGGCACCGTCTCTCATCGACCCTGATCTTCCTTCCCCTCAAAATGGAGGCGCACTGCGATCTCCTGACAACGGCCATCGATCGGCTCGGCGTCAACTGCCAGGTGGGAATCGTAAAAAACCCGGGGCGCCCCCTCGACGGGACCTGTCACTTTGCTGCGATCTTCATGCCGGGGTCTTCGCTCAACCTCGGTGCAGTGCTTGGCCTGTTCGGTGATCTGAATGTCGTCACGGCCCGGGTCAATGACCTGGCCTCCGATCCCTGACCCGGGCACGGTCCCTGCAAAGAAGTCGAATGAAGTCAGTAGATGCCCGCCAGTGCGCGGGTGTTGACCCGGAGGACTGGATGAAGGAATACGAGGTCATCATCGTCGGCGGCGGCCCAGCCGGTATCTTTGCGGCCCTGACGCTCGCCCAGGGCGGAGCCAAAGACGTTCTGCTGATCGAGCAGGGAAAAGGCATCGGGGAGAGAAGCCGCCAGTGCGCCGGGGACATGCTCTGCGGCTGGGGCGGCGCCGGGGCCTACAGCGACGGCAAGCTGACCCTCTCCACGGAGGTGGGCGGACATTTGGGGGAATTCCTCGACGACAACTCCCTCTACCAGCTGCTCCTGGAAGCCGACAGGACCTACGTGGAGCACGGCGCACCGGATAGGCTCTTCGGTGACATCTCCCCGGCGGTCGAGGAGTTGGGCGAGAAGGCGCGCCTTGCGGGCCTGGAGTTCATCCCATCGCGAATCCGCCACATCGGCACGGAGAACTGCCTCGATGTGCTGGGCCGGATGTACGAATCGCTCGCAGGGAAGATCGAGATCTGCACGGACTGCCGGGTCCAGTCTCTGCTGGCCCAGGAAGGAAAAATCCTGGGGGTGAAGCTCGCCGACGGCGAGATCCGCTACGGACGTCACGTGATCGTGGCGCCGGGCCGCTCGGGCGCCTCCTGGATGAAGGGCGAGGCAAAGAATCTCGGCCTCCGGACACAGTCGAGCGCCGTCGATATCGGCGTCCGTGTCGAACTGCCCGCGACGGTCCTCAAGCCGCTCACCGACGTGAGCTACGAATCCAAGCTCGTTTACTACTCGAAGAGCTTCGACGACCGGGTCCGCACCTTCTGCATGAATCCCTTCGGCGAGGTGGTGGCGGAGAGCAACGAGGGGCTCATCACCGTGAACGGCCACAGCTACGCATCAAAGAAATCCGACAACACCAATTTCGCCATCCTGGTGAGCAGCTCCTTCACGGAGCCCTTCGACGACCCCATCGCCTACGGCCGCTACATCGCGCAGCTGGCCAATCTGCTGGGCCAGGGGGTCATCGTCCAACGGCTGGGGGATCTGCTGCAGGGGCGGCGCTCCACGAAAGAGCGAATCGCCAAGTGCCTCACGCGGCCCACGCTCGCCGACGCCACCCCGGGAGATCTGAGTTTCGTCTTCCCCTACCGGCACCTCAAGAACATCATCGAGATGCTGCAGGTCATGGACACCCTGGCACCGGGTGTCAACTCCCGACACACGCTGCTCTACGGCGTGGAGGTGAAGTTCTACTCGAACCGCATCGAGGTGTCGAACGAGCTCGAGACGAAAATCGCAAACCTCTTCGCCATAGGCGACGGGGCCGGAATCACCCGCGGGCTCCTCCAGTCCTCGGCAAGCGGGATCCTCGCCGCAAGGGCAATTGCGGATCGCCTCGGCCACAGTTCATAACACGGGGAGCGACAGGCAATCTTTAACGGATCCCCATCAGGCCGATCGGGGAGGGTCATCGTGCTGCTGAAAATGCTCGGCATCCTTCTTGCGGTTTCGGCCCTCGGAAGCCTCTATCTGGTCTACCTGGCCCTCAAGTCGGGCGATGTCAACGGTGCATTGCTCTTCTTCGGCTTCGTCCTGCTTCTCGGTCTTCCCGCTTTCGCCTGCCTCCGGCGATGGAATACGGGTTGCGCAATCGACGCCGAAGTGGAAAATGCCAAGCCGTCGGCCCCGGTCCGGTTTGTCCCGCACCGGTTCATGATGGCCGCACTGATCCTCACCGCCCTGGCCGTCCTGGCGGCCCTCGTGATTCCTCTCGTTTTACGCTAGGCAGCCCTGTTCGACCACAGCTCGGCGCCGGGCCCACCGAAAAGGGTCCTTGACGACCCCGATGCCGCTTCCGTTCAGTTTTTTTCTTTCTTTTCAACGGCGTCTTCGGTATGCTTTTCAACAATTGCTGCAAAGGACGAACAACATCATCCGAGGAGGGGGAAAGATGAAAAAAATCGGGTTCGCGCTTGGGTTGGTTGTGGCATTTTGCCTGGTAATCTCATCGGCTTGGGCGGCAAGTCCGGATGACATCGTCGGGAAATGGCTGAACGGCAAACAGACGGCCCACGTGGAGATCTACAAGGCCGAAGGGAAGTACTTCGGGAAGATCATCTGGCTGAAGGAGCCCGTTTACCCCGCCGATGACAAGAAAGGCATGGCGGGAAAGCAGAAGGTGGACCGTGAAAACTCGGATGCTGCGAAGCGCAATCAGCCCGTCCTGGGCCTGGCCATTCTCCGGGATTTCGTTTTCGTGAAGGACGGCCTCTGGGAAAACGGGATGATCTATGACCCGGAAAACGGCAAGGACTACAAGTGCAAGATGACCCTGGAATCACCGGACGTGCTCAATGTCCGCGGGTTTATCGGCATCTCCCTTCTGGGGAGGACGGATACGTGGACGAGGGTTAAATAAAACAGGGTATCGGGTTCAGGGGACAGGGTCCCGGGAAAGAATAAAACAACAGAAAATCCCCCTTACAGCCCCCCTTTGGCCTATTAATGGGAAGGCCAAGATGGGGGATTTTTGTATACCCTATGCCCTGTACCCTTTACCCTGGACCCTAGTCGGAAACGACTTCCGGTCGCATCGACACGATGGCCGTCCTGCCTACCTTCGGTTCCGCGCTGTACTGCTTGTACAGGGCCATGACGCGCTTCACGTACCCTTTCGTTTCAGCGTAGGGCGGGATACCGCCGTACTTGGCCACGGCCTTCTCGCCTGCATTGTAGGCGGCAAGGGCCAGCGGCAGGTGGCCGTTGTATACGTTCATGAGATAGCGCAGGTACTTGACGCCGCCTTCGATGTTGGACTCGGGCTCGAAGCTGTCCTTCACCTGCAGGGTCGAGGCGGTCTTGGGCATGAGCTGCATGAGGCCCTGGGCTCCCTTGGGGGAGACGGCCTTGTGATTGAAGTTGGACTCGGCCTTGATGACGGCCTTGACGAGGGAGTAGTCGACCTTGTACTTGCTGGCGGCCTTTTCGATCAGGGGCCCGTACTTCGCGGGGTCGAGGCCGGCCTTGATGATCACCCGCCGCTCCTTGATCCAGAGCTTGTAATCGGGGCTGGTGGGCAGGTTGGTGATGTGCATGATCCCGTTCTCGTCCGTGTAGCGGTAGATGTCGGCATGGGCCGGCACAGCCGGAAACAGGACGCCAAGCGTCAACATCCCCAGCAACAGGGCAACCAAAACGGGTCTTACAAAGGGGTTCATGTACGGCACCGATGGGGAAACGAATTACACACAGTTGATTCTTCTATCAAAATTATGGGTTTGGAGAAAGTGGAATCTTTCCCGGCCCCTCACGCCTGATATGAGCTTCAAGAACCATACCACCTCTACTTCCTATCGGCATCGCTCGCCATAACCTGAGCCTCAGCCGCGGGATCAGGTGGACCGTTCAGGAGCGCTTGGGGGAGTATTGGCCCTGCTTGCCGGGGCAGGATGCCCCTGCCTCGACAACTATCGAAAAATTCTCTAATGATATTGAACACGTTGCCGATAATTAACTTCAGGGGGCCGGTCGCGGTCCTATGGAAAACAGCCCGTCAACAGGCGACCCCAAAGGAGCGGAGATGAGCGAAAGAATCAATGTAATTTTTTCAAGCACGAACAAAAACTTTCTCTACAACTGCGAGATCCCGATTTCCATGCTGCCGAGAATCGGGGAGCGCATCCGGCTGAGCATCCCGGGCCACTCCGACATCCGCTGCTACGTGGAAGACATGGAATGGCAGTATGCCGAGTTGGAAAAGGCAATCGATATCTCGATCGTTGCACGGATCAAGATGCTGCAGGAAGACTGAAGAATAGTGTCAAAGTGCATGAGTGCGAAAGTGTCGAAGTGCGACACTGCCGCGCAGCGGCTAAAGCCTCCGCGCAATCATCTGCAGCAACATTCCCGCAATGAGCAAAAAGACGTACACTTGGCCGATCAGCAGGATCTGCTGTGTCGATATGATCTCCACCATCGCCAGGGCAATCACAACCGCAAAGAAGGCAAGCCCCCCCACGATCAGCCAGTAGGCGAATTTCGCATTTTTCAACCATTCACGCCAGGGTGTTTCCATCGGTTTCCCATTCTCAGGATCGTTTGCGAGTTGACAGGCCGTCTGTTTTCACATAGAAAAAGCTAAGGGGATGTCATGCATCGACGGGACGTAACAATCATTCTCTTATGCACGCTGCTGCTTGCGGGGTGCACCGGGCTTTTTTTTGACGAGCCCACCATCACCCTGAAAGAGATCCACGTCCGCCAGCTTTCCCTGACCGACGCATCGCTTCTCTTCGTTGCCGAGATTCAAAACCCCAACAGCTATGAACTGCGGCTGAAGTCGCTCGACTACACCGTTCACCTGAGCGGACAAGAGACGGGCGGCGGGTCGTTGCAGAAAGAGATTATCGTCCCCGCTTCATCCTCGACCCCGATCGAGATCCCCGTGTCGGCCCGCTTCGGCGGCCTGGGAGGAATTGCCAGAATGTACATCTCCGGCCAGGAGCTTCCCTACCGGATCGAAGGCAAGGCCCTCGTGAAGGCCGGCCTCTTCGACCGCACCTTCCCCTTCTCCCACACCGGCACACTGTCGAAGAAAAAGTCCTGAAAGGACTTGTCCCTACCCCCTTGTCCCTGGTCCCTAGATTTCGTAGCTCTCCCCCAGCGCCGGCACTTTCGTCACAAACCCCAGCTTCTCCTTCACCTGCTTTTCGAAATCGAGGGCCGCGTTTTCCTCGCCGTGAACGATGAAGACTTCGGGCTTGTTCTTAAAGAGGCCCAGCCACTCCAACAGCTCCTTCTGGTCGGCGTGGGCCGAGAAGCCGCCGATCGTGTAGATGCGGGACCGGATGGCGACCTTGTCGCCCAGGATCCAGACCTCCTTTGCCCCGTCGACGATGACCCGCCCCAGGGTCCCCTTGGCCTGGAACCCCACAAAGACGACACTGCACTCCGGGCGCCAGAGGTTGTGCTTGAGGTGGTGGCGGATGCGCCCGCCGTCACACATGCCGCTTCCGGCCATCACGATGACCCCTGAGGTGATCCGGTTGAGCTTCATGGATTCCTGGACGGAGGAGGTGAAGTGGACGCGGACGGCTTTGCCCTTCTTTTCCCCGAAGAGGCCTTTCGCCTCTTTGTCGAAGAGCTCGGGATGGGAAGAGTATACCTTTGTGACTTCGTCGGCCAGCGGGCTGTCCACGTAGACGTCCAGCGGTGAGGCGAGCCGTCCCTCGCGGACGAGCTTGTTGAAGATGTAGATGAGATCCTGTGTGCGCCCCACAGCAAAAGAGGGAATGTACACGTTCCCGCCCCGCTTGAAGGTGCTCTCGACCGCCTCGGCGAGCTCATCGAGGCTGTCCTTCGTCCCCTTGTGGAGGCGGTTGCCGTAGGTGGACTCCACCACCACGTAGTCCGCCTCGGCTGCGTGCTGGGGGTCCTGGACGATGGGGTTGCCCTTCTTCCCGATGTCGCCCGAAAAGACGATTTTCTTCTCGGGGTTATTCCTGTACCAGAGCTCCAGGGTCCCCGACCCGAGGATGTGCCCGGCATCGCAGAAGCGGTACCGGATCACGCTGTCCAGGGCATAGGTTTCCCCGTACTGCTTCTTCTCGAAGAAGGGGATGGAGGCCATGGCATCCTCAACGGTGTAGAGGGGCTCGACCACCTTCTCGCTTCCGGCGCGCCGGGCCTTCTTCGTCATCCACGCGGCATCCATCTCCTGGATGTGGGCCGAGTCGGCAAGCATGACCCGGGCCAGCTCTGCCGTAGCGGCCGTCGTGATGATCCTGCCCTTGAAGCCCTCCCGGACCAGGCGCGGGACGAGCCCCGTGTGGTCGATGTGGGCGTGGGTCAGAAAGACGCTGTTGATCTCCCTGGGGTTGAAGCCGAAGGGCTTGCGGTTGAACTCGTCGGACTCGAGCCCCTGGTGCATCCCGCAGTCCACGAGAAGCTGCAGGCCGTTTACTGAGAGGTGGTAGCAGGATCCCGTGACTTTTCGCGCCGCGCCGAGGAAGGTGATCTTCATGAGGAAGCCTCGCAGTCTTTCGTTGGTGAAGGAGAAAGGGACGACCGATGGACAACGAAACATTCATATAATAAAGTAATCGTGGCGCGCAATAAAATAAAGCAGACGGGGTCGGATCGTGACGAAAAATCGAGAAAACACGCTCGCGGTGGAAACGAAGGCGCGGTGGGACCGCCTGGCGAAACACTATGGCCTCGTCGAATTTCTCTCGGAGTGGTACCTGAAGCCGTTTCGGAAGGCCTTGTGGGCCCGCGCCACGGGACGCATCCTCGAAGCAGGCGCCGGGACGGGGCTCAACATTGCTTTCTACCCGCCCGGGGCCCGGGTCACGGCGACGGATCTATCCGGGGCCATGCTGAGGAAGGCCCAAGAACGTGCCCGGCAACAGAAGAGGGAGGTCACTTTCGAGGAGGCGGACCTCTGCAGCCTTCCCTTCGCAGACGGCACCTTCGACACGGCCGTGGCGACCTTCGTCTTCTGCTCCCTGCCGGACCCGGTTGCGTGCCTGCGGGAGATGGGTCGTGTGACCAAGCCCGGCGGCCGGATCCTCCTTCTCGATCACGTACGGATCGATCGCCCCCTGGTCGGCCCTCTCATGGACCGGCTCAACGTTGCGACGGTCCGCCTCGCCGGGGAGCACATCAATCACCGGATGGATGAATTCGTGCGTTCGGCAGGCTTTGAGATCGTCGAAAGCCGAAGGCTCGGCTTCATGGGGATCATCCGGCTCATCGCGGCGCGCGCGTGAGCGTGACACGTTTGTCACGGAGGCTTTATCCTTGACAGTCCGGTACCGCTTCCCTAGACTTGATTTCTACACAAAATTTCGCCGCACAACGAGCGGACATCCGAAAGGGACAGGCCCATGAACACCTTCAAACAGGCCGCCGTCAAGATATACAACGACGCCAAGAAAGAGAAGCGCCTGACCGAGGGCCGCACCCTCGATGAGCTCAAGCGCATCGCCCTGCGCCACGAGGGCGTGATCCAGACGCAGGCCGGCTCCGTCGCCGCCGACTCGGAGCCCATGAACCGCTGCGCCCCCCACACCTTCAACAACGTCGACCACCCCTTCGGCGAAGCGGAGGAGAGGCTCGCGAAGCAGTCCGTGGAGCGCCTCTCGAAGGAGAAGATTGTCTGCCTCGACACGATGGTGGGCGACGGGCGCGACGGGGTCACGGCGCGCTTCATCATGCCCGAGCAGTACGCCCAGATCGCTTACGGGCTCAAGCTCCTCATGGATTACCCCGCAGCGAGGGTCGTCGAGGAGCCCACCTACACCATCATTTTCTTCACTGACGAGGCCTTCGAGCCGAACAAGAAAAAGAAGCTCCTCGACAAGGACATCGCCGTGCGCCTCTGGATGGGCGACAAGAGGGGCGAGCAGGTCAAGATCTGCCGCAACACCATCTACCTGGGCGAGGGGAAGAAGGGCGTCTTCATGTTCGAGGACTGGCGCGTGAAGGCCATCGACAAGACGGGCATCTTTCTCCATGCCGGCGCCCGGAGGGACTGGCTCTGGATCCACGACCTCGAGACGGATCGGCCGGAGCTGACGGAAGTCGTCACGGCCATCTCGGGGCTCACGGCCACCGGGAAAACGACGACGCTGTGCCGCCGCCTTTCCCGCCTGCCCCGGGAGAGCTCCGAGATGATCGGCGACGACGGCGGGACCTTCGCCTTCGACGGCGGCTATGCCGCCTTCGAGATAGGCGGGCTCTATGTGAAAACAGAAGGCCTTGACCAGAGCCAGCCCGAGATCCTCCGGGCGGCCGAGTCGAAGGACGCCTTCCTGGAAAACGTGGCCATTACCCGATACCCCTATATGCCGGACTTCATGGATACCCGCAAGACGGGCAACGGCCGGGCCATTGTGACGCGGGAGAAGCTCGAGATCGCAAGCCCCGGGCTTCGCGCCGACAGGCTCCACTACATCGTCATGCTCACGCGAAACCCGCTGGCCAACGTGATCAGCAAGCTCACGCCCGAGCAGGCCACCATGCAGTTCATCTACGGGGAGTCCATCGAGAGCAGCGGCGGGATCCCCGAGGAGGCGGGCAGGTTCAAGCGCGAGTTCTTCCTCGACCCCTTCGTGGCGGGCGACAGGCTCGAGCACGCCATGATCTTCTACGAGATCCTCCGAAAGAGCCGCATCAAGTGCTACCTGGCCAACACGGGAACCATCGGCCAGGACGACCTGAAGGTGGCGCTTCGGCAGTCGCTGGCGACCTACAACGATTTGCTGCGCTACCAGCTCCGCTTCAGCTACGAGCCCGACTACCTGGGGCTGCACTACCCGATCAAGTGCGACCGGGCGAATCTCGATCTCATGATCGCCCACCGGCTCTTCCCCGACAGGGAGCTGCTGAAGAAGAAGCTCACCGATTTCTTCCGCGGCCGCGAGCAGTTCCTGGAGACTTTCGAAGGCAAATACGGAAAGATCCCCGAGGCGATCCGCGAGTCCGTACCCTACCGCTACCGCGACATCAACGACAGCGAGCGGATCATGGCGGAATAGCGGGGAAAAGGTTCTAGGACCGAGGTCCGAGGCTCGAGAAAGAAGAACAAGCATCAAAAGGAGCTGCATGATGCTCGCGGAAACAACCCTATCCAGAAGGAAGATGCGGGGCAAACGCAAGCCTTCGATGCTGATTCTTGGCAGCTTCGAAAAGCTGAAGCAGGATCTGATCCCCGCGCTTTTCCGCATCGCGAGCGATCATGAGATCGGTGATATCGACATCATCCCGTCGCCGGAGGCTGTCGATCTGAAGCGGCTCATGGGATACACCCTCGTCTTTGTGGCTTTCGAGATTTACAGGGACAATGAATCCTTCTTTCGCATGCTGCCGGAATCCATCCAGGATCGGATCACCATCCTGTCAAGACCCGCAGACTTCCCCTCCGTAGCCCCGGAGATCAAGTGCGCATGCTACTGCTCTGAATTGAAGGCCCTTCTGCCCAGGGAAGAGGCGCAACTTTTGGACCACCACCCTGCCTCCGCCAAGCAGCATCTTACATGAAAGAAACTGCTTGATCACCTGTAAAAATCCCATGGTAGACCCCGTTATTAATCCTCACGCAAATCCAAATCTGCAAAAGTGAGGGGCGTCCCCTGTTTTCCCTGTTTTCCTTATGCCCTTTTACATCAGGTATTTCGAAGTGAAAAATCAACCTGTCCCCTATGACACTTTATGAGCAAAAACGATACTATCTATCTGAAATAGAGATATCTTCTTTTCATCTCCTGGCATCCGTAAAATAGAGGACCCGGAAGCAGTAATGGGGAGGGACCAAAGTACACGCCTTCTGCTTTGACTTCTGAAAAAAGATCTCGCGGCCAACCCTTCAACCCACATTTTAACCGTCAAATTCAGAGAAAGAGTAAGGGACAGGGCAGCCGCGGACAGACGGTATCGGATTGCCTGCATGGTATCTCCCTTTCACTGGCTAAGAGCCCAATATGACGAGCTATTAAGTTAAAAACAGAATCAAATAAGGAGGCAACACCATGAAAAATATTTTAAAGGGATGCTTGATGGTATTATTTCTGGCCGGTTTTCTGGCCGGATGCGGCGGAGGCGGCGGTACCGAAAACTTCCTCCCAAGCACAACTGACGATACCGCGCCCACGGTCCAATCCACAGTACCTGCTGATGGCGCCACAGATGTGGCGATCAACAGAAAGATCCTCGCCACCTTTGATGAGGCGATGATCCCGGACAGAATCACCGACGCGGGGACATTTACGTTGACCGGGCCTGGCGGAGCCGTTGCAGGAACAGTCAGATATAATGTCGTAAACCGCATTGCGATCTTTACGCCGTCTGGCGCTCTCGCAGTCGGCCTTCATACAGCCACCATTACGACCGCGGCCAGGGATGTGTCCGACAACGCATTGGCTGCTGCCAAGACCTGGAGTTTTGATGTCGGTGTATCTGCGGACATCACCAAACCTGAAGTGATTACCGTAAGCCCTGCTGATTTTGCCACTGATGTGAGTACCAGAACGGACATCAACGTCACGTTTAGTGAGGTGATGGATCCGGAGACGATCAACCTAACGACCTTTACTCTGGAGACATCGGCTGGATCAATCCACGTACCAGGCCTTGTGACCTGCGCGGGCACAACAGCGACCTTCAATCCGACTATCCCTCTCCTGCCTGGCACCGAATATATCGCCCGGCTTACCATTGAGGTTGCTGACCTGGCCGGTAATACATTGCTGATTGAAAAAGAATGGAGCTTTACAACAGGCAGCTGAGGTTACATGGCAGAGCAATGTCGTTACACAACCTGCCCCGTGAGGCATGAAGGTCTCTGCCCTGAAAGCAGGATAAGTAAAGGGGGGGCAGGCCATTTGGCCTGTCTCCTTCAACCTTCCACAGACATTCACGATTAACGCTTGAAAGGAAGTATTCCCGTCAAAATCGTCGGAGGCATTGTTACAAGGAAGGAATATCAAGCCCATGGAAATAAATGCATTAATAATTCCGTGGCGGAAAACCAATACTGCTTGCTTATAAGATCAGAATCGATGATGCAGGGCAAAATGAAAGACCACGTCGGGAGCCGTCTTGACCGCCAGGTCCTCCGAGACACCGATGTCGAGGGCAGTTCGATCCGAGAAGTGCAGCGTGCCGCCCATGACGAGCTGGACCGAGCCGGAACTCAGTTCGACAAGATCGCTGTCCTTGTAAAACGCCGTGTGCCCGTCGAACTGAACCTTCAGGGTCAGCCACGCCAGCGGGTGCCAGCCCGCACCTAGACTCCCGAAGGCGACGGCATTCTGCTGCTGATCAGGCAGAACGTTTCCTTTTGTCATTCCCAGGATTCCGCCGCCGCCGAAGATTTCCCACAACCCGATGGTTGTCTTCCAGTCCTGGCTTGCCGTCAGCCAGAGCGCCAGGTCGGTGCTCCCGCTGCCGTGAAGCTCGTTACTGTCCCCGGTGGGAACCTTGAGGCTTGCCCGAAGGGCCAGGGCACGGGGGCTTTCCGTATCGTCCCTGTACAACTGAAATCCTGCCGTCAGGCGCAGGTCCCCGATTCCCGAATTGCTCTGATCGATTTGGAGGAGATTCGCTCCGTTGCGCTGATAGTTGAGAAGAAGACGGCCTTTCGGGGCCTGATCGCGTCCTCCCTGCGGGAAGCCGAAGGTGCTGTGGTAATTCTCGATGAAACCGTCAAGAGACCCGCCGCTCTGGAAGACGTAGGGGATCTCGAAACCGAGCTCGAGACGATTCCCGATCCCATAACGACCTGCCAGAGCGAGGCGATACGTCTCGCCGTCCAACGTGATGCGTTCGTTTCGGGCGCTGTCATCAACGTAGTTATTTGCAATGTCGAGGACGAGGGTCAGTTCCGTGCCCCCCGCCGGAAGAATCCGTGAATCGCTTATAGCCGGCAGGCCGAAGATCTGGACGACAGGGCTCTGGTTCTTCGTGTGGAAGGGTATGATATCGAAAGGGTGACCGGCCAGCGGGGTGCAAAGCAGCAGGACCAGGGGCGCCAGGAAGAGGATTGCCGCGCGTTTCCCGACCCCGTTATTACCCGTAACGCATAATAACATGACTGTCCCCAACTGCACCCCAGGAGCGTCTAGCCCGCGTCTTTCACCTACTTATCCGTTTGCCTGCTTTTTCCGATTTGATCGGATGGAAATGAGGCGCCCCCCGAAATGAAACCATCGGGGGGCAGCCTCATCACATTGGAGATGCCCTCAGATCATAGAGGACCTATTTAATGATAACCAAGTCCACACGGCGGTTCTGGGCCCGGCCCGCATCTGTCGTGTTCGAGGCGGCGGGCTTGCCCTCACCGAAGCTCACCTCCTTGAGACGGTCGGGATTGATGCCCTTGGCCTTCATATAGTTGAACACCGCATCGGCCCTTCTCTTTCCCAGCGCCTGGTTATATGCGTCGGTCCCAACATTGTCGGTGTTGCCTTGGAGCTCGAGCACCACATCAGGGTTATCCTGCATGATCTTCGCGGCCCGATCCAACTCGATCCTGGCCTCTGGCTTCAGGTTCGATTTGTCGAAGTCAAAGAGCAGCGCGTGGAAGCTGACGGGCTGCCTCGCCGCCAGTGCCGGTGCTGCCGGAGCCAGCGCCTGGGGAGGCTGGGGCGGTGGGGTTACCACTGCAGCAGCCCGACAAGATTCGGCCTCTTTTGCCAGGTCTCTGGCCTGGGCGAGAAGGGCCTTAGCCTCAGCTGTGCGGCAAATCCAATAAATCTCCGCCGCTTCTTTACCCAGTGCTTTGGACCTGGCGATCTTTTCCGGGCAATACTTTGCCCCTTCAGATCTCTCGGCACTTGCAATGGCTGCCTCCGTCTGCTCGAATTCAGGAGGGGCCCACATAGCCTTGTCGCGGACACCGAAGTGAGTCTTCGGAGTACACCCAACCATGATAAAGAGCAGAACAAACCCCAGCAAAAGCAATTTCCTTCTCATAACTCTGTCCTCCTTTCAATGAATAGTGGTTTCCCAAAAAGGGAGCCCTCTTCTTGCTGTCCCCTCATCACGCCTGTCCCAACGAGGATGTCCTTGATCTGATCTGCCGATATGGACAGGTTCTTCCCGGTGCTGATCCATGAAGACATCATATCGCCAAGGCCCTTTTCGTTGAACCATGAATTCCATGACATTCTTCCCTTGGTTTTTTTCCTAGAAGATTAACGGGTTGGTGGAAGGGTTTACTGTGCTCCTGATGGGAATGGCTTCACAAATAATATCCTCCTAATCTCAGGAGTAGTCAAGGAGATAGAGGCCACTGGAAATCGAAGGGGCCGTTTCAAACCCCAATGCAAGATTTACATTTGAAATAGAGCATTCGCGGAGGAAGAGCTAAAAACACGGCTTCAGGAAGCTGTAGATGCCCGCCCCCGTCATTACCTGTAACGCATAATAACATGAATGTGCCGACTGCCAATCTGATGGTGACAAACCGGATCATCTGCCATAAAATGGATATGCCGACTGTTTCGTATACAGTCTCGAAAAAATGGGTCATTACGAGCCGAGCCCCTTGCGAGGCGTGGTAATCTACGATTGCGAATCCTATAACGAAGATTGCCGCGCGTATATGGTATAATGAATTGGTCAAAAGGAGCTGCATGATGCCCGCGGAAACAACCCTATCCAGAAGGAAGATGCGGGGTAAACGCAAGCCTTCGATGCTGATTCTTGGCAGCTTCGAAAAGCTGAAGCAGGATCTGATTCCCGCGCTTTTCCGTATCGCGGGCGATCATGGGATCGGGCATATCGACATCATCAGGAAATGGCTGACCCCACAAATTTGCAGGGGAAAAGATCAATAACTATAACTGTTTCAATTCATACAAGGGAGGGAGCCTAATGCCGATATTCATGATGTTCGGGAAATATAACCAGGATGCTTTAAAAGGTGTATCCCCGGAACGGACAAAGAAGGCGATCGAAATCATCAGGCAAAACGGTGGCAAGGTTATATCCATGTTCGCCGTTGTGGGTGAGCACGATCTGGTCTTTACTTTGGATTTCCCCACTACTGAGAAAGCCCTGGCGGCATCGGTCGCGCTGCACATGCTGACGGGTATTTCCTTTACTACCTCGCCAGTGGTCGATGTCGAACAATTCGATCGCATGATTTCCGAAATTAAAAACATGTAACCTAACATGAATATGCCTGAAGTGAATGGGCACCTGCAGGGAGGTGGGGGCAGGCTGACCCCGTTTCTTCGCCCGGGACATCAGAAGGTTGCGGAGACAAGCTCGAAGACAAAGCTGCCGATCGCAATGCGGGTCTGGATCTTCACGGGAAGATGACGTTCGTCGGTCGTAAACCAGATTTTGAGCGACGGCCCGCCGCGGCCGCTCGCGACGCCTTCCAGTCGGCTCATATCGGGAATGACCAGCAGGGTATCATAGACGTCGTGGTTGATCGTCACTGTCTCCCGGCTGGCCACGATTGCCCTGGTATTGATAACACGTTGCCCGTCCGTGACCGGGATTTCGAGAACATCGCCGGGAATGAGCCGGTACATCCGGATTGCAAAGATGAGGGACAGGGGATCAAAAGTGCCGGACTGAATAGTAACAGGCTTCTCGGGCTGGCCGAAATTGGTGTACGTGGCCGTACTATGGGTCCAGTCAAATACAACGACTGAGTCCCGTGGGTAATTCCCCGTGCTTTTTTTCCGGTATTGGAGTGAGCGGGTCACCTTGAGATCGGTAAAAGAATCCTGCCGCTCGCGTATCTTGTAAAAGAAATCGACCTGGGAATTCGTGCTGGTCGACATGACGAAGTGACGAGCCGGCTGGCCGTTGACGGAAGCATCCGGCAACATCTCGATCACAGCCTCCCCCGCCGGGAGAAAAAACCATTTCGCCCTGTAAACCAGCCGTTCCCCCGGCTCGAAGATAAACATCCTGTCGGCCGCCACGCTCTCGCCCGCAGCAGCCAAGACCATTAGCCAGACGATGAGGATGACCGGTATGAAATATTTTTTGAGCATGAATCCCCTGTATCCTCAGCGATCCGGAAACGTCACCGCAACTCCATGCGATACCATTACCATAGGTGCCAGGACAGGGTCAATTACCCTTAATAATTACAGCCCCGCCCCCATCACTCGCTCTACCCTCTAAGTGCTACGCAAAACGCTGAAATACAACACCTAACCCCATTTCTTATATTAGATGAGGATTAGAGATTACCCGTACGACAACCCCAGCCTGGACGATGATTCCTGAAGCTTCTTGTCGAAAGTCCAGAGAGTCGCTTGCGTCAGAACAACTGCGACAAGAAGATGGGCATCGACATAGCCCAGCCCTTTTCCCATCAGGCCGTGCGCCTCGATGAAGTGCATCACTTCTTCATGCCCCGCATGCACTGCCGCGGGGAGAGCCTGCAGCAGCGAGAGAATCTCGATCCTGTTTTTGAGATTGCCGCAGGCGAGTTCCCCAATGACGAAGGGGTGACAAAGAACATGGCCCTCATTCAATAACGCATCCAAACCGACGGCCCCTTTCCGCAGATGCGCCACCCACACCGATGTGTCCACCAGCACCATGCTAATTATCCTTGGCCCTGCGTCTGGGTATTCTATCGAGCTTCGTTTCGGTTCCCCCGAGCCTTGCCAACCGCTTGCCGCTTTCCCGTGCAATCAAGGTCTCCAGGCCAAGCTTCACCAGGGACGTTTTCTCCCTGATGCCGGTCAGCTCGGCCGCCCTGCGGATCAGATCGTCTTCGATGTTGATCGTCGTTCTCATGAGATTCACCACTCCAGTACATACATTATGTATGTATCAGTATGCATAATTTATATGCGCCTGTCAAGGCCAATGGGGTGTTTCTTGGAGTCGTATATTGTATTTGAACATTTCCATCCCCTCCTGGAAACCCAAAATACAAAAAACCCGCTCTCTTCCGAGGCGGTCGGGTAAATGCCCATGTTGGACGGACACGTGACTATTCTCTCCCGAGGAGTCTGAATCCGCCGGTGCCGGTTGCCTGGAAACCGACAGTGATCCCTATATGTTGAGCAAACCAGCCTGCCGTGAGCTTCGCGTGAATCTTTACTTCGGCGTTCGCTTCTTCCTCACTGCCTATGTTGGACGGATTTGCCAGATTGGCCGATCCGCTTGCAGAACACGGAAAGTTGACCTTACACCTCAGGATATTGACGTACACGCTGGGCAGATAGTAACCCTTCGGTGCAGGGGATGTTGAGCGAGGCGTCGCATGATATTTGCCCTGCACTTTCAGGCGGATCGTCACGTAGTTGATCTTCCCGAACGCATGGAACGCATCGTTGACTTCCCACGTATATACACCTGATTCACCATCTTTTGCGCCAACGTAGTTCATTGGATCCCTGTCCACTTTCGCGAGAACCGAGGTCATCGCGTCAGATGACTGCCCGACTACTTTCCCTTCCTTGATGATGTCCCAGGCCAATTTGCCGGCCTCTATAGCTTCACTCGCTGCGCCAAGCTTCATTGGCACTCCCTTGATCAGTTGCTGGTTGGTGGCTTTGAGCTGTTTGTCGTACCAGCGTTCTGTCGTCGTTTTCAACGTGTTGTCAGGATTGATCTGATGAGCAGCCTCATAAAGAAGCTCATCACCGGGTCCCGTCAGTGTTTCGACAAGCTGTTTGCCCGTCTGTTTCGTTAGCAGCGGCATAGTCCACCCTCCTTTAAGCTGTGTCCGACATTCATGGAGTTACCGGGGTCGCATCCTGTATTTCCCCATCACCATCCATCCCCTCACGCGAGAAAACCCCGCTCTCTTCCGAGACGCGGGGCCTGTCAACTCATGGCGCTCCCCCTTTTGAGGGTTGGGCGGTTCTGTTTGGGTTATGCCTGCTTCACATCATCCGCTGCATTTGTAAACGGATAATCCATCTAATTCAAGAGATTTGTTTATTGGTTCCCGCTTGTATTAAGGTAGATCCGGCCGCTCTGCGATCTTGTGAGTCCGGCAGTATTGCCTGATGATGTCCAGGACAACGTCACCGTATTTCTCCAGTTTTGCAGCTCCTATCCCGTGTATTTGGGAAAGACTATCCTTGGTTTGCGGCAGATGGGTAGCCATTTCCTTCAGGGTGCGGTCATGGAATACGGTATAGGGCGGGATATTCATCCGGTCTGCGATCTCTTTGCGTTGTTTCCGCAGAAGATCAAAAAGGCCGGGGTCGTATTGACCGGGAACTTCTGCCCTGGAATGGAGATCCGCGCCCTCCTTCTCCAAAAGCCCCGAGACGGTTTGCGTTCCTCTCAAGACGTCCCAGGCCTTATGGGTCAGTTTCAGGGCTCCGTGCTCCAGATCCTGAATCATCAAGCCTTTGCGTATGAACTGGCGGGCAAGGTGGCGCCATTGCTTTGCTGAATGTGCCTTTCCTATGCCATGGGTGGATAACCGATCATGTTCATGCTGCAGAACCTTGATCGATTTCGAACCCCGCAGAATATCGACGACATGACTGGTGCCGAAGCACTCCCCGGTTCGTTTGACACAGGAAAGAAACATCTGCGCAGGGATCGTGATATCGGAGAGGTTCTTGTTCTCGATTTTGCAATTGTCGCACATCCCGCACGCAGCCTGATCGGACTTTTCGCCGAAATATTCCAGCAGGGGGCCGCGCCGACAAAGCTCCGTCTCGGCGTAACCCAGAATGGTGCTCAGAAGAATATTGGCTATCACTTGTTCATGCCCGGTTTTTTGCTGGATAAAGTACCTGACGTTTCGTATGTCGCCATAACCGAACAGCATCAGGCAATGGGCAGGCAAACCATCGCGCCCGGCTCGCCCTATCTCCTGGTAGTAGGTTTCCACGCTTTTGGGCAGGTCATGATGGATGACGAAGCGGACATTGGGTTTGTTGATCCCCATGCCAAAGGCAATCGTCGCTACGATGATCTGGATGTCATCCTTGACGAACAGGTTCTGATTTTCCGTGCGCACCTCGTCGGACAGACCTGCATGGTAAGGCCTTACGGAATAACCCTTTTCATGGAGAAATTCATAGAGATGGTCCGTCTGCTTGCGCGAAAAGCAATAGATGATTCCCGATTCGTTCCGATAGGATTTCAAAAATTCCGTGATCTGCTCGAGAGGGGCGACTTTGGGTTCCACTTCCAGGAAGAGATTCGGACGATTGAAACTGCCGATGAATTCATCGGTCTCGTCGATCTGCAGGGATTTTTTTATATCATCGCGAACCCGCCTGGTTGCGGTGGCGGTCAAGGCAACACAAACGGCGTCACTGAAAATAGAACGCAACCCGCCCAGCTGACGGTATTCCGGGCGGAAATCATGACCCCACTCTGAAATACAATGAGCTTCGTCAATGGCGATGCAATCGACTTTCATCGTCGAAAGCAGGTCAAGCGTTCTGGGGCTCAACAGGGCTTCCGGGGAAAGATAAAGTAATTTTATGTGGTTCGCTTTGAGTTTCTCGACATGGCGACGATACTCATCCGGTTTCAAGGTACTGTTCAGATATACGGCCGGAACGCCGCATTCCTGCAACTCGTCTACCTGATTTTTCATCAGCGAGATCAAGGGGGAGATGACGATGGATAATCCGTTATAGATCAGGGCCGGAATTTGATAGCAAAGAGACTTGCCTCCTCCGGTCGGTAAAACGACAAGGGCATTTTTCTTTTCCAGAAGATGGGCGATGATGGCCTCCTGAAGGGGCCAGAAGTCATCATAGCCAAACACGTTTTTGAGAATGGATTTCGCCCCGACAATCCCATCACTCATTAAGACCTCCAAGCGTCTGTTTTTTGGATGCATGAATATGCACGGAATGGATGCCAAAGTCGAGGCCATTGTAAAATGATGATTGATTTCCCCGCCCATTGGCGATAAAAACACGTTTCCATATCCTGTTTGGGACTCATCCTATGGATCTGCTGAAAAAGATAGCCCGTTATCTGTTGATAGGAGTCATGCTTCTCGGCGGGGCGCTCATCGTCTACGTCGCTTCGGCGTTCTTCTATGACGACGTCTCGGAGCTGAAAAAGAAAAACCCCACCAAGACCGCCTTCATGACCCACCGGGAGATCCAGTGGGAGTTCAAGGGGCTCAAGAACAAGAAGATCTATCAGGTCTGGGTCCCTCTCTCGAAGATCTCCCCTTACGCCGCAAAGGCCGTCCTCATCGCCGAGGACGACAAGTTCTATGCTCACGAGGGTTTCGATTTCGAGGCCATGCAAAAGGCCGCCGAGAAGGACATCAAGCTGGGCAAGCTCAAGTACGGCGGCAGCACGATCAGCCAGCAGCTCGCCAAGAATCTCTTCCTCTCCCCGTCGAAGAACCCGATGCGCAAGGCCAAGGAAGTGATCCTCACCTGGCGACTCGAGAACAACCTCTCCAAGCGACGCATCCTGGAGATCTACCTGAACGTGGCCGAGTGGGGTGACGGGATCTTCGGCATCGAGGCCGCCTCGCGGCACTACTTCGGCAAGTCCGCCGCGGAGCTGACCCCGATGGAGGCTGCCCGGCTTGCCGTCGTCCTTCCCAACCCGCTCAAGCTCAACCCCACGGGAACATCGAAGTACGTGGAGAAGCGTGCCGAGATTGTCTATGGGATCATGGTGAGGCGGGGCGTTGTCATCGAGGAGTACGAGGATATCATGAAGGCGCCCCCCGACGGGCCGCCGGACACAGGGGCCCCCAGGCCGCCCGGAATGACCTCCGGGGCGGTGGATGTCGCCGAAAAGAAGGAAAGTGTGCCGGACGGCCAGCAGGCCGCGGCCGCGCCGGAGATAAAGGAAGCCGCAGCCCCGCAGGCCTCGGAAAAGGCAAGGGAGAAGGCCGAAGCACTTCTCCCTGCGTCAAAGGAGGGAAGGTAGACAAGGCTGTATATTACGGAGCGGTCAGCCGGGGCAGATCGTTCACAGGAACGTCATTTCACCTTGGCGTAGTCGAGCATGCCCTGGAAGTCGACGAAAACGGCCGGCTCGTTGCCGACCACCCAGGCATCGTGGCCCATCGGCAGAAGTGTCACGTCGCCGGCCCTGCTATCGAACTCCGTCCCGTCGTCCATGACGATGTGCAGGGTCCCGGACAATTGATACTGGAAGTGCGGGGCTTCGCAGCTCTTGGTTTTCGCCAGGGGCTTCACCGAGGTGGACCACTTCCATCCCGGCTCGAATGTCGCCCTGCCGATCATGGCCCCCCCTATCTTGATCAACTCGACTTTCCCCTTGGGAAACGTCCTCACTTCATCGGGTTTACCGAAGCTCTTCAATTCCGCTTTTTTCTGGTCGCTTATCATTGGGCCCTCCATGTCTGTCCGTATCGATGTTTCAGGGAAGGTCGCGTCCCGGAATTGCTTGCCTCAGAAGGCACTGTATCTCGTTGGATCGGGTTACATGGTGCACCTTGTCCCGCTTTCCCTCAATCAGGGGACGGATGAATGCCCCGTTGCCAAATGCCTTAGTCCCCCATCGGGCAATGGATGAGCGGGAAGAAAGAAGTCCCCTGCGTTGAAAAGCAACGACTTTGGTGGTATCGTTATGCCCACGTGATGTCCTTGCAGGGGGTGCTCGATGAAACTCCGGATTCTTCCCTTCCTCATGATCGCCCTGATGACACTGACAGGCTGCCAGAAGACGGTTGCACAAACGACCGGCCCGAAGGACGGCAAGCTCCGGCCCTGCCCGGACAAGCGCAGCTGCGTCTGTACCCAGGACCCGGCGGAGCGGCACCGGATCGAGCCCCTCCACTACGACGCCACACAGGAGGAGGCCCGGGATAAGCTCTTGGGAGTCATCCGGCACATGGAGCGCTCGACCCTCGTGCAGGTTGACCCGGACTACATCCACGCCGAATTCCGATCGGCCGTCTTCAGTTTCGTCGATGACGTGGAGTTCCTCTTCGACGACGGCGCAAAGCTCATCCACTTCCGGTCCGCAGCGCGCATGGGGTCTTACGATTTCAATGTTAACCGCAATCGGATGGAGGACATCCGCAAGCGATTCATGGGGCCCGGATGAGCCAGGCGATGGCACCGGCTATCTCCGTCATCATCCCCGTCCTGGGGGAAGCCCATCAGCTCGATTCGCTCATCGATCACCTCTTTCAGATCGCCGACTGCAAGCCCGTCGAGCTGATCGTCGTCGACGGAAGCCCCGATGGGGAATCGATCAAGGCGGTATCCCGCCAGGGCGTGACCCTTCTGACAGCACCTGCGGGCAGGGCCCGGCAGATGAACGCGGGGGCGGCTGCTGCAGGGGGGGCTTATCTTCTCTTCCTCCATGCCGACACCCTCCTTCCGCAGGGGGCCTTCCGGCGCATCGAAGAAACCCTCTCGGACGGGGATTGCGTGGCCGGGGCCTTCGACCTGCGCTACAGCTCGGAGCGGCCGTCGATGCGGTTCATCGCGCGGGTGGCCTGCATGAGATCGCGCCTGACGCGAATCCCCTACGGCGACCAGGCCCAGTTCTTCCGGAGGGACTATTTCGAGAAGCTTTGCGGGTTTGCGGACATCCCCTTGATGGAGGACGTGGAGATCATGCGCCGCATCAAGGATCGCGGAGACCGCATTTCCATTCTTCCCGAGGCCGTGGTAACATCGGCGCGCCGCCACGAAAAGGAAGGCAGCCTCTACTGCACCCTGAGAAACTGGACGATCATCACCCTCTACCTGCTGGGGATGTCGCCGGAGCGACTGGCGCACTTCTACAAAAAACACTGAAAGGGGTTTCATGGTAAATAAGCCGGTCACTGCCGGGGCTAAAGGGAAGGATATCTGGAAGCTTGTCCTTTTCGCGGCGGTTGTCCTTTCGCTGATCGTCCTTGCCCGGTTCTTCGGACTGGGTGAAAGGCTCCAGGAGCTTCGCGACTGGATTGCGGGCATGGGCAACCTGGGGATGGTGGTCTACGTGGCCCTTTATATCGTCGCCGTCGCGGCGGCCGTGCCGGGGCTTCCCATCTCGATTGCCGCGGCCGCAATCTTCGGCGCCCCTAAAGGGGTGGTCCTTGTGAGCATCGGCTCCACCCTGGGCGCAAGCGCAGCATTCCTCATTTCTCGCTATCTCGCCAGGGATGCAATCAGCCGCTGGCTTTCGGGAAATGAAAAGTTCCAGCGCCTCGATCGCCTGACGGAGCAGCACGGGGCCATCATCGTTGCCATCACGCGCCTTGTGCCCCTGTTTCCCTTCAACCTGCTGAACTACGGCTACGGACTCACCCGGGTCCCTTTCTGGACCTTCGCCTTCTGGTCCTGGCTCTGCATGCTCCCGGGGACCATCGTCTACCTCGTGGGTACGGACGCACTGATCACCGCGGTCACAACGGGAGAGGTCCCCTGGCTCATCGTAGGGGTGTTCGTTGTCGCCCTGACGGGCGTCATCCTGGCCGTGCGCATAGCGGGCGGGAAGTTGAAGGAAAAAGAGCGTGGTCAGTGATCAGTGGACAGTGGTCAGTGGCTAGTGAAGAAGCAAAAGAAACAGTGTTAGGTGAAGATGTGTCAAGTGT
This sequence comes from uncultured delta proteobacterium, assembly GCA_963802225.1. Lineage (GTDB taxonomy): Bacteria > Desulfobacterota > Syntrophia > Syntrophales > UBA2192 > UBA2192. Next base: position 308,671 of record CAWDHZ010000031.1, on the reverse strand, counting down.
CATGAAAGACAGGACAAAAGATCATGAGGGCATGAGATCATGCTTCTAGCAGGCGACATCGGGGGCACCAAGCTCCACTTCGGCCTCTTCACGAAAGAACGGGGACTCCGCAGGCCCCTGGCAGAGGCCGTCTACCCCAGCTCCGATCACGACAGCCTGGAAGGCGCCGTCACCCGCTTTCTGCGCGAGTCGGGCCGCCGCGCGACGAAGGCCGTCTTCGGCGTTGCCGGGCCGGTGCTCGACGGGAAGGCCCGGGTCACGAACCTCCGCTGGGCGATCGACGAGGCCCGCCTGCGCAAGGACCTGAAGATGAAGTCCGTGAGGGTTATCAACGATGTGGAGGCCATCGCCTCTTTTGTCCCTTTTCTTCGCAAGGAGGATATCATCACCCTTCGGGAAGGGAACCCCGTGCGCCACGGCGCCAAGGCCGTGATCGCTCCGGGTACGGGCCTGGGCGAGGCCTGGCTCGCCTGGGACGGCAAGCAATACCGGGCCTTTCCCTCCGAGGGGGGGCACGCCGACTTTGCGCCGGCAACGGAGCTCGAGAGTGATCTGCTGGCAACCCTGCGCGGCCTTCACGGCCATGCGAGCTATGAGCGGGTCTGCTCGGGAATCGGGATCGTGAACCTCTACAATTTCCTGAAAAAAAGTGGCGTTGCCGCTGAACCGGCCTGGCTCGCTCAAAGGCTGAGCCGCGAGGCCGACCCCGTCCCGGTCATCGTCGAAAAAGCGCTTGACCGGGAAAATCCCTGTGATATCTGTGTCAGGACGCTTGACCTTTTCGCCTCCATCCTGGGGGCCGAGGCGGGCAACCTGGCCCTCAAGATCCTGGCCACGGGAGGAATCTACCTCGGGGGAGGGATACCGCCGCGGATTCTCCCATTTCTGGAAAAAGCGCATTTCATGGAGGCCTTCCTCCGCAAGGGACGGATGCGGGATCTCGTCGCGCGGATCCCCTTGCATGTCGTCACGAATCCTAAAACGGCCCTCCTGGGAGCGGCCGCACAGGGGCTGAGACCCGAAAGAAGAACGAGGAGCAGATCATCAAGATGAGTCAAACCGACACTCTTTGCATCAACACCATCCGCATGCTCGCCGTCGACGCCATCGAGAAGGCAAAATCGGGCCACCCGGGCCTGCCGCTGGGTGCCGCCCCTATGGCCTACGTCCTGTGGACGCGCCACCTGCGCTTCAACCCGGCAACCCCCCGCTGGCCCAACCGCGACCGCTTCGTCCTGTCGGGCGGGCACGGTTCCATGCTTCTCTATGCGATGCTCCACCTGATGGGCTATGAACTGCCGCTTGCCGAGATCAAGAATTTCCGCCAGTGGGGCAGCCTCACGCCCGGGCACCCCGAGCGGGGGCACGACGGGGTCGAAGTCACCACAGGCCCCCTGGGCCAGGGGATCTCGAATGCCGTGGGGCTTGCCATCGGCGAGGCCCACATGGCGGCCCGCTTCAACCGGGAGGGGTTCCCCCTTGTCGATCACTACACCTACGTGATTGCAAGCGACGGTGACCTGATGGAAGGGGTTGCGAACGAGGCCTGCGCCCTGGCCGGCCATTTGGGCCTGGGCAAGCTGATCGTCCTGCACGACGACAACCGGATTACCCTGGCGGGCAGCACCGATCTCTCCTTCACCGAGGACCACGCGAAGCATTACGAGGCCTACGGCTGGCATGTCCAGACGATTGAGGACGGCAACGACATCGCCGCCATCGATGCGGCGATCGAGGCCGCAAAGAAGGAGACCGGCAGGCCCTCCCTCATCTGCGTGCGGACGATCATCGGCTACGGCTCACCCCACAAGCAGGGGTCCTACGAATCCCACGGCTCGCCCCTGGGCCCCAAGGAGACCGAGGAGACCAAGAAGAATCTCGGCTGGCCGCTGGAGCCGACGTTCAGTGTACCCGAAGAGGCACAGAAGGTTTTCCGCGAGGCCCCGTCCAGGGGAAAGCAACTCGAAGGCCGGTGGTCCGGCATGCTCATCCAGTACGAGAAGTCCTTCCCGGAAATGGCCGATGAATTCAAGCGGCGCCAGGCCGATCTGCTACCGAAAGGCTGGGACAAAGGGCTTGCCGAGTACCCCGCGGGCAAATCCGTCGCCACCCGCAAGGCCTCCGAAGAGATTATGCAGGTCCTCGGGAAAAACATCCCCGAGTTGATCGGCGGGACAGCGGACCTCAACAATTCCGTCTTTGCCTGGCTCAAAGGCATGGGCGACTTCCAGAAGCCTGGCGAGAAGCCGGCCGGCACCCAGGGTGCCGTGGGAGGCGAGTGGGGCTACGGCGGGCGCAACATCCACTTCGGGGTGCGCGAGCACGCCATGGGCTCCATCTCCAACGGGCTGGCAGCCTATGGCGGGATCCTGCCCTTCACGGGGACCTTTTTCGTTTTTTCTGATTACATGCGGCCGCCCATCCGGCTGGCTGCCATCTCGCAGCTTCATGTGCTGTTCATCTTCACGCATGACAGCATCGGCGTGGGCGAGGACGGCCCCACCCACCAGCCCATCGAGCAGCTCATGGCCCTGCGGGCCGTGCCGAACCTGACGGTCCTGCGGCCGGCCGATGCCAACGAGACCCTTGCCGCCTGGAAGGTGGCCCTGCAGCGCCGCAACCCCACGGTCTTTGTCTTCTCGCGGCAGAACCTGCCCGTTCTCGATGCCTCGAAGTACCCCGTAGCGGAAGGGGTGAGCCGCGGGGCCTATGTGCTTATCACCGGGGGCGACAACCCGGACATCGTCCTTATCGCCACGGGCTCCGAGGTGTCACTCGCCCTGCGGGCGGCCGACGAGCTTGCGGTCAAGAAGGTGCGCTCCCGCGTCGTCTCCATGCCCTCCTGGGAGCTCTTCAGGGAGCAGGGACAAGGCTACCGCGACGCCGTGATCCCTCCGGATACGAAAAAACGCCTGGCCATCGAGGCCGGGGCGACACTGGGCTGGTGGCGCTGGGTGGGCGACGAGGGCGACGTGATGGGTCTGGATCACTTCGGGGCCTCGGCGCCGGGCGATGTGCTCATGGAGAAATTCGGCTTCACCGTGGAGAACGTCGTCGCAAGGGCGCTGAAGCTGTTGGGCAGGGAATAGAGAACAGGGTATTGGGAATCGGGTATCGGGCAAGAACAGGTCCCGCTATTTTAGGCGATAGCCGTCGGTGAGCTTGTCTAATCCCGGGAGATTGTGTATAAATGAAGCAGCGTACTTGTGCGCTGCTTTTTCTTTTCCGTGAACCCTCGGGGAAAGACGGTTCGCATCTCGTCCAACCCGCCGAACCTTCCGCCCTCTAACGCCCGTTTCGCCTGTCTTGCTCAAGGAGGGCCCATGAGCAGAATCAAGGAATTAAACAAGCTCGGCCAGTCCGTCTGGCTCGATTTCATACGTCGCTCGCTGATCACCTCCGGCGAGTTGGAAGCCCTCATCGCCCGGGGCGTCTCCGGCATCACCTCAAACCCAACGATTTTCGAAAAGGCCATCGCGGGAAGCGCGGATTACGACGAGGCCCTCCGGGAACTCGTGGCCGAGGGGAAGACAAACGACGAGATCTACCTGGCGCTCGCCCTCGACGACATCCGGCGAGCCGCCGATCTCTTCCGGCCGGTATGGGACGCCACGGGGGGTGCCGACGGATACGTCAGCCTCGAGGTGAGCCCGAAGCTCGCCTGCGACACGGAGGGAACCATCGCCGAGGCGAGGATGCTCTTCAAGGCCCTCGACCGGCCCAACGTGATGATCAAGGTACCCGCCACGGCACAGGGGGTTCCGGCCATCGAGGCCCTCATCGCCTCGGGCGTGAACGTCAACGTGACGCTCATCTTCTCGCTTGCCCACTACGAGGCCGTCGTCCGGGCCTACATCGCAGGCCTCGAGAAGCTGGCCGCAAAAGGGGGCAATCTTCGGAAGGTCGCCTCCGTGGCCTCCTTCTTCGTGAGCCGCATCGACACGGCGGTGGACAAGAGGCTCCAGGCCCTCGGGAACCATGACCTCCAGGGAAAGGCGGCCATCGCCAGCGCGCGGCTGGCCTACGACCGCTTCCGGGCGATTTGCTCCTGGAAGCGCTGGGAAAAGCTCGCAGGCAAAGGGGCCCGCGTGCAGCGTCTCCTCTGGGGGAGCACGGGCACCAAGAACCCGCGCTACCCCGACACGCTCTACGTTGATGAACTCATCGGCCCCGACACGGTGAACACCGTCCCCCCGGCCACCCTCGAGGCTTTTCTCGACCACGGCAAGGCCGCCTCGACGCTGCGCAGGTGGATCCGGGAGGCAAAGCAGGTTTTTGCCCAACTCGAGAGGCTCGGCATCGGCATGGACGAAATCACCAATGAGTTGCAGCGCGAGGGGGTCCTTGCCTTCGAGACTTCCTTCGATACGCTGATGGCGAGCATCCGCTCCAAACGCGACGAGATCCGGGCGGGATGGAAGCCCGAGTCGACCGAGGCCGGCACCTTCCGCGAGCAGCTTGACGAAGCCCTGGCCGGGCTCCGCAAGGACCGCATCATGGATCGCATATGGGCGAAGGACCACACCGTCTGGAAACCCGACCCGAGAGAGATCGCCAACCGCCTCGGCTGGCTCACGAGCGCTTCCGACATGATGGAGCGCATCGACGAGATCGAGGCCTTCGCGAGGGGCGTCCGGTCTGACGGTTTCAGCCAGGTGCTGCTCCTGGGGATGGGCGGCTCGAGCCTCGCCCCTGAGGTCTTCGCGAAGACCTTCGGCAGCGAACCCGGCTGGCCATCGCTTGCCGTCCTGGACAGCACCGACCCGGGCGCCGTGATTCGCCGCGCGGGAGAGCTCGACCCGGCAAGGACCCTCTTCATTGTCTCGTCGAAATCGGGGACGACCATCGAGATCCACTCCTTCTTCAAGTTCTTTTACGGGTGGGCCTGCGAGCGGCTTGGGAGGGAGAGGGCCGGCGGACACTTCGCAGCCATCACCGATTCCGGATCGAAACTCGCGGAGTGGGCACGGGAGTTCGGTTTCCGCCAGGTCTTTCTGAACGACCCGGACATCGGCGGCCGCTTCTCGGCCCTGTCCTTCTTCGGCCTCGTGCCGGCGGCGCTCACCGGCTTCGATGTAAGGAAGCTTCTCGAGCGGGCTATGACGATGGCCGCCAACTGTGACGCCGCCAACTGCCTCGTGACCGGCGACAACCACGGCGCAAGGCTGGGCGCATACCTGGGGAGGCTTGCACAGCTCGGGCGAGACAAGCTCACCCTGATCACTTCGCCCTCGATCCAGCACTTCGGCGACTGGGTGGAGCAGCTCATCGCCGAGAGCACCGGGAAGGAAGGCAAAGGGATCCTGCCCGTTCTCCGTGAGGCCCCGGGCAAGCCCGACGTCTACGGGCCGGACCGGCTCTTCGTGGGGCTGGAGGCGGCAGGGGAGCCGCTTCGCACAGCGTTCATCCGCTCCCTTGAGGATGCGGGCCACCCCGTGGAGATTTTCCGCCTTCATGACCCCTACGACATGGGCGGGCAGTTCTTCCTCTGGATGATGGCCACCGCCGTGGCGGGCCGATTCCTGGGCATCAACCCCTTCGACCAGCCCGACGTGGAGGCCGCCAAGGCGGGCGCCCGCGAGGCCGTTGAAGCTTACAGGACAAGCGGCAGGCTTCCCGAGGAGACGCCGGCCCTGAGCTTCGGCGGCGTCGATGTTTACGGCAGCGTCAAAGGAAGGGACACGATGAGCGCATTGGAGAATTTCCTGGGGGATACGTCGCCCGGGGGCTACATCGCCGTCATGGCTTACGTAAACGCTACGGACGAGACGGACATCCTGCTGCAGGTATTCCGCACGAGGCTGCGCGACCGCTACCGGGTCCCCGTGACCGTGGGGTACGGGCCGCGCTTCCTCCACTCGACAGGACAGCTTCACAAGGGGGACAGCGGCCGGGGGTTCTTCATCCAGATCACGGCCGACTGCGCCGATGATGTCCCGATTCCCGACGCGCCGGGGTCGACAGCGTCTTCGATCACCTTCGGGACCCTCGAGGCGGCCCAGGCCATGGGCGACCGGCAGGCCCTTCTCGGGAGAGGACGCCGGCTCATCCGGCTCCACCTGGGCCCCGATATCGTCGGAAGGCTGGCGCTTCTGACGGAAGGAATTCTATAGAATGAAAAGAAAATCCCCCTTTGCCGCCCTGATCCGCTTCGCGGGGCGGCCCGGTAAGGAATGAACCGGACATGGTTGCGCACCCTGACGGGATGCGCCCCCGGTCATCTCCCTTTGCAAAAGGGGGAAAGAGGGGGATTTGAAATGGCAACCGCTTCACGACGCGAGAAGGAGGGAATGAAAGATGGGTGTCGATGCTGCAGAGCTGAAAAAACAGGCGGCGGCCTATGCCGTCGATCTCGTTCAATCGGGAATGATCGTCGGGCTCGGCCACGGCAGCACGGCGATCCATGTCGTGGGACTTTTAGCGGAGAAACTGAAGTCCGGTCAACTCAAGGATGTCATCGGCGTGCCCAGCTCCTACCAGGTCGAGGAGGAGGCCATGCGTTACGGACTGCCCCTCAGGACACTCGACGAGAACCCCATGATCGACCTGACCATCGACGGGGCCGACGAGGTGGACCCGCAGCTCAACCTGATCAAGGGGGGCGGAGGGGCGCTGCTGCGCGAGAAGATCATCGCGCAGGCCAGCCGGCGGGAAATCATCGTCGTCGATGAGGCCAAGCTGACGCCCGTCCTCGGCAAGAAGCGCTGCGTGCCCGTGGAGGTGGTCCCCTTCGGGTGGAAATCGCAGGTGATGTTCCTCGAATCGCTGGGCGCGAAGGTGACCATGAAGCGCAACGCCGACCGCAGCCCCTTCAACACAGACTGCGGGAACTGGCTCTTCGAGTGCAATTTCGGCCCCATCGAGAGGCCCCACGTCCTGGCCGAGAAGATCAAGAACCGCGCCGGGATCGTGGAACACGGACTCTTTTTGGGCCTCGCCTCGGACGTGGTTATCGCCGGTGTCAGCGGTATCAGGCACCTGAAGCGGGGCGAAGGCGGGGTCTCGCCGAGCGATTTCGGAAAGGAATTCTAAAACGGAAGGAAGCGCGGAAGAGCAGAAGATCGGAAGAGCGGATAACGGACCAATCTGTCTGTTTGCTTTTTTAATCCGATCCTCCTAACTTCCTGGCTTCTTAACTTCATGCACGAGGAACTGAAGGCTGTCTCGAAGGCAACGGGTTTGGAAATGGAAATAGCTGTCATTGGACTGGGACGGATGGGGGCGAATATCGCCCGGAGGCTCGCCCGTGGCGGGCACCAGGTCTTCGTCTATGACCGCTCCCCGGAGAAGGCCCCTGTTCTCGCCCGGGAAGACCGGCAGATCACCGCAGCATCCACACTGGCTGGACTGGTAAAGGCCCTCCCGAAGCCGCGGCACCTGTGGGTCATGGTTCCCGCAGGCAAGGCAACGGACGCTGTTATCCGGGAGCTTTCGAAGGTCCTCTCGCGCGGCGACACGATCATCGACGGGGGCAACTCGAACTTCCAGGAATCCATAGCGCGGGCAAAAGCGCTCGGCAGGCGGGGGATCCATTTTGTCGATGCCGGCACCAGCGGCGGCATCCACGGCCTGAAAGAAGGCTACAGCCTGATGGTTGGCGGAGAAAAGACTGTCGTGGATCGCCTTCGACCCGTTTTCGAGACGCTTGCACCCTCGCCGAAACGGGGCTGGGGGCACGTGGGGCCGGCAGGCTCCGGCCATTTCGTCAAGATGGTTCACAACGGCATCGAGTACGGCCTCATGCAGGCCTACGCCGAGGGCTTCGAGATCCTCAAGGCCCGGAAAGACTTCGACCTCGACCTGCACCAGGTCGCCGGGATCTGGCGCTCCGGGAGCGTCGTTCGCTCCAAGCTCCTCGACCTCATCGCCGAGAGCCTTGCCGAAGATCAGGAACTGAGCGGGATCAAGGGTTGGGTGGCCGACTCCGGCGAGGGCCGCTGGACGGCCTTCGAGGCCATCAACGAGGATGTTCCGGCCCCCGTGATCACGCTGGCACTCATGATGCGTTTCGTGAGCCGCCAGGACGAGAGTTACGCGGCAAAGCTTCTGGCGGCCATGCGCAACAAGTTCGGAGGACACCCGGTGAAGACGAAGTGAAAGAAGTGACTGAGTGTGGAAGTGCCTGAGTGAAGAGAAGATAGTACAAGCAATTATTTATCCTAACACTCAGGCACTTAGACACTTAGACACTCATGCACTTTTTCTGCCGACACGCAGTCTCTCTGCTGTTGAACAATAACAAACTTACTTGAGGAAAGAATGGCAGAGAAAAAAGAACAGGCCGAACCCTGCACCATCGTGATCTTCGGCGCCTCGGGCGATCTGACCTCCCGCAAGCTCATGCCGGCCCTGCACAGCCTCTCCTGCGAGGGGTTCCTCCATCCGCAGACGGACGTGATCGGGCTCGCCTGGACGGATTTGAGCGACGGCGCCTTTCGGGATCTGCTCTACAAGGGAGTCATGGAGTACTCGCGGCTCAAGCCCGGGGGCGAGGAGATCTGCGCCCGCTGGCCGCGCTTTGCAAAGCGGGTAACCTACATCCGCGGCCAATTCGAAGACAGCGATACCTATGCGGTACTTGCCAGGCTCCTGGACCATCCCGGGAGGGCTGCCCGCACCCGGGGCAACGTTCTTTTCTACCTCGCCACGACGCCGCAACTCTTCCCGGTCATCGCCGGCCAGCTCGGCCGGGCCGGCCTCAACAAGGGCGCCGGGTGGCGGCGGGTCATTGTCGAGAAGCCCTTCGGCACCAACCTCGAAAGCGCCCGGCGGCTCAACGACGAGCTCCTCTCCGTTTTCACCGAGAGCCAGATCTTCCGGATCGATCACTACCTCGGCAAGGAAACGGTCCAGAACATTTTGACCCTGCGGTTCGCAAACGCCATCTTCGAGCCCCTGTGGAACCGCAACTTCGTGGAACACATGCAGATCATGGTGGCCGAGGATTCGGGGGTCGGTGCCCGGGGAGAGTACTACGACCGCGCCGGCGTGCTCCGGGATATGCTCCAGAACCATCTCCTGCAGCTTCTCACGCTGATGACGATGGAGCCGCCATCAGCTTACAGCGCACGCTCGCTTCGCGACGAAAAGGTCAAGGTGCTTCAGGCCGTGCGCTGCCCGAGGAGCGAGGACTGCATTCAGGGGCAATACCGCGGCTACAGGAAGGAAAAAGCCGTTGCCCGCCACTCACGAACCCCTACCTTCGCGGCGCTGAAGCTTTACGTGGACAACTGGCGGTGGCAGGGCGTGCCCATCTATCTGCGCACGGGGAAAAAGCTCGCCCGGAGGGCCTCGGAAATCTTTCTTCAGTTCAAGGCGGTGCCCCACCTGTTGTTTCCGGAAAACTGCGATCTCACGCCGAATCACATCTCCATCTGCATCGCGCCCGACGAGGGCATGCACCTGGGCTTCGAGACGAAAGTCCCGGGGACTTCGATGAAGTCAGCCCCCGCGGGTATGGTTTTCCACTATGCCGATCGATTCGGGGATTTCGTCATCCCCGACGCCTACGAGCGGCTCCTCATAGACGCCATCCATGGCGATGCCTCCCTCTTCGCCCGGCGCGACGAGATCGAGTGGGCCTGGATGATCCTGGACCCGCTGATCGAAGCCCTGGAGAGCCCGGCGGCAGCACCTCCTGCGCCCTATCGGGCCGGAAGCTGGGGACCCGACGAAGCCTGCGCCCTCCTGGAGCGGAAAGGCTATTCCTGGCAGTACAGCTGCAGCCGGGGGTGATGCGGCATGGCTCTCATTGAGGTCTTCCCCTCCCCTGCGGACATGACCCGGGCGGCGGCAAATCTCTTCGCGGCAACGGCTGCCGAGGCCGTATCGGCGCAAGGGCGATTCACCGCGGCGCTCAGCGGCGGGAAAACCCCCGTGGCGCTCTATGACCTTCTGGCGAAGGATCTTTTTGCATCGCAGATTCCCTGGGCTCGCGTCCATCTTTTCTGGGGGGATGAGCGCTGCGTGCCCCCCGATCACGAGGACAGCAACTACCGGCTCGTACGCGAGCGACTCATCAATCATGTGCCCATCCCGCCGGCAAATGTCCACCGGATGCCGGGCGAGATGGACCCTTTGAAGGCAGCGGCCCGGCACGAAGAGCAACTGCAGGAATTCTTTGCACCGCACGGGGGCGGCTTTCCCGTTTTCGACCTTGTCCTTCTTGGTCTCGGCGAGGACGGCCACACGGCCTCGCTCTTCCCCGGAACACGGGCGCTCCGGGAATCGGCACGGTGGGTCCTTGGCCACTACGTGGATCCGCAAAAGGGCTGGAGAATTACCCTGACCCCGCCTGTCATCAACGCCGCCCGCATGGTAGCCTTCATCGTTGCAGGGGCCGGGAAGGCAGCCGTCCTGAAGGAGATCCTGGAGGGGCCCTTCCGGCCCGATACACTCCCCGCGCAAATCGTCAGGCCTGCTGACGGTACCCTTTTGTGGATGCTGGACCAAGAGGCTGCAGCCCTGCTGAAAGAGGAAGGAAGAGGGAAAACATGACCCGCACGGCAAAGACGATGTTCCTGTTTCTTGTCATCCTCCTTCTGCCGGCCCTGGCGGCGGCGCAGAGCGGCGTATTGCTGCGGGAGGAATTCAATGACCTCGCCAAATGGCGGCCCGTCACGTTCCCGAAGATCAAGGAGCACACGCAGTACAGCGTCGAGTACCAGGGGCGCGAGTCCGTGCTGCGGGCGGAAAGCCGAGCCTCGGCCTCGGCCATCGTCTACCGGAGCCCTTTCAGCGTTTACGACTACCCCCGGCTACGCTGGAAATGGAAGGTCGAAAACGTCTACGACAAGGGCAATGCCCGGACGAAGGAAGGCGACGATTATCCCCTGAGGATCTACGTCCTTTTTGAGTACGACCCGGAAAAGGCAGGCACGTACGACAAGGCAAAATATGGGCTGGCCAAGGCGCTCTACGGCGAATACCCGCCCCACAGCGCCCTGAATTACATCTGGACGAGCCGCGAGGACGAGAGTGACATCATCACGAGCAGCTACACATCGAATGCCAAGATGATTGTCCTGCAGAAGGGAAAGAAAAACCTCGGCCGCTGGATTGTGGAGGAGCGCGACATCCTCGACGACTACCGAAGGGCCTTCGGGACGGAGCCGCCTGCCATGGCCACCCTCGGGATCATGAACGATTCGGACAACACCAAAGAGGCCTCCGTCTCCTACGTGGGGTTTATAGAGATCTACCGCTGAAAGGCGCGAGAAACGAGGATCGAGAAAGAAAGGACCTTTGTATGGCAACGTACGATTTCGATATCGGCATCATCGGCGGGGGGTCGGCGGGGCTCACGATCGCGGCCGGCGCATCACAACTCGGCGCAAAGACCCTTCTCGTCGAAAAGGAAAAGGTGCTCGGCGGGGACTGCCTCCACTTCGGGTGCGTGCCCAGCAAGACCCTGATCAAGACGGCCCAGGTCTATCACCAGATGAAGAACGCGAAAGCCTACGGTCTGCCCGAGATGGATGTGAAGCCCATCGACTTCGCAAAAATCGTCGGGCGGATCCGCTCCGTCATCGGCACGATCCAGAAGCACGACTCGGCGGAGCGCTTCTGCGGCCTCGGCGCCCGCGTGGAATTCGGAAGCCCCGTTTTCGTCGACGAGCACAGCGTGAGCCTCGATGGAATCCCGTATACTGCAAAGACCTGGGTCATCGCATCGGGCTCCTCCCCGGTCATCCCGCCCATCGCGGGCCTCGAAAAGACCGGCTGCATGACCAACCGGGATATCTTCACCCTCGACCGCCTGCCGAAATCGATGATCATCATCGGCGGCGGGCCTATCGGCATCGAGATGGGCCAGGCTTTCAACCGGCTCGGGACAACCGTGACGATCGTCGAGATGGGGGCCGCCATCCTGCCCAAGGAGGACAAGGACATGGCCGAGATGGTCATGGGTGTGCTCCAGGCCGAAGGGGTCCGTTTCCGGCTCAAGGCATCGATTCTAAGAGTGGTGAAGATCGGGGCGGAACAGGAGGTCATGATCAGGATCGGCGACACGACAGAGGCCCTGAGCGCGGAGGCGATCCTGGTAGCCGCGGGAAGGGAAGCCAACCTGAAGGGTATGGGCCTGGAAGGCATCGGGGTCGAGTTCGACGGCCGGGGCCTCAAGCTCGATGAACGGCTCAGGACCACGCAGAAGCACATCTACGGCGCAGGGGATGTGACGGGCGGCTACCCGTTCACTCACGCGGCGGGATACGAAGGCGGCGTCGTCGTGACGAACGCCGTGTTCCATCTCCCCCGCAAAGTGGACTACACGTACATGCCCTGGTGCACCTACACGGACCCGGAGCTGGCAAGCATCGGCATGAATGAAAAGGCGGCGCAGGACGCAGGGATCAAGTGCAGCGTCTGGGCCGAGGACTTCCGCGACAACGACCGCAGTCTTGCCGAAGGGGAGGCGACGGGGAAGATCAAGATGATCCTTGACGAAAAAGAGAAGCCCATCGGCGTGCAGATCCTGGGCCCGAGGGCGGGGGATCTTATCGCGGAGTGGGTCGCCGTGTTCAACGGTAAAACCGGTCTCTCCACACTGGCTTCGGCCGTGCACCCCTACCCCACGCTGGGGGAAATCAACAAGAAGGTGGCCGGGACGTTTTTGTCCACGAAGATCTTCTCGGAGCCCGTCAAAAAAGGGCTCAAGCTCTTCTTCAACCTGAGGGGACGGGCATGTGAAGTGCAGAAGTGATGAAGTGTCACTTCTTCATTATGCTGCGGGTGTAAAGTACTCGCAGTCCCGCGTCCAGTCATTGACAACGTGCTCGACAAAGCGGGCGAAGCGCCAGCACTTCTCCAGCTCCGATTCGGTCCGGGGGCTGTGGAAAATGCACCTGTCGCAGATCTTCTTGTCATCGGGTTTCATCTTGACCACCTCCTTTTTTTCGTTTAACGGAAGGGAGCCGTCCCGTCAACGGAAATAAATACGGGGAATCCACCGATGGAAAATGAACAGGCCCTGGAGGAAGCCCTCCTGGTCGAAGACCTGCACACGGGGGAGCTGATCGTCGAGCGCGCAAGCGGCGAAAAGTGGCTCCTCGACGCCAAGAAGGGCTGGTGCCCCTGGGGTTACGAATTCGAGGGCAAGCGCGTTTCACTCAAATTCGGCGACGTGACATCGATCCTCGTCAACGACCGGGGCGAGCAGTACGAGTTCTGGACGGAGAAACAGATCGAATGAGCGTCAAGGCCCTGAAGGAGACGTGATTCCCGTTTTTTGACCATCGTCGAAGTGGGACCCAAGCGGGTCCGCTCCGGGCTCATCAGGAACATCCGGAAGGACATGCGGCATGTCTTCGTGGGCGACGCCGAGTCCCTCGGCAAATGCGGGGAGCTTGTCTGTGCAGCATGACCGCGGCGAGGCAGTGAATCATTTGTGGCCGTAGTGGCATTTGGTGCACACCATGTCTGGTGCGTAGGCATGGGGGTTGGGGCTCTTGTCTTTTGACCGTTCCGCCATTTTCTTCGCATCGCCGTGACACCCCATGCAGGCCACGTGGCTCGTTTTCGTCTTCGGCGGGTTTTCCTTGTGGCAGGTTTCACAGGTGTGCCCGCGTGCCATGTGCCGGATGGCAAGATATTCCTTGTCCCCCGCCGCCCGGGCAATCCCGTCGAGCGGGCCCGACGGACCGGCCGAAATAGCCAGGTTCATCAGAACCGTGGCAATGATACCCTGAAGAATACGGCGGCTCATCTTTCACTCCTTCTTCGTTATCGCATGGAAGACGCTCACCTGGCAAAGGGTTCCCCGGGCCTTCCTCACCCGTGTTCATGCCTCGATCCCCGATTTGCATTCCTCACGCTGGAGTTGTCCAGATCTTTCTCCGTCAGGATGAACCGGCACGCGTCGCCGCAGGTCTCGCACTCCATCTCGAGGGTCGTGTGGGTGATGTTGTATTTCTCGCCCAGAACGTCGCGGATGAGGCAGGCGATTTCCTGGCTTTCGCGCGTCGTGATGTTGTCCGTGAGGACGTGAGCGCTCAGGGCCCTGCGCCCCGAGCCGATCGTCCAGATGTGGATGTCGTGCAGATCCTCCACGCCGGGAATTTTCGCCACCTCCTGTCGCAGCTGCGCGATGTTGATGTCGCGAGGCGTTGCCTCCAGCAGGATCTCCCCCGACTCCATGACGAGATCGATTGCCCCCCTGAGCACGATGCCGCCGATGAGCATACCGATGAGGGAGTCGACGACGTACCAGCCGGTCAACCAGATGATGGCGCCGCCGACGATGACCCCCACGGAAGAGAGCGTGTCGGCCAGGATGTGAAAGAAGGCGCTCCGGACATTCAGGTTGTCATGGCTCTCCCCTTTCAGGATGAAAAGCCCGAAGAGATTGCCCGCCAGGCCGATGGTCGCTATGGCCAGGAGGATGCCTGCTTTGATCTCCTGCGGCTGAAAGAACCGCAGGACCGCCTCGTAGAAGATGTACCCTGCGATAAGCAGGAGCGCCACACCGTTAGCCAGTGCGACGAGGATCTCTGCACGGTGATAACCGAAAGTCCTGCGATGATCGGCGGGCCTGCGGCTCCAGTGGATGGCGAGATAGCTCAGAAAGACGGCAAGCGAGTCCGTCAGCATGTGCCCGGCATCGCTGAGGAGGGCAAGGCTGTTGCTGATGATCCCACCCACGATCTCCAGGACCATGAGGGTGAGGGTGAAGGCAAGGATGAGGAGAAGCTTCTTTTCCCGTTCCATCACGCCATTCTAGCCCAGCAGTGAGGATTTGGGAAGCCCCTATGCTTATCGCGGCAGGAAGCCGCCGCGATGAGCCGACAGCCTACAGTCTACAGCCGACAGTAAAAAGCATGGAGCGGGAAGGAAGGATCTGTTGGCTGTTGGCTGTTGGCTGTTGGCTGTTGGCTGTTGGCTGTCGGCTGTCGGCTGTCGGCTGCCGCCTTGCGGCAATTCAGCCCGCGATCATCTGCTGGAAGGCCAGAGCGATCAGGGCGATGCTCAGGCCGATGAGGACGGCGACCGAGGTCCAGGAGATCCAGTTGTTGAGGCGGCCGTTCACATAGGTGCCCATGAGGTCCTTCTTGTTGATGAGAAGCAGGATGAAGATGAGGACGAAAGGCAGCAGGACCCCGTTGACGACCTGCGAGACGAGCATGATCTTGATGAGGGGGGCACCGGGAATGAGGATGAGCCCGCCGCTGAAGAGGATCAGGCCCGTGTAGAGCCCCATGAACTGCGGCGCCTCACTGAATTCCTTGTTGACGCCCGATTCCCAGCCCATCCCCTCGCAGATCGTGTAGGTGGTGGAGAGCGGCAGGATCGTCGCCGCAAAGAGCGAGGCGTTGACAAGACCCACGGCGAAAAGGAGTTTTGCAAACTCGCCGGCCAGCGGCGTCAGGGCCAGGGCAGCGTCCTCGGCCGTGTTGATGACGATGCCGCTCTTGAAAAGCGTGGCGCCGCAGGCCATGACGATGAAAAAAGCCACCGTCGAGGCCATGATGCACCCCAGGATCACATCCCAGCGAACGAACCGGTAGTCCTCGATGCGGACATTTTTCTCCACGATGGAGGCCTGCTGGTAGAACTGCATCCAGGGCGAGATCGTCGTCCCGACCATCCCGACGAGAAGACCCACGAAGGCCGTATCCATATGGAAGGTCGGGATGACCGTGTGTCGCGCCACCTCGCCCCAGTCGGGCTTCGCCATGAACCCCGAGATGATGTAAGAGAGGTAGATGATGCAGGCACCGAGAAAGACCCTCTCGACCATCTTGTAGTTCCCCTTCACCACGAGAAGCCAGATCACCCCGCAAGCCACCGGCACCGAAAAGTAGCGGCTGATCCCGAAAATCTCGAGGCTCGCCGCCAGGCCCGCGAATTCGGCCGCGCAGGTTCCCAGGTTTGTGATCAGCAGGGCGAACATGACGAAGACTGTCGTCTTCACGCCGTACTCCTCGCGGATGAGATCCGAAAGGCCCTTGCCCGTCACGACGCCGAGGCGGGCCACCATCTCCTGCACGATGATGAGCAGCGCGAGCATCGGGATGAAGGACCACAGGAGGGCATAGCCGTAGTGGGAGCCCGCCACCGAGTAGGTGGTGATGCCCGCGGCGTCGTTGTCCACATTGGCCGTGATGAACCCGGGACCAATCATGCTGAGGAAGAACAGCAGGCTCTTCCGGTCGATGTTGCGCAGTCGATCGAGCATGACCTAGCGTTTCCTTCTGAGCGGTGTGGGCAGGAGCATGTCCACCACGTCGTCGACGGTGATGATGCCGAGGATGTGATCTTCTTCGTCCACGACGGGGATGGCGTAGAGGTTGTAGCGCGAGACCATCTCGGCCACCTCTTTCTTGTCTTCCGTTGCGAGGACCCTCTTCGGGTTTGTTTTCATGATGCTCCCCAGCGGCGCCCCGGGCGAGGCCAGGATCAGGTCCTTGAGCGAAAGCACACCGTGCAGATGCTCTTCCTTGTCCACCACGTAGAGGTAGTAGATCATCTCGATGTCGGGCGCCAGGAGCCGCAGCTCCTTCATGACCTCTTCGGCCGTCATGTCGGGCGGGAAGCAGATGTAGTCCGTCGTCATGAGGCCGCCCGCCGTGTCCTCGTCGTGCTCGAGGAGTTCCCGGACCTCCTCGGCCTCCTCCTTGTCCATGCGGCTGAGCAGTTCCACGGCCTTCTTCTCGGGCAGGTCGCCCAGGACGTCTGCCGCCTCGTCGGGATCCATCTGCTCGAGGACGTCGGCGGCCTTTTCCGGTTCCATCTCGTTGATGATCTTGGCCGCCGTCTCCTCGTCGAGCTCGCCGATGACATCGCCCGCCGTCTCCTCGTCCAGCGAGCTGAGCAGGGCCGTCCTCTCCTGCATCGAGACCTGCGAGAGGATCTCCGCCATGTCGACGGGGTGCATCTCGGCGAGGCTCTTCCGGGTCATCGTCAGCGTGAGCCGGTCCAGGCCCGGCTCGAGCGTGGTCACATACCGCCAGGGGATGAGGGTCCCCTTTCTTGCCTTCCCGAAGCCCAGCCTCCGGATGAGCCCCCCGAAGCCCACGTCGATGGCGAGCATCCCGAAGTGGTCGTTGACCTGGCCGAGCTGCACGTCGTTGACCCGCACGACCTTGACGCCGTTCACATCGACGATCTGTTTGTCCATGATGTGCTTCGCGATCAGGATCTCCTTCTCGCGGGGCTCCGTATAGACGATGGAGGCGGCATCCCCCCGGATCGTGACGACCCTCTTGTTGAGGACGTTGATCTCCTTCATCGAAACGTAGGCCGTCCCGCCGGGGGTCCTGATGTAGAGGCCCTCCACGCAAGGGAAGGGGTCGCCGGGAACCACGTTGAGGTCCCGGATCTTTCCGATGGCATCCCCCTTCTTGTCCAGGACGGGACGTGCCAGCAATTCGCTCAGATAGATGCTGTCCGTGATCATGATGGTCACCCCCGCAAGGTCTTCAGCTGTTGCGATCGACCCTTGCGTCCCCCGGGAGATGTCGGCGACTGAAAGCTCGTCTCCCCGGGGAGAAGGCATGCAATTTGGGTGCTGGGCGCGGATTCGGCCCAAGGGTAAAATGAGTCAATAAGCCAGAACAAACGAAAAAGTCAAGCTTTCTTGCCTCGGCGGCCGGGCTTAGCGGCGTCTCGTTTTCCCTTGACACCCCCCCGGCGGTTTTCTATAAGAACATCAATCGGCCCACCATAACTTCAGCCCAGGATCCAAGTGGAGGGGAACAGATGCAGGACGAGAAAAGGGTCAGGATACTCATGGCCAAGTTCGGCGAGGGGTTCGAGAAATCCGTGGTGAAGCTGGCCCTGGCCTTTCGGGAGTCGGGGTTCGAGATCATCTACACGGAAACCCAGACGCCGGAGGCCATCGTGACGTCCGCCATCCAGGAGGACGTGGACCACATCGGGATCACGACACTTCCCGGCGCGAACATCGACGACATCCGGAAGGTCATGGAACTGCTTGCCAAGGCAGGCGCCCAGGACATCGGGGTGACGGCGGGCGGGTTTCTCAGCTATGAAGACATCCCCCGTCTCAAGGAGGTCGGCATCGTCCAGTTCTTCCCCACGGGCACGACCATCCAGGAACTCATCGCATGGGCCCGGACGAATATCAAGCAAACGCACTGAAGAAGGGACCGGGGTGTAGGGGGTAGGGACAAGTCAAGAATGGAAAAGGCCCTCGCCGAAAACGGCAAGGGCCTTTTTATTCTGTCCCTGGTCCCTGGTCCCTCGTCCCTGCCTTACTGTGCCTGCTGGATGGCCGAAAGCTTCCAGGCGTTTTTCCCGACGGGGCGCGTGAAGGTCCAGTACTCCTCGAATTTCACAGGCTCCGTCCGGCTTCCCGACAGGACCTGCTTCGTCGACTCGTCGATCGTGTAATCCAGCAGGTTGGCGTAGACCCTCACCGTGATGTAATCCTGCCCCGCCTCCTGCCAGACCTCGGTAATGTCGATGGACCGCACGGCGATGTTCTCCAGCCGGTTGAACTTCTTTTCCGCCTTCAGCTTCCGGGCGTCCTCCGAGAGGGTGCCGTACATCTCGTCGGTCAGGACATTCTTCGCAGTGGACATGTCGCGGTTTGCCCATGCGCCCTGGATCTGGAAGAACACGTCCATGCAGGCATCGGTGAAGACCTTCTCGTCAAACCCCGCGTCCATCTGGCGGACGTGCGAAATTCCCTGCTGGACGTCATCGGCGGCAGCGTTTCCCGCTGATGGGCCGTAGCCGGGTTGAGAGGGGGGTGTTGCCGTCCCCACCGACTGGCCGCCCATATAGGTTGCCCCTGCGGTGGCCTCCTCGCGGCGGCGTTTCAGGAACCGGTAGAGGAAGTAGAGGATCGCGCCGATGAGGACGATCTCGAAGAGCCCGATCCCTCCCCCCATACCCCCTTCACCGGGAGCGCCGAATCCGAGGCTCCGAAAGAGCATGCCGCCGACGATACCGCCCATGACACCGCCCGCGATGCTTCTCCACATGCTGGGCTGCTGCATTGGCATGGGCGCGGGTGCCGCGGGGGTCGGAGACGTGACCGACCGTGACGGCGATGTCGGCGAGGGGGACGTCGGGCTGGCGGGTGCCGAGTACGTCCTTGAGCCCCGGCTCCCCGATGAGGAGCGGCTGCTTCCTGCCCGTGCAGAAGCATCATCGGGGATCAGGAAGCAGAGAAAGAAAAAAAGCGTGAAGAGCATAAGCCCTTTTAATACCCAACGATTTGTCGACATAACACCTCCGGATCTAGTCTATCTGGTCTATTTTGTCTTTCTAGTCTGTCTGGTTCTGTGTATGCCCCTTACATTAATCTCCCTCGCCCCTGAGGGAGAGGGTCGGGGTGAGGGGGAATAATCCCCTTCCATTATCTATCCGTCATGCAATTTAGGCACCTTTTGGCGTTTCGCAACCTCGCGGGCAAACTATTTTATAATCGGCAATTTCCCTCTGAAGTCAAACTTTTGTGCCTATTGAATCTCGTTGTAGAGCTCCGGTGCCCGGCCGCAGTTGGGGCATTTTTCGGGCCTTGCCAGGGTCTCGACCCACCCGCAGTAGGAGCAGACGAAGTACTTCGTTTCCCTGTCGCTTGCCATGTCGGAGATGGCCAGCTTGTAGAGGTGGGCGTGGCGCTCCTCGGCGTTGCGGGCCTTCGTGAAGTACCAGATCGAGAGCTTATCCTCGTCGGCCCAGGCCTGCTTCAGAAACGCCGGGTAGGCTACCTCGTTGACGAAGGTCTCCTTTTCAAAGGACAGCTTCAGGTTTTCCTCCGTCGAACCGACCTTTTCCAGCAGTTCGAAATGGCTTTTTGCGTGGACGGCCTCGGCGGCGGCGATCGACCTAAAGAGCCGCGCAACCTGCGGATATCCCTCCTCTTCCGCCTTCCCGGCAAAGGCCAGAAGCCGGAAGTAGGCCTTGGCCTCCCCTACGAAGGCAGCTTCCACATTCCTGCGTGTCGCTTCTGTCATGGAAATCTCCTTTCGGCGCTTGTCCTGCGGGCCCGTCCGGCGGAGACCGACCTTCACGGAGTACTTACCCTTTTTTCTCCTTCCCCGGCAACCTGTAATTTCGGCCGGGGTGCACAGCATTGCCACCCTTGCATCAATAACGGTTGATGTTTTCGGTCCAGCGAATTATTATACTCCTTGTTGAGGAGGTGTTTTATGGCACGCACACGTGGCAGCAAAAGCGGCTCGTCTGCACCAAAAATCGGCAAAAAACGGGTTGCCTTCGCCGTCCATGCACCCCACGCACGCGAGGTAGCCGTGGCGGGCACGTTCAACGACTGGGATCCTTCCACCCGGCCCCTGAAGAGAGAGGCGGACGGCAACTGGAAGGTCACCTTCTATCTCGCACCCGGGAAATACGAGTACCGGTTCGTCGTCGACGGCATCTGGACCGATGACCCCTGCTGCACCACCCGCTGCTGGAACCAGTACGGGGGCGAGAACTGCATCATCGTCGTGGAGTAGCCGGCCGGCATTACCCAACTTCCCTGATTTCTTACGCATTCCCCTCTTCCCGCCCGCAGCAAGACCCCGCTCCGGAGAGACATCCGTGCGCACCGGGCTATCCCCTCGCCTTTCGCGCAGACCGGGCGGCCTCACCGGGAAGCCCCGCTGTGCACAACAATGCTTCCATGCGCGTGCAATCGTTTTCAGGATTGCTTTTTTTGCGCAGGTGTGATAGCTGTGCGCGTTCCTAGAATCAGGCGGCGCAATCGCAGAAACGGTATCAAAACGCTTCCGGAAGGCGGTCGACAGAGAGACCGGGGGCGTCACGGACGGCGCGCAACCCGATCAGGGGGCACACTAAAAAAAATGGGAGGTAGACGATGTCTTACGCAGAAGAGTACAAGAGGAAACTTACAACCCCCGAAGAAGCTGTGAAAGTGGTGAAGAGCGGAGACTGGATTGATTACGGCTTCGGACACACCAAGCCGGTCGCCCTGGACAAGGCCCTGGCGGCTCGCAAGAATGAACTCAAGGACATCAATATCCGTCACTGCCTGAGCCTGACCCAAAACGCCTGTATCGAATCCGACCCCGATGCAGAGGTCTTCACGTATCAGGACTGGCATTTCAGTGGATACGTCCGCAAATTGCATGACCGTGGAAGAGCATACTATCATCCGATGATCTTCCGCAACCAGCCCCTGTTCTACCGGAAGAGCATCAAATCCCTCGACGTTGCCATGATCCGCGTGACCAAGATGGACAAGGACGGGTTCTTCAACACGCACATGGGCAATGCGGCGGTGCGCGCGGCAATGGACGTTGCGAAGAAGATCATCGTCGAAGTCAACCCGCTTCTCCCGTGGGCAATGGGCGGCCGTGAAGAGACCGTGCACATCTCCGAAGTCTCCGCTATCGTCGAGTTCGAATCCAAGGTGGAAGTGATTCCCCCCGCCGCCCCGACGGAGATCGACAAGAAGATCGCGGGCTTTATCGTCCCCATGATCCCCAACGGCGCCTGCATCCAGCTGGGCATCGGCGGTCTGCCCAATTACGTCGGGAGCCAGCTGGCCGAATCGGATCTCAAGGACCTGGGCTGCCACACGGAGATGCTCGTGGATGCTTACTACCACATGCACGCAGCCGGCAAGCTGACCAACAAAAAGAAGGGCGTGGACAAGAACAAGAGCGCTTACGCCTTTGCCGCCGGCAGCCAGTTCCTCTATGACTGGATCGACATGAACCCCTCGCTGGCGTCCTACCCGGTCTCCTACACCAATGCCCCGCACATCATGTGCCAGCATGACAACATGGTTTCCATCAACGCCTGCGTCGAGGTCGACCTCTTCGGGCAGGTTTCGTCCGAATCGGCAGGGCCGCGGCACATCAGCGGCACCGGCGGACAGCTGGATTTCGCAACCGGCGCCTACATGTCCGAGGGCGGGATGTCCTTCATCTGCTGCAACGCCGCCTATACGGACAAGAAAACGGGCGAGATCAAATCCCGGATCACCCCCATGCTGCCGCAGGGATCGATCGTGACGGTGCCGCGCACACAGGCCCACCTGATCGTAACGGAATTCGGTGTGGCGGACCTGGCGGGCAAGTCCACCTGGCAGAGGGCGGAGGCGCTGATCGGCGTCGCCCACCCCGATCTGCGCGATGGGCTGATCAAAGATGCGGAGAAAATGAATATCTGGCGTAAAACCGCCAAGAAGTAACGGCTTATTGTGAAAAGGCCCCCGGGCAGTAATGCCCGGGGGCCTTTTTTTGCCCATCTACTGCCGTTTTTCACAAAAGAAACCCCCGCGGGAGGGAGCCGGCGGGGGTTCTTCCTGAGGAAAACCAGGTTGAGAGATTAGTTAATGACCTTGTCAATGAGGGTGGATTCATAGACCTCGGGGGTTCTTTCCCCGAATTTTTCCTGGTATGTTCTCGCGCTCTTCTTGTCCGCCGGCTTTGTAGCTGTTTTCATTTTCTGATCTCCTGATGCTGGTAAGCGTTGTCTTCCCGTGTTTAATGTCCCGCTGCCTTCATCCGCTTTTCTGCCCCGTCAGGCTTCTCCTCTCCGCCCGTTCATGAGCGGGGAGACCGTCCCCGCCCATGAACGAATGTCAAGGAGATAGTCAGTGACGTGTTGCAGAAGATACAGATAGACGTTGAGTTCCTTCGCGTTACTTGCCGGTCACCATTGGGCCGCACATGGGGTCGACCCAGCTCTTGGCGTCCATCAGTTTCCTGGGGGCGACCTTCTTGATTTCCAGCTTTTCGATCTTTCTCATGGGACTACCTCCTTACGGTGTCTGCTGTGTTTATCGGTGCGGGTTCCGAAACTCTTTTCGCTCCGCTGTTCTTTCTTTTTTCGATGCTAATCTATCGCATCGGCATCGAAATGGAAATCGGCGGCAGTCTGAAAGTGGGATAAGACAGGCATTGAGCAAACGCTCAGACAGGGGAGCGCCGAGCCATCAGACATTGTCCGATGGGCGGTCGGGAGGGCCTGGAAAGGCCGGAGCGGATGGATAAGGCCCCGATGCGGGGCGAGCGAGAAGACACAGAAGGAAAAGGACATTAAGACGATGGTGCCTGTTCAGGCATTCGGCGGCGAGTTGCTATCGGAGATCAACTGTTCGAGCTCGCGGCGGTCGAAACGGTAGACCGCCCGGCAGAATTCGCAGCCCACCTCGGCCTCGCCGTGCTCCTCGAGCAGATGCGTCAGCTCTACAGACCCCAGCGAAATGAGGACCCGTTCGATGCGCTCGCGATTACAGGTGCATCGGAAGGACAGATTCTTTTTCTCCAGTGTCCTATAGGGGATCCCCTCGAAGATCAAGCCGAGGAGGTCCTCCGGCGCGTTGCCTTCCCTCAGGAAATCGGTGACCGAGCGGATCTTGCGAATATTGATGATCAGCTGATCGATCGTCGTCTCCTCCGAGGGTGGCAGGGTCTGGATGAGAAACCCGCCCGCCGCCGAAACCTGCCCGTCCGCCTCGACGAAGACCCCGAGCCCCACGGCCGAGGGGATCTGCTCGGATTCGACGAAGTAGTAGGCAATGTCCTCGGCGATCTCGCCTGTGCGCAGTTTCACGATGCCCTGGTAGGGCTCGTCGAGCCCCACGTCCTTGAATACGGTGAGAAAGCCCTCGGTGCCGAGGGCCCCCGAGACGTGGAGCTTGCCGTCTTCCCTGACCATCACGTCGATGCCCGGAACCCCCACAAAACCCCGGACGGTACCCTCGCTGTCGGCCTCGACGAGGATCTTTTTCAGGGGGCCGTTGCCCTCGAACTTGAGACCCACCCGCAGACCCGGCTTTCCCAGTGCGCCCAGCAGAAGCCCCCCCGTGAGGGCCCTGCCCAGGGCCGCCGAGGCCGTGGGCGTTGTCCCGTGGAGCCGGCAGGCGAGGTTCACCAGATCTGTCGTCCGGCAGGCAAGGCCGATGACGTTCGCTTTGTCGCTCAGTACGCGGATGAGGGTATCGGACATCTTATAGCAGGAATTGGGTAATGGGTATTGGGGTACAGGGAACTCGTCCAACTCCAGAGGGCTTCCTTTCATACCACACCGGGCCGGAAAAAGAAAGAAACGGGAGGCTCAGGTAAGCCGAAGACGCAGGGGGCAAACCCCGACTGAACCGAAAAAAAAAGGGGGACGGGCTGCTTTTTCAAAAAGGCAGCCCGTCCCCTTTTGGGGCCCGGCAGGATGCAAACGCCGACGGGGGATTACTTGAACGACAGGCTCGTGTGGAGGATCCGTTCGTTCTGAATGCTGATTTGCCCCTCGAAGTTCGTCTTCGGCACGGTCACGGTGTAGGTTGCGGGGGTGTATCTCGTCTTCCACACGATGACGGTATATTTTCCGCTCGGGAGGTTTGCCTTAAACTTCCCCTTCTCGTCGGTCAGTGTCTTGGCGGCCACCTTGCCCCGGATCGTATCGGCCCCCGAGCTGCCGACATCAAGGTCCAGATCCTTCCCGATGATGACCTGCGCCCCGGCCAGGGCAACATCCTTCGGCAGGGCCATCTGGCTTTCCTTCTTGCTCGTGGTGACGGTGCCGCTCAGCGTGGCGGCAAAGGCGTTACCGGCCACAAACAGGACGAGCGAAAGCGTGAGAAACAAAACGACCGATTTTCGTGACATGAAAAACCTCCTGAATGGATTGGGTGCTGCAATTTCCGGTACCTGCCCTGCAAGCGGAATACCAACCGGCACAATCCGCCTGCTCAAAATTGACCGGGACGCTTCAGAAAAATCACCACCCGGATCTCCATCTCCTCTCCGAGGGGGAAATCCGCAAAGGCAGCCCCACTCCAGAGGCCTTCTTTCTTATCAATCCGGGCGGGAAAGGAACCAATCGATAAAATGTTTTTGCCCGATTGCCTGCACACCAATTTGATGCTAGACTCATAAAACAATGCCGTCTCATCAATCTCTTGAAGGAGGGAATTCCATGCGGATCATCAGAGTCCTCACCGTGATCATGGCCGTTGTTTTTGCGTTGAACTTCGTCGCATGCTGCGGTCCTGATACCACGGAGGTCAAGAAAACAGAGGTCATCAATCAGCCAACTGTCGGGCAGCAGCTGGAGGATCTCGACAAGGCCTACAAGAACGGCGCGATCACCAAGGAAGAATACGATAAGACCAAACAGGACATCCTGAACAGGGTCGCGCAGCCCAAGACCAAGTGAGAATGATCCCGGGGATGGAAGGTGGACAACCGAATCCCCGGTTTTTTCTACCTTTGTGAAAACTTCGGGCCTTCGGGAGCCTCGGCGAAGAGCAGTGGCCAAGACGGGTCAAATCGGTCAAGGCGTCAGGTGGCAGGCGACACCGATCGTTGTGCTTGTATGGATCGCGATCACCCTCCTGAGCCCGGCCGCCACCACGTTCGGGTCTGACTTCACGATGAAGGGGCCCGTGGAAGAGCTGCGCGTTCCCGAAAAAACCTACGACCCGGAGACCTCCAGCGTCCGCGTGGCAATGCACGGGTTGATCCGGTTCTACCAGGTCGTCATTTCGCCGGCGGGCGGGTCTGACCGCTGCGGCTTCCGGCCTAGCTGCTCCCACTACGGCTATCAGGCCATCCGGGAACAGGGGCCCGTCGAGGGGGTCGTGATGATCGGGGACCGGCAGATCCGGTGCAACATTTTCGAGAGGCCCGGATACACGCGGCTACCCAACGGAAAGCTCTACGATCCCGTTTCGAATAACCTGCTCTTCGAAAAATGAAATCATTGCAACGGCTCCTGCCGATACCCTTTTTGCTGTTCCTTTTTCTCGCCTATGTTTCCCCGCTTCATGCCGACGACGGGGCCGTCCTTTTTACCGGGGATGTCCAGCTCAAGATCGCCGACGCCTTCATGGAGGAGGGCGAATACTACAGGGCGGTCACGGAATACAAGAAATTCCTGATCCTTTTCCCGGATTCCGCAAAGGCGGACTATGCCTCCTTCGAGATCGCCATGGCCTATTTCAAGGGCGAGGAGTACGGGGCCGCTGCGCGGTCCTTCCTGGCCCTGCGCGAAAAATACCCCGAAAGCGGCTACGCGATCCGGGCCGGCTATCTCGAGGGGGTAAGCCAATGGAAACTGAAGAATTACGACAGGACGCGGGCGGCGCTGGAGGCTCTCGTTGAAAAATACCCCGAATCGGAATATGCCCCCCGCTCGCTCGTGGTGATCTGCCTGGCGGCTCTCGATGAAAACAAGGCGGAGGTGAGCCGCCAAGCACTGAAGCGATTCCTGGACCGATACCCAGGACATCCCGGCGAGGAGAATGTGAAGGAGGCCGCCGTGCAGATCGACCGGTATCACGAGCTTCCCGAGAAATCCCCCGTCCTGGCCGGGGTCATGTCGGCCATCCTGCCCGGATCGGGCTACATCTACGCCGAACACTATGGAGACGGAATCACGGCGTTTCTCATCAACGGGCTCTTCATCGCGGGAACGCTCACGGCCATCCATCAGGAAAACTACGCCGTGGCCGGCATCGTCGGGGGTGTCGGGGTGCCGTTCTACCTGGGAAACATCTACGGATCGGCCAACGCGGCAAAGAAATGGAACCTCGCAGTCCGAAACGAAATCATCCAAAAAATCCACTCGACCCTTTCCCCGCTTCTCTGATGGCGGACCCGACCATTCCACTCTGTGGTATTATTCCTTGACAATCCGGGGCTAAATTCATTATGAGTAAAACAGTCATCCTTTCAAATCAGCGAGTCAACCCACCAGCATAACCTTCCAGCCCTCCAGAAGGAGAAGGCCGTGGAAAGGAACCCTTGAACCCCACTTCTCGAATCGGGAGGCGGGGTTTATTTTTTCCGGTATGCAGTCGAGAGCGACCCGGTAGACGGACCAGAGAGGCGCGCTGCTGATCACGCAGAGACGCTCCCCTGCAGGATGCCGAAGGTGGCCGGGTTTCAATCTCAAACTTTCGAGGGCAGGAAAAGGAGGGACGCCATGACCCGCCCAGCCGATTCGGATGTTCAGGAGATCCGGGCAGCCGTTCTGCGCCGCAGAGGCGGCCCCATGAAGGCTGAATCCCTCACGATGGAAGGCCCCCGGGACGACGAGGTCCTGGTTCGCATCGTCGCCAGCGGCATCTGCCATACCGACATCCGCTATGTCGACAACTGGTACCGGGAGTCGGATGGAGCCGTAATCCTGGGCCATGAGGGCGCCGGAGCCGTGGAGCGTGTCGGGGCTGAGGTGAAGGGCGTCCGGCGCGGTGACCATGTCGTCCTCTCCTTCCAGTCCTGCGGCCATTGCCCCCCCTGCCGGAGCAGACACCCGACGGACTGTGAGTCCATCTATGACCTGAACTTCGGCTTCCATCGCCAAGACGGCAGCAATGCGCTGCGCCGTAGCCGCGTGAGGGGCCACTTTTTCGGCCAATCCTCCTTTGCGACGCACGTCCTGGCAACGGAGCGCAATCTTGTGAAGGTCCCGAAAAACCTGCCCCTGGAGATGCTGGCCCCGCTCGGGTGCGGCCTGCAGACCGGTGCCGGAACCGTGATGAATTCTCTGGCAGTGCCTGCCGGGGCGAGCATCGCCGTCTTCGGCACGGGAGGCGTCGGCCTGGCGGCGGTCATGGCGGCGCGCATCGTCGGGGCCCATCCCATCATCGGCGTCGACAGGGTCCCCTCGCGGCTCAAGCTTGCCCTGGAGCTGGGCGCAACCCACGTGATCGACACCCGTCGTGAAAGCGTGACCGAGGGCATCCGGGCAGCCACCGGCAGCGGGGTCGATTACGTGATCGAGACGACCGGCAGCGACAGGCTGTATCGGCTCGCCGTTGTTTTGTTGAATCCGAAGGGTACCGCGGCCTATCTTGCAGGCGAGAACGGACCGGACTCCCTGCCGGGGGGGCGCAGGGCGCTGAGCATCGTCCAGGGAGATGCCGTGCCCCAGGTTTTTATCCCGATGCTGATCGATTATTACAGAAAAGGGGTTTTCCCCTTCGACCGCCTCGAAAAATTCTACGACTTCGGGCAGATCAACCGCGCCATCGCCGATGCCCGGTGCGGCCGCACCATCAAGCCCGTCCTGCGGGTAAGCCAAGCCTAGGGAGAAACCAGGAAAGCAGGCTTAAGATTTTGCCTTGTTTACGGGGATGGATATCCTGAAGGTACTGCCTTTGCCGGGCTCGGTCTGGACCTCGATCTGGCCTGTCATTTCGTCGACCAGGCTCTTGACGATGTAGAGACCGAGGCCTGTCCCCTTTCCATCCTTTCTTGACGTGAAGAACGGATAGAATATTTTCTTTTTTGTTTCCTCGTCCATGCCGCAGCCGTTGTCCGTGATCTCGATGGTGAAGCGATTCCCGCCGTTCTTTTCCACGAAGGCCTTGAGCCCCAGCCTGGAATCCTCCTTGTCCGCTACCTGCGAGGCGTTGATCAACAGATTGATAATCACCTGCTCAAGGGCCAAGGGGTCCGCCAGGATCGTCGGCATGTTTGCCTCGATATCGACCTCGAAGGCTCGGATGGCTCGCTTGATCTCATGCCGGCAGATGGAGACCGCTCTTTCGATCGGCTCGCAGGGTTCGACGGGCACTCTCTTATCACAGGTCCTCTTCTTCGAAAATCCGACAAATTTGGCGACCGTCGCGTGGATGCGCTCCGCCCCGTTCTGGATATTCGTCAAGAGCTTCAGGACGTCTTCCTGGAACGCATCCCCAGACATCCCCATGATTTCGAAGCCGGCCCTGCATGCCGCCTGCTCCTGAACCATGGGAAGCATGGCGCCGAGATAATCCCTGAGAATCGGCACGGTGAAGAGGATCAAGTTGTTCGGATTGTTGATTTCGTGAGTCACGCTGGATACGAGTAGACCGAGGGCTGCCAGCTTCTCCTGCTGGATCAGCTCGGTGGTCATGATTTTTTCTTTTGTAATGTCACTGATCCGAACAATGGCCGACCCCGAAACCCGATATTCCTCGTGAGTCGGATAGACGAAAACTTTTTCACATTTCCCGGACTTTTCAGGGCTGTTCGACTCGAAGCTCGACTCTTCGAAGTGCAAAACAGCCGATTGCACGGAGTTCAGCAAACCGAGGTCGAAGTGCTCTTGCGCCAACGCCGAAAAGGGCTTCCCCAGGATCTCCAGGTAGTCGGCTGAATGAAAGTAATCGACCGTGGCTCTGTTCGCCATCCGGATGCAGAGATCGCGATCGACCATGATCAGCGGATCGGAGATGCTGTCGAAGACGGATCGCAGGGTGTTGCGGCTCTGCTGCAGCATCCCCTCGATTTTTCGACGTTCCTCGAGCTCCGCATGCAGGGCCTCGTTAGCTCTCTTCAACTCGGCGGTTCGTTCCGCAACTCGCGTCTCAAGATCCGCATAGGCTTTCAGAAGGGCTCTCTCAAATCCTTTTTGTTCCGTCACGTCGCGAAGGATGACAATGTATTTCTTTTCGTGGGCGATGTGCATCGCTTTAACCACGACCTCCCTGGAGCTCGGAAGGCGGAAGGACAGGTTGCAGTCAGCCGGTCGCCGGCGTTTTTTTGCGGAAAGAAGCTTTGAGATCCCGGCCTGTTCCTGCTTCGGGAACAAGTCGACAAATTTCACGGAGAGGAGATGAATTTCAGGCTGTCCAAAGATGGAGATCGCTGCCGGGTTCGCGAAGATGACACTCCCCCCCTCCGTCAATTCAAGACGGCCTTCTGAAATATTCGACATGAAGGCTTCGTGATTCCGGTTGATGGAGAGAAGCTCGCCGATGAGGGTTCGCGGCAGGGTCTCCGCAGGGCGATCGATCCGGTCATGCTTCTTCCTGGGTGCCTTTTTCTCAAAGCAGGACAGTGCCTCGTTTATTTTTTTGTACGTCTGGTTGAAGGAGGCTTTTGCGATGCAGTCGTTGGCGCCCATCCCGAGGTAATCGACCGTTACCCCCTCGGATGCCAAGGCGGTGACGAGGATGATGTAGACGTCCTTCACGGCCGTATCCATTTCCCGGATCATGCGGCAAAGCCGATCTCCGCTGACATTCGGCATCACCAGGTCCAGGAGGATGACATCGGGCGTGACCGCTTTCAAAATCTTCAGTGCAGAGACGCCGTCCTTGGCCGTCAGGACATGGAACCCGTCTTTCTTGAGAAACTTCGCGAGCAGCGCCAGGAAGACGGGGTCGTTGTCCACGATCAGGATTTGATCGACTTTCGCGGCGCGCAGGGTGTCCACGCGTTTCCTGGCAGGCGCTAATTTTTTCATGGCTGCGTATCACCCGGGAGAAGACACCGGGACCTGTTCAGGATCGCTTCGAAAACCCCGCAGAAAGCAGAGGGCTCGACGGTCGCACATCGACTCACGGGCAGCGGAATATCGGCCTGCCCTTTCGGCAATGCCCCGGGGCGAACGGTCCATGCCGGAACGGTCCGAGGTTGTCGAGAACCGCGAGCCTGTGCAGGGAAATCAACCACCGCCTGCAGAGTCGTTTCAACCGAGAGCACTGTCGACCACTTCCCGCATCTGCCAGATTCCGACCGGCTTGATCAGTATTTTATCGATACCGAAGTCATAGGCCGTCTGGGGCGTGATCAGCTCGCTGTAGCCCGTGCAGAGAATGATGGAGATGTTCGGCCTGATTTTTTTCAGGTGATCTGCCAGGTCGAGCCCGGTCAGATGCGGCATCGCCTGGTCCGTAATGACCAGGTCGAATTCGTCAGGTCTGGCCTTGAACGCTTCCAGGGCTTCGACACTGCTGATCCGCGTGCTCACCTCGTGACCGAGTTGCAGCAGCATGCCGCAGTAGGTTTCGCAAATAATTTCTTCATCATCCACAAAGAGGATTCGCCCTCTTCTTCCGGAATGAAGGGATGCAGAATGCGGCTCTGTAAGCGTCATGGTCAACTCTCCCGGTGTGTCATAGGCTCGAAATGCAAAACCGGAGGCCTGAGTGGCACGCCTCACATCAGTCATATCGGTCGATGAATCAGGAAATGAATACGAAGAAAGTATGATTATTCCATGCGGCCTTACCCCGGGCGTTTCAGGGCCAGGTTGGCACGGCGACACGTACCCTGTCCGAAGGGACACATCCAGATCAGACTATGCCGCTTGGGCACACACGGTTATCCGCCGAGGATTGCACGACTATTTATCTTCGATAGGCCAACATGGAACGCAGAACGGAAATACCGAAAAACTGCAACCCCGCCGCCTTTCCCCTATTCAGCTGATATCATGATGGATTCGTGAAAATGTCTTCTCCGGCATGAGTGATGCCTTGGGGACGCTGGCAACAACGTGAAGTTCCCGCCTGCGAGGCGGGGCCGGGTGAAGAGTACCCGGTCAGCAAACCAGGAGAGGTGTCACGATGCAGCAGGAAATTTCCATGGTCTATTTGAGCGAAAGCAACCCTTTTCCCCAATATTTCACGCCTTCAGATCTCCGGTCGATGGTCGGTGAAAGATGGGGTTCGACCGGAGATTTTATCGTGCTGGAGAAAGCCGGCAATGAGGTCACCGTCATCACCAGCGAGGAGAATTCCCCCTGTGTGGACGAATTGCGCAAGGCGTTGCTGAAGGACAAGAAGATTTCCGTCAAGGTCACGGAAAAAGGGGAGCTACATCGGCTCTTCACCAGAATCTGCAATTTCTTCGGCTGATTGACTAACGAAAAAAGGCGAAAGCGGGGTCGGAATGATGTCTTACGAGAAGCTGCTCGTCATAAAGGAAGATATCCTGAAAGTCGCCGACAGCGAGGATCTCTTCCATGATCTGAGTCGTGCAGTCGAGAAAATGATCGCCCATTGCGATGATGGAAAAACGACCCGTTTATTCCGGCGCGAAATCATCGAACTGATCACCTCCATCGAGATGCTCAAAATCCGATTCCTGCGCGGCGAAGTGCGCGCGAAGGATCTCCACAGGGAAGTCGATTTCAGTCTCAACCAATTCCGCATGCGATACCAGAACTTCAACTACCAGGATGACCCGATCTTCAGCGCCTATTTCTGACCCACGCGCATCCGCTCCGATGGCAGGGAGGGCGCCGCCCCTCGAGACAACAAGGGGATGCTGGCTGGGCCCAGAGGGGGGGGAGGAGTCACATGAAACAGGAAATCAGGACAATTTGATAAAATACGACGCCGCTGTAAAGAATGAACGCCATGGCAATCACGGTCTTGGCGAGGCTAAATTTGCTGTGGAGACACAGCAGGAGAAGGGCGCAGCCTATGACGGCAAGTTTCCAGACGATGAAATGATTCCCGAACGTTGTGATTGCCCAATCCGCAATGGGATTGAGCTCCGTGCCTCCGCACGCCAGAATCATGTGGGTGAAAAGGGCGTCGAAAATGTTCAACACGACAATCCAGAGCAGCACCGTGAAAAGTCGATGACCGTATCGGTCGACATAACCGCCCCGAAGCCGGTCCTCTCTGCGCCTGAAAAGACTTCTTCGCCCGCAGAAAAATGTATAGCGGCTCAATACGGGGGTGGGCCTTTTGCGGCGATCTGTTTGACTTCTCTTATTCATAACCGAAATTAGAGATGCTTTTTTTGGATCACTATACCCTGAAAAGAGCCTTTTATGAATACGAGGAACGTCTGATTTTTTCGCGCAGCAAGGCAGCTTCTATTCTCCATCACCGGCAAGCCCGTCCTGGACCGGTTCAGACTGGACCATCCGCCTTACTATTCATAATCATTGGACAATCATCTCTGCTATGCCGGATTGGACTTGCGGACAGGGTCTAAGCCGGAGCAGCCTCCAGGGCCGAAATTCACGTAATACGCTGATTATATTGATTAATCTCGCCTGATCCGGCATCTGGAACAGGGCATGCTCATCGGGGAAAGCAGGGGCTCAATCATCGAGAGGATTCGTGAAGGCCATGAAACCGGTGGACAGCATCAAACAAACATGGAACAGGCAGTGGCCGACAGCTTCCGATCACCAGGAGCACGCCGAAAGGGCGGCCTATATCCTGCGTATCATGCTCTCGATGCGCCGTTGTCAGGATCAACCGATTCAGGATGAACATCGCGGGATCCTGTTGAATACTTACGGCTGAGCAGTGCCTCCGAAAAGAAAAGTGCGAAAAAGGCAGGGCCCCCGCGGACCCTGCCCTTTTTATCATCCGTGATCCTCGCGCACATCGTCAGCACACACGACGGCATCGAGCTTTCGGATATCGCCCGGGCTTACTTCAGTTTCTGATCCCAGCTCTTCTTGCCCTCTGGGTCGGTCCAGCCCTGGAAGCGAAGCGCCGTGGGCACGTCACGCACCTTCCAGTATCCGCTGTTGCTGCTGACATAAGAGCGAAGCGATTCGAGGATCGTTCCGAAGTCCTGACGGTCTTTCTCGCTCAGCTTTGCATCGGAGACCTGGCCGTTGAGGAACTGGATGGTTGCATCCCGCAGCAGCTCGAGATCGCCCTGCGGCCACTGCACCAGGATGAGGTCGTTCTCGGCGATATTGTCGCCGTCGTTGGCCGTCAGGATCTGCTGCAGCTTCGCGCCCTGCTGCCGGACATTCTCGCCATAGGACGACAGGACATGGTCGCGGCCGACGCTCTTGACGAGTGTCTGCTGGGCCGGGCTCAATTTGTTCCACACATTCTTGTTGATGATCATGTAGGTGATCAGGAACTGCTGCTGCCAGCCGGGTGAGTGCACGTACCGGTTCCCCACTGTGCCGGGATTGCCTTCGGGAAGCCCGAAGAGCTGGGAGACATCGTCAAGAGGGGTGGCAAATTCGAACCCCTGGAGTTGGCCGTCGGCGACGGCCTTCACCAGGGAGCCGCCCCCGGCGAGGGCCTGGATGAACTTGATGTTCTTTTTCGCAATCACGCCGCGCGCCACCAGGTTGTCACAGGCGCGATCGATGACGTACTGGGCCGGCGGCAGGTACCGGAAGGTCCAGTTCTGCTGGCACAACCCGGCCAAGCCGATGCCGGGCGTCGATCCGGCGTTGCCGATGGGCAACTTGAAGTAGCCGGAGATCTGCTGGGGGCTTCCGACAACGGGAACCGCCACGATGTTCGTCCCGTTCTTGTCCAGGATTCGCTGGAGCTGATCAAGGCCGCTCTCGGTGCCCCCGATCGATTTCCCATAGAGAAAGCCCGTGAACTCGTCAAAGGTTGGGCCGAAGGGAACGCCCGAATTGTAGATGAACCCCCATGCCGCGTTAATGTCCGAGCCGGAAATATAGGCAGCATCGAAACCGCTCCCCCCAGCCAGGGGGCCCCCTGCGGCAACGGCGTCCATGATGTTCTTGAATGCCTTCGGAATCGCCGGGGTCGGTGAGTACTTGGCGAAACGGACCTGGCCGGCCTGGCCGAGAACGGTTGTCGAAATGCTCGTGAGCTTGGCGGCATATTCATCGGCGGGGGGACCGATGGCCGCCGAGGGACTGAAATTGCGAAAGGAGATGTCCACCGCCGGGGCGGATTGCGCGGCAAAAAAGATTGCACAGACAAACGCGGCAGCAGCGGCACCGAAGCGCAACGGGCGATTCGTTTGAGATTTCATGAAATCCCTCCTTCATGGATTCTAAACTGGGGGTTGGTTGCCAGGGAGCCGGGACAGCGGTTTCAACTATTGCATACAATTTAAAAAACTGCCAGGGGGGACAGGCGGCGGCCGTGTGGGGTCCCGAGGCGCGAGAGATGGAAATTCTACAAAACCTATCAGCCTGTTCTGATGCAGTGCACGGTGCCCTGCCCCCCCGGTCGCAGCCTGTTGGACGCAAGATGGCCCGTTTGATGCGCAATTCTGAAAATATTCTTTAAGTTCAATGCCCTCTCTTCCGAAAGATAGACGTAGGGATGTCACGGCCCGGGATTGAATACCGGAAGCGGGGCATTTCGCTTTGGATCAAACAGGGCTGAAAAGGGCAAACCGCCCGAAAGGGCGGGGCGCAAAGTCTCTGGCCTACGTCCGGGGAACGGATATGGCAGCAGGATTGCCGGCTTGAAACACCGCGATGCAGCGCTCATCGACCGGCGACCCCAAGGGATGATGAGGAATCGCTCATTCCGACCTGCCACCAGATCTGATCTGCCGTTTCCCCGCACAAGAAAGCCGCAGACGCGCGAAGTTCCGCGAAGTTCAAAGATGAGCCGGGTCTTTGCGGCTTTTCCGCCACGGAGAGAAATGAAGCGCCCTCCTTCGGCAAAACCCTTGCAGCACCTGGTTGGACAGCGCTTGCAGCGGATCACGGATATACGGATATGAAGAACGGGCGACGGGTGATTTTTTCGAATGGCGGCTTTTCCCTGGTCGAGCTCATGCTCGCGCTTTTTTTCTTCGCCATTGTCACGGCCATCGCCATTCCCTCCTTCAGGGGGTACATCGACAACACGAAACTGAAAGCGGCCGCCCGCCAGATCATGTCGGACATCACCGATGTGCAGCTGAGGGCCAAGTCGGAAAGCGCGCAGTACAGGATCACCCTGAATGTGGACCCCGCGAACACCTACGCCCTGGAGCGCGTGACGGCCCCGGCGCAAACGCAGACGAAGACCCTGACCGAGCATGGAAGCGACATCCGGATCACGGCCACCACGTTCACATCCAGCCAGGTGAATTTTCAAGCGAGAGGGATCTTAAGCGAGGACAACAAGACCATCACCCTGAGAAACGGCCGGAACTCAACGGCACTGATCACCACAAACCTTGCAGGCAGGCCCCATGTTCAATTCACTCTGCAATAAAAGAGGGATCACGATGATCGAGGTCCTGATCACCCTCTTCCTGACGGCCGTCGGCATCATGGCCCTTTTGTCCATGCAGCCCATATCCTGGCAGGCGGCGGGACGGGCGGACTTCATGGGACGGGCCGCGGGAATTTTACAGAGCGCGCTGGAACGAAACGAGATCCGGATCATGAATCCCGGCAACACCGTGTCGACAGGCACGACGAGCGCAACCGTCTATCCCAGCGGCAAGACCACAAAGCAGCAGGGCGACGTTGCCTACACGGTGGCAACGACGATCTCGTCGCTTGGCTCCAATGCCTGGCGGGTGGATGTGAGGGTGACCTGGCCGGGAAACACCCGGGGCATCGCCGAGTCGCTGACGGTGACCCGACAGGAGACATACCGGCAATGATGAGGCGGCGGAAAGGCAGCAGGGGGTTTACGCTCGTCGAATGCGTCGTCGCCGTCGCCGTGGGAATGACGATCCTCGGCGCCGTTTATGCGGCGGTCTGGTCAGGCCAGCGCTCCGCCACGGGCATCGACCGCAAGGTCACGACGGGCCAGGACGCGCGGGCGGCCCTGGAAGTGATGGCCATGGAGATGCGCATGGCCTCCTACAACCCGTTTTACGCGGCGAACCCCTGGACGGACATCACCAACTGCAACGCAGGCGATGCGACCCGGCGGGGTGTCCAGAATGCGGCCAGCAGCACGATCCAGATCCAGATGGACCTCAACGGCAGCGGCTCCTGCGGGGAAGCGGGGGCGGCAAACGAAATCATCGTGTATGCCCTGGACACGGCGAATCAGCGCATCACGAGGGAAACCTGGATCTGCTCGGGCGCGCCGGCTTCGGGGGGCCTGCAGTCTTTTCTCGGAGGGGCGGCCGGGGAGGTGAGGACGGTCCGGGTGGTCAATAATGATGTTGCGATCCCCCTTTTGCGCTACTACGACAGCGCGGGCACCGACATCACGAGCAGCCTGCCCGGCGCGATCGGCCAGATCCGGCGAATCGAGATCACCCTCGTCGTGGACAGCGAGAACGTCGACCCCTCTCTGGGCGGATCGCAGCGGCGCAGGATGATCTACTCGACCAGCGTGGTTCCGAGGAATCACGGCATTCTATTCTGAAAAGGCGATGACGGAATGAAAAATTGCTTGCGGGAAAACGGATTTGCCCTCATCGCGGCCCTTCTGGCCAACCTGATCCTTCTGGCCGTCGGGATCCTGGCCGTCAATCTCTCCAGCGGGGATATCCGGGTCAGCATGAGAACCGTGGGCGACAAGAAGGCCCTGAATGCCGCCGAGACGGGCGTGCACGAACTCTCGCGGCTTTTCGACCCCGCGACGGCATTTAACGGCACGGTATTCCCCGTGAGCTATCGGGCGCTCAGCGGCGGGCACGATTCGACGACGCAGTATTCGATCGCCCAGCCGATCGTGCCCCCCACAGGGCCGTCCACCCTGCAGCTGAACGGATACGCCATCGGGGGGGCGCAGATGTGGGGGCAGACCCGGTACGGCACAACGGTCACGGGGAGGAACACGGCATATAACACGAACGTGACCGTCGATGTCGAGGTCGGCTTCGGCCCCATCGAGATCTCCACCATGTCCAGATAGGAGAACAGAGTGATCATGCGAAAACGTTTTGTGGAAGCCCTGCTTTTGATCGCGTGCACCCTCGCCCCTTCCCAGGGCATCTGCGCCGATGAAACGTCTCTTTTCAACTCCACGCCGCCGGACGTGCTGGTGATGATCGATCTGTCGGGCAGCATGAAGCGCAACCCCGCGGGCATCTTTAAGATTGGGGGAAACGAAGACTGCTCTATCGTGGACGGGCTTGGCTGGACCGACTGCCGGCGCTACAGCATCGCCAAGCGGGCCGTCTTCAACCTGCTGGACGACAACCGCGACGGCAAGGTCGACTCGAGCGACGAAACCAGCCTCAACGTCCGCTTCGGGTACGGTGCATACTACGTGGACTTAGACTTCGTGACCGAGGTGACGGGCATCCGCAGGGGCATCGGGACGCCCTATGCCGACCTGTACTGCAATTCCAACAACAACGGTACGGCCTGCACGAAGACCAGCGAGGATACGGCGTGCGACACCATGGCCACAGCCGGCTTGCCCAAAAGCTTTTACTGCGAGAAAACCTATTCCAACACCCCCATGAACACCGCCCTGCAGGACGCCAAGACCTACCTGAATACGCACAAGGCCGCGGACCCCGGAAAGGACTGCCGGCAGAAGTTCGCCATCCTCATCTCCGACGGCGGCGACACCCAGTCCTGCGATTACGGTGACGGCGTAGGCGTCACGCAATACAAGCAGCGGCGCCTATCCGTCCTGAGGGCAAAGGCCCTGAAGGATGCGGGGTACAAGGTCTTTGTCGTGGGCTTCGGCTCCAACATGCCGAGCCACGAAAAGTACACCCTCGAGTGGATGGCCTATCACGGGGGCACGGACAACCCCCTGGCGGCAAACGTGGGCAGCACATCGGCCCTGAATCTCGCCGCTTTCTCGCCGGACCCCTGCTCGGTCAACGAAACCCAGCTGACGGGACAATGCGACTGGAACGGCTACTGCTTTGCCGTCAACAACGACCCTGGAAACATTGCCCTGTCGGGATACGCCTTCTTGGCCAACAACGGCGCCGAGCTACAGACGGCCCTCAAGCAGGCCATCGGCGTCATCCGCGAGTCGAGCCAATCCTTCGCGACGGCCTCCATCGCGTCGGCCCGCGCCTCTGATGAAAACTACATATACGAGGCCTCCTTTCAGCCCGCCGGCACGGACCCCACCTGGACGGGGCATCTGCAGAAATACACCCTTAACGCCGACGGGACCGTGGCCGCCACCCTCTGGGATGCGGGGACCCTGCTGAAAAGCAAGGACGCGGCGAGCCGGAACATTTACACCTACAAGGGCTCAAACCCCCTGACGGCGTTCACCACCGCAAACATCACGCCGACGGACCTGGGAATTCAGCAGGTGACGCAAGTTGAAATTAATAATGCTCCGACATGGCGCACCGAGATCGTCGGCTACATCCGCGGGGAGAGCGCCTACAACGTGGACAACTGGAAGCTGGGGGACATCTTCCGCTCCTCGCCGATCACGGTGGGGACGCCGACCCAATACTTCCAGGACCGCTACGACGCCGCCAACCCGACCGCGTACGACACCTTCCGGGCTACCAACCTGCGGACCTCGGTCAACGGCAAGAGGATCATCATGGCGGGGGCCAACGACGGCCAGCTTCACGCCTTCAAAACCAGCGACGGAACCGAGGCCTGGAGCTTCATCCCGCCTAACTTCCTGCACAAGCTCAAGAACATCGCCCACAAGGCGCACCCGACGGGACTTTCTCACCAGTACTTTGTCGACGGGCCCATCACGGTGGCCGATGTGTGGCTGCCTGCAAGCCCACCGGGCGTCGCCACGGCAAAGCTCCTGGCGGACTGGAGAACGCTTTTGATCCTCGGCGAGGGCCGCGGCGCCATGAGTTACCTCTGGAGCTCATCGTCCACCTGCACCTCCGGCTTCGACAGCAACTACTCGACGACCTACCCCTACTACTGCGGCTACCATGCCCTGGACATCACCAACACCACCGCCGCGCCCACCTACAGATGGCGGATCAACCCGACGGCGGCCCAGGCGCCCTACCTGGGCGAGCCCTGGAGCAAGATCTACGTGGCCCGGGTGAAGATCAACGGCAGCGAGAAATGGGTCGGTTTCATGGGGGGCGGTCATAACCTTTCCTCCTGCACCGGCACGGACTGCGACAAGAGGGGTAAGGGGTTCTACGTGATTGACCTTGTCGACGGCAGCATCCTCTGGAGCTACACGCGCGCAAGCGACACCAACATGAGCTCTGCCCTGCCGGGCTCGGCAGCCATGGTCGACACGGATAACGACGGCTATATCGACCGGGTCTACATCGGCGATCTCGGCGGAACGATGTGGCGCTTCAATTTCTGTTCGTACTACAGCGGTTCCTCCTGCAATGCGGCAAACTGGACGGGCGGGCGCCTCTTTTCGGGCACGGCGGGCGCCGTCTTCTCGATCCCCTCGGTGGCCAAGGACGCCAAAGGAAACTTCTGGGTCTTCTGGGGCACCGGTGACAAGGTGGATGTGACGGGCACCACGACGCAGAACAAATTCTATGCCGTGAAGGATGCCAATGCGGCGACCCCCCGGGTGCTTGCCGACCTGATCAACATCACCTCGAGCACTTATGCGGACAACGACACCCGGAAGGGCTGGTATGTCAACCTGGCGGGCACCGGGGAGAAGGTGCTGGGCGATTCGGCGGTCTTCGGCGGGGTCGTCTACTTCACCTCCTTCACACCGGACTCGAGCGGGACCAGCACCTGCAGCGCGGGCGGAGCGGGGCTGCTCTACGGGATCGATTTTGTCGGGGGCACGGGAATCATGCCGAGCTCGGCGAAGAGCATGAGCCTCGGAGGCGGCATCCCGTCGGCGCCGGTGATCTCCTACAATCCCATCACGAACACGCCGGACTTGTTTGTAACGGCAAGCAGCGCCACGGGCGGGGTACATTCCCGCCGGGTCGCGATCAACCCGCCGGCCATGTCGAACCGGGCCAACATCCTGCTGTGGCGCGACAGGCGGATCCAGTAGCATCGACGGCAGGACCCCGGGGCATACAGCCCCGCGAGACGTCATACAATAAAAGGGGGCCGGCCGCTCTTCACATGAAGAGCCGGCCGGCCCCCTTTTGCGTTTCTTCACGGAAAGATTTTCCCGGGATTAAGGATGTTCAAAGGGTCGAAAAGCAGCTTGATCCGTTTCTGGAGGGAGATCAGCTCGGGGCTCATGACAATGGGCACATAGGCGGCCCGCTTCGAGCCGATGCCGTGCTCGCCGCTGATGGTCCCGCCGAGGCGAAAGACGATCCCGTAGAGCTCCGTGAGGATGAGGGGAAGTTTTTCCTTCCAGGCTTCAGTCGGGGTCTCGGGCTTCTTGACGGGGGTTGCGTGAAGGTTTCCGTCGCCCGCGTGGCCATAGCAGGGGATCAGGACATCGTATTTCACAGCCAGCCGCTCCAGCTCGCGGATCAGTTCGGGAATCCGCGCCGTGGGGACCACGATGTCTTCGATGCTCTGTACGGGACAGACCGTCTTGAAGGCCTCGGCGAGATTCACCCGGGGGGCCCACATCTTTCTCTCCGTCGTGGGCGTGTTGCCCACGTAGACATCGAGTGCGCCCGACTGAAGGAACAGTTCCCCAATTTTCTCGCACTCCTCGTCGACCTTCTCCCGGCTCGACCCGTCCAGCTCGATGAGCAGCATGGCCCCGATGTCGGGCCGCGGGGGATTTTCGCCCAGGAACCGATAGACGGTTTCCACGGAGAGACGGTCCATGAACTCGATGGACGTCGGCAGGATTCCCGCCTCGGCAATGACCCTGGGAAAGGCCTCAACGGCTTCCGAGGCGCTCCCGAAGGGGATCAGGAGGACCGCCGTGGCCGCAGGCCGGGGCAGGAGCCGGAGGATGATCTTGGTGAAGATGCCGAGAGTGC
The DNA here is from genome assembly GCA_963802225.1 of uncultured delta proteobacterium. Classification (GTDB taxonomy): domain Bacteria; phylum Desulfobacterota; class Syntrophia; order Syntrophales; family UBA2192; genus UBA2192. Next base: position 267,563 of record CAWDHZ010000031.1, on the reverse strand, counting down.
CTTCCGAGCCGACCAGCAGGTGGATGAGGTCGTAGCCCGTAACGTCCTTCAGGCGCTTGCCGCCCATCTGCACGATCTCGCCCGTGGGCAGAACGGCCTCCAGGCCCAGGACATGGTGCCCGGTGACGCCGTACTTGATCGCGCGGCCCCCTCCTGCGTTTTCGGCGAGGTTTCCCCCGATGAAGCAGGATTCGAAACTCATGGGATAGCCTGCGTAGAAAAGCCCGATCTCCTGGACGGCCTTTCCGATCTCGCTGGTCACCACGCCGGGCTCCACGACGGCCACCATGTTTTCCCGGTCGATCTCCAGGATCCGGTTCATCCGCTCGAGGGCAAGCACGATCCCCCCGTAGAGAGGCACGGCGCCGCAGGAAAGGCCCGTTCCCCCTCCGCGCGGGGTTACGGGAACACGGTGCCGGTTGGCGATTTTCATGATCTCCGAGATCTCGCGGGCCGAGGCGGGCTTGACGACGACCTCGGGCATGCGGGCGTATTCGGGGCCCGCGACCTCGTCGTGGGAATAGTTCCGCAGGAGTTCCGCATCCTCGAAGATCAGGTTTTTCTCCCCCACGACGGCCTGCAGCTCCGCCACGATCTCACGGGTCACCGGCTGATACATCGCTTTTTCATCCATCGCGCTCCCTCCTGTCGCGGTTGCGGGTCTGCCGTATTTCTACCATCTTTCTTTTCGGAATTCCCGCCCTTTTGCGGCCTGCCGGGCGATCGGGCGGGCATAAATCCGGGATTCGCCCTTGACATCGGGACGATCTGCTGCGGGCTCAAGGGGTCGTGAAAGACGGCGGGATGGCCTTGAAGACAAAATGCACACCATCACGGGCGGCCACTTATCGAAGCAGAATGTGATCGACAGCATTCTCGGGAAAGGCTGACGCAGATCCTAAAGGTCCTGGAGCCTGGGGATCCGGATGACGTGCAGGTAATTCTCCAGCCCCACGGCCTTGAACTTCTCCGTCACGATCGCCTCCAGCGTACGCGTCACGTCGGTGCCGGGCCTCGGCACCTGGCATTTCAGGACGAGCCGGTTGTTGTTTTTCCGGAAGCTGGCCTCTACGGTGTCGTGGGCCAGGTGCACGATGCCCGCGAGCGAGACGTGGTTTTCCTCCACGATCAGATTGCGGGCCATCAGCGCGGTCCGGACATACTCGGGCAGGCAATACCGCGCGACGATCTTGTCCGCGAGATAGGGGTGATAGGCCTCGATGAACTCGTCGTCCAGCTTTTCGTTTTCGCCGGCAAACTTTCGGTTGTAGATGACCAGGAACTTCCTTCCGATCTCCAGAAAGAAGCCGCACAGCTCGGCTTTCTTGATGCCGTCTTCCCGAAATCCCATCTGGCCTGCCAGGATCTCCGCCATGACCGATGTGGCATAGGAGCGGGCAAAGATTGTCTCGACCTCCGGGTCCGTGAGCCCTGCATGCTGGTTGGTCAGGACGATGATCAGCGCTTTCGTCCGGTGCATGCCAAGACAATTCACCACATCGTAGAAGCTGCCCACATTGCCGCGCCGCAACGACCCGATATAAACGGAGCTGGCGATCGCCTTGAGCCGCAGACGGATGGCGTCGTTGATCTTGAACTCGATCCCCTCGATCTCACGCCGGCCCGCGTTGATGTCATCGAGCGTCGTGAAGACCTCGGGAGAGATCGATGCGGCAAGAACCTTCCTGGCCAGCGTGTCGTCGATGGCGTCGATCAGCCTGAAGGCCTCGTCTACGTCCACAGCCCGATCCTTTCCCGGCGCAAAGGAACCGGAAATCATGGGGATTTCTTCCTTGCCGGAAATGATCACTGCACGATTCATACCCAGGTCGCACGGGGAGCAGGCGTATGGCACCAGTCCTGCATGGACACAGGCTCGATCCGGACGCGGGACGCATCCCGGATCGGCAAATAATCCTTGACAGGCATTGCCCCGGCCGTTAGCTGTTTGCAGGCGTGCAGGCCGACGAATCCATAACCAATCCGGGAGGGAAACCGATGGCCAGAAGCCCGATACGACGTTTCATCCTGCTCGCCGCTGCTCTTTTGCTCATCCCCGCCGCTCCCGCCAGGGCCCAGAAAATCGACGACCTGGTGAGTGCCAACAAGATCGAGTACAACGCCTGTAAGTATAAGGCGGCCCAGATGCGCGACGAGGCGCGGCATTATGACCGCGCGAGGGCCGATCTGCCCGGCATGGAAAAGCAGACCGCCGATCTTCAGGCAAAGCTCGACGTCCTGAATCCCAAGTACCAAAGCTACACGGCCCTGATGGAAGAACAGAAGACACTCAACAGCGAACTGCCGAAGGTGGAGAAGGAGTGCCAGGAGGCCTGGATCTCTTCGTTGTCGAGTGCATGCACGCGGCGCAATCAGATCACCAAAAGGCTCTACGAGGAGATCAACCCCGAGCTTGCCCGCCTGAGAGCTGAATTGCCCTCCCTCGGAGAAGAGCGGAAAAAGGTTGAGGACGCACTGAGCGTTCTCAAGATGAACCTGCAGTCCCATCAGAACTACCTGGCACGGACAACCCGCCCCACGGACCGGCAGATTGCTGAGCAGGACGGGCAGTGCCAGCTGATGGAGCTCTCGATGGGCCTCGATTCCAAAGCGTCGACGTCAACGGTGACCATTGCCACATCGGCGTCGGAGGGGATGGTCTGGGATGAAATCTCTTTCGGGGCATTGCTATCCCCCAAGGATCCCCGGGCCCAGTACGGTTATGTGTGGAGCCTCAACGGCAAAGCCTTCGGCGGCAACACGGCCAGCGTGAAAACGAACATTCCGAGCGAGGGCGTCAATACGGTCCGGGTCGTGGCCTGGCGGTGGACGGGCAGGCAGTGGGTCAAGACCGCCGAGGCATCCAGGGACATCACAGGGAAGGCCCGCGTGCAGCAGACAGTGTCCATCACCGGCCCCGCCAATGTGCTGATCCAGGACCAGCCAAAGACAGTCATCTTCGAGGCCAGGATCATGCCCGAAGTCCCGAATGAGCAATACGGCTTCACATGGGGCGCCTCGGGGGGACCGAGAGGCCCCATGACCTTTAACAGCTACACGAAGACGCAGAGCCTGTCGGCCTCGACGCCCGGCCGTTACGACATCCTGGTTCATGCGTGGAAGCTCGTCAACGGAAAGTGGCTCCTCATCGCGAAGGCTTCGCTACCGTTCACGATCGAGAAGGCGGCATCGGCCCCGCCCACGGGGAGACAGCTTTCGACCCCGAGAGGCCTGATCCCTCCAGGGCGATAACGCGAATATCCCGCAAGGAGATCTGCCTCGATGGAAGGACCCCGTCCGGCAGCCATCGCGGGGGCCGGGGGGAGAAACGCCCTCCATCCCCTGATCTGCGCAGCCATTGTTACGACCGCTGCGGTGCTTGCTTACTTCAATTCCTTCCAGGGGGTATTTCAGCTCGACGACTACAAGGTGGTCCTGTCGGACCCGGCGGTCCAGGCCCTGTGGGGCTGGTGGTCAGACCTGGGGCGGGGGATCCGTCCGCTGCTCAAGCTCAGCTATGCGATCAACTGGGCGACGGGCCTGGGGCTCTTCGGTTTTCACCTGGCCAACCTGCTGATCCACCTGGGCAACAGCATCCTGGTCCTGCTGCTCGCGCGCAAACTGACGGGATTGTCGCCGCGGATGGGTTGTATCGCCCTGTTTACGTCCCTTCTCTTTGCCCTTCACCCGATCCAGACGGAGGCGGTCACCTACGTCGCAGGCCGGTCGGCCTCCCTGATGGCTTTCTTCTACCTTGCAAGCCTTGCCGCCTACATCCACGGCCGCCTGGAAGGGCGCCCGCTTCTCACTTATGCTCTTTCCCCGGCCCTTTTCCTGCTGGCGCTCGCCGTCAAGGAAACGGCCGCCACCCTGCCGGCGGCCCTGCTGCTCTGGGAGATCACCCGGCAGGACCGGTCGTTTGGCCTGCGGGAAGCCCTGGCATCCCAGGCGGCCCACCTGGGGGTTCTCGCTTCGGCCCTGGCGGCCTTCTTCGCAATACCGGGGCACCGGGTCCTCATCGACTACAGCTTCGCCCTGCGAGGCCTTTATGAAAACCTCCTGTCCCAGATCCATGGCCAGGTCACGCTGCTGACCCACTATGTGCTCCCCGGCAGACTCAATTTTGACCCTGACCTGCCGACGCTGACCCGCTGGTCGTGGGGTCTTGCCCTCGAGGCCGGAATCCTTGGCACCGCCCTCGCGGCGGGCCTGTGGAGCCTGCAAAGGAGACCCCTGGTCGCCTTCGCCATCCTCTGGGTTTTCCTGCACAGCATGGCCGTCTACGCCGCCGTTCCCCGGACGGACATCCTCAACGAGCGCCATTTGTACCTTGGGGGTTTCGGGATTTTCCTGCTGGCAGGCCTGGGATTTTCATGGCTTGCGGATACATGGCCGAAGCTCCGCCTGCCCGTGGCGGTCGCCGCCTGCGCCCTGCTGATCGTCCTCGGCCTTTTCACGGTAGAGCGCAATGCGGTCTATCGAAGTGAGATCCGCCTCTGGGAGGACACGGCCGCCAAATCGCCCGGCAAGGCCCGGGTCTTCAACAACCTGGGCTATGCCTATTTCCTCGCGGGACGGAACGAAGAGGCCCGGAAGGCCTGGCTCGAGACGCTCCGCATCGACCCGGCCCACGAGCTTGCCCGCAACAACCTCACCCTTCTGGATGTGAAGGGGGATGTGCTGTAGACTCAGAAAAAGTACGTGTGGACCGGGATGCGGCCATGGCCTATACTTTTCAGCGAAAATTCAGACCTTGAAAAAGGGGGATGTATGATCCGATTTTTCAGTTTGCTTGCCGGGATCATCCTGGCACTGTCGGTCACGGCAGCCCATGGGGCGGAAACCCTGGCGTGCAAGTACAAGGAAAAGTTCAAAGACGGCGGATCGCGCGGTGCAGCGCTTGAGCTCACCGTGGAGGGCAGTGAGGTCACCGGGATCGACTACAACAATACCATCGCCTCGGGAAAGGAAGGGGGCGGGTATCTGTGCGCCTTCGACGCCAAGGCGTCGGACGGGAAGTCGGTCTGGACCCGGAAGAAGGACCTGACGGTCGTCGAATTGCCGGAATCCGCGGGGGGCAGGAAATCGACCTTTGAAATCCGCAAATCCACGAAAGGTTACACGGTGTCCTTTGTGGATATGTCCTCCCAGTATTGCGGGTTCGGCGCGGAGTTTCCGGTCTCCGTCCGGATCGAAAGAGGCCGGAAGAGTTGCCGCGTGAAATTCGACTGACCCGGGAGGTGACGTGAAAGCGGCAGCAGACAGACCCTGGCCCGCAATTCTCCGGAAATGGATCTGGGTGGTGGTCTTTGCGGCGGCCTTCGCCTATGTCGAGAGCGCCGTCGTCGTCTAGACGATCCGGCCGGGCGGTGGGCTGGGCAGCGAGCCGGCTCCCCCCGACGAGGCCCGGAAGATCCGGGGGCTGAAAGGGATCGGCGCAGTGAACTTCTGAGCCGAAACACCAACCCTCCGTTCAACGGATGTTCAATATTTCCTCTCTCCCGGGGGCCCGATTCCGATCGGGCCCCTTTTTCGCAACCGGCCGTCGGCCAATTCCTGTTTCATCTGTTGCATTTTTATGATATAGGGCACTTGGGTTTGGAGGGGGCCCCAAACTATCCAGAAAGGAGAAAGTGCCATGCCCGATGATCCCGATATCCGATTGATGGACACGGAGGCGGAGGAGGTCTATTCACCGGACCGAAAGCGGACGGGGGCGGACAAGAAGAAACTAGGCATTTTCGCCGCCATTGGAGTCGTCGTGCTTGCCGTGATCGGGGGCATCTACATGATGCTGGGTGGCGGTGGGGTCTCCAAGGATGAGGTCCGGCTCATGCAGACGAAGATCGGCTCGCTGGAGCAGAAGATCACGGCCCTGGAGAAACAGCAAGCGGCGCTGCAGGCAAGACTCCCCGCCGAGGGCGCCGAGGCGGCCCTGACAGGAAAGGTCGACACGCTCGCACAGCGCGTCGAGGCCCTGGAGAAAAAACCCGTCGCCGTGGTCGCGGAAAAGCCGAAGGCCGCCCAGAAGGAAAAAGCCGCGGCATCCCCGGGGAAGAAGATCCACACGGTTCAGAAGGGCGAGACGATCTACGGGATCAGCAAGAAATTCGGGATCAAGCCGGACGATCTGCGCAAGCTCAACAATCTCGGCGCGGAGGACACGGTGAAGCCCGGCCAGAAACTCGTCGTCTCCAAGTAGAAGCTGATTCATCAGTAAGGGTCATTCCAGCGCATGCGGGAATCCACAAAAAAATGGATTCCGGACCAAGTCCGGAATGACCAATGAGAGAAAAGAGGCCCGGTCGCGTTGACCGGGCTTTTCTTTGTGGTATGCCCTTGCATTGCAGGCGCCGCTCGTCGAAGACCTCTCTGGTGGCCGCCCTGCTCACTTGATCGGTTGCGGGACCGCTTTCCCCCCTTCCAGCATCTGCAAGACCTTGTTCACCGGGACAGCAAAGCCGATGTTCTGCGCGCCCAGCACCACGGCCAGGTTGATGCCCACCAGATCGCCATCCATGTTCAAAAGCGCCCCGCCACTGTTACCGGGGTTGATGGAGGCATCCGTCTGCAACAGCCCCGAGCAGGCATAGTCGCACTCCTGATTCTTGAAGGCCCGGTCGATGCCGCTGATGACGCCCGTGGTGACGGAATTCTCGAGCCCAAGGGGATTGCCGATGGCGACGACGCTCTCGCCGATCATGAGGGTCTTCACGTCGGCAAACCGGACAGCCCTGAGGCCCCGGGCCGGCTCAATCCGGATCAGGGCGAGGTCATCGAGGGTGTTGACCTTGACGACCTTCGCCTCCGCCACGGTGCCGTCGCGAAGCACGGCGTAGATGGTCGTCGCCCGGTGCACGACGTGGGCATTGGTTACGATGAGGCCGTCCTTGTCGACGATGACGCCGGAGCCCAGGCTCTTGAGCTTCACCGTCCCCTCGGAGTAGTCCTCGCCGAAGTATTGTTTGAAGAAGCGGTCGAGCCGCTCGCCGTACTGGCCCCAGGCGGGGTGCTCCTTGAGATCGACGAGGCTTTCCGTGCGGATGTTCACGACGGAGGCGGCGTTGTCCCGGACGACTTGGACGACGGGCGTTTCGCGGGGGCTTTTCACGGGCGCGGCACAGCCGGCCATGGCGAGGAGAAGGCATGCAAGCATGCCCCGAACGAAAACGCTTTTCCGGTTCATGGCCTGTCATGCCCCCTTGCAGAAATTTTACTTTACTATAAGTCATATCGCGGTCGAACTCAAGCTCCTGTCCCAAATCGGCACAGAAGTGAAAAGGCACAGCTTGCCATGGCGGAAAAGAAGAGCTCCCTCCCCCTGGCGGTGTGCCTCCCTGCGCGGCACTCGTTTTCAAGGTACGGTATTTCGACGCGACAAATCAGGTTTTCCCTGATTGGCGGATGCATGCCACTCTTGTTACTGTGCGATCAGCGCAAAAAACCACATGAACAAAAGACGAAAATGAATCTGCTGGAAAACAAGGGTGTCGATTTACGGCTGGTATCCAATCGCGGGAAGGCGAAGGATGTCTTCGGGGAAAGCGAGGACTTCTACGAGGAATCTCACTTCAACGAGATGCTCAACCTCGAGAAGAAGCGCTCTCAGCGTTCGATGCGGCCCCTGATGCTGATGCGGCTTGACATCTCCCGCCTGATGCAGACCAGCCCGGCTGATGCGCGACGCAAACTGAAGCAAGCCCTTGCATCCGGCATCCGTGAGACGGATGTCCGCGGATGGTACAAGCGGGGGACCATAGTGGGCATCGTCTTCACGGAGATCCAGTCGGCTGCGCCCCATGTGCGGGACCTCCTCATCAGGAGGGTGATGGCCAGGCTGGTCGCTCAGATCGATCCCGACGTATTGTTCAAAATCAAGGTGACCTTCCACATTTTCCCCGAGGACGAGGCAAATGGCCATTCCTTCGGTCACTTCGATCTGGATTGCCACAAGGATCTTGCAAAGAAGACCGCCAAGCGCGATTTATCGTCACGGGTCAAGATCCTCAAGGATGTCGTGGCGAGCTTCTTGATGACGTAACGAAACTCTTTCAACCGATTGCTTATCCGCATCCACGGCTTCTAACAACCACCCCTCCTCCTCCACCCCATCCGGCCCCCCCCAATGCCGGATGGGGTGGACTTCATTCATGACCATGCAACGTTTTGTGGAATGCAAGCCGGAGTGATGAAAAGGGACCGGCTGAAGGACGGGGACGATATCGACCTGCTGAATCGCGGCGGGATCAGGACAAGCTATGTGGAGCGAAGGGTTTCCGGGAAAAGCTTTCACGGACTTCATGCAGAATCTGCGCAGGGAACCCATCGGCCGGATAACCCGATAGGACGAGCACCTTATAATATAACACGACGGATGGCCTCCGCCAGTTCAGCGAAGTCGGAGCCCTTGAGGACGTATCCGGTGGCGCCGGCCGCCAGGACACTTTGTACCAGCGGGCCGCTGGAATACATGGACAGCATGATCACCTTGACCTTCGGGCTGTCTTTGATCACATGCCGCATCGCTTCGATTCCGTTCATCCCCGGCATGCTGATATCCATGACCACCACGTCGGGGGCAAGACTTCGGGCCATTTCGATGGCCTCCTTGCCGTCGACGGCCTCGCCCACGACCTCCATGCCCGGTTCGGCATTGATCAGCCCCCGAAGGCCGTCCCGGAACATCTTGTGATCGTCAACGATCATCACCCTGGTATTCATGCGATTCTTTCCCGATGTTCTCTGGACCCTTGTCGGCCCGGTCCGCCTGCGAATTCATTCTTGCTTGCTACTCTGATTATCGCATCATGAGACAGAAAGATATAGGGGAATCCCTTAACGTGAGTAAGAATTTTGAGCAAATACCCTCATCCATCCTGAAACCGGATCGACACCCGGAGGATTTCATTATACTCTCATGCTCAAGATATCATAAAACAGGACAGGTCCGGCGGGCGCGATAACCGACGGAAAAGAGAAGAAATCGGCGGGAGGTCCAGACGGATCCGATCGTCTAAGGGATTCCCTGAGAAGGATATCAGCGAATAACTTATTCCCCTGCTCAGCAAAATATAATAAGAAACTTCGAAGGATATGCCGCGGCAAAGGATTTGATGCCCTCATGGATATCTTTATCCTTTGAACCCTTGCAGGAATCCTCGAGCCGGGCAGGAAGGATTCGCTTCATGCAATGGGTCATGGGGAATATGACATGAGCGGATCCTGAACCGCATCATGAACAGCCCGTTCCAGGGAGTGATGGTCTTATGCAACATCCAGCAGAAAGATCCGAAAAGAAACGGTTCAGGTCCGACCTGTTCGGCAAGCCCGAAACCCTGCCCGTTCTCCTGTTCCTCCTGTTCTTCGTGATCCTCTACGCCGCAGGTCCTGAGCTTCGGTCCTCGAAACATGTTTTTGAGCCCCCCTGGCTGCTTTTTACGCTGGACGCTGTTTTCATCACTGGACTGTGCCTGTTCATCGGAGTGCTGTGTTTCAGGAGTTTTCTGCGCGGCGGGTTTCTGAACGTCCTCATGCTGGGCTGCGGCGTTCTTACCTTCGGGCTGTCCTCCCTTGCCGCCGGATGGCTGATGCGCCATCCTTACGACCCGAACGAAGCGGTAATGATCCACCATATCGGTGTTCTCTGCGCGGCCATCCTTTTCTTTGCGAGCTCCCTGTTCACCGCATTTGGATTCTCGATGGAGATCGAAAGACGAAGGGGCCCGATCGCGATAGCCGGCTGCGGTGCCGTATTCTTTTTGGGGGCCGCCCTGATGGCGGAGTCTGCACTTCATATCCTTCCGCCCTTTTTCGTCGTCGGGGAAGGCCCTACCGTCATCCGGCAGGTTGTCCTCGCTGTCTCCGCCACGCTTCTGCTCACTTCCGCCCTGCTGATGATGACGGTCTACGCGGAGAGGAGATCCGGGTTTCTGCTTTATTCCGTCAACGCGCTGCTGCTGATCAGCGCAGGGATCTTCGGGGTCGCCCTCGGTGCGTATGGAAGCCCCATGAGATGGCTGGGGAGAGCTGCACAGTACATGGGCAATGTATATCTGGTGGTCGCCTCGATGCAGGCCCTCGCAGACGCCCGAAGCAGAGGGACCACCATCGAGAGGGCGCTGGCCGATTTCTTCAGAAAGTCCGAGACACACTACAGGGCCCTCATCGATATGGCTGCCGATGCCATCATCGCCATCGACCGCAAGGGAAAGATCATCCTGATGAATCCGACCGCGGAGGAAACATTCGGGTACGGCCGGGATGAGGCCGCCGGCCAGAGCCTGGCAGAGCAGATTGTTCCCGAACAGTCCCGGGAGCTCTTTCACGCATGCCTGTGCGGGGAGCCCTGCCGCAACATTGGGATGGATCTGAAGAGAAAGGACGGTTCAATCTTTCCCGCCGAGTTGTCCTTTTCTCCGGAGTTGAAATCCGATGGAGGCTCCGAGAGGACGATCATCATCCGTGACGTCACCGAGCGCAGGCAAGCCGAGGAGGCCCTACGCAGCGCGGCCCTCTTCCCGATCCAGAACCCCGAGCCGGTCCTGCGGATCCACCGCGACGGAACCCTGCTTTTCTCGAATCCCGCGGCAGAGACCGTCCTGGTTCAATGGCGGACCGCGAACGGGATTCAGTTCCCGGATTGGGTTCGCGAGGCCGTCGAGGCCGCATTGAACGAAGGCGCCCCGCGGGCTCTCGAGACCCGGATTGCCGGCCGGGATTTCGCTTTCGTCGTGACGCCCATCGTGGAGGGCCGCTATGCGAATCTCTACGGCTGGGACGTGACCGATCGCAAGCGGGCGGAGGCGGCACTGCAGGAAAGCGAGGAGCGCTACCGGAGACTCTTCGAGAGCATGAACGAGGGGTTTGCCCTTCATGAACTGCTCTACGACGAAAGTGGCGAGCCCTGCGATTACCGCTTCCTGGACGTCAACCCGGCATTCGAGAGGCTGACCGGGCTGAAGCGGCAGGACGTGGTCGGGAAAACCGTGGTAGAAGTCCTGCCGGGCACGGAGCCGGATTGGATCAAGCGATATGGCGAGGTCGCTCTCACCGGCACGCCTGCCCACTTCGAGAGCCACTCCTCGGCAGTCGGCAGGGACTACGAGGTTTTCGCGTACCGGCCGGCGCCGGGACAGTTTGCGGTGATTTTCATGGACATTACCGCGCGCAAACAAGCAGAAGAGGCCATCAGGAAGAGCGAGGCAAGGCTCCGCCTGGCCCATGACGCCGGAAAGGCCGGTACCTGGGAATGGGACTTGCGGACCCATGAAAACATCTGGTCCGAGGAATTGTGGAAACTGTATGGCTTGGATCCTCACGACTGCAAGCCCACCTACGAGACGTGGCGGCAAACGATCCATCCCGATGACCGGGCAAAGACCGAGCAGATCGTGCAGGAAGCGGTAACCCATGGGGCAGAGCTGAATGCGGAGTGGCGGGTGAGAGACCGCGACGGTTCGATCCGCTGGCTGATGTCCCGAGGACAGCCGCAGGTTGATGTCAAAGGTCGGCCGATGCGCTACATCGGGATCGTCGTAGACATCACCGGGCGCAAGCTGGCCGAGGAGGCCCTGCGCGGGAGTGAAGCGAGGTATCGCTCGTATATGGACCTCACGGGCCAGATGGGCTGGACGACCAATGCCGACGGCGAGATTGTGGAAGACATGCCGGCCCTGCGACAATATACAGGCCAGACCTTCGACGAAATGCGGGGTTGGGGCTGGTCAAAGGCGCTTCATCCCGACGACGTCGAGATCACCCTGGCCGTCTGGCGAAAAGCCGTTGAAGAAAAACAGGGCTTCGAGAGCGAAGCCCGCCTGCGGTGGCATGACGGTACCTACCGGCATTTCCTGTGCCGCGGCGTGCCCGTCTTGCGGGATGACGGCAGCGTACGGGAATGGGTGAACACCTGCATCGACATCACGGAACGCAAACAGGCCGAAGAGACGCTGCGGCGAAACGAGGCACGTTTCCGGCAGCTGGCCGACTCCATGCCGCAGCTGGTCTGGACGGCAGAACCCGACGGCAGGGTGGACTACTTCAACCGCCGCCTCTCTTTATTTGCGACCCGTGAGCCATGGAGGACCGCCGTTTACGCCGAGGACCGTCCGCGGACCGTCGAGGCATGGAAGAGTGCGGTCCGGACCGGGTCGCCCTACGAGATCGAGCACCGCTTGCAGCTCGCCGACGGCAGGTTTCGCTGGTTCCTGACTCGCGCCGTCCCCGTGCCCGATGAGACAGGGCAAGTGATGAAGTGGTACGGCACATCGACGGACGTGGATGACCGCAGGCGGGTAGAAGAGGAACGCGAGATTGCCCGCATCGAGGCCACAACCGAGAGAATCCGCATCGAAGCCCTCATGGAAGCACTCCCCGTCGGTGTCGCCCTGGTGGACGAATCGGGCGGAAACGTCCAGTCCAACATCATGTATGATCAGATCTGGGGCGAGCCACGCCCCGAGGCGCGGTCGGTCGACGACTATGGCAAGTACAAGGCATGGTGGATCGACTCGGGCAGGCAGGTCCAACCCGATGAATGGGCCTCGGCCCGGGCCGTGAAGAAAGGGGAATCCGTCACCGGCCAGATGATGCGGATCGAGCGATTCGACGGCACCACGGCCTTCGTCATGAACAGTGCCGTCCCGATCCATGACGTCGACGGAAAGATCACCGGCAGCGCCGTGGTCATCCTGGACATCACCGAGCGTATCGAGATCGAGCAGGCCCTGAAGCAGGCGAAGGATGAGCTGGAGGACAAGGTCCGGGAGCGCACGGCGGAGCTGATGCTGCTCCTGGAGGATCTCGAGAAGAGCCGGGATGAGCTGCGCAAGCTGGCCTCGGAGCTGGTCCTGGCGGAAGAACGGGAGCGCAAGAAGATTTCCGTGACCCTGCACGACGAAGTGGCCCAGACGCTGGCGGCGGCCAGGATGAGGATCGACCTGCTCAGGAGCAAGCCGGGCGACGATGATTCCCGGCGCGCGATCGACGAGGCGCAGCAGCTTCTCGTGCAGGCCATCCGGGAAACCAGGGCACTGATGACCGACATCAGCAACCCCGTGCTCTATGACATGGGGCTGCGGGTGGCCGTGCAATCGCTGACGGAGGAAGTGACGGCCCGGAAGGGCATCTCCGTCTCGTGCTCATTCGGCGGAAGGCTCACGAACCTGGCTCAGGACCTGGAGGTGATGATCTTCCAGTTGGTGAAGGAGCTTGTACAGAACATCGTCAAGCACAGCGGAGCCCGGAAGGCGAGCATCCGCATCGTCGAGGAGAGGGACGACATCAACATGGTCGTTGCAGATGACGGGCAGGGTTTCGATGTCGGCAACATCGGCTCGGTCGGAGTGGATGGCGGTTTCGGCCTCTTCAGCATCCGCGAGAGGGTGAAGTCGTATCATGGGAAAATCAGGATCGAATCCGAGCCGGGGAAGGGATCGGAAGTGACCGTCACGCTGCCGAAGAAAGCTGCCGGCGTCGCCGTATCACGCAAAACCGGGAAAAGAAGAAAAGAAAAGATCTGATCAATGGTTTCAGGCTTACCCCTCGATGCTCACCAGCCCTTCCCGGACGGCGTATTTTGTCAGCTCGGCGATGCCTCGCATGTTGAGCTTCTCCATCATGTTCCGTCGGTGGGTCTCGACGGTCTTTACGCTCACACTGAGGTGCGAGGCGATCTCCTTGGCTGCCATCCCCTCGGCCAGAAGTTGGAGGACCTCGCGCTCGCGCGGCGTGAGAACGGAGCCCGATCCGTGGGACGGCCCGGGCGTCTTGTCGAGATACCCCTGGACCACCACCTCGGCAATCCTCGGACTGAGATACGTATTTCCCCCTGCCACATTCCGGATGGCCGTGGCCAATTCCTCGAAGGCGCAATCCTTGAGAAGGTAGCCGCTAGCCCCCGCCTCGAGCATACCCAGGACGTACCGCCGGTCAGAGTGCATGGAGAGGCCTATGACCCGGACCCCGGGGGTTTCTTCCATGATCTTCCGCGTGGCGTCAATCCCGTTCATGTCCGGCATGGTCACGTCCATGATCACCACGTTGGGGCGGAGCTTCTGGGCCAGACGGACCGTCTTGCGGCCGTTTTCCGCCTCGCCGATCACCTCCATGCCGGCCTCTTTTTCTATCAACGTCTTGAGTCCGTCCCGGATGATATTGTGGTCATCGGCAAGCAAAACCCGTATGGTCGTCATCTCTCTTCGCTCCTGCTTTCTTCTTTCCTGCATGCCTCGGTGTGGTGGTTGCGCCCCGCCCGGAGGTCCTGAAGGCGGCACCGTCATCGAGGACGGCTGTCAGGGTGTTTTCGCCTCGTCCCCGCATAAAAAGAAACACTTTCTTGCAAGGACACGCTCGACAAGGTTCATGAGGGGCTCCATGCCTTCGCCAATCCAACGTGTAACGCATTTTTCATGTTTATACCACTGAAGGCCGGCCGGCGGAATGGGGATTAACCCGAGATGCCTTCAGTTTAACCCTGATCTCTTCTCCTCCTTTTCCTGAGTCGCCCGTGAGGGATTTTCCCGCCGCGAATCATGCATACGCAGATGGTATTATCTTTGATGATGGGTGTAAATAGTTTCGCATGCAGATGGATCGATCCATCTTCCCCCATCTTCAAAACGACAGGTCCCTGCCCGAGCGGGTCGTCAACGGCACGGATCGAAAAGGAGAGAGCCATGAAAGACTTGCAGGGACAGATCAATGAGTGGATCTCGCGCAACAGGCAGAACCTGATCCGCTGCCCCAACCAGCCCGGAAATCTCCTCATCACGAAATGGAGCTGCCGAAGTCGGCGGCTCAAGGCACAGAAGGCAGACCTGGCGAATGTGATGAGCGGCGACGTGATGGATTACGTTCACAGGCAGGGGCTCTCCATCTGCCTGAACTGCAATGCGCTGAAGAAGGCCGCTGCGTAAAACCATTGCCTCATCCAGGGCCCCTGCGCCCGCAGGGCCCTGGCGCAACCGTTCCCCTCTCCTCGCGCACACGCTGAGCGGGAGGACCCGCCATATGCAGACCGATGCAATCAATACATGAACAGAAGAAGCTGCCGATGAACGAAAAGAAAATCACCGTCGAGACAAAAGGCCGCGTGCTCCTCATGGGGCTCAACCGCCCCGACAAGATGAACGCCTTCGACGTGGAGATGTACCTGGAGCTGGCCGCGGCCTTCGGGGAGCTTGACCGGGAGCGGGAGCTTCGCTGCGGCCTGCTTTTTGCCCACGGGAAGCATTTCACGGCGGGCCTCGAGCTGCCGAAGTGGGCGCCGTTTTTCAGCGAGGCGAAGTTTCCCGACCTGCCCGCAGGCGCCTGCGACCCCTTCGGTCTCGACGAGTCAAAGCGTGCGGGAAAGCCCGTGGTCATGGCCGCCCAGGGGATCTGCTACACCATCGGCTTGGAGCTCCTGCTCGCCATGGACATCCGCGTGGCGTCATCGGATACGCGCTTCGGGCAGATCGAGGTGAGGCGGGGCATCTACCCCGTGGGGGGAGCCACGGTGCGCCTGCACCAGGAGATCGGCTGGGGAAACGCCATGCGCTACCTGCTCACGGCCGACGAGATCCCTGCCGCCGAGGCGCTGCGTCTCGGCCTCGTGCAGGAGCTCACCGAGCCGGGCCTTCAGTTCGACCGGGCCCTGGAGATTGCGGAAACGATCTCGAGGCAGGCGCCCCTGGGTGTCCAGGCCTCGCTTGCCTCGGCCAGGCGGGCCCGTGCGGAGGGAGAGCGGGCGGCCATCGTCCGGCTGCTGCCGGATCTGGTGCCCATCATGGCAAGCGAGGACGCCGCCGAGGGCATCCGGTCCTTCCTCGAGCGGAGGGAAGGCCGTTTTAAGGGGTGCTGAAAGCGGCCCGCTCCGAAAACAGGGATTCGAAGGCGGAGAAAAACAAAGAGGGATTCCAGCGTTTCTGGAATCCCTCTTTTGATTTGCTCGTGATTTACTCTCGACGGCTGCCCTGTCGCAGGCGGTTTGCCTCTTCAAAGCAGCGGGCAGTTAACCTCCCCGGGGCCAACCCGGAGAAGAAGCCTGGCGAATCATCGACCGTGGGCCGCAGCGCGATTAGTAACGCCGCCCGCCACCGCCACCGCCACTCGGCCTGCTGGGGCCCCGGCCGAAGCCGCCCGGGCGGGGACGGCTGTCCCTGCCGTAGCCGCCGCCTGCCGGCTGATCCTTCGGGGGCCTGGCTTCGCTCACCACGATGACCTTGCCGTGAAGCTCACCGCCGTTGAAGGACTCGATGGCCTTGCGGGCGCCTTCCTCGGAGTCCATCTCGACGAACCCGAAGCCCTTGTTCAGGCCCGTCATCCGGTCCTTGATGAGACTCACCGACAGGACATTGCCGGACTGGGAAAAATTAAACCGCAGTTCCTCTTCCGTCACCTCGCTTGAGAGGTTTCCGACGTACAGTTTTCTATTCATGTTCGCCTCCTATTCATTGGTTTGTCTTCCTCCGAATCTTCCCGGGGCAGGCACGGGGGCCCCGACCATGGAACCACAGAGGCGGGATCAATCGGAAGAGTAAGCAAAGGCACTTCCCCGCTTCCATGGCAGGAAAGTGCCCCTGAGCATTTGTACGGCTTAGAGCGCCTTCACATTCGAAGCTTCGGGGCCTTTTTGGCCCTGCTGGACTTCGAAGCTCACGCGCTGGCCCTCTTGAAGGGTCTTGAAGCCGCTGTCCTGGATCGCGCTGAAGTGCACGAAGACGTCATTGCCCTCGTCGGTCTCGATGAAACCGAAGCCCTTGCGCTCGTTGAACCATTTGACTTTACCTTCTGACATCGCTTTTATCCTCTTTCGCAGATTTTCACAGGCGGACAAAAAACAACGGCAGAAATAAAAAAACCACCACTTTGAAGAGCATGGCGGTCAACCTCTACACGACAAAATGTTTACATCCGGCCTAGATCACAACGGGAGCTTCCAAACAAGACTCACCGATGCAAGCCCGGAAATACTATACGGCTTTCCCCCCCGGGTCAAGGGTTATTTCCTTTCTTTTTTCCATGCTGCCATGCACCCGGAGTTGCGAGTCCAACCCGGATTCCGGAGTAACCAAAGGGCCGCGCTGGGCCTCGCGCATCATTTCACGGGAATGAACTTGTCGCCTGCGCGCAGCGTTTTCACCCCCTGGCGCGGGACTTCCGCCATGGCCATGGCCACCTTGTCCGTCACGGGCACCGAGGTCACGGTCTCGATGCCCTGGACCTCCAGGATCCCTTCCAGGAGGGTCACCTTCGTGATGGCTTTGCGGTTGTAGAACTTCACGTTGCGGGTGAACACCACCAGGTTATTCTTGAAATCGACCTTCGGCGCCTTTTCCCCCGGCTTGAAAGATTTCCAGACATGCGGCAAAGGTCGACCCGTCGCCGATGTAGCCTCCGACGGTTTTCTGCTGGCCCCGGGGAAGCTTCTTGAGCGCGGAAACCGGATAATCGCCGTCCCATTTATTCACGATGGATAGATTGGCCGGCAGGGCTCCCGCCGTAGCCGTCTTCGTCTCGCTCTTGCTCTTCGGCCCCACGGGCTCCTTCGCCAGTGCCGGCTGGCCTGCCATGCCGGAAAGGATCCCCAGGACCGCCAGCACAACCACCCACCGCATCGCTGCTTTCATCATTCTCTTGCCCCCCTGAGCCGGATTTTCCGTCCGTTGATGGTAATACACGTCCCGATCGGATTCAAGAAGCGAGTTTGCTTGATCGGCGATGGCGTTTCCCCTATACTGCCCGTCAATGATCACTCGCAATCCAGGGAAAAACAAAGAAGGAGGGAGACCGCCATGATGATGACCGGTGACCAGTACGTGGCCAGTATCAGGAAAATGCGGCCCAATATCTACAAGTGGGGCAAGCTCATCGAGGATGTGACCACCCACCCCGCCACCCGCCTGCACGTCCAGTCCGTCAAACGATCCTACGATCTCTCCTTCGACCCCGAGAAAGCATCGGTCTACACGGCAAAATCCCCGCTGACGGGCGAGACGGTCCACCGCTGGAACTCGCTCATGCAGTCGGCCGAGGACGTGATGGGCAACTCCAACATGAAGCGCGAGCAGTACCACCAGTCGGGCACCTGCCAGGGGGCCACCTGCGCCGGATGGACGGCAATGAACGTCCTCTGGGATGCCACCTGGCAGATGGACAAGGACCTGGGGACGAACTATCACGAGCGGGTGAAAAAATTCTGGAAGTACATGGAGGCGACGGTGTGGCCATGTCGGGGGCCATCACGGACGCCAAGGGCAACCGCTCGCAGCGGCCCTCGCAGCAGAAAAACAAGGACAGCAACCTTCACGTCAAGGAGATCCGGCCCGACGGCGTCGTGATCCGGGGATACAAGTGCCAGATCTGCGGCGTGGCGGCGGCACACGAGATCATCGTCACGCCGGGAAGCGGCTACGGCGAGGCCGACAAGGACTTTTGCGTGGCCTGCGCGGTGCCACGCGACGCCCAGGGGCTCACCATCGTCGAGACCCGCCGCCCCAGCGACGCCCGCGACGAGGAGGAAGGGTGGGACGCCCCGAAGGCGGGCAACATTACCCAGACTTTCCTCATCTTCGATGACGTATTCGTCCCCACCGAGCGAGTCTTTATGTGCGGAGAGTTCAAATACACGGGCAAGCTGCTCATGAACTTCACGGCGATCTACCGGGCCGCCATCGGCGCCTGTGTGGCCGGCCAGGGAGATATCATGATCGGGGCGGCCATCAACATGGCCCGGGCAAACGGCCTGAGCATGCGGGCCTTCCAGGAAAAGCTCAACCAGATGGCCATCAACAACGAGGTCACCTACGGCCTGGGGCTGGGCTCCATGATGAGGGGGAAGAAGCAGCCCTCGGGCCTCTTCGTCCCCGATTCGCTGCTGGCACACGCCAACAAGACCCAGGTGGCAAAGCTCCCTTACGAGACGAAGGTGCTCGCCCAGGACATCTCCGGCGGTGTGGCCGAAACGGGCTGCTTCCCGTCTTATGCCGATGTGCAGTCGCCGCTGTACGGCAAGCACATCCTCGAGGCTTTGACCGCGGGGGCCGACGGCGAGACGCGGGCCCGCGCGGCGCGGCTGGTGGAATGGCTCACCGTGGGCGGCGGAATTCCGGGCTGCATGCATGGCGGCGGCTCGCCCGACGGCGCAAGGCTCGTCGTCCGGGCCCTCACGCCCTGGGAGCAGTATGCCGCAGAGGCAAAGCGCATCGCCGGGATCGCGGCGGATCTGGCCGAACCGGCACCGGCGAAAAAATAGGCCCGGCAGGAGCACGATGTGACGCCGCTAAGGAGTCTCGGGCTCACAAGCGCCACGGCGCTCGTCGTGGCGAACATGATCGGGGCGGGCGTTTTCTCCACGAGCGGCTTCTTGCTCGCGGATCTCGGCTCGCCGTGGTATGTGCTGGCCGCCTGGGCCGTCGGGGGCCTGCAGGCGTCCCTCGGGGCGATCTGCTACGGGGCGCTTGCGCGACGCATCCCCGAGTCCGGCGGCGAGTACCTCTTTCTTTCCCGCACTTTGCACCCGGCAGCGGGATACGTCGCGGGGTGGCTTTCGCTCCTGGTCGGGTTCTCGGCCCCGCTTGCGGCGGCGGCCTTCGCCTTCGGCGCCTATGCACGGCCCTGGCTCGGGGGCATCCCACCCGCCCTGGCTGGTTCAATCCTGATTCTTGCCTTTGCGGCCGTTCACGCCGTCGAGGTGAGACGCGGGGCACAGGTGCAGAACGCGGCGGTGCTGCTCAAGGTCACACTGATTGTCGCCTTTGTCACATTTGCCGCCTGCAAGATCGGACTCCCTGCGGCACCTCCCTATCCCCCGTTCCCCGTTGCCGCCTTCGGGGTCTCGCTCATCTGGATCTCCTTCAGCTATTCCGGCTGGAATGCGGCAGTCTATGTCGCAGGCGAGGTGCGCAACCCGGAGAAAACGATCCCCCTGGCACTGATCCTCGGCACGGCGCTGGTCACGCTTCTTTACCTGGGGCTCAATGCCGTGTTCGTCTTTTCCGCCCCCATGGCCGAGCTGGCCGGGAAGCTCGAGGTTGGGCGGATCGCGGCCCGGGCAGTGGGCGGGGCATTTCTGGAGGAGGCCGTGGCGGGGCTCATCGCTCTTGCGCTCGTCAGCAGTGTCTCCTCGCTTGTCATGGCCGGGCCCCGCGTCTATGCGCAGATGGCGGCCGACGGGGTTCTGCCCCGATGGCTTGCCGCAACCTCGGGCCCCCCGAGGGCGGCCATCGCCTTGCAGGCGGGGCTTGCCCTTTTCTTTCTCTGGAGCGCCACCTTCGATGCGCTTCTCACCTGGATCGGGTTCACCCTCGGCATCAGCACGGCGGCAACCGTGGCGGCCCTGATCGTTTTGCGCCGGCGGGAGGGAAGGGCCCTGGCGGTGCCCGGCTACCCCGTTGTCCCCTGGCTCTTTCTGGTCGGCGTTGCAGCCATGACGGCCTTCACCGTGATGCAAAGGCCGATGGAGAGCTTCGTGGGGTTCGCCACCATTGCAGCGGGACTCGTGGCGTGGGGAATCCAGAAGAAGAAGTGAAGTAGTGTTTGAGTGAATAAGTGCATGAGTGAAGAAAATGAGAAAAAATCATTCATTCCATCACTCAGACTCTTAGATTCCCAATCACTCAGACACTTTCTTTCTCAGCTCTTGCAGGAGGGTTAAGAATGAAAACCGGCGAAAAACTGGGAAGACGGGAATTTCTTGAACGGGCTGGCGGTTTGGCTGGACTGTTGGCGTTGGGAGCACTCGCGTCGCCTGCCCTGGCCCAGGCGGGCGAGGTCGGCCGTCAGACGGTCAAGGGGGACCCGGCCCGCACCCGGAAGATTCTGGACGAGATGGAATCCAAGATCGGCCGCTACTGGAGCGCCCCCCGCAAGGATGCCGAGTTTCTCAATCTCATGGTGAAGGCTAGCCGTGCAGTCAATGTCCTCGAAGTGGGTACGTCCCAGGGTTACTCCGCGATCTGGATGGGGCTTGCCCTGGAAGAAACGGGTGGCCGGCTGACGACGATCGAAATCGACACGGGACGCCACGCACTCGCGCAGAGAAATGTCAGGGATGCGGGGCTTGCCGGGCGGGTCACGCTGCTCCGGGGAGATGCCCACCGGGAGATTGCGGGGCTCAAAGGTCCTTTCGATTTCGTGTTCCTCGATGCCGACAAGGATGGGCAGATGGATTATTTCAAAAAGATCTACCCAAAGAATCTTGCCCTGGGCGGGATGATCGCCGTACACAACGCCATCTCCGAGGCCGGCGACATGAAAGATTATACAGACATGATCCGCAGGCACCCCGATTTCGACACGGTCACCATCAGCACCACAATGGATGATGGCATCTGTCTGAGTTATCGCCACCGGGCTGCGTGACTGAAAGACTTGCATAAAAAAGCCCCTCGCTCCGGAGTGGCTTTTCATTTCACGTTCGGATCCGGTCAGAATGTCATGAGGTTCGGGGCGTCGCCTCCGGGGGTGACATGTCCCTTCTTCCCGACGAACTCCTCTTCTTCCATGGCCTTGAACAGATCGGGGTCTTTCCCGGTCATGGCCCAGCAACGCTCGCCGTTCTCCAGGCGGGCGACGAGGACCGCGTAGTCGGGCTCGCCCTTGCGGTCGTGCATGACCGTGTAGGCCTCCACCGTGGCCGTGCCCTTCGGGGCCATGTTCAGCGTCGGCCCCTGCCGGGCTTCGAGTTTCTTTTGAAGTCCCGCCTGGCCCTTGCGGTCCCAGGGCCGGCCGGGCTCCTGCCCGCTATAAACACCAGCCGAAAACTTGGTGAAGTACCAGCCCAGGGCGGAAATGAAGGCGAACGTTTCGGGACGATTCCTCAATCTTTCCACAGCCTCTACAATGGCGTGCAGGGTGTAGCTGTTCCCGGGGCCGCCAAAGTAGGCAAGCCCCCCCGTCAGGGTGAGCGGCGGGAGCTTTTCGAGGTCCAGGCCCATCTCGCGGGCCTGCAGGAGGGTGGCGCTGGGGAAGCAGCTGTAGAGGTCGAAGAGATTCATGTCGCCGATTTCCCTGCCCGCCATCGAGAGACATGCGGAGGACACCTCACGCACCACCGGGCTCGAGGTGAAATCGCTGCGCTCCGAGAGAAACCACTTGTCCGTGCCGTCGGCCCCGCCGTGGAGGTAGACCCACTTGTCTTTCGGGATCCCGAGCTTTCGAGCCGTGTCGGTTCCCATCATGACGGCGGCAGCGGCCTGGTTGACGTTCATGATGGGGTTCATGTACTTCGTGTAGGGAAAGTTCACCATCCGGTTGCGCTGCGTCACGGTCCCGATCTCGTCTCCCGTCCGGGCCTTCCGGAACCACGCGCGGGGGTTTTCCGAGGCGATCTTCGAGAACCCCGCGCAGTACTCGGCAAGAAAGGCCCGGTTTTCATCGATGCTCATCCCCCGGGCAGCGCGCAATGCATTCTCGTAGAGGGGGTAGATCTCGAGGGGATAGCGGGCGTGGTGCAGCATCTCGTGCGGCGTGGAGCCCCACCGCGTATCGCCCACCATCTCGAGGCCTCCCGAGGCGGCCAGATCCTGCAGCCAGTTGTCGCGCGTCTCGGCCGGAGCGTTGTGCATGGCCTCGGCCCCCACGAGAACCGCAACGGAGATCTCGCCCCGGGCGATCCGGTCTGCCGTCCGGTTGACGAGCCACTGGGGCGTGTTGCCGCCGATGGCCGTGTATTCGCGGACGCGCGGCTGAATCCCCAGCATCTCGCAGAAAAGCCCCGCCGGGTCCGCGTAGCCGTGCGAGAACATGTTGATGACGGTCACCGTGTCGGCATGGCCGAGGACGGCGGGACAGCGGCAGTCTTCCACGGCGGATTCCACGGCGATCTTCCCCAGCTGCAGGGGATGCAGGAAATCGGAATGTTCTTCGGGATGGTAGGTGATCTGTCCGATGCCGACGATCACCGGATGGACGACAGGCATGAGCGATTCCCCCTTTCAGACCCTGACCGGAACCTCTCTACCACGTGCAGGCGCCCCGATCAAGACCGCAACGGAAAAAATGCACGGAATCGCTCAGCGGGCGAGGGGGCCGTTGGCCAGGAGGTGCAGCTGCCAGGAGATGACGCCCACGAAGAGCAGGGCCGTGCCGGCAAGGATCATTCGGAAGATCCTTAACCGGCTGTAGAGGCAGATCAGGACGAGCAGGGAGGAAACGGCAGTCACTTTCCAGATCCAGAAACGGTCGCCGTAGGCGTCGATGGCCGCCCGGACCACCGGGTTGCACTCGGTGCCCCCCGTGGCGAGGATCACCTGTGTGAAGATGACATCGAGGATGTTCAGCCCGGCCACCAGGACGACAAGCGAAACGAGCCCGACGCCGTATTCAAACTGATGCAGATCTTCCCTGGATGCCTTCATCGGTTTCACCCTGTTTATTTAATCGGGTAATCCCGTCAAGACCTTGAGATCTTCTTACCGTATAAATCTCTTAACATCCGAGCGGATCGAATTTCCAAAAATATTTTGCGGGTTATATTCCATCGGATATCAAACGGCAGGTCGTCATGTTGTCCCGGAAATTCTCATTGACAGGAAGACATTATCTTTATATCTCAACAATTGACATATCAAATATTATACGATCAACCAAACGGGTAGGATCTCATGCAGGATGACAGGCTGATATACATGCTCGCCATGGCTCATCTGGCCGTGCGAACCCACATCGGCAGTGAATTCCTGAAGGAGGAGATCAAGGTCACCTTGCCCCAGGCGACGGTCCTTTTTCTTCTGCAGGAAAAGGACGGGCCGATGCTGTCCGAAATCGGCCAGCTGATCGGCGTGGATAATTCGGCCGTCACGGGTCTTGCCGACCGGCTCGAGAAGGCGGGATACGTCACCCGGCAGCCAAACCCCGGGGACCGCAGGGCATGGCACCTCCACATCACGCCGCAAGGACGGGTCGAGGCTCAAAAGGCATCCGGTGTCGTCGGTCGGGTGAATGCGGAGGCCAGGGCGGGTTTCTCCGCGCAGGATATCGACGCATTCAAGCGCGTGCTGAAAGGTTTCTCTGAAAAGTTCAGAAAATAACCCTTGCCGGGAGGTGAATATGGAAAAGGAACAGATCCGAAAATACGGCCAGGACCTCGGGGTGGATGCCGTCGGCTTTGTCGCCCTCGAGGACTACAAATCCCCCAAGTCCCCGGACCCGAAAAGCTATCTGCCGAAGGCACGAACCATCATCGTGCTCGCCCATCGCATGATTGACGGGGCCCTCGACAGCTCAAACCCGCGGTTCAACATCGCCGGCCGCATGGCGGTGATGGACACCTCGAAGAGCCACCTCTACCTCATGGCGAGGTTTATCGAGGGGCGGACCGGCAAAAAAACATCCCCGGTCCTCTCCTCGTACCCCCTCGACATGGAGGCCCCGACTTTGGGTCTTGTCGGCGACATCTCGCTGAGGCACGCAGCCGTGGCCTCGGGCCTCGGTGTCTTCGGCCGTCACAATCTCGTGATCCACCCGCGCTTCGGGTCCCGCTTGAGCTTCACGGGGCTCCTCACGGAGTTGCCCCTGTCCTCGGATGAGCCCCTGAAGGAAGATCTCTGCAACGACTGCGGCCTCTGCGTCGATGCCTGCCCGGGAAAGGCGCTCGAAAGGTCGGGCAGAACGGAAGAAATGAAGTGCCTGAGGGCGTCCCAGCCGTTCGGGATCCCGGGCCTGTACGGCTATCTCCGGAAGTTCATCGGGAAGACGCCGGAGGAACAGCAGGCCCTCCTCAAGGACCCGCTGCTCATGAGCCTCTATCAGGCATCCTTCATCGGGTTCCAGTACACCTGCTTCAATTGCATCGCCGTCTGCCCCATCGGCGAGATGTGCTGAAGTGCGCAGCAAGCCGCTGGAATTAAAAAGCCCCTCTCGCCGGAGGGGCTTTTTGCATCCGGAGATCATGCCTGGGCCTTTTTGGCCTGCCAGCGGGATTTGAAGAAGAAGTAGCCGACGATGACAAACGTAGCCAGGGGCGTGAGCCACTCGGGCACGTGGTACCGGAAGCCGTGGGCGAGCATCACGCAGCCCAGGACGAAGACGGAGTACATGGCGCCGTTTTTGAGGTAGACGTATTTCTTGATCCTCTCGACGCCATAGACTGTGAGTTGCCGGACAACGACAGCACCAATCCCGTTTCCAAGAAGGATCAGGGGCACCGAGAGCGTGAAGGCGAAGGCCCCCACGACGCCGTCGATGGAAAAGGTCAGGTCGATCACCTCCAGGTAGAGGATCTTGCCGATGTCGGACATGTGGCCCTCGCCGGAAAGCATGCGCGCCTCCTGCTCCTCGGCGTAACGTTTGAAGCCGTGGGTGATGAAGAAGGCCGAGGAGCCCACGACGGCCCCGAAGGCCAGCATGGGGCTGTCGTCCAGGGCAACCCAGACGATGACAGCAAGCGCAATCGAGACGACGGCGTAGAACCAGGCCCCCTGGCGGGCGATGAAGCGCTCACCGGGGAGTCCGTATTTTTTCGGCTCGAGAAAAATCCAGTGAAAGAAAAGAAAAATGAAAAATACCCCGCCCCCCATGAGCAGGACGGGAGAGCTGTCCTGGATGGCCTTGAGGGCGGCCGGGTCGCCGGTGAGACTCGCCGTAAAGGCATCCCAGGGCCCCAGTCCCGGTGTCATGACCCAGACGATGAGCCAGGGCAGAAGCCCGCGGACGCCGAACACGGCAATCAGAATCCCCCAGGTGAGAAACCACCTTCTCGCACGGGCCTGCATGGTCTGCAGGACCTCGGCGTTGATGATGGCGTTGTCGATGCTCGTGATCGACTCGAAGAGGGCCAAGCCAAGGACGATGAGGATGGCGGAGGTGATATCCATTTTTGTTTCCCAGGTGTTGTTCA
Organism: uncultured delta proteobacterium; assembly: GCA_963802225.1. Taxonomy (GTDB): domain Bacteria; phylum Desulfobacterota; class Syntrophia; order Syntrophales; family UBA2192; genus UBA2192. The sequence goes on along the minus strand of CAWDHZ010000031.1, from coordinate 241,744 downwards.
GAACAGTAACGGCACATGGAAAGGATAAGTGGCAACGTGACCGCCGTCAAGCCAAAAGGCTTTTTCTCGCCGCCTCGAAACGGCGCGCCATTCGCCGGAAAGCCAAATATGGCCAATTAAAACCAAGGAGACTGCTCTTTCCCCCCGACACCGCGTAAATGGAATCCTCCAGGGCGCTGATCAGGACCAGCCCGGGCCGGTCGATCGAAAAGGCCTCGCCGGCCCGGATCAGATGATCCACCGGAATGCCCGTCTGGGTCAGCCACAAAACCCCTTTCCTGCACGAAATGACCCTGCCCGCAACATCCCCGTCCAGCCGGATCATCTCATCGCGGCACAGCCTGAGTGTTTCTTCTGATTTCATCATCGAGCCCTCTCTGTCTTGAGATGTGATCGATCAGTCGGGCTTTTCAGCAAGCTCCACCTGTTGATGGGATCGAGTATAGGGCGGGCGAGGAAAAGAAAACAGATTCAGCAAAGGAGTTTGTTTGGCAAACAGATGTAGATTTTTACAACTGTTATGGTAATAAAACAGTCCGACTGTGTCTTCCCGGTTTCTGCGGGGAACCCTATGATCCATTTCAAGGAAAGGTGGACGGGCATGAAAGCAAAAACGAACGCTCTCTACGAGGAAGTGGCGGGGAAGATGGATCATCTTATCCGGCACGGTACTTACCGGGCGGGGGACCGAATCCCCTCGATCCGGGACATCAGCCGCTCCATGAAGGTGAGCATCTCGACGGCGCTCGAGGCCTATCGCCTCCTGGAAGTGAAGGGGCTCATCGAGGCGCGCCCCCAGTCGGGCTACTACGTCTCGCCGCCGCGGCTCAGACCGGTGACGGAGCCGAAGCTCTCCAGGGCAGAGATCAAGCCGGCCGAAGCGAGCCTCACCGAGATTGCGCAGGTCATCGTTCGCGACGCCTCGAACCCGGATTTCTTCAACCTGGGGATGGCGACCCCGAGCGCGGATGTGCTGCCCGCAAAAAAACTCAACCGGATCCTTGCCTCCGTCGTGCGGGCGAAGGAAACCATCAGCGTCTCCTATCTTTTCTCCGACGGCTATGAGCCGCTGCGCAAGCAGATCGCCCAGCGGGCGATCCTGGCCGGCTGCCCTCTGACGCCCGATGAGATCATCGTCACCACGGGCTGCCACGAGGCGATCGCCATAACGCTTCGCGCCCTGTGCCGGCCCGGCGATGCCGTGGCCATCGAGTCGCCCTTCTTCTTCAACCACCTGCAGGCCATGGCCGCCATGGGATTGAAGATCGTGGAGATCCCTTCGAGCCCGAAAGAGGGGATCAACTTGGAGGCGCTGGGGTATGCCCTGGAGCAGACGCCCGTGAAGGCCTGCCTGGTGAGCGCAAACTACAGCAACCCGACGGGAAGCTGCATGCCCGATCACCGCAAGAAGGCCCTCGTGAAGATGCTCGCCGGAAAACAGATCCCGCTCATCGAGGACGACATCTACGGCGATCTGTCCTTTTCCGATACGCGCCCCCGGGCGGCCAAATCCTTCGACGAGCAGGGGCTCGTCGTCCTCTGCTCGTCCTTCTCCAAGACTCTGGCGCCGGGATACCGCGTCGGCTGGGTCGCCCCCGGCCGATTTCACCAGGTCATCCGGTACCAGCGCATGATCAACACGCTGGCCCCGGCCTCGCCCACCCAGATGGCCGTGGCCGAATTCCTGACCAGCGGGGGCTACGAGAGACACCTGCGCAGGGTGAGGCGGATCTATGAAAAGCAGCTGGGGCAGATGCTGGAGGCCCTGCGTCGGCACTTCCCCGATGGGACCAGGACCACCCGGCCCGAGGGGAGCTTCATCTTCTGGGTGGAGCTTCCGGAAGGCGTGGATTCACTGGAGCTGTTCCGGAGGGCAAGGGAGAAAGGAATCTCGATTGCACCGGGGCCGATCTTTTCGAACTCGGGAAAATACCGGAATTTTCTGAGGCTCAACGCCGCCCACTGGTCGCCGACGGTCGAGCGTGCCCTCGAGACCGTTGGCGAACTGGCGATGGGGAAAAACCGCTGAGCCGGCAAGCTGGGTCATGCATCACCCGTCCAAGCATGGAAAGGCCCCGCAGCTATTTCCCGAACAGCCTGTTCAGGATCTGCCCAATGATCGTATCCGTTCCCGGGGGTGGGGTGGTGAGAGAAACAAAGCCTTGGGGTGCCTGGGTTTCCGATGCGGCAATCACCTTGCCGTCCCGGGTGATTTCCACTTTCAAGGTGCCCTCGGCCGACGTCTTCCTGAAAAGACAGAGCGCCGTCAGCCCCTTCCCCTGATATTCAACCGGTACGGTGCCTTCCACATTCTGTGGCTTGGGCACCTCCCCGGTTGCCACAAAGGCGTAATGCCCGCTGACCTTGAGGCCCGGTGTCCCCGTGACACTGATTTTCAAATCCGACTCCATCCCCTTGAAAGTGTCCCCGCAACCCCAGAGGATGAAAACCACCAGCGGGATGACAAACAACCATTTTTTCATGTTGTCTCCTGTCCTTGCTGCTTGCTTACTCATTTGCGGTCATTGATTTTTTCGCGATCTCGGTGCGCTCGGATTCCGTCAGCAAACACCCGGCCAGGCATTTGTCGGCGCAATCGCCGGTACAGGGCTCGATGTGGATCAGCACGGTGGAGTTGGCCAGATGTTCTTTGATGGCCCGGGATAATCTCTGGGCAAGCTGGTGTGAGCTCTCTACCGTCATTTTCGGGTCCACCTGGATATGGACCTCGATAAACCGGAAATGTCCGGCCTTTCTCGTCCTGAGATGATGGTAGCCGCGAACCGTACCCCGATTCTCTTCGATGAGATTCCGAATCCAGGCCTGCTCTTCCTCGGGCAGATTGGCATCCAGAAGATCCCGGGCGGACTGCACCGTCAGATCATAGGCAGCCTTGATAATCAGGAGGGCCACGGCAATGGCGCAGACCGGGTCCAGTCCGTTGAGGTCATAACCCGGCAGAATCCATTGACCGAGCCAGATCAGCGCGAGCCCCGCCATGACACCCACCGAGGTATAGACATCCGTTCTCAAATGCCATGCATCGGCCAGGAGAGCGACAGAGTCCGTTTCCCTGCCCACGTTGAACAGCTTTTGGGAAACGATGACGTTCGTGACGGCCGAGATCAGCATGACCCCGACGCCCCAAAAGGCCGCCTCGATGGGCTCCGGATGGATAAACTTCTTGACGGCTTCATAGATGATCCACCCGGCGGCGAGAAAGATCAAAAGCGCCTCAACGGTGCCCGAGACATTTTCGATCTTCCCGTGGCCGAAGGGGTGATCGTCATCGGCGGGCTTGCTGGATGTCCTGACGGAGAACCAGGCGATGATCGCCGCCACCAGATCCATCCCGGAGTGAATGGCCTCGGAGATGACGGATACCGAGTTGATCATGATGCCCACAACGAGCTTCATCAGGACGAGGGCCGTGTTGGAAATCACCGACAGCAGCGCAACCCGGGTTTTTCGTTTCTGCACATCCATGCGGTTGCTTCCTTCTCCCCGTTAGTCGAACAAATCCTGGAGAAATCCCTTCTTCTTGTGATGATAACCTCCATGATCCTTGTGGTCTTTCTCACGATGCTTGTCATAGGGCTCCTCCTGCCTCGATGTCAGCACTGCCGGACGCGGCTCCGGCGTCGCTGTCGGAGCTGAACGCTCGATAATCTTGTCGAGTTCCCCCCTGTCGAGCCAGACGCCACGGCACTTTGGGCAATAGTCGATCTCGATACCCTGTCGCTCGGACATCACTAAAGATACATTGCAGACTGGACAATTCATGACTTGCCTCCATGATGGTTTGTATTCACTGTAAATTTCAGCCTCAACGCCAATCCCGAGAGAAATGCTTACTCGGACAGCTGTCGGCTGTTTCAGCTACCGGTAATCGAATGCGGAGTAAAAAGGGTGGGGTTAAAGCTGGATGGGAGGGGCTTTGTTTGTGTAAGAAGAAAAATCGAGTGATGAAGGAGGAAAAATGACGGTCTCGGTAACCCGGCCTGAAAAAACGAGGCAGGCCTCTGTCACCAGAGACGCATTACATACTGTCGAAAGGGTGGAATCCGTTTTGATTTTATGCGGTGTACCCGAGGCCGCGCCTTTAACCTTGCAGATTGAGCAGGAGACGGACTGGAAGGGAAGATCGTCGTGGTGAACAGCCAATGCCAGCGACGCACAAAAAAACAGTGCGGCAATGAAGATGGTTATGATGTTTCGTCTTAAACAAGGTTTCATCTGTCCTCAGGCCCTCGCAGAACTTGGCTACCTATCACTCCTGCTCTTCCGCTGTCAAGGACAATAAATAACAAAGCGCTTCCCTTCCTTTGAGATAATCGCTTTGTTTTTCCCCGGTTCGCATTGCCGTCCCGGGGTTATCTCCCGGTTATTGGATCCTGTCCCGACACCCCGCATGAGGGCCGCAAGCGAGCGGCCGTCGGCAATCCCCCTGCATTCGTCGAGAGGCAAGGAACGAGCAACGATCACCTGGTTTGCACGAAACCGTCGGGCTCAGCGCACAGCTTGCGGATCTGACGGGACTCACCCGGAGTGTTTCAGGTTCCCGGAGTTTTGTGCTATAGAGACAAGGATTGACAGGACGAGATCTTCCCCATATGCTCACAACCCTGACGTGAGCCTCATCAAACGATTCAGTGAACGGGGGCATCGATGAAAATAGAGATACCTTATGGAGACGGAATCGACACGGTAGAGCTGGCCGACGGCAATGTCGAGCAGGTCATCCTTCCCAATTCCGTCAAAACCGCCGATGAAATGGAAACGCTCCGGGGCGCCATATTCAACCCGGTCAAATCCGTGGGCATCGACGCATTCCTGAAGGACCGCAGGAACATTCTCTTTGTCGTCAACGATGCAACCCGCCCGACGCCGACGGGACGGGTCCTCGAAATCATCCACCCGATGCTGAAAGGAAAAAATTTCAGGATTATCATCGCGACGGGCAGCCACCGGGCACCGACCGAGGAGGAGTACGACTTCATCTTCGGAAAGCTCTACGGGGAGCTCAAGGAGCGCATTCATGTCCACGATGCCAAGAAGAGCGAGTGCTTCTCGATGGGCAAGACGAGACACGGCAACGAGATGATGCTCAATCTTCTCGTCAGGGAGGCAGACGCCATCATCCCGATCGGGAGCATCGAGCCGCACTACTTTGCGGGATACACCGGGGGCAGGAAGTGCTTCATGCCCGGGGTGGCCAGTTATGACTGCATCACGGCCAATCACAGGCTGGCCATTTCACGGGCTGCCCAGGCCATGGTCCTGAAAGGAAACCCCGTTGCGGAAGAGTTCGACGACGCGGAGAAACTCCTGGAAAAACTCAACATCTTCGCGATCATGACCGTCCTGGACGGCGAGCACCGGGTGTACGCGGCGGCAGCGGGGGAGCTGAAGGAATCGTTCTATTCGCTGCTCCCGAAGGCCGATGAGGTGTTCGTCGTCCCGATCAAGCGGCTGGCCGACATCGTCGTGACCGTTGCCCTGGAGCCCAACGACATCGACCTCTACCAGTCGCAGAAGGCCCTGGACAACGGCAAGACCGCCCTGAAAGACGGCGGGATCATCATCCTGGTTTCCGCATGCCGCAGCGGGATCGGCTCGCAGGCATTCATGGACCTGCTGAGCTCCGAGACGAGCTGCAAGGCCGTCATCGACAAGCTGGACCGGGAATACAAGCTGGGGTACCACAAGGCGGGCAAGATGGCCGAGATCGGCGTGAAGGCCCAGATGTGGGCCGTCACCCCCCTGGACGCAACCCTGATCAGCAAGGCCCACATGCGGCCCTTTGAGAGTGTCTCCGAGGCCGTGAAAGAGGCCCTCAGGGAGAAGGGCTCCGGCGCGAAGGTCACCTTCATCATGGACGGGGGAATGACGATCCCGAGGCTGACGGCACCCTAGAGCCGGACAAGGACCATTGACAGAACAGCCCGGTTCCCCTATATTGCGCAGACTCAAAAAAGGGCGCCCTGCCAGAAGCGACATCGGCAGGCCGGATGCATGCCCGGCGTAAAAAGAGCCTTAAGATAAGATCCTCACGGGAGGCAAGCAGCATGATCACCGAAGACATCAAGAAAAAAATCCGCGGGTTCGTGGGGGCGGAAAACGCCCTGGATTCCGACCTGGACCGTTTCGGCTACTCCTACGACGCATCCTTTGTTCCGCTGCTGCCGGCAAAAACGCCGGATCTCGTCGTGCGGCCCGCAACCACGGAGGAAGTGTCGAAGATCATGGCCGTCGCATACGAGCACGCAATCCCCGTCACACCGCGGGGTGCCGCTACCGGCCGCACCGGCGGAAGTATCCCCGTGCAGGGAGGCATATCCCTTTCCCTGGAGCGCATGATGAAGATCATCGAACTGGACGTGAACAACATGATGGTCTGGGCCGAGGCGGGGGTCCGCACGATCGATCTGTACAACCACTGTGCCGCCAAGGGCCTCTTTTACCCGCCCGACCCGGCAAGCTGGAAATTCTCCACGATCGGCGGCAATGTGGCCGAAAATGCCGGCGGCATGCGGGCCGTCAAGTACGGGGTCACGTCCAACTACGTCATGGGTCTCGAGGTCGTGCTCTCCGACGGCACGGTGCTGCAGACGGGCGGCAAGGCCATCAAGAACGTCACGGGCTACAACCTGACGAGCCTCTTCACGGGATCCGAGGGAACGCTGGGCATCATCACCAAGGTGCTTTTCCGGGTCATTCCCATGCCGAAGAAGCGCGGCACGCTGCAGCTCATGTTCCGCACCCTGGACGACGGCTGCACGACCATTCACCAGATGCTGCAGTCGGGCCTTGTGCCGGCGGCCGCCGAGATCATGGACCGGTTCTGCCTCGAGGCCGTGGCGAAGCACCGCAAGACGGAGCTCGACCCGGCCATCGGCGCCTGCATCATCATCGAAATCGACGGCGAGGACGACGAGGCCCTCGAAACGCAGACCAAGCGGATGGAAGCCGTGGCCCAGAAGTGCGGTGTCTACCAGTTCCGCGTTGCACAGTCACAGCAGGAGTCCGACGAACTGTGGGCCATCCGGCGGGGCCTCAGTTCCGCCATCGCCAGTCTCGTGCCGAACCGGCTCGGCGAGGATGTCTCGGTCCCGCGCGACGCCTTCCCCGAGATCGTGCGTCGCATCGCGGCCATCTCCGAGAAACACAAGATCACCATCGCCGTTTATGGCCACGCCGGCGACGGCAACATTCACCCCTCCATCCTTTGCGATTTGAGCAAGCCCGGAGAGGAGGAGCGGGTTCATCTTGCCGTCACAGAGATTTTCGATGCGACCCTGGCTGTCGGGGGGACCCTGTCCGGGGAGCATGGCATCGGGATCACCAAGAGGCCCTACATCGCCAAGGCCCTCGGCGAGGCGGGCGTGAAGGCCATGAAGGCCGTCAAGCAGGGCCTCGACCCGAAAGGCATCCTGAACCCCGGCAAGATCTGGTGAGAACCGAAGAGGAAGCAAAGAACTCATGCCTAAAAAAACAGACGACCAATACCTTCAGGAAGCAAAAAAGATCGTCAGCCAGTGTGACCGCTGCGGCACCTGCCTTCCGGCCTGCCCTCTTTTCGAGGCGAAAAACGTCGAGGCCTCCAGCGCGCGGGGCAAGAACGTCATCGCACGGGCCCTGACCGAGGGAGGGCTCGAGCCCACGCCGGAGATGCTGGCCAAGGTCAACTTCTGCCTGCTGTGCCGGGCCTGCGTCGACATCTGCCCGAGCAAGATCGCAACCGACGAGGCAATGATCAACATACGACAGTACCTCGTAAACAAGACGGGGGATGCGAACACCCAATACAAGGCCATGGGCGGCATCCTGAAGAGCCGCGCCATGGTGAAGCTCACGGCGAAAACCCTGGCGCTTCTGCGCAAGCTGGGTCTCAACAGCGTCTTCCCCCACGGCATGGTGCCGGAAGAATATACGCGGGCGCATTTCCTGGCCGCTTTCTCGGGGCCAGCCGCCCTGGGGCAGAAGGCACCGCTCTCGGATGTGGCCGTCACGGCGGCAACGAAAGTTGCCTACTTCGAGGGCTGCGGCATGCGGATGATGTTTCCCGAGGCTGCGGCGGAGACGCTCAACATCCTGAAGACCTCAACGAAACCGCTGGTGAAGGACAACGTGTGCTGCGGACTGCCGCACCTGGCTCATGGGCTTCGCGACGAGTTCCTGGAACTCGCCAGGAAGAATATCCGAATCTACGAGGACGCCGATGCCGTCGTGAGTGACTGCGCAAGCTGCGGCGGCACCCTCAAGCACCTCGCCTCCTACTTCGCCGACGACCCGCAGTGGAAAGACCGGGCGGCCGCCTTCAGCCGCAAGGTGATGGATCTGACCGAGTACCTGGCCAAGGTCGGCTACACCCCCCGGCAGAAAGTGCAGACCACCTTCACCTATCACGACCCCTGCCATCTCGGTCGGGGCCAGGGGATCAAGAAACAGCCTCGCGATCTTCTCAGGGCGGCAGGCCAATTCGTCGAGATGAAAGAGGCCGACGTCTGCTGCGGCGGGGCGGGGTCTTTTCACATGGACTACCCCGACATCGCGTCGACGATCCTCGACAAGAAGCGGGCAAACATCGAGAAAACCGGCGCGGCCATCGTGGTCACGGGCTGCCCCGGATGCCTGATCCAGCTTGCCAAGGCGGCAAAGGCCAGCGGCGGCAAGTTCAAGGCCATGCACATCAGCCAGGTGATCTGAGAATAAATACACCCCTCGCCAGGACTTCGACCGAAAGCCCCGCCGGGAGGACGAAGGAACTCTCACGTTTCTGCAAAATGCCGGAGGAGCCGGTTACATGAAGAAAATTCTCGTCGCCGGCGAGCAGGACCCCGTCCGCGAGGAGCTCAGCCTTGCCCTGATCGACGAAGGGCACGACATACTCACGGCACGCAGCGGCACGGAATGCCTCGCCGCTGCCGACAGGGAAGACTTCGATCTCGTGCTGCTGGCCATGCGGTTTGCGGACATGAACGGCATCGATGTCCTTCAGAGCCTGCGGAAGAGCCATCCCGACACGACCGTCATCATGATGACCGCCCACGGCGACATCGAATCGACCCGCAAGGCCCTTTCGCTGGGTGCCTTCGACTTCATCCACAGGCCGGTGACGGCGCGGGCCGTCGTCTCCATTATCAAGACGGCCCTGGAGATTCGCTGCCTGCGCCGTGAATTCCAGCAGATCATCTACAAAAACAAGGAGCGCTACGGCTACCACAACCTGATCGGCAAGAGCGAGGTCCTTCAGGGTGTCCTCGAGGTCCTGGCCCTCGTGGCCACCAACGACGCGGCCACGATCCTCATCGAGGGGGCGAGCGGTACCGGGAAGAGCCTCGTGGCCAAGTGCCTGCACTACAACGGCCTGCGCGCCTACCAGCCCTTCGTGGAGATCAGCTGCGCCTCCATCCCCCCCACCCTGCTCGAATCAGAGCTCTTCGGCTACGAGGCCGGGGCATTCACCGACGCCAAGCGGCCGAAGAAGGGTCTCCTCGAGCTGGCCCACGGGGGAACCGTCTTCCTGGACGAAATCGGGGAGATGCACCCGGCGCTGCAGGCCAAGATCCTCCAGGTGCTCGAGGAAAAAACGTTCAGGCGGGTCGGCGGCACCCGGAGCATGGAGGTGGACACCCGCATCATCGCCGCAACCAACCGGGATCTGAAAGCGGCCGTTGAGAGCAGCGCGTTCCGGCAGGATCTCTATTACCGGCTCAACGTGATCAACATCCACCTGCCCACGCTGCGTGAGCGCAACGCCGATGTCATGCCGCTGATCGAACACTTCATCCACCATTACAGCAGGGAGCTTCGCAAGCCCGTCAAGACCGTGTCCGACGAGGCGCGGGAGCTGCTCGTCCGGTACGACTGGCCCGGTAACGTGCGCGAGTTGCTGAACACCGTCGAGAGGATCATGATCCTGGAGGACGGGGCGAGCATCACGCCGGGCAACCTGCCGCCGGAAATCCTGAAGCGCAGCGGCAACGGGAAGAAACCCCTCGTTCCGAACCCGGCCGATTTCCTCGAGGAAGGAACGGCTGCCGACTACCAGGCGCTCACGAGAGAGTTTCAGTCAGGCATGATCCATCGGGCCCTGGAGAAAAGCGGCGGCAACAAATCCGAGGCGGCCCGGGCGCTCGGCCTTACCCGCCTGGCCCTCTATCACCAGATGAAACGGCTTGAACTGTTGAAAAAATGAACGTTGACAAATTCATCACCTGTTAAAACATTCAACACTTTTCGTCCCGCCGAAAGGCCCGCCACGATCTCTCCGAGATGGATCCTGCCAGACCGAATCACCCGCAACGTTCTGGTTTCCAACAGGATCCTCCCTTCGGTCACGCTCCGATGAGGGAGAACCCGATCCGTCGAGATACCGGTTTTCGTTTTGGCACTTCCCTTGCTGTACGCAGGATGATTCCTCATTAAAATTTTCCCCGGGATCGGTTGTGCAGGACGCTTCTCCTCCCCGTTTATCCTGTACACCCGATACGTGTATCCAACGAATCCCTTTGATCTTTGACAGAAGCAACCGCTTCCCTCGCAAACCACAGACGCACGGAACCCTGAAGGGTATCGATAGTTTTGTTATCGAAAATGAGTCTATTCCAGTACGAAAGGGGGTGAATAGAGAGAGCATTGGGGGAGGAAAGCCATCATGATGCCGGCTTTCCGCGGTTCATTAATTATTTATTTTATTTTTTACCCATTCATCAATTCATACTGAAAAGGGAGGACTCGTTATCATGGCACAGGAACATTCCTTCGCCACCCCGGCACCCGCCGGTCTGGCTGCCCTCGCAGTGGCCTGTTTTGGTTTCGCAGCAGTATTTCTTGGCTGGGTAAAGCTGGAAGGCCTGCCCATCCTGTTTGCGTGGCTCGTCGGCGGCGGTGTCGTCCAGTACACGACGGCCGTCATGGAATTGAAGGATCACAATATCACCGGCGGCAACGTCTTTTTGTTCTTCTCGGCCTTCTTCATGTTCGGCGCCTCGCTGAGCGTTCTGTCCAAGTTCCTCATGATCAAGTTCGGCATGGCTCCCCATGTCTACGTGGAGGGATGGACCTGGATGGCCGGGGCCGGCTTCCTGACCCTCGTGACCCCCGCCTACCTGAAAGGCAACAAGCTCATCTTCCTCCTGGTCGTTCTCGTCGATATCGTCCTGTGGACCATCGTGGGCCTCGACCTGGGCAAGATAGATCCCGCAATCGGCAAGCCTCTCGTCGGCTGGCTCCTGATCGTGTCCGGCTGGATCGGCATCTACATCGCCGGCGCCGTGGTCTGCAACACGGTCTTCGGCCGTGTGATCTACCCGCTCCCGGCCCCTTTCGTCAAGTAAGCGGATTGATTTCCAAGGACTCGTAAGTGTTCACCAAAGAGGCAGGCCGTTTCGGTCTGCCTCTTTTTATCTCGGGGCTGCGATTTCTTCTTCTGAAGCTCGTAGGGGACGTCATTTTTTTCCGTTCGTTTTTTGGCCTCCTTCCCAGTTCCGGACGACCGCATGGATTTCATCGGGCGAAGATGCCGACCGGAGGCGATCCATCAGCTGCCTGTCCTGGGCGGCCTTGCTCGCAAGCGCCAGGAGCTGAATCTGCTCGCCCGGTCCGTCTGCCGGTGAAAAAAGAAGAAAAACGCATTCAATGGGCTTATCGGTCGTCACATCGGAGACACCGCCGCGGGTCAGCCCCAGGGCGACACAGGACCCCTTCAGGCCTGCAATGCGGGCGTGGGGAAAGGCGACCCCTTCGTTGAAGAACGTCGAACCCTGCTGCTCCCTTTCCAGGACCGCCTCGATCTTTTTCAATCGCTGATCCGCCGCATGATCACACCAGGCCGCATCCGTGAGATGTCGAAGCAGCTCATTTCTCGTGATGGGTTCCTTCCAGATGACGATGCTTTTCGGCGACAGGAATTGACTCAATGTAGCACGCGACGCCGCTGCAGGGCTTGCCGGGGGGACCGACTCGTCCCGGATCATCTCCTCCTCGATTGGCGTTGGTGCATGGGACGCCGGCTCTCGGGTGTCCAGCACGATGACCGTGACGCCCTCGGCACTGCCGATCAACCGTTCGGCAACGCTTTGTTCACCGAGCAGCCGTTTCCATGCGGGGATCTTTCGCGGACTGCCGATGACAATCTGGCCGACGCGATATTCCTTGGCAAACTGCAGGATGGTCTTCACGATGTCTTCCCCTTTGAAGGTGAAGACGATCGCCCCGAGTTGCTTTGCCAGAGTCAATGTCCCGGACAGCAGGCGCTGGGTCTGCGCATCGATGGCCGTCGGCGCTTCCGAAGGGGTCTGGACATAAACGGCATACCAGTTTCGGTTCAGCCGGCCCGCCAGCCTCGAGGCGGACCGGAGGAGTTTTTCGCTGTTGGGGCCGCGGGAGCTGAGGCAGACCATGATCTGATCCGGGGTTGCCGCAACGTCCTCTTTCGCGTCGTCCCGGGCCCGCTGATCGATCTGCGAGGCCAGTTCCCGCAGGGTCAGCTCCCGCAGCTGCTCCAGGTTCTGTCTCCGGAAAAAGTTTGCCAGCGCGGTCTCGATCCGATCCGGGGGATAGATTTTTCCTTCCTTCAGACGCTCGCTGAGGTCCTCGGAGGTCAAATCGACGTTTACGATCTGATCCGCATCGGCAAGAACGGCATCGGGGATCCGCTCATGTACCTTGACCCCCGAGGCACGCTCGACGATATCATAGAGGCTCTCGAGGTGCTGAATATTCAGGGTGCTGATCACGTGGATCCCCTGGGCAAGGATGTCCTGTACATCCTGGTATCTCTTTTCGTTGCGGCTCCCGGGGACGTTTGTGTGCGCCAGTTCGTCGACGAGGACAATCTGGGGCTTGCGGACCAGGATGGCGTCGAGGTCCATCTCCTCGATGACGATCCCGCGGTACTCCTGCCTGCGCCGGGGGATGATATCCAGCCCCGCCAGGAGATCGGCGATGCCTTCACGGCCGTGGGTCTCCACGAGCCCGACCACCACATCGATCCCTTCATCCCTGAGCCGGTGCGCCTCCTGGAGCATCTGCCAGGTCTTGCCCACGCCGGCGGCATAGCCCAGGTAGACCTTCAGCCGCCCCCGCTTGGCCCGCCGGATCAATCGCAGAAACGCATCGGCACGATTCTCAACGTTCATATCTTACGGACTCCCTTCGAGATCCAGGTTCAGCAGAAGGACGTTCACCCGGGGCTCGCCGAAAATGCCCAGGGTGCGCCCTTCCTTGTGCGCCTTGATTTTGCCGATCACGACCTCCTCGCTCAATCCGCGTGCTTGCGCAACGCGGGGTGCCTGCAGGAGGGCATTATCCGGGCTGATGTGGGGATCGAGGCCGCTGCCGGAAGCGCTCACGGCGTCGGCTGGGATCGGGACATCAGGGGCAAGATTATTTTCGGCCCTGTAGTTGCGGACACGCTGCGCCGTATCGTCTATCAGCTTTTTCGAAAGAGGGCCCAGGTTGCTGCCCCCCGAACCGGCGGCATCGTAACCGGAACCTGCAGCCGACGGGCGGGGATGAAAGTACTTCGCGCCTTTAAACCCCTGGGCCAGAAGGCTCGATCCCGCTGTTTTGCCGCCCTTGACAACCAAAGACCCGTTGGCTTCATCGGGGAAAAGCCCTTGGGCGATCCCCCAGACAACCATCGGGTAGACGCCACACAGAAGCACCGCCAGGCACAGGGTTGCGACCAGGGAGATTCGCAGTTCCTTCAACAGGGATATCATGTTCATGGGCTCACCCCTCACACGATCTTCAGGGCGTTGACGATGACATCGATCAACTTGATGCCGGGAAACGGCGCCAGCAGTCCGCCGAGGCCGTAGATCAGGACGTTGCGCTTCAAGAGGCTCGCCGCGCCTAAGGGCCGGAATCTCACCCCCCGGAGGGCCAGGGGGATCAACGCGATGATGATGAGGGCGTTGAAAATGACGGCGCTCAGGATCGCGCTGTCCGGCGACTGCAGCCTCATGATGTTGAGAGGATCGATGACCGGGAACGAGCCAACGAGCAGGGCCGGTATGATCGCGAAATACTTGGCCACGTCATTTGCGATGCTGAAGGTCGTCAGGGCCCCGCGCGTGATGAGCAGCTGCTTGCCGATCTCGACCACCTCGATGAGTTTTGTCGGGTTGGAGTCGAGATCCACCATGTTGCCGGCCTCCTTGGCCGCCTGCGTGCCCGTGTTCATGGCGACACCCACGTCGGCCTGGGCAAGGGCGGGGGCGTCGTTGGTGCCGTCGCCGGTCATGGCGACCAGGTGTCCCTTCGCCTGCTCGCGCCGGATCAGCGCCAGCTTGTCTTCGGGACGGGCCTCGGCGATGAAGTCATCCACACCGGCCTCCCGGGCAATAGCGGCGGCCGTGAGTGGGTTGTCCCCGGTGATCATTACCGTCCGGATCCCCATTACACGGAATCGCTCGAAACGGTCCTTGAGGCCCCCTTTCACAATATCTTTCAGTTGCACAACCCCCAGGACCCGGGCGTCGGCCGCAACGACAAGAGGGGTCCCGCCGGATTGGGAGATCCCGTCGATGGTGCCTTGAACCCCCAGCTGGAAGCTGCCGCCGACGAAGGATTTCATCGCGTCGGACGCACCCTTGCGGATCCGGCGGCCGTCGACGTCGACGCCGCTCATGCGGGTCTGGGCCGTGAACCGGATGAAACGGGCATTGGGCATATCGGAAATCGAGCGGCCCCGCAGGCCGTATTTCTTGGCCAGAACAACGATGCTCCTTCCCTCGGGCGTCTCATCGGCAAGCGATGCCAGCTGGGCCGCGTCGGCCAGTTCCGCCATCGTGACACCCGGCGCGGGGTGTAACTCCGTGGCCTGGCGATCGCCCAGGGTGATGGTCCCCGTCTTGTCGAGAAGCAGCACGTCCACATCCCCCGCCGCCTCGACGGCCCGCCCGCTCATGGCCAGGACATTTTTCTGAACCATCCGGTCGATGCCCGCAATCCCGATGGCGGACAGAAGGCCGCCGATGGTCGTCGGGATGAGGCAGACCAGCAGTGCCACCAGCACGGTGACCGAAAGGGACAGTCCGGAATAAAGACCGAAGAGCTTCAGCGTCATGATGACGACAAGGAAGATGATGGTGAGCGCCGCCAGAAGAATCGTGAGGGCGATCTCGTTGGGTGTCTTCTGGCGCCGGGCCCCTTCGACGAGGCCGATCATCCGGTCCAGAAAACTCTCGCCGGGGTTTGCCGTCACGCGGGCATTGATCCAGTCCGACAGGACCCTCGTCCCTCCCGTCACGGCGCTCCGGTCGCCGCCGGCCTCGCGGATCACCGGGGCTGACTCTCCCGTGATGGCCGACTCGTCCACCGTGGCAACGCCTTCTGTAATTTCTCCGTCTGCCGGGATCACCTCGCCGGCGGAAACATGGAACAAATCCCCCTTCCTCAACTGCTCTGCGGAGACCTGCTCCGTCGAGCCATCGGAGCGAGTGCGGTTGGCCATCGTCCGGGTCCGGGTCTTTCTCAGGGCATTGGCCTGGGCCCTGCCGCGCCCTTCGGCCATGGCCTCGGCGAAGTTGGCGAAATACACGGTAAACCAGAGCCAGAGAGCAATCTGCAGGCCGAACCCCAGATTCTCACCCGGCGGCCTGAAGAACAGGCCCGCAGTCACAATGAGCGCCCCCGCCTCGGTGACGAACATGACGGGGTTCTTCAGCATGTACGCAGGATTCATTTTCTTCGCGGCCTCGAGAAGCGCCGGCAGAAGGATTTCTCGATCAAACAGGGAATGCTTCCTTGCGGACATCCAACAGGCCTCCTCAGTAAAGATTCGCGGATCCGGTCATCAAAAAGTGCTCTACAACGGGACCCAGCGCGATGGCGGGCAGGAATGTCAGGGCCCCAACGATCACAACGGTGCCCAACAGGAGAGCCGCAAACAGGACCCCGGATACGGGGAAGCTCCCGCCGCTTGCGGCAATCTGCTTTTTCTGCGCAAGGCTCCCGGCCAGGGCCAGTACCGGGACCATCATGAAGAAGCGGCCCGGGAGCATGGCAAGGCCCAGCGTCGTGTTGTACCAGGCCGTGTTGGTCGTGAGCCCCGCAAAGGCGCTGCCGTTGTTGCCGACACCGGATGAGTAGGCATAGAGAATCTCGCTGAACCCGTGGGGGCCGGCGTTGTTGAGACCGGCGGCGCCCCAGGCGCTCACCGCAGCCCCAGCCGTAAACCCCAGGATGGCAAACACCGGCACCATCACGAAGAGAACGCTGACTTTCACATCGTAGGCCTCTATTTTCTTGCCCAGGTACTCCGGTGTGCGCCCGACCATCAGCCCTGCCAGAAAGACCGTGAGGAGGACAAAGACGAGCATCCCGTAGAGCCCCGCGCCCACGCCGCCGAAAACGACCTCCCCCAGCTGGATATTGAAGAGGGGCACGAGGCCGCCCAGTGGCATGAAGGAATCGTGCATGGCGTTGACGGCCCCGCAGGAGGCATCGGTTGTCACGGCGGCAAACAGGGCGGAGCCGAAAATCCCGAAACGGACTTCCTTGCCTTCCATGTTGCCGCCTTCCATGGCCACACCGAGCGGCTGGAGTCTAGGGTTTCCGGCCGCCTCGGCCCACCAGCACACGAGAACCCCGGCCAGGAAGAGGGTAAGCATGACTCCCCAGACGGTCCACCCGTGAGCCTGGTTTTTCACCATCCGGCCCAGGGTATAGGTCAGGCCGCTGGGGATGAGGAAGATGGAAAGAATCTGCAGAAAGTTGGAAAGGGGCGTCGGGTTTTCGAAGGGGTGTGAGGCGTTGGCATTGAAAAAGCCGCCGCCGTTTGTCCCCAGCATTTTGATCGCTATCTGCGATGCAGCGGGACCCTGGGCGATCGTTTGGGAGACTTCGGTCTGAGTCTCCATGACCGGTTTTCCCTGGGCGTCCATCAGCCCCTGGCCGGCGGCGTCTTTCTTGGCGACCTCAACGACGGCCGGTTCCACGAGCAGGGCCTTATCGTAGGGCCGGAAATTCTGAATCGTCCCCTGGGAAACGAGAAAGAGCGCGTAGAATAAGCAGACGGGAAGCAGCAGATAGAGATTCACGCGAATGAGGTCGACCCAGAAATTTCCGATCATCCGGGTTGAATGACGGGCGATCCCCCTGATAAAAGCGGCGGCCACTGCAATTCCCACGGCGGCGGAGGTGAAGTTATGGAAGACGAGGCCGACCATCTGCGAAAGATAGGACAGGGAGGATTCCCCGCCGTAACTCTGCCAGTTGGTGTTGGTGGTGAAACTGACGGCCGTGTTGAAGGCCAGGTGTTCACTGACCGCCCCGAAGCCCTGGGGATTCATCGGCAGAAGGTGCTGCAGACGCAGGATGGCATAGGTGAACAGGCAGCCGATCAGGCTGAAGCTGACAAGAGAAAGTGCGTACTCCTGCCAGGCCTGTTCTTTTTTGGGGTCCAGGCCAAAGAGCCGGTAAAACAAACTCTCTACGGGGCGCAGCGCTGCGTCCAGAGACGTCTTGCCCTCCGGGTCCAGTACCCCTGTGAGGTAGATGCCGACGGGCTTTGTCAGCAGGAAGAGAAGAATGATGAAGAGGGCCAGTTGCACCCAGCCAAACATGTTCATGATCCAGCACTCCTTGAAGTACACGGAAGAGCAGGGGCAATCCCGTTACCTGGCCGCCGCTAAAATTTCTCGGGGCGGATGATGACGAAAACAAGATAGGCCACAAGGGCAACGCCGGTGGCGAGAACGATGATTTCAGCCATCCCTTACAGCCTCCCGCAGAGATGTGCGTATACCAGGCAAATCAAAAAAAAGACGATGATCGTAACCGCGTAGACCAGATCAACCATGGGCAATCGTTTCCTTTGCAATTTTATCGGCCCTGGGAAGAGTGAAGAGGAAGGTGCTGCCTTCCCCTTCACGGCTCTCCACACTCACCGCCCCGCCGTGGGCCTCGACGATCTCCTTGACGATGGCAAGACCCAGCCCGGTACCGGATTCGGTCTCCTGTCCCGGTGCCCGGAAGAATCGATCGAAGATTCTGGGAAAATAGCGCTCGGGGATCCCTCTCCCTGTGTCCGAGATGGAGAATTGCACCTGCTCCTCTTCCGTCCTGGCCGATACGGTCACCTTACCGCCGGAGTCGGTGTATCGAAGGGCATTGGAAAGCAGGTTGGCGAAGACGTGGCCGATCTGCTGCGTATCCGCCCAGACATCGGCAGTATAGCCGGGCAGCTCCGTCAGCAGTTCCACGCCGCGGTCGCGGGCGGCCGCCCGGAACGACTCGACGGCTTCGAGGACCAACTGGTGCGGCTGGGCCATGTGGATCTCCATGGCCACCTTCCCGGAGACGATGCGGCTGATGTCCAGCAGGTTTTCGAGGATCCGGTGCAGACGGTCGCTGTCTTCCCGCGCGGCAATCAGAAGCTCCGCCTGCATGGGGGTCAGGGAGCCGACCTTCTCCTCCAGCAGAAGATGAAGGGCCATGCGGATGGAGGTCAACGGTGTCTTCAGCTGATGAGAGACCGTCGAGATGACGCCTCTTTTCAGCTCGTCGTGCTCCAGCTGTTCCGTGACGTCCTTCAGGATCAGGATGACCCCGGTCACTTCCTGCCGATTGTTCATGATGGGCGCTGCCGCCGGACGGAAGTAGTGCTCTTCGGCATTGATGAAGTGCTGCACAAGTGAAATGCTCTCTTCGTTCTTCGACGTCTCCTCCCCCCTCAGAGCCGCCATGAAATGGTCGGTCATCCACTTGAATGGCAGACCCTGGATCTGAACCTTGTTTTTCAACCCGAAGATATCCCTGGCCGTGGCTGTCGCCACTTCCACCCTGCCTTCCGGGTCGAGAATCGCCACGGCATCGGGGAGATTGTTGAAGGTCTGCTGCGCCGCGTACTGGCTGCGGACGACTTTTGCCTCATCGCTGCGGCGCAGTTCCCTAAGGCTTGCCGTCATTTCATTGAATGCATCCGACAGGTGGCCGATCTCGTCGCGGCTGTCGCTTTTGACCACGAGATCGAGATTGCCCTGTTTGATCTCGTCCACCGACTGGGTGAGGCGCCTGATCGGCTGAAGAATCCACCGGCCGATGAGCAGCACGTACAGGGCTGCCAGGGCGGCTCCGAGCAACAGGAGAACGTACATCTGCTCGCGCGCCTTTGCCGCCTTGCCGCGCGCCAGCTGGTTTGCATCGTACATGTTCTGCTGGTTCATTTTCAAGATTTCGTCGGCCGTGTCTTTGATTCCCCGGAACAGCGGCACAAGATCATTGAAATACATCCGATTCCGCAACTCTCGCGGCCTGCTTTCGTCTGCGATACTGCGGATCATGACCCGGTACCGTGAAAACAGCTCCCCGACCCGGGTCGCCCGTTCCCCTTCGCCTGGCAGGGTGATATTGTTCAATTCGGCCTGCAGTGCCCTTTCGAATTCCGCCTCGTTGCGGTCGATAGCCTCGCGGCCCTCTTTTGCCTTGCCAAGAAGGATAAACTGAGCGCCGCTGTCCATCCGCTCCAGGGATTCCTTCATCGTCTGACAGGCAATCACGCTGCGGTAATTTTCCCGAAGGATGACATCGATGGCATCGCCCAGGTCCGTGACCTTGGTGATACCCTGGATGCCAATGAGGGCAATGACCAGAAAAAGGCCCCCAAACCCCAAAAGCAGTTTCTGTCTTAAAGCAAACATGGCTGACCTCCGAATGCTATTTCATGAGGCAACCCCTGTGCCACTGACAAACTGCCAGAATATCGTATGGTTATGTCGATGAGAGGCCGGGCTGGTCGTGCATGGAGCAAGAAGATGGGCGAAAGGGCATTGCAAAATGCAATGCGTTGCCGGGGAGTAGCAGTCGAGGCAGGTCAGATGTTGTATCGTTTGCGGCGCCGCCAGAGTGTTGCCTGATCGATACCGAGGATGTCGGCGGCCTCCTGCAGGGATTTCGTCGAGGCCAGCACATGCCGGATATGCATCTCTTCGATCTTATCGAGGGAAACGAGATCGTCCCCCTTCGGTCGCTCCCCCGGAGCCTGGAGCTTTTCCGGAAGATATTCGCTTCCGACCGATTCCGAGTGGCAGAGGATGGAAGCCCTTTCGACGATGTTGCGCAGTTCACGGATGTTGCCCGGCCAAGAATACCGGCGAAGCAAATCAAGCGCCTCATCGGTAAAGTGCCGAGGGGCGCAGTGATGGCTTTTCGCGAAAAAGGCGAGAAGCCGCTTTGCAAGATGGACGACATCGCCGGGTCGATGCCGGAGGGGCGGGATCTCGATCTGGATCACATTGAGCCGATAGTAAAGATCCTCCCGAAACCTGTGATCCCTGACGGCCTCATCCAGATTCATGTTCGTGGCGGCAATCAGGCGGACATCGGCCTTGCGGGTGACGTGGTCTCCCAGGCGTTCGAATTCCCGTTCCTGGATGAATCTCAAAAGCTTGGGCTGAACGGACAGGGGCAGATCGCCGACTTCGTCCAGGAACAGGGTTCCCCCCTCGCACAGGACGATCCGGCCGGAGTGATCCCGCACGGCACCGGTAAAGGCCCCCTTGACGTGCCCGAAAAGCTCGCTTTCCAAAAGCTCCCCCGAGAGTGACGGGCAGGAGATCTCGGCAAAGGGCTTGTTGGCCCTCTTGCTCCACCCGTGTATGGCCCGCGCCAGAACGCTCTTCCCGGTCCCGTTTTCTCCCGTCAGCAATACAATCGCATCGGTGGGGGCGACCTGCCTGGCAATTTCGACGGCCCGCTGCATGGCGGGGCTTTCCGTGGTGAGGTCCACCTCCGGGTTGACGCGGCTCAAATCGGCCTGGAGCCCTGCAACGCGCTGCTCCAGCGAGCGGATTTCCGCGATCCTCTGCACCACCAGTTTGACCTGGGCGGGAGTAAAGGGCTTCGGGATGTAATCCGTTGCGCCCCTCTTGATGGCCTCCACGGCCGTATCGATCGACGCATAGGCCGTGATGACGATGATCTTCAGCCAGGGAGATCCGGCAAGCAGCGCCGGGATGAGATCGAGGCCGCTGTCCGTGCCCAGTCGCAGATCCACAAAGGACACATCAAAGGAGCGGCGGGCGTTTTCGGAAAGGGCATCCTGTGAATTGCTGACGGCAACGACCCTGTGTCCCTCCGTCTCGAGGCAGACCGACAGGGTCTTGCGAATGTTGAGCTCATCGTCTACGATCAGGACGTTCAAAGGCACGGTGTGCTCTTTCATGACAGCGGCATAAGACAGAGAATTTCGATCGAATGGACAGGCCGGCTCTTCCGTGCCGGGCATAAATCTTTGACATCAAGTATTATTTTACTCTATATCTTTTAGAACCAAAAGCGATATTACAGGAGCCGATGACGGAGAGTTCCCGTCATCGGCTCCACGGACAGGCTCCCATGAATCCTCTCAAGATCCAGGACAACACCTTGCGCGACGGCCACCAGTCTATCTATGCAACCCGGATGACGACGGAAGATATGATCCCCATCGCCGAGGCGATGGACGAGGTCGGGTTCTGGGCCATGGAGGTGTGGGGCGGGGCGACCTTTGACACGATGCACCGCTTCCTGGGCGAGGATCCCTGGGAAAGACCCCGCATCCTGAAACGCTACATCAAAAAAACCCCCTTTTCGATGCTCCTGCGCGGCCAGAACCTCGTGGGGTATCGCCACTACGCAGATGATGTCGTCCGTGCCTTCGTGGACAAGGCCTGCGAGGTCGGAATCGACATCTTCCGTGTTTTCGACGCTCTGAACGACCTGCGGAACATCGAGACCTGCACCACTGGCATCAAAGCAAACGGGAAACATTTCGAAGGCGCCGTCGTGTACTCTCTCACGGAGAGGCATCTCGGCGGCGATGTATTCAACCTGTCCTATTACGTCTCGAAGGCCAAAGGCCTCGAGGAGATGGGTGCTGACTCGATCTGCATCAAGGACATGGCCGGCATCATGGCCCCCTACGATGCATACGAACTCTTCACCGCACTGAAGAAAGCCGTCAAGGTCCCCCTGCACCTGCACACCCATTACACAAGCGGCATGGGATCGATGACATGCTTGAAGGCCGTCGAGGCGGGGGTGGACATCGTGGACACCTGTGTCGCCCCTTACGCCATGCGGACATCGATGCCGCCGGTAGAGCCTCTCCTCGTAACCCTCGAAGGCACCGGGCGCGACCCGGGGTTGGACATGAGCCGCCTGCTGGAGATCGGCAAATACCTGGAATCCATTGCCCCCCGATATCAAAAGCACCTGGCCGCAAACACCCTGTCGCTCATTGACGAGGGCGTGATCGCGCACCAGATCCCCGGCGGGATGATCTCCAACCTCGTCAGCCAGCTCAGGGAGATGAATGCCCTCGACCGCCTCCCCGAGGTCCAGCGAGAGATCCAGATCGTACGGAAAGAGGCCGGGACGCCCCCGCTTGTCACCCCGACGTCGCAGATCGTCGGTTCGCAGGCCGTCATGAATGTGCTTACGGGGAGATACAAGACCGTCAGCAACCAGTTTCGCGACCTGTTGTTCGGGCTCTATGGGAAAACGCCCGCAGGGATCGATCCGAAAGTGCGCGAAATGGCATTGCGCGGCTCCGGGCAGGGGATCTGGATCACGGACCGCCCCGCGAACCATCTCAAGCCGGAAATGGAAGCTGCCCGGCGCAAGCTCGGCGACCTGGCCAGAACGGAAGAGGACATTTTGACGTACGTGCTCTATCACACGTCAGGCGAGCAGTTCCTGAAATGGAAGTACGGAGTGGAACCGATGCCCGAGAGCGTCAAGCCGGGGGACGCTCGATAATAGCCGGCCCGCACCCATGCGAAGAAAAAGGGGATCCCGTCATGAAGCGGATCCCCTTTTTTTTTGGCTCGCAGGCGCCATGCCCCGAAACCGGCGCAGATTACTTCACGGCATCCTTGAACGCCTTGCCCGCCGTGAACTTCGGAACTTTCTTCGCCTTGACCTTGATCATCGCGCCCGTCTGGGGGTTGCGCGCCTTCCGTGCCGCCCGCTTTGCCACACCGAAGGTCCCGAAACCGGCGATGGCTACCTTGTCCCCCTTCTTCAGCGCCTTCTTAATGGCTCCGAAGACGGCATCGACGGCCGCCGCCGCTTCCTTCTTCACGCTGACCACCTTTGCAACCTCGTTGATCAGTTCGGCCTTGTTCATCTGCTACGCCCTCCTTGTATAGTTTGATCCGGATACCCGGACTGAATGCTCCAATGAACCGCTACGCAGCAACGTTCGACAGGCTCGCGACAAGTGCTCACGTCAGCCGCTGCGAGATATCGAATGTGATTCCGGACACCCGATCTTGTCTCGTACACGCTAGATTTGGAATACGGTCCCCGTGAGCTACTTCCGTTTTGCCGATGGTTTCTTCGCCGGGACTCCCCCTTGCCGGAGGGAGGAGGGCGGGGCCTCTTTCCCCAGGCGCTTATCCCAGTATGCCGGGGTCCGCCGCAGATCGCGGACGTCGTATTCCACAAGGGTTGCCAGCTCTTTTACCCGGCTTCGGAACATATCCTGGAGGCACTCGGGAATGTGCTCCTGCCTCGTGCGGTGCACACGGATGCACTCCACGCAGTTTCCGTGACGGTGGCAGCGCGCTGCGTGCAGGGGCAATCCTCCACCATGCCCGGCGCGAGCCCTCGCGTAGAAGGCTCTCGGCTTCGCTTCATGAAATTCTCCGTGATCAATTTTGTAACTTTAAGCGATTATTTCCGGAAGAACAATCTTTTTCATCCCTCGCTTTGACTTTCGACACGCCATTATATAGAATGCGCAAGCCTGACGGCCCGCCCGGAATCGATCACCGTGTCGAGTCAGCCGGCACCCGGCGCGATTCCCGGCCGCCTGGTCCGCAAGATCTACCTGGAAAACGAAATGGACTACCGGGTTGCCCTCGGCAACCAGGAGGTTCGGGCTACCGGGCCTGCAGCCGCCGATGATCTGGCGGATGGAAGCGACGTGTGGATGACCTTCACGCGGGTCCTGGCAATGCCGTTTTGATTCCACCTGCCGATATACCTGCCCGAGAGTTTCCGCATTGCCGAGAGAGCGCAAGGATTTGCCGCAACCATGCAGCATCTTTGCCCCTTTATACACCCAACGTCTAACGGCATAATAAATCGTTGACAAACCGCCGGAAGAAGTGTATGCGATAATCATTATTGTTAAATAACTATTATTACTCACCGGGTATCGGATGCAAAGCACCTACGCGACAGAATCCCAGATGCGAATTGAGGAGATGCTGTCCAAACTCAAGAGCCGCGATTTTCGCATTACGCCCCAGCGACTAGCCATCCTGAGAATCCTCGCATCCAGCGATCGGCACCCGAGCGTCGACGATATTTATGAGGAAGTGAAAGCCGAATTCCCCACGACAAGCCTGGCCACAGTTTACAAAACGGTCTCACTTCTCAAGGAGTTGAGCGAAGTCCAGGAATTAGGATTCCCCGACGGGAGCAACCGCTACGATGGACACAAGCCAGGCCCGCACCCCCATGTGATCTGCGTGAAGTGCAAGAAGATCATGGACCCTGAACTGATGAACGTTGACGCACTCAGCGAGGAGATCAGCCTCAAGACGGGTTACAAAATCTTCCATCACAGCCTGGAATTTCTTCGGTCTTTGCCCTGAATGTCAGCAGAAAAACTAACCCTATTGTGCCGTCTTTTTATGCTCTTTTTTTGTCTCTTTATGAATAATGGTTCTTTATAAACAAGAATAATCGAAACGAGCAAAGAACGGAGAGGCAAAATAGCTCCAGGGTTCAACCAAGGTGTTGGATGAGGGCACAAAACACGCGGGGCATGCAACCGCTCTTCATAGCAGCGCGGTTCAACAGTTCACACAGCGAAAGGAGGAAATATTATGAGTGAAGACAGCAAGTGCCCGGTAACGGGCAAGACAAGCAAATCCATTGCCGGCGGCGGCATGTCGAATCGAGACTGGTGGCCGAACCAGTTGAACCTCAAG
The DNA here is from genome assembly GCA_963802225.1 of uncultured delta proteobacterium. Taxonomy (GTDB): domain Bacteria; phylum Desulfobacterota; class Syntrophia; order Syntrophales; family UBA2192; genus UBA2192. The sequence goes on along the minus strand of CAWDHZ010000031.1, from coordinate 216,803 downwards.
ATTCTTCATCAGCACTCTGATCTGAGCAATCCGATGGGCAAGGCGTTCAACTACGCCGAGGAGTTCAAGAAACTCGACTTGGAGGCCGTTAAGAAGGACCTCTATGCGCTGATGACCGACTCGCAGGACTGGTGGCCGGCCGACTGGGGTCACTACGGAGGGCTCTTCATCCGGATGGCCTGGCACAGCGCAGGCACCTACCGCATGGGTGACGGCCGCGGAGGCGCGGGGTCCGGCTCCCAACGCCTGTCGCCCCTCAACAGCTGGCCGGACAACGTGAACCTCGACAAGGCGCGCCGTGTGCTCTGGCCGATCAAGCAGAAATACGGCAAGAAAATCTCCTGGGCCGACCTGATGATCCTCACCGGCAACTGCGCCCTGGAGTCGATGGGCTTCAAGACCTTCGGCTTCGCCGGCGGGCGCGAGGACGTCTGGGAGCCCGAAGAGGACATCTACTGGGGCAGCGAGGACACCTGGCTTGGCGACAAGCGCTACTCAGGTGACCGCGATCTCGAGAACCCGCTCGCCGCCGTGCAGATGGGCCTGATCTACGTGAACCCCGAAGGGCCAAACGCCAACCCCGATCCGGTCGCCTCCGGCCGTGACGTCCGGGAGACCTTCGCGCGCATGGCGATGAACGACGAAGAGACCGTCGCGCTCGTCGCCGGCGGGCACACCTTCGGCAAGTGTCATGGCGCCGGCCCCGCGTCCCATGTGGGGCCGGCGCCCGAAGGCGCCGTCCTCGAAGAGCAGGGCCTCGGCTGGAAGAGCAGCTTCGGCAGCGGCAAAGGCGGCGATACGATCAGCAGCGGGATCGAGGGCGCCTGGAAGCCGAACCCGACCCAGTGGGACATGGGCTATTTGAAGGTGCTGTTCAAATACGAGTGGGAGCTGGTCAAGAGCCCGGCCGGCGCGAATCAATGGCTGGCCAAGGACGTGGCCGAAGAGGACATGGTGGTTGACGCGCACGACCCGTCGAAGAAGAACCGGCCGATGATGACCACGGCGGATTTGTCGCTTCGCTTCGACCCGATCTACGAGCCGATCGCGCGGCGCTACCTGAAGAACCCCGAGGCATTCGCCGACGCCTTTGCCCGGGCGTGGTTCAAGCTGACGCACCGCGACATGGGCCCCCGCGCGCGCTACCTCGGCCCGGAGGTTCCCGCAGAGGTGCTGATCTGGCAAGACCCGGTACCCGCAGTCGATCACAAGCTGATCGACGCGAAAGACATCGCAGAGCTGAAGGGCAAGATCCTGGCTTCCGGCCTGTCTGTGTCGGAGCTGGTTTCGACCACCTGGGCGTCGGCGTTCACCTTCCGCGGCTCCGACAAGCGCGGCGGTGCTAACGGTGCCCGCATACGTCTGGCGCCGCAGAAGGATTGGGAAGTCAACCAGCCTGCCCAGCTGGCGAAGGTGCTCAAGACCCTGGAGGACATCCAGAGCGCGTTCAACAGCGCGCAGAAAGGCGGGAAGAAGGTATCGCTAGCTGACCTGATCGTTCTGGCCGGTTGCGCGGCCGTCGAGAAAGCTGCGAAGAATGCCGGCCACGATGTGACTGTTCCCTTCGCGCCGGGACGCACGGATGCGTCGCAGGAGCAAACCGACGCGGCGTCATTCGCCGTCCTCGAGCCGAAGGCCGACGGCTTCCGCAACTACCTCAAAGCCAAATACAGCGTATCGGCAGAGGAACTGCTGGTTGACAAGGCGCAATTGCTGACCCTGACCGCTCCCGAGATGACGGTTCTCCTTGGCGGTATGCGCGTCTTGAATGCCAACTTCGGACAGACCCAGCACGGCGTTTTCACCAAGCGGCCGGAGACGCTCACCAATGACTTCTTCGTAAACCTGCTCGACATGGGCACGGAGTGGAAGGCGGTATCGGACGCCAGGGACATGTTTGAAGGGCGCGATCGCAAGACGGGCAAAGGCAAGTGGACCGGCACGAGTGTCGATCTCATCTTTGGTTCGAACTCCCAGCTCCGTGCTCTGGCCGAGGTCTACGGATGCGCTGACGCGCAGAAGAAGTTTGTCGAGGACTTCGTGGCGGCCTGGACCAAGGTGATGAACCTTGATCGCTTTGACCTCGCCTGATCCTAGCATAAACGCCTTCGAGGGCTTCTGACAGGGCGGCGAAAAAGGAGTGACCATGGCCTGATCAGGCATCGATTCCTCGGAAGGGGAGCGCTGGCGGCGATGTCCCGGCGTAACCGGGACATTGCCGCCGGCACCGACGTGATCTTTGTCGCGTCCGGAAGAATTCATTCAATCTATGACTTCGGCAGCAGCAAAACGGTAGTGAGAACCCGGTCTGCCATGATCATGCGATCAGGATCAACGTCAGAAAGGTACCGGTGACCGTGGAAGGAAATCTGTCCTTGCTCCGTAAGTACTGACAGTCGGAAACCGTTGCCGATAGCCTGTACCGCTTTCTTGCCGCTCGATGCAGCGATGCCGAACGCAAAGAGATCATCGCAAAGATCGGGCGGATGGAGCAGGGCCACGCAGCGGTCTGGAACCGGATCGCCGGGAAGTCCCATGGCGCCACGTTCGATGTCACCCTTTCCCTGCGACTCAAAATTTTTTTCGGTAAGCTTCTTTCGCTCCTTCTCCCGTTCACCATCTTCATTCATTACATGGAGCACCAGGAACGAAGTGCGATCCTCGAGTACTCCAAACTGCTCGAGGCATACGAGCACGATGAGGAGACCCGAGGATTATCACCCAGATCATCCGGCAGGAAATCGGCCACGAGTGGCAGATGATGGAGCAGGTGGCCGACAAGGAATCCTACATCGCCAAGGCACGGGAGGCGCTCGATGCCATGACCGTGGGAATTATCGAGACGCTGGGGTTGGTTATCGGCCTGCTCGCCGCGCACGCATCGACGCTGACGATCGGGCTGACGGGGCTTATCGCGGCAATCGGGGGGCTCATCGCGATCAGGTCCATCTCCTATGTCACATCAAAAGCAAACTATGATCTGCACGAGGGAAGAAACCGGGAGCTCCATGTAAAAAAGGAGATCAACCCGGCCGTTCTGAAAAGAGAACTGGAAAAGGCCCTCGTCGGGACGGGGATTCGCAGCGAGACGGTCAATGACATCATGAGAATCATCGGGGATGACACGTCCATCCTGTCCAACTTGGTCAAATCGATCAAATCAACGGGCGAGGCCGGCGAGCCGAAAGAGGCGATCATGACCGCCGGACTGTTTTTCGTCATCGGAGCGGTTCCGACCCTGATCCCCTTCTTCATCGGCGTGATGTGGGGTCTCGATCCCTTGGTTCCCGCGATGATCGCCTTTACCCTTGCCATTCTCACCATATCGACGGCCGGATTTTTTGTCGCGGTTCTGTCCGGGAAAAAAATATGGATGAAGATCGCGCACAACATCTTCGTCGTCATGGGGACCTGCGCTGTCACGTACGGGGTCGGTCTTGCGGCCCGGATTCTTTTTGGAATCGATGTGGTCCATTGATCGGGGGTTCATGAAGGAGAAAATAAAAAACGGGGCCTCGCAAAAGAGGTCCCGTTTTTGTTTATCGGCTTCTTCGACAGGTTCAGGACAAGTCCCAGGATATGATGTCCTTCGGCCAGGCGAACGTGTCCTTCCCTGAGCATCCTTGGGATGCGGTCACTGAAGACTTATAACAATTTATGCGTGAAGGCCGACGACTACATGTAGTAATCGTCAATATCGGCTACGTACCTGATTTCGTAAGACCGCTTGGGGACTTTCCCCTCGAGGATCTTCTCGATGGACGCGATGGCCCTCTTGATCTCCTCCAGGTATCTTTCTACTTCCTCCTGTTTCCTGAGCAGCCTCGCAAAGTCGTGATGGCTGATCTTGATCTCCGCAGTCTCCCCCATTGTCTCCGGCTCGAGAAATATCGGCTTCCGCATCGCTTTCGCTTTCATGTCGGCAACAGGCCTCCCTTCCTGATGATCTGGACCTTTTGTTACAGCACAGACCATGCCCGGGACGTATTTTTTCTATGTACTTAATAACGTTACTGTTTTACGATTCCCCGTCGGCGAATCCTCATTGTACAGCAAAGCATATGATTCACAGAAAAACGAGGGTGTCAAGGTTACCGGGGGAAAACAGCAGATATATCGGCAGGCTTCACGGCTGCAGCAAATGCTTCGGTCCTTCAGCAAATCGTTCACTGCACCAGAAATAATGCAGCCATTTGCAGCAATGCAAAAACAAAAAAATGCGGCGGGGAAAGTTAATGTTCTCGTCAGAACGGGGGAGGAAAAATAATAAAGGCCTGACACTTGGCCAGGCCTTTATTATTTTTGGCTCCCCGGACATGACTCGAACATGTGACCCGCTGGTTAACAGCCAGCTGCTCTACCGACTGAGCTACCGAGGAATTTGTCGGTGCAAAAAATTCGAAAACGCATATTAATGGAAAGACCGCCCCTTGTCAAGAGCGGTCTTTTGTCAAGCAAGTTTTATTCCTGACTGCCTACTTGCAGCTGGTGCAGACCGTCAAAACGCTCATGGGGACACCCGTTTTCTTGCTGATCCACTTGAGCTGGTCCTCGGGGGCGAAATAGCGGCCGCATTTGCCGCAGGCCACCATCTTGAAGGACTTGTCCCAGATCATCCGGCGGTCGCCGGAGGCTTCCATCTTCACAAACCCCGTGGGGCACACATAGGCGCAGGAGCCGCAGCCGATGCAGGCATCGGCGACGAACTCGATCTTGGGTTCCGCCACGTTGCGGCCCAGGCCCCGGTCGACGAACTTGAGGGCGTCGACGCCGACGATCTCGTGGCAGGTCCTCGTGCAGAGACCGCAGAGGATGCAGTCGCTGCCCTCGGCTGCCCCCTCGGCCACCTCCACGCCCAGGCTTTTCGCCATGTCGCGGACGGCCATCGTCGAGGGGTACTTGTAGTAGAGAAGCTCCGCGGCGAGCTTGCGGCTCTCCTTCACCTTGTCGGAGTTCGTGCGGACCTCTATCTTGTCCTTTACAAGCGTGTCGCAGGAGCTCGTCACCTGCCACTTGCCGTTGGCCTTCACCTCCACAACACAGAGGCGGCAGGCCCCGAAAGGCATGAGATCCTTGTGGAAGCACAAGGTCGGGATCGGGACATGGTTGGCCTGGCAGGCCTGCAGGATCGTCGCCCCATCCTTCGCTTCCAACTTCTTGCCATCGATCGTGACGTTCAGCATCGAAATTCCCCTCAAGAATCTTGTCTATTCCGTCTATTTCCGTCCGTTCCGTCTGTTCTGTCCGAATCCATTGACTGAATAGACGGAAAAGACCGGACAGACCGAACAGACCGTTTGTTATTCCCAGACCACCAGCCGGTAGCAGCGCAGGCAGCGGTTTGCTTCCTTCATGGCCGCCGTGTCGCTGTAAGGGGCCTCGACCTCGGCGAAGCTCTTGACGCGTGCCTTCGGGTCGAGCAGGCTCACCTTCTCCTGGGCGCAGACATCGATGAAGCCCGTTGCACGCTGGGCCTTCACGTCGATCCCCTTGAAGCTCACCTCGGGCTCATAGGTTCGGCCCTGGAGGTAGGCGTCAATGCTGCGGGCCACCTTGTTGCCCGCATCGAGGGCCTCGATGAGGGTGGCGGGGCCGGATACGCAGTCACCGCCTGCGAATACGTTCTCCAGGTTGGTCCGAAGGGTTTCGGGGTTCACCTCGATGGTGCCCCAGCCCGTCACCGGGACCAGGTCCTTCACAAATCTGAGGTCCGGCTTCTGGCCCGTGGCGGGAATGACCATGTCCGCCTTCACCTTGAACTCGGAGCCTTTCACCGGGATAGGACGGCGGCGCCCGCTGGAATCGGGCTCGCCCAGCTTCATGCGGATGCACTCCACGCCCTTCGCCGTGTTTCCGTCGGCAAGGACGCTCACGGGGGCGACAAGGAAGCGGATCTTGACCCCTTCCTCGAGGGCCTCTTCGATCTCTACGGGGCTTGCGGGCATCTCCTTGCGGGTGCGCCGATAGAGGATCTCCACGTCCTTGAATCCCAGGCGCAGACAGCTCCGGGCGCAGTCCATGGCCACGTTGCCCCCGCCGACGATGACGACCTTGCCTTTCGGCTCGACGGGCTTGCCAAGGGCCAGATTCCGGAGGAAAACGGCGCCGTCAACGAAGCCTTCATAGCCCGCATCTTCGCCCTTGCAGCCGATCTTGGTGCCCTCGTGGGCGCCCACGCTCAGGAAGATGGCTTTGAAACCCTGGGCCGTGAGCTCGTCCATGTCGAGCTTCGTGATTTTTTTGTTGTACTGGATATCGGCGCCGAGTGCGCGGATGAGCTTGATCTCGTGTTCGAGGATGTCCTTGGGCAGCCGGTAGTCGGGGATGCCCACGGCGGCCATGCCGCCCCCTTTCGGGAAGGCCTCGAATATCGTGACCTGGTATCCCATTCTCCTGAGGTGGTAGGCCGCGGCAAGCCCGGCTGGCCCCGCACCGACGATGGCCACCTTTTCCGGCCTCTCCGCTGCGGGCTTCTTCAGGGCGCTGGCCCCTGCGGCCAGGTCGTTGTCCGCCGCCGAGCGCTTCAGCAGGCGGATGGCCAGAGTCTTGTCGATGCCGTTGCGAACGCAGGCCTCCTCGCAGGGGTGCGTACAGGCCCGGCCGATGACGCCGGGCAGGATGCAGCGCTTGCGGATGAGGTTGAGGGATTCGCCGAACTTGTTGTTGCGGATCAGCTCGATGTATCCCGGGATGTCGAGCTTTGCCGGGCAGGCCTCCAGGCAGGGGGCCGTGACGGCCACCTTGTAGGGCCTCGTGGTGCCTTTCTTCCCCCCGGTCAGGGCAAGGAAATCATCCTTGTAGTACCGGATGGCATCGAAGACGGGGGTGACGGCCGAGGCGCGGCCGAAATTGCACTTGGAGAGCTCCATGACCCCCTTGGCGACCCGCTCGATCTCGGCGATGTCCTGCTTCTTGCCTTTCCCGGCGATGAGCCCTTCCAGGAGCGCCGTCACCCGGTCGATGCCGATGCTGCAGACGGAGCACTCGCCGCAGGACAGCTTCCTCGCTTCCTTCAGGTAGGCGAGGGCCAGCGACGGGACGTTCGCAACGGCATCCGCGACGACCATGCCGTTCCAGCCGAAAAGGGCCGTAAAGGACTTGTCGCCCATCATTTTCGGGACGCCTGCGTCGGCGGCCTTCGCCGCCTTCCCGGTCCGGTTGTCGATGATCTTTCCATTCCAGCTGCTGAAGGATACTGCACTCATTCCCTGTCACCCTATCTTTCCGTTTTCTGTTTTCGTCCCGTGACGCGGAACCTTACCAGGGCTGCATGCACTCGACTTTGTTCAGAAGGATCTCCCACTCGCGGTTGACCCGTCCCTGGATCGTTTCGATGTTCGAGGGGGTTAAATGGCGGAACCGCCCCTGGGGCTTCAGATAGTCCCCAACGGGACGAAGCTTCTCCGGGACCTCCATCGTGAGCCTGTACTTGCCGTTTTCCACCTCGTAGAGGGGGAAGACTCCCGTCTCGACAACCAGGCGTCCCAGCTTCACGGTGATCTCCGAGGCACAGCGCCAGCCCGTGGGGCACATGGAGAAGATGTGGATATAGGCCGGGCCCTTCACCGCTTTGGCCTTCTTCACCTTGTTGATGAGGTCGATGGGGTAGCTCGGGCAGGCCGTCGCCACGTAGGGGACCTTGTGGGCCACCATGATCTCGGGGACGTTCTTTTTCCCCGTGCGCTGGCCCGGGATGGCCTTGCCGGCGGGCGAGGTCGTCGTGGCCGCCATGAAGGGGGTGGCGCTCGAGCGCTGGATGCCCGTGTTCATGTAGGCCTCGTTATCGAGGCAGAAGAAGATCATGTCGTGGCCGCGCTCCATGGCGCCGGAGAGAGCCTGCAGGCCGATGTCGGCGGTGCCGCCGTCGCCGGCAATCGCAATGGTCTTCACGTCGCGGTCGGCGATCTTGCCTTTGCGCCGAAGGGCCTTCAGGCCCGCCTCGACACCGGATCCCACCGCAGCGGCGTTCTCAAAGGCGACATGGATGTAGGGCAGTGCCCAGGCCGTCTGGGGGTAGCCCGTGGAGATGATCTCCATGCAGCCCGTGGCGTTGGCGACGACCACATCCTCTCCGAGGGCCTTGAGGAGCATCCTCAGCGCGAGCACTTCACCGCAACCCTGGCAGGCCCGATGCCCGGGGGTGATATATTCCTTACGGTCCACAAGCTTCGGCGCAAAGATCTCGAAATTCTGTACCGTGTTCATTATTCCCTCACTCCGTAATATTCGTAGGTTTCGTCTTTTTTCGTCTTGGCCCGCTCCACCATGGCGATGAAATCTTCGACGGTGACGTCGCGGCCGCCGAGACCCATGAGGAAGTCCACGATCCGGGGACGTCCCTTGTCATGGAAGAGCAAGGACTTGATCTCCGTGGCCACGGGCCCGCCGGCGCCCCCGAAGGAGATGGCGCGGTCCATGACGATGAGGGTCTTGCAGCCCTTGATGGCGGCCCTCAGCTCCTCGACCGGGAACGGTCTCCAGAGGCGAAGTTTCACGAGACCGACCTTCTTGCCCGCCTTCCTCATCTCGTCGACGGCAACCGAGGCCGTCTCGCCCATGGAGCCCATGGTGAGGATGAGGGTTTCGGCGTCCTTGGTCTTATACGTCTCGACAGGCTTGTAGTGGCGGCCGAACTGCTTGCCCCACTCGTTGAAGACCTTCACGATCGTTTTCTTGGAGTTCCAGAGGGCCGTGTCCTTGGCCTTCATCGTCTCCGTGAAGATGTCGGGCATGTTGAAGCAACCCATCGACATAGGATCGTCCGGATGCAGGGTGGCAAAGGGCTTGCGGTCCGGGAGAAACTTGTTCACCTGCGCCTGGGTGGGAAACTCGAGGGGCTCGATCATGTGGGTGAGCTGAAAGCCGTCGATGTTGACGACACAGGGCAGCATCACCTCAGGGTCCTCGGCGATCTTGAAAGCCATGATCGAGAGATCGATGACCTCCTGGCCGTTTTCCGTGAACAGGCAAATCCAGCCGCTGTCGCGCTGGGGCATGATGTCGCCGTGGTCGTTCCAGATGTTGAGCGGCCCCGACACGGCCCGGTTGGCGTTGCCCATGACGACGGGCAGGCGCATGGCCGAGACGATGGGCAGGATCTCGTGCATCAGCATGAGCCCCTGGGAGCTCGTTGCCGTGTAGACGCGGGCCCCCGTGGCCGAGGCGCCGGCGCAGGCGCTGATGGAGGAGTGCTCGCTCTCGACGGTGATGAACTCGGCGTCGATCCGGCCGTCGTGGATGATGTCCGCCATGTGCTCGGCGATATGCGACTGCGGGGTGATCGGGTAGACTGCCGCCACGTCGATATTACAGAGCGCAACGGCCTCGGCCGCCGCGATGCCCACTTCCATTCCAATGAGCTTTCCCATCTTACTCAACCTCCTCAGCCATCGCGATGGCGCCGGGCCAGCACTCGTGGGCGCAGATTCCGCAGCCCTTGCAGTAACCCAGGTCCGCCTGGAAGAAGCCCTCGGTGTCCTCCTGGATGCACGCCTCGGGACAGAAGATATAGCACATCCCGCACTTGATGCATTTCTTCGTGTCCAGGATGGGGCGCTGGGCTTTCCAGCTTCCCGTCTTGTAGTTGGCGGCATTGCCCGCATCGAAGACCATGCAGCCGGGCGTCACCTCGTGCCATTTTTCGGGCCACTTTTTCTGCTCTGTCTTTTTCTTTGCCATATCAGGACCTCGTATGGATTACGCGGCTTTTGCCGGCTTGGCTTCGTTGTAGGCCCGCTTCATGGCGGACATGTTCTTCCCCGCCACCCGGCCGAAACGGTGCTCGAGGGGCGACTTCATGGCATCCATTTTCAGGACGCCCGTAGCCTTGAGGACGGCGCCCAGCATGGTCGTGTTCGCAATGGGAACGCCGAGCTCTTCCCTCGCGATGTGCGTGGCATCGACGGTGACGAGCTTCCCATTATAGTTGAGGACCTTGCGGATCTCGGCGGCGGTCTTGGACGTGTTGACGATGAGGGTTCCCTCAGGCTTGAGCCCGTCGGTGACGGGGACGAGGCCCACGAGGCTCGGGTCCAGGACAACGACCACGTCGGGGCGGTAGATGCCCGAACGGATCTTGATGGGCTTGTCGGAGACGCGATTGAAGGCCATGACGGGCGCGCCGCGCCTCTCCGGCCCAAAGGCCGGGAAGCCCTGGGCGTATTTCCCTGCCTCGATGGCCGCCAGGGCCATCATCTCGACGGACGTAACTGCCCCCTGGCCACCTCTTCCATGCCATCTGATCTCGATCATCGGTGATTCTCCCCCGGAAAGATTTGCGTACCTAATGAAAATAGATTTGCAGATCTAAGATTACAGAGGATTTTCCATATCCGAATCGGGTTTCCCTGTCAACACGAAATTGGTAACTTCTCAGATGTATTTGTCCCTTTTCCAGGTACAGCATAATGCTGGAGCTGCACTCCGGGGTAGATATAAGGTCTCGTTTTGTGATAGATTTTCGTTACCGAGCGGAGGAAATGAGACGGTGAGCTTTCTGATCGGGCTGGTTTCTGGGATTTTTGGCGGCCTCGTGGGGCTGGGCGGGGGGGTGATCATGATTCCCCTGATGACCCGGCTGCTCGGTATTCCCCAAGCAAAAGCCCATGGCACGAGCCTCGCGATCGTCATTTTCGCTGGGCTTTCAGGGGCTTGCGCCTATGCCCTGAAGGGAACCATCGATCTCACGGCAGCCCTTATCCTGGCTGTCACCGCATCCATCACGGCCCGGGCGGGTGCCCGTTACTGCGCGGTCCTTCCCGCATGGAAGCTGAAACGCTACTTCGGCTGCCTCCTGCTCGCCGTGTCAGCCCTTCTGATTGTAAAACCCCACCTGGGGGCACTGGCCATAATGTCCCTCAAGGGCGCCCCCGCGATTGCCGCCCTTGCAGTCACCGGACTCGCAACGGGGTTCATCGCGGGGCTGCTGGGCATCGGCGGCGGGGCCTTCCTGATCGCAGGCATGGTCCTCTTTGTCGGGATGGGTCAGCACATCGCACAGGGAAGCTCACTGCTGAGCATGGTTCCGGCGGCAGCCGTCGGTTCCTACACCCACTGGCGCCATGGGAACGTGGTCACCAGGATCCTGCCGGGCCTGGCCGCCGGGATCATCCTCGGGGCCTTCCTGGGGGGAATTGCGGCCAATCACCTGCCGGAGGGGACGCTGCGGATCATCTTCGCCGTCGTGCTGACCTTGTTGGGAGTGGACCTGATCAGGAAAAGCCGCCGACCTGTCAATGATACCGCCTCATGCCCGCGTTAGAAAACCCAGGGGCAGGCTTATGAACAGTAATTCGATCCAATGATAAAATAAACCCTGACCATAAAAAATGATCAGGGAAGCTTTGCTTGATGAGAATCCTGACGGCTGTTCAAAAATGGCCAGATGCAAGGCGCCCGACATCCCGAGGAGCGAGGCGTACTTGGGTGTACATTGAGCGACGAGGGACAAGGGCAACGCCGCAGATGGGTATTTTTCAACAGCCGCTCACATGCCGCGGCGGAATTCCATTGCCTTGGTCAGAGTCATCTTGTCCGTGTAACGAAGATCGCCACCTACAGGCACGCCGAGGGCGATCCGTGTGACCTCGAGCCCCTTGTCTTTCAAAAGTCTCATGATGAGCAGCGCCGTCGCCTCCCCCTGGACGCTGGGGTTGGTGGCCAGGATAACTTCCCGGACGCCGCCCCGTTCCAGGCGCTCGGCAAGCTCGCGGACCCGTATCTGATCGGGGCCGATCCCGTCCAGGGGGGCAAGGGCCCCGTGAAGCACGTGGTAGGTGCCGCGGAAGCTCCCGCTCTCCTCGATGGCGGTGAGCGAGTCGGGGTTCTCGACAACGCAGATCCGCTCCCGGTCCCGGGCCGGGTCGGAGCAGATGGCACACAGCTCGCCCTCGGCCAGGTTGAAGCAAACCGAGCAGAACCGGATCTTTTCCTTCACGTCGACGATGCTTTCGGCAAGTCTTTTTGCCTCTTCGGGGGACCATCGCAGAATGAACATGGCCAGGCGCGTGGCCGTCTTCTCTCCGATCCCGGGCAGGCGGCCCAGCTCCTGGATGAGTCGCTGAATGGGCGCTGCATATCCCGTCATGTCCTGTACCCTCTCACATCATGCCGGGAATCTTCATCCCGCCGGTGACCTTCGCCATTTCCGCCGAGGCCATTTCCTGGGCCTTGCGGACCCCTTCGTTCACCGCTGCGATGATGAGGTCCTGCAGCATGTCGATATCGTCGGGGTTGACGACGTCTTTTTCGATCCGGATGGACATCAGTTCAAACTTGCCGTTGACAACAGCCGTCACCATGCCGCCGCCGGACGTAGCCTCCACGGTCTTTGTGGCAAGCTCCTCCTGGACCTTCGCCATCTTCTCCTGAAGCTTCTGGGCCTGTTTCATCATATTTTGAAAGTTCAAAACGACTACCTCCCAAACTGGTCTATCTGGTCTATTTGGTCTATCTGGTCGTACCTCTAGCGCCTGCAAAACGCCTTGGCCTTAGGAAAAGCACTTTTGGCTGTCGGCTGTCGACTGCATCCTGCCGCGCAGCGGCCTATTTTTCTTTGACGATAACCTCCTGCACCTCGGCCCCTTCGAAGACATCCATGACCTTCTGCAGGAGCGGGTGGTTCAGGGCCTCGCGGCGGATCTGGTTCGCCCGGCTCTGGTTCGGGCCGTTTCGCGCCGGGCCGCTGGCCTCTCCGGGCCCGTTGTCGATCGTCTCCACGGACAGGGTGACCGTCTGGCTGAAGAATTCCCGGGCCATTTCCTCGAGTTTTTCCCGCTGGGGTTTCTCTTCGAAGAAATCAAGAAAGAGGTAGCCCCTCGGAAATCCGAGCCTGAGCACCCCGCCGCCGAACCCGAGAAGTTTTCCCGGTTCGATCTTCGCCCAGAGCGGCTGATTTTTTCTTTTAACGAACTGCTTGAAGCCGTCCCAGCTTTCCTCGGCACCCCGCGGTGCCGGTTCCCTGACGACGGGCTCGTTTGTCCCCTCGTCGAGCAGCGTCCGCTCGGGGGGCGGCGGGTAGGTCTTCTGCGGCACGGAGAGCTCGACCGGGGCTTGCTGCCCGAGTCGCTTCTCGATCCCCTCCATCCGCAAGAGGATTTCGTCGACGGGGATCAGGGGCTCCTGCCATGCCATCTTGACGGACGTAAACTCCAGGACGAGCCTGGGGTTGAGGCTCTTTCGCATCTCCTCCTCACCGGCCATGAGCACGTCGAGCAGGCGCTGCAGCGTTTCCCGTGAGACCGAGGCGGCCTGCCCGTGAGCTCGGTCACCTCGTGATCGGACAGATCCAGAAGGTCCCCTTGACCTGCCGTGATCTTGACGAGCAGCAGGTTGCGGAAGTGGGCAAGCATCCTCTCGTAGAAGACCTTGAGGTCGGCCCCGGCATAGAAGGCCTCGTCGATGATCTTGAGGCAGGCACCCGAGTCGCGGCCCAGGATGGCACGGGAGAGATCGAAGAGGTATTTACGGTCGCCTCTGCCCAAAAGGGCTTCCACATCGGCATCGCCGATGTCGGTGCCGGCAAAGGAGATGGCCTGATCGAGAATGCTCTGGGAGTCCCGGAGGCTGCCCTCGCCGCCCTGGGCGATCCAGGTCAGGGCCTGGTCGCTTACCTGGATGCCTTCCCCTGCAGAGATCTTGCGCAGGGTTGCCGTGATCTCCTTCAGGGAGATGCGCTTGAACTCGTAGCGCTGGCATCGGGACAGGATCGTGGCGGGGATCTTGTGGGTCTCCGTGGTGGCAAAGACGAAGATGACGTGGGGCGGCGGCTCCTCGAGCGTCTTCAGCAGGGCGTTGAAGGCCTCCTTGGTGAGCATGTGCACTTCGTCGATGATGTAGATCTTGTAGCGCGACGAAGAGGGGGAGAACTTCACGTTCTCCCTGAGCTCGCGGATCTCGTCGATGCCGCGGTTGGACGCCCCGTCGATCTCGTGGACGTCCATGGAGATGCCCTCTGTAATCTCCCTGCAGTTCGCGCAGGCGTTGCAGGGGATCCCGGAGGGGCCCTTCTCGCAGTTGAGGGCCTTGGCCAGGATCCGGGCCACCGAGGTCTTTCCCACGCCGCGGGGACCGCTGAAGATGAAGGCGTGGGCCACCCGGCCCAGGCGGATCGCGTTGCGCAGGGTCGTGACCACGTGATCCTGTCCGATCACGTCCTCGAAGACCTGAGGTCTCCATTTTCTGGCTAGGACGAGATATTCTACCATGGCCCCTGTCTGATAAATAAGGATAGCCAGGCTTGCCGTAGCACACGCCGGTTCCTGTTACCGCTGCTTCCTTCCGGACCTGACGGGGTTCACAAGTCGGCGTTGCACGGGGCCCGGCTATCTTTCCTTTAATAGCCCCTTTTCCTGATTTCCCTCTCCTCTCCGAGGGAGAAGGCCAAGGCGAGGGGGCTTTAGTTGAACTTTAAAAGACTTCATCGCGTCGAGCAAGTATCTTTTCCACATCCCCCCGGATTCTCCGGAGGTCGCTTTCAATTACGGAAACCGGCTGACGGGCAAAGACGCTCATGTCCTTCAGGCCCGAGCCCGTGAGCATGAGGACGACGGAGTCCTCTTCCCCGATCTTCCCTGCTGCCCTGAGCTTTTTCACGGCCGCAAGGGAGGTGGCCGCTGCGGGTTCGACGAAAAACCCGGCGCCGGCAAACCTTCGCTGGGCATCGAGAATCTCTTCTTCCGTCACATCCTCGGCAAGCCAGCCGTACTGTCTTGCCTTGAGAATGATCTCGTCGCCGCCCGGCGGATCCCCCGAGGTGATGGCCTCGGCGATGGTATCCCCGCCCGATACGGCGATGATCCGGTCCCGGCCCTCCCGAATAGCCGAGACGACGGGGTTCACGTTTGCCGCCTGGACGACGATCATCCTGGGAAGCCGGTCGGTAAGCCCCGCATCTTTCAGCTCCCGGTACCCCTTGAAGACCCCCCGGAGGTGCCCGCAGGCCGACGTGGGCACGGCGATGAAGCCGGGGACCCTTCCCTCGAGCTGCTCGTACATCTCGAAGGCCGCAAGCTTGTAGCCCTCGACCCGGATCGGGCCGTTACCGGAAACGATCCGGAGGTTGCATTCAGCGGCAAGCCCCAGGACCTCCCTTTTCATCAGGGAGTAATCGGGGGCGTTGACCTTCACAACCGTGGCCCCGTGGATGGCCATGGCGCGGATCTTCTCCAGGGGCGCATAGTGCGGGACAAAGACAACGGCCCGGATTCCCGCGCGCGCCCCGTAGGCGGCCATGGAATGGCCCATGTTGCCTGTCGAGATGGTGGCCGTAACGGGCTCCCCCATCTGCCGGGCCATGGCGATCGTGGTGAGCGACCCTCGGTCCTTGAAGCTCCACGTGGGGTTCATGGTCTCGTTTTTCAAGAGCATCTTCCCGATCCCGGTAAACTCCGAGAGGGCCTTCCCCGCGGGCAGAAGCGGCGTGTCACCTTCGCCAAGCGTCAGATCCCCGTCGATTGCGACGGGAAGAAAGTCGGCGAAGCGTTCCCAGAGGTGCCGGCCCGGCTTCACGCGGGCACTGGCCAGCCCTTCGATCCCAACCTCCAGGGACTCGCCGTTGCCGGCGAACTCCTCGATGCGTTCGAAGGGAAAAACCTGGCCGGAGATGGTGGACTGGAGCCTTTTCACGATTGGTACCGCACCCCGGGCCCCGGGAAAGAAAAACGGCTGGCAACAACCGATCGCCGCCGTTTCTTTATTTTCTGGCGGAGAGAGGGGGATTCGAACCCCCGGTGCACCTTTATAGGGCGCACACACGATTTCCAGTCGTGCCCATTCGGCCGCTCTGGCATCTCTCCGCAATTTCCCATTTCAGCGAAGAGGGGCCCCCGACGGGAGCCCTCTTTTCATTAGGGCGTCTCTTACCAGTTTCCCTGACCTTTGTCCATACCCATCTGTCCATATCCCTCTTGGGGGATTACGGGCGGCTGATGGAGTTGCATCCCGCTGAGACGCTTGCGAAAAATGGACCGTTTTCCGTCGGTGACGATCGGAAAAACATCGGAGGAGCAGAAGATCAGATGAGCGCAAACAAAGAAAGGCCCGGCAGATATAGAAATGGCGGAGAGAGGGGGATTCGAACCCCCGTGAGAGCTGTTAAGCCCTCAAACCGATTTCGAGTCGGTCCCGTTACGACCACTTCGGTATCTCTCCGCTTACTGACCGTTTCATAATCGTTTTTCGCGGAAAAATCTACTCAAAATTTCGCTACATGCCTCCCGGAGGACCTCACCGGTAGCCTCCACCCGGTGATTGAGGCGGCCGTCCTGCAGCACCCCGTAAAGGGAAACGACGGCTCCGCCCTTGGGGTCGGTTGCCCCGAATACGAGCCGTGAAACACGGGCATGGATGAGGGCGCCTGCGCACATGAGGCAGGGCTCGATCGTCACGTAGAGCGTCGTGCCCGCAAGGCGGTAGTTCCCCTCCGCGGCGGCGGCCCTGCGCAGGGCGAGGATCTCGGCGTGGGCCGAGGGGTCCTTGAGACCGACGGGCCCGTTGTGGGCCGAGGCGATGACCTCGCCGCCCCGGACGACGACGGCACCCACGGGCACCTCGCCCGCCTGAAGGGCTTTTTCGGCCTCGGCGAGGGCAAGCCTCATGAATTCTTCATCGCGATCCATCGCGCTTCCTGTAACGGCTGCCGGCTTGGCAGCAAACTTGCTTTATTTCAAACTGTTGACTATAAAGGGTCCTCTACCGGGGTGAGATGAGATGATTACCAAAAAAGTTCTGATCCGATTCATCCTGGCCTCCTGCGCCTTCCACGTGGCCTTTCTGTCCCTGGCGGGAATGCTGATCTCCGGCGGCTCCTCGCTTCCCTTTGAGACCTTCACGGTTCAGCTGGCCGATCTGCCCAAAAAAGAAACCGACGACAGCCGAAAGGCGGAAAGCAAAAAGGACGTCTCCCTCGACAAGCCCCATAAGGTGCCGGCCACGGGCCCCGAGGAAACGGTTGATCTCGCAAACCCCTCCGGGAAGTACCGCGCCTACCTGCGTGATCTGCGGCTCAGGATTGAGTCCCTGTGGGCCTACCCCCAGGATGCCTACTCGCGAAGCGAGACGGGAACGGCGGTCGTTCGTTTCTCCATCCAGAACGACGGCACCCTTGCGGAAACCGGCATTGTCTCGTCATCGGGGTTCGAGTCACTGGACCGGGGGGCGCTCGCCGTCGTGCAGGCCGCGGCCCCTTACGCCCCTTTCCCGGATACCTTCAACCTGTCGACTCTGCACATCGTGGCGAAGTTCGAATACGACCTGGACTGAGCCTAGCCCGCCTTTTCCCCTTCTTCCCTGTCCACGACGCAATAAAAGCCCGTCCCGCGCATGGGGGGCCCAAAGCAGCGGTTGTCGGACAGGCAGGTCGCCCTGCTGCGGTCGCCGCTTTTCCACCGGTTGACAAGGCCCGGCTCCCGGATGAAGGGCCGGCTCATGGAAACAAAATCCGCGATGCCCTCCTTCACGAGGCCCTCGGCCACCTCGAAGGAACGGATGCCGCCCACGAGAGCCAGTGGAATGTTCAGCTTCGCCTTGATGGCCCGCGCGGCATCCCGGAAGTAGGCCTCCTGTTCGACGGAATCGATCTTCGAGCGCGACGGGCTGAGCTTGCCCGAAAGAAGGGTTCCGCCGGAAAGCTCGATGGCATCGGCACCGGCGGCGGCGATCATGAGCGCCGCCTGCAGCGAATCTTCCCTCGCGAGGCCCCCTTCCAGGAAATCCTCGGAATTCATCTTCGCCAGGATGGGGTAATCTCCGCCCGTGGCATTCCTCGCCGAGGCGAGGATGTCCAGGACGATCCGGGTCCTGTTTTCGATGCTGCCGCCCCAGCGATCGGAGCGGCGGTTAAACCAGGGCGAGAGGAACTGGTTGAGCAGGTAGCCGTGGGCGGCATGGATCTGGACCCCGTCGAAGCCGGCCTTCTTTGCCCGAAGGGCCGCCTCGCCGTAGGCCTTGATCGTGTCTGCGATGTCCGCCTCTGTCATCTCGCGACGCCGCGTCTTCTCGGGGCCGCCTGCAAGCGACGGGGCCAGGGCCGGCAGGCCCGTGAGTTGCGTGCCGGCCAGAAGGCCTCCGTGGGCAAGCTGCAGGACGATCCTGCCGCCCTTGCCATGGACGGCATCCGCCATCCGGGCAAGCCCGGCAATGAGATCGTCGCGGTGAATGCCGAGCTGGCCCCGCACCGCAACCCCCTCGGGCCTGACAAAGGCATGGCTCGAGATGATGAGCCCCACTCCTCCTTCGGCGAGCCCTTCCATGAGCCGGACGAGCTCATCGGTGCAGCCGCCGTCGGGCGCAGCAAGGCCTTCCCAGGTGGCGGAGCGGATGAAGCGGTTGGAAAGTTTCAGGGAACCGATCTGTGCGGACTGGAAAAGGACGGAATCGCTCATGCAAACCCCCGATCTGTTCATTTTGTGGATCTCCTGTTGACAAGGCCCCGGCCACCCGATATGTGAAACGTGGATCCTGTCAGGGCCCTTCACAGGATTCTTTTTTATCCCATAGAAGGGCACCCGTCAAGGACTGGGGCATCGCAGCCATCTTTTGACCACAGGAGGGACCGGAATGGAATTTCAGAACATCACCTTCGAAAAAGTCGATTCCGTCGGCATCGTCACGCTGAATCGTCCGGGGAAAAATAACGCCCTGTCCATCGCCCTGATCGGGGAGATGAACGGCTTTCTTGCCGGTATCGCGGCAAGCCGTGAGGTGAAGGTGCTCGTCGTCAGGGCCGCCGGCAAGAACTTCTGCGCGGGGCACGACCTCGCCGATTTGGCGGGTAAGGAGATCACCGTCTGCAATACGATGTTTTCGACCTGCTCGGAGATGATGCTGCGGCTCCAGCGCCTGCCCCAGCCCGTAATCGCCCAGGTCCAGGGAATCGCCACGGCAGCGGGCTGCCAGCTCGTGGCGGCCTGCGACCTTGCCGTGGCCGAGGAGGGGGCCCGGTTCGGGACCCCGGGGGTCAACATCGGGGTCTTCTGCTCCTCGCCTGCCGTGTCCATCGTCCGGGCCGTGGGCCGCAAGCGCGCCCTGGAGATGCTCTTCACGGCTCGGCTGATCAGCGCCCGCGAGGCCGAGCAGTGGAATCTCATCAACCGCGTCGTTCCCGTTGAGAGGCTCGAGGCGGAGACGATGGAGCTGGCCCGGCACATCGCTCGGGCGAGCCTCTCGTGCCTGGCGATCGGCAAGCAGGCCTTCTACACCCAGGTCAACCTGCCCGACCCGGCGGCCTACGATCTCGCGTCGAACGTCATCGTGAACAACTTCTTCACGGAGGACGGCAAGGAAGGGGTCGCGGCGTTTCTGGAGAAGCGCAAGCCCGTCTGGAAAGACCGGTGAAAAAAGGGTTTAGGGGTAAGGGTAAAGGGGTTGAAAGGAAAAGCCCCCGGGATCATCCGACCCCGGGGGCTTTCCTTTGCCATTAGCCTTTAGCCCTACGTCGATCTTTTTGTCGAATCGATGTATTCGACGATCTTCTCGGCGAGCTTCTTCACGGTGGACTCGAAGCGATCTTCGTCGGTCTCCAGCAGCGTGAGGCGGAAGCCCAACAGCGGCGTGAAGAAGGACGTCAGCGGCACGACGCAGATGCCCGTCGAGCCCAGCAGGTAGTATACAAAGCGTTTGTCGAGCTCGATGTTGTCGGAGGTGAGCTTTTCGATGAACTGCCTGATCTCCGAGCTCTCGATCGGGAGTGTCTGCTTGTTGTTCAGCACGGCCTCGTTGAAGACAACGGTCATGTAGAAGGCGCCGTCCGTGCGGTTCACGACGATGTAGGGCACATTTTTCAAAATATTAAAGGCCAGGTTCGAGAGCTTCTCATAGCGCCGGATCCGGGTGTTGAGATACTTTTCATATTCCGGGTGGGTCATGATCTTCGGGATCGTCATCTGGGGAAGCGTGGTCGAGCACACCTCGGACATCTTCTGCTGCAGGATGGCGTTGGTGTAGCGCTGGAAGGTCTCGTCCTTGTCGGCGTTGTAGAATTCGATCCAGCCGCAGCGGGCCCCCGGCCAGGGGAACTCCTTGGAGATGCCCTTCATGCTCATGGCCGGGACATCCTCGACGATGTCGGAGAGCGGAACGGCGATCTTCCCGTTGTAGACCATGTTGATGTAGGTCTCGTCGAAGATGAGAAAGAGGTCGTTCTCCTTGGCGATACGGACAATCCGCTTCAACGTCTCTTCGTGGTAGACGAAGCCCGTGGGGTTGTCGGGGTTGATGACGAGGATCCCCACGATGGCCTTGTGGCTCTTCACCTTCAGCTCCAGCTCGTTCATGTCCGGGTGCCACTTGTGATAGGGGTTCATCCGGTACGTGTTGGGCGGGAACGAGGCGTGGAGCACCTCGGCCAGGAAATGGGTGGAGTAGGTCGGCTCGGGGAGGATCACCCGGGCGTCCACGCGGATCGCGCTGTAGCATCGTGCAATGGCATCGCCAAGCCCGTTGAAAAACAGGATGTCGTCAGGGGTAATCTGGGTCTTGCCGCGCTTGTTCACAAGCTCGGCCAGGAACTGCCGCGTCTCGTCCATCCCCTGCGTGGGGGAATAGCCGTAGGATTTGTCGTCCCGGATGATCTCAACGATGACCTCCTTCATCCAGTCCGGGATGTGCTCCCCCTTCTGGACGGGATCCCCGATGTTCTCCCAGGTCACTTCCATGCCGCAGGCCTTGAGCCGGTTTGCCACCCCGACGATGTTGCGGATTTCGTAAGTGAGCCCGTTTCCTCTCTTGGCGATGTCGAATCTCATAATGAACCTCTCCCGGCACGTTCGCGCGCCTCCTCGAGGAAACAGGGGGTTACGGTTTTGTTCTGACAGGCCCGAACCCGGAACCCGATGTCGAAAAACCAGATTCCTCAAGGAAAATGTAAACTATTCTGCTCGTTTAATACAATTGGGGGAAAAATTCTACTGAATTTTTTATCTACCTGTCCCCCGGAGGTTCCAGTCAACAGGGTTTTCCGCGACGCGGCAGGCTGAAAGCCCTGTTTGGTGAAGGCGACATCCGTGTTGAAATCTCCCGGTGTTTAGTGTAGTGTCAGCGAACAGATTCGAAAGAAAAGCACGGTCCATTCTCATCAGGCAATTGCCCGGGGAGACCCGGCAATCAATCGGGTCAGCACACAACACAGGCAAACGGCAGCGATGACGACGCAGCGCGTTCCGGCAAGCCCGAAGTTTCACCTGTCCCCTCTGGCGGCCCCTGCAGGCCTCTGCGAGGGCATTGGTACCGGGGGGCGGTCGATCACCGACCGGCCCCGAAAACCCTTCCCCCCTCTCTATTCCCTCATGCCGCACCGGCAATCCGACAGGAGCTCCCCATGAAAAAGACCTCGCTTTACGAGCGCCATCTGGCCCTGGGGGCCACGATGACCGAGTTCGGCGGATGGGCAATGCCCGTCCAGTATTCCGGCGTCATCGACGAGCACAGAAACACCCGCACCCTGGCGGGACTTTTCGATGTCTGCCACATGGGAGAAATCGAGGTCAGGGGGCCCCAGGCCCTGGAGCTCCTCCAGTGGGTGATGAGCCGCAACCTCGCAGCGCAGCAGATCGGGGAGATGAAGCTCTCGGCGATCACCAACCCAAAAGGCGGGATCATCGACGATGTGACGGTGTACAAGAGGGGTGATGATCATTACATGGTTGTAACCAACGCCTCAACCCGGGAAGGCGACCTGGAATGGATCCTCAAGGCAAAAGGGGAAAAGGGATTTTCGAAGGCGGACGTGACGGATCTCTCCGAGGCCACAGGCAAGATCGACATCCAGGGGCCGATCGCCCAGAAGATCCTCTCCGAGATCGTCGAAGGGGATCTGGCTGCGCTTCGGTTCTACCACGCCATCGACACGCGAGTGGCCGGGATACCCGCCCTTGTTTCACGAAGCGGCTACACCGGCGAGGACGGCTTCGAGGTGTACACGACAGCAGCCCGGATCGGCGAGATATGGGACCTGCTGCTAAGCATCGGCGATTCGCACGGCATCAAGCCCGCAGGGCTCGGGGCACGGGACACCCTACGGCTCGAGGCGGGGATGATGCTCTTCGGCCATGAGATGTGCCAGACCGTAACTCCCTACGAGGTTGTCTACGGGTGGGTCACCGACCTGGAAAAAGACTTCATCGGCCGGGAGGCGCTGAAAAAACAGAAGGAGCAAGGGGTCCGGAAGAAGCTGATCGGTTTCGAGCTGATCGATCGCGGCATTGCCCGGCACGGATACCCCGTCTGGGCCGCCGGGGAAAAAATCGGAGAGGTCACCTCGGGGACCTTCTCGCCGACGCTCGGAAAGGCCATCGGACTTGCCTTCGTTCCCGTTGCATTCAAAGAGCCGGGCACTGCGCTGGAGATCGAGATCCGCAACCAGAGGGTAAAGGCGAACGTGGTGCCGTTACCGTTTTACAAGAGAAAGAAATGACCGGCAGGTCAGGTGGCGAAAAACACCGGATACCAGCCCCTCGGTGACTCATCCAGTTGGGGCTACGATACCGAAAGGAGCAAACGATGGCCAAACCCAGTCCCAAAGACCGAAAGTACACAAAGGAGCACGAGTGGGCCAAGAGCGACGGCGGTAATACCGTCACCATGGGCATCACGGATCACGCGCAGGAACTTCTTACGGACGTGGTCTACGTGGAGCTTCCCGCCGTGGGCAGAAAGGTCAAGCAGATGCAGCCGATTGCCGTCGTGGAGTCGGTCAAGTCCGTGTCGGACATTTTCGCTCCGGTGAGCGGTGAGGTCGTGGAGGTCAACCAAGCCCTCGAAGCAACACCCGAGTTGATCAACAAGGACGCCTTCGGCGAGGGCTGGATCGCAAAGATCAAGATGGAGGACCCCTCCGAGTTGGATGGCCTCATGACGGCCGAGGTTTACGAAGAGCACATCAAAGCAAACCCGCACTAAAAGAAGTGGAAGAAGTGACTGAGTGCGGAAGTGTCTGAGTGAAGAATAAGAATCATAAAATCCAGAACGGGAAGGCCATATGGATTACGTTCCGCACACGCCGCAAGAGCAGATTGAGATGATGAAGACCGTCGGCATCGAGAGCCTGGAGGCGCTCTTTGCCGACATCCCGGAAAAATACAGGCTCAAGAAGCTCCTCGAGCTGCCGCCGCCGCTCGCCGAGCAGGAAATCTGGGGGCACATGTCGAATCTCGCTGCCCGGAACCGCCTGCCGAAGGCAACGCTCATGGGCGCCGGCGCCTACCATCACTATATTCCCGCCGTGGTCGGCCACATCATCGGCCGCTCGGAGTTCTACACGGCCTACACCCCCTATCAGGCCGAGATCAGCCAGGGGATTTTGCAGGCCATCTACGAGTACCAGACCATGATCACACGGCTCACGGGGACACAGGTGGCCAATGCCTCCATGTACGACGGGGCGACGGCCATGGCCGAGGCGGCCGTGCTTTCGGCAAAGACCCTCGGGAAGAGCCGCATGCTCCTGGCGCGCTCGATTCACCCCGAGTACCGCAAGGTGGTCAGGACCTACGCCTGGGCCAACGGTTACGAATGCGCAGAGATCCCCTTCAAGCCGACGGGCCAGGTCGACAGCGAGGGGCTCCGGAAACTCCTTGACGATGAGACCGCTGCCGTGCTCGTCCAGAGCCCCAACTTCTTCGGCGTCATCGAAGACATCGGGCCCCTGGCCGATCTGGCGCACGGGCGGGGAGCGCTTCTGGTGGCGGGCTTTACGGATCCTACCTCGCTCGGAATCCTGAAAGCCCCGGGCGATGCGGGGGCCGATTTCGTGGTCGGCGAGGGCCAGGGGTTCGGCAACCCCATGAACTACGGGGGACCCTATCTGGGAATTCTCGCCAGCACCGATGCCTTCCTGCGGAAGATCCCCGGGAGGCTGGCCGGCGCAACGGTGGACCGCGAGGGCTCGCGCGGCTACGTGCTCACGCTCCAGACGCGGGAGCAGCATATTCGCCGCGAGAAGGCCACCTCCAACATCTGCTCCAACGAGGCCCTCTGCATGCTCGCCGCGGCCGTCTACCTGGCCAGCCTGGGCAAGAACCTCAAAAAGCTGGCGGCCCTCAACGCCTGGAAGGCAAATTACTTCAAGGAAAAGCTGGCGGCACTGCCGCGCTGGAGGCCCCTTTTCCCGGGGCCCGTGTACAACGAGTTCGCACTGGCATGCCCCGACGTCAAGGCTGCAAACGCGCGGCTCGAGGCCGCCGGGTATACAGGGGGATACGACCTTTCGAAGGATTACCCGGAGCTCGGGGGTGGCATGCTGCTGTGCGCGACGGAGATGCTCCGCAGGGAAGACATGGACAGCGTTGTCGAACTTTTGAAATGACAGGCTAGCAATGCCTGTTACTTGTAACGTTACAAGTAATTACGAGGTGCCCATGGAACTGATTTTTGAGATGAGTCGGGCCGGACGGACGGCAGGAACGATCCCCGCAAGCGATGTCCCCGAGGTAGCGCTGGACAAGATCATCGACGCCGCGTTGCTGCGCGAAGATCTGGATCTTCCGGAACTGGCCGAGGTGGACATCGTCCGCCATTACACCCGTCTGTCACGCCGTAATTTCGGGGTCGACGTGGGCTTCTACCCCCTGGGCTCCTGTACGATGAAGTACAACCCGAAGATCAACGAGAATGTAGCCCGCCTGGATGGTTTCACCTCTCTTCACCCTTACGCGCCGGACGGGTTCGCCCAGGGCAACCTGCAGCTTCTTTACGAATTGGCCGGCACCCTCTCGGAGATCTGCGGCATGGCCGATTTCACGCTCCAGCCGGCGGCCGGCGCACACGGGGAATTGACGGGCGTCATGGTCATCAAGAAGCACTTCGAGAAAAAGGGAGAGAAGCGCTCGACTGTCCTCATCCCCGATACGGCCCACGGAACAAATCCTGCATCGGTTGCCCTCTGCGGGTTCCAGGTGGCCACGGTCCGCTCCAACGCCGAGGGGGGCATCGATCTGGAGCACCTTCGGGAATTGATGACCCCGGACGTGGCGGGGCTCATGCTCACCAACCCCAACACCCTGGGGCTATTCGAGCGAAACATCGACGAAGTGTCGGCCATCGTCCACGGCAAGGGCGGGCTTCTTTACTGCGACGGCGCCAACGCCAACGCGCTCATCGGGGTCACGAGACCGGGGGATATGGGCTTTGACATCATCCAGCTCAACCTCCACAAGACCTTCTCCACCCCCCATGGTTGCGGAGGACCCGGCAGCGGACCCGTCGGCGTGAAGGCCAACCTGGTGCCTTACCTGCCTGTGCCGCGGGTCGTGAAAGAAGGGGGGCTGTACCGATGGTCCGAGGAGTTCCCCGACTCGATCGGGCGGGTCCGTTCTTTTTACGGAAACTTCAACGTGATGGTGAAGGCCTACACCTACATCCGCTCCATCGGAGCCGTTGGGATGAAACGGGTGAGCGAAAGCGCCGTCCTCAACGCAAACTACGTCAAGGAGCGGCTGAGGCCCTACTACCATCTGCCCTACGACCGGATCTGCATGCACGAGTGCGTCTTCTCGGGGGAGAAGCAGGTGCAGGAAAGCGGCGTGCACACGACGGACATCGCCAAGCGCCTGCTCGACTACGGGTTCCACCCCCCGACGATCTATTTCCCCCTGATCGTCCGGGAGGCCATCATGATCGAGCCCACGGAGACTGAGAGCAAGGAAACTCTGGACGAGTTCTGCCAGGCCATGATATCCATTGCAAAAGAGGCGAAAGAGAGCCCCGAGCTCGTGAAATCGGCGCCGCTCACGACCCCGGTAAAGCGCCTCGACGATGTTCAGGCAGCGAGAAAACCGGATGTCTGCTGGACCCTGTGCTAGGCACAACGAAAAGAAAGGCCGCACTCGGGGCCCGCGCCTGCGTATAAACAGATTATCAACAAACCGACGAGAGAGAGCATGAAGAACTGGCTGGACTGGTCGAAAGAAGAGTTGGTGGAACAACTCTGGGCGACGGAACCCCGGATTCGTCAATTGTGCAGAAATTCCAGGCACATGGAAGAAGCCCGGCATCTGCTTTTCGATTACCTCAACCGCCTGGAGCGCGATCTTTTCAACATGCGTTCCGACACCTATTTCGTCAATCTCAACATCGTGGAGAAACGAAACGCCAAGGAATGCATCCGGGTGCTCTCGAACACCATGCGGACGGAAAATGAATACGTGACGCATTTCTCCCCCATGCAGATCCTCTACGAACTGGCCCAGGGGAAAAAGGAAGCACTGGATCAGGTCTCCGAGGCCTTCCTCTGCGAGTACCTGGCCCTGTTTCTGGGCATCACGGGCAGGGGGGGAAAGCACCTCAAGCGCAAGGAGGTCTTACAGATAAAGGACGGCCGCGAGGCAGCCCTCTCCCGCTCGGAACAACTTGATGATTATGCTTGTAATATCCGCCGCTTCTTTCGCCGCTACCGCACGGGCTATGACAAATCACTGCTTCGCGAGCGGAAGAAGCTCAAGCGCGAAATCCTGAGCTTCTTCAAAGCCACGGATCAGGACTGGCAGGATTATCGTTGGCATCTGCAACACGTCATCAAGGACCTCGACACGATCCGCGCCCTGGTGAAGCTCGACAAGGGCGAAGCTCAAGGCCTCGTCAGCGCCACGAAGAACGACATCCCCTTCGAGATCACCCCCTACTACCTGTCGCTCTTTCGCAAGGAGGGCCGCTCCGACTACGACCGCGCCATCCGCGCTCAAGTCATCCCGAGCACCCTCTACTGCGAACAGGTGGCCGAGAGCCGCCGCAAGGGGATCGACCTGGACTTCATGGGGGAAAAATCCACCAGCCCCATCGACGGCATCACCCGCCGCTACCCCGAGATCCTGATCCTCAAGCCCTACAACTCCTGTCCCCAGATCTGCGTGTATTGCCAGCGCAACTGGGAGATCAAGGGGATGGACGACACGGTGATGATGGCCCGCAAGAAGGTGAAAGAGGCCCTGAGATGGATCGAGGAAAACGAGAGCATCTCCGAGGTGCTCGTCACGGGGGGCGACCCGCTCACCCTCAACAACGACTACCTGGACTGGCTCCTCGGCGAGGTGGCCGCCATCAAACACATCGAAAGGATTCGCATCGGTACCCGGATCCCCGTCACCCTGCCCTTCCGGATCGACGAGGGGCTCCTGGAGGTCTTCAGGAAGTACCATGAGTGGGGCAAGCGCGAGCTGGCCATCGTCACCCACTTCGAGCACCCCACGGAGATGACGCCCGATTCTCTGGAGTGCATCCGGAAGATCAAAAGCGTCGGGATGAACGTCTACAACCAGCAGGTCTTCACCTACTACAACAGCCGCAGATACGAGACGGCGCTCCTCCGGAGGACATTGAAGCTCTCCGGAGTGGACCCCTACTACTCCTTCAGCGCGAAAGGCAAGGAGGAGACCATCGATTTCCGCGTCCCCATCGCGCGGATGGAGCAGGAACAGCTCGAGGAGGCCCGGCTGCTGCCGGGGCTGGTACGGACCGACGAGCCCGTTTTCAACGTCCCGAGGCTCGGGAAGGTCAACCTGCGGGCCTGGCAGGATCACGAGATCGTCAATATCCTCCCCGACGGCCGCCGGATGTACCGGTTTTACTCCTGGGAGGTTCGTCTTGTCACAGCGTTGGACTACGTGCACACCGATGTGTCCATCTACGATTACCTCAAGCGGCTGGCCAAGGACGGGGAGAATGTGAACGATTACAGCTCAATCTGGTACTATTTTTAAAGACGGCGAAGGGCAAAAGGCTAAGGGCCAAGGGAAATTATACAGCTTTTCTCTGGAGCCTTTAGCCTTTAGCCTTTAGCCTTAAGCCATCCCATGCGCAAACCCGACTGGCTGAAAGTCCCCCTGCCGAACTCCCGCGAGTTCGCCGAGATGCGGGGTCTTCTCGGCCGACTGGATCTCCACTCCGTCTGCCAGGAAGCCCGCTGCCCCAACATGGGGGAGTGCTTCCGGTCCGGCACGGCCACCTTTCTCATCCTGGGGAACACCTGTACCCGCAACTGCAGGTATTGCAACGTCGCGCACGGGCGGCCCGGCCCGGTCGACGAGGCGGAACCCGAACGCCTCGTTGAGGCAGTGAGGGCGCTGGAGTTGCGCTACATCGTCATCACCTCTGTGACGAGAGACGATCTTCCGGACGGAGGCGCGGCGCTCTTTGCCCGCTGCGTAGAGCTTTTACGCAAGGAGATCCCGGACTGCAGGGTGGAAGTCCTGATCCCCGACCTGCAGGGAAACTGGGCCGCCCTGGAGAGGATTCTCGAGGCCGGGCCCCACGTTTTGAACCACAATGTCGAGGTAGCCCCGAGGCTCTTTGGCGAGCTTCGCCCCCAGGGCAACTACGCCCTGTCGCTCGAGCTCCTGCGCCGCGCCGGATCGGACAGGCGCAAGGCACTTACGAAGTCGGGCTTCATGATCGGCCTCGGGGAGGTGCGGGGCGAGATCCTTTCGCTTCTGGACGATCTTGCGGACGTCTCCTGCGCAAATCTCACCATCGGTCAGTACCTGCAGCCGTCCATCGACCACTGGCCTGTCGCGACTTTTTACATCCCGGACGATTTCGAGGAATTCAGGAGGGAAGCCCTTCAGCGGGGATTTCGGACCGTTGTCTCCGGCCCTTTGGTGAGAAGCTCCTACCATGCGGCGAAATATGCCTAGAATCGGTCTATTCGGTCTTAGTCCGGCTTATGGCAGGAAATGATCCGTGATGGAATGTCCGGATTCTTCTTATTTATTCCGGCCCTATACCCTAAGCGACGGAGACAGGCCAGTCTTGCTTCACGTAGATCGGATTGGAGAAGATCCAGGGCCGGTACTTGAATGCTTTCCAGAGGTAGACTTCTACCCGGTAGATACCCGGCTCGTCGATTCCACAGGTCAACCCCCTGCCCACCTGCTCCCGGAACAGCTCCCCGTCCTTGATGAGGCGGATCTTTCCCTTCACGGGAAGCTCGATCTGCACGATGGCCAGGTCGTCAAGGAAGAACTCATCCCCCATGGTGGCCACCTCCGACTCGTCCATGATCACGAAGGAAAAGCCCTTGGCCTTCTCGAAATACTCCAGTGCGACGTAAGCCCTCCCCCGCCTCAAGGCCGAAAGGATGATCTCGCGATCCAGCTCGTCTTCTTTCAGGAATTCTGCTTCTGTCAGGATGTGCGTTCGGATGAACCGGAAGGCCTTGCTGAAGGGGAAGATATGGAATTGGACGCCGAGCAGCTTTTTGACGGTTTCGTGATTGTCGAGCTCGCCGATCCCGACGACCTTGCGGCTCCGGTTCAGCTCGTCCCAGCGAGCGAGCGTCTCCTTCTTGGGCCCGCGGAGTCTGTAAGCAGGAAAATAGTAGCTGAGCAGGGCGCTCGGGTACCCCTTCAGCCGGCCCTGAAAGTCCGTCATGAAGTCCCAGATCCCGATCCCCGTGTAGCCCGTTACGCTCCAATCGTTCCAGGGGTGTTGTTTCACGTGAAACCTTAACGCGCCTTCGTGGTCGGGGTGGGCAATGAAACCGAGTCCTCCTTTGCTCCGGACCCAGTCTATATAGAACTGCGGGGAGATTTCCTGTTCGTCCTCAGAGGGAAAGACCCATACCAAGTCACAGCTGATGAGGGGTTCGTCGATCCCGAAGGCGAGGTAATGATTGTAGCGGGGCGTCACCTCGATGCCAATGAAGAGGAGGACCCCGTCGTAGGATCTCTCGTAGCCGTCATGCTTGGCCTGCAGCCAGTCATGATCGGTGAGCATGACGAAGTCGATGCCGTTGACCCGGGCCGCCTCGACGATCTCCAGGATTGATGCCCGCCCGTCATGGGAGTAGTCGGAATGGAGGTGGATGACGCCGGCATAGTCGTTGAGCTTCAGGATGAAGGTGTGCCGTTCTTCCTGGAGCCTTGATTTCAGAATTTCTTCCCGGACGAACACGTCGCTCTACCCCTTCGCCCTGCTGCCGGCTCATCGGGCACCGGCTCTGTCTTCCCGCCCCCGGCCCGCAATCCTTCGGAGCGGGCACTCGCCGCAACGGGGCGCCTTGCGGCAATAACGCTTCCCCGTCTCGACAATCATTGCGTGGTATTGGTTGTATAGGCCAGCATCTCGAGGAACCTGAGTCATGAACAGGCGCTGGATCTCCCCGTAGGGCAGCTTTCCATCGATGATCCCATGCCTTGTGAGGATCCGCCTTGTGTAGGCATCGACGACGAACACGGGCCTGCCCCCCGCATAAAGGAGCATGCTGTCGGCGGTTTCCTCGCCGATCCCCGATATCCCGAGGAGCCTCTGCCGCGCCTGCTGGATGTCTCCCCCGAGCATTCGCTCCAGGTCTCCCCCGAAATTGCCGCAAAGCACCTCGAGAAACGCTTTCAGTCGTTTCGTCTTGACCCGGAAATACCCTGATGGACGGATCAGATTGGCCAGTGTCTCATCGTCCAGGCCGTGAAGGGCCCGAGGTTCCATGACCCCTTGCGCCTTGAGCTGCCCGATGGCCCTCTCCACGTTGGCCCAGTTCGTGTTCTGCGTCAGGATCGCCCCGACGGCAACCTCGAAGGCGCTCTCCCCGGGCCACCATTGAAGGTCCCCGAAGAATCTCTCCAGACTTTCATAGATGCGGAGCAGCCGTTTCCCCCTGTCCACCGGCTTTCGTCCTGTCCCTTCCCTACTCCTTGCGCAGGGCCACGTAATAGGTGCCCTTGCCTCGCTTGATCAGCAACAACACCCGGTCCTCGGCGGTCTTTTTCGATATCTCGCGCATGAAGTCTTTTACGGAGGTCACCTTCGCCCGGTTGACCTGGAGGACCACGTCATAGGTCTGAAGGCCCGCCTCGTCCGATGCGCTGCCTTCGCGGACCCTCGTCACGATGACGCCGCCCGCCGACGGAAGTCCCAGCTGCTTTGCAATCTCCGTGGTGATGTCCTGAACGGACATCCCGTATGTGTCTTTCGAGTCCCCCTTGGCGGCAGCCATTTCCTTCTTGTCCTCCCGTTCCGCCACGGTGAGCTGAAGTTCCTTCACCTGGCCTTCCCGGAGGACTTTCAGGGCCGCCTTTTTCCCGACGGGCAGAACCGCTACGGCACGGAGCAACTCATGGGTATCTTTGACCTTTTTTCCGTCGACCTCGATGATGATGTCGCCCTGCTTGATGCCGGCCTTATCGGCCGGGTCTCCCTCGAAGACCTCCGTCACCAGTGCACCGCTGCGGTCTTGAAGTTTCAGGCTCTTTGCAAGGTCTTCCGTGATGTCCTGGACCGACACGCCCAGCCAGCCCCGAGTGACTTTTCCCTTTGCCTTGAGGTCCTCAAGGACCTCCTTGGCCATGTTCACGGGGATGGCAAACCCGATGCCCTGCCCCTGGGCCACGATGGCCGTGTTGATCCCAACGACCTCGCCTGCCATGTTGAAAAGCGGGCCGCCGCTGTTTCCGGGGTTAATGGATGCGTCGGTCTGGATAAAATTGTCATAGGGTCCGGCCCCGATAACACGGCCCTTGGCGCTCACGATTCCCGCAGTCACCGTGTGATCGAGCCCGAAGGGGTTTCCGATCGCCATGACCCAGTCGCCCACGCGAAGCCGGTCCGAGTCTCCCAGGCTGACCGTGGGCAGGCTGTTTTCGGGGGTGATCTTGATGAGGGCAAGATCCGTGCGAGGGTCCCTGCCCTTAACGATTGCGTCGTATTCTTTTCCCGTCGAGAGGCGCACCTTGATCTTGTCGGCCTTCTCGATGACATGATTGTTCGTGAAGATGTACCCGTCCTTGCTGATGATGAACCCCGAGCCCAGGCTGCGCTGCCGGAATTCCTTCTCGGGATTGTCTCCGAAATAGCGCTTGTAGTAGTCTTCCTCGCCGCCGAAGAACCGGTCGAAGGGGAACATCTCGTTGGAGGGAGTCCGTTTGCCGTCCATCTTGACGACCTTTGTCGTGCTGATGTTCACGACGGCGGGGCTCAGCTTTTCCACGAGGTCGGCGAGCGACCCCGGGGCCCCCGATCCGCCCTGAAGCGAGGGGAAACCCGCCCTGGGTGCGGCTGCCGTTGCAGCCGGCGCGCTCGCACCATCGGCCCCGGCATAGGATGACCGCAGACCCGGCGCCAGGGAGAACCTCAATACCCCCACGACGGAGAGGATGAAGAAACCCACCAGGCAGACAACGAGGATCGCAAAGAATTGTTTTCTTTCGCTGGTGCCGTCGCTCATTTAGACCTCCTGCTTGGTCCGCAATCCCCGCGCGCGGGGCAGGGAATGGGGCTTTTATGCAACTTCGTGATGGAAAAAGGGGGCTTGTTCCTCACAGGCCCCCTCTGCCTGGCTCATAGCATAAGCGGGCATGTTTTGCCACTATTTCGTGCATCGGCAGCCTGCACCGGGCGTCACACCTCATTTTCGACGGGATTCGTCAGCTCCCCGATCTTCTCGATGACGATGGTGATCACATCGCCGTGCCGCATGAAGACCGGCGGCTTGCGGACAAACCCGACACCCTCCGGGGTCCCCGTCATGATCACGGTTCCCGGCAGGAGAGTCATGGAGCGGCTCAGATCGCTCACGATCTGGGCTACGCTAAAGAGCATGTCCGAGGTGTTCGAATCCTGCATCACCTTGCCGTTGAGGATGGACTGAATCCGCAGGTTGTTGGGATCAGGGATCTCATCCTTCGTAACGAGGAACGGCCCCAGGGGGCAGAACGTATCGAAACTCTTGCCTCGGGCCCATTGCTGTTTCTGCCTGCGCATCTGCCAGTCCCGGGCGCTCACATCGTTGCCGCAGGTGTAGCCGATGACGTACTCCATGGCCTCTTTGACAGAAACGTTCTTCGCCCGCTTTCCGATGACGACGGCAAGCTCCGCCTCGTAATCCACCTCGTCGGGCCCCGCCTTCGGAAGAACGATCGTGTCCCCCGGGCCGGCGAGGCTGTTGGTGCCCTTGATGAAAAGAACGGGGCTTTCGGGAGCGCGGCTTTCCGTTTCCCCCGCATGCTTTCCGTAGCTGAACCCCAGGGCCAGAATATTCGGGGGATCGATCGGCGGCAGGATTTTCTTGATGACAGCCGACCGATCCGTCAGCGAGAACCGCCCCAGGATGTCTCCGTCAATGACCCGTGCTTTTCCTGGCGCTGCCGGCTCGAAGGAGCCGTAGTAGCCGTTCCGCTTTGTCAGAAATAAAATGAATGATTTTCATGCCTTATGTCCTTTCGTCGTGCTTGTCCTCGCCCATCGGCCCCTTCAGCGTCTACCGTGTCACCCCGGACCGTAACCACATCCATACTATACGGTTTCAACGGTTTCATACTATAACCGCAGTCCATGAAAAAAGAAAGATCGCGATTTTTCCTGTGATCAATATGGCAGCCTGCGACCGCGACAGGCTGAATGTTTTTTATCCAACCGGATACCCCGACCGGACAGAAAATATCCACTTCCTGCTGTCCAGGAACGGACCGCATCGTGGAACAAGAATATTATTCAATTATTTAAGCTGCTTGCGCTTTGCCTTTCCGTGGCATGGTTCATGCCTGCGTTCATTGCGGGAAATACATGGCCGGTCCGGTCAAGAAAATATGCTTGCGAAAGTAGAGAGAAAGCTCATACATTACCAAAGTTATTGCAATAACAGGGGGGTATCGTTATCGCGTTTGCTCCCTGTCATCGAGGTAACCTTATGGCGCTCCGCATAACGGCTAAGAGGAATTCGTTGATTCTTTTGCTTTCGCTGGCAGCCGTTTCTCTTCTTTCCGTCTCATCCCCGGCCCTCACCCTCGATGAGGCACTCGAGATGGCCAAGTCGAACCTCCCTGCCTACCAGGCGCAGGGGATGCGCGTACAGTCCTCGGAGGCCCTCTACAAGGCCACCCTCGGGGCCTACGTTCCCAGTGTCGATGCCGCCGGGACCGCGTTCCGGCGCAACATCGCCGGCTACGACTCCTCGACCAACAGCTTCGACGTGACCGCCTCGCTCAAGCTCTTCGACTACAAACGGGGCTATACGCGGGATATCGCCCGCTACAGTTTCAACTCCGAACAGGAAGGTCTTCGCAAGAGCCTCCTGGACCTCGAGTTCAGCGTCAAGTCCTCTTTCTACACGACCCTGGCAACCCGGGGCATCCTCGAGCAGCGGAAAGTACAGCTCGAGAATGCCCTGAAAAACTACGAGGTGGCCGAAGGGCGGAGAAAGTTCGGCGTGGCAAAGCTCTCCGACGTTCTTCAGGTCTCTGTGAGACTGGAGCAGGCCCGCTACAACCTGGTCCAGTCGGAAGGCAGCCTCCAGAAGAGCCTCTCGGAGCTGAGTTCTCTCATCGGCACACCGATTACCGACGCCGCCGATCTCCAGGGGGTCCTGACCTTCGATCTCCCCCTGCCGGACGAAAAGCGCCTCGAACAGGCCCTGCTCAGGCGCCCCGAGATCCTCCAGGCCGAGCTTGCCGTCAAGCGCGCCGAAAGCGCCGAAGGGATATCGACAGGGGACTTTCTGCCGGTACTGTCGGGAAATCTGAACTATACCCGGACGGACACGAGCAACCCTGCTTCGAGTACTGCGTTCGTCTATGGAAACCCTTACGAGGACCGCTCGGCTGCGCTTCTGGCCACCTGGAACCTCTTCGAGCTGGGGAAGTTCTACCGTCGAAAGGCCGCCTCGATCGACACCGTGACGGCGGCAAAGAACTTCAAGGAGACCGAGCGCTCGATCCGGCTCGAGTTGCGCAAGAGCTACGAGGATTTCTTGACCGCCTCGCGCAACGTGAAAGTCGCCGACGAGCAGCTCAAGCAGGCCCTTCAGAACTACGACCAGGCCTTCGGCGAATACAAGGTCGGCAAGGGGGACATCCTGTCGGTCGTGTTTGCCGAGACCCTGCTTGCCCAGGCGCGCGAGCAGGATGTCGTGGCGAAGCTCAACGTCTACCTTGCAAAAGCCTCCTGGAAAGGGTTTCCGGCATTGAGCGCCTCGAATCCCTTCAGGATGAACCGGCACAGCCCCATGAAACCAAGCCCCGTTAGGCCCTGACAAACACCTCGAAGGACGGAAGCATTCACCCATGAATCTCACAACGATCAAAGCGCTCCCGACGAAGAAAAAAATCATCCTCCTTGCCGGTATCGCCGTCGTGCTTCTGCTGGCGGCCGTTGTGGTCTGGAGGGTATTCCTTGTCAAGCCGGCCACCCAGGTCCTGGACACCGGATCCGTCGAAAAAGGCAGCATCCGCGGGGTCCTGGTGGAGACCGGGATCATCAAGTCCCAGGTGGGGGCCGTCGTCAAGATCGGCGCCCAGGCGACGGGCCGGATCCAGAAAATGAAGGTCAAGGTGGGCGACCGGGTCAAGGCGGGCGAGCTCATCGCGCTGGTCGATGATCGCGAGATCCAGCAGCAGATCGGGCAGCAGCAGGCCGCGCTCCTGTCGGCGCGCAACACGCTCACCCAGGTCGAACAGACCTACCCCGAGCGGATCCGGGAAGCCCGTGCGAACCACGATTATGCCAAGGTGAACGTGGAGCGGGAGCGCGAGCTTTTGAAACACGAGTACACGACGAAGGACTCCGTCGACAAGGCCGAGAGCCAGTTCACCGCCGCCGAGGCCGTCATGAAGCGCCTCCAGGACGAGTACAGGACGCAGCTGACGATTTCGAAATCCACCGTCGAGGAGATCCAGGCAAGGCTGCGCCAGCAGGAAGTCCGGATGACCTACACGAAGATTTTCGCCCCCATCGACGGCATCGTCTCCGACGTGACGGCCCAGGAGGGCGAGACGATCGTGGCGGGGCTCCAGGTGGCAAACCTGGTGACCGTTCTGGACCCCACGAGGCTCGAGATGTGGATCTACGTCGACGAAACGGACATCGGAAAGGCCGCCGTGGGACAGGACGTGGAATATTACGTCGACACCTTCCCCGCAAAGACCTTCAAGGGCAAGGTCGAGAAGATCTACCCCCAGCCCGTCGTCAAGGAGAACATCGTCTACTACCTCTCCACCATGAAGGTCTCCCCGGAAGACGCCGTCTTCCTCAAGCCGGAGATGACCACCCACGTGCGGATCATCACGGAGGAGAAGGCGAACATCCTCACGGCGCCCAACGCCGCCATCAAGTTCGAGCGGGGAAAACAGGTCGCCTACCGGGTCACGGGAAAGAACAAGGTGGAGAAGCTGGCGATCAAGATCGGGATCCGAGGCGAGGACAAGACGGAGATCCTCTCCGGGGCAAACGAAGGCGACGTGCTCGCGACGAAGATCGTCCTGCCCGTGACGACGGACCCGCAGGGCCAGCAGAAGGGGGCCCTCAAGTAATGGCCGCCCCCGTCTGCATCATGGAGAATATCACCAAGAGCTTCCACGTGGGGGATCAGGATCTGCAGGTCCTCAAGGGGGTCAACCTCACGATCGAGCAGGGCGAATTCACGGCCATCATGGGGACCTCCGGGTCCGGGAAATCGACGCTGATGAACCTCATGGGCTGCCTGGACGTCCCCACCTCGGGCCGTTTCATCCTCGCCGGCCGGGACGTGATGCAGCTCAACGACGACGAGCTCTCGGAGCTGCGCAACGAACACATCGGCTTCGTCTTCCAGAGCTTCTACCTCCTGCCTTACGCCACCGTGCTCGAAAACGTCCTCGTGCCCACGCTCTACCGGGAAAAGAAAAAGGACCGCGTCCGTGACCGGGCCGTTGAGCTGCTGACGCTCGTCGGGCTCGAGGAGCGGATGAAGTTCCGCCCGACCCAGCTCTCGGGCGGCGAGCAGCAGCGCGTGGCCATCTGCAGGGCCCTCATCAACGACCCCGAGCTGCTTCTGGCCGACGAGCCCACGGGCCAGCTCGACAGCCGCACCGCCGAAGAGATCATGAACGTCCTGACCCGGACAAACGAGCGCGGCAAGACCGTGGTGGTCATCACCCACGACGCCGACATCGCCGCCTACGCCCGCCGGATCATCCACATCCGGGACGGGATCATTGATCGGACGGGTTACGAATGGAACGCTACAGCCATCGCTGCTCATCCAATCCTACGAGGCCGTCAAGGCCTTCAAGCTCAGGACCTTTTTCTGCCTGGTGAGCGTTGCCCTGGGAATCGCGGCGATCACGATCATTGTGGCCGCCACCGAGGGCGCCTACAAGAAGGCCTTCGACATCGTGGCCAGCTTCGGCCCCGATTCCGTCATGGTCATGAGCGGAAGCGACGAGGCACGCGCCATCGGCCAGCGGGAAAAGACGATCACCCTGAACGACATAGAAGCCATTCGCCAGGCTTTCCCCACGGCCTATATCGTTGTCCCCACGACCTGGGTGGGCAGCGTTAACGTCTCCTACAAGGGAAACCGCTACCAGAGTCAGATCGTCGGCTCCTCGAGCGACTACAGCCGGGCCTGGACGTGGCCCGTCATCGAGGGCTCCGACTTCACGGACGAGGATATCCGGCGCTACGCGAACGTGGGGATCATGGGTCAGGAGGTTGCCCGGGAACTCTTCGGCGACGAGAGCCCCGTGGGCAAGTTTGTCCAGGTCCGCAACCTCCCCGTCCAGATCGTCGGCGTGCTCTCCGAGCGCGGCACGTCGCCGGGAGGCGGAAGTCTCGACAACCGCATCATCATGCCCTACACGACGGTGATGAAAAAGCTCCAGAACGAATCGCGGTACGTGGCGGGCATGCGCCTGCGCTTCACCGACCTGGAAAACGTGGACGGCCGTGTCGAGGAGCTCAAGCGACTGCTCCGCTACCTTCACCGGATCCCGGACGGGCAGCCCGAGGACTTCCGGATCTTCACCCCCAAGGACATCGTCAAGTTCCTCGTGGCCCTCACGGGGTCGCTCGTCGTCTTCATCGGAATCGTAGGCGTCATTTCCCTCGTCGTCGCCGGCTTCGTCCTGGCGAACCTGTTTCTGCTTTCCGTGAAGGAACGGGTCAAGGAAATCGGCATCCGCCGCGCCGTGGGCGCCCGCAAAAAAGATATCCTGATGCAGTTTCTGACGGAGGCCGTGATGATCACGACCGCCGGGGGCGTTGTCGGCTTCATCCTCGGCGTGATCTCGGCGCAGCTGCTCACGTACGTGGCCGAGTTTCCCGTCTATTTCTCCTGGAAGGCCTTTGCCATCGGCCTCGTGTTGTCCTGGGTCGTCGGCGTGGGCTTCGGGCTGCATCCGGCAAGGCAGGCGGCGAATTTGGTGCCGATTGAGGCCATACGCACATGAGCCCTTTCAGGGATGATATATTGGGGTTTGTCTTTTCCCTTTTTCACCCATCATTCCATCACTCCATGATTCCACGGTGTTGCTGAATGGATTTACGACGCATCCTGCTGAATCTGAAGATCGCTCGCCGCTCGCTGGTGCAGTTCAAGTGGCGCACCGCGCTCGCGGTGCTGGGCGTCTTCTTCGGGACCTTTTCGCTCATCATCGTCTCGAATCTCTCGGGCTCGCTCGCCATCAAGACCGAACAGGAAATCGACAGCCTCGGAAAGGACCTTCTCATCGTCCGCAGCGGCATCGTGCGGCGCGTGGGTACCGGAACGCGCCTGATGAGCGAGGCGACAAACCTCACCCCGGAGGACGCCCGTGCCATCAAGGATTCGATTTCCTCGGTCACCGACCTCTCTGCCGCCGGGTACAAGACCTTTCCCGTCCGTTACGGGAATACGGTGCTGAAGGGGATCCTGGTGAACGGGGTCGAGCCGAATTTTCAGGACATCCGGAACTTTCATGTCCGGGAGGGAAGCTTCATTACCGAGCAGGACAACGTGGACCGCAACAAGGTGGCCGTCGTGGGGCGCACCGTCGTGGAGAAGCTCTTCGGCGATGAAGACCCGATCGGGAAATACATCCTGATCTGGCGCGTGCCCTGCCAGGTGATCGGGATCATGGAAGAGAAGGGGACCGATGTGTCCGGAGCCGACCAGGACAGCCAGATCTTTATCCCGCTGCAGACGTTCCTCAAGACCCTGGTCAACAAGACCAATGTCAACAACATCTACGTCCAGGTCACCCGCGGCGAGCTCATCCCCGCGGCCAAGACCGACATCGAAAATCTCCTGCGCAAGCGTCACAAGATCGGGCCGGGACAGAACGACGACGTTGCCGTCATCGACATGAAGGACGTTCTGGCTCTCAAGACGCAGGCCATGGATCTGATCACGGTTTTAGGCAGAATCGCCGCGGCGGTATCCTTCATCATCGGCGGGCTCGGCATCCTCTCCATCATGATTCTCATCGTGAACGAGCGCAAGCTCGAGATCGGCATCCGCCGCGCCGTGGGCTCGCGCAAGCGCGACATCATCCTGCAGTTTCTCATCGAGTCGTCCATCATCTCGCTGGCAGGCGGGACGATCGGCGTCTTCTCGGGAGCGCTGCTCAGCGTCGTTCTGCTCCGCGTCCTGAAATACCCCTTCACGCTGTCCCTCACCGGCCTAGCTATCGCCTTCAGCGCCTCCGTCCTCGTGGGGATCCTGGCCGGCATCTACCCGTCGAAAAAGGCCACCCAGTTCGAGCCTGTCGACATCATCCGGACTTAGCCGCCGCTTCGCGGCCGGCTCCAGGCTTCGGGATTCCGGTCTCCGGAAAACAACCTGTCGCAGGCGCAGCGACCGTTGGGCTGGCGCCATCGGTGTCCTCTGGATTTTCGTGGACAATTCCGGAAGGAAGGATTATTCTCCGGGGCCACCAGAAAAAGGAGTCACGTTATGGCGGAAATCAAGAGCACCATCGACCTCATCATGGAAAGGACGAAGAGCCTCTCCGCAAGCCCTCAGGAGCGCGAGTCCTATCAACGGCAGGAGCGCGAAAAGCGGATCAGGGGACTCGTCCAGAGGCTCCTGGACGACAACATCACCCTCGACGGCGTCAAGGACGAGCTGGACAAAGAGAAGAAAATCGGCTCTGCGGCGGAAGTGACGGATCTCTTGAAAAATGCCCTTGCAGGACACGTCGACCCCGAGGCGGACAACGAGCGTCTTTTCCGTTTCGTCAACGGGCTGGTCGGGACTTCCCTGGACAGGCTCCGGGAAACACTCACGGCCTGCAGGGAGGAAGCAACCTCCTGGAAGGCCGTGCTCACCGAGCGCCAGAAGAAGGACCTGGAATCGAGAGGAATCACGGGGCCCGCCGTCCTGCCCAACGCTGAGGCGGACCCTCAGTGGAAAGCCCGCAGGGAGGAGATGCAAGCGGCCTGCGCCAAGCGCTTTTTGGCGGTTATAGCTGGTTGAACCAGAAGTCCTTGATCAACTTGAAGTTCTTCCTCACGTTCTCGCGCCCGGCCACGACATCCCCATGACCCGGGCAGAGAACCTCCACGTCGAGCTCTGCAAGCCGTGAGATGCTCTCCTTCAATTGCTTTCCCGATCCGCCCGGAAGGTCCGTCCTGCCGATGCTCTGGCTGAAGACTACATCGCCCGTGAAGAGCACTTTCTTCTCCGGCCAGTACAGACAGACCGATCCCGGCGAATGGCCGGGAGTCAGGATTACCCGGAAGGTCTTGTCGCCGATGACGAGATCCCCCTCCTGGAGAAAAAACGCCGGTGCAGGAAAATCCATATGGGAGCCGATGTACTTCATGACGAACTCGTAGTCGATACGGCTCATGGCCCACTGGGTCGCGGCTCCGAAAGAGCCCACCATCTCCAGGTGATCGGGGTGCCCGTGGGTAACCAGGACGACGTCGATCTGCTCGGGCGTCGTCTCGATCTGCGCCAGCCCGCTCTTTACATGCTGGAAAAGGTGGCGGTGACCCGGGTCGATAAGGATCTTCTTCGCACCGTCGACGAAGAAGCTGTTGCAGTTGTTCTCGCTTGCGCTCTGCCAGATGAACCCATAGAGCCCGTCGAGGATCTTCATGTTCTCTTTCCTTTCTTTCGGGTTTTTCCAGGCTGTTCAAAAATGCCTCCATGCAAGGCGCCCGACATCCCGAGGAGCGAGGCGTACGTTGAGCGACGAGGGCAACGCAGCAGATAGGTATTTTTCAACAGCCTTCTATGCCTGTTGGATGAGCCGCAGGACGTTTGCGCTCACCACGTTTTCGAAGTCTGCGTCCTTCAACCCCAGGTGACGGACTTTCGAAAGCTCGCTGGACGGGATGCCGAAGGGAAAATCGCTCCCGAAGAGAAGCTTCCGGCTCCCGTAGCGCTTCAGCAAGGCTCCCATGTCCCCCGTCGATGCCAGGGCCGTGTCGGCATAAATCGTTTCGCCGTCCCAGACGCCGGCCTCGAAGAGCGCATGGAATCCACCGTTGAGGCCCCCGAGGTGCGGGATGATGATGGGGGTTCGCCCGGCGATACGCTTGATGAAGTACAGGGTGTTCCGGAAGGATTCCTCCAGGACGATGGGGAGCTGCAGCCGAATGGCCTCTGCGATAAAGGCCTCGCAGCCGGGGTCATCGTAGTGATAGACCGGCTCGTATTCGTGGCGATGCCACTTGATCCCCCGGTAGCCCTTTTGCAGTTCGCCATCCCGGAAATCGTTCCAGACGAAGTAATAGGCGTGGATGTCGGGGTCGCGCTGCTGGATCTCGAGGAGGTACTCGTTTGCCATCTGCCGGCAGGCGACCCAGCGGGCGTTGTCCTCAAAGTGATAGTCGTCGCGGTCGTAGATGTCTTCAACCGGGGGGTAGAGGCAGGCCCCCTGGATGCCTGCGCGGTCCAGCCAGGCCCGGATGAGCTCTATGGGAAGCTCAGAGTTCTGGATGCCGCAGTGCATGTGGGAATCGATGATCTTCAAGGCCCCCCCTCAGGATTTTTTTCCGGCCATGAGCGCCTTCACCCGCTCGAGATCGCGTGGCGTGTCCACCTCGATGGAATCGAAGTCCGTCTCCACCACCTTGATCCGGTAGCCGTGCTCCAGGGCCCGGAGCTGTTCCAGGGCCTCCAGTTTCTCCAGGGTGCCCTGGGGGAGCTTCGTGAAGGCAACGAGGAAGGACTTTCGGTAGGCATAGATGCCGTGGTGCTTCCAGTAATCGGCCTTCTTCCCCCGGTCGCGCACGAAGGGGATCGTCGAGCGCGAGAAGTAGAGGGCAAAGTGGTCTTTGTCGAAGGCAACCTTGACAGCGTTGGGGTCGGTGATCTCCTCGTCCCTGCGGATCCGGTAGATCAGGGTCGAGAAGTCCACGGTCGGGTCCTCGAGGAGCGGTTTCACGACCTCATCGATCTGGGTGGGCTCGAAGGTGGGCTGGTCACCCTGGATGTTGACGACGATGTCCCTATCGGCAAGGCGGAGCTTTT
The DNA here is from genome assembly GCA_963802225.1 of uncultured delta proteobacterium. Classification (GTDB taxonomy): domain Bacteria; phylum Desulfobacterota; class Syntrophia; order Syntrophales; family UBA2192; genus UBA2192. The sequence continues at coordinate 174,670 of CAWDHZ010000031.1, read as the reverse complement.
CCGCGGCTTCGGCAATCCGGTCCGTCCCGGAGGGATGATCAGTCGATGTCAGGATGACCCGTCCGCCGAATTTTTCCACGGCCTCGAAGATCCGCCCGTCGTCCGTCGCCACGGCGGCAAACGTGGCGGTCTTCGACAGCAGGACCCGCTCGTAGACGTGCTGGATCATGGGCTTGCCGAGGACGTCAGCCAGCGGCTTCCCCATAAAGCGGGTGGACTGATACCGCGACGGGATGATGACAACGACTTTCATTTTTTAGTCCCTACACCCTCGTCCCCGGTCCCTTCTATAAATAAGGATCTTTAAGTTGAAGGTGCTGTGTCACGTAATCGGTGACGGCATCCTCGAGCGACCGGCACCGGATGGGGCATCCGGCCTTTTGCAATTTGTCCATTTTTGCTTCCGTCACGTACTGGTACTGTTCGCGGATCTCTAGGGGCATGTCGATGTACTCGATTTTTTGTTTCACGCCCGAGGCCTTGAACACGGCCTTCACGAGATCGTTCCACGTGCGGGCCTTGCCCGTGCCGAGGTTGAAGATGCCCCGGGCCCTGGGGTTCTTGAGGAACCACCACAGGACCTCGACGCAATCCTTCACGTAGACGAAGTCGCGGATCTGCTCGCCGTGGCCGAAGCCGCTCCGGTGAGACTTGAACAGCCTCACCTTCCCCGTGTCCCGGATCTGGAAAAAGGACTTGCGGACGACGCTTTGCATCTCGCCCTTGTGGTACTCGTTGGGCCCGAAGACATTGAAGAACTTGATCCCCACGACCTTGTCGAGGAGTTTGTTGCGCATGACCCAGAGGTCGAAGAGCTGCTTGGAGTAACCGTACATGTTGATGGGCTGGAGCTGCTTTGTGGTCTTGTCGTCGTCGGCAAACCCCAGTGAGCCGTCGCCGTAGGTGGCGCCGCTAGAGGCGTAGAGGAAGGGGATCTTTTTCTCGACGGCCCAGCGGGCAAGCGCGCAGCTGTAATGGAAGTTGTTCTCCATGAGATAGTCGGCGTCGCGCTCCGTCGTTGAGGAGCAGGCCCCCATGTGGATGACGGCCTTTGCCTTGAAGGGGAGAGTGCCCTCGCAGAGCATCTCGTAGAAGGCGTCCTTGTGGATGAAGTCGGCGTAGCGCCTCTTCACGAGGTTTTTCCACTTCTCCGAGCACCCGAGTGAATCGACGATCAGGATGTCGTCGATCCCCTCCTGGTTGAGCTTCCAGACGAATGCGTTGCCGATGAAGCCGGCCCCGCCGGTGACGATGTACATATACGCTTCTCCTCCTCAGGATGCCGTTTCGCGGCCGGCTAAGGGCTAAAGGCTAAGAGCAATAAAAGATGTATTTAGATCGCTTTTGCGGCTTTCTGTGCGGCCGCGGCGATCGTCTCGATGCGTCCGCTGGCCATCTTCACGGGAATGGCCATGAAAAGTGTCCGCGGGAGAATCTCCTCGGCCTTCGGGTAGAGCTCGCGACCGTACCCGGCCTTGCCCGTGTAGGAGGGGTCCGCGAAGGGGTACTTCGCGGAGCAGGCCGTGCACTTGGCGATGAAGTGCTCCCAGTTGGGCAGGTAGTGCCAGAAGTTCTCGTAGAAGTAGATGAGATCGACGCCGTTTTCCGACATGGCCTTCTGGAACTTCTTCGTGAGCGCCGCCGAGGGCAGGTTGAAGCCGATAAACGTTGCCGTATCGCCGTCGGCATCGGGGATGCTCCGGAACTGGATGCCGGGAACAACGCTCAGCGCTTTTCTGACGTCGGCCTTGTTCTTGCGCTGCCCGGCGATGATCGTGTCGAGCTTGCGCAGCTGGGCGAGCCCCAGGGCCCCCTGGAGCTCGTTCATGCGGTAGTTGAATCCCAGGATGAACCGCCCCTCCATGGCCCTCGTCACGTTGGGGTTGTGGTCGTGGCCGTGGTCATGGTACCAGTCGGAACGGTCATAGAGCTCCTTGCTGTCCGTGATCACCATGCCGCCCTCACCGGTCGTCATGGTCTTGTAGTAATCAAAGCTCAGGATCCCCGCATCGCCGAACGTTCCCAGCTTTTTCCCCTGGAAGCTCCCGCCGCCGCCTTGGGCATTGTCCTCGAGGACCTTCAGGTTGTGCTTCCTGGCGATCTCCACGATCTTGTCGATCCGCGAGGGCGCGCCGCACATGTGAACGGGGATGACGGCCTTCGTGTGGGGCGTGAGCCTTTTTTCGATGCTGTCGGGGTCCAGGTTGAGGCTCTCATCGATATCGCCGACAACGGGGATGGCCCCCGTTTCCAGGACGGCCTCGTAGGTGGCGATGAAGGTGAAGGGCGGCACGATCACCTCGTCCCCGGGGCCCACGTCCAGGGCTGTGAGAGCTACCTTCAGGGCCGCGGAGCCCGATGTGACACCCAGGGCGTATTTCACCCCCAGGTAGCGGCAGAAGGCCTCCTCGAACTGGCGAACCTTGAAGACGCCCTTTCTCTCCTTGTCGTGACCGTATCGCATCAGGACGCCTGTCTCCAGGACGTCCATCAATTCCTTGATCTCCTCTTTTCCAATGAGTTCTGAACCGGCCATGTTTGCCTCCACGTTTTCAATTCGCTGGGTGCTTCGCACCCGTTAAGGAAGGGGATTATTCCCCCTCACCCCGGCCCTCTCCCTCGCAGGGTAGAGGGAGATTAGGGGTATTGGTTTTTTATAAGGCTGTCCGGTAGATTGCGATGGCGTCCTCGAGGGTCACCTTCCGGGGGTTGTTCTCCAGGGGCCTTGCCACCGTCATGGCCACTTTCGCCATCTCGGGGAAATCCTCCTCGGGGATCCCGAGCTCCTCGAGGCTCGTGGCGATGTCGCAATCCTCGATGAGGACATCGACGGCCTCCACGGCCAGCATCGCCGCATCGCGAACGGAAAGCCCCTCCGTATCCTCCCCCATCATTTCGGCGATGATGGCGAACTTCTCCAGGGCGCCGGGCAGGTTGAACTCCATGATCCGGGGGAGCATGAGTGTGTTGGCAACCCCGTGGGAGATGCCGTATTTACCCCCCAGGGGGTAGGACAGCGAGTGGGCCGCACCGACTCCTGCGTTGGCAAGGCCAATGCCCGCGTAGAGGCTGCCGAGCATCTGGGCCTCGCGGGCCTCGAGGTCACTCCCGTTGTGGACGCAGGTCCTCAGGTTTTCGGAGATCAGCCGGATGGCCTCCAGGGAGAACATCTCGCTTGCGGGACTTGCGATCACCGACGTGTAGGATTCGATGGCATGGCAGAGCGCATCCATCCCCGAGGCTGCCGTAGGCTGCGGCGGCAGGCTCAGGGTGAGCTCCGGGTCGAGCAGCGCCAGCTCCGGGTACATGTAGACGCTGTTCATCCCCTCTTTCTTCCTCAGGTCATGCCGGACGAAGACGGCCGTAAAGGTTACCTCGCTGCCCGTTCCCGCCGTGGTGGGGACCATGATCGTCGGCAGCCCCGGCGCGGGGACCTTGTTAAGACCCAGGAAGTCTTTTGCCTCGGCGTTGTGGGCCGCCACGACGGCAATGGCCTTGGCCACGTCCATGGCGCTCCCGCCGCCGATCCCGATCACGATGTCGCACTTGCCCTTCAGGGCCAGCTTCGCCCCTTCATCGACCTGCTCCAGGGGCGGCTCCGGCAGCACCCTGTCGTAGAGAACGGCTTTCATGCCTTCCCGGTCGAACATCTCCATGATCTTATCGCGCATCCCCAGCTTCGCCAGGTTGCCGTCCATGGCGATGAAAGGTTTCTTGGCTCTCAAGTCCCGGATCTGGCCGACAAGCCCGGAGAGGGACCCGCAGCCGAAGACGATCTTTCTGGCTCCCGTGAAGGAAAAGGTTTTCTGCATGTTGCGATCCTCCTGCAACCCCCTTTTTTACTTATGGAATTCCCGAGGGCGGTTCGGTGAAGAATGGCGCAGAGCGCCCCCGAAAGTCAAGAATTTTGTTTCCTGCCAAACCAGTCGATCTGGCGGCAGAACCCCCGGATGATCCTCACCTCGCGCGATCTAAGCTCCACCCGGGAAAGAAAGCGCCGGATGCTCGTCATCCAGTACTCCGGGTTCTGGGGATTGATGAAACCGATCCGGAGGCTGACCTCCCGGATGTGCTCGTACATCCCCTCGAGCTCCCCCGACGAGGCGAGCCGCGGGGCGAACTTTTTTGCCCCCGAGGCGGCCGTGAAGATTTCGTAACAGAGGATCATGACGGCGTGGGACAGGTTGATGGAGCGGAAACGCTCCGAGACGGGGATGTGGACCAGGAGATGGCCGTAACGAAGCTCGTCGTTCGCGAGTCCGGCATCCTCGGGGCCGAAGAGCAGGGCCACCTGGTTCTTCCGGGAGATCTCCACGATCTTTTCCGCCGCCCCCCGCGGTGTCTGGAGGGCCGGCCGCGCCCGGCCGATGCGGGCCGTCGTCGCCACGATGTACTGGAAGCCGGACAGGGCCTTTTGCAGGTCTTTCTCGTATCGGATCCGAGCCACCACGTCGGCGGCCAGGTGCGTCGACATCTGCCTGATCTTTTCTTCGTCGAAGTCGATATCGCCCACGACGAGGATATTCTCGATGCCCATATTCTTGGCGCAGCGGGCCACGGAGCCGATGTTGCCCGGATACTTGGGCCTGTTCAGGACGACGGTGATATTCTCCAGGAAAGCGCTCGCAGCCATCTAAAAAACCTCTGGGCGAAGTGCCGCGAGTTTACCACAAATTACCTGGGGGTTTCCTTCTTTTTCATTGCCCGCCGATGTCTCGTCTGGTAATCAAAATAGGGCTTATGGCAAAGGGCTTAAGGCATATGGAAAGAGCAGGGAATTTTCGAAAAATTCTGATCGCGGCCGCAGGCGAGATGGGGCTCGATCCTGACTCAGGCGCAGATTGCCCTCTTCGAGAGCTACCGGGAGACGCTGCTTCTGTGGAACGGCAAGATGAACCTCGTTTCCCTGCAGTCGGAGCTCGACCTGCCCGTGCGCCACTTCATCGATTCGCTCACCCTGCTTCCCTACCTGCCTGCCGGAACCGCAACCCTCCTCGATATCGGATCCGGGGCGGGCTTCCCTGCGATTCCCGTAAAAATTTTCCGCAAAGACCTTCACGTCACCCTTCTCGAGGCCTCGCGAAAGAAGTGCTCTTTCCTCAAGGAGGTGATTCGCAGTCTGGGTCTTCGGGAGATTGCCGTCCTGAACTGCCGACTCGAGGAGCTCCTGAATAAGGATCTCAACCCCTCCTTTGACGTGATCGTCTCACGGGCGACACTCAAACTGCCGGAGCTTTTGCGGATGGGTCTTCCCCTCCTGAAACCGGGAGGGGTCCTGGCGGCGATGAAGGGCCCCGGCCTGGAAGAGGAGGCCGCCGGCCTGGATTCATTAAATAACAAGTCTTTTCGAATAGTTGGAAGCTATCCATTCTCGCTTCCGCTCACAGGCGACCATCGACACATCCTCCTTGTGGATAAACCCTCGTGAAACGGTCGGAAGTGACTTTCTAAGTAGCAGATATTATTAATTTATTTTGTTATCTTTCCCTCCTGAATTTTCCTTTGAAAAACCCCCCTTTTGTGTTAGCATCGTCCAATTTCATCCAGCCGGCAAAATATCCTGTCTCTGCGATTAAGAATGCGAAAAATTATTTGTATTGCCAATCAGAAGGGGGGGGTCGGAAAGACCACGACAGCCATCAACCTCTCGGCGTCCCTCGCCACAGCAGAAAAAAAAGTCTTGCTCATAGACGGGGACCCACAAGGCAATACCACGAGCGGGGTGGGAATCAATAAGTCCTCGATTGAAAAAAAGAATCTCTACCATGCCCTCATCGGACGCTGCAGCCTCGACGAGGTCATCGTGAAGACCCAGATCCCGGCGCTCGACATCGCTCCCTCGAATCAGGATCTCGTCGGCGTAGAGATCGAGTTTGTCTCCCTCGAGGAACGGGAAAAAAAACTGAAGATGCTGCTGAAAACTCTTTCGGCCCCCTACGACTATTGTATCATCGATTGTCCGCCATCGCTCGGGTTCCTGACCCTGAACGCACTGGTGGCCTCGGACTACCTGATCATCCCGCTGCAGTGCGAGTACTTCGCACTCGAGGGGCTGGCACACCTGCTGAACACGGTCAAGCTCGTACGTTCCCGGATGAACCCGTCGCTTGCCCTGGGAGGGATCCTGCTCACGATGTTCGATGTCCGCAACCGGCTGTCTCACCGGGTCGTCGAGGAGGTGAGGGGCCACTTCGGCAACAAGGTCTTCAAGACCGTCATCCCCCGAAACGTAAGAATCTCGGAGAGCCCCAGCCACGGGCTACCGATCATCCTCTACGACGTCAAGTCCCGCGGGGCCGTTGCCTACATGGACCTGGCTCATGAAATCCTCAACGACGGGAGAGCCTAGGATGATAAAAAAGAACTCTCTGGGAAAAGGCCTGGGCGCCATGTTCCCCGACCTTCTGGAAAAAATCGGCGACAAGCCGGTTCTCGTGACGTGCGGCATCGAGGAGCTGGTCCCGAATCGTTACCAGGCCCGCAAGGATTTCGACCCCGAGGAGCACAAGAGCCTCGTGGCCTCCATCCGCAAGAGCGGTATCATTCAGCCGATCGTGGCAAGACGCTCTGACGGGGGCTACGAGATCATCGCCGGCGAGCGCAGATGGCGGGCCGCCCAGGAAGCCGGCCTCAAGGATGTACCCGTCATCATCCGCGATGCCGGAGACCAGGACACGGCGGTTTTCTCTCTCATCGAAAACCTCCTGAGGGCAAATCTCAACCCCATGGAGGAGGCCGAGGCCTTCAGCAGGCTGATGAATGAATTCAGTCTCTCCCACGAATCGATCTCCATGGCCGTCGGGAAGGAAAGATCCACCGTCACCAATGCCCTGAGGCTGCTTAAGCTTCCGAAGGAAATCCGCGAGGCCCTCGCAAAGAGGACCCTGTCCGCCGGTCATGCCAGGGCCATTCTCTCGTTGGAATCCGTTGAGGATCAGGCAAGACTGTTCAAGGCCATCCTCTCGAAAGGTCTCAACGTGAGGGAAGCCGAGGAGTTCGCTCGGGGTAAGAAGAAATCGAAGACCGTCAAAAAGAAACCCGTCGGTGACGAACATCTGGCAGAGCTGGAGAAACGGCTTTCCAGGCGCCTCATGGCAAGGGTCAACATCCATTCCAGGAAGCGCGGAGGTTCCATCGAGATCCGCTTCAGCTCTCCCGAGGAACTGGACAGGCTGTTGGAAGTTTTTTTAAGGTCTTGATTACTGGCGGTTCGTAACGGATTTTTCGGAATAACGTTCACCGGTTGTGTTTTATCAACAAATGTTTATAGATTGTTTACAGCTGAGGGGCCATTGGAGAATTTCTGGAATAAAAGCGTTAATATCATAAAGGAAAAGGTAACGAAGCAAAACTTCGAAACCTGGCTCAGCCCCGTGCGGATCTCCTCCATGAACGGCCCCGATGTCGAGCTTTCGGTGCCGAACCGCTTCTTCAGGGACTGGCTCACGGAGCACTACATGGGCATCATCAAGGAGTCCATGTCTTCCGTCGCCGGGATACCGCTTAATCTGAAACTCATCATCGACAAAACGCCGCTCCAGGGGAAAAAGGTCGTTGAAGCGCCGGTTGCCGTTGTTGCTCCCAGCCCGAACGGCAAGGCGGAACGGCCCCCCAGATTTCACCCGTCGTTGAACACCAACTACAATTTTGAGCGTTTTGTTGTCGGCCCCAGCAACCAGTTCGCTCATGCCGCGGCGGTTGCCGTAGCCGAGGCACCCGCAAAAAACTACAACCCGCTTTTTATCTATGGCGGCGTGGGTCTTGGGAAGACTCACCTTCTCAACGCGATAGGCTTCCACACGCTGAAGCTCATCCCCGCGGCCAACGTGCTTTATGTCTCTGCCGAAGAGTTCATGAACGAGATGATCAACTCGATCCGATACGACAAGATGCAGAAGTTTCGCGAGAAGTACAGGAATATCGATTCTCTTCTGATCGATGACATCCAGTTTATTGCCGGGAAGGAAAGGACCCAGGAGGAGTTTTTTCACACCTTCAACACCCTCCACGACTCGGGAAAGCAGATCGTGGTCACCAGCGACAAGTTCCCGAAAGACATCCCGAACCTGGAAGGAAGGCTGCGCTCGCGTTTCGAGTGGGGATTGATCGCCGACATTCAGCCGCCGGAAATCGAAACCAAGGTGGCCATCGTTGACAAGAAGGCCCATGAAAACAACCTCTCTCTGCCGAAAAACGTGGCATACTACATTGCCTCGAAAGCGGAGTCCAACATCCGTGAGCTCGAAGGTTTCATCATCCGGATCGGTGCCTATGCATCCCTGACGGGACGGGAAATCGACATGGATCTCGTCAAGGAAGTGTTGAAAAAGTTCTTCAAGCAGGGAGAGAAGCCAGGGGTCACCGTCGATGAGATCATGAAAACGGTGGCGGCAAAATTCAATATAAGAATCGTGGACTTGAAATCTCATAAAAAAAACAAGAACCTCGTGATTCCGAGGCAAATTGCCATGTATCTTGCAAGAAAGTTGACCTCTCACTCCTTCCCCGACATTGGTGCAAAAATAGGCGGGAAAGATCACTCAACGGTCATCTATGCGAACAACAAGATCAAGGATCTTCTTGAAAAAGATTCGAAAATCGAGACGGCAATCAAGGAAATTGAGGAAACTCTCAACAGAAGCTGACAGCTGTTCTCTGGAGTTATGAACACGTTTGATTACGGCAGATCTACGGAATCATGAAAGGATTGGTTCTATTCACCAGTTAACAGGCCCTATTACTAATAACTCTTCTCTTTTCTTTTTCTTATTTAGTTAATAGTTAATAGGATCTGTTGGTGGTGGGGAGAACTTCAGGACAGGAAAGGCCTCGAAGGGATACACCGAAATACAAGTGACGGAAAGGAAACGGGCTTATGGAATTCAGTGTGAAGCGTGACGTTTTCCTGGGCGGTGTGCAGAAGACCCTGGGTATTGTGGACAGACGCACCTCGATGCCTGTATTGAACAATGTTCTCATCCGGGCAGAGGCGGACCGGATCCGTATTGTGGCAACGGATCGTGAAATCGGTCTCATTGCCGATTATGAGGCGCAGGTCGTCAAGGACGGCGAGATCACTCTGCCGGCCCGCAAGCTCTACGAGCTGCTCCGGGAAATCCAGGGCGAGTCGGTGCACTTCAAGAAAGAGGATTCGAATTGGGTCGCCATCACCTGCGGGAAGGTCAATTTCAGGGTTCCGGGTATCCCTGCGGAGGAGTTCCCGAAGATCATGGACGACGAAGAAGTGGGCTTTATCCGTGTGGACGGGGCCATGATCAGCGACATGATCAAGAAGACCTTCTTTGCCATGTCCGCCGATGAGTCCAGGGTCAACCTCAACGGGGTCCTCCTGAGGGCTGAAAAAGAGCAGGAGACCGTCATCTTGAGGATGGTGGCCACTGATGGTCACCGCCTGTCCATCGCCAGCGCCGACCCGAAAGTCGAGCAGGTCCTGGGGCTTGAAAAGGGAATGATCATCCCCCGCAAGGGCATCACGGAAATCCGCCGTCTCGTCGAGGACAAGGAAGGTCCCGTCGAGCTCGGGGTGAAGAAGGGGATGTGCGTTCTGAAAAAAGACGGCATCATCCTGAAGGTGAGCCTCATCGACGCCGAGTACCCCGACTACAAGCGCGTGGTCCCGAAAGACAAGGGCACCCTGGTGGAACTCGACCGCGATCCTGTGCTTCACGCCCTCAAGCGCATGAGCGTCATGGCCAGCGAGCGATACAGCGGTGTACGGATCCGGTTCCAGCCCGACAAGATGGTCCTCAACGCCATCAACCCGGACGTCGGAGAGGCAAGCGACGAGGTCGAGATCCAGTACCAGGAAGGCGAGATCGAGGTCGGATTCAATGTCCGATACCTCCTCGAGGCCATCGAGGCCGTCGACGAGGAGAAGTTCACCCTGGAGATCCGCAGCGGGCTTCGTCCGGCCATTGTGAGGCCGGCACAGGACAGCGGGTATCTGTGTATCGTCATGCCCCTGAAAATATAGCGGTCTTCGACCGAAGGCAACAGGCTTCCGGCCCCGGGCTTCAGGTATAAACAGTCCAGAGACGGAAAAACCGGAAAGAGAAAACAGGAGACGTAAACAGCCAACATGTCTGAAACCTACAGCGCTGACAACATCAAAGTATTGCACGGTCTCGAGGCGGTCCGCAAACGGCCTGCCATGTATATCGGGAGTACCGGCAAGGATGGCCTTCATCACCTCGTCTACGAGGTGGTCGACAACAGCGTCGACGAGGCCGCAGCCGGTTTCTGCGACGCCATCGTCGTCAAGATTCGCGTCGACAACAGCATCCAGGTCGACGACAACGGACGCGGGATCCCCGTGGACATGCACAAGGAGGAAGGGGTCTCGGCCGCCGAGGTCGTCTTGACGCAACTGCACGCCGGCGGCAAGTTCGACCGCGACAGCTACAAAATCTCCGGCGGTCTCCACGGCGTGGGCGTCTCCGTGGTCAATGCCCTCTCGAGCCATCTTGAGCTGGAGGTTAGGCGCGACGGCAAAGTGTACCGGCAGTCCTACGAGCGGGGCACACCGACAGCGCCGCTCAAGGAAGTGGGAAAAACGCGGGGCAAGGGCACGACGGTCACCTTCATGCCGGACCCGGAGGTCTTCGAGGAAACGGAGTTCAGCTTCGACGTGATCTCGAACCGCATGCGGGAGCTCGCTTTTTTGAACAAGGGCATCCGCATCACCCTCATCGACGAGAGAAACGACGAGAAGGCCGAGTTCTACTACCAGGGCGGCATCGTCTCCTTTGTGGAGTTCATCAACAAGAACAAAGGCGTCATCCACAAGAAGCCCATCTACATCGAGGGGGAAAAGGAGGACTGCGTCGCCGAGGTGGCCATCCAGTACAACGACACCTACGGCGAGAACGTCTTTTCCTACGCAAACAGCATCAACACCACCGAAGGCGGTACCCACATGAGCGGGTTCCGTTCGTCTCTCACGCGCGCCATCAACAACTATGCCATGCAGAACGGCTTCCTGAAAAACGGGAAAGACTCGATCAAGGGCGAAGATGTGCGCGAGGGGCTTGCCGCCGTCATCAGCGTCAAGATCCGGGAGCCCCAGTTCGAGGGGCAGACGAAGACCAAGCTCGGCAACAGCGAGGTGAAGGGCCTCGTCGAGGGGATCGTCTACGACAAGCTCAGCACGTGTTTCGAGGAAAACCCCTCTGTTGCCAAACAAATCGTGGGGAAGGCCCTCGATGCCTCCCGGGCGCGCGAGGCCGCCCGGCGAGCCAAGGAGCTCACGCGACGCAAGAGTGCCCTCGAGGTGTCGACCCTGCCGGGGAAGCTGGCCGACTGCCAGGAAAAGGACCCGGCCCTGAGCGAGATCTACCTCGTAGAGGGCGACTCCGCAGGCGGCTCCGCCAAGCAGGGCCGTGACCGCCGCAACCAGGCTATCCTGCCCCTTCGGGGCAAGGTCCTCAACGTCGAAAAGGCCCGCTTCGACAAGATCCTCCAGAACGAGGAGATCAAGAACCTCGTCACGGCCCTCAGCGTGGGAATCGGCGGCAGCGAGGACAGCGAGGACGATGTCGACATCAGCCGCCTGCGCTACCACAAGGTCATCATCATGACGGATGCCGACATCGACGGCTCGCACATCCGCACCCTGCTGCTCACCTTCTTCTTCCGCAAGATGAAGAAGCTCGTGGAGCGGGGCTATCTCTACATCGCCCAGCCGCCGCTCTACAAGATCGGCGACAAGAAGCGCGAGCTCTACATCAGCACGGACGAGGAGATGAAGAAATTCATCCTGGAGAACGGCGTGAGCCGGATCCGGGTCGGGTCGGGAAACGGCAATGCCATCACGGGCAGCCGGCTCGCCATCTTGATCCAGCGCGCCATGCGGCTAGATACAATCTTACAAAAGTTCGAAAAAGAGGAAAAGAACCGGGACGTCATGCATACCCTTGCGGCGGACCCCTCCTTTACGGCCGCCGACTTCGGCTCCCAGCTCGCCATCGAGACCGTGGGCAAGCGAGTCGCCAGGCTGCTGGGGGATCAGGTGGTGCAGTTCGCTGCGGACTTCAACCTCGAGCATGGCGGGTATAATCTCGTTTTCACGATCCGCCGCAACGGGCTCGAGATGGCCACAACGATCGACCAGGATCTCTTCGCGACGCCGAAGTTCATTGAGGCGAGAAACCTGCTTTCCCAGCTCAAGGCCCTCGGGGAGGCACCTTTCACGGTTGTCATCGACGACGACGAGAAAGACAGCCTGCAATTCGAAACCCTCCAGGCCCTTACGGAGTTCGTCATGAACACCGGCAAGAAAGGCCTGACCATCCAGCGCTACAAGGGTCTCGGTGAGATGAACCCCGAGCAGCTCTGGGAGACCACCATGAACCCCGAGAAGCGGACCCTGCTGCAGGTGAAGGTGGAGGATGCCGTGCTCGCAGACGAGATCTTCACGACGCTGATGGGCGACCAGGTCGAGCCGCGTCGGGAATTCATCTACCGCAACGCGCAGTACGTCTCGAATCTTGATATTTAAAATACAGTGCCTGAGTGCATAAGTGAGAGAGTGAAAGACGGTTATTTCTTCACTCAGACACTTCATCACCCAAACACTTCATTCACTTCATTTCCCCCCGGGAAGGGGGGAATTTTGTTTCCCAAGGAGAGCTTTTTTACATGGAGCTTTATCAGAAGAACATCCCGGTGAACATCGAAGACGAGATGAAGAAGTCCTACATGGACTACGCCATGAGCGTCATCATCGGGCGTGCCATACCGGATGTGCGCGACGGGCTCAAGCCCGTTCACCGGCGCGCTCTCTTTGCCATGCACGAGATGGGCAACCGCTGGAACCGGCCCTACAAGAAATCGGCCCGCATCGTCGGCGATATCATCGGTAAGTACCACCCCCACGGCGATTCCGCCGCCTACGACACCGTCGTGCGCATGGCCCAGGACTTTTCGCTTCGCTACCCACTGATCGACGGGCAGGGAAACTTCGGCTCCATCGATGGCGACCCGCCGGCGGCCATGCGATACACCGAGATCCGGATGTCCCGCATCGCCGAAGAACTCCTGGAGGACCTCGAGAAAAACACCGTCGACTTTGTGCCCAACTACGACGGCTCCATGGAGGAACCCGTCGTGATGCCCTCGCGGCTTCCGATGCTGCTGCTCAACGGCACCTCCGGGATCGCCGTCGGTGTCGCCACCAACATCCCGCCCCACAACCTGTGCGAGATCGTCGACGGCACGGTGGCCCTCATCCGCAACCCCGACATCACCGTCGAGGGGCTCATGAAGCACATCCATGGGCCCGACTTCCCCACGGCCGCCTTCATCAACGGCCGCGACGGGATTCTCTCGGCCTACCGCACGGGACGGGGCTCCGTGCGCGTCCGGGCGCGGGCCATGGTGGAGCGCGCCAACCGCACAGACCGCGAGAGCATCGTCATTACCGAGCTTCCCTACCAGGTCAACAAGGCAAACCTCATCGAGAAAATCTCGGATCTCGTGAAGGAGCGCAAGATCGAGGGGATCGCCGATCTTCGCGACGAGTCGGACCGCGACGGCATCCGCATCGTCATCGACCTCAAGCGCGACGAGGTCTCCGGCGTCATCCTCAACCAGCTCTTCAAGCACACCCAGATGGAGAACACCTTCGGGATCAGCATGCTCGCCATCGACGCCGGCCAGCCGCGGCTCATGAACCTCAAGGACCTGCTCCAGCGCTTTGTCGCCTTCCGCAAGATCGTCGTCACCCGCAGGGCGATCTTCGAGCTCAACAAGGCAAGCGAGCGGGCCCACATCCTCGATGGGCTCATCACGGCACTCGACAACATCGACGCCGTCGTCGCCCTGATCAAGGCCTCGGAGAACCCCCAGGCGGCGGCAGAGGGGCTCATAAAAACGTTCGGCCTTACGGAAGTCCAGGCGAAGGCCATCCTGGAGATGCGCCTTCAGCGACTCACGGGGCTCGAACGCGAAAAGATCCTCTCGGAGCACGCCGAGCTCACCCGGCTCATCGCGGAGCTCAAGGGCATCCTCGATGATCCCCAGAAGGTCCTGGAAATTATCGTGGAGGAGCTCCAGGACTCGAGGAAGAGATTCGGCGACGAGCGCCGCACGGAGATCGTCGAGTCGACGGAAGACATCAACATCGAGGACATGATCGTCGAGGAGGACATGGTCGTCACCGTGTCCCACCAGGGCTACATCAAGCGAAACCCCGCGAGCCTCTACCGCAACCAGCGCCGCGGCGGCAAGGGCAAGATGGGCATGACCACGAAAGAAGAGGATTTCGTAGAGCACATCTTCATTGCATCGACGCACAACTATATCCTCATCTTCACCAACCAGGGCCGGGTATATTGGCTCAAGGTCTACCAGCTTCCGCAGGCGGGTCGCGCCGCCAAGGGCAAGGCCATCGTGAACCTCGTCAACATGAACCCGGGCGAGAAAGTGGCCGCCGTTCTGCCTGTGCGCGCCTTCGAAGACGACAAGTTCGTCGTCATGGCCACGAAGAAGGGGATTATCAAAAAGACGGAGCTCGCGGCCTACTCCAACCCGCGCACGGGCGGCATCATCGCCATCAGCGTCGAGGCCAGTGACGAGCTCATGGATGTCAAACAGACCAACGGCGCCCAGGAGATCTTCCTCGGGACCCGCAAGGGCATGGCCATCCGTTTCAAGGAAGAGGATGTCCGCGCCATGGGCCGCACCGCCACGGGGGTCATCGGTATCCGCATGGACGACGACGACCACGTCGTGGGGATGGAGATCCCCACGGAGGGCAACTCCATCATGACCGTCTCCGAACGCGGCTTCGGCAAGCGCACCGAGATCGCCGAGTACCGCCTCCAGAGCCGCGGCGGCAAAGGCATCCTGAACCTCAAGACGACGCCGCGCATCGGGCTCGTCTCCGGCATCCGGCAGGTCACGGGCGATGAAGACCTCATGCTCATCAGCGACTCCGGCAATATCATCCGCATCCGCGTGGGGGAGGTCCCCGTGCTGCACCGCGTCACCCAGGGCGTGAAGCTCATCGATCTCGCAGAGGGCGAGAACTTCTGCGGCATTGCCCGCGCGGAGCGTGAAGGTGAGGCCAAAAACGGAGAAGATGCCGCCGAGGAAGAGACACTCTTCGAGGCAGACGAGGGCGAAGGCGAGAAGGGCGGCGAATAAGGGGCGGGGAGCAGGCAATCATGAATTTTAAAAACATTCAGGAATTTTTCTGGCCCACCATCCACGACGCCGAGTCTGCGAAAAAGGCCGCCGACCAGGGTTTCATGGCGGCCATGCTCTATGTCTTTCTGGCCCTGACCCCGATCCTTTCGGGCCAGGTTGCGAAGATCTTCGATGTCCTCGTCGTGGCCCTCTGCGGCTTTTTCACGAAGCGAATGTGGAGAACGGCGGCGATCGTCGGGCTCGTCATGATGGGCCCGGAGATGGTTTTTGCCCTGCCCGGGGGTCTCTCGTTCCGGCTGGCCTCTGCGGTCATCCTGACGCTCATGTTTGTCAACGCCACCCGGGGCTGCTTTCTCTATCATCGGTATGCCCAGGCAAAGCCCGCCCAGCCGACGGTGGAGATATTGCCGCCGGAGCCTCCTCCAACCCAGGAAAAAGAAAACCCGCCACAAGCCTAGAAGAAGTGCATAAGTGACGAAGTGTAGAAGTGTCTGAGTGAAGAGGGAAAAACGTTCTATAAAGAAACCCGCCGGAAATCCGGCGGGTTTCTTGTTTCGGCTCAGTACGAAACCGTGCCGCGATACTTCGTCGAGGGGAGGGTTGTTGCGGGAATCACCTCCTGGCTGACCCAGTACGTTGTGTCGATCGAGAAGGCCCGGCTCGTGAAGATCATGTAGCTGCGGCCGGACTCCAGGGTTTTGAGATTACCGACGGTCCTGTGCCCGTGAAGCAGCAGATACTGCATCGGCCTCTCGAAGCTGAAAATGAGGCCCACGTAGGGGTTGCCCGCGTAGCTGCCGAAGACGGCGTTGACGGATCGGTCCCCGGCGGGCAGCGTCGTGAACCGGACGGTGTTGTAGCCCTTGCGGAAAGACAGTTGCGTCTTGACGACGATTTTTTGCATGTTGGAAACCGGAGTCGCCGTCGGGGCTGCCTCGGTTACCTCGACCTCGTCGGGGTCCACCTGGGCCTTGTAGCCGATCTTGAGTTTGTGGATGAAATACCTGCCCGCCTTGGAAACCTTCGCGGGGAATTTCCCTGACAAGTCCGTGAGGTATTCTCCAACAACGCTTCCGAGCTCGTCCTTCACGGTAATGCTGACACTCTCCAGCCCTGCGCCGGAGGGGAGCTCCTTCACGGTGCCGTTGATGAAGAACTCCGTCACGGGGCGCGGCACGGGAGCGTCCTTGTCGCACTTGATCAGGACGGCGTCGATGCTGGCGAAACCCTGATCCCCCATCACGCCCTCGGTGGCGCCGGCAAGGTAGATGGCTCCCGAGGGGTCGACGGCGATCCCGTAGGCCCAATCCTGGCTCGCCGTGCCTACCTGTTGGGTGAAGAGTTTCCGGCCCTCCGGCGAAATGCGTGACAGGAAGATGTCGGAGGCGCCCAAATACGTCTGCCCGTCGAGACCCGGGCCGCCGGGATAGCCGGTGATTCCGGTCAAGTAGATGCTGTCCTCGGCGTCGACGGCAACCCCGTAGGCGACATCGTTCGTTGTCGTTCCGTACTGGTAGGACCAGAGCTTGCTGAGGTTTGCGGTGTATTTGACGACGACGATGTCCTCATTGCCCGACCAGGCTCCCCCGTCGAAAGCCCCCAGCGTCGATCCGGCGACGATGACGTTTCCCTTGCTGTCGACGGTGACGACCCGGCCGATGTCGTTGTCGCTGCCGTTGTTGGGGCCCCCCGCCGTAACGAGCTTTTTCAGCTCGCACCAGGCATCGAATTTGGCGATGAAGAGGGAGCCGTTTTCATAGGCACGGACCAGGCCCGTGACATAGATGTAGTCGTAGGCCGTGCTGCTGTCGACGGCAACGCCATAGGCATAGGTGTCGAGGGGGCGCGTTGCGACTTCAAACTGGGCGGTGCGAATCTTGTCCCCGTTGGCGCTGAGCTGCATCAGGAAGGCGTCGCTGTAAATCCCGGGGTCGGTCACGCCGTCGATGGCGCCTGCCGTCGACCCGGCCACGTAAACCAGGCCGCTGCGGTCGGTGCTCACCCCGTAGGCGAAATCATCCTTGTCGGTGCCGAACTGCTTGATCCAACGGAGCGTCCCTCCGGTGTGAATCTTTGCCACGAAGACATCGGCGCGGCCGGCGTTTGCGTTTCCCTGAGGGGCGCGGAGCTGATCGGCGCCGCCGGGCATGCTCCCCATCGTCCATCCCGCGACATAGAGGAAGCCGAACCGGTCGAGGGCGATCCCCTCGATGAAATCATCGGCCGCTGAACCGAACTGGACGACCCAGAGAAGCTCTCCCTGTGGGTCGAACTTGGCCACGAAGGCATCCGTCCCGCCCTTGTTTGTGTTTGAGGCGAGCGTTGTCGCCACGTCGATCGCACCATGGGTTGTGCCTGCCACGTAGACATTTCCAGAGGCATCCGTGGCGAGATCCTTGGCGTAATCGATCTGGGCCGAGCCGAACTGCTTCACAGACAGGGGCGCACCCGGTGCCGTTGCGGCGAAGGCCGATCCGGCAAGCAGCATGAAGAGAACGACGACGATGAGATGACGGATTTTCATGACTCCCCTCCTGAAACAACCCGCTGCTCGTCCCTGAGCGCTTATGCGGGTGGCGGTGACGGGAAAAGGGCATCCGGGAAACGACAGGGGGGACCCGAGGCGGGGCGCCAAAGACAGCCCCCGGATCCGGGTATCCCGGATTCGGAGGGTGCTCGGCTCGCCTGGCAGCCCTGCAGCCCTATCCCGTTCAAGCGGGACGTAGGCCAGTGGCTTTGCGCCCCATCCTTTCGGATGGTTTGCCCTTTTCAGGCTCGTCTATCCATACATCGGCAGATCGGCGGAAAACTTTAGCGGGACCGGAAAAAAGGGAGAAAGACGTGGTACGGATATTGCTACTCTGCACGGTAGAAACATTTGCAAGTGCATCCCTGCAGCGCCTGACGCGGGCTTGCCGAACGTCGCTGCGGGGTGAGTGGGCAACGTAACCGATACTCCGATTCCTTGAGTTTCTGAAGTCCCGGCGCCCTGGCGGGGGAAATCTTCAATCCTGGATTGCAGGTGGGATATGAATCTGAGAGAATCGACAGCCGCGCGAGCTCCGATAGCAAGGGGAGGAATCATGACCCAGCGACCCAAAGTGCTCATGATCGACGACAACAAGGAAATCTGCCGGCTTATGAAGGAATACCTTGAAAAATCGGGCAGATACGAAGTGACGGTCTTCACCGAGGCGGGGATGGGCGTCCGCTATGCCCAGATCGAAAAGCCCGATGTGATCTTGCTGGACCTGATGATGCCCGACATGGACGGCACGGAAGCAGCCGAGTATCTCCTCGATGACGAAGCGACCCGGAACATCCCCATCATTTTCATCACGGCTGCGATCAAGAAAGCGGAGGTGGACGATCGCCTCGGCCGGATTCACGGGCACCCCATCCTGGCAAAGCCCGTAACCCCCATCGAAGTCATGAACGAGATCGAAAAGGTGTTGACCTGCACCTGAGAGGGCATCCCCCTTTGAAAAAACGAAAGGCAGGGTCAACGGACCCTGCCTTTTTTCTTCCATCGCTATCGGCTCATGCGCCTCAGATTCTCACCGCCGTCACGGCATCCTCGAGGCTGATAACCCCCTGGAGCACCTTGTTGACGGCATCCTGTTTCAGGCTTCGGAACTTGCCGTCCCGCTCGGCGGCGGCGCTGATCTCGGCGGAGCCAGCCCCCTTCAGGATCATCTCCTGGATCCCGTTGTCGTTCACGAGGACCTCGAAGAGGGCTGTGTGCCCCTTGACGCCCGTGTTCTTGCAGGCGGGACACCCCGCGCCCCGGAAGAATCGTCCGCCCGCCATCGATTCGAGTCCCAGGGAGGTCAGGACCTGCTCCGTAGGTTCGTAGGGTTCACGGCAGGCGGGGCAGATCGTCCGCACGAGCCTCTGTCCGATCGACGCCGACAGGGCGGAGGCCGCGGGGAAGCGCTCCACGCCCATTTCGAGGAGGCGGGGGATGACGCCTGCCGCATCGGGCGACTGGATCGTGCTCAGGAAACGGTGGCTGGAGAGGGCCGTCTGCACGGCGAGGGCCGCCGACTCGGCGTCTCGGATCTCTTTGAGATAGACCACGTCGGGGTCCTGCTTCAGGATGAGCCGGAGATTGCCCGCAAGGGTCAGACCGGCTTTGCGGTTGAACTCGATCTGGGTCACTCCCGCCAGGGGGTACTTGACGGAGTCCTCCAGGGTGAAGATCTCCGTATCGGGCTTGATCATCCTGCGCAGCAGGGCGTAGAGTGTGGTGCTTTTGCCGCTGCCCTCGGGCCCCGACACGAGGAGGAGCCCTTGCGGCTTTTCCAGGACGGAAGATAGGCTGTCCATGTCCTTCGGGGAGAGTCCAAGCTGCTCCAGGCCGAAGGAATTGGTGCTCAGGTCCGTCAGGTGAAGGATCAGGTTCTCGCCGTTGACGCCCGGGATGGTGGAGACAAGCACGTTCATCTCCCTCTCGCCTACCCGTTCGACGAACCGGCCTTCCTGGGGAATACCCCGGATGCTGCTGTCGATGTTGGCGATGTCCTTGACCCAGGAGATCACCGGGAGGGACATCGATTTCGGCAGGTCGGGCAGGTCATGGGTCTTTCCGTTGACCCGGAAGCGGACCCGGACGTTCTTCGTCTGGGGGGTTATGTGGATATCCGTTGCCCCCTCGCGAACGGCCTGTACAAGCAGCGTTTCGAGAAGCCGGTCGGCCGGGGCGCCGTTTTCCTGAGCAGGCGCTGCAGGTTCCGGCTGGGGGCGGCCCTCGGCCCTGGCAGAGGGCCCAAACTCCTGGGCCGCAGCCCGGGGACGGGCCTCGGAGGAATAGCTTCCCGAGGGCATGTCGTAGATGAGGCCCATGAGCCGGTCGAATTCGCGCTCCGTGCAGATGACCGGTTCCACCCCTTCCTCCGACTGCATCCTCAGCAGGTCGAGGGCATAGCGGTTGGTCGGATCCGGCATGGCCACGACGAGGTGGCGGGAGGTCTTTCTCAAGGGTGCCGCCTGGTGTTTCCGGGCGAAATCCATGGGGAGGTGCCTCGAGAGGCTCAGATCGACAGGGTACTTGTCGGGCAGGTAACGCTCGATCCGAAGCTGGCGACTGAGGATGTCCACAATCTGCGAATCCCGGAGGAACCCCTGCTGGACGAGAAGCTTTCCGAGCCGCAGGCCCGTGTAGCGCTGGGCTGCCAGGGCCTCCTCGAGCTGCAACTCGTCGAGAAGGTGCGCCTCCAGGAGGAGCTCACCCAGTCTCTTCCACTGCCCGTCGACGACCTCCAGGTCCAGCGACTCGGCCTTCCTGGTTTCGATCTCGGCGATGAAGTCGGGGAAATCGCCCTCGATTAGGGTCTGCTCCTTGGCGACCGATGCGGCCCTCAGGAGGATCTTCTCCAGCTCCGCCACGTTGCCCGGCCAGGTGTATTCGACGAAGCGGTCCATCACCTCCCGGGTGACGCCGAGGATGTTCTTGCGGAATTCCTGGTTGATGAGCTGAATGAAGTAGTCGACCAGCAGCGGGATGTCTTCCTTGCGCTCCCTCAGCGGCGGCATATAGAGGGTGACCACGTTGAGACGATAGTAAAGATCATCCCGGAAGGTCCCTTCCTTGATCATTCCGCGGATGTCCTTGTCGGTGGCCGCCATCACCCGCGCGCCCAGCGCGATCTTGTCCCGGCATCCGATTCTCTGAAATTCCCCGGACTCGAGGACCCTCAGCAGACGCGCCTGAAGGTTCAGGGACAGCTCGTGCACTTGGTGGAGGAAGAGCGTGCCGTGCGCCGCCTCCTCGAACTTGCCGGTCTTGCGGCTCATGGCGCCCGTAAAGGACCCCTTCTCGTATCCGAACAGTTCGGTCTCCAGGACCTGCTCGGACATGCCCTCGCAGTTGACGATGACGAAGGGCTCGTTTTTCGCGGCAAAATTGTGGAAGGTCTTCGCCAGAAGCGACTTGCCCGTCCCCGTCTCGCCCAGGAGGAGCACGGTGCGGTCTTCAGGCTTGATCATCATGATCTGGTTGAAGAGGATCCGAACGCGCTTGCTCTGCCCGATGAATTCCGGGAACAGGGCCTTGCCCTCCACCTTGCTGAGCAGATCGCTCACCTGCTCGAACACGGCATTGAATTCCTTGATATCATCGCCTTTGCCCTGCTTTTTTCCCTTCGCCTGTCTCGACACGGCAGGAATGAGCTTCATCTTGGCAATGAAACTCTTCATGGGCTTCAACATAAGCCACGTGATGAGGAGCGCGCACGAAAAGGCGAAGACCCCGATTCCCATGCCCCACCATTTCAGGTAGAGTTCCGGGTCGGGGATGAGCCTCGTGTATTTCAGGATCTGGTGCGTCGTAATGACGGAAAGAAGGGCAATCCCCCCGAAGATGACGGGGACGAGCACATAGAGACTGATGTTGAAACGCGGGTGTTTCATGGCATTCTCACCTTGGGTACTTCCTGTTCATCCGCAACATTTGAGGCGGACCCTTTCGGGCCATCCCCCGGGAAACAGGGCCGCCGCTCCTGCCGAAAGCCTCTCCCGGCTTTCGTGGAGGCCCAGGGGGGTGCGGGGATTCCTGTTTGAGCATTTCCTACGATAACAGACCCGTCCCGTTTTGCAATACGACGCCAGTATGATTTTAAACTACTAGAACAGTATGGCTTTTTCCGTTTATCGGACGCGTTCTCCCTCGATGATTTCGCGGGGTTTACCGATCGGAAGTCGCACGAAAAAGAAGTGATGAGGAACGCCGGCGTCGCGCTCGAGAAACGAGCCTGTCATTCATGGCGAGAATTATTTGCACGAAGTGTACCAAAAGTCGTCTGTTTTCACAAGGATGGGAGCGGCCGTCTCTCATTCGGCAAGCTTGACGGCCGTGCCGGTCAGGATCACCCTGCCAATCTTCCACGGCGTCTTGCCGGGGATGTGCCCTTCGTGGCGGACGTTGACGACGGCATCGGCCCCCAGCGCCAGGCCCCTTTGCATGAGGCTCAGGAGGGCCCTTTTTTCCGCCACGCGTTGAAAGCCCGAACCCGCCACCCCTTCGGCGGTGACGGCGCCAAGCTCCCTGGCCACTTTTTTTTTGGGGACTTCCGGCGTCGTTGCGATGGAGATCTTCTGCCGGAGAGCCCCGAGCTCCTCGTCGAGGGCTTCCAGGACCGCCCGGCGGGCCCTTATTTTCCGGCTCTCGCGCAAGGCGAGGGCGAAAATGAAAAGGACGAAGACCGTGATGAGAATCACCGCGTCGAGATGCCTGAGGATCGTTTCCAGGTTCACGGTCTAGATCCCTCTTTGGCCGGGTCGACCTTTCCCGATCAGGAATTCTTGTCCTTCGGGGATTTTTTGCTCATCATGTCCCCCAGGGAGCCGAACCCTCGGGCGCCCTTCTGGAGATAGGGACTGTAGGAGTCCTCCCGCTCCTCCTCGGGAGCTACCGGGGAGAGAGACAGGCGCCGCTTTTCCGGGTCGGTCGATTCCACCACGACCTCGATCGTGTCGCCTTGAGCGAGGACCTCCCGCGGGTGATGAATCTTCTTGCCTTTCGACAGCCTGGAGATGGGGATGAGGCCGTCGATGCCGGGCTCCAGGGTGATAAAGGCCCCGAAGTCGGCCAGCCGCGCGACGCTCCCGTGATGGCGGGACCCCTCGGGGTATCTCGTCTCCACGTTTACCCAGGGGTCCGGAAGCGTTTCCTTCACGCTCAAGGTGATACGGTCTTTGACCCAGTCGAGGTTGAGGATGACCGCCTCGACAGTTTGGCCTGCGGTGAAGCGCTCGCGGATGTCCTCCACCCGCCCCCAGCTGACCTCCGAGATGGGCAGCAGGGCCTCGATGCCGCCGATGTCGACAAAGGCGCCGAAATCGCGTACGGACCTGACCGTGCCCGTCACCTTCATGCCCACCTGGAGCGTTCCCTTGATGGCTTCCTTTCTCTGGCGCTCTTCCTCTTCGAGGATCCTGCGCCGCGAAACGATGAGCTTCCGGCCCCCTTCACCGTACTCGATGACGATGAAAGGAAGTCGCTGCCCCAGGATGGTCGCCGCCGTCCCTCCACGGCCAAGGCCTGCCTGCGAGAAGGGGCAGAATGCCCGGAAGGTCCCGGCGATCCGGACTTCGAGCCCCCCTTTGATTTCTTTCTCCACGATGCCTTCCACAGGGATGCCGTTTTGCCAGGCCTCTTCGAGATACTGATGGGCCGCCTCCCCGGAGACCCTCGTCGTGAAGATTCGCTCTCCATGCCGCGATGAGAGGAAATAGGCCTTGACGGAGTCCCCCTCCTTCACCGTCAGCTGCCCTTCCTTGTCGAGGAACTCGTTTTTCTCGACGATCCCTTCCGTTTTTCCTCCGAGGTCGATGAACACCCAATCCGTCGTGATCTTGGCGATCACGGCTTCCACGCTCTCCCCGGGTTTGAGCCGGACCGGCATTCGGTCTGCCGCCTCCAGGAGTTCAGCGAAACTTTTTTCTTCTTCCATGATGATTTTCCGTCCGAAATTATTTTTGATTCCCTTCGCCTTGGCCGTACGGGCAGGCGGCAGTGCAGGGGACTGCTACAGGGGACTACTAATAGTCTGACTTGGCCATTTTGTCAAATCCTCACTGCAGCGGGCTGCCTCCTTGGAAAATTACCGCTTGAAAGGAGGGCGGATTAAGGATATCCATAGGTTGGACCGATAGTAGTAGGGAACGGGTCCCGGCAAGGCGTCAAGCCCTGTCGGGGCAGACATCACTAAGGAGTACCCCGAATGCGAAAAACCATTTTTTCTATGGCCCTCATCCTCGCAGCCGCCATTTGCGTTTCGGCGACTGCAACCCTTTCCGACGCTGCGACCCTTTACCGATGGGTCGATGAGCAGGGCGTCGTTCATATCTCCGGGAATCCTCCCGAAGGAAAGATGGAGGTTGCCCAGGCCGTCGTCGGGGAAGCACAAGACAAGGGGCCGGGGGCAGGGCCCGCCGGGGAGAAGAAGGAATTCCGCATCCGTCCCGCAGAGGCCACCATCTACACGACGCCCACGTGCCCCTGGTGCCATAAGGCGAAGGCCTGGTTTCGGGACAAGAAAATCCGCTATAAAGAGGTCGACGTGACAACCGATAAAAGCGGCCTCGAGGAGATGGTGCGTATCTCCGGCCAGACGGGTGTTCCCGTGATCGTCGTGGGCGGCGAGGTGATCGTGGGGTTCAATCAGAACCGCCTGAATGAAATTTTCAAGGATTGACGGAGACGATCCATAGAAGCAATGCTCACGCTCCGCCGGAAGGGCAGCAAGCTCGCCGGCGGTTTTTCGTTGACTTGCCGGCCGCCTGGCGGTAATAATTGATTACATCGTTTCCCCGCAGTCACTTATCCAAACTCACTTTCGTAACCCAATATTTCAATCCCGGCATTTTCCTCTGGTCAGCGTCACAAAAGGTCAACTCACCAGCAAACGGTTCCCCGTCATCGGGGCGCGGGGCTCTTTTCAGAAGCCGCCCTCTGCGCCCCTTCCGGGGCGAAGTCAAAACGGGAGGTGGTCATATGCTGTTCATGATGATTTGCACCTGGGATCCGCAGGACGAAAGGGAGGTCAGAACCAAGCGGGCAAACTGGGAGTGGCCGAAGGAGGTTCGGGTGATCTCGGAGTACTTTGATCTCCAGGGCTGCCGGACCATCTACGTAGTCGACTGCGATGCGGTGGGGCTCATCGCCTGCCGCGCAGCCTGGATCAATCTCCTTCTGTTCGAAATCTTCCCCGTTTGGCCGATCGGGGCCACGAAGGAACAGGTAAAGAAGCAGGGGGCCTGAGGACAATACGTCCGCCTAGAAAGGAGGGACAAGACATGGGAAATCTGGAACTGACGTCTGAAGAGGAGAAAGAACTTCTCACCTTTATCGAGCGATATTACCACGACCTTCGCGTTGAGATCGCCAACACCGACGACCGGGAATTCCGCCGGTCCCTCAAGCACAAGGAGGCCGTCATCCGGAACATCCTGGATCGCATGAAGGTCATGAACATATGATGATCTTGACCTTCCTCTGCAAAAAAAAGACCCCGTTTCTCAACGGGGTCTTTTTAGCAGGGGGGAGGGAGACGACCCTTTCAAGAGTCGCCTCCCTGGAGGAGATCGTTTGTTTCTGGTTTAACTTCTAAGCTTCTTCGGTTTCCTATTTGACTCGTGCTGTCGAACGAGTTGACTATGCGTATTGCACCTTCCGTGCCGACGAGGCCAAAGGAATACAACCAATTGAAACGTATAAGTTATTATCTGTTTCCCCCGTTTTTTTGACAATGAGTTAAAAGCCGAAAACGGCAATAAATGTCGAAACAAACAAGGGTGCAAGAGGGGAAAACCTTCGGGTAGCAGTGAAAAACCGAAGGAAAATGGCCTGCTCGACAAAATTGACGATGAAAGACCGGGATTTTCGAAATAGCAGCAAAGGTCGTTATCCGGGCGTTGACAGATGCATGCCGGTGTCACTAGAGTGATTGTATGAAGTCTTACACAACCTTTGATCACACGGCTGACCTCGGTCTTGCCATCACGGGCGCCAGCGAAGAGATGCTGTTTGCCAACGCCGCCTTTGCCGTTTTCGATATCATCACCGATCTCGGCCGCGTCGAGCCGCGTGAGACCCGCAGGGTCTTGGTGGAAGGGGACAGCCAGGAGGATCTTCTCATCAACTTTCTCCGGGAAGTGCTCTATCTCTACAATGGGGAACGATGGCTGCTGAAGGAGATCCGCGTCATAAAGATCGGTGAAAAAGCCCTCGAGGCGGAAGCCCGCGGCGAGCCCTTCGACGGGCAGAAACACGAAATCTGCAAGGAAATCAAGGCCGTGACCTATCACCAGGCCCAGGTGCACAAGACCCCTGATGGATGGGCGGCAAGGGTGATCTTCGATGTCTGAACTCAAGCTGCGACGCATTGACGAGTACCGATGGGAAATCCCGCGGGAGGGGGCCATGCGCGTCCCGGGGATCATCTACGCGAGCGACAAGCTCATGAAGGCCATGGGGAAGGACGAAAGCCCAAAGCAGGTGGCCAACGTGGCCCAGCTGCCGGGAATCGTGAAGCACTCGCTTGCCATGCCAGATATGCACTGGGGTTACGGCTTTCCGATCGGCGGGGTGGCCGCTTTTGATATCAACGGCGGCATCGTCTCGCCGGGGGGTGTTGGCTACGACATCAACTGTGGCTGCCGCCTCGTGGTGACAAACCTCCGCCGGGAAGAGATCCGGCCGCAGATGGCGAAGATTGTCAATGCGCTGTTCCAGCATGTGCCTTCAGGCGTCGGCTCCAGGGGGGCCCTGAAACTCTCCCGCAGCGAAGAGAAGCGGGTCCTTGTCGAGGGTGCCCGGTGGGCCGTGAAAAACGGCTACGGCTCCCAGGGCGACCTGGAGTCCATGGAGGACGGGGGGTGTCTGTCCGGGGCAGACCCGGAGGCGGTGAGCGAAAGGGCCCTCGAGAGGGGGAAGGACCAGGTGGGCACCCTGGGCTCCGGCAATCATTTCCTCGAGGTGGAGATCGTCGAGGAGATCTTCGACAGGGATGTGGCCTCGGCCCTGGGGATCGAGGTGGGCCAGGTGGCCGTCTTGATCCACAGCGGTTCCCGAGGCTTCGGTCACCAAGTCTGCGACGACTACCTGGCGAAGCTGGTGAAGCACGTCGACAAGATAGGGATCAACCTGCCCGACCGGCAGCTTGCCTGTGCCTATATCCAGTCGACCGAGGGGCAGCAGTACCTCTCGGCCATGGCCTGCGCGGCAAACTACGCCTGGGCGAACCGGCAGATGCTCATGCACTGGACGGGCGAAGCCCTCGAGAAGGCTCTCGGCATGGGACCCCGCGAGCTGGGCATGCGCCTTGTCTACGATGTCTGCCACAATATCGCCAAGATCGAGGAGCACATCGTCGATGGCAAAAAGATGACCCTCTGCGTCCACCGCAAGGGGGCAACCCGCGCCTTCCCGCCCGGGCACCCGGCGCTTCCGCAGAAATTCAGAAAGACGGGCCAGCCCGTCCTGATCCCCGGCGACATGGGGACGGGATCTTACGTGCTCGTGGGGACCGAAAAGGCCATGGAAAAGACCTTCGGGAGCACCTGCCACGGTGCGGGGCGAGTGCTGAGCCGGGCCGCGGCCATCAAGGCGAGCAAGGGCCGGTCGATCCACCGGGAGATGGAGGATCGCGGGGTCCTCGTCATGTCCGCCGCCAAGGGCACTCTCGCCGAGGAGATCCCCGAGGCCTACAAAAACATCGACGAGGTCATCAACGTCGTCCACGGGGCGGGGCTGTCAAGAAAAGTAGCCAAGCTCCGCGCTGTCGGGTGCATCAAGGGATAACAAAGAAAGGGTATAGGGGCCAGGGTACAGGGTCAAGACAAAGAATGAGAGCAGACTCAGGCGCTGCCTGATCCCCTCTTTCACTGGCCACGGATTACCGGTCACTGTTGTTCGGCAGACGGCCGGACAATCAGACGTCTCACGTCCCGCCGTATCCCACGGTTACTTTTGCCCCCTCTACGATGACGGGCACTTGCCTTTTGCCGCCCGAGAGCTTCAGCATCTCGGGGAGCCTCGCCGCATCCTTTTTCACATCCACATACTCCGCCTTGTCGCCATAGGCCGACCTGGCCCTGTCCGTGTAGGGTCAGCCGGTCTTCCCGTAGATGATGACCTTGTCTGCCATAATCAGCCCCCCCATCCATTATGGTCGGTCTGTTATCCAAAAGGCTTTCGAATAATTTCGCCGTATCGACACTGCAGCCGGCAATCATGAGCAGAAAAAAGACGGGAAAACCGCTTTCGGTGACGCACGTCCGCTAACCCCCTGACCGAGGGGGTTGCATGGAGGCGGTTTTAAATTTTTGTTCAATGCCGTTGAACGTTCCATTCAATCAAAGCGCCTTTTTTTGCGTATCCGCCCAGGGCCCTCTTTGGCGCGGTAAAAGATTCATAAATGAAATTGACTACTTATAAAATTTATTTTTTTGGGTCCCGACTTGGCACGATCGTTTCAATATCATAAGTCAAAGATAAGAAATAAACCAGTCACAAGGAGGACATAAAAAATGAAGAAGTCGCTTTCGATGCTGGCCCTGACCGCTTTGATCGTTCTCATCACCGGAACCTTCAGCTATGCCGAGTACGCCGCAGCCGGCGCCGACAACTTCCCCTACTTCCACCTTGGCGCCATCGTGATCGGCGGGCTCACGATCCTCTCTCTCAAGCAAAAGTACGAGAAGATCTACCTGAGCGAAGCCGCCGGGTCCTTCGCCCTCTACGCGGTGATGATCGCTCTGTTCACCTCCCCGGTTTCCGAGGCGATCAAGAACCTGATCGGTTAAGAAAGAAACCACGGGGCTCCCCGCTTGAAAAGGCGGGGAGCCTGCAACGCAGGAATCAAAATGAAACGCCTCGAACACCACATCGAAAAAACACTCCGCAGGCTCCAGTCGCAGCCGCTGCTGCTGCTTCTCGTCGCAATGTTTTTCATGAGCGGCATGACGAAGCGGGTGCAAAAAAGCCTGCCTGCCTGGGCCGTCCAGTCTCTATAACTCTGCCGACCGTTGAATTGAAAACGCCCGCCTGCACTGAGATACTCCCGTCACTTCTTTTGTATTCGCCTTGTGGCTTGTGGCTCAAGGTTTGTGCCTTGCTTCAGGTATTTTTCCGTCCACGGGCAGGCTTCGATGCAGATGCCGCAGATCGTCGACTCGATTTCCTCCCTTTCGCAGAACTCCGTTGCTTTGCGGCAGCAGGCGAAGGCGTCGAAGAAATCGTCCCGGGATAGCCCCAGGCGCCAGTTCGTACCCGACGGGGCCTTCGCAGGGCAGATCTCGACGCAGGCCGTGCAGGTTCCGCATTTCGACTCGTCGAAAGGAATGCCTGTCTCGATAGGGGCGTCGGTGAGGACCGTCGTGAGCCGGATCGCCGAGCCGAAGGGCTTCGTGATCACGAGGGCGTTTTTCCCGATCCAGCCCAGCCCCGAGCGCGTCGCGGCGATCTTGTGGGACAACCCCGCCCGAAGCCGCACCGCGTCGAATTCCTCCGTTGTGGGCTCAATCGCGACGGCCGCAAATCCCCGCTCCTGCAGCAGCCCCGCAGCCTGCTGCGCAAGGCCGGAGAGAAGGGCGTTTACTCTCTGGTATTCCCGGAAATACTCCTTCGTTGGTCCTTTTGTGATCCGCGAGACGATCCCGGGGTTGAGGGCCACCGCAATCGAGAGGGCGCCGTCCATGCCCTTGCGATCCTCCGGTGGGATGGCCGTCATGTCGGCGAAGCCCACGAGGGCTGCCCCGTTTTCGAGAAGCATCTTCCGAATCTCTTCAAAAGAACCGTTCATCACGCCCCTTTCTTTCGGCTTGCGTACTGCTGGATGACAACGCCCGCCACGATGAGGACAAGCCCCACCACGGTGGATGGGAAGATCTCTTCGCCGACGATGAAGTGGATGAGGAACAGAGACAGGAATGGCGAGGCGTAGACGAGGCTGCTCACCTGGGCCGTCGTGCGTGAGAGCTGCAGGGCCTTGAGCCACGTGACGAAGGTGATCCCCATCTCGAAGAGCCCCACCCAGATAACCCCCAGGATGCCTGCCGCCGGCGGGACCCGGATCTCCCCGAAGAGAAGAACGGCGGCGAGCGTGAAGAGCGAACCGAAGACAAAATTGAGGAAGAGCTTGACGATCTCATCGCGCCGATCCTTCACGTTGTAGATCCAGAAGAGCGCCCAGATGACGGAGCTCCCCAGCGCAAGCAGCGCCCCCGGCAGGTTCGTGAACCTGAAGCCCAGCACGTCGCCGCGGGTGGAGATGACGAGAACGCCCAAAAAGCTGACGACGATGGCCAGCACGCTTGCCCCGCGGATGGGCTGCTTCAGGATCGCGATGGAGAGCAGCACCAGCATGATGGGCCAGGTCCAGTTAAGGGGCTGGGCCTCTTGGGCGGGCAGCAGCGAGTAGGCCTTGAAAAGGATGACGTAGTAGAGAAAGGGGTTTAGAAACCCCAGGGCCGCCGAGCGCGCAAGATCGGCCCTTGAGCAGGTCCTGATGACTGCGAGTTTCCCCTGGGCAAGAAGGATGATGAAGAGGGCCGCCAGGGACACGAGGGATGCCCCCAGGAGCATCTCGATGAAGCTCAGATGAGCCAGCGTGAGCTTGAAGGCGGAGGCCACGGTGGACCACAGCAGAACGGTGGCACCGGCGTAGAGATAGGCCTTCGTCTGGCTCTCCATCGGCAGGCTTCCTCCGTCGCGTGGGATTCACAGGACAATTGGAAGGTCTATAGCCGAAGGGAAAGACGAAGACAAGGGCATTCTCCAGATTCCCGTTGATTCGGCACGCGATCTGTGATTAGCAGGTTGGAAGAAAAGTTTCCCTCTCCCTTGAGGGGAGAGAAAGATCAAGGTATCGGGTAATTACAGGGGGGATAAAAGGGGGATTTGATAGCGCCGCCTGCCGCGAAAAGGAGACATTCATGAAACTTGCCGAGAATCTTTACGCCTACGAGTGGACGAACAACTTCGAGAACAACTGCAACAGCTTCTTCATCGGGGGCACAGTCGGGGCGCTCATCGACCCGGGGCTCAGCAAGCACCTTCCCGATCTGTTGAAGCGGATGGCCAAGGACGGGATCAAGAAGGAAGACATTCAATACGTCGTCAACACCCACTCGCACCCCGACCACTATGAGGCCTCGGCACTCTTTGACAGCTCGCTGGTAAAGATCGCCCTTTCGGAAATCGAGATGGAATTCATGCAGGGTCCCGGCGCCCACCTCTACCAGCTCTTCGGCCTGAAGGCCCCGGTCGTAGACGTGAACCTTCCCCTCAAGGAAGGGGAGATGAAGCTGGGCGGCGAGACCTTCGAGATCTCCATCGTGCCGGGCCATTCGCCGGGCTCCATCGGCCTTTACTGGCCGGCAAAGAAGGCCCTCTTCCCCGGGGACGTTATCTTCCAAATGAACGTGGGCCGCTCCGATTTCCCCGGCGGCGACAGCAAGCTCCTGAAACAGAGCATCCAGAACCTCGCCAAACTCGACGTGGAGTACCTGCTTCCCGGCCACATGGGCATGGTCACGGGCAAGGCGAATGTGAAGAAAAACTTCGAAAAGGTCATCGAGGGAATCTTCCCTTATCTTTGAGAATCAGGCTCAAGCCACAAGCGGCAAGCATCAAGGCAAAAGAAAATCCCCCTTTCCTCCCCCTTTTACAAAGGGGGAAAGAGGGGGATTTGATTTTCCAGCCGGAAGCCTGATTCCCGGAGCCCGCTGCCCCTGGCCGCTATTTCCATCCGATCGGCTCGTACCCTTTCTCCCTCAGGCACCGTTCGATGAATTGCTTTTGGACGGGGCTTGGCTCTGCGGCCTGGAAGAGCCCTCCGAAGAATCCCCAGATACCGCCGCTCGAGGCCCCGATCGCCAGTCCCTGGCCGAAGTCGCCGGTGATGGCGCCGACGGCGGCCCCCACGGCGGCCCCGACAACAGCGCCCGTCGCCGTGCTCTTCGCCACGTCCCCGGCGGGATTCTCTTTCACATAGGTCTCTGCCTTCTGGGTGCACTCGTCGATGTCCTGCTGAGCCCGGGCTTCGCCGGCCTGCTGCACCTGCGTGTTGGGGTACAGGACGGGGCGGGCAGTCCCGCATCCCGCAAGTATCACCGCAATGATCAGGATCAGCGCCTTTTTCATGACATCACCTTCCCGTCGTTCCTGCTAAGTCTGCCAGGCCAGGCTATTGCCAGCCCATGGGCTCGTAGCCCTTTTCTTTGAGACAGCGGTTCGTGAACTGCTTGAAAACGGGGCTCGGCTCCGCGGCCTTGAACAGCCCATACGTTGCCCCGCCCGCGGCTCCGCCTGCCGCCCCCGCGGCAAGCCCCCTGCCGAAATCGCCCCTCACGGCGCCGACTGCCGCGCCGGTTGCCGCTCCGACGGCCCCGCCCTTCACGGCCCCTTCGGCCACCTTGGAGTCCTGGTTTTTCTTGACGTAGGTCTCCGCCGTCTGCATGCAGTCGTTGATGTCCCGATCGGCCTGCGCATTCCCCACGGTCTTCAGGTAGTTGTTGGGGTACAGGACGGGCCTCTGCGAGGCGGCGCAGCCGATGAGGGTCAGGGCGAAAAGAACCAGGACGGGCAAGACGATCTTCTTCACGGGTTCATTCCTTTTCGATGCGGATTTTCGAGGCCCCTTTGGCCTTTCTGAGGATTAACGCATCACCGACAATCTGGCCGATACGGTTCACCTCGCTTGCCGGCACGGGGTCCGGTCCCGTGCTCATGGGCGTGCGGCCAAAAAAAATGGCCAGGGCCTGGCCCGGCGGCCAGTAGCCAATGTCGCCGATTTTTACCTTCTGCGTGGCCGTCGCGTCAAGGGGAAGCTTCAAGGGTACCGTAAAGTAGAATTCGTCGCCCCACTCGTTGGGGACTGCCTCGATGGGCAGCTTCCCGGCGATGGCCTTCGCGCAGTCCGTGTCGGAAAGTTCGGCCGCAACGGTTATGGAATCGACAACGATCTTTATCTTTTGCGGCATGGGCAGCTCCATCCTTTCTTACTTCGCGTCGACAATGGAGTAGCTCACCGTCACGGTAACGCTGAACGTCTGCTCTCCAGGCGCGACGGGCACCGCAGAGGCCGCGGCGGCTTCCATGCGCGCAACCGGGTACGGACCAGGCCGCCCGCCCGCCTGCTCGTCGATCCGGATCAGCTTTCCGAGCTTCAGGCCCGCCGCCTCCGCATAGACGCGGGCGCGGTGCTGTGCGTCCGCAATGGCCTTCCTGCGGGCCTCGTCCATGAGCTGCGCAGGTTCGGCGACCCCGAAGCTGATACCCCGGACCTGGTTTGCCCCCAGCGAAACCGTTTCATCCAGGAACGCCCCCAGTGCCAGGAGATTTCGGACCTTAACGCGGACCTCGTTTGTGACCTGGTAGCCGGCGATCTTTGGGGGCTCCTGCTGATTCTTGTCGTACTTGTAGCGGGGCGAGACGTTGAACTGGGTGGTCTGCAGGTCCCTGTCCTCGATGCCCCGTTTGCGGATCATGACGATGAGCTGGCTCATCGCCTCGTTGTTTTTTTTGAGCGCTTCGGCTGCCGTCGGGGCCTCGGTGACAACCCCCACCTGGACCTGGGAGAAGTCCGGCTTGCCGTGGGATTCGCCCGTGCCTGCCACGGTGATGGAGGGCGGACGGGCACCGGCAAGGTCCGGCGTCTGCGCGATTGCCGCAAACGACGTGAAAAGGGCCAGGAAAAGGACTGCAATAGCGGATAACGTCTTCATGATGATCCCCCTGCCGAGGTTTTCCCGTTACAGGGCCTCTGCCTGCGGCCCCGCCGGGTCGGTGGCGTCATCTTATCACAGCGCATGGGGATGCAAAGGGATTTTTGCTCACGCCTTCCTCATGGCGAAGAAGGTCCCCAGGCTGTTTCCCCCCGCGAAAGCCATGATGCTGAAGGCGCCGTCCATGGCGCTGTCCTTGAGGATCACGGTGAGCAGGAGGAAGTTGGCAACCGTGATCAACCCGCTCAAAACCGTTGCCCGTCCGATGCGCTTCTCGGCGACATCTCCCGTGTACTTGGTGATGAGCAGGTCTATGACAAACCCCGCGATGAAAATTAAAAGAAGCTTCGTGATCATGACACACACCTCCCCTGAAGAAACGTGCGGCTTGGATTGGATTCCGGGAGGATGGGGGAAAACAGCCCCGTGCCGGGCGGGCACAACTCTGCCGTCCGGTGAAGAGTTCAGAAAGTTTCTCAGAAGGTTACGGGCGGGATATCCCGGTAGTGGAAGGGAAAGACAGGCGGCCCGGGCTTACACCCCGTAACCTGCCGGTTGCTCACCAGCGCTCACTTCATCCTCCGTAAATTGAGTTGAACCTATGATCCCCCGGGGAAGGGTGAAAATGATTGCAATGGGTTGCCTGGAATACGAGTAAAAGATTAGCTCTTCTGCCAGGATCAGCTCTCTTCGGTTTCCCGGAAATGCGTGAGCGCTTGTTCGACGATGGTCATGAAGAACTCGTAGTTTTCCCGGCAGGCCCGGTGAATGACAGGCGTGACGAGGTCCTTGTTCTCCTCGTAGAACTGGTCCACCAGCTGCTGGTACTCCAGCGTGTCGAAGACGATCGGCGCCGCATCCGCCGTAATGGCGTAACCACCCAGGTACAACCCCCGGAGCTTGATGTCCTCGAGGCCCTCGATCCGGTCCTTCCGCGTCTGCGTTTTCTTTTCCATGTCGACCTCCTTGCTTCAAATCCCCCCTGCCCCCCTTTGCGAAAGGGGGGAAATGGGGAGTGTTCGTTCATCCGCCCAGATAGGCCTTCTGGACCTCGGGGTTGGCCAGCAGGGCCGCCGCCGAGTCCTCGAGAACGATGTTTCCCACTTCCATGATATATCCCCGGTGGGCGAGCTTGAGGGCGGCGCGGGCGTTCTGCTCGACAAGCACGATGGTCACGCCGGCCCTGTTGATCTGCTCGAGTGTCCGGAAGATGGCCTTCACCAGAAGGGGGGCAAGCCCGAGCGAGGGCTCGTCGAGAAGCAGGATCTTCGGCTCGGCCATGAGGCCCCGGGCGATGGCAAGCATCTGCTGCTCGCCGCCGGACAGCGTCCCGCCCAACTGGTCGCGACGCTCCTTCAGGATGGGGAAGAGCTCGTAGATCCACTCCCGTGTCTTCGCGGTGCGTGCGGCATCGTCGCGCACGAAGGCGCCCAGGGCGAGGTTTTCCTCGACGGTGAGCGTGTTGAAGATGCGCCTTCCCTCGGGGACCTGGATCACGCCCTCCCGGACGATGTCGTGGGCCTTGAGCTTGTGAAGTTGTTTCCCGTCGAACTCGACGGCCCCCCCGGAGGATTTCACGATTCCGCTGACGGCCATCAGCGTCGTCGATTTTCCTGCCCCATTGGCTCCCAGGATGGCGACGATCTCACCCTCCTTCACCGCCACGTTGATCCCGTGGAGGACTTCCACGTTTCCGTATTTGACGCGAAGGTCGCGGACCGCAAGCAGCATGGGTTCAGTCCTCCGTGCCGAGGTAGGCCTCTATGACCTTCGGGTCGCCCTTGATGGCTTCCGGCGCGCCTTCGGCGATCTTGGAGCCGAACTCCAGAACGACGATCTTCTCGCAGGCCTTCATGACGAGCGACATGTCGTGCTCAATGAGAAGGGTCGTGATCCCCCTGTGCTGGATCCGGCGAATCGTGCCGATGAGTGCCGCCGTCTCCTGCTCGTTCATCCCGCCTGCCGGCTCGTCGAGGATGACGAGCCTGGGCTCTGACGCCAGTGCCCGGGCGATCTCGAGGAGCCGCTGGCTGCCGTAGGAGAGGTTTTTCGCCAGTTGCATCTCCTGGCCCGCAAGCCCCACGAAAGCAAGCTCGTCGAGTGACCGCGCGAGGGCCGCCTTCTCCTCCCTGCGCTCGCCCGGCAGGCGGAGCATGGCCGTGACGGAGCCCGAATTCATCCGGCAGTGGCAGCCGGCCAGCACGTTCTCGAGCACGGAGAGATTCTGGAAGAGACGGATCGTCTGGAAGGTCCGGGCGATGCCGAGCTTGACGATGCGGTGGGTGCGCCAGTTCGTGATGTCTTTGCCCTCGAAGCGGACCTCTCCCCTGTCGGAGCGGTGGTTGCCGGTGATGAGGTTGAAGACGGTCGTCTTTCCAGCCCCGTTCGGGCCGATGAGGCCCACGATGGTCCCCTCCTCCACGTCGAAGGAGACTTCGTTTACGGCCATCAAGCCGCCGAAGGACTTCGTGAGGCTTTGAAGGTCCAGCAGGCTCATGGGTTTCCCCCTGCACTCCGTGCCTCGGGAAGCGCGTAGTTCCGCGGCCGCTGTGGCAGAATCCCCTCGTTGCGGACGATCATCATGATGACCATGGCGGCGCCGAAGATCAGCATGCGGGCATCGGCAAAGTCCCGGAAGACCTCGGGCAGGCCCACGAAGAGGACCGCCCCGAGCAGTACGCCGGGGATGCTTCCCGATCCGCCCAGGATGACGATGGCGAACATGACGACGGATTCCCAGAAGTTGAAGGACTCGGGCGCGATGATGGTCATCTTGGCGGCGAAGATGTCGCCCGCCATGCCCGCCCAGGCGGCGCCCAGGACGAATACGGCGAGCTTGTAGTGCGAGGTGTTGATCCCGCTTCCCTCTGCGGCGGTCTCGTCCTCGCGCAGGTAGTTGACGGCCCGGCCGAAGCGGGAGTTCTCCAGGCGGTGAAAGAGAAAGATCGTGATCATGAGGAATGTCCCGATGAGGTAGTAGAACTCGTGGGGCTTGCGGATCACGTATCCGAATACGGAGGGCCGCGAGATGCCGAAGATGCCGTTGGGCCCGCCGGTGATGCCGAAAAGATCGTTGGTGAGAGCGATGCGCAGGATCTCGCCCACGCCGATCGTGACGATGCACAGGTAGTCGCCGCGCAGGTGGATGATGGGCCGGGCGATGATACCGGCGAAAAGACCCGCCGTAAGCGCGCAGACGGGAAGGAGCCACAGCACGGGGATTGCGAACAGCGTGTTGAGGATGGCCGCCGTGTAGGCACCCACGGCGAAGAAGGCCGCGTGCCCCAGGTTGAAGAGCCCCGCGTGGCCCACGATGAGGTTGAGCGAGAGCCCCAGGATGGCGTAGAGGCCAACGTTGTTGAGCACGTCCACCCAGTAGGGGTTGAGAAAAGTTGGGGCCACGGCCAGTACGGCGAATATGACCCCGTAGATGTAGAGTTCTTTTGTTCATTGACTTTGTCAATTCACGGCTAAAGGCGAATGGCAAAGGGCTAAGGGTAAAAAAGGAGGTGTTGCCGTTAGCCTTTAGCCCTGCGCCTTACGCCTAAATTTTGTCCGCCACCCTCTCGCCCAAAAGCCCCGTGGGCCTCA
Source organism: uncultured delta proteobacterium (assembly GCA_963802225.1). Classification (GTDB taxonomy): domain Bacteria; phylum Desulfobacterota; class Syntrophia; order Syntrophales; family UBA2192; genus UBA2192. The sequence continues at coordinate 137,680 of CAWDHZ010000031.1, read as the reverse complement.
CGATGAGAATGAGGATGAGGACGAAGAATGCGATGGCGTCCTTCCAGGCAATCGAGATGTAGGCCGACCCCATGGCCTCGATGACCCCGAGGAGGAGGCCGCCCAGCATGGCGCCGGGGATGTTCCCGATCCCGCCGAGGATGGCCGCCGTGAAGGCCTTCATGCCGTAGGTCCAGCCCATGGTGAAGTTGATCTGCCCGTACTGGAGCCCCACCATGAGCCCCGCGGCGCCGCCCAGGGCCGGGCCGATCAGGAAGACGAGCAGGATCACCCGGTTGACGTCGATCCCCATGAGTCTCGCTGCGTCCTGGTCGATGGCGGCCGCCCGGATGGCCGTCCCGATCCGCGTCTTCTGGATGAAGGTGTAGAGCGCGGCCATGAGGACAAGCGACGCGCCGAGCACGAGAATCCGTACCATGGGTATGTAAAGGCCGAAAAGGTCGATGGCGGTTTCCGGGATGAGGTCCTCGGGGTAGACCTGGAAGCGGGCCCCGTAGAGGAGCATGACGGCGTTCTGCAGGAAGATGGAGGCCCCGAGGGCCGAGACGACGGCGGAGAGGCGCGGCGATTCGCGCAGCGGCCTGTATGCCGTTCGCTCCACGATGGCCCCCAGGATCGCCACGAGCCCCATTACCATGAGGGCGAGAACGACAAGACCGACAAACGGCCCGATCGTCTCGTGGAGCGCAAACGAGCCGAGCAGGGTCATCCCCAGGTAGGCACCGATGGTGAAGAGGTCCCCGTGGGCAAAGTTGATGAGCTTCAGCACCCCGTAGACCATGGTATAGCCCAGTGCGATAAGCGCGTAGATGCTTCCCACCGCCAGGCCGTTTGTCAATTGCTGAAAAAACTCTTCCACAGGCGATCCTTCAGAACGTCAACACGTCAAATCCCCCTCAACCTCCGGCGCATGACCAAGGGCTCAGGGGGATTCGAGGTCCCGGCGGTGCTCGCCGGCAGATGCAATGAAAAAGCCGGGCCATGGGGCCGAAGCCCCAGGGCCCGACATTGCGTCAGAACTATTTCTGCAGGACGAAGTTTCCCTTGCCGTCCACCTTGTACAAGCGGTACACCTCGCCGACCCGGTCGCCCTTGGCGTTGAAGGAGATGGAGCCTGTCAGGGCATCCTTGTCCTTGAACTGGGTCTTCATGTAGTTAGCGAGCTTGTCGGGATCCGTCGTCTTTGCCTGGGCAATGGACGCCGTCACGATGCGGAAGCCGTCACCGGCCAGGATCGAGTAGATCGAGGTGGGCGGGTTCTTGTACTTCTTCTTGAATTCGGCCAGGAATTCCTTCGCGGGCTTGGAGGGCAGGTCCTGGGGAAGCAGCGGGCTGATGAAGGCAAAGCCCGTGGCGGCGTCCCTGCCGGCGATCTTCACGAGGTCCTGGTTGTTCGTCGCATCGCCGCCCAGGAAGGGCACCTTCCAGTTCATCTGCTTTTTCTGCTTCAGCAGAAGTCCCGCCTCGCTGTAGTAACCCGTGAAGAAGACGAGGTCGGGGTTGGCGCCCTTCATCTTGGTGAGCACGGCTGTGTAGTCGCTCTGCTTCGGGGTGAGCGCGTCAAAGAAGGTGACCTTGATGCCTTTCTTCTCGAGCTGCGGCTTCACTTCCTCGGCAAGCCCCTTGGCGTAGGTGCTGTTGTCGTGGAGGATGGCCACGTTTTTCGCCTTGGCTTTCACGATGGTGTCGAAGGCCACCTTGCCCTGCTCGTCGTCGCGGGGGCAGGTCCGGAAGAAGTACTTGAGGCCCTTCTCGGTGAGCCGGATGGCCGTGGAGCCGTTGGCGATCTGGATGATCTTGGCCTCGTTATAGATGTTCTGGCTGGCCTCGGTCACGGCGGAACCGTAGGTGCCGATAACGGCCACGACGCCCTTCGTGGCAAGCCTCTGGGCCGCCAGTGCTGCCGTGCGGGCATCACTGCCGTCGTCATCGGTGATCAGCTCGACCTTCTTGCCGAGAAGGCCGCCCTTGGTGTTAAGGTCCGCGACGAGCAGCTCGACCACCTGCTTCATCTCCGCGCCCTCGCTGGCGAAAGAGCCCGTCAGCGGAGCCATCAGACCGATCTTGATCGTGTCCTGGGCATAGGCCGATGCGGTGAGCAGACAGAACGCCATCAGGAAAAACAGAAATTTCTTCATAACATCCCCTCCTTCTACAGGGTCGATCATTAAGGTGTGACGTGTTGAATGGAACCTGCAAGACTGGCGGAAAATAGCAGAGAATCGGGCACCTGTCAACGGTCAGACTCTTTTCTGAACTGCGGGCAGATCTCCGAGGAGCCGGGCTCGAATGCGCGGCAGACCCGGGGCCGCGTCTCGTGGATCCTGCATGTGAACAACCCCCCTTCCCAGTCCAGGAAGGGGCAGTCGTGGATGGTCATTCCCGTGGTGACGGAGATGAAGTGATCCCCCATCCAGCGCGCGTCCCGGTGGACCCGCAGGATATCGTCCCGGTCTTCGCGCCTCCAGCGCTCGAGGTCCTCGGCGTCGGCATCGGCGATCATGTCGGCCATGCAGCAGGTCCCGCAACGCAGGCAGGGAATGTGTGATGGGTCAGACATAAAGGAGCCTCACTTGACGGAAGAGGATGCTTGCTGATAAGAGTTTGTATACACCCGCGCACGCCGTGACGAAAGGAAATAGGTCAACCCCCCATGTCCTCCCTTCACGACACCCGCCATTACCACCTCCACCACCCCGTCGATCTCATGACGGAATTCACCATCTGCGAGTCCCTGGGGAATCCCGGCTCTCCTTACCTCCGGGCACTGGGAATCGTGAAGACCTATGGGGCCATCCTGGGCGATCGGCTGCGGGAGAAAGGCATTTTGCGACAGGGCTGCCGCCTCTGCGAGATCGGCGGCGGCTACGGGAGCCTCATGAGGGGACTTCTGGAGGCCCACGGGGATCTCGTGGAACGGGTAGTCATGTTGGACCTTTCGCGGGTCCTTCTCGGGAGGCAGCAGCGCGCGCTCAATCCCTGGAAGGACCGGGTGAGCTGTATCCTGGGCGATGCCCTCGAGGTCCTGCCCGCGATCTGCGCCGCGGATCTCTTCCTCATCAACGAGATGATCGGTGATCTGCCGGTCTGGACGGAGCTTGACCCGAAGCGGCTCCCTCCCGAAGCGGCGGCCCTTATCGACCGCTACAGGCTGGGCATCCCGCAAGACGGGTTATTCCATTTCAATATCGGGGCAATCCGGCTCGTCGAGGCGATCTGCCGCAAGGGCCTCCCTGCATTTCTCTCCGAGCATTGCTGCGACCCCATCATCCCCCGGGAGATGCCCTTTCTCGTGAAGGGTCTCGCAACGAGCGGCTGGCCCCGGGAGATCCGGCTGACGGCCCACTCGGAGTACACCATCCGGTTTTCCCATCTCGAGCAGGTTGCCCGCGCCAGGGGCCGGAAGGTCGAGACGGGAAGCCTCCTGGAGCTGATCGGGTATGCCAACGTGGAAAAGGCCCGCTTCATCTTCAACGCCCGGGCGTGCTCCACGGATGAGCAGGCGCTCGTGTTCGAATTTCTGGATCATGTACGGGAATACCGTTGGATGATCATTTACTGATAGGCAAAAGGCGAAGGTCAGACCTTGATGCCGTATTTTTCGATGCGGTAGATCATGGTGGGGCGCGACATGCCCAAGAGCTTCGCCGCCTGGGCCCTGTTTCCCCCGCAGCGCTCCAGGGCCTGGACGATGAGATCCCGGTTCATCTCGTCGATGTTGAGGCCCGACGGCGGGATCTTCCACGTCGGGCTGTCCGCCTCGCCGGAAAGCGGGACCGCTTTCGTCAGGAAGTCCAAATGGCCCCTGGTGATCTCGGGCCCCTGCTCCATCAGCATGACCCGCTCAATGGCGTTTCGAAGCTCCCTGACATTGCCCGTCCAGGGGTGCTCCATAAGAAGGCGTCCGGCATCATCCGTGACTTTCAGGAAAGTCTTCCGGAATCGCTGGTTGAACTTGTTCATGAAAAAAAGAGTGAGCGCCACGATGTCCTCCTTGCGCTCCCTCAGGGGCGGGATGGTGATCCGGGCGACGTTGAGGCGGTAATAGAGATCCTCGCGGAAGGTGCCTTCCCGGATGCATTCTTCGAGGCTTCGGTTCGTGGCGGCGATGATCCGCACGTCGACGTGTTTCTTCTCGGAGCCGCCCACGGGGTAGAAGGCCTTTTCCTCCAGAAAGGTCAGCAGCTTGACCTGTGCGGCAGGCAGAAGCTCGCTGATCTCGTCGAGGAGCACCGTGCCCCCGTTTGCCGCCTCGAATTTCCCCTTTTTCCCTTCCTGGAGCCCCCCGGTGAAGGAGCCCTTTTCGTAGCCGAAGAGTTCGCTTTCCACGAGGTCTTTGCTGATCGCCCCGCAGTTGATGCTCACAAAGGGCTTGTTGAAGCGGTCGCTGCGATGGTGGATGATTCGGGCGATGACCTCCTTGCCCGTGCCCGTTTTCCCCTCGATGAGGACCGTCGTGTCATAGCTTCGGGCGATGGTATCGGCCAGCCGCAGGGCTAGTTTCATGGTCGGGCTCTGGGCGACGATGTTCTCGAGGTTGTAGTCCTTGACAAATTGCTTCCGGAGCTCTTCCACCTCCCGCTTCAACTTGAGGGTCTCCAATGAGCGTTCGATGATGAGATCGAGCTCCTCGATGTCGAGGGGCTTCACCAGGTAGTCGAAGGCCCCCAGTTTCATGGAGCTGATGACAGACTTCACGTCCTCGTAGGCCGTCATCATGATCACCACGGCTTTCCCGTTGAGCTGCCGGATGCGGCTGAGGGTCTCGATACCGTTGATGCCCGGCAGGCGTATGTCCAAAAGGACGAGGTCGATATCGTGCGACGGGATCAGCCGCAGGGCCTCCTCGCCGCTGCCGGCGATGAGCGTGTCGTATTTCTCCGACAGGATTGTGTCCAGGGAGTTTTGAAGCAGCTTGTCGTCATCGACGATGAGGATTTTATACCGGTACATGGCCCTTCCCTTCGTCGATGGGGAACCGGAGGGTGAACGTCGTTCCCTGCCCTTCACGGCTTTTGACTTCGATCACGGCGCGGTGTTGTTCCAGGATCTTTTGGGCGATGGAGAGCCCCAGCCCCGTCCCCTCGGGTTTGGTCGTGAAGAAGGGGTCGAAGATTTTCGAAAAATCCTCCTTCGGGATCCCGACGCCGCTGTCGCTGATGGTGACACAGAGCTGCCGGCGCGGTTTTTTCGCATCCTGCTCGACGCGGCTCTCTACCCGGAGAGTGCCGCCCTTCGGCATGGCCTGCATGGCGTTGAGCAGGATGTTGACGAAGACCTGGTGGATCTGCTGGTTGTCGAAGACGATGTCGGGGGCGTCCTGCGCGAGGGACAGAGCCACACGGATGTCGTTCTTCCGGAACTGGGACTCCAGCAGGTAGACGGCATCCTCGAGGCACTGGCGGATGGAGTCGCTCTTCAGCTTCGGGGGGGCCGGCCGGCAGAAATCCAGCATGCCCTTGACGAGATCCTTGATCCTGTCGACGCCGGTCAGCGTGTCGTCGATGATCCTCCGGGTCTTTTCGTCCGGGTCGAGCTGCCTGGCGAGGAACTGGACGTTGAAATTGATGCTGGCCAGGGGGTTGCGGATCTCGTGGGCGATGCCGGCCGACAGCTGACCCAGCGAGGTGAGCCGGTCCATCCGCCTCATCCACTCCTCCGATCGCTTGGCCTCCGTGAGGTCGCGGGCAATCAACACGGCACCCAGTACGGTCCCGTCGCGGCTCCTGAGCTGGGAGGAGCTGACGCCGAGGACGGCCCTGCCCCCCCGTTTCCGCTTGATCACCAGTTCCAGGCTGTCGGTGATCCGGCCGTCGATGGCCTCCCGGATGATCGCGGTGACGGGACCCTCGAAGACCTCCGAGGCGGCCCTGCCTTGCACCTGCTCCTTTTCCAGTCCGAAGAAGTCCCCCGTCATCTCGTTGATGGTGCGGATCGTTTCGTCGCAGTTCACCACGAGAATACAGTTCGGTGAGCTCTCCACCACATTTTCCGCGAAGTTGCGCTCGTTGACGAGCTGCTCGTAGAGGCGCGTGTTTTCGATGATGATGCTCGCCTGGTTGGCGAAGATGGAAAGGTGCTGGATGTCCTCCTCGGTGAGGACCAGAGGGTACCCGCCCCGGTCCGCCTCAATGAGACCGATGATAGACTCCCGTATATGCAGGGGAACGGCGATGGTGGCAAAACGGTTCTGTTTTGCGCTGACCTTCCGGTCCAGGTAGGTCACCCGGCTGTCGGATTCGTAGTCCCGGATATAGACGGTCTGACCGCTCTTGACCACCAGGGTCTCGATGCATTCGTGGCGCTCCAGGCTGAAAGGGGCGCTGAAAGGCGATCTCCATCTCCTCGGGTGTGAAGCCGATCTCGTACTTGCACTCGAGCCTCCTTCGGTCCTTGCTGACCAGGTAGATGGCCACGCGGTCATAACCGAAGACATGCGCGGTTTCCTCGACGATGGCGGTCAGGACGGTGTCAAGGGCGACGGGTCGGGTGAGCAGACTGCTGATTTTGTGGACGGAGGAGAGGAGCCGGTCCTTCGCATGAAGATCGCCCTGATACTCCTGGGGCTTCCAGGACGACGTTTCCTGATTTTCTTTTGAGGTTCCGGCTGTACGGCTCATGCGTGCCTTGGGGTGGTGGGTTCCCGGCACCACGTACTGGAAATAATACGCTTTTTATCGCATTGTGCAAGGGTTTTCTGGTCCGGTGATCCCCGGGCAGGGCGCTGAGAGGTGCTGTGGCTCGATGGCTGGTTGGTGCCTGGAGGGGCAGGGAAATTGCGACGTCAGCGGCCCCTCCGTAAAAGTTCTTTTAAAAAAGTGGATAAGCTTTCAGTGGATCTCTCCATCCTGGATCATCCGCTCGAGTTGAGCCATGGCCTTCCTCATGTCTTCCAGGTATTTTTCCATCTCCCTTTGTTTTTGAACTTTTCTTGCCGCTTCGTAGAAGCTCATGGGGTCCTCCTGTTTTGCTGCATTGCTTCCTGTCGTGCCGTGGCGACGTTTCCACCCCGCGCATTGTTTCGGGCCTGCCCTCAGCGAATGGGAAGTGAGGCGAAAAGCCCGTTCAGGGTGTAAATGGCTACGGCCCTGATATCTTCGTCCTTTTCGATCTCGTCAAGGAGGGCGTCGATCTCGTCGTAGACTTCGCCGACATTTTGCACCCTTGCGGTGATGACACCGACATGGCCCTGCTTCTCGTAAAGAACAATCCGCTCGGCAACCTTCCGGGCCCGGGCCGCATACCCTCCGGCGGGAACGAATACCCTGCCCGGGATGGGGTCGGTTACCATGACTTCGGCCACGCGGGCCCTCGTCTGCCCGAGACAGGCTTCGGTCGGGTCGGTAACCCACTGGAAGATCGTTGCGGGTTTGTTCGGCGCTTTCATGATGTCGCCCCCTCTTTATTTATTCCGTTCACCCTCCTGTAGAGCAAGCACCGTGCCTGACACTGCAAGTATATAAGCACTTGAAATAATTGATTATTATCTGCTGTCCTTTCGCTCACTGCCCGGGCAAAATGAAGCACATCCTGTGCTTGGGGGAGGGGCCGAAGGGAAAGAAGGGGAAAAATGATATAAATCGATAAGTTAAGACGATGAATCATTTGCTTCGACGCTGAAGCAGATGATTCGCTTTCTAACCCCTGTTTAGAGTCGGGGGGATGTGGTATGTACGGGGAAAGGGTATAGGGGCCAGGGTACAGGGTTCAGGGAAGAAATGAGAAAAGAAATCGAAAGACAGATTGTTGCTATGGAGGGCCTGAATGAGAAATCGGCCGTTTCGGCGGAGTTCTCCACGTGGCGAGTGCAGACGGAGGAGACTCTGAAGGCCCTTTTCGGGGACAATTCCGCCGAAGTCCAGGAATTCAACGCGATCTACTACACGCCCATCTTTCTCACCTGTTGCATGGGCGACGAGGCCTTTGACGAGGCGTTTCGCGGCGGCCTTGCAGAAGCCCGCCTTCTTCTTCTGTCGTTATTGGAAAAAATCAGGCGGCCTGGTTGACGGACTTCCGGCGAAAGGACACCCATAGCGTGAGCAGCCGGGTGGCCGCCATGGCCGTGATGAGCCGCGGCACCCAGAGCCAGAAGGCGCTGATCCCAAAGGTCAGAAACAGGAAGGGGTCTTCGACCATGGAGTGGTTGATCCCGATGGAGAGCTGGAGCTCCTCGAGCTCTCCCTTCGAGAGGTGACCCTGCCGGGCCTCCTCCACGATCACTGCCCCGCCGTAGGTCAGGCCGAAGACGACGGCCGTCATCCAGAGAATCCCCACTTTCTCGCTCAGACCCAGGATGCGCAAAAAGGGCGACAGGGCCTTCACGATGGGCATGATCCAACCCATGCTCTTGGCGATCTCGAGAAGTGTAAGGATCGTCATGATGATCAGGAAGATCTTCGAGGTGAGGTTCAGCATCGAAAGGCCCCAGTCGGCCACCATCAGCTGAAAAGCCTGCGTGGAGGCTCCCAGGGCACCCGCCTGCGCCGCGGCGGCGGGGTCGGTTTTGATGAAAAAGGTCATGGCATAGACGGTGACCACAGCGGCGGCAATCCGGAACAGTGTCGCCTTGGCGGGGTTGAGACCGGATTTGGCCTGGACAACCCCTTCCTGGATGAGGTTGTGGCAGATGAGAAGGAAGTTGGCCAGCAGGGTCATCTCGGCGACGGTGAAGGGCAGAACCGCCATGGCCGCAATGCCGCCGTAGATGCCAGTGAGCCCCCCGATGACGATGGGAAGGGCCGCCATGGCCGGCAAGCCCATGAATCCCATGAGGGGCGCAAGCAAAAAATCCAGCTTGCCGAGCCACCCGGTCCAGGCGAGCACGGCCGTCAGAAAGGAAATGGGGATGATGATCTTCATCATCCAGATAAATGCGCTCCACCCCCGCTTCAGTCCGTTGCGGAAACCTTCTTTGAGCTTATCCTGGAGCTGATCCTGGAGCTTATCTCGGAGCTTATCTTGGAGCTTATCCTGGGTATCGTTCACGACAGTTTGAGGATTCCTTTCAGATTCCGCTCGATTTCATCGCCCGACTGGACGCCGACCATCCTCTTGAGGAGTTTCCCCTCGCGGAAGAGCAGGACCGTGGGGACTCCCTGTATCTCATACTGAGCCGGGATGGCGTGATTGACATCCGTGTTGAGCCTCGCGATCAGGACGGTCCCTTCGTATTTTACGGCAAGCTCGTCGATCACCGGCGAAAGCATCCGACAGTAAGGGCATCGCGGCGAGTAGAAAAAGACGAGGGTTGGCTCCGGAGCGGCCAGAATGTCGTGGGCAAAGGTCCCATCGGATGTCTCCACGGGGCGCACCGCAAAGGCCTCCAGGGAAAGCGGTGCATGGCACTGCCCGCAACGCGGCCGATCATCGACCCGGGCCCGGGGGATACGGTTTTTCGTCCCGCAGCGCAGGCACTCGATGATGACGCTCTCGTCGTCGGCTGATCGTTTCATCTTCATACAAGTATCAGAATCACTTTTCCTTGCGGTTGCATTCAAATCCCCTTTGCCGCCCTGATCCGCTTCGCGGGGCGGCCCGGTAAGGAACGAACCGGACATGGTTGCGCACCCTGACGGGATGCGCCCCCGGTCCTCCCCCTTTATAAAAGGGGGAAAGAGAGGGATTTTTTTAACGCGCTGCCTTTACCGGCGTCGCTTTCAGAATCCGTAAAAGCTCCGCTGGCTTCATCTCCACGAGGAGCCCCTTGCGGCCCGCGTTGCCGGGAGATGATCCTTGCTCATAGACTGCCCCGGTGCATCGAAAACCCCCGGTTACTTAACACGCTTCAGGGCGGTATTGCCATCGCTGAATCACTGTGCATGCGCCAAGGGAAGCGATAAATCACCCTCACCTCGATCCTCTCCCGGGAAGGAAAGGCATCATTTCCCCTCACCCGGGCCCTTTCCCTCGTAGGGGAGAGGGAAATCAAGGAACGGGGTTTTCATCGGGAGAGGAAGATCAAGGAAGGGTTTTTTTACAGGACGGGAGCGCTTTGAGGATTTTCTTCTCGAGCCTCGAGACGGCAAGGCGGGAAAGCCCCTTCCTCCCGATCCAGCGCAATTGCACATCGTCTTCGGAATCAGGGACGGCCCCCCGGATCTTGCAGGCAAAGACGTGCACGGTTACGGAGAAGTGGGAATATCCGTGTTCGACGGACAACAGCTCCCCCCCGGGAATCACCTTCAGGCCCAAATCCTCTCGCAGCGACCTGCGCAGCCCTGCTGCAGGCGCATCCCCTTCCTTGAGGAAGCCCCCCGGAAAACTCCAGAGGCCTCCGAGGAGTCCCCTTCCCGGCCTCTTGATGAGAAGGATCTCCCCCCTGTCATTGCGGATCACCGCAACGGCGGCCTCGCGGTGAGGGACGGCTGCCGCTTTCTTTTTTACGGGGATCGACTCCTGGAGCCCTTTCTTCAGGGCCTTGCACGTCGCGGCCAGGGGGCAGGCCGGGCAGGCGGGGCTCCGGGGCGTGCAGATGCCGGAGCCGAGATCCATGAGGGCCTGGTTGTAGTGGCCGGGTTCGCTTGCCGGGACGAGCCTCTCCGCGATCCCTCCGATCCGCTTTTTCGCCTTGCTCCCGTCGACGGGGTCCTCGATCGCGAAGAGGCGGGCGATAACGCGGATCGCATTGCCGTCTACGGCCGCAACGCGCATGCCGAAGGCGATGCTCAGGATCGCCCCGGCTGTGTAGGCGCCCACGCCGGGCAGTTTCCGAAGATCCTCCATCTCGTCTGGGATCGTCCCGCCGAATTGCTTCACGACGGCACGGGCCGCCTCGTGAAGGTGGCGGGCGCGGGAATAGTAGCCGAGGTTCTCCCAGGCCTTGAGGACGTCGTCCACGCGGGCCCGGGCGAGCGCCCTCACGTCGGGAAACTTCTTCAGGAACCGCTCGTAGTAGGGGATGGCGGTGTCGACGCGGGTCTGCTGAAGCATGATCTCGGCAACCCAGGTCCGGTAGGGGTCTTTCGTCCTGCGCCAGGGCAGGTCCCGCTTGTTTGTCTTGTACCAGTCGAGAAGCAGGCGGGGAATTTCCGTGTCGGCTTTACGAGGCATGACGGTAAGATAGTACCCTTCACGCCGCGCGTCAACCAGACAGGAACGAGGATTTAGGAGCGAGGAACGAGGTTTTCAAAGGAAGGGGAGGATTTCCTCGGTCCTCGTACCTCGAATCTCGTGCCTTATACATGGTTGCGAAGCATCAGCTCCATGGGGTGCGGGTTCAGATAGGTCTGCTCTTTCAGATAGGGCTGACGGTACTTTCTGACGTAGTGGCTCAGCAGGGTGACGGGGACGATCAGGGGGATGAGCCCTCTTTTATAATCGTTGATGACCCCCAGAAGCTCCTGCTTCTCGTCTGCGCTCAGGTCTTTCTTGAAGTAACCCATGATGTGCATCAGGACATTCTCGTGCTTGGCCACTGTGGGCTTGAGAGCCATGGCCTCCATGAGAAGGCTCTCGTAGCGCTCGACAAGCTCACGGGCCGGCATCCCCTTCGCATGGGCCACGAGGCTTCCCATTTCTTTGAGGTGCTTGGGGCTGTGGGCCATGAGCAGAAGCTTGTTCTTCGTTTGGAAGTCCACGAGGCGCCCCACCTGCCTCGTGCCCTCCATGATGTCGCAGTAGCGCATGCAGGTGAAGATACGCTCGATGAAGTTCTCCCGCAGGACGGGGTCGTGGAGGCGACCCTCCTCCTCCACGGGGGTGAGCGGAAAGCGCTCCATGAAGATCCGGGCGAAGATGCCGACGCCGACTTTCGACGGGATGCCCTTGTCGCTGTATACCTTGACCCGTTCCATGCCGCTCGAGGGCGAGTCGCTTTTGAAGATGTAGCCGCAGAGCTCCTCCTTCTCCAGCTCCTCGACGCGCTTGCGCGCCCAGTCCTCCATCTTCTCCGTGTGATCGGCACCGGTCTTGTGGATTACGAGTCGCGGCCTCTTCGGGTCGCCGATGAGGCGGAAGGTGTCGCGAGGGATACCGAAACCGCACTCCACCTCGGGGCAGACGGGGACATACTCGACGTACTTCCCCAAGGAGTTTACGAGGAACCGGTCCATGGCGTGCCCGCCGTTCCAGCGGACATTCTGGCCGAGCAGTCAGCTGCTGATTCCGAGACGGATCTTTTCCATGTCCGATATCCTAGCACATTCCACTTTGAGGGCAAGCCAAATCATGGGCCGAAAACCGCTTTTCCCCGGATTGTCCTTCTTGCCTCGAAAGACACAGGCGTGCTAGAAATGGAACCGAACGAAACGGTGACGGGACACGGAGGGATCACATGGCGATAATCAGGCGCGTTGCAATCGGGGACAAAACTTGGAAGGACGTGAGGGGCTGGGTCCTCAATCCGCTCCCCTTGGCTGGGCTCGAGGGAAGACCCCTGGGGAATCTTCATGTGGCGTCCATGCAGCCCGGGGCTGTCCGGGGCAACCATGCACATGGCTCAGCCGTGGAGTGGCTGCTGTTCTGCGGGGGCCCGGCCGTGCTCCTCGCAGGAGCGAAAGGGACTCCGGAAGCCGAGGAGATCTATGTTGGCGGCAGTGAGCCCGAGCTTTTCGAGATCCCGGCCGGTCTGTCCCACGCCATCGTAAACCGCGCCGACCGGGAGATCTTTCTGGTTGTCTTCTACGAGGAGAAAGATCTGGCTACGGAGCCGACAAAAATCGTATAGCCTTTGCCGTGGACGTTGTCCCGGCGGAAAAAGGAAGGAGAGTCCCATGCTGAAGAAGATGAAGAAGATCGTGAAGGACAAGGATGTCTGCGTGCTCGCAACGGTGATGGACAACGTTCCCCACTGCTCGCTCATGTCCTACGTGCCCGACAGGGACTGCCGCGAGATCTACATGATGACGCAGAAGGGGACGAAGAAGTTCCGCAACCTCGCCGCCAACAGGGCGGTGAGCCTTCTCATCGACACCCGCGAGGAAAACTGCGGGGCCGATCGCGCCCGGATCAGGGCCCTCACGGTGAGCGGCGCATTCTCGGCCATCGGCAACAAGGCCAAAAAAAAGCTCGTCCGGCAGAAGCTGCTCAAGAAACACCCTCAGCTCAAGCCGTTTGCGGAAGACCCAGACGCGGAGGTCTTCGCCGTGAAGGTGAAGAGCTTCCAGCTTCTCGACGGGGTGAAGGACTCCTATTTTGAGAAGGTGAAATGAAGAAGTGATTCAGTGAAGAAGTGTCTTCGTGTCTGGGTGAAGACGCAATCTCTGTATCCTCTTCCCTCAAACACTTCCGCACTCACGCACTCAGTCACTTGCCCCTGATTTTGGCGAGGGCCGCCTCGTATTGCTCGATGAGCTGCGGGGGGCGCGGCGTGCCGAGCGCTTTCCGGAGCACCCCTTCGGCCCGCGAAGGGTCGATGGCTGCGAGGGTCTTCACGGCGAGGACTTCCTTCAGCGTGCGGGGAGGAAAGGCACGTGTTACGGTTTTTTTCTCCGGGTCGAAGAACTGGATGTAGCCCTGGCGGATCGTTTTCCCGTACAGATTGATGCTCACGGCGATCCCGTCTGTGGGATTGTCCATGGCGTGAAGCCCCTTGTTGAGGGGCAGGACGAAGGTCGTCTCGCCCGGCTCGCACACCCTGTGCTCCGTCTCGCGAATCTCCGCGTAGCCCTCCCGCTTCCCGTCGTCGAGGCGCTCGTACTTCCTTTCCCCCAGCCTGGAGCAGAGCGTTCCGATGATGCCCCAGGAGCCGTGGTCGTGGATGATGTCGGCCAGTTTGGCATCCCAGATGTAGGCCAGCACAACAAAAGACCTATCGGGGCTTCGGTGCAGCGCATACTCGTTGGGCCAGAGGCCGGGACTTCGGCTTTCGAAGGAGGACGGCTCGAGGATCATTTTTTTCAGAGAATCGAAAAACCAGTCCGGCCGGATCACGAGTTCCGACACCAGCTCCCTGCCGTTCTCAATCTTCCGTGATACCGCCTTCTCGTCGGCAAGCATCTTCTGGATTTTCCCGCAGAAGCTCTCGAACCGCTCCATGGTCTACTCCTTGTCTTTGCTTTTTCCCCCGGGCTTTTGAGGCGCCCCGTATTTGCGGATGTGGGTCCACGATTTGTACTCGGGGGCGTCGGGGTTGGCCGCCAGGACCTCCCGTTCCCTCCCGTATTTCTTCCGAATCCCCTTGCTCTTGTAGAGCTGGCGGTCCTTTCCGATCGGGCAGACCTTTGTGCAGATGCCGCAGGGGTAGCAGCGCCTCTTCACCAGCTCCTCGTGCATCTCCAGGCAGGCTGTCTTGTCGTAGTCTCCGATGACCCGGTCCTCCCGCGGCTTTAGGGCGTTCTTGGGGCAGCACTCGGTACAAAGCTCGCATTTGATGCACAGCTCCTTGCCCTGCATCGGGTCGGGCGGGATCCCGGCGGCAGTGAAAACGGAAACGAAACGGACACGGGGCCCGAACTCGGGCGTGAGGATGCACTGGTTCATCCCGATCGTGCCCAGACCGGCGTACTTTGCCGCCGGGACGTGGCCGAAGGCGGCGAGGTTTTGTTCCCTGAGGGCCCGCATGGTGGTGTAGGTGTCGCGGGTGAAGGGAAACGAGGCGTGGCCCATGCGGTTGAGGTAGCGCGTGAGCTCCACAGCCAGATCATCGAGCTGGCGATTCGTCGTCGTGTAGAGTTCCTGGTGGAGGGCCGACGGTGTCGTCTCCACAACGGGTAGCGGCATGGACATGCCGATGACGATGACGGTGCGCGCCTGCGGGAAGATCGCCTTGGGCCGGAAATCCGGCGGCACCTCGCCTTGCTCGTCCCAACGCTCCACGGGGGCAAACCCCACTAGCTCCGCGTTTCGCTCCCTGCAGAATCGGATGATGTCTTCCTTGAGTGCCTGGTCCTTGAGGGGGATGGTCATTTGATGTCTCCGTGAAAAAAGATATTAACGCATTTTCCCTTCAAAGGGAAGTTGATGTCTTTAAGGTGAAGAATTGCTCAAGTTGACACCCCTTCGGGCCGATAATTTAGACAGGACCGGACTTTTGCCGGTCTTTTTGTTGCAACCGAAGCGAGATATGCCCTTGATATTGTTTAGCAATTAAAATTTATCTTGATTTATCATCCCGGGTAAGGGTAAAAGAACCACGTTTTGCGTCAATGGCGCATGCTTTCTAAGGAAAAAGTGAAGGAGGGGAGAATGCATTCCTTTAGAAAACATGGCGATCTGTTTGCCGATCCTTTCAGCCGCCGCTCCTTTCTCAAGCTGGGGATCTTCGGCGCCGCTCTCCTGGCGCTGCCCCACAAGGCCATCGCATCTCTTGAAGAAGCCCCCGCACCGGAGTTGATCACCCCCGGCTGGCGGGAAGGTGCCGGCCTTATTCTCGAGCCCGGCGAGGAGCGCAGGCTCCATCTCTACAGCACCAATACGGGCGAGACGTTCAACCGGGTCTACTGGGCCGATGGGGAATACGTCCCCGAGGCGCTCGCGGAGGTCAATCACCTCCTGCGCGATTACCGGGCCAACCAGATCAAGGACATCGACCCCAACCTGCTCGACCTGCTCTACAATCTCAACCAGAAGATCGAAAGCGACAATCCCTTCCACGTCATCTCGGGGTACCGCTCGCCCAGGACCAATGCGGCCCTTCGCAAACGCAACCGCAAGGTTGCCCGCAACAGCCTGCACATGTCCGGGATGGCCGTCGACCTGAGGATGCCCGATCTGCATATCAAGTACCTCAACAATGCGGCGCAGGAGATGCGCTGCGGCGGTGTCGGGTACTATTCGAAGCGCGGATTCGTCCACCTCGATGTGGGGGATGTCCGTACCTGGCAGGACGGCAGGAAAAGAAAGACGAAGGCGAAGGCGAAGAAGGCCTGAGAATGCCGGCCGAAAGGCCATACCCTGATCTTCCTCTCCCTGTGAAAGCCCAGTTCCTTGATTTCCCTCTCCCCTCCGAGGGAGAGGGCCAGGGTGAGGGGGAATGATTCTTTTCCATCTCGGGAGAGGATTGAGGTGAGGGTGAATAAAGATTGTCGGCCTGCTAGGGCTTTGCGGCCCTGGCAGGCCTTATTTTTGGCTGAAGGGCCTTCTCGAGCCGCTCGTCGCGGCGGTAGATGTCTTCCAGGAAGTGGGTCGTCCCGTCGCCGTTTCCCCAGGCAGTGAAGTAGAGGATATGCACGGGTATGGGCCTCGGCAGGTAGGCCACCGTCGTATCTTTCGTCTTCAGAACCGCCTTAATTTTCTCAATCGGCCACTCCGTGCTTCCCCTCATGACGAACTCGGCCATGTCCATGGGCTTTTCGATCCGGATGCAGCCGTGACTGTAGCCCCGCCGCTCCTTTCGGAAGAGCTGAGGGTCGGACGTGTCATGCAGATAGACGCTGTGCTTGTTGGGGAACATGAACTTGATCCGGCCCAGGGGGTTTCGGGGGCCTGGTTCCTGGCGAAGCCTGTAGGGGAAGTTGTTCTCCGAATGCTGCGACCAGTCGATGGTGGCGGGATTCACCGCCTCGCCGCTCTGTCCCGCCGTGAAGACCCTCATGTTCTCCTTGGCGAAGAAGTCCGGGTTCTTCCGGATCTTCTCGAGAGTCTCCTCCGTGGCGATGCTGTGGGGGACGTTCCAGTAAGGGTTCATCTCGATGTAGGTCATCTTCCCGCTGAAGACGGGCGTTTTCTGAAAGGCCGTGCCCACGACGATCTTCATCGTCAAAACCGGCGTCTCATTCTCGACGACCTCGAGGCCGTAGCCGGCGATGTTCACCAGAATGTATGGGTTGCCCAGGTTCTGGGGGAGCCAGCGCCAGCGCTCCAGGTTGAGCTCGATCTGACGAATGCGTTTCTCCACCGGGACGTTGAGTGCCCGAAGCGTCCGGGTGCCCACGATCCCGTCATCGAATAGACCGTGGCGCTGCTGGAACCGCTTTACTGCCTCTTCGACGGCCTCGTCGAAGAGATCGCTCGTTGCATCTGCCGGTGCCGGCATGTCGCCTGTGACCTTCAGCCGGCTGCGCAGCACGGGGACACGGTCGTTCTTCATGCCCTTCTCGAGCCTGCCGTCTCCCGGGATGACGGGCCAGCCGCCCCGTTCGGCAAGTGCCCGGTTCACGACAAGCGCCGTCTTGAGCCTGCCGTAGCCCTGCTGGGCCGGCAGGAGGCCCTTCAGGCTCCCTTCGACATCCCCCCCGTCCAGTGCCGTCGAGAGATGGCGCGCCATGTTGAAGCGCGCGGGATAGATCGTCCACTCGTCGGCATGGAGCGTCTCGGGGTTGACGCGGCCGTTGAGCAGGTGCGCCGCGTAGACCAGGTAAGCATCGGACAGGAGAAATTCCAGGTTGATGATGCTTGCCGGGTCCGGTTTTTCGTTCCGGACGAGGATCTGGCGGATTTCAGCGAGAGTAGTCTCGATGCGTTCCAGGTGGTAGTCCCTGGGTTGCAGGCCCTCGGCATCGGCCGCCTTGATCGTACGAGCCAGGGTGTCTGCCGCGGGCAGCGGGTAGCCGTCCCGCGTCCAGGCCGGGTCGTATTTTCGCATCTGGTAGAAACGGATCACCGAGGAAGGGTTGCAATAGGGCGCTTGCGGGCAGACGGTCTTCTGGACGGAGCCGTATTTGACGGCCCTCTCGAGGCTTTTGCGGACATCTTCGGGCGGGGCCTGGGCCAGGGCGTTGCTTGCGAAGCAAGAGATCAGGGCAACGAGCAGCAGGAGCCGGATCAGTTTTCGAGAGTGTGCAGGAATCATATTTTCTACAGGTCGTGGGGGATTACCATAAAAAAAACCGCCAGTCGCCACTGGCGATCGCAGCGGTTCAGGGCCTACGACGCTCGTGCAAACTTTATACCGGGATCAAAGGAAAAAGTCGACTGGTATTTTCTATTTTCACTGGTCCTTCTCGAGAGCGGCCACTTTTTTCAGGTAGGCGTCCATGTCGAACTTGCGCCTGAGGCCCGCATCGTTCATGTAGCGGATCTTGCCGAAGACCTTCCTCTCGAACCAGGCCCGGTCGTGCTTGCCGAAGCACCAGGCCACGCCGGCAAACCAGTTGGGGTCACGCCCGTCGAGTTCATACTTGTTGTTGAGCCAGCAGGGCCGTCCGGAAGGCCTCCGCCGGGGTCCGGCTCCACTCGAGGAGCTTTTTCCCCCAGTACATGCGCATGTAATTGTGCATCTTGCCCGTGATCATCATCTCCCGCTGGGCGGCGTTCCAGTAGGGGTCGTGGGTCCCGGCGCGCTCCCACTGGTCTGCATCGTAGAGGTACTCCCGGCGGTCCTTTGCGTGCTCGGCGAGCGTCTTTCTCGTCCAGTTCGGCAGGCACTCGTAATCGTCGTAGCGGTCGTTGTAAAAGACGAAGTTCATGCTCAGCTCGCGACGCACGATGAGCTCCTCCAGAAAGGCCTCACGCGCCCCGGCGGGGATCGATTTTTCGGCGGCGATGCGAAGGGCGATGGCGAGCGGCGAGACCTGTCCGAAGTGCAGGTAGGGGCTCAAATGGGAGGAGTAGTCGAGCCCCGGGTCATTTCTCCGATCTCCGTAGTGGCGGATCTTCTTTGCGATGAATTCCTCCAGCAGGGCGTTGGCCCGGGCCGTACCGCCCCGGAAGGCCCTCACGGGCGTCACCGTACGGTCGATTTTCATTTTTTTGAGCAGGGATGTGAGCTCCCCTTCCGGGTCCGCATTGAGGCGAAGGGAGAGAGAATCCTTCCTGACCGGTCTTTCCTTCAGGGGGATGAGGTATCCCTCGAGGATGCGCTGGAGCTTGGGCCTCAGGGTGCCCGCGGTGTATTCCTCCTTTGGCGAGGCCGTTTCCACGGGGACGACGGCATCTGACTCCACCTGCACGACGGCGCAGGGGGCGTTTTTTGCGACGTGGTTTCGCCACTGCCTCTGGATGCGCAGATAGCCCCGGTCGGCGACGACAAGGGCCGCCTCGTCGGCCATCGCCGTTGCGGCAAGCTCCGGCGAGCGGTGCATGAGCGCAAAACGGATGCCCCGGCCCTGCAGCCCTTTTCGGACCTCCTCGAGCCCCTCCAGCATGAAAGCGTAGTGGCGCAGGTTGGCCTCGGGGAACCGGTCGGTGAGGCCGACTACGACGACGACGGGGAGGTTGCGCTCGTTTGCCTCGCCGACGGCGTGCTCGAGGGCATGGTTGCACTCGACCCTCTGGGAGGCCTGCATCCAGTAGAGGATGTACCGGCCGTCCTGGATGCTCCGGCTGTTGAGCGGCTGGATGCGGGAGGGATGGATCATCGTTGGTACCCCTTTCCTTTATAGTCGATCCCGTCGCGAATGACCTCGGCGAGGCGCCGGATGCTTTTCGTCTCGGCAGGGGCCAGGCGATCGGCGTTGCGCAGCTGCAGGCCCATCCGGGGGTTATGGGCAAGGCGGCTGCGGTTTCGCAGGAGAAAATCCCAGTACAGGACGGAGAATGGGCAGGCCTTGTCCCCCGCGGTTTTTCCCGGGTCGTATCGGCAGCCTGCGCAATAGTTGCTCATGCGGTCAATGTACTTCCCCGAGGCGGCGTAGGGCTTGGAAGCCATGATGCCCCCGTCGGCATACTGGGACATGCCCAAGGTGTTGGGCAGCTCGACCCACTCGACGGCATCGACGTATACGGCAAGATACCACCGGTGGAGCTCCCGGGGGTTCACCCCCAGCAGCAGGGCGAAGAGCCCCGTCACCATGAGCCGCTGGATATGATGGGCGTAGCCGTATTCCAGGGTCTGGCCGATCACGTCGCGAAGGCAGTTCATCTCCGTTTCGGCCGTCCAGTAAAACCAGGGAAGCGGGAGAGCGGCCTCCAGGGCGTTCATCTCCAGGTAACCCGGCATGTACCGCCAGTAGATCCCACGGACGTATTCCCGCCAGCCGATCACCTGGCGGATGAATCCCTCGGTGCAGGCGAGCGCCGCCCCCTTAGTATTTCGCCAGGCCTCCTCGACGGCGCGAACCACGTCCCGCGGGTCGAGAAGTTTCAGGTTCATCGACGAGGAGAGCCTCGAGTGGTAGAGCCAGGGCTGACCTGTCCACAGGGCGTCCTGAAAGGGGCCGAAAAGAAAAAGCCGGTTCTCCACGAAGTCCTGCAGGGCCTTTGCCGCCTGCCCCATGGTGACGGGCCAGTCGAAGTGCCGCAGGCTCCCCGGGTGGTCGGCGAATCGTTTCTCCACCAGGTCGATGGTCTCCCGCGTGATCGCGTCGGGCAGGAAAGACACCGGGGCGGGGATCTTTCCCGGCCCGCCCTTCGGGAAGGCTCCCCGGTTGTCGGCATCGTAATTCCATCGGCCGCCCTCGGGCTTATCCCCGTTCATCAGAAGGTTCGTTTTACGCCGCATCTCGCGGTAGAAGAACTCCATCCGCAGCTGTTTTCTGCCCTGGGCGAAGCGTTCGAAGTCTTCATGAGAGGCAAGGAAGTGGCGGTCCTCCCGAATCTCGAGATCGACAGCCGCCTCTTGGGCCGCCGTCTTGAGGTCTTCTCGCACTCGCCACTCGCCCGGCTCGACGATGACGAGCTTTCGAGGTGTAAGGCGCCGGGCGGCGGCCTCGAGCTCGAGCGCAAGGCTCCCACGGTTTTCCGGGTCATCGAGCTTGCGGTAGTGGACGGAAATCCCTTCGCCTTCCAGGGCCGATCGGAAGTGTCGCATGGCCGAAAGGAACAGGACGATGCGGGCCTTGTGGGATGGGACATGGCGGGCCTCGCCGGCCGCCTCGGCCATCCAGACGGCATCCTCCCGGGGGGTGAAACCGTCGAAGGCGGACGAGTTTCGGTCGAGCTGATCGCCCAGGACGAGGATCAGGTTCCGGATCGGCTTCGGGGCCGCTCCGTTACCGGAGGTACGTCGTTTTTTCACGGAAGTCCCTTCGCTTCGTCGTGCCTGTAGAAATGGGCTTTCCGACGCACAGAAGTGCCACGGGATCCTTTCCCGCATCAAGGCTGAGGATCTGTCGGACCGCACCGGCTTCGAAGAGGCTGAACCAGAGAGTTCCCAGCCCGAGTGCGTGAGCAGCGAGCATCATGTTCTGGACGGCGGCCGAGCAGCCCTCCAGATAGCCCCGTCCGGCGGCCTCATCGAGAAAGAGATCGGCGCCGCTCTTCTTCGGGTCGCCCACCACCGCAATGAGGACGGGGGCCTCCTTCACGAAATCGATGGGGAACTTCTCGAGCCACTTCCAGCCGCTTCGCTCGAAGAGCTTCTTCTTGCAGATCTCGCTTTCGGAGAAGATCCTCTCCTTGATGCCCCCGTTTGTGATGACGACGAACTCCCAGGGCTGCTGGTTGGCGGGTGAGGGGGCCCAGTTGCCTGCCTCGAGGATCTTCTCGATGTCCGTATCGCTGACCGCTTCGGGATGGAACTTCCGACAGCTTCTCCTGCCGCTGATCGCCGTGAAGACATCCATGCTCGCCCCCTTTTTATTATGTGATAAATCCGTGCTTTTTCAGGAAGCCCATGACGGCCTCCCGGAACCCGTCGGGGTTGTCCAGGTGGGCGGGGTGAGTCGCCCGGGGAATTTCCACCAACTCGCATACCGGAATGGCCTTCGCCATCTGCTCTGCGGCCTGGTGCCCGAGGACGCGGCTTTCAGCTCCCCGGATGACAAGGGCGGGGCAGCGGATTTCGGAGAGATTCCCCAGCAGGTCGTAATGGTCAAACCGGGCAAGGATCTCCCGGTCATAAGTCCTGTACCACCGGGCATCCCTCTGGATAAGGGATTTTTCGGCCAGGCGCTGCAAGTGTTCCCGCCGGGCGTAGGGGGCATTTTTCGCGATCTCAGTGATGAATTCCTCCGGGGCGGCGTACGAGTCGGGGAGGTTTTTGTAGAGCCCGAGGAGGTATTTCCGGTTCCAGTCCGGCGGGCAGGGCTCGATGTCGACATGCACAAGGGCCGATACCCTGCCCGGGTTGAGCGCCGCGTAGAGGCTTGCGTGCAGGGCCCCCATGGAGTGCCCCAGCAGGATCATGCCATTCAGCCCGAGGGAATCGATCAGGGCTGACAGATCAAGCATGTAATCCCCGCACCGGTAGGCCGGCGGCACGGCCCAGCCGCTCTTGCCGTGTCCGCGCTGATCCAGGGCGATGACCCGAAAGCGGGATGCCAGATGAGGAGCGATCAGATCCCATGTGCGGGCGTTGTCCCCGGTGCCGTGAAGGAAGACCATGGGCCGTCCGTCCACCGGGCCCCGCTCGAGAAATCGGAGCCGGAGGTCGTTGAGCATGAGGGTTTGCTCCCTCGGGGCCTCATCGACGGGCATCGTTCACGTCCCTTCAAGCAGAAGTTTCACAATCGGGATATCGGCCGCGGAAAAATCATGGGAGGCAAGATCAGCCGGTAGTACCCAACGGATCTCCTCGTGATCATGGAGTTGAAAATCCCCGGAGAGATGGATGACCCGGTAGGCCAGCAACTCGATCTCCCCGTGGGGATAACGATGACAGCTGCGGCCGACAAAGCCGCCCACGACGACGTCAATGCCTAACTCCTCCTGCAACTCCCTCCGGAGACAGGCCTCGGGGGTTTCGCCCTTTTCGATTTTCCCGCCGGGGAATTCCCATTTTCCCGCCAGGCGGTCCACGTGTTTGCGGCGGGCGATGAGAATCCTGCCGTCCTTTTCGAGGACGGCGGCAGTGACGGTAATCCTTCTGAGATCAGGGCCGGAGAATGTCATCCGCTTCAAACCCTAACAACTCATCTCAACAGCGTCAAGGCGAAAACCCTTGAATCGGGGGGTGATTTATGGAATAAAGGGCCGTCCTTTTGGAGAAAACCCTACAATAAATGTAGGAGCGGCACATGAGAAAGTGGATCTGGGGTCTTCTTTACCTCCTCAGCATTCTTCTGGGCAATGCCTTCGTCATCTGGTTCGGCATCGTGACCGTCGCCGGACTCACTTTTCCGGCGGGGGTGGTCTGGATAGGGCTTACCTTTTCCTTTCGGGATTTTGTGCAGCGTTACTGGGGCGACTGGGCGACCTGGGGCTGGATGATCGCAGCTTCGGTCATAACGCTCTTCTTCAATATGGACATAGCGTTAGCCTCGATGATGGCCTTCTTCGTATCAGAGAGCCTCGACTGGTTTTTCTTTAAAATTCTCAAGCGTTCCTTTGTTTCCAGGATCATCTGGTCCAACCTCGTCTCCTGCCCCGTCGACTCTCTTGTCTTTGTCCTGCTTGCCTTTGGGCCCGTCTGGCCTGCCATCATCGGGCAGGCGATTATCAAGTATCTGTCGGGACTTATCGTTCTTCCTTTCTTGATTGTTCGGAAAAAACCATCCCCCGCCCCCGCCACCTGAACGGGCCATTTGCGAAAATTTCAAGAATTATTCTCGCGCATGCACAAGTTGTCACACTTGTTGCATACTGTATAAGGCGAATCCGATAACTTGAAACCCCATTTATCTCTCTCTGGGTGCCAGTTTCCCCTCCTTCACCTGGCACCCAATCTTTTTTTTTAGCCCCTTTTTATTTCCCCCGCCCTTTTGTCTTTACAAGCTCCGGATTTTGTCAGATATAAGTACTCTAGCGCACAATGTGCGCAGGGCAAAAGACGGCAACGGCGGTACTCGTGGGGCTTCTGGAGAATATAGAAAAAGGTCTGGTCCGTCGGCTGATGAAGGGTTCGCAAAAGCAGCCGTGGCTGATCGTGTTTATCATCGTCTTTCTCTCCATGAAAAAGAAAGAGAAAAAGAAAAAAGTCGAGCCGGAAAAAGACGAAAACTACTGGCGCGTGCTCGGAGGACTGTGACGGAATTCCGTCACTTCTGACGGTCAAATTGCCGGAAATTTGACTATTCCCTGCCCATCACCCCCCACATTCCCCTAACGCATCATGATGCATTTAGTGTTCAGGAGCCGCGCCACGGCATCATCCGTGACGGGTTTGCGGAACATTTCCTTGCCCTCCCGGCAGTGGTAGCCTTCATCGCGCCAGAAGATTCCGATGGGAATCCGATCGCCCCAGGTCTCTGCCGTCCGTATGGCTTCGAGCCGGTCTCTCAGCGGTTCCTCCACCCTGTAGACTCTTTCGCGGTACCACGGGTAGGTGTTCACCTTGTTGAAGCTCACGCAGGGCTGCAGGATATCGACGACGGAGGTTCCCTTGAAGAGGATCGCCTCGCGGAAGACCTGCTCCATGTGCTGGGGGTCGCCGGCAAAGGTCCGCGCAACGAAGGGGCTGCCGACGATGAGAGCCACGGCCAGTGGATTGAACGGGGTGTTGAGGTTTCCCCGGGGGTCCAGGGCGTTTTCCCTCTCCTGGTCTGTCGTGGGGGAGCTCTGCCCTTTCGTGAGGGCGTAGACCTTATTGTCGCAGGCGAGGATCGTGATGTCGAGGCGGCGCCGTATCGTGTGGATGAAGTGGTTTCCCCCCTCTCCATACTGGCACCCGTCGCCGGAGACGGCGATCACGGTCAGCTCCGGGCGCGCAAGCTTGATACCCACGGCGAGCGGCAGCGACCGTCCGTGGAGGCCGTTGAAATAGCTGTACGGCAGGTATTGGGGCATCTTGGCCGCCTGGCCGATGCCCGAAGTGAGGACGATGTCCTTTCCCGGGATCGGCAGCTCCTTCAAGACTTTTTCCAGGGTGGCTCGGATGGGGAAATCCCCGCAGCCCGGGCACCAGGCGATGTCCTGCTTTAACATAGATTTTTTCCTCTCAGGCTTCCTCTCCCTTGAGGGGAGAGGATTGAGGTGAGGTTGATTTCTTCCTTTCTCAACCAACAATCTTCCTGATCCGCTCGACCAGTTCCGCGACGGTGAAGCACTCGCCGTTGTACTTGAGGACGAGGTGGTCCACCTTCAGGCCCAGCTCGCTTTTGAGCAACTGAGCGAATTGACCTGTCGCGTTGTTCTCGATGCAGATCAGGCGCTTGCGTGAAAGTCCTCTCGCCATTTTCGGTGTCAGGGGGTAGACTTGGCTGAAATGCAGGGCCGCCAACGCTATCCCTTCGGCCTGCAGGGCCTCGATAGCTTCATTGACGATGTGCTGGTTCGAACCCCACGAGATGAGAACCGTTGTGGCCTTTCGATCCCCGAAGCGGGTCGGGATGAGGGCTTCCTGTCTGATTCCTTCCATTTTCCGGAGTCGCTTTTCGACCATCCGGACCCTCAGATCGAGATCTTCCGTGATTTTTCCGTCCTCGGTGTGCTCGTCGGAGTCGACCTCGACCCGTGCCTCCGAAAGACCGGGGTAGGTCAGGGGCGAGACCCCGTCGGCCGTAATCGCATAGCGCCTGTATCCGGCCTCGAAGACGGGGTAATCCCTTCGCAGCATTTTGGTGGGGACACGCCCCTCCATGACCTGGACGGAGTCGGCGAGGTACTGGTCCGTCAGGATGAAGACGGGAACCTGCCAGCGGTCGGCCAGATCAAAGCTTTTCCGTGCCAGCGCGATGGCCCCTTCGATGGATCCCGGGGCGAAGATCACCCTGGGGAACTCGCCGTGGCCCGCGTGAAGGACGAAATTCAGGTCCCCCTGCTCGGTCCTCGTGGGCAGTCCCGTTGCCGGTCCCGGCCGCTGGCCATCGATGATGACGATCGGCGTCTCCGTCATGCCGGCAAGCGAGACGGCCTCCGTCATGAGGGCAAATCCCCCGCCCGAGGTGGCCACCATGGAACGCAGTCCTGCGTAGGAGGCCCCGAGGGCCATGTTCAGGGCCGCGATCTCGTCTTCGGCCTGCTCGAAATGCACGGGAATCTCCGCCGCGACGGTGGCAAAGTAATGCATGATCGACGTGGCGGGTGTCATGGGGTAGCCGGCCATGAACTGGCAGCCGCCCAGAAGAGCCCCCAGGGCGAGGGCCTGGTTCCCGTCGAGCTTGCAGTGATCGCCCGCCTTCGGGGCAATGACCACGCGACCCGCAAGCTCCCAGCGGGCGGCAAAATCCCGGCCTTTCGCCAGGGCGCTGCGAGCCGGTTCATCGGCCGCGCTCTGTGCCGTTGCGGGATCCGCACCGATGAAAGCGAGGATGAGGCCGACGAGGATGGTGCTCGTGGCTGTAACATCCTGGAAAGAACCCTTTGCCTCCGCCTCGATCTGCCCGACCCGGTCGGCGCCGATGAAGACGCCGACCTTCCCCAGGGAAGGCCGGTGCCTTCGTTCCGTCTCGCCGTCGTCCATGGCGATGATCATGTCCCAGGGCCTGCCGCTCAGGGCGTGCACAGGCCTATCAGCCACGCGGACCATGTGGAAGTTGTGGCCGCCCCGGATGCGCGACATGTAGTTCTTCGTGGCGAAGAAATGATAGCCGAGCCTGGAGAGAAGCTCCGAGAGCTCCATCTCGACGGAAAACATCCCCTGCCCGGCTTCCCCGCCGATCAGTACAGTGAATTCCATGATGCCCTCCCGCGGGCCTGCAGGGGCCTGCGAACGGTAATGGGTGCTGGGATTTGGCTGCCCGGGAATGGGTCATTCACCGGCGACGACAGGTTCGCAGTCCTCAGGAAAGGCCCTCGCGCTCCATCTCGGCGATGAGGTCCAGGTAAGTCTTTGCAAGCAGGTCCTCGAGGATCTGGTTTTTCTTCCAGGAAGGGAACCATTCGATCTCGGATGCGCTGTCCGCCTCGATTTGTTCCCTGCTCTGCCAGAATTTTTCCTGGATGGCCGAGGCCTTCTCCTGGCCGAATTTTTCCTGGTACTGCACCAGGGCGTGGAGGAATCGTTCTCGAGTAGAGCCTTCCATGGGATGCATGCCTGCAAGAAGAATTTACGAAGGCGTAAAGAGGGTCCCGGGGCGAAGGCCTTTTCGCAACCCCCGCCCCGGCGAGTTCTTCAAATTACTTCAGCATGACCGGCGGCCCGCTGAGGGGAAACCCCGCCTTTTCGAGAGCATCGACGATCTTTTCGACACTGGTTACCTCGTCATCGAAGGTGATGATTGCCATGTGGGTGAATTCATTGACCTCCGACTTTCCGGCCTTTGCAACGTTTGTGAGGGTCCAACTGACCCTGTCCCGGGTGAAGGGTCACTCGCAGTTAGGCAGCATGACCTGGACGACCCGCTCCTTTGCCATGGCGGTTGAGGCGCCGATCAGGATGACAAGCACAATCGTGAACAGCACCAGGAGAAGCGATCTTGATCTCATGGGCGAACCTCCTTTTCAATTTTGCTTATTTTAATCGTTCCGGGTGTCAAAATCCACTCAAATCTATTTGCCCCTGTTGAGATCTTTCAGCGCTCTGAGGATCTCTTCATAGTCGGGCGACCCGTCCCGCACGTAGCGGATGGTGGCCTTTTTGTCGATAATGACGGTTCGCCGCTCAAAGGGGAACTTTCCCTCCTTCACAACGCCAAAGGAGCTTCCCAGGTAACCGGAGATGTTCGACAGCAGGGGAAAAGACAGCCTTAAATGTTTTTTCCAGTATTGGAGAGTCTGTACATCGTCACGGCTGACGCCCACGACCTGGGCGTTGAGGGACCCGTAGGCTTCCAGGTTTGCCTGGTGTCCCTGCATCTCACCCGTTCAGGTGGGGGTGTAGGCCGCCGGGAAGAACGTGACGATCAGGAAGGCCTTGTCGTAGTATTCCGGTCCGTAGTTGATCGCCCGGTCCTCCGTTGAGGAAAGGGTGAAATTGACGGTCTGCTTGCCGATCAGGGGATCCTGCTGACCGGCTGCCTGGATCGTCAGCGGGATCATCAGCAGCGCGATCAGAAGAAGCCCAACGGTAAATCGCCGAGTCATCATGGGACACCTCCTTTGCGGGTTGATGGGACACAGTTACGGAGTTGACGGGATACCCGATATCAGGCGGGGGGCTTTGCCTTTCGCACCACGGCCTCGAAGAAGGCCGAGCGCAGAGGTTCGATGGCCATGATGGCCCGTGCCGGCGGGGTTTTCTCCAGGGCGGCCGCAATGCGCCCGAAGGTGCGCCAGCCCCACTGCTCGTGGCCTTCGAAGACGAGGCTGGCGAGCTTGCCGCGCTCGATGGCCATGGCGATGATCTTGTCGAAGGTCGTCTCCGGCGTGAACACCCTCTTGGGCCGGGGTTTCATCCGGATCGCCCCGGTCTTGCATCCCGTGTAGCACACGCCGCAGCCCAGGCAGAGCTCCTCCTGGTGACGGGCCTTCTTCACGGGCTTTTTCCCGCCCTCTGTCGCAACGGGGACCATGTCGATCAGCTCGACGGGGCAGAGTTTGGCGCACTTGCCGCAGCCCTTGCATTTTGACTCGTCGATCTCGACGGTCCAGTTCGACGTGACGATGGCGTTGCGCTGACCCATGACCCGGATGGCCTTCATCATCTCGCAGCAGCAGCCGCAGCAGTTGCAGATGTAGGCGGCGTTTTTCCGGACATTGTCCCCCGTCTGGGCAAGCCCCAGCTCCTTGCACTGCTCGAGGATCTTTAGCGCCTCCGACGTCGAAACGGGCCGGGCAAAACCGTTTTTCACGAGGATCTCTGCCCCCATGTTGAGGGCGATGCAGTTCTCCATGGGCCTGTCACAGGCTTTCCCGAGGTGGGAGGCCTTGTGCCGGCAGGCGCAGAGCGAAACCGATATCGACGAGGCCGATTCGATGAGCCAGCTGGCCCGCTCCCAGTCCAGGATCTCCGTGTGGTCCCCCTCCGGCAGGGCCTCCTCGCGCACGAGCGAGCGGCCGATCTGGGTGTCGGCCCCAAAGACGGAGCGGGCGAAGCGGTCATCGCCGTGCATGTAGGCATCGAAGAGTCTCGCCAGCTCCTTCAGGGGGAGCTTGTCGTCGGCGCGCATGAAGGTGTACTCGAAGAACCCGATGACGACGGGTGCAAGCGACACGTAACGGCGCCCGCCTCTGCCGATGTCGATGACGAGCCCCCGATGGGCCATCTCGGTGATCCAGCCATCGAGGGCTGCGGGCTCCATGCCCAGCTTCTTCGCGAGCCGTCCCACGGTGGTGAAGCGCGTTGGGATCTGCCGGGCGATGTTGGCGTCCTCGGGCGAGAAGAGAATTTTCAGGATCTCCATGAAATGGGGCGAGTCGGGCGCACCGGTCACGTTGCGGTCGAGACGCTGCTGGAGGAGGCGGTATTCCTTGTCAGGGTTGTGGATGTGTCCCATGGTTCAACGACCTCGAAGATCGGAAGTGAAGAAGATCGGAAGATCAGAAATCAAGGCAGCACTCCATATGTATCTTTACAAATTACCAAGCAAACAGGGGCGTGGTCCAAAAACTACCATAGACGAATCACCCTTGAAAAGCGGAATCTCCTTTTTGATTTACCTGGGCCCGCCGATCATGGTATTTTCGAGCAAATAAATTGCAGGGGTGTCGCATGAAGAGGCGTGACTTTCTGAAGTGGACGGCAGTGTCCTCGGCGGGGCTGGCGCTCCCCGGAGGCCTCTGCACCCTCGGCCGTATGGCGCAGGCGGCCCAGGGGCCCGATCTCGTCGTGGCCAAGGGCGCCTCGACCCCGCAGGTCGTGCGGGCGGCCCTGGATGCCATGGGGGGGATGAAGCGCTTCATCGCCAAGGGCGATGTCGTAATCCTGAAGCCCAACATCGGCTGGGACCGCACCCCCCAGTACGCCGCCACCACCAACCCCGACGTCGTGGGCGCCCTGGCGAAGCTCTGCTACGAGGCTGGGGCGAAAAAGGTCAGGATCTTCGACAACACCGTAAGCGATGCAAGGCGCTGCTACAAACAGAGCGGGATTGCCGATGCGGCTGCCGCCGCCGGGGCCGAGATGGTCTACATGGACAGCCGCAAGTACCGGGATGTCAAACTCAACGGCACGGTCCTGAAGTCCTGGCCCCTCTACAGCGAAATCTTCGAGGCCGACAAGGTCATCAACGTCCCCATCGCCAAGACCCACAGCCTTTCCGTGCTCACCCTGGCCATGAAAAACTGGATGGGTATCATGGGGGGCGTGAGGTTCCGCGTCCACCAGCGCCTCGACGAGAGTCTCGTGGACCTTATCCGGGTGATCAAGCCGACGCTCACCGTGCTGGACGCCGTCCGGATCCTGACGGCAAACGGCCCCACGGGCGGCGATCTCGACGACGTGAAGCGTCTCGACACGGTGGTTGTGGGCACGGACCAGGTGGCCGTCGACTCCTTCGGGGCCACCCTGTTCGGGATGAAAGGGAGCGATCTCGGTTATGTGAAGCTTGCCGCCAAGGCGGGACTCGGGGTCATGGACCTCTCGAAACTTCAGATTAAAAGGATCAGTGCCTGATTTGACGTTGACGCTTGCACGACGCATTTCTCAGGGCCTATTTCTTGCCCTCTTCCTCTTTCTTTTCATTCAGACGGAGTCGAAGGGGACCGACGAGTTGGGCTGGCCCGTCAAGCTCTTCCTCGATTTCGACCCCCTGATTTTCCTGACGACGTTTCTGGCCTCCCACACCGTGGAGGGGCTTTTCTGGCTGTCGCTCATCCTCGTGGGGCTCACCGTTTTGCTGGGTCGCTTTTTCTGCGGCTGGGTCTGCCCCCTGGGCACGCTGAACAATCTCGCCGGAAGCCTCCGGAAGAAGCGGCTCAAGCCGCCAGGCCCCGGCTGGTTCCGGCTCAAGTACTTCATCCTCGTTTTCGTTCTTGCCTCGTCGCTCTTCGGCGTGCAGCTGGCCGGGGTCCTGGACCCCATTTCGTTGACCATCCGGTCCTTTTCACTGGCCATCTACCCGGCCCTGAGCTACGCCGCCACGTCCCTTTTCGACGGGATCTACCGGCTGAACCTCCCCCTCGTCACCCCCGCGTCGGAGGCCGTCTACGACGTACTGAAAAAAACGCTCCTGCCCTTCCAGCAGCCCTGGTTTGCGCAGGGGACCTTCATCGGACTTCTCTTTCTGGCCATCCTGGGGCTCAATCTTGTGCAGAGGCGTTTCTGGTGCCGGTTCCTCTGCCCGCTGGGGGCGCTGTTGGGGCTGCTGTCGCGCCATTCGATCCTGCGCCGGAGCGTGAGCGAAGAGTGTGACTCCTGCGGGGCCTGTGTCGGGGTGTGCCAGGCCGATGCGATGCCCGCCGGCAAGGAAAAGTGGCGGGCCTCGGAGTGCCTCGTCTGCAACAACTGCGATGACGTCTGCCCGAAAAACGCCGTGAGCTTCGGCCTGCTCAAAGGGCACCCCACGGGGGGCCTCGACCTGGGGCGCAGAAACGTGGTGGCCTCGTTTTTATCGGGCGCCTTCGCCGTGCCGCTTCTGCGGATCTCGCCGCTTGCCAGGCCCCGCATGTCCGACGCAAAGCTCATCCGGCCGCCCGGGGCGCTCGAGGAAAATAAATTCCTCCAGAGCTGTGTGCGCTGCGGGGAGTGCATGAAGGTGTGCATTACGGGCGGGCTGCAGCCGACACTCCTCGAGGCGGGTCTCGAGGGGCTCTGGACGCCGGTGCTGGTGCCGAGGATCGGATACTGCGAGTTCCGCTGCACCCTCTGCGGTCAGGTCTGCCCCACGGGGGCCATCAGGCGGATGCCCCTGGAGGAAAAGCAGCAGGTGCGGCTGGGGCACGCCGCAATCGACAAGGGCCGCTGCCTGCCGCTGGCCCACGCCACCCCCTGCATCGTCTGCGAGG
Source organism: uncultured delta proteobacterium (assembly GCA_963802225.1). GTDB lineage: Bacteria > Desulfobacterota > Syntrophia > Syntrophales > UBA2192 > UBA2192. Next base: position 106,282 of record CAWDHZ010000031.1, on the reverse strand, counting down.
AGACCTGCCCGACGCCGAAAAAAGCAATCTGGCTCGAAGAGGTTACGGTGCGGGACCGCGAAGGCAAACCCGTCCGCCTGCAGCAGCCCCGCGTGGATCTCACGATGTGCATCGGCTGCGGGGCCTGCGAGAAGCACTGCCCCGTCGTCGGCCAGCCTGCCATCTATGTCACGAGCGCGGGCGAATCGCGCTCGGAGGAGCATCAACTCCTTCTGCAGGCGCCCACGGGGACGCCGTCGCCGTATAAGTGATGCCAGTCCCGGAGTATTGGAATAGTGGAATGATGGAACAGTGGGAATGAAAAATTCTTGCCCCCGCATTCCAACATTCCATCATTCCAGCAGGCCCGTCTCACATATCCCGAGGAATGATCCAGCGTGCGCAAAAAAGCCCCGAAGGCACAAGCCTGCGGGGCTTTTCAATGGCTTGCGGAGCTTTGCTACTTCTTGGACTTCTCCAGTTCCCTGTAGCGCTTGATGATTACGAAGATGCCCTGATCGAAGACGCGGATCGTCCGGGTGATGGTCTCCACGGCACGGTGCTGGTCCATGGCGGTGACAAAGAGCGCCTGGAAGTCCGCAAAGAGCCAGAGCTGGCGTCTCATCATGATGAGGGCGTAGATGGCTTCCTCAAGCGGGACGCCCGTTCGGAAGCTCTCTTCGGCGTAAGCTGTGAAATATTTCTCCAGTTTCTTGTAGGGCTTCTCGTCGAAGTATACATTCCGAAAGTTCTTGTAGAAATCGATGGCGAAGAGGTTGCAGGTCTCGGATTTCTGGGCTTGAAACCACGGTGTGTGCGGGTTTGACTTGACGGCCTTGCACCACTGGGCGGCGATCTCGTCGGCGTGTCGCTCCGATACTTCAAGCAGCTTGTCGGCAAAGGCGTACATGGAATTGATCCCTCCTGAAAATGGTTTGCTGGCGGTTGAACGGTCGGTGGAGGATTTTTCGCGGACCAGGGACCGAGACTGAAGCTGCAGGATGAGGAGCCGAAAAAAGTGTCCCTCTTCCCGCGAAACCTTGAACGTCTGCAGGGTCGTTGTGTTGCCGGCCTCCGCTCCGGGTTCCGGCGGATCAGGCGAGAAGGTCGACGATGCCCCCTTTGCGGGGCTTCTTGCCGACCTCGACGCTGCCCTCCCCCGTCAGCCGGTAGGTGGGCGGCTCATCGAATCGGGTGGCGGCACAGTAAAGGTCGATAACGACCTCTCCATGCACACGGTCATGGACGACAATAAACTCATCGGCGGCAGCGTGCGGCAAAGGCGGGGCGTGCCCCTTGCGGCCTTCGCCGGGGCCCACCGGGATGAGCATGCCTGCCAGGGGATTGCCCTGGGAAGGAACTCGCCAATCCGGGTTTCCCGTCCATGTTGTTCCGTCTATCCTCATGAGATCCCCGTAAAGCGGTACCAACGCCCGCCTTTATTCTTGCTATTTCGAGAAAAAGTTCATGAGGAAGTCCGTCTGTGCCGGCGACAGATCAAACTTGATGGCCGCTTCCTCGATGAGCTTGCTCTTCTTTTTTCCTTCGTTCAGGTTATCGGAGATCCACTTTATGGCCTTTCTGATCTCCTCGCCCTCGGGCTGGATCTGAGACATCTTCTTTCCCCTCCCCTTGAGAAATGGACGGCAACCGTTAACGGGAGCCCGTCGCCTGCGCTAAATATAATGAAAAGACCCCGTTTTGTAAAGGAAATACCGTCAGGATCCCCTTGGCAAATGTCATTTTTTCCGGTATGGTTGGGAAAATTTCTCTGCCGGGGAGTGTGCGATGGCCGCCGCCGTTTATTTTTCCGAGAAATTCAGCGCAGATACAATCAGCGGGCTCTTTGAGCGGGCCATGGCCGACACGGGAGGGCGGATCGGGAAAAAGGACCGCGTCGCCGTCAAGCTTCATTTCGGAGAGCAGGGGAACACGCGGTTCGTCTCCCCGGCGAATCTCAGGCCCATCCTCTCAACGCTTGCCGGGCACAATTCCAATCACTTCCTCACGGACGCCAATGCCCTCTATCGGGGCCTGCGGCATAACGCGACGGATCACATGGAAATCGCCCGGAAGCACGGCTTCGGCACCTTGGGGGTTCCCGTTGTCATTGCAGACGGCGAGCGGGGCGAAGAGGAAACGCAGATCGCCATCGCCGGAAAGATCTTCCCGAAAGTCCGGATCGCCCGACATATCGCCGAGGCCCGGGCCCTCGTCGTCGTCTCTCACTTCAAGGGCCACATCCTATTCGGCTTCGGAGGTTCCATCAAGAACCTGGGCATGGGATGCGGGTCCCGGGCGGGGAAGCTCGCGATGCACGCCGCCGTGAAGCCCTCGATCAATGACAACTGCACGATGTGCGGGAAATGCTCCGAGGTGTGCCCCGCCGATGCGATCCTGCTCGGGGAAGACCAGGCTTCCATCGATCCCGACCTCTGCGAGGGGTGCGCCACCTGCATCGCCGTCTGCGAGTTCGATGCCGTCGAGGTCCCCTGGATGGCCCTGGCCTCGAGCGCCGTGATGGAACGGACGTCCGAATATGCCCTGGGGGCCTTGAGCGGCAAGCCCTGCGTCTGCGTGACCTTCATCAACAACATCGCAAAGGACTGCGACTGCATGGCAGACAGCGAACTGATCGGACACGACGTGGGAATCGTCGCATCCGTGGACCCAGTGGCCTGCGAGCAGGCGGCTTTCGACCTCGTCAAGGCGCAGCACGGCAATGTCGATATCTTCAAAAAAGCAACCCGGATCGACGGGAGCCACATCCTTGGCTATGCTGAGTCCATCGGGCTCGGCCGCAGGGGCTATGACCTTGTCCGGTTGTGAGGCGGAAGCGGGATTCGGCCGCGGTCATCGGTGCTGCGAGCCGGGTACGGTTCATGCATCTCGATCCTGAGTCAGTCGCCATAAATTCAGGAGACGTCAGCGAACAGAAATCATGGAAAAAAACGGGAAAACGAGTCCTCTGACCCGCATTCTCATTGTCGAAGACAAAGAGGAGATTCGGGACATGCTCAAGGAGGCCATGGTCTTGTCCGGCTACGAGTGTCTCACGGCGGGCAATGGCCGGGAGGCCTTGGAGTGCCTGGCGACAAACCCCGTCGACGTGGTTCTCACAGATATCAAGATGCCGGAGATGAACGGCCTCGAGCTCACGACGCACATCAAGAAAAGTCATGACATCGATGTCATCGTGATGACAGGGTTCACCGAGGATTTCACCTACGAGGAGATCATCTCGATGGGTGCAAGCGACTTCATGCTCAAGCCCGTGAGCATCGCGGAGCTCTGCATGAGGATCCGGCGCGTGCTGCGGGAAAAGGCCTTACTTCGGGAGCGCAACCATGCCATGGACCAGCTCCGGGATAGCGAGCAGCGCTACCAGGAGCTGAGCATCACCGACGGCCTCACAAAGCTTTTCAACTCGCGGCAGTTCTATGCGGTGCTCCACGGTGAGATCGAACGATCCAACCGCTATGACCACCCGCTCACCGTGCTGATGCTCGACATCGACGATTTCAAGAAGTACAATGACACCTACGGCCATCTCGAGGGTGACAGGGTCCTGGTGAGGTTTGCCGAGATCATCAAGGAGTGCCTGCGCCAGACCGACGCGGCCTGCCGCTACGGGGGCGAGGAGTTCGCCGTCATCCTGCCCGCCACGGGGGGTGAGCAGGGTGTGGTAACGGCCGAGCGCGTGAGGGTCGCGCTCAAAAACGAGGTCTTCAAACCGCGGCCCGATATCGGCATCCAGGTCACCGTCAGCATCGGGGTGGCTCAGCACGCCAGCAACGAGGACATGATGGACTTCCTGCGCCGAACCGACGGAAACCTCTACGCGGCCAAGTCCGCCGGGAAGAACCAGGTCTGCTACACGCAGCTGCCCTGAGGCAGCACGCGCCCTTCCTTCCGACACGCATCCACGAAAAAATGATCCAGGGGGATCTTCTGCCCGCGCGGGGGCTATGAGAATAAGGCGGAGATCTCCCGGAAAAACGTCTCCGGGTCGTCCGTCGCTTCGTCCTTTTGTTCCATCGGGCAGGGCCCCGTCATTCTTGTGTTGGACGCGCGCCTGTGTTAAGAGTGCCGTCGGAGGCATTGATGGGCGTTCCCGGGAATTTCGTATCGTTGACACATATAGCCATGACGCGGGTCCTGCCAACCGTGAACCGCTTTCTCGGTGGCTGGAAGGAAAAGGCAAGCAAGATCCCCGACCCCGAGCTGCGCCGCCAGGCCCTCATGAGCATCGAAGCCAAGACCTTCCACTGCGAAGGCGGCGGGATCTACACACTGCTCGCGGGGGAACATGCCCGCGAAACGATGCGATTCATTATTGCCTACCAGACGATCAGCGACTACCTGGACAATCTCTGCGACCGCGGCACCTCGCGCGACCCGGAGGATTTCCGGATCCTGCACACGGCCTTGGCGGACGCCCTGACCCCCGGGGTCAAGCCCGGCGATTATTACCACTGCCGGCAGGAAAAAGACGATGGGGGTTACCTGCCTGCTCTCGTCCGGACCTGCCAGAATGTTCTCAAGGACCATCCCGCCCGTGAACGGATCGCACCCTTTCTCATGGAGCTTGCCGGCTACTACAGTGAGCTGCAGGTCCACAAGCACGTGAGGGCCGAGGAGGTCAGGCCCCGGCTCGAGGCCTGGTTTGCCGGCTACCGCGAACGGTTTCCGGATTTGCAATGGCAGGAGTTTGCCGCCGCCTCCGGATCCACGCTGGGCGTTTTTTCCCTCGTCTCGCAGAGTTGGGGAAACGATCTTTCCGACGAGGTCCTCGGCCGAATGAAAGAGGCCTACTTCCCCTGGGTCCAGGGGCTTCACATCCTGCTCGACTACTACGTGGACCGGGAAGAAGATCATCTGGCCGGGGAGCTCAATTTCTGCGACCATTACCGGAGCGAAAGCGAGATGATGGAGCGGTTCATCCATTTCTTTCGGGTGTCGGATCGGGAACTCGGCCAACTGCCCAACCCCAGATTCCATCGCATGCTCCTGAGAGGAGTGCTGGCCGTCTATCTTGCCGACGTGAAGGTGGGCAGACAGGATCGCAGCGTCAAACGGCTCGCCCGACGGCTCCTTCACGAGGGGGGGCCGCTTGCCTGGTTCTTCTTCGCCAACTGCTGGGGTTATCGGCGCCTGAAGAACAGCTAGCAGACTGTTTATAAACGCCCGTCTGCTGCGTTTCCCTCATCCCTCGTCCCTGCGGCGTACGCACCAGTACGCCTCAGTCCTCAGGATTTCGGGGGCCTTGCATCCAGACATTTATAAACAGCCTGGATTAGAAGCTAGAAACTCATTCCGCCTTTCTGAAAACCGTGATAAAATAAGATTCATCTGAGAAAGCATGCAAACCCGGCATGCAACGACCCCATTCCATAAAAAGGAGGATGTGCATGAAGCTGAAGGTCGGGCAGAAAGCCCCCAACTTTACCCTGCCGAGCCACCTCGAAAAAAAGGTGACTCTGAAAAAGTGCCTCGGCAAGGGCCCCGTCGTCATCGCGTTTTTCCCTCTGGCCTGGACACCGGTCTGAACGAACCAGCTTCCCTCGTACGAAGCCGAAATGGCCAAGTTCGAGAAGCTCAATGCCCAGGTCCTGGGCATCAGCGTCGACCATGTCCCCTGCCTGAAAGCGTGGGCTGAAAGCCTCGGCGGGATCTCCTTCCCGCTGCTGAGCGATTTCTCCCCGCAGGCCTCCGTCGCGAAGAAGTACGGAGTGAGGAGGAAGGAAGGATTTTCGGAGCGGGCGATTTTCGTTCTCGACAAGTTCGGGATCATCCGCTACATCGACATTCACAAGATCAAAGACCGGCCGAAGAACAAGATCCTCTTCGCCGAGCTGAAAAAGGCGATCTATCTCGAAACCGAGCTGGAGAAGTTCGCTGCAAAAATGAAAGGGAAGGCCCGGCCCAAAGCGAAAAAGAAAGCCAAAAAATAAGATCTGCCGGCTTCGCCCGTCCGTCCACGGGCACGATCGGACGGAAGGGCGAAGGTTTATTCAGGGTGACGCGCACATGAAACTATCCATCGAAAAAGTCGCCATCATCGGTGCCGGGGCCCTCGGGGCGGCCTACGGAAGCATCCTCTACGAAATGGACCCCCGATGCGTTTGCTTCATCGCGAGCGGCACGCGCTACGAGAAGCTGAAGCGCGAAGGCGTGGTCGTCAACGGCAAACCCTACACGATCGCCGTGGTGAGCCCCGAAGAGGCATCGCCTGCGGACCTGCTGATCGTGGCGGTCAAGCACCATCATCTCGACCAGGCCATCGGCGAGATGAAGAAGGCCGATTGGGCCGGGGACGACGATCCTGTCCGTCATGAACGGCATCGACAGCGAGGAGCGCATCGGCGCGGTTTACGGGATGGACAAGGTTGTCTACGGCCTGACGCTGGGTATCGACGCCGTACGGGATGGAAACAGCGTCAACTACACGAACCAGGGACGGATCTTCTTCGGTGAGGCAAAGAACGCCGACATGACGGACCGGGTCCGGCGCATTCATGAACTCTTCGACAGGGCGGGGATTGCCCATGTGATCCCGCCGGACATGATCCGCAGCCTCTGGTTCAAGTACATGGTCAATGTGGGAGCCAATCAGACCTCGGCCGTCCTGAGGGCGAACTACGGCGCCCTGCGGTCTTCTTCCGAGGCCCGGGATCTCATGGATTCGGCCATGCGGGAAGTCATCGCGATCGCCGGGGCGATCAAGTTGGATCTGGGCGAAAAGGATATCGGGGAGTGGTACAAGGTCCTCGATGGCCTGAACCCGGAGGGAAAGACCTCCATGTTCCAGGATGTCGAGGCCGGCCGCAAGACCGAGGTGGAGATGTTTGCCGGGACGGTGATCGAGCTGGGGAAGCGGTACGGTGTGGCGACCCCGGTGAACCAAAGGCTCTTTGACGATCTGAAGAGGATTGAGGCCGCGTCGGGAGCGAAGGCCTGAAAAGGGGGAAAGGGTCATGAAAAGGGCGCTACTGCTGGTAGATATCCAGAACGACTACTTCACGGGCGGGGCGATGCAGCTCGTGGGGATGGAGGCGGCGGCCGGGAAGGCAAACGTACTTCTACAGGGTTTCCGGGAGCGTTCCGAACCCGTCTTTCACGTCCGGCATCTCTCGAAACGGGCCGGCGCAACGTTCTTCATCCCTGATACTCCCGGGGCCGAGATTCATCCCGCCGTCGAGCCCCTGCCGGCTGAACCGGTTGTGACCAAGTACTTCCCGAACAGCTTCCGGGGCACGAATCTTCTGGAGCTGTTGAAAAAAGAGGAGATCGGGCAGCTCGTCATCTGCGGCGCCATGTCCCAGATGTGCATCGACGCCACAACGAGGGCGGCCTTCGATCTGGGGTTCAAGTGCACCGTCATCGAGGATGCCTGTGCGACGAGGAACCTGACCTTCAAGGGGGAGGTCGTCCCGGCGTGGGCTGTGCACGGCGCCTTCATGGCCGCCCTGCAGGGGATCTACGCGGAGGTTGTGTCGGCAGGCGATTTCATGAAATGAGCCGATGGCAGTTTTTTCATCCTTTGCCTGATTTCCGGATTCGACTCCAGTACCACCACTTGCGCTTCTCTTTCGGCAGTCCGGGGTCCTGCGCCTGGGCGATCGCCGCCGAGAGGACGTCCATCATGCAGGGGTCGCAGCGCTTTGCCCAGCCAGTCTGCACAGACGATCATAGAGCTTCCGCGCATCCTTGCCGACGAGCTGCTCCACCCGGGTAATCCCGAGGGTCTTCAGATCGCGGACCGTGGCCGGCCCCACCGAGTAAAGCTCCCTGAGCTGACGGGTTTCTTTTTGCTTCATGGTTCGGCTCCAGAGGGATCCAGTCTGCCCTTGACCCCTGTGCGGCGTCATTTCTCGAGGGAATCGGCCAGCAGCTCCTCGAGGATCTCCGCCGCATCCTGCACGTACTTGGGACAGACGGTTCGGGCGATGTTCTTTGCTTTTGATTCGGCAAACCCCTCCGGCGTGCTCACGTCAACACCCATGAGCTCCCTGCATACAAGGGACCCGTTTCGCTTCCTGAATGTTTCGGCAAACTTCCGGATGTACTCGTAGGAAAGCTCCTTCTGCGGCAGGTCGCCCTTCTTCGTCATGCTGTGGATCAGGCCGATGACCATGAAGGCGCCCGTCACAGCCCCGCAGGTTCCCGCCATGCGGCCCATGCCGCCTCCGAACCCGCCGGCGATCTTCAGCGCCGTCTCCCTGTCCATGCCCAGCTCCGGCCCATAGACCGCAAGAAGAGCCTGGGCGCAACTGAAACCTTCTGCGTGCGTTTTTACAACTGCCTCGACTCGACTTTCTTTCATGGTCACCCCTGCGTTTTTGACGCGATGCCGAATTTTGAAGCTCATTCATGTGCCGCTGGAGTAGCGCATGGATGGCATGCCCATCTCCTTGCCGGCTGTGTTGAAGGCAGATGTATCAACACAAAAGGACAATGAAAAGAAAAATTTGATTAAAAGAAACGAGACAGGCCTTTCTTCTACGGGCCGAAAGTGAACTGGTATCCGAGATAGCATTGAAAGCGGGTCGGGCCCGAAAAGTCGCTCCCTGCGGAGAACAGGATATGATGATTTTCGGTGAGGTTGATGATGGCGCCGACGTTGAACCCGAAGCTGTTGTCGCCGTCGTCCGTATCGGCCGTCCTGTAGATCAGCTCGCCGCCGAGGGTCAGGGCCTTTGAGATCTCGCGCTGCACCTCCCATCCAAAAAACCACCAGTTCTTGTTCCCGTCACCGGGATTGATCCAGTAGCCACCGCCCCCGTAACTTGTCCAGGGCCCCCAGCTCTTCTGGAGCCACAAGGGGATGAAGACCTGGGCCTTTCCGTTTCCCAACCCGTCATCGTGGTTGCCGGTCGGCAGCTCAACCAGCGGGAAGATCCCCACCATGGGGATCCACTCCGTCTCCTGGATGAAACGAAATTTGACACCGACCTCGATATCCCCAAGCCCGTAATGTGCCTTTTCGCCCGACGGGTTGTCATAGGCAAGCGGGACGATGAGATGGATCTGCGTGTTTGGGAAGATGCCGTAGTTGATCTCGACTTGCGGCAGCGCGGCGGAATCCCCATCTTTGTCGTGCTTGAATTGCGAAGCGAGGTAAATCTCCCAGTGCTTGTATTCGACGGGGTCGGGGTCATCGGTCTGAAACGGCGGACCGGCGAGCGCGGGCGCTGGGAGCAATGAAGCCAACATCCATGCGCTGAACAGGACAATCCACTTGCGACAGAGATTGCTGAACATGATCGCATTCCTCCTTCTTCCGGGAACGACAGAAGGATGTCCGGTAAGTGTCCGAGCCGCGGGATCATGAGGCTAGAAGGCCCCGCTCCGAGCCCACTGCCCTCACAGGGATGGAAGGTTCGGGAAGATTAGAAGGTGCACGTCCCTGTCATGCAGCCGCCGGCAAACTCCGAGTCGGCCGCCACGAGGTCCTCCTCGAGGATCACAGGGCCGCCATCGGCTCCCCGGAAGGAGAGGACCTGCTCGGCCCGGCTCCCGTAGCGGTAGATGGTGATCCCCTTGCACTTGAGCTTGTGGGCCGCAAGGTAGATGTTGCGCACCTCGTCGATGGTCGACTCCGTGGGCAGGTTGATCGTCTTGGACACCGAGTTGTCGCAGTGTTCCTGGAAAGCGGCCTGAATTCTCAAGTGTTGCTCCGGCTCTACGTCGAAGGCCGTCACGAAGACCCTCTTGATGTCCCGCGGGATGCCTTTGATTTTCTGAAGGCTCCCCCAGCGGGCGATCTCGGCGAGGATCTCCCTCTTATAAATTCCCCGGGCCCGGGCGACTTTCTCGAAGATCGGGTTGATCTCGAAGAGCCGCGTGCCCGAAAGGACATTTCGCACGTAGCTGATGGCGAAGAGCGGCTCGATGCCGCTCGAACAGCCGGCGATGATGCTGATCGTCCCCGTGGGGGCGACGGTGTTCACCGTTGCGTTGCGCACGGGGAGATTCTTCCGCGCGAAGATCGATTTGCCGTAATTCGGGAAGACGCCCCGCTCGGCGGCAAGCGCCGCCGAGGCCTTCAGCGACTCGCGGCGGATGAAGGCCATGAGCCTCCGGGCGAAGCGCTCCGCATCCGCCGAGTTGTATGGGATTCCCAGGCGGATGAGCATGTCGGCAAACCCCATGACGCCCAGCCCGATCTTGCGGTTTCCGCGCGTGATTTGCTGTATCTCGGGCATGGGGAAGTTGTTCACCTCGATGACGTCGTCGAGGAAGCGCACCCCCCAGCGGATCGTTTCGGCCAGACGCTTCCAGTCGGGTTTGCCGTCTTTCACCATCCTGGCGAGGTTCACGGAGCCCAGGTTGCAGCTCTCGTAGGGCAGCAGCGGAAGCTCCCCGCAGGGGTTTGTAGCCTCGATGCGCCCCAGGGCCGGCGTGGGGTTCTGCCGGTTGATCGCGTCGACGAAGATGAGGCCCGGGTCTCCCGTGCGCCAGGCCCCGTAGACAATCAGGTCGAAGATTGTCCTTGCCCTCACCGTGCGGTCTTTCTTCCCCGTCCGGGGGTTCACGAGGTCGAAGTTGCCGTTGCGGCGCACGGCATCCATGAAGCGGTCCGTCACGGCGATGGAGAGGTTGAAGTTGGCAAAGCGACCCTTGTCGATCTTGGCCTCGATAAAGTCCATGATGTCCGGGTGGTCGCAGCGCAAAATCCCCATGTTGGCCCCCCGGCGGCGTCCCCCCTGGACGATGACCCCGGTGGCTGCATCGAAGATGCTCATGAAGGAAACGGGTCCCGAGGCCTCGCCCTTGGTTGTCTTGACGAGGGCCCCTTTGGGCCGCAGGTGCGAAAAATTAAAACCCGTGCCGCCGCCGGACTGATGGATCTTTGCCATGTGATGAAGCGCCCCGAAGATCCCGTCGATGGAGTCCCCCACGGGCAGTACAAAACAGGCCGAGAGCTGACCAAGCGCCGTGCCCGCGTTCATGAGGGTGGGCGAGTTGGGCAGGAAGGTGAGCTCGCGCATCATGTCATAGAAGGTCTCTTCGGCCTCGGTGGCCGAGACGGCCGATTTGAAGCCCTTTTCCCCCCGGGCCACGTGGCGGGCCACCCGGCGGAAAAGCTCGCCTGGCGTTTCGACGATGTTGCGCTCGTCGTCCTTGATGAGGTAGCGCTTCTTGAGGACTTCCATGGCGTTGATGGGGAACTTGAGGTCGTCTTTGAGGCCCAGGGCCGCCTTGGCCTGGCGCATCTCCGCACGGCGCTCGCGGTAGAGGATATAGGCCCGGGCGATGGGGCCGTAACCCGCCTTCATGAGGCCCTGCTCGACGAGGTCCTGGATGGCCTCGACGCCGGGGGCCGTCTTCCGGTAGAGGCGGTCTACATCGGCCAGGACGGTGTCGGTCACCGTCTCGGAAACGGTAATCGACTTCAGGCGGTCCTGGAGGACCTCGAAGGCCGCCCGCTCGACGGCGTAGCGGATCTTTTCCTCTTCGAAGGGGACGACGGAGCCGTCGCGTTTGCGGATTTTACGCGGAAGGATCAGCTTCGGCATGGTTTTCTCCATCTGCTGTGGTTGGCTGATGGGTCAATTTCTTATCCGTTCTTAACCTTTTGCCTTTGGCCTTTAGCCTTTAGCCTTCTTTCACAGTCCTTTACCGGCGATATAGTCCGCCAGGTCCGCCACCCGGCAGGAGTAGCCCCACTCGTTGTCGTACCAGGCCACGACCTTGGCCATGTTGCCGCGGAAGACCTGGGTGAACTCCATGTCCACGATGGACGAGTGCGTATCGCCCTTGAAGTCCATCGACACGAGGGGATCCTCCTCGCAGGCCATGATTCCCTGCAGCGACTTTCTTGCCGCCTGTTTGAGGGCCTCGCGGAGTTCCTCCGTCGTGGCGGTTTTTTTCAACTCGGCGGTGAAATCCGCCACGGAGACCGTCGGTGTGGGGACGCGGAGCGAGTAGCCGTCAAAGCGCCCCTCGAGCTCGGGGATGATGAGGGAGAGCGCCCTTGCCGCCCCCGTCGTCGTGGGGATGATGTTGCAGGCCGCCGCCCGTGCGCGCCGGAGGTCCTTGTGGGGCAGATCCAGGATCCGCTGGTCGTTGGTGTAGGAGTGAATCGTCGTCATCATGCCTTTCTCGATGCCGAAGGCGGCGTGGACGACGCTCACGGGGGGCGCCAGACAGTTGGTCGTGCAGGAGGCGTTGGAGATGATGCTGTGCTTCTTCGGGTTGTAGATGCCGTGGTTCACACCCATCACGACGGTAATGTCCTCGCCCTTGGCCGGGGCCGAGATGATGACCTTTTTCGCCCCCGCCTGGAGGTGGGCCTGGGCTTTTGCTGCGTCGGTGAAGAGGCCCGTGCTCTCGATGACGATCTCCACGCCCTCATCGTCCCAGGGGATCTGTGCGGGGTCTCGGTAGGCGAAACTCCGGATGGGCTGGCCGTTGATGATGAACTGGTCTTTCCCCTCGGCGACGGTGCCCTGGAAGCGCCCGTAGTTGGTGTCATACTTGAAGAGGTGGGCGTTGGTCTCCACGTCGAAGAGATCGTTGACGGCCGCGACCTGCAGCGTCTTCGGGTACCTCTCGATCATCGCTTTGAGCACCTGTCGCCCGATCCGCCCGAACCCGTTGATTCCGATCCGTGTCATTTTCTTCTCCCGAATATGGCTGAAATCTGAGTTTTTATGGCCCTTTGCCTTAAGCCTTACGCCTGCCTTTCAATTGTCATCAATCCTGTACTTGTGCTCCACGAGCAGTTCGAAATTCGTCTTGAGGGCGTTGTATAGACGGGCGTTGTCCAGGGCAATGGCGCTCAGGTTGGCCACGGCCTCGAGGAACCGGATTTCCTGCTTTTCGAACTTCCTCTCCTCTTTCGTGTAGGCGCGAAGGACCCCGATGGCCTTCTTCCCGACAACCAGCGGGACCACCAGGATGGATCGGATCTTCTCCTTTTTGGCTTCGGCTGTGTACTGGAAATCCCTGTCCGACTGGGCGTCCTGGATCCAGATCGTCTTTCCCCCGAGAGCCCCTCTGTCGATGCCGCTTTCCTTCACCAAGACAGGGCCTTTGTGGAGATAACCCTTCGAAAGCCCCTGGGATGCCCCCATGAGAAGACGCTTTCCGCGTGCATCGAGCAGGCGGATGGAGCAGGCCTTCACGTCCATCGCCTCGGTTACGCAGTGGGCGATCTTTTCGAGAACTTCCGATGGCTCCAGGGAGGCGTTGATCACCCGGGCCACTTCGTAAAGGGCAGTGAAATAATCCTTTTCCTTGATCGTCATGACATCACCTCTTCCCGATTTTTTCTGCGACGGGGTTCCATTTCCGGCAACATGGCCCCGTGGCATGGGTCGTTTTGATGAAAACATCCAGATCCGCTAGGGCGAGTTCGAATCCTTCACGTTGCTGATTCCCCGGTGGATGTCGGCCATCAACTCCCCGGAGAACTTCTTCATGGCTCCGCTCATGGATTCCGCAAGGGCCCGGGCAGACTTTTCCTTCATGGGCTCCTCGACAGTGTAAGTCTTCTGGAAGACGAAGCGCTTCATGATCTCGCGCTCCGTTGAGTCCAGGAGCGTCGTGTCGATGGAAAGCCGGGCCCTGGGGCCGTCGCTTCCGTCCACCTCCAGGAACTCGACGACGGTGCCTGTCACGACATATCGGCCCCCGCCCGGATCCTCGTAGGCGAGGACGGCCGTGAATGCGCCTGAGTTGCGCAGGTCCCTCAGCAGGAAATCCGTCACCATGTCGCACGGCATCACGCGCCAGCGATCTCTGCTGTATGAGCTCAGCTCCAAGGGTGACTTCCGGTAGAGCATGGCTGTGCTGGCGAAGGCCTGGGCCGTGGAGAAGGACTCCACTCGAAGCACCTCGTTGGCCCTCGCAAGACCCGCGAGCGCTGGCGGGGAGTAGTCCAGGAGGTATTGCTGAACCACGTAGGTCGATCTCCCGCCGCAGCCTGTGACGAAGAGTATTGCCGACAAGAGAAACAGTATCCGCTTCATTACTCCTCCGCTTATCCGAACTACTTAAGTTCCAACCTTCTCTCTTTTGCTAGTCCCTTCTTCCCGCCGGGGGGGGCTTGCTGAAGATCAGATCCGAGGGGTTGGACTCCAGCCTCTCCACGAGCCTCTCCAGAGTCTCCGAGGAGCGCTTCATGTTGTCGCTCATGATCTGGAGATCCCGGGCCGTCGTGCGCGACGTCCTGGAAAGGGTATCCACAATCCGGTTCGTTTTTTCCGCCGTGTCGGCAAGCCGGAGGGTCTTGAGTTCGTCGCGCGTGACGGCGATGAGCGAGCGGGCCTCGACAAGGGCCGCCCGGGTCTCGCCGAGAATCCCCTCGAGATTTCCCTCTGCGGTGATCTTTTCGACGCGGGCCATCGTCTGATCGAGGTTGACGGAGATGGACTCCAGGTTTGCCAGCACTTTCTGCGTCCGGGGACCGGCCAGGAGGTCTTCCGCCGCCTTGGCCGAGTGAGTGATGCTCTTCGAGAGCCCCTCGAGGTCGACCTGCTTGATCTTCTCGACGATCTCGTCGATGCCCGAGAAGATCTGCCGGAGCTGTGACGGCTTCGACGGGATGATCGGATACTCCGAGGCGAAGTCGATCCTGGGCGACAGATCGGGCTCCCCGGGATCGCGCCGGTCGAGCTCGATGAAGACGATGCCCGTGATCCCGACCACCCGCAGGTAGGCGACGCTATTTTTTTCCACCTCGTCCCTGAGCCGGATCTTCATGACCACCTCGATGAGCCGGTTGTCGGGAGCCACCCGGATTACCTCCACGCGACCCACGTCCACTCCGCGGTACTTGACGGCCGAGTCCTGTTGGAGGCCCTGGACGCTCTCGTTGAAGTAGGTGACGTAGCGCTCCCCTTTTTCGAAGTACTTCGAGGCCCCGACCCAGATGATGGCTGCGACCCCCAGGATGACGCCGACGGTGACGAAGATTCCGAGGGCCCGGCTTGATACGTGTCTGACCATCTTGGTGCTTCTCCTTGCTAGTCCGCGCTAATCCGCCTGACGGTTGAAAAAATTGAGCACCCGGGGGTCCGTTGACTTCTCCCGGAGTTCTGCCGGCGTTCCCCGCGCGATGATGCCTTTCGCGTCCTTGTGGAGCATGATGGCCCGCTCGCCGAGGTTCAAGATGGAGGCCAGCTCCTGGGTGACGAAGACCATCGTCGTGCCGGTCCCCTCGTTGAGGCTGCGGATGAGGATGTCGAGCTCGGCGGCCGTCACGGGATCGAGGCCCGCCCAGGGTTCGTCGAAGAAGAGGAACGTGGGGTCAAGGGCCATGGCCCGCGCCAGCCCCGCCCGTTTCCGCATGCCTCCGGAAAGTTCCGCCGGCATGTGATTGTCATAGCCCACCAGGTGCACAAGACCGAGCTTCATCCGGACGATCTCGCGGATCAGCTCCGGCGAAAGGTCGGTGTACTCCGCAAGCGGGAGGGCCACGTTCTGCGCAAGCGACATGGAGCCGAAAAGGGCATCGGCCTGGAAGAGCACACCGATCTCGCTTCGAACCCGGTGAAGCGCTTCCTCGTCGGCCCGGGCAATGTCGATGCCGTTGATGATGACCCGTCCTGCAGAGGGCTTGATGAGGCCGATCATGTGCTTGAGCAGCGTCGACTTGCCGCAGCCGCTGCCCCCGAGGATCATGAAGCGCTCGCCCCGGCGGACCTCGAAGCTCACGTCCTGGAGGATCGTCACGTCGCCATAGCGTGCCGTGAGGTTCTCGACGACGATGACCGGTTCTGAGCTGGATGAATCCACGGGCTCTCCTACTGCCGGATGTAATGCAGCATGATGGCAAAGGCCGAATCGGCCAGGATGATCAGGAAAATGGCCGAGACGACGGCGGAGGTCGTCGACGTCCCCACACCCTCGGCCCCCCCCTTCACCTTGAATCCCCGCTGGCAGCCGATCCCGGCAATCAGCATGGCGAAAACCACGGCCTTGATCAGGCTCGTGGCGAAGTCAAAGACCCGGATGCTGGACTTTGTCTGCTGGATATAGGTAAAAGCGGTGAGATCGAGGCCCGTGATCCCCACGATAAGGCCGCCGAGGATGGCGAAGAGATCCGCGTAGACGGTCAGGATGGGGACTACCACCATGGTTGCGAGCACCTTGGGGACGGCCAGGAACCGGATGGGGTCAAAGCCCATGGTCACCAGCGCGTTGACCTCGTCGTTGACGACCATGGTGCCGATCTCCGCGGCGAAGGCCGATCCCGAGCGGCCCGCCACGAGGATGGCCGTCATGATGGGGCCCAGTTCACGGACCATGGCAAGGGTCACGAGGTTGGCCACGTAGATGGTGGCCCCGAACTGTTTGAGCTGAAGAGACGACATGAAGGCCATGATGAGGCCGAGCAGCAGGCTGATGAGCGCCACGATGGGAAGCCCGTCAGCGCCTGCCCGTTTCATGTAGAATTTTACGTCCTCCCAGCGCACGCTGCGGGGGTGCGCCAGGCTCCAGGCAATCGCCACCACGAGTTGCCCGACGAAGGACATGATCTCGAGAAAGTCGCGGTACTGCCTGCGTGCCAACTCGCCCAGATTCTCCAGGACGGGCGGCCGGACCGATTCCGGCCTCAGCGGCGGCCGCAGGAGCGCTTCCCGGTCGATGAGGCCCAGCAGGCCGTGATTCGTCCCGGATACGTTGAGGAGTTCGAAGGGGATCGTGAGCGATTTGGCGAGGTTCTCCAGTTCGATCAGGGCGAGCGCCCCGGCGCTGTCCAGATACTCGACACCGGCAAGATCGACGGAAAGCCTCCGGGGCTTCAGTCGCCCCGGGATCGCCTGCAGGTCGGACATGAGGGGCTCCAAATCGTCCAGCGAAAGACGGCCCGCGAGGCGGATTGTCGCCTCTTCCCCCGTTTTCCCTTCGACGCTGAGCCGGTATCCTGTCGTTTCCATCTCTTCCATCGATCCGGGTTGTGACGGGCTTCAGCCGTCGAGATCCACTCTCAGGAATTCCTCCTCGGTAAGACCGAACCGGTCCCGGAGGTCTGCCGCGTCAAAGGCTAGCACCAGGAGCCCCAGCGCTTCCCCCTGGCGTACGAGGGGGATAACCACAACGCAGAGTGTTGTGCGGTCCTGGAGGTAAAGTTTCGCCTTGACGATTTTGCGCCCCTTCAGGGCCTGCATGACAACCTCGTAGCGCCAATAATCGAGGCGCTTGATCGGCTCGCCGGGTGCGATTGTGGCGGATGCGAGCGTGATACCGTGATGGTCCAGGACGGTGATCCCGCAGGTGAACGGGATGCCACCCTCTCCGGCCAGGGCGCATTGCCGCTCAAGGATGCTCCTGGCCGAACGGGGGTCCCGGCTGGCCACGGCATCCATCAGGGGGGGCGCAAGAGATTCCTTCGTCGCCTGGACTTCCTTCTTGAACGATTCTGCGGCCGGGCCGGACGCAGATGGGGTGCAGGACGCAATCAACGCCAGGGCAAGAAGCAGGGTAACGCCCATCGCACTGCTCACGAGCTGCCCACTGGTTGCATGGTGCGTCAAGCCGCTCCCCCTTGCTGTTATCGGTCGGCCGCCCTGTGCGGCAGCCCGTGGTGAGAGTATAGCAAAAAAAGCCCCGACATTCACGAATTCTTGATCGGCCAGGCGCCGGTCCGGGCGGGCAATGGAGGGAAAAAGGCTCAACGAACCTTGATCTGGAGGGAGCCTCTCTCGCCGGTGCGTCCGTCCACCATAGCCACCAAGATCTGCTGGCCCGGCTTCACCAGGGCCAGGGCCCCGGAGAGGTCCTGTGTGCTCGACAGGGCCATCTCGTTCACCTCCAGGATCACGTCTCCGGGCTCCATGCCGGCCTTGGCGCCCGGGCTTCCCGCCTCGACGCGGGTGATGACGACCCCTTGGCCGGGCCTGAGCTTCAGGCGAGTTGCCTCCTTTGTTGTTGCCGGTCGCACCGTGACGCCCAGGCGCTCCCGGATCGGGACGGCGGTGGCCTGGACGCGGCCCTCCATGGATTCGATCCGAACGGGTACCTCGCGCTTCTTTCCTTCGCGGACGATCGTCACCTTCACCTCTTTGCCGATGGGCGACGAAGCCGCCTCGTTGCGCAGCTGCGAGGCATCGCGGATTTCCTTGCCGTTGTAGGCGACGACGACGTCGCCCTGTTTGAGGCCTGCCTTCTCCGCGGGGCTTGCCTTGAGGACCTCGGAGACAAGGGCGCCGCGGGTCCCCTCGATGCCCATGGTTTTGGAGAGATCATAGCTGAGATCCTGCACGGACACTCCGAGCCAGCCCCGCTCCACCTTTCCCCTGGCGATGAGTTCGCGGGAGATGTAAAGGGCCATGTTGCTGGGGATCGCAAAACCGATACCCTCGAATCCACCCGACTGCGTTGCAATGGCGGCGTTCACCCCGACGACCTCGCCCCGGAGGTTGAGAAGCGGCCCGCCGCTGTTTCCGGGGTTGATGGCCGCGTCGGTCTGGAGGAAGTCCTGGTAGCCTGACGGGTCGGTGATCCCCCTGCGGTGCTTGGCGCTGATGATGCCCGTCGTCACCGTCTGGTCGAGGCCGCGGGGGTGGCCGATGGCGACGACCCACTCGCCCACCTCGACGGCATCGGAGTTGCCGAACTTCACGTGGGGGAGGGCCTTCTTTGCGTCGATCCTGACTACGGCAAGGTCCGTCTTGGGGTCTGTCCCCACGACGCGGGCCTCAAACCGGGACCCGTCGGCGAGCAGAACCTGGACCTTCGAGGCACCGCCCACGACGTGGTTGTTGGTCAGGATGTGCCCCTGGGCATCGGTGATCATCCCCGTGCCGAGCCCCCGCAACTCCCGCTTGAACTTCCCGGGCGCGCGCTGCGGGTCCTGGAAGTAGCGGAAGAAGGGGTCTCCCTCGAAGGGCATCGTCGGGCGCCTGGCTTCCTGGCTACGGGTCACCTCGATGTGGACCACGGCGGGGATGTTGTCCTTGGCAACCCGGATGATGGCGGTACTGAGGTCCGGCGAGCCGCCTTTCTGAGCGGCAGCGTTTCCCGGCATGACCCACGCGAGCGCGATGACTCCCAAAAGGACCGGGAACCATCGAATCTGTGCTTTTTTGAAAAACGGGTTCTTCATCATTTTCTCCGTCATGGACTTGTGCGTCAGATTCCGGAGACCGCAGAGGCATCTCCGTCCTGGAGGATCAACGTTAGCCGAAACGCCGGGGGATGGCAAGGATGCTTTATTCCCCCGGCAGACGCCGTTACACTAAAAATCAAGGGTTTTCTGCACGGAGAGGCGAAAAAGCCCCATTTTTTGTATATATACTTGATATTATTGAGAAATGAATGGATTTGGTCACTTTTCCCTTGCAATCCCCTCCAATGATTTGTAAAATTTACGAAAATATTGTTGCAGCGGGTGCATGACGTAACCGTCGTCTTCAACCAACCTGACCTTCCGGTCTCCTTATCATCCCGCTGAAAACTCCCCAACGAAAACTCCTGAGACAACGCCCCGCGACACGACCAGCCGGAGGGGAAGTCGGACAGGAGAAGGAGGGTGAAAGACATGAAAGCCTTGAAGTACCTGGCTCTCCTCGGAATGATCATCGGCGTCGTTTCGCTGACGAGCCTGAATTTTACCGATGAGACCACTTACAGCGGTCTCGGCTTTGAATTGAACTGGGAAGAAGCGCGCGCCGTGGAACTCATCTCGGCTTACCTGGCTGAGAAGAACGCCCGCATCCCGGACGAAGAGCTCCGGGATGTGGCGAGGACCATGTATGACGCCTCCCGTCGTTACGAAGTCGATTACCGCCTCGTGCTGGCCGTCATGGATGCCGAGAGCAACTTCCGCCACAACGTCGTCTCCGATGCCGGGGCGATCGGGATCATGCAAGTCAAACCCATCGTGGCCCGCGAGTTCTCCGATGAGGTGGGGATCCCCTACGAGCGGGACGTCCTTCACTGTCCCCACGCCAACGTACGCTTCGGAGTCTACTACCTCTCGTGGCTGAGCCGGCATTACGATAACGATTACGCCATCCTCTATGCCTACAACGTGGGCTACACCCGTGCCCGTCAAAACATGCAGAGAAGCAGCGAGCCCAAGACGGGGTACACGAGGAAGGTCATGGAGGAGTACGAGCGCAACCGTTCCCGTCTCCCCGCGGTTTGATCCGGCAGTCCTGAAGAACTTCCGGTAGAAGTGCCTGAGTGCTTGAGTGTCTAAGTGTCTGAGTGAAGAAAAAAGCCCGATATTCGGGAACAAGACAAAAGAAAAACCCCCGCTTCCGGTATCGGAATGACGGGGGTTTTTTTCGGATCTTCACTTCTTCACTCAGACACTGATTCCCGTCACTTCCATGACGAGAGGGACTTCACCCAGGCCGGGAAGCTGAAGCTTGCCCAGCGCTCCCTCGCGCTCTCCCAGAGCGGAGACAGGATATTGATATGGTCGTCCGTCCAGGGGATCACTTCGGGCAGGCCGTCACCGGGGCCGAGGGGAATCCAGCCGCGGCCGACAAGGCTCTTCAACCTCTCCGGGTCCCTTGCAAGGGCCACGCACCATGTCGCGCTCTGGTTGGCCTGCAGCTGGGTTTTGGGCGTGGGCACGTTGATGGCTCCCGCGAGCCCCAACTGCGCGGCGATCGCCTTGAGGGTGGGCCGCAGCTCATAGTAGCGGTTCGACACGTGGAAGAGGATAACCCCGTTTCGGTCGAGACGCTCGAGGTAGATCTCTACGGCCTCCCGCGTCAGCAGGTGGGTGGGGATCCCGTCGCCCGTGAAGGCGTCCATGTGGATGATGTCATAAGGCGGCTCATCGCGGCCGATCCGCTGCATGGCCAGCCTCCCGTCCCCCACGACCACCCGTACATCCCCCTCGCAGTCGTTGAGATAGCTGAACCAGTGCCGTGCAATTCCCTCGTTGTCCGGGTCAATCTCATAGTAGGTCATAGAGTCGCCCGGCTTGACGTAGGCCGCCGCGGCACCGGCCCCGAGCCCGAGCACGGCCATCCTTCGAACGGGAGGTGTCGTCTCGTAGACATCGGCGATGCCGCCACCGATGAAGTAGTACATGATGGGGATCCTGCGCCCTTCGGGTTCGAGGATCTGGGCGCCGTGGATGGTCCGCCCATGAAGGAGCTGCCGTACATCCGTCGGGTACCTTGCGACATCCCAGATCGTGTAGGTGCCGTAGAAATTCCGGTGGCGGAAGCGCACGGGCTCCCGCATGGCCTCCCAGCCTTCCTTCACGATGAGAAAGACGAGGAAGGCCACGATCACGGCACGGCCCACGATGGCCGCATAGGAGAAATAGGCGCGAAGACGTGCGAAGGGCTTCTCCCGGCACCACCAAAAGGCGGGGGCGAAAAGCACCACGATGATCGGGTATTCGTACAGGGCCGGAAAAACGAAGGGCGCTCCCAGGCTGATGAGGGCCCCCCCGATCCACCCGCCCAGGGCCGACGTGAGATAGAAGTTCGTCAGGTGCGATGCCGGCGGGCGAAGCTCGTAGAGCGTTCCATGGGAGACCAGGCAGACGAGGAAAAAGACCGCGAGGTGCCCCAGGATGGCCAGCCAGTGCACCGGCCCGACGAGGAACATGAGAATCCCCGCCAGCAGGATCTCGGGCCATAGATTTTGCAAAAAACGGGGCACGCCGCCGCCTGTCCGGAAGGTGACGATGAAGCTTCCCAGGTAGAGGGCAAGCGGCAGGATCCAGACGAGCGGGAAGGACCCCACCTCGAGGGCGATGTAGTTCGTCACGGCGAGAAGGAATGCCGAGGGCAGGCAGGAGAGCAGGAGCCACTGGACGTAAATCGTCTTGCCGATTGACACCGGCGCGGCCGTCGCATTCCCCCGCCCATCGGCTGCCATCGGTCTGAGGTTTGGGCGCAGCAGAACCCACGCGGCGACGACGAGGGCGGCGTAGAGAACGTACGCCAGACTCCAGGCGACGCTCTGCAGCTTCACCCCGATGAGCGGCTCCGCCACAAAGGTGTAGCCGAGCAGCGCGATGAGGGAGCCTGCGTTGGAGGCGGCATAGAGGGGGTAGGGTTCCTGGTTTTGTCCCACCCGCGAATGGCTCAGCCAGGCTTGCGCCACGACGGCCGTTGTCGACAGCACGGCGAAAGGCAATGCCACGTAAAGGGAAAGGACATAGAGCAGGTGCCCGAGAGGGGCGTTCGGATCGGGCTGGGCATGGACCTGGAGCGGCAGATTCACGAGAGGAAGGGCAAGGATGGCCAGATGCCACACGCCGAGTTTTCTTGCGAAGAGGTGAGCGTAGAGGTACCCGATGAACAGAACGGCCTGAAAGAACATCAGGCAGGTGAGCCAGACATGGGCAGCACCGCCGAAGTAGGGTGTCAGCAGCCGCCCCGCCAGGGGCTCGAGCCCGAAGAGCAGGATGGCCCCCGCGAAGACCATGGCCGTCAGAATAATCATGGCCAGCCGGTCGTTCCCCCCGCCTGCCGTTTTTTCCGGCTCCATTCCAGCACACCTCCCAAAGCGGTATTCCATACCGCTTTTCTCCGCCATTCGTCCAGCAGTTTTTTAGGAAGAAGCCCCAAGCCCAAACGAATTGGAATGATGGTGTATTGGAATGATGGGTGTGATGGAGGAAGATTCTTTTTACCCATTATTCCAGTATTCCATTACTCCATTGCTCCAGCGTCAGGGGTGTCTGTGAGTGAAGGGCATCGCCAGAAGATGCAGCAGACTGAGGCGCGACGGGTCGCGGAAGTTGGCCAGGCCGATTGTCATTCCCTCGTGCCCCTTTTCGGGTTGGGGGCGGTAGGTACCGAGCAGCCGGTCCCAGATGGAAAGGTTGAAGCCGAAGTTGCTGTTGCGCTCCCCGATGATGACGGAGTGGTGGACGCGGTGCATGTCCGGTGTCACGATGAGAAGCCGGACCATTCGGTCAAGGGCCAGGGGGAGCCGGAGGTTGCTGTGGCTGAACATGGCGGTGCTGTTCAGGATGATCTCGAAAAGGATGACCGCCAGAGCTGGCGGGCCGAAGAGGTAAACAAGCCCCAGCTTGATCCCCATAGAAAGGAGAATCTCGACGGGGTGGAAGCGGATCCCCGTTGTGAGATCGAAATCGAGATCCGCGTGATGGATCATGTGGAGGCGCCACAGGGTCGGCACGTGATGAAAGAGAACGTGCTGGATATAGATGAAGAAATCGAAGAGGACCACCCCGGCGACAACGGCAACTCCGTAAGGCACCTGGAAATGGTTCAAAAGACCCCACCCCTCCTGCCGGCACAGGAGGGCGAAGCCCGCAGGGAGAACGGGGAAAAGGAAACGCACGATGAACGTGTTCGCCGTCACGATCCCGAGATTGGCAAACCAGCGAGCCGGTTTGGGCGTACTCAATACGCGCCTCGGCGCCATCCGCTCCAGGAGTGCGAGAACGGTCAACGTGCCCAGAAAGAATCCCAGGCGAATTGCGGCTTCATTTTCCAGCATCGTCTTCTTCGCCTACACCCTACCCCCTGGTCCCTCGTCCCTTTCTTGACCATCTCCCGTGTCTCGATCCTGCGCTCAGAGGGTGACCTTGAGCCCCTTGTCCCTCAGGTACTCCTTCACCTGGCGGATGCTGAAGGTCCGATAGTGAAAGACCGAGGCGGCAAGGACAACGCTTGCGCCGCCCTTTACGACGGCCTCGTAGAAGTGCTCCAGCTTCCCGGCGCCACCGGAGGCCACGACGGGCACGGTGACCACATCGGAGATGGCCTTTGTGAATTCCAGATCGTAGCCGGCCAGGGTCCCGTCGCCGTCCATGCTCGTCGGCAGGATCACACCCGCCCCGAGGGCCTGGCATTGCCTGGCCCAGGCGATGGCGTCCTTCCCCACGGGGGTCGTGCCGCCCGCGACGACAAGCTCGAAGCCCGAGGGCATGGCCTTGTTTCGCCGGGCGTCGATGGCGACGGTGATTTTGTCGGAGCCGTACTTCTTCGCCGCCTCCCTTACGAGCTCCGGGTTCTTCACGGCGGCGCTGTTCATGGAAACCTTGTTCGCCCCGGCCCCGAGAACGAGCTCGATGTCCTCCAGGCTGTTGATCCCGCCCCCCATGGTGAGCGGGATCGTGATGACGGCCGAGACCTGCCTGACCCACTCCAGCCGGGTCTTGCGGTTTTCCACCGTGGCCGCGATGTCCAGCATGGCAAGCTCGTCGGCCCCTTCCTTCTGGTAGAAGGCGGCATTCTCCACGGGGTCTCCTGCATCGCGGATGTCCACGAAGTGCACCCCCTTGACGACACGGCCGTTTTTCATGTCCAGGCAAGGCATGATCTTGATGACGTTCATTTCCCCCTCCTCGTAACGGATTTGTAACGTCCGATGGATAACCGATTTATGCCCTGCCGTTCAATCTTATTTTTCCGTTCACTCAAACACGTGTACGCTCAGGCACGTCATTCCTGCTTTTTGAACAGCTCCAGATACTCCCCGTAGCCCTCCTTTTCCAGCTCCTCCTTCGGGATGAAGCGCAGGGCCGCCGAGTTCATGCAGAAGCGCTGCCCCGTCGGTGCGGGTCCGTCGGGGAAAACGTGTCCGAGATGGGAATCCCCGTGATGGCTGCGAACCTCCGTGCGGACCATGAAGAGGTGCCGGTCTTCCCGCTCAACGACGTTGTCGCGCTCCAGAGGTTTCGTGAAGCTCGGCCAACCCGTCCCTGAGTCGAACTTGTCCAGCGAGCTGAACAGGGGCTCACCCGAGACGATGTCCACGTAGATCCCCTCGCGCTTGTTGTCGTGGAACTCGTTTTTGAAAGGCGGCTCCGTTCCCTCTTTCTGCGTGACCTGGTACTGAAGCGGGGTGAGATTCTGTTTCAGGATGGCCTGGTCGGGTTTCGCCCAGGACTTTCCTGCAGGCGCCGCGGACTTCGACTTGTCATCGCCCCAGGTCTTTATCAGGAAGGAATCGCGGCCCGAATTGGACCGGTAGAACTGGTATTGCGAGGGGCTCTTCTTGTAGTAGTCCTGGTGGTAATCCTCGGCCTCGTAAAACTTCGCAAGGGGGAGGATCTCTGTTGCGACGGGCTTGGCGAACTTCGCCGATCTGGCCAGGGCTCCGTGCGATTTTTCAGCGAGCCTCTTCTGCCCCTCGTCGTGATAGAAGACGGCGCTTCGGTACTGGGAGCCCCGGTCGACGAACTGCCCGCCGCCGTCGGTGGGGTCGATGTGCCGCCAGAAGATATCCAGGAGCTGCTCGTAGGTAACTTTCGCAGGATCGTACCAGACCTGGACGGCCTCCAGGTGGCCTGTGCGGCCCGAGCAGACTTCCTCGTAGGTGGGGTTTTCCTTTTTGCCGCCCGTGTATCCCGAGACGACCTTCAGGACGCCGGGCACCTTCTCGAAGTCCGATTCGATACACCAGAAGCAACCGCCGGCAAAGGTGGCGACTTTCTGGTTCTGAGTTTCTTTTGTCATGGGAGTCTTCCCCTCGGTGGCTTTGGTTTCCGTGCTCTGTCACCTCGGTGCCAGAATGGAAATGAGCAGGGTGAGAAAAAAGGTCTTCACTGTCGTTTCTCCTTTTACTTCAAGACTAATATGAGGTTGGGGAATCTGTTTGTAAAGGGGGCAGTGGGCGTTCGGCAAATAAAAAAGGCGCTCCGCGGGGGAGCGCCTGCCTTGTTCATTGCCTGCTCAGCGGGAAAGCGTGCAACGACCGTAGGGGGTCTTGCCGGCCGACTCCACGATGAGTTCATCCCCCTTGAACCAGAAGGTTCTCGTCCCGTCGCTGAACTTCGATCCCTCGGCAGCCTGCACCCGGGGGAGGATGATGTCCCCGTCGCCCACGTCGATGACGGCTTTCTGGCCGCTCACCTGGTCTCTCGTCTTGATGATTTTTCCGTTGTCGCAAAAGTAGGAGGTATAGCACCCGCCCGTCATGAGCAGGCAGGCGAGAAGCAGGACACAAACAAAGGCGAACCATGGGCTGCGCCGGTTGCGCTTCATTAGTCGCATACACGTCTCTCCTTGTTTCTTCTATCGTTTTGCCTTCTTTTCCTTCCTCAGGTCCGCCGCCATCTTCCGGATCTCCGTGATGTCCGATACCATCTTGCTCCAGCCGTACCAGAGGGCGTAGTCGGGGTTGGCGTGGAAGGAGCCCTGGAAGGTCCGCATCCGGTGCTCCAGGAACATGAGGTAGAGTTTCTGCTCGATCGATGTCGGGGCGTCGTGGAACGCCAGAAGATCGGGGTAGGGGTAGGCGTAATACTGCGACTTGGCAATGGTCTTGTCCTTGTAGAGACCCGCAACAATCCCGATCGCCTCGGCCAGCAGGCGGTCCGCCTCGCGAATCATCATGTCGCCTTTCTCGAGCTCGCCCCTGGCGAAGTTCGGAGAGTGGCACTGGCGGCAGTTATTGAACATCCGGTCGCGCTCTTTCTGCCAGTCTTCTTGGGTCGTACGGAAGACGTCGAGGTCCTTGAGCACGCCGAGACGGGCCGTTTCCTTGCCCGAGGGGTCGAGGGCTCCCAGTCCCTTGAGGATCGTCGTCCGGTCAGCGGCCCATTTCTTGTCCTCGGGCAGCGGGAGCCGCACGGCCACAAACCCCCAGGCCGTGCGCACGCCGTGGTTGCCGCCCGTCATGTGACAGCTCTGGCAGGTGGGCGCCGCCGCGCTCTCGGGCAGGACGCCGTTTTGCTTCAGGAGGTATCGTACCCCGTGCTTGGAGGAGGAGTACATCTCCCACTGAGGGTGGTCGATTCCCATGTGGCAGGTCTGGCATGCCTGGGGCTGCAGGGCCTCCTTCTTGGAGAAAATGTGCCGGGTGTGGCAGGAATCACAGGAGGCGACGCCGAACTGGCCGCCCTGCTTTCTCAACTCCTTGATTTCGACGTCCGTCTTGATCCCGATCTTGTGGCAGCCGCCGCATCCCTTCATGCCGTCCATCAGCGCCATGGGCTGCATGTGGAAGGTGGGCATGGCCTTCAGGGAGGCCCAGGCCTTGGCGTGCTTGCCGTCCTTGAACTGCTTCACCTGGTTTCCGTGGCAGTAGGCGCACCGCTCGGGCGTCGGGACCTCGGCCTTGTCGACCGTCTCCGGGGAGTAGTGCTTGTCGCTGTGGCAGACGGCGCAGTCGACTCCTTTCTGACTGTGTTTGCTCAGCTTCCAGTCCGACACGATACCGGGCGTGATCGCCGTGTGGCAGGCGACACAGTTCTTCGCCGAAGCAATTTCCTTCTTCTCCGTGGGGTAGTTGGCCTTGACCCACTCATTCCACCCGCCCGTCAGTGCGTAGACCTTGCTGTAACCGCGCTTGTAAAGTTCAACCGCCCCCCGGGCGGCCGTGTACTCCTGCGGTCAGGCTCAGTAGAGGATGTAGGTCCTGTCCTTCTGCGGGTGGTTCTTGACGAACTCTTCGAAGTTCTCGGGGTTGACGAACACCGCCCCCGGGAGTTTCTTGTCGCTTTGCTCGTACTGCTTGATGTAGCGGACGTCCACGATGACGACATCGGGCTTTCCGAGCATCTCCTTGACGGCTTCCTTCGTCAGCCGGGGCACCTGCTCGACGGTTGTGGGCATCGCCGAGTACCCGGCCAGGGCGATGAGCAGAAGGAGCGCTACCAGGGATGAAATGAGGATGGGCTTGCGTTTCATGTCTGCGACCTCTCCGGCGGTTCTGCATGTGGGACAGATGGATCCGAAAAAGCTTTTTGTAATCTACACTTTTTCTCGGGAGGCTGCCAGCGGTTTTCTTTCCGGAGGGCATAAAAACAGCGCCCCCGCACTGACAGGAGCCCTTGAAAGTCGAGGGAAAGAGTATTAAGGTTTCGACAGGGACACATTTCATCGTGGATCAGGGCCGTGCCGAAGATAGCGACACTCATCTTGTTGTTGTGCATGATAAACGTCTGCCTGGTGCCGGGGTGTGCCGATCCGAAGCGCACTTATCCGGAAGGGGTTCTTGCGGCCGATTACAAGCTCATGTCCAAGGCCGAACTGATCCGTTACCAGGACCGGCTGGAAGATGAGATGGTTCGCGTCGGGGCGGGTGGCGCTGCCCCGGGGGGCGTGTCCCGGGAAGTTTACCTCGGAGACCTCAGGCAGCGGATGAAGGATGTCCAGCACGAATTAGGCCTGCGTAATATCTGGGAGCGCAAAGCCTGGCGGGAACGGAGGGAGATGTGGGGGCCCACTCGATGAGGTTCGAGGTCCGAGGAACGAAGATCCAGAAAATCCTAGAGCCTCGTGCCTCGATCCTCGAGCCTTTCTTTCGTCACCTTCCACACCCTGCGCCCGCAGGGGTAGGCACCGATTTGTTCCACGGTGCCTCCGAGATCGCCAAGCAGGAATTCCGCCGTATGGCGGTAGGGGTAGCCGTCTTTCGAAACCGTGTCGATGATGAGGCACCCGCCGGGGTTCACGTTGTTCCGGAACATGCGGGAGATGCCGGTTTTTAAATGATCCGGTGGAAAGGAATGGGGCCAGTTGACCATGATCGTGGCGTCGAAGACGCCGTCCAGCCGGTCCTCGGGAAACGAATACGCGGCAAAGCGGGCGTTGCCCCTGAAGTGCGTCAGACGGACGATTTCTGCGCCTTTCAGAACAGCCGGGTCGCTGTCGAGGCCGAGGCGCTCTTCGAAGGCAAGGTTGAGCAAGATGTCTCCGAGGCCGCAGCCGATGTCTGCCACTCGCCCGCGACGATTTCGAGGAAGGGAATTCAGGTGTTCGATGATGCCAACGGCATAATCCTTGGCGGCCAGCGGCATGCGATGCCACGGGTCGAACGGCACAAACATCCGCAGAATAAACCGAAAGGCAACCTCGGCGCGGTTCCCTGCAGCCCTGATAATGCGTTGCGGCGTGACCTGCATGCCGGATGGTCATGCAGGAAAAATGCCGCCTTCTCCATGTCGCCTACCGTCCGATTTTTTTCAGGAACCCGTCGATCCCTTTCCGGTATTGCTCCTCTGACAGGAACAGGGCGTCGTTGTGCCCTCCACGGAGTTTCACGAAGGCCTTCGGTTCCGGTGCCGCCTCGTAAAGCGCCACTCCCTGGCTGAAGGGCACGATCTCGTCATCGGGGCTGTGGATTACGAGAACAGGGCACTTGACGTTTTTGACATGCTCGAGCGTGTTGTACTCGAAGCGCGCCAGCCACCGCACGGGCAGGAAGGGGTAGTGGTGTCCCGCGATGTCGACAAAGCTCGTGAAGGTGGAATCGAGGATAAGTGCCGCGGGCGTTTTCTCTGTCGCGAGTTTTGCTGCGATGGGGCCGCCGAGGGATTGCCCGTAGAGGAGGATCTGCCCGGCGGGGACCTTCCGGCTCTCCGTCAGGTATCGCCAGGCCCCCGCGATGTCGCTGTAGGTCCCTTCCTCGGAGGGTTTTCCTTTGCTGCGGCCGTAGCCCCGGTAATCGTAGATGAACGTGGAGAGGCCCACGCGGTGCAGGATCTCGACGAAGGGGAGATTGTAGGAGATGTTCCCGCCGTTGCCGTGGCTGAAGAGGACGACCCCCCGGCCGGCCTCGGCAGGCACGTACCAGGCCGAAAGCTGCACCCCGTCGGCCGCTTCGAAGGAGACCTCTTCGTAGGCCATGCCTCTGTCCTGCGGCGTGGCGACGATCTGCCCGTCGGGGAAATAGACGAGCCGCGACTGCAGGAAGAACATCAAGGCGAGAACCCCCGTGATGGAAATGGCAATCGCTCGAAGGGCGGAGGAGATCATAATCAAGTACCGAAGAGCGGAAGATAGGAAGAGCGGAAGCGCGGAACACAGGACTTGGAAGGATGAAGAATCCGAGGTTTCCCCGTCCGCTCTTCCTCGCTTCTTAACTTCCTGACTTCGTGATCGCTGATACGGTGAACGTGGCAGAAAAACAAGAGGGGAGCCTCATCGGCTCCCCTCTCTCATGTTCACACTCGGTCTTTCAGGATGGCGCCCGTGCTTCCGGAGGTCACAAGGCTTGCGTACCGGGAGAGGTAGCCCGACTGGATCTTCGGCTTCGGGGGCTTCCAGGCCTTCTTGCGCCGTTTCAGCTCCTCGGCGCTCACCAGGAGGGCGATCTTGCGCTTCGGGATGTCGATGGCGATGCGGTCGCCTTCCTTCACGAGCGCGATGGGGCCGCCCTCGGCCGCCTCGGGCGAGATGTGGCCGATCGCCGCGCCGCGGGAGCCGCCGCTGAATCGCCCGTCGGTCAAAAGCGCCACCGACTCGGCCAGGCCCATGCCGGCCAGCGCGGAGGTGGGGGCGAGCATCTCGCGCATCCCGGGGCCGCCCTTGGGGCCTTCGTAACGGATGACGATGACGTCGCCCGCCTTGATCTTGCCGCCCAGGATGGCCGCGATGGCGTCATCCTCGCTGTCGAAGACGCGGGCGCGGCCCTCGTTGACCATCATGCTCGGGGCCACGCCGGATCGCTTCACGACGCCGCCCTCGGGGGCGAGATTGCCCTTGATGATGGCAAGACCGCCGTCAGGGCTGTAGGGGTCTTTCACGGGGCGGATCACCGAGTAATCGTAGACGCGGGTCTCCTTGAGGTTTTTCGCAACCGTCGTGCCGGACACGGTCATCGCCTTTTGGTCGATCACGCCGAGCTTGCTGATCTCTTTCATCACGGCCTGGACGCCGCCTGCCGCTTCGAGGTCCTCGATGTGGTGGGCCCCTGCGGGGCTGAGCTTGCAGAGATTGGGGGTCTTCGCGCCGATCTGGTTGAACAGTTCCAGATCGAGCCGGATGCCCGCCTCGTGGGCGATGGCCGGCAGGTGAAGGACGGTGTTCGTGGAGCCGCCCAGGGCCATGTCCACGGCGATGGCGTTCTTGAAGGCCGCAAGCGTTGCGATGTCGCGGGGCCGGATGTTCTTTTTCAGCAACTCCATGATTTTCATGCCGGCCTCTTTGGCCAGGCGCATCCTCGCAGAATCGACGGCCAGGACGGTCCCGTTGCCGGGCAGCCCCAGCCCGAGCGCCTCGGTCATGCAGTTCATCGTGTTGGCCGTGTACATGCCGGAGCAGGAGCCGCAGCCCGGACAGGCGCAGTCCTCGAGCTCCTTGAGCTGCCTTGCGGTCATCTTGCCCGACTTGACGGCGCCCACGCCCTCGAAGACGGTGATGAGGTCCACGGGCTTGCCGCGGAGTTTTCCGGCGAGCATGGGCCCGCCGCTGATGAAGATGGAGGGGATGTTGAGCCTCAGGGCCGCCATGAGCATCCCCGGGATGATCTTGTCGCAGTTGGGGATGAGAACGAGGGCGTCGAAGGGGTGCCCCATGGTCATGACCTCGACGGAGTCGGCAATGAGCTCGCGGCTCGCCAGCGAGTACTTCATCCCGACGTGCCCCATGGCGATCCCGTCGCAAACCCCGATGGCGGGGAACTCCACGGGAGTGCCGCCTGCCATGCGGATGCCCGCCTTCACATGCTCGGTGATGGTGCGCAGGTGGATGTGCCCCGGGATGATCTCGTTGTACGAGTTGACGACCCCGATCAGGGGACGTGCGATCTCCTCGTCGGTGTAGCCCATGGCCTTGAAGAGAGAGCGGTGGGGCGCCCTCTCCACGCCTTTTTTCATCAGGTCGCTTCGCATGTTTCCCTCCCTTTCAAATGTGCTTTTCAATACCTTTAAACGAAAGAAGGGAAAATCGCAATTTGAGATTCTCCCTTCTTCGTAAAGTCCATAAGGAGCGGCAAAATTGTTTGCCGGGACTTCAAAAGGACATTTATTTCTTCCTGCGTTCCGGCCTCAGGGAGCGCACCACGGCGCCGGCCTGCCACATCTCGGAGTTGCGAATTGAGGCAAGCTCCTTCTCCAGCTTCTCCCGATAATCGGGTGCGCTGTTGACTCTCAGAACGATCTCCGTCTCCTTGCCGGTCTTCACGCGATCGTAGAGTTCGCTGAAAACGGGGGCCACGGCATCGCGGAAGCGGTCCTTCCAGTCCAGTGCCCCGCGCTGGGCCGTGGTGCTGCAGTTGGCGTACATCCAGTCCATCCCGTTCTGGGCGACCAGCGGCATGAGACTCTGGGTGAGTTCCTCCACGGTCTCGTTGAAGGCCTCGCTGGGGCTGTGTCCCTGTTTGCGCAGCTCGTTGTACTGGGCCTCGAGGACGCCGGCCAGGCACCCCATCAGCACGCCGCGCTCGCCCGTCAGGTCGCTCCACACTTCGTGCTGGAAGGTCGTCGGGAAGAGATATCCGGACCCGATGGCCACGCCGACGGCGAGCGTCCGCTCGAGGGCCCGTCCCGTGGCGTCCTGGAAGACGGCGTAGCTCGAGTTGATGCCGCTGCCGGCCAGGTAATTGTCCCTTACCGTCCGCCCGGCGCCCTTGGGGGCCACCAGGATCACGTCGATGTCGGCAGGCGGGATCACGCCCGTCTGCTCCTTGTAAACGATGGAGAACCCGTGGGAGAAGTAGAGGGCCTTGCCTTTTGTCAGGTGCGGTTTCAGCTCGGTCCACATCGATGTCTGCTGGGCGTCGGACATGAGGTACTGGAGGATCGTGCCCCGCTTGGCGGCCTCCATCAGCGGGAAGAGGTTCTTGCCGGGGACCCACCCTTCTTCGATGGCCTTCTTCGTGTTGTACTCCTCGCCGACGATGACATTGATCCCGTTGTCACGCAGATTCAGGGCCTGGCCGCGCCCCTGCACGCCGTAACCGATGATGGCCACGACCTCATCCTTGAGAACCTTGCGGGCCTTCTCCAGGGTAAACTCCTCAGAGGTGATGACTTCTTCGACCACCCCGCCGATGTTGAGCTTTGACATGGTTCCTCCTTGTTTAGTGGTTAGTGGTCAGTGTCTAGTGTTTAGTGACGGGTGTTGCGCGTCATGCACCGGGTGTTTTTGTTTCCCGGTGGGAGACGGCGGCCCGGAAAAAAGGGCAAGTACCCCCTGTCGTCCTCCGGACACGAAACACAAGCCACTAACCACTAGCCGCTGGTTTTCAGTTCTTGCGTTCCAGTGCGGCGATGCCCGTGCGGGCGATGTCGTCGATCCCGAGAGGCTTCAAGGTCTCCAGGACCTTGTCAACCTCGGCCTTGCTCCCCCTGTACTCCAGGACGCAGTGATCGGAGTTGAAGGTCAGGATCTTGCAGTTGAGCTGGTTGATCTTCCGGATCAGTTCGCTCTTGCTGTCCGCCGTGAGGCTCATCCGGATCAGCACCAGCTCCCGCTTGACCGTCTCCACGTCGGTGAGGTTCTCCACCTTGATGACGTCGATGAGCCGCGCGAGCTGCGCTTCAATCTTCTGTACCGTTGCCTTCGTTCCGATCGTGGTGAGGATGATCTTGGAGACATCGGGGTTGATCGTGACGTCCACGCAGAGCGTCTCGATGTTGTACCCCTTGCCGCCGAGGGTTCCCGCCACACGGGCCAGGACGTCGGGCTTGTTGTTGACGAGAATGGATATGACGTTTTCTTTCTTGTCCATGGTTCCGCGCCTTCCTTTGCTATGAATTCCGGGCCGCCTTTCGGCGGTCCCGTCTCGTTCCTGTATTTCCTCGAGCCTCGTTCCTCGAACCTCGATCCTGTCCTAGTTCGTCATTTCCCTCGTTCCCAGCGTCATCTCGCTGATGCAGGCCCCCGGCCTCACCATGGGGTAGACGCACTCCTCGCGGGCCACCTGGAAGTCCATGAGGCAGGGCCTGTCGCTGAAGAGCCCCTTCTCGAGGATGGGCCGGATCTCCTCCGGCTTCGTCGCCCGGAAGGCTTCCCAGCCGTAGGCCTCGGCCACCTTCACAAAATCGGGCTGGAAGGTCATGTCCGTGTTGGAGTAGCGCTTCTCGTAGAAGAGCTCCTGCCACTGGCGGACCATGCCGAGGTAGCTGTTGTTGAGCAGCACGATCTTCACGGGGATGTTGTACTGCATGGCCGTGGCCATCTCCTGGATGTTCATCTGGATGCTTCCGTCGCCGGCGACGTCCACGACGATCCGGTCGGGGAAGGCAAGCTTCACGCCGATGGCCGCCGGGAAGCCGTACCCCATCGTCCCGAGGCCGCCCGAGGAGATGAAAGTGTTGGGGTCGTCGTACTTGTAGAACTGGGCGGCCCACATCTGGTTCTGGCCTACCTCGGTGGTGATGATGGCCTTGCCCTTCGTCACCTCGTAGAGCGTCTCGATGACGCACTGGGGCTTGATGATCTTGCCGTCCTGGCAATAGCTGAGCGGGGCCTTTTTCTTCCAGGACTCGATCTGGTCGAGCCAGTCCTTGCGCTCCGCATCGCTCGCCGTGTAGTTGTTGTCCTTGAGGAGGCGGTTGATGTTTTCGAGGGCGCTCTTCGCGTCGCTCACGATCGGGAGGTCCACGACGATGTTCTTGTTGATCGAAGAGGGGTCCACGTCGATGTGGATGACCTGGGCGTTTGCCGCAAAGGTTTCGATCTTGCCCGTCACGCGGTCGTCGAAGCGTGCCCCGATGCAGATGAGAAGATCACAGTGGCTGATGGCCATGTTGGCGAAATAGGTGCCGTGCATTCCCGGCATGCCGAGAAAGAGCGGGTCCGAGCCCGGGAAACCGCCGAGGCCCATGAGGGTCGATGTGACAGGGAGCTTGGCCCTTCGGGCGAAGGCCCGCAGCTCATCCGCTGCCTTGCCCAGCAGGATCCCTCCGCCCGTCAGCAGCAAAGGCCGTTTCGAGGCCCTCAGCATCTCCAGGAGCTGGACGTATTTTTTCGAGGACGGCTTGGGCGGCAAGGAGAGCTTCGTGGCGTTGATCTTGATCTTCGCGGGGTCGTAGTCCACCTCGGCGGCGATGACGTTTTTCGGCAGGTCGACGAGCACCGGCCCGGGACGGCCCGAGCGGGCGATGTGGAAGGCCTCATGGATGGTGTTCGCGAGCTCGTCGGGATTGCGAACGAGATAGTTGTGCTTGGTGCAGGGTCGGGTGATGCCGGTGATGTCGCACTCCTGGAAGGCGTCGTTGCCGATGAGGTGCGTGGGGACCTGCCCCGTGAAGACGACGATGGGGATGGAGTCCATGTTGGCCGTGGCGATCCCCGTCACGGTGTTCGTGGCCCCTGGGCCGGAGGTGGCCAAGGCCACACCGACCTTTCCCGTTGCGCGGGCGTAGCCGTCGGCGGCGTGTACGGCCGCCTGCTCGTGGCGGACAAGGATGTGCTTGAATTTGCTGCGGTACAGCTCGTCATAGATGTCGATGACGGAACCGCCCGGGTATCCGAACATGATGTCCACTCCCTCTGCCTTCAGGCACTCGATCAAAACTTGGGTTCCTTTCATTTTCACAGGGACTACCTCCTCCGATGATGAATCATAATGAATAATGGCGATGAAAAAAGCCGCGAACGTTTTTCCGTTTGCGGCTTTCCGACAAGAAAAAGCCGCGGTCTTTCGGGGGCCGCGGCTCGTTTTGCTCTATGTTTCCATCAGAGAGTCCGAGCTGCGGTCCCCGCCTGTACGACGACAACGACGACCAGGATGCTCGTGATAATCTGACGATTCATGAATCCTCTCCGGTTGTAAAAACGATGTTCCTTATGCAATAAAATTACTCAGTTGTCAAGTATTTTTTCTGCTGATCCTGAAACCCGTTTCACGAGGCCGGCATTTAAAAGGAAGGACATCACTCACCCTCACCTCAATCCTCTCCCCTCAAGGGAGAGGAAGATCAAGGGGTCGTCCTAAGGCTTGACCCCTTCGCCGGTCTCTTCGCCCGCGGCCGGCGCATAGTCTTTCGGCGCTGTGCCTTCCAGGAAGCTCTCGAAGACGGAGTCCTTCGTCCCCGGGCCGGCCAGAAGGCCTGTCTTGGGGTCGATGCGGGCGAAGACGACGCCTTCGGGGGCCGTGAAGGCCTCCACGGGCTTTCCCGCCAGGGCCTGCTCCATGAAGTAGAGCCAGATGGGGGCCGCGGCCCGGCCGCCCACGCCGGAGCGTCCCATGGTCTTTTCCGCGTCGAATCCGACCCACACGCCGGCCACGAGCGACGGCGAGTAGCCGATGAACCAGGCGTCGAAATAGTCGTCCGTCGTCCCGGTTTTGCCGGCCACGGGCCGTCCGATGGCCTTCACGCGCTCGCCCGTTCCCTCCTGGATAACGTTCTGCAGCACCGACGTGGTGAGAAAGGCAATGCGGGGGTCGATGGCCTGTTCAACCTGGGGCGCCTGCTCCTCGAGGACGTGGCCGCGCCGATCCACGATCTTGCGGATGAAATAGGGCTCCGCCCGCTTGCCGCTGTTGGCCAGCACGCCGTAACCGCGGATCATCTCCTGGAGCGTAACCGTCGAGGTCCCCAGGGCGAGCGTCAGGTCGCGGGTGA
Source organism: uncultured delta proteobacterium (assembly GCA_963802225.1). Taxonomy (GTDB): domain Bacteria; phylum Desulfobacterota; class Syntrophia; order Syntrophales; family UBA2192; genus UBA2192. The sequence goes on along the minus strand of CAWDHZ010000031.1, from coordinate 70,152 downwards.
GCGGCGAGTTGATCCCCATGTTGTGGGCGTAGTCGATGGCATAGGCCAGCCCGATCTCCTGGAGAACCTTCACGGTGACCACGTTGCGTGAAAAGGTCAGGGCCGTTCGCAGCGTCGTGGGGCCGAAAAACTTGTGCTCGAAATTCTGGGGCTTCCACTCGCCGCGGACGGCGTCGTTGAAGATGAGGGGCGAGTCGATGAGGACCGAGGCCGGCGTCATTCCCTTGTCGAAGGCGGCCGTGTAGACGAAGGGCTTGAAAGAGGACCCGGGCCTTCGCCTGGCCTGGGTGGCCCGGTTGAACTCGCTCTTCTTGTAGTCCCGGCCCCCCACCATGGCCTTGATCTCGCCGGTGCGCACGTCCATGCACAAGAGGGCCCCCTGGAGCTCACCCGCCGGGAATTTCTCCCGCGTCTCCATCTCCTTGAGGCCCCGCTCCACGGCGTCGTTTGCGGCCTTCTGCATCTCCACGTTGATCGTCGTGTAGACCTCGAGACCCTCCCGGTACAGGGCGTCGGCGCCGTACTTCTCGAGGATGTAGCGCCGGACGTTCTCCGTGAAGTAGGGGGCGATCTTCTCCCGGGGCTTCGACGAGATGAGCTTGACGGGTTCCTTCATCGCCTTGTCACGGTCGGCCTGCGTGATGTAGCCGTCCTCCTGCATCCGGGTGAGCACGTAAGCCTGCCGCTGGCGTGCCCGCTCCATGTTCACGTAGGGCGAGAAGCGGCTAGGCGCCTTGGGCAGCCCGGCCAGGATGGCCGCCTCGGAGAGCGTCAAGTTGCGGGTCGACTTGCCGAAGTAGCTCTGCGAGGCCGCCTCGATCCCGTAGGCCCCGTGGCCGAGGTAGATGTGGTTGAGGTAGAGCTCGAGGACCTCGTGCTTTTTCAGGTAGCGGTCGATCTTCCAGGCGAGGATTGCCTCCCGGATCTTGCGTATGAAGGTCCGCTCCGGCGAGAGGTAGAGCGAGCGGGCCACCTGCTGGGTAATGGTGCTGCCGCCCTGGACGATTTCGCCGGCGATCATGTTCTTGACGGAGGCCCGCAGGATGCCGACCAGATCGAGCCCCTCGTGCTGGAAGAAGCGGGCGTCCTCGCCGGCCACGAAGGCCTTGATGACCATCTCGGGGACCTCGGCGATGGGGACGACCTGCCGGTCCTCGGCGAAGAAGGAGTCCACGAGCTCGTTCTTGTCGGAGTAGATCCGGGTCGTCGTGCTGGGCCGGTAGTCCTTCAGGGCGTCCACGCTGGGCGACTCATGGACCAGGTAGGCCAGTAATCCCGCCGCGCCGAGAAACACCAGGAGCCCCAGGACGATCATGGCGGAAAAAAGCCGACGAAAAATACGGCTCCGCCGGGCCCGCTTGACGATGACTTTCCTCAGCGATGATCGGTTATTCGGTTTCATTGGGGCGGATCACTGTCGGCATCGTCTTTCTTTCGGCCGGCGAGCCTGGAGACGAGGATCCCGACCTCGTAGAGGACGATCATGGGGATTGCCATCATGAGCTGCGTGAAGGCGTCCGGCGTGGGCGTAATGATGGCCGCCACGATAAAGCAGACCACGATCGCGTAGCGGCGCATCCTCGCGAGCTTGCGCGGCGTCACCAGGCCGATCTTTGTCATGAAGAAGAGAAAGACGGGGATCTCGAAAATGACTCCGAAGGCGAGCAGCAGTTTCAGCGTGAGCGTGAGGTACTCCCGCATGGAGAGCATGGGCTTGAGGAAGTCCGTGGTGAATTCCAGAAAGAACTTGTACGCCCCAGGAAGCACCAGGAAGTAGCCGAAGCACACCCCGCCGACGAAGAGCATCGTCGAGGTAATCACGAAAGGGGCTACGAATTTCTTCTCCTTCGGGAAGAGGCCCGGCGAGATGAACTTCCAGACCTGGTAGAGCACAACGGGACTGGCGACGAAGATCCCTGCGTAGAGCGATACTTTGATGTAGGTGAAAAAGGCCTCGGGCAACCCCGTGTAGACCATGTGGCTGCCGGGCGGCAGTACGCTGATCAGCGGCTGTGCGACAATCCGGAAGATCTCCTCCTTGAAGGCAAAACATCCGAGAAAGGCAATCCCGACTGCGATCAGGACGCGGACGAGCCTCTTTCGCAGTTCCTCCAGATGGGAGGTGAGGGGCATCTTGTCTTCTTTTTTGGGTTCGGTCATTTTGGTCTGTCTGGTCTGTTTCGTCTCTCTGGTCTATCGGGTCGGGGAAGTGAGGGCTCCAACACAAATCGACTCCGGAGCCCTGACGGGTTCCAGAGTCATCTCGTTGCCTTGGGAAAGCCCGTATCTCAGGCCGGAGTTGCCGGCTTGTCTTTCTTTTCCTCCGCGGCCAGGTACGGGTCTGCCGGCGCGGCCTCTTTTTTGTCCCCCTCGCCGGCCTGTGCCTTGTCGCTCTTGTCCTCGAGAAGGGAGTCCTTCACCTGGTTTACTTCCTTCTTGATGCCTTCGTCAAAGGTGCCCTTCACGTCGTCCATGGCGCCCTTGAACTGGGCGACCCCCTTGCCCAGTGCCTTGGCCAGGTCGGGGAGCTTCTTGGGCCCGATGAAGATGAGCGCCACAACCAGAATGATGATGAGTTCCTGCATACCGATGCCGAACACGACTGACACCTCGAAAACAGCGGAATTTATTTTAGATATCTTTTGTCACACCCGTTGTCAAGGCTTTTGGCCGCTCCGGGTCGGGAATCCTTTTGATTTTTAAGGTATTGTATGGTAAGGGTTTTCGTCTAATCTCACCCCGAAGGGAGCACCTTATGGCTTCGGCGACTGGAATCGTAAAGGATTCCCGGTACCTCCGTCACGAGACGGGCCATTACCACCCCGAATCCCCCAAACGGCTCGAATCCATCTACAAGATGCTTGAAAGTCCCGAAATGGCAGGGAAATTCACGGAGGTGAGGCCTCGGTTCGCTCTCGACGAGGAACTCGAGATGATCCACAAGCGCGCCTACGTGAAGATGATCGCCCAATCGGCGGGAAAGGACCATACCTACCTTGATCCTGACACGGAGGCCTCCGCCGAATCCTACGACGTCGCCAAGCTTGCAGTGGGAGGTTTCCTGAACGCCGTCGACGGCATCGTGAAAGGCGAGCTGCGCAACGCCTTTGCCTTTGTCCGGCCGCCGGGCCATCACGCCGAGGCAGACCGGGCGGCGGGCTTCTGCATTTTCAACAACGTCGCCATCGGGGCCATGCACGCCATCAGGCAGCACGGGATGAAGCGGGTTCTCATCGTCGACTGGGATCTCCATCACGGAAACGGCACCCAGCATTCCTTCTACGAGGATCCCCGGGTCGTCTATTTCTCGACCCACCAGTACCCCTACTACCCCGGAACGGGGGGCCTCCAGGAAATCGGCCGGGGCGACGGGCTGGGTTACACGGTGAACGTGCCCCTGCGGTCCGGACCCGGTGATGCCGAGTACCTCCGGATCTTCCGGCGGGTGCTCCAGCCCCTGGCCTTCGATTACATGCCCGAGATCGTCCTGCTCTCGGCGGGCTTCGACATCTACTTCCGCGATCCCCTGGGAGGGATGAAGGTGACGCCGTCGGGATTCGGGATGCTCGCCCGGGTGCTCATGGATATCGCCGATGAGTGCTGCGGAGGCAAGTTCGCCGCCGTCCTCGAGGGCGGCTATCACCTGGGGGGGCTCACGGAGGGCATCAAGGTGGTCCTCGACGAGATGAGCGGCGCCACCCGCGTAACGGAGGCGGATCTCAGGCGCCACGAGAGCGAGGCCGATGCGTCCGTCAACCGGACGATCGAGTCGGTGATTAGCCAGATCAAGCCGTACTGGAAGTGTTTCCGTTAAAGACGGGCTTAAGGCATAGGGCAAAAGGCTTAAGGCTGAAGAATGAAAGAAGCAGGCAACCAGGATACCGCTTCGCGATGAAGCGGTATCGCTACTTGGAGGAATGAACCGTGAAGATCACGAAAGATCAGGTTGAATACGTGGCCCATCTGGCACGTCTGGAATTCGGCGAGCAGGAGAAGGAGAAATTCACCACCCAGCTGAACAATATCCTTCTCTACATGGAGAAGCTGGGCGAGGTGGACACGACGGGCGTCGAGCCCGAGACGCACGCCATCGCCATCCAGAACGCCTTCCGGGAGGACGTCGTCCGGGAGTCGCTTCCCCACGAACTCTCGTTGGCCAACGCCCCCGCCGAGAGCGGCAACAGCTACCGGGTACCGAAAGTCATTGAGTAAGAGGGTATCGGGTAAAGGGTATAGGGTATAGAGAAGAAAAGAGAAAGAGAGTCTGTAATGGCATTAAATGAACTGACCATCCACGAGTTACAAGATAAAATTAAAAAGAAGGAAGTGACGTCCACTGAGATCGTGACGGATGTCTTCAAGCGCATCGATGCCGTTGAGGACCGGGTTCACTCCTTCACCACGATGATGAAGGAATACGCCTTCGAGGAGGCGAAGAAGGCCGACGGCGAGATCCGCAAGGGAAACATCAAACCGCTCACCGGTATCCCCATCGCACTCAAGGACATCCAGTGCACCAAGGGGGTCCGCACGACCTGCGGCTCGCGGATTCTCCACAACTTTGTGCCGCCCTACGACGGCACGGTGGTGAAGAAGCTGCGCGACGAGGGCGCCGTCTTCGTCGGCAAGACGAACATGGACGAGTTCGCCATGGGCTCCTCCACGGAGACGTCTTATTTCGGCGTCACCCGCAACCCCTGGGACCTGGAGCGCATTCCCGGGGGCTCGAGCGGCGGCTCCGCCGCCGCCCTGGCCGCCGACGAGTGCATCGCCGCGACGGGCTCCGACACGGGCGGCTCCATCCGCCAGCCGGCGGCGCTGTGCGGTGTCGTCGGCCTCAAGCCCACCTACGGGCGCGTCTCGCGCTACGGGCTCATTGCCTTCGCCTCGTCGCTCGACCAGATCGGCCCCTTCACGAAGGACGTGGAGGATGCGGCCATCATGCTCAACGCCATCGCCGGCTATGACCCCATGGAATCCACGTCGGTGCCCATGGAGGTCCCCGACTACCGGGCCTTCATCGGCAAGGACATCAAGGGCTTCACCGTGGGGATCCCGAAGGAGTATTTCATCGAGGGCATCGACGCCGAGGTCGACGCCGCCGTGAAAAAGACGATCCAGGTGATCGAGGGCCTCGGCGCGAAAATCATCCCCATCTCGCTTCCCCACACGCAGTACTGCCTTGCCGTCTACTACATCATCGCGCCGGCCGAGGCGAGCTCCAACCTCGCCCGCTACGACGGCGTGAAGTACGGCTACCGCTCCGCCGACGGGCGCGACCTCATGGAGATGTACAAGAAGACCCGCTCGCAGGGCTTCGGCGCCGAGGTGAAGCGCCGCATCATGATCGGCACCTACGCCCTGTCCTCGGGCTACTACGATGCCTACTACAAGAAAGCCTCCCAGGTGCGCACCCTGATCAAGCGCGACTTCCAGGAGGCCTTCAAGAGCTGTGACGTGATCCTGACGCCCACGACCCCCACGCCCGCCTTCAAGATCGGCGAGAAGATGGACGACCCGCTGCAGATGTATCTCTCGGACATCTTCACGATCTCGACGAACCTGGCGGGCATCCCGGGCATCTCGGTGCCCTGCGGGTACACGCAGGCGGGCCTGCCCATCGGGGTCCAGTTCCAGGCGGGCCACTTCCAGGAGGGCAAGCTCCTCCAGGTCGCCCACGCCTACGAGCGACATTCCGGAATCGAACGAAGGAGGCCGAAACTCTAATGGCTTACGAAACCGTCATCGGGCTGGAGGTTCACGCCCAGCTTCTGACCGACTCCAAGATATTCTGCGGCTGCTCCACCAAATTCGGGGCCGGCCCCAACGAGCACACCTGCCAGATCTGCCTGGGCATGCCCGGCGTGCTGCCCGTGCTGAACAAAAAGGTCGTGGAGTTCACCATCCGGATGGCGCTCGCCACCGGCTGCAGCATCAACGCCTACGAGAACTTCGCCCGGAAGAACTACTTCTACCCGGATCTGCCCAAGGGCTACCAGATCTCCCAGTACGCCCACCCGCTGGCCGAGCACGGCCGGATCGACATCCTGCTCGACGGCGAGAAGAAGCGGATCGGCATCACGCGGATCCACATGGAGGAAGACGCCGGCAAGCTCGTCCACGACGAGCGCAACCCCTGGAGCTACGTGGATTTCAACCGCACGGGCGTGCCGCTGATCGAGATCGTGAGCGAGCCCGACATGCGAAGCCCCGAGGAGGCCGGCGAGTACCTGCGCAGGCTCCGCGACATCCTCGTCTACCTCGAGATCTGCGACGGCAACATGGAGGAGGGATCCTTCCGCTGCGACGCCAACGTCTCCATCCGCCCGAAGGGCGAGACGGCCTTCGGCACCCGCGCGGAGCTCAAGAACATGAACTCCTTCCGCAACGTCCAGCGGGCCCTCGAGTACGAGATCAAGCGCCAGCAGTACATCCTCGAGAGCGGCGGCAGGGTCGTCCAGGAGACCCGCCTCTGGGACGACGCCCAGGGGCAGAGCCACTCCATGCGCAGCAAGGAGGAGGCCCACGACTACCGCTACTTCCCCGACCCGGACCTCGTCCCCATCGTGATCTCGAACGAGTGGATCGAGGACGTGCGCAGGGCGCTCCCCGAGCTGCCGCTTCCGAAGCAGGACCGCTTCGTCGCGCAGTACGGCATCCCGGTCTATGACGCGAGCGTGCTCACCGCCACCCGTGCCCTGGCCGACTTCTACGAAGAGACCGTGAAGCTCTGCGGCAAGCCCAAGATCGTCAGCAACTGGGTCATGGGCGATCTGCTTCGCTACTTGAACGAGCAGAAGCGCGACATCCAGGAAAGCCCCGTCTCCCCCGACCACGTGGCACAGATGATCAACCTCATCGAGGACGGGACCATCAGCGGCAAGATCGCCAAGGAAGTCTTCGAGGAGATGTACAAATCGTCGAAGAAGCCTGCCGACATCGTCAAGGAGAAGGGCCTCACCCAGATCACCGACGAGGGGGCCGTCGTGAAGGCCATCGAGGAGGCCATGGCGAAAAACCCGACGCAGCTCGCCGAGTACCGGGCCGGCAAGGAAAAGCTCTTTGCCTTCTTCGTGGGCCAGGTGATGAAGCTCACCAAGGGCAAGGCCAATCCGCAGCTCGTCAACGACCTGCTCAAAAAGATGCTTTCGGGGTCATGATCCGAACCATTCTCTGGGCCGACGACGCCGTCGTCCTCATCGACCAGAAGGCCCTTCCGGGGAAGGTGCGCTACCTGACCCTGACGGACTGGCGCGACGTCATCACGGCCATCAAGGATCTCACCATCCGCGGCGCCCCCGCCATCGGGGTTGCCGCGGCCATGGGCATCGCCCTGGGCACGCTCCAGCTTCCCGACACGTCCGCAACGGGGTTCCGCAAGTCCTTCGAGGGTCTCTGCGAGGCCTTCGCGACGGCGCGCCCGACGGCGCGAAACCTTTTCTGGGCCATCGAGCGGATGCAGCGCCGCTTTGCCGAGGTCCTCCCCTCGGGGATCGCGGTGGTGAAAAAGGCCCTCGTCGAAGAGGCCATCGCGATCGGCGAGGAGGACATCGAGATCAACCGCCGGATCGGCCTCAACGGCAAGGCCTTCATCCGCGACGGCGACAACATCCTCACCCACTGCAACGCAGGGGCTCTGGCCACGGCGGGTTACGGGACGGCTCTGGGTGTCGTCCGGGCGGCCCGCGAGGACGGGAAAAACCTCCACGTCTTCGTCGACGAGACGCGGCCCGTGCTCCAGGGGGCGAGGCTCACCTGCTGGGAGCTCCTGGAAGACCGGATCCCGGCGACCCTCATCACGGACAACATGGCCGGCTTCGTCATGGCCCAGGGCAAGGTCAACCTCGTCATCGTCGGGGCCGACCGGATCGCCGCCAACGGGGACACGGCCAACAAGATCGGGACCTACTCGCTCGCCATCCTGGCCAGGGAGCACGGCATCCCCTTCTACGTGGCGGCCCCCCTTTCCACCATCGATCGCTCGATTGCGAACGGCAGCGGCATCCCCATCGAAGAGCGCCACGAGGACGAGGTCACACAGCTCCAGGGCGTCCGGACGGCTCCGGAGAAGGTCCAGGTCTACAACCCCGCCTTCGATATGACCCCGCACCGCTACATCACGGCCATCATCACCGAGGCCGGTGTCGCAAAGCGGCCCTTCGGGCCGTCGATCCGCAACTTATTCAAGTCCTCCGATCAGTCGATAGGGAAGGAAGCCAGGAAGATCAGTCGTTAGGTATATCGGAACCCACTGCCCATCCATCCCGACCCCGGGGCGACCGTCTTGCCCAACGGCTTCTGCCCGCCGCTTGACAGGCCAGCGGGCCGCTGGTATCAATATCTAATAATCTATCCCGGCCCGATTCATGCTCCGCGATTCCACAACATCCCAAGGGATGAGGCCGAACCCATGCCGCGCTCTTCCCCGAGACCTCTTGAACGCATCTACCCGCTGTGCCGGGTATTGCTCGGCACCCGGAGATGGAAGCGTCTTGCGGCCTTGTGCCGCAAGCCCCCGGCGCTCGCCGGCCTCCTGGAAGGAAATCGTCGCCCGAAAGGCATTCCCCCCTTCATCACCGATCTTGCCCGCCTCGAGTGGGCCGTCCATGAGGTGGAGAACGCAAACATCCCGGGGCGTGACACTCTTGATCGGCTGACCGTGAACCCGGCTCTGCGTCTTCTCTCTCTAAAGTGGAAGGGCATCCCCGCCTGGATGAACGACGATCGAAAGAGCGCCGAAACCCCGAAGCGGGGCGACGAGATCGTGCTCGTCTGGCGCCGACCGCAGTCAGGGACCGTCATTGCCAGAAAGGCTCTCGAGGAGGACCTCCTCGTCCTCAAGATGACCGTTGAGGGCATCTTGCCTCAGGAGGCGGCCGAGACGGGGTCGATCCCTGTCGGCGCCCTGGACGCGGCCCTCCGGCGGTCCGCCGAGCAGGGCATCCTTCTTTCACCCCCTTCCCGGATCCGGCGCGACCTCGCCGTATTCCCGGAGGAGGCTGGCGAGGAGTTCCTGGTTTCGCCGATGTTCACGCTCCAGTGGCACATCACCCAGGCCTGCGACCTTCGGTGCAAGCACTGCTACGACCGCAGCCGACGCTCGCCCCTGAGCATGAAAACGGCCCTGAGGGTCCTCGATGAGCTCCGGGATTTCTGCCGGGAGCGCTTCGTGGGAGGCCAGGTGAGCTTCAGCGGGGGAAACCCCCTGCTCTATCCGAAGTTCCTCGATCTGTACCGGGCTGCCGTCGACCGGGGCTTCCCCGTTGTTATTCTGGGAAACCCGACGTCTCGGGAGATGCTCGAGCGGATCGTCGAGATCCAGAAACCCGCCGCCTTCCAGGTGAGCCTCGAGGGTCTGCAGAACCACAACGACCGGATCCGGGGGCGGGGGACCTTCCGGCGGGCAATGGAATTCCTCGATCTGCTCAGGGAGTTCGGCGTCTACTCCATGGTCATGCTGACGCTCACACGCGACAACATCGGCCAGGTCCTGCCGCTGGCGGAGTTCCTGCGAGGCCGCGTCGACCTCTTCACCTTCAACCGGCTCTCGAGGGCGGGCGAGGGGGCAGCCCTTGCCCTTCCCGGGCAGGCTGAATATATTCATTTTCTCGCCGAATACCTGGAAACGGCCGGGGAAAACACCGAACTCGGGCTGAAGGACAATCTCCTGAACATCATCCTCAACGCTCAAGGCAACGGGGTTTTTGGCGGCTGCACGGGATACGGCTGCGGCGCCGCCTTCAATTTCCTCACGCTTCTGCCCGACGGGGAAGTCCATGCCTGCCGCAAGTTCCCCTCCCCCATCGGAAACATCCGCGAATCAAGCCTTGCCCAGATCTATGACTCCGAGCCGGCCCGCCGCTACCGCTCCGGTTCGCAGGCCTGCCTGGGTTGCCCGATCCGGGCCGTCTGCGGGGGGTGCCTCGCATCGGCCTACAGCTTCGGGTTGGACGTCTTCACCCATCGGGATCCTTATTGCTTCATCGACGCAATTCCTGCAGTATAGTGACCCGTGACCAGTGGCCGATGAAAGAAGGAGCCCGCTGGGCATGCGCCACGGATCACAAATCACTGTATTCGGCGGCGGCAATCTGATAAAAAAGGCTGCTCATCACAATGGCGGGAGGTTCTCCCCAAACCGTGCCTGAAAAACTTTTTCTCTTCGACTTCGACGGCGTTCTCGTCGATTCCCTCAGCCTCTATGAAAAGTCGGTGAATCTCTGCCTCGAGAGGATCGGCCAGCGGCCGATCGAAACCCGCGAGGAGTTTCTCGATCTCTTCGAAGAGAACTTCTTCAGCGCCGTCACGAAGCGCGGCGTCAACGTGGGCGAGTTCATGGGCGCCTCGAAGACCGTGACCCCCACCATGGATTACGGCGTCGTCAGGCCAGTCGCGGATTTCATCCCCGTCCTTGACGAACTGAAGAAGCGAAGCACCCTCGTCATCATTTCCTCCAACTCCTCCTACGCCATCCGGCTCATGCTCATGAAATACGGTTTTGACCCTTATTTCGACGACATCCTGGGAGCCGATTTCGCCTTCAGCAAGATCGAGAAGATCCGGCATGCCATGGATCGCTACGGGACCAACGGCCATCATTGCCTTTACGTGTGCGATACGGCGGGGGACGTCCGCGAGGCGAGGGAGGCAGGAGCGAAGACCGTGGCCGTGACCTGGGGGTGGCATCCGCGGGAGAGACTGGAGAGAGCCCGGCCGGATGTGATTGTCGATCATCCCGGAGAGTTGCTCGATCTTTAATGGCCGGAACGACGTACAACGGGTTTTGGGTAAATGGGTGAATACTCAGAAGGGAAGCGGGATCGGGCGCCCTGCCCGCGGTGAAAGGAGTGACCTACCGTCCTGCGTCCGGCCTTAAAAAGGCAGGGTCTTTGGGACCCTGCCTTTTGTTTCTTAGTGCCAACGGCACTATTTCCTGGTTCCGCCTCAGCCGCTTTGCCCGGGCTTCTGCGCGGGTGCTTTCTGTTCTTTGTCTCTTTCCTCCTGGCTTTTCTGCTGCTGGGCCTTTTCTTCATCCAGCTTCTGCTGTTCCTGGGGGGTACGAACCGTACCCGGTGTGCTTCCGCTTCAACCGGTTTGGGGGGCGCGGACCGCGCCCGGCTTCTGACCGCCTCAGCCGCTCTGACCGCTCTGCTGGGCATTCGCAGGCGCCAGTCCCGCTCCTGTCAGAAGCCCCGTGAGACAAAGTCCCGCAAGAAATTTTTTCATCTGCTTTTCGTCCATCATGCGCCTCCTTTCTTTTAACAATCGCGAGGGTTTTTCTACCTCGCTGGAAAGTCCCTGATAGGCTGCTTTTCTCTCATGCCGGACTGACGGAGACAACCATTCCCGGAACATCTCGTGAGTTTGGTGCGGGAATTGATTGAAGCGTTTCAATGGATACGGACATCCTGAACATCATCAGGGAACGTGCATCACAAGCGTCGCCGGATCGGATTCGTACTCTCCAGTGAGATCGAGATGACAGATGAAGGGTAACTCGTTCTATTTTAACCCTTCCATAATCGGATGCAACCGAAATCTTTGTCTTCAATCTTTGTCTTCGGCGAAGGGTTCCGAAGAGCCTGTGGACCCCTTTATGGGGAATGCGCTGAAGCCCGGGATGACAAGCATGAAATTGCTTTGACAACGACCCGCGAGGGGCTTATAAAAAGATTAAGATGTTCTCGAAAATCGCTTCGCGCTCTGATGAAGATCTCTCTTCCTGATCCGTCTCGTCCGGGTCCCTTTGCCCATTTCACCCCCACTCCCGTTGTCCTCAACTCGCGTGACACCGCGGAACGATTTTCCTGCCGCAGACGGGTGGTTTTTGACAGCATGCAAATCGTTGAAGGGAGGTGATGATCATGTTTGCACCGAGAAAGATCCTCGTGCCGACGGATTTCACCGAAGATTCCGCTCGGGCGCTGAGGGAGGCGATCGACATTGCCGCGGTCTCCCGCGGGAAGGTCTATCTGCTTCATGTGGATCAAAAGGTTCCCCTGGTTGTCGGCGATGCCGTCATCGATCCGACGGTGATTGATGCCGTCGAAAAGAATGACGAAGTGATCGCGCGGCAGAAGATGCTCGAGGAAATCAGGAAGGTGGCATTGCAGACCGATGTCGAGATCGAGATCGACGAGCGCCACGGGGTGACCTTCGAGCAGATCCTGGCCTACATGAGGGACAAGGTGATCGATCTTGTCGTCATCGAGCCGCACGCGAAGAAAGGGGTCCTGAAAAGCCTGCTGGGCGGCGTGACGGACAGGCTGCTCAGGGAAACCTCCTGCCCGATGCTCGTACTGCCTGCCCTGACCTGACGCTGCGCATCGAGCCTGCTCCGGGGAAGGCTGCCGGGCAGTCTTCCTCCTGTGGGCAGGTCTGTGCGCCGGGCACCCGCAACCCCGTCCCTGTCAAAGGGCCCAGAATTGCCGGAGCTTCTCCCGGCCATCGAGAAGAAGATGGAGGTAGTCCGTCTCCATCTCCACCATCTCCTCGTCTTTCTTTCTCAGCCACTCCGACAGCCAGGCAAAGCGCAGGGCAATCACAAACTCGGGAAGGACGGCAAAACCCGAGGCGTCGAAACAGCCTGCCGCTCGAAGGTCTTGAATGAACGCCATGACCAGGGGTCCCGCAAGGCCTGCGGGATCCTCCATCCCGATGCAGCCCACGACAAGGGCCGCGTCGTAGATCTCCGGCTTGTACCCCGAGAACTCCCAGTCGATGACGCCGCTGATTTCGCTGTCACCCCAGATGACATTGATGGGGTGGGGGTCACCGTGGCAAAAGGCGACGGGAAGACGGTCATGGGCGGGGAATAAATGCTTCTCCACATGGCGGTAAGGCTTCTGCGCGGCAGCGGCCCGCTGCGGGTTGTGGCGGGTCATTCTCGCCATGAGTTCGCCGGTGAACTCCGCAATCGAAAAGGGGCGCCCCGGCTTGCCGAAGGGGATGCCCTCCGATTTTTCCTTCATGTCGATGAGGAACCGGGCCAGCGCCCTTCCCCGCCAGGCCTCGAGGGTGTATTCCGGGCGCTTGAGCGCCACGCCGTCTATGAAAGGGGATACCTGCCAGAAACCGCCCGCGGCCTTCGTGACAAAATCCCCATCCCGGTTCCTGAGATAGGGATGGACTCCCGCCAGCCCCTGCCCGGCAAGGTATTCGAGTGCCGCGGCAATCTCTCGTTTCCGCTCGACCATCCGAGGATCGATTTTCTCGAGGACAAAACGCTTTGCGCCCGCATCCTCGACGACCGTGCGGAATAGCGACCGCTCCGGGCTTCCCGCCAGCGGCACTTCCGGGTGCTCGGCCTTGAATTGCAGGTCCCAGAAGCAAAGGATGTCCGCAAGCGGAGAAGTGATTCACCTATCGCTCTCCTCGTTTTTCGACCGAATAGACGGAATAGACGGAACAGACGGGATAGACCCTGCATCATCGGTTCACCCACCTCATCCACAGCGCCGCCGTCCAACCCCAGACGGCGTTGAAGAGGATGACGAAGGCGGGTGTCCACGTCCCCAGGTCTAGGCCCATCATCCCCTTGCCCAGCCTCAGGGGGAAGATCACGAAGAGCATGACCAGGGTCGGGCCGATGCTGAAGAAGAGCCCCCGGAGAAAGGTGTTTCTCTCCCAGAGGGGGACGATGAACAGAAGCCCCCAGATCCCGCCCCAGACAATCCGCGGGTAGATCCACGCAGGGGTCAGGGGGGCGGCGAGGCTTACCCCGAGGGCCGCCGTGAGGCCGTACTTCACGGCAAGCCAGACGCAGAGGCCGTTGGCGAGTCCGCCCAGCGCCCCGGCGCTGAAGGCGAGGGTCAGGGTTCGTGCAAATTTTCTCATGTCTACTCCCTGGAGGGGTTTTTCTTGTGTCGCTTCGTGACGGGCCTGGTCCGCAGGAGGATGCAGGTTGCCCCGGCGCCGCCGTCGCAGAGCCTGGCGCTCGAGTAGGCGATCACCCACTTTCGCCAGGGCCCGCGGGTGAGCCACTCGGTCAGCCTGGCCTTCAGGATGGGCTCTCCCTGCGAGGAGAGGCCCCGGCCGTGGATGACCAGCAGCGAGCGCCGGTTGCGGATGACCGATTCCCGCAGGAAATCCTCGAAGGTGATGCGGGCCTCCTCGGCGCCGAGGCCGTGAAGGTCGATGTGGGCCTGGATGGAGAACTCGCCCCGGTGAAGCCGCTCGGCCATCTTCGGGCTCACCTGGTAACCCGTCCCCTCGATGTACTCGGGGGTGTCGGCGACGACGAATCCCCGGCCGGAGGCAATGAGCGCCTTCATCGCTTCCAGCGCTTCCTCGCCGCCGCTCTTCGGCGCCGGGCCGGCCGGGGCAGGTTTCCCCTTTCCCTCTTCCCGGTTCGAACCTGTCAGGGGTCGGGTGCCCTCCATGGCTTGGAGGAAGAACTGCCTGTCTGCCTTCGGGTCATGGGCAGCGGGCTGAACGACCGGCTTTGCGGGCTCCTCCCGCTTTTCCGGGGGCTTTTCCTTGAAGCGGGATTTCAGGTCCTTGAAAGGGTTGTGACCGAGGGATGAGCGGGTCGAATCCATGATCCTCACCAAAGCACGCATCACGCTGTGGGCTGAAGATTAACTGATCGGGGGTGTGGGTTCAATGCTTTCTTTTCATGGCCTGCGCCGGGATTCTGGAATGATAGCGGAAGGGGATCATTCACCCTCACCTCATCCCGCTTCAAATGAAAAGGGAGTTTTCACCCTCACCTCAATCCTCTCCCCATAAGGGAGAGGAAGATCAAGGAATGGGTATTTATAGGTTGACCCCCCCGAGGACGATCTCCATCCGGTCTGCGATGTCGAGGATGGATGTCTCGTGCAGGACGGGGTAGCCCAGGGAGCGGAAGAGCTGCTGCATGCCGTCGTTCCGGGAGTCGAAGAGAATCTCGATCCTCTCTATGCTTTTTCCCCTGGCGATGTTGACGACGCGGGTGACCATCATTTTGCCGAGCCCGAGGCCCTGCCAGTCGTCTCGCAGCACGATGGTCAGCTCGGCATGGTCCATCCGCTCCGTGGCGATGTAGCGGCACACCCCGACGATCGTTTCCACCTCGGCTTCCATCTCCCAGACGACGGCGACGAGGCCGAAGTGCCTGACGTAGTCGATCTCGACGAGGTGCTTGAGCATCTCGGGGCGCAGCCTGTCCAGGTGCGTGAGAAACCGGAAGTAGATCGTCTTGGGGGAGAGTCTGCTGAACAGGTCGATGATCTTCGGGCCGTCCGTCGGCTTGACGGGGCGCAGGAAGACACTCTCCCCGTTACGGAGAGTCACCCACTCCTCGTACTCCGCAGGGTAGACGCTGAGGACTCGGGGTGCTTCCATTGGCCTTACGCCTCATGCCTTACGCCTGCTTTTTCACAGATCATAGAGTTTGTCGTCGACCCGCGGCGCGGCCCCCTTTTTTCCTTTGGCGGCCTTTTTCGCCATCACGAACAGCTCATCCTCACTGATGCTGTCGCCCATCTCCTCTTCGATCTTTTCCGGGTCCTCCCCTTTTTCCATCCGCGCGAGGGCCTCCTCCATTTTCTCTCCGAGGGAAAGCCCCGTGGCATCGGTGAGCTTCCGCATCAGCCGGGCCGCCTGGCGGGGGTCGTTTTCGTCGATCCCCCCGGCCTCACTGGCGAGCATCTCCATGGCTTTTTCCATCTTCGACTCGTCGAAGCCGGGCATCTCTCCTGACGCGTCGTCGTCGCTCCGCTGAGAGATCTTGGCGAAGACCGACATCCGGCGTTGGAGCCTCACCTTTTTACAGCGGGGACAGGAGGGGATCTTCTCCGTGTTGACGCTCCGGGAGAAGAAACTGTAGAGGGTGTTGCACTTGCGGCAGTAGAACTCGTAGATGGGCATGCGTTCCTACCTTTACGGCCAATTTTGCCTCATTGTATCGATTCACGGGTCAAAATCAAGGGGCCTGCTTGTCCATGGCCTGCAGGCACTCCACCCGCTGGGCAAGCGGCGGGTGGGAGTAGTAGAAGGTGACGTAGGTCGGGTGGGGGTGGAGGTTGGCCAGGTTCTCCTTCGCCAGGCGTTTCAGGGCCTGCGCGAGGTAGCGGGTTGAGCCGACAAGTCCCAGCACGTAGCGGTCCGCATCCCTCTCGTACTTTCGCGAGATGGCGGCACCGAGGGGCGTGAAGAAGAAGGCCGCCGGTTTCAGCACGATGGCCGCAAGCAGAAGCCCTGCGTAGGGCAGGGGCCCCGCAAACCCGAAGGTTTCATAGAGATAAGGCCAGCCCATGAGAAGGTACACCAGGTAGAAGCCCGCGAGGGCGACAACCTCCATGAGGATGAGCTGTTTCAGGACATGGCGAAGCTTCCAGTGGCCGATTTCGTGGGCGAGCACAGCCACGATCTCGTCGTGGCTGTGGGTGGCGAGCAGCGTGTCGAAGAGCACAATCCGCTTCGATCGGCCAAGCCCCGTGAAGTAGGCGTTGGAGTGGCGGCTGCGCTTGCCGGCGTCGACCTCGAAGATTCCCTCGGCCTTCAAGCCCGCTTGACCGGCCATGGCCATGATGCGCTCCCGCAGGTCATCGTCTTTGACGGGGACGTATTTGTTGAACAGCGGGGCAATCACCAGGGGGTAGAGCCAGATCATGAGCATCTGGAAAAGGGCGAAAAACACCCAGGCTGCAAACCACCACGACTGCGGCAGCCAGTGAATCAGGGCAAAGAAGGGGATGAAGAGCAGGGCCATCAGGATGACGGAGACGGCCAGGGACTTGACGAGATCGATGAGCCAGAGCTGCGGCGTGATGGTGCTGAAGCCGTATTTCTTCTCAATGACGAAGGTGCTGTAGAGGCTGAAGGGGATGTCGAGCAGAACGCTCACCGCGTAGAGAATGCCGAAAAAGAGCGTGCCGGACCAGACGGCATGGAAGTTCCACGACTCGATCGCGCCGCAAAGCCAGGGGAGCACCCCGCCGGCCAGCACGGCCAGGAGGATGGCGTCGTCGGCGAGAGACTCCAGGGACTGGAATCGTGATGACTCGACCGTGTAATCCCGCATGCGTTCAAGGGTCGCACCGTCGATCTCCTCCCGGAAGGACTCGGGGACGATGTGGCCGTGCTCGCGCAGGTGGGCGATATTCATCCGGGCAAGCACATACCGGGTGAGGGCGGCGGCGGCAAAGAGGACGATGAAACCCGCGAAGAGGGCGTTGAGCTGGATCATGCCGATTGGTTCCTGGGTCAAGTCGATGGGAAGTTTTCCCGGTAGAGCTCCGCGAAGCGGTCCTTGCCGCCGGCCATCATCAGGGTGAGCGGCATGGCCTTGCGGGCTTGGGACAGCATCTTCTCCGTGAGGTGCCGGATGTCCCACTGGGCGTGGCGGTCGGCCCGCAGGCGCGCGATGTGGTAGAGTTCCCGGGCGTTGAGCTTCATGAGGACGCGCTTGCGGTGGGCGTTGGTGAGGATGTAGGGGGCTGCCAGGGGCAAGGCTCGCCGGATCGTCTCGAAGGTCTCCTCCGTCCGGGCCATCATCTCGCGGAAGGGCCCTTCCATGCCGATGGCGGCAATCGAAGGCGGCACCGTCACATCGAGGGCCGGATCGTAGTCCTGTGTCACGAGCGTGGCCATCCGGTGCCGCTTGAGCTGGGCAAAGCACGAGGCGCTCACGACGAGGTCAAACTGCAGATCCACGTTCTCGAACTCCCGAAGCGGCGTGTCCCAGGCCTTCATGCAGCGGAAGGAAGCCTTGAAGAGGGCCTCCCGGTCGTCGGGAGCCATGGAGGCGGCAAGCCTCTGGCACTCCAGGAGGGGGAGGCTGGATGCGGCATGAAGGAGCGCGGCGGCGGTGCGGGTATCGGCATCGGGTGTTGCCCAGGCGAGGCGGACCTCTTCGGGCGGGCCTTCGGCGGGGCGTGAGCCCGCCTTGCCGATGATCGTCTTGGCGATTTTGCGGAGATCGTCCCTTGTGAGGCAGTCGTATTCGGTGGCCGCCGTGTAGCGGACAAGGGAAGGCGCAATCTCTTTTGTGGCGTCGTAGAGCTGCCGGCTGTATTCCCGGGCCTCGTCGAGCGGGCAGGCGGCAAGCCGCCGGAGCATGAGCTCGAGGTTGCGCGTGTTGAGCGTCATCCCGAGTTGGGCCTCCGTGGCCAGGCAGAGCACGTAGCGCGCATCCTCCTTGGCCCAGCCTTCCAGCATGGAGCGATTCGCCGGTGAGGCGGCAAGCTCTTGGTTCTGATCGAGGACCCAGGGCAGCAGGCCCTCGTAGAGCCTGTGGTAGAAGGCGTTCTGGGCCTTTACGGTCCGGGTGAAGCTCTCGGCGAGGCCGGCCTCCCGGATCTCCCGGGGGATGACGAAATCGTCCTGCAGGAGCACGTAGCGCTGGGATTTCTCCGTGTAGGAGCACAGGCGGAATTTCTCGATCTCTTCAACAAGAAGGCGCGAGACCCCCAGGACGTCGATGTTGAAGACGGCGTGCTCGGCAATCGAGCTGTGCCCCATGTCGAAGACGATCGCCTGGTTCGAGCGCCGCGCCTTCTCCACTTCCTTGCGGGCGGCAGCCCTCAGTTCGTTGACGGGCGCCGGGTTGCGGCTGATGCGGGCGTAGGCGGCCGAGAGGGTCTCCGGCGTGAAGTGCTTGGCTTCAGGGTTGGCGGCCTGGACTTCCTGAATCGTCTCGTAGTCGAGATTGAAACCGGCAAGAATGATTTTCAAGTGATGCGTTCCCTCCTGTTGCAGGCGAAATTTATAACAGGAATTCCGGCACCGGTCAAACCGCTTTTCGCCGCCCGCAAACGCCCGCCCGCAGGCCGCTGACGGGCCTTCCGGGGTTTTAGGGCAAATTTGGGGTAGCGTTTTGAACAAAATGTGTTAAATAAAGATGACGAAAATTTCCAAGTGCTTGCAACGGATAGCGGGGATGAACCTCAACGAAACTTTTAGAGCCTGACGGGGCATTTCCCCCGGTTCAAGGCGCGCAGCTTGCATGGCGAATCAGCGCAGGGCTTCTGTTCGATAAAAAACGGGCACGCATATGCCGATGGACATTACAATCCTTCTTCACAGCTTCCGGATCCAGGATTTTTTCGACATCCTTCTGATCACCTTCATGATCTACGGACTGCTGGTCTGGTTCAGGGATGCCGCCTCGCGGTTTGTCCTCGTGGGGATCGGCATCCTCGGCATCATCTACTACCTGGCCCGCTCGTTCCAGCTCTACCTCTCGGCGGCGGTGCTCCAGGGATTTTTCGCCGTCATCCTTCTGGCCATGGTGATCATTTTCCAGGAGGAGTTCCGGCGGTTCTTCGAGCGAATCGCCACCTGGGGCCGCTTCCGAAAAAGCGGCCGCGTCTCCACGCTCCACGCGGAGGTGGAGATCATCGTCCAGTCCGCGGCGAATTTGGCCCGCCAGCACATGGGCGCCCTGATCGTCATCCAGGGCGAAGACCCCCTCGACCGGCACGTGGCCGGCGGCTTTCCCCTGGACGGGGTGCTCAGCCAGCCTCTGATCGAGAGCATCTTCGACCCCCACTCCATCGGTCACGACGGGGCCGTCGTCATCGATCGCGGGAGGCTCGTCAGCTTCGGCTGCCACCTGCCCCTTTCGACCAATGTGGAGAGAATCGGCAACCTCGGCCTGCGCCACACGGCGGCCCTCGGCCTGTCGGAGCGCACCGATGCCACCTGCATCGTCGTTTCCGAGGAGCGGGGCACGATCTCCGTGGCCTTCGCGGGACGAATCGACGTCTTGAAGAACCCCACCGAACTCAGCATGATCCTCGAGCGTCTCTACGGGAAGAAGATGCCGAAGGGAAAGACCAGCCACATCCTGGACTGGTTCCGGCGCAACCCCCTGGAAAAAGCGACGGCCATCCTCCTGGCCTCCATCCTGTGGGTTGCCTTTGGCTATCAGAAAGATCTCGTCCGGCGCGACTTCACCTTGCCCATCGAGTACAGAAACCTCTCGCCCCAGTGGGTCATCGAAGGAACGAAGATCACCGAGGCGAAAGGCACCCTGTCGGGTCCCGAGCAGGCCTTCAACCTCCTGAACCCCTCGAGCCTGCGGGTTTCCGTCGATCTGTCGGGCGTAAGGGAAGGAAGGCAGGAGGTCGAGCTGACCAACGACATGATCAAGACGCCGGCCAACATTTCCGTGGTGAACGTGACGCCCAGCCGCATCATCGTAAATGCCTCCAGGCTGCGCTCCGCGGTTCTGCCCGTGGAGGTACGCTCTGAAGGGGCCTTACCCCCGGGGGTAATCCTGCAGCGCATCGAGACAAAGCCGACCCACGTGTCGGTTCTCCTGCCGAAACGATTCATCGGGACGGACCTGCAGATCTTTACGGAACCCGTCGACTTGAGAAAAGTAACGGCCACCACCACCCTGTCGGCCAAGCTGATCACCCCGCCCGAAGTGTCTTTCGAGGGGGGCAAGCCCCTGAGCGTCGAAGTGACGATCCGTGTGAGGCCCAAAGCGGCGCCTTCCAAGGGTGCGGAATAGCCGCTGACGCGGAGCTTCAAGCCACAAGGCTACAAATCCCCCTCTTTCCCCTTATAAAAGCCATTTCCGTAATTTCCCTCTCCCTTGAGGGGAGAGGGCCAGGGTGAGGGTGAAAAAGAGTATGGGGAACAGTCCCCCTCACCTCAATCCTCTCCCCGGAGGGGGAGGAAGATTAAGGTCCATGATCTTTATAGGGGGATTTTCATTTTTCAACTTTGCAGTTTCGAGAGCTGCAAAAATCGTCTATTTTAATAGCAGCGGAGTGAAACACATGCCTGAACTGCCCGAGGTCGAGACCCTTTGTCGCCAGCTCCGCGAGGTGATCGTGGACAGCCAGATCCTTTCCTCCCGTGTCATTGACCCGAAACTGGAGCACCTGCCGCCGCTTGCGGGAAAGACCGTTCAATCGGTGTCCCGTCATGGCAAGCAGATGGTCTGGACGCTTTCGGACGGGATGTGCCTCGTCTTCCAGCTCCGCATGACGGGACGCTTCTTCTGGCTGGAAGACGATGTAATGCCTCCCCATGCGCGGCTGGAGCTTACATTCAGGGGCGGACGCCTCGTTCTCTCCGACCCCAGGCGCTTTGCCACGGTTGCGCTGTGCACCCCTCCCGCGCCAAGCCCTGTGCCGGACGGCCTCGAGAAGCTCGAGCCGAAGCGCCTCGGCGAGGCGGCCCGCAGGCGGCGGCTTCCCGTAAAATCCTTCCTCATGGATCAAAAGGCCGTCGCCGGGATCGGCAACATCTACGCAAGCGAGATCCTCCACAAGGCGGGCATCGACCCGATGCGCCCGGCCTGCAGTCTTGCACCGGCCGAATGGAAGAAAATTGCGGTGTTGTCGACGCGCACTCTGGAGAAGGCCGTCAAAAGCCGGGGAACGTCGATTTCCGACTGGCGGGACCTCTACGCAGGCCACGGGGAGTACCAGCGTCAGCTGCGGGTCTACGGCAGGAAAGGGGAGCCTTGCGTAAAGTGCCGGTGCGCGATTGAGCGAATCGTGATTGCCGGCCGCAGCACGTTCTTTTGTCCGGAGTGCCAGAAGTAAGTGGCTAGTGACTAGTGGCTGTGATTCGTGAGGAAAAGTTCTTCACGCTCTTGTCACTAAACACAAACCACAAACCACAAACCACTGAACACTGATTCTTGTGCTTCCCGTGCGTTTCGGGTATAAATTCTTGTTGGAATGCGATGGGTTTACTTGCTGGGTTCACTCGGACATCTCCGATAGGTTCTCGACCCCAACCTTCACAAATTTGTTCTGGAAAGGATACCGGCTATGAAAAAATACGAATGCACTGTTTGCGGTTACATCTACGATCCCGAGGAAGGGGACTCCGATGGCGGGATCAAGGCGGGTACGGCCTTCGAGAAGCTTCCCGAAGATTGGGTCTGCCCGATTTGCGGGGCGGCTAAGAGCGAGTTCACACCGGTCGATTGACAGGCGGGTTAGAAACGCCCATTTGCGGCGTTTCCATCGTCCTTCGTCGGTCAACGTAAGCCAAGTACGCCTCCCTCCTCAGGACTTCGGGGGCCTTGCATCTGGGCATTTTTAACCCGTCTGATACAGGGCCCGTCACCGGTCCCTGTAGGATGCAAGCCATGATTGAGATTGACGGCTCCATGCACTCGGGAAGCGGCACGGTGTTCCGTTACGCCTTGCCTTGGCCGTGCTTCAGGGGTTACCCTGCGTGTCCGTCGCATCCACCATTCTTCCCATCCCCCAATGACCGGCCATCGCTATCGGGAAATAACGTAAAGTGATCCAGGAATGAGCGAACGGAAAAGAGATAACAAGCCGGGCAGTCACATCGGCCGCAGGCTCCGGGAGAGCCTCGAGCGGGCAAGCGACATCGTCGTCATCGAGCACGAACAGACGGTTCCCGCGCGGCCCTTCGCATCCGCCTGGGTTGATTTCCGGGAGTACCACGAGGCCCAGCGGCTCAAGAGCGAGTTGCTGCGCAGATACCGGGGCCAGGCCCTGGAAGATGTTCTGCCCGGGGAAGAGGTGCGCACGGCCCGCGGGGTCTGCTACCGCCTCGTGAGCCGCGACGCAAGTTGCCTGCGGACTGTCGACCCCGCCGAGGCCGGCCGCCGCATCCTCTCGGATCTCAAGCTTCTCTACGGCGTGGGCGAGGTGACCGAGGCGGCCCTGAAACGCCAGGGGGTAGGCTCCATCGCTGATCTGGCCGATCACCCCCGCTTCGGCCGGCAGGCCCAAAGTATTTTGAAAATGGTGGAGGAAGGCGACACAGCGGGCCTTCTCGACTGGATCGGCCGGGGGTTCCGGAAATCCCACCCGCTGGCCCTCTTCTCGTCGGGTTTCCACCGCGAAGAGGATTTCATTTTCATCGACATCGAGACCCTCGGCATGTTCCAGCGGCCCATCATCCTGCTGGGGCTTGCCCGGGTCCACGGCAGCGAGATCCGTGTGGAGCAGTACCTCCTGCGCCGCATCGACGAGGAGCCGGCAGCACTGGCGGGTCTGCTCACCCACCTGAGCGGCCAAAGGGCCTTCGTCACCTACAACGGGCGCACCTTCGATATCCCCTACATCCGCGAGCGGCTCGCCTACTACGGCATCCGCGCTAATCTCGAGGGGCCCCACTTCGACGTCCTTCACTTCTCGCGCCGGGCCTGGCGCGACTGCGTGCCCGACTGCAAGCTGACGACGCTGGAGCGATGCTTTTTGGGCATCCAGAGGGAAGACGACGTACCGAGCGCGCTGGTGCCCGAATTCTACGAGAGCTACATGCGGACAGGAAACCCCGGGCCGCTCGTCCCCATTGTCGAGCACAACCGCCGCGACCTGCTCACGCTGGCAAGCCTCTTTTCGAAACTCCACGAGGAGTGGCAGCCGTGATCGAAGCCGCCCTGGAATCTCTTCAAAGGAGTCCCCGCTTCCGGGACCGCATCGCCCACATCGAGGTCCTGCCGGCCCGGGAGCCCCAGTTCGGCGAGTTGGGGGCGCCGCTCTCCGCCGGCATCGCGCACTACCTGAACTCCCGCCGCATCCGTCTCTACAGTCACCAGTGTCAGGCCGTCGAGGCCCTGCGGGCGGGGCGCAACGTCATCCTCTGCACGCCCACCGCGTCGGGGAAGACCCTGGCCTTTGATCTGCCCGTCTTCGAGACCCTCGAGAGCGACCGGCAGGCCACAGCCCTTTTCGTCTACCCCACCAAGGCCCTGTCGAACGACCAGCTCAAGGTCTTCAAGGACATGGAGCGCTCCACGGGCATCCGGGCCGATGCGGCCGTCTACGACGGCGACACGCCGGTTTCGCGCCGCGGGCGCATCCGCGAGATATCCCGGATCATCGTCACCAATCCCCACGAGCTTCACCACGTGCTGCCCTGGCACTCGAAGTGGGAGCGCTTTTTTCGCAACCTTCGCTACGTCGTCTTCGACGAGGCCCACCGTTACCGGGGGGTCTTCGGATCCAACGTGGCCTTCGTGATCCGCAGACTGCGCCGCATCGCCCGCTTCTACGGCTCCTCGCCCCGCTTTGTCCTCTCGACGGCAACGCTTGCCAACCCGCAGGAGTTCGGCGAAAAGCTCGTCGGCCTGCCCTTCGATGTCATCTCCGAAGACGGCTCGCCCCGCGGCGGAAAGACCTTCCTCTTTTACAACCCCTTTTTCGACGGCGCGGGCACGCTCTCGCCCCACCAGGAGACGCGGGACTTGTTTCTGTACTTCGTGAAGCGGGGCCTGCAGACGCTTTGCTTCACGGCATCGAGGCGAATGGCCGAGCTCATTGCCCTGTGGTCGAAGGAAGCGACGGCGGCCGGATCGGCCCTTGCCGGGCAGATCGCCGCCTACCGGGCAGGCTACCTCCCCCAGGAGCGCCGCGAGATCGAGGACGGACTCAAGCGGGGCCTGCTCACAGGGGTCACCTCGACAAACGCCCTGGAGGTGGGCATCGACATCGGCTCGCTGGACTGCGTCATCATCTCGGGCTACCCGGGGACGGTGCTTGCCACGTGGCAGCAGGCGGGCCGGTCGGGCCGCCGCAACCGCGATGCCCTGGCCGTCCTTGTGGGCTTTCAGAACCCGCTCGACCAGTATTTGATGAAGCACCCCGAGTCCTTTTTCGGAAAGTCCCACGAGCAGGCCATCATCGATCTTTCCAACCCCTACATCCTCTCGGGGCAGCTGCTGTGCGCCGTGGCCGAGCTTCCTTTCGAGACCGGCAGCGAGGAGATTTTCCCTGCGGCGCATGCCGGTGGGTTGCTCGACGATCTGGCCGCCGAGGGTCTCGTGAAGGAAACGCCCCACGGCTGGGTCTACACGGGGAGGGGAAGGCCGGTGGAGGCCGTCGGCCTCGACCACATCGCGCGTGACGCCTACCGCATCACCTGCGACGGCGTGCTCCTCGAGACGATGGACACGAGCCAGGCCTACCGGGAGGCCCACATGGGCGCCGTGCTCCTGCACCAGGGAGAGACCCATGTGGTGAGGCGATTCGACGTGGAGAACCATCTCGTCGAGGTGGAGCGCAAGGACGTCGACTACTACACCCAGGCCGTGAAGGCCGTCGATCTCGAGATCCTCGGCACACGTGCCACGCGCAGCCTCGGGCAGATGGCCGTTCACCTGGGAGAGCTCGAGGTCACCGAGGCGACCCTGGGCTACAAGGTCATCCAGAACGACCAGGTCGTGGCGAGGGAGGAGCTGGATCTGCCTCCGCTTCGCTTCCGGACGACGGGGCTGTGGTTCACCATCCCCGGCGATCTCAGGCGGGCCATTTACGACCGGAGCCTCAACTTCGGAGGCGCCCTGCACGCCCTCGAGCACGCCATGATCGCCATTCTTCCCTTCGAGGTCATGTGCGACCGGTGGGATATCGGCGGGCTCTCCACGCCCGGGCACCCCGGCACGGGCGAGCCCACCATCTTCCTCTACGACGGTTACGAAGGCGGGATCGGTCTGACGGAAAAAGCGCAGGGCCTCATGGAGCGCGTAACGCGCCTCACCCTGGAGCTCATCCGCGACTGCCCCTGCGAGGTGGGCTGCCCCGCCTGCATCCTCTCGCCCAAGTGCGGAAACGACAACCGGCCCATGGACAAGCAGGGGGCGCTCCTGCTGCTGGAGGGGATGCTCGAGAATATGAGGGTAACAGGGGGCAGGTAACAGGTGACAGGTTCAAGGGAAAAGGAATAGAGAGCGATTATGGACATTCCATCACCTATCGATACGATAAAAAAAAGAGTATCTTGCCGGAGCTTTGACGGCAGGTCCCTCGACGACAATATGAAGGAGAAGCTGCGTACCTTTTTCCGGGAGAACACCCGGGGGCCCTTCGGGAACCCGCTGCGGTTCGAGCTTGTCGACCTCACGGAAGCGGAACGGGCCGAGCTGAAATCGCTAGGCACCTACGGGGTGATCAAAGGAGCGAGACTCTACATCGCCGGTGCCGTGACGAGGGAAGCCCGTGCCATGGAGGACTACGGGTATGGAATGGAAAAGAATATCCTCTTTGCCGCGGCGCTGGGCCTCGGGACCTGCTGGCTGGGCGGCACGCTCAACCGGGCGGGTTTTGCCCGGAAGATCAACCTTTCGTCGGAAGAATTCATGCCCGCCATCACCCCCGTCGGCTACCCGGCCGAGAAAAGATCGCTGACGGACCGCGCCTTCCGGTTCATGGCGAAGTCGGACAAGCGAAAGCCCTGGCAGGAGCTTTTCTTCGACGAGCAGCCGGGCAATCCTCTGGTGAAAGAAAATGCCGGGGCCTTCGGACCGGCCCTGGAGTCGGTGAGGATCGGCCCCTCGGCCTCGAACCGCCAGCCCTGGCGCGTCATCTGCGAGGCGGCGTCCTGTCACTTTTTCCTTGTGCGCACGCCGGGCTACGACAAGATGTTGGGCGAGATCCGCCTGCAGGAAGTCGACATGGGGATCGCCCTGTGCCACTTCGAACTTGCGGCCGGGGAACTAGGGATTGCAGGAAGCTGGCAGCAGGCAAAACCCGGATTCGATGCAGGAACGTGGGAGTACGTCGTGAGCTGGACCACTCACAAATAAGGAGCCACCCATCCATGAACACACATCGAAAGCTGCTGATCTTCCTGCTTTTGCTGTGCAGTCTGCCCGTGGCGGCAGGGGCTGCGGAGCCTGATCTCAAGCAACTGGTCGGCAAAGCCGATCACATGGTTGTGCTGCGCCATGCCCGGGCGCCGGGTACGGGCGATCCGCCAAATTTCCGGCTGGGGGATTGCTCCACACAGCGAAACCTGTCGCCGGAAGGCAGAGAGCAGGCGTCGCGGATCGGGGCGCGTCTTCGAGCAGCAGGACTGGCTAGCACGACGGTGTACAGCAGCCAGTGGTGCCGCTGCCTGGAGACGGCACGAAATCTCGCGGTCGGTCCCGTCGCCGAGCTTCCTGCGTTGAACTCCTTTTTCTCGTTTCCCGGCAGGGAAAGCGACCAGACGCGGGCGCTGCGGGCATGGATTGCGTCGGCCGACCTGGGCCGGCCCGTCGTGCTCGTCACCCACCAGGTGAACATCACGGCCCTGACGGGTATCTTCCCCGCCGAGGGCGAGATCCTGATCCTGCGCCGCGATCGAGATAATCTGAGCGTCGTTGCGCGCTTTCAGGACAACGGGCGGAAATAAGCATCCATCAATATGCAATTCCGGCCCCAGGACCCCTCCGCCAGGTACACGCCCGCATAACCTTTTCCTGAGATCCCATTCGGGTATTTCGAGCCCCCTTGTCAGGGGACCCACTATTTTAAATTCTTTCGTACCAGCATATAGTTAATCACAATATGAAGGGATGTGTGCCGTGAAACTGCTGGTCGTGGACGACAATCCGGATATTCTGCATATTCTGTCTTCAATTATAACCCTTTTCGGTCATGGGGTCGATGAAGCGGGCGATGGGCTCGAGGCTCTCAGGCTTCTCCAAAAAGGCCGGTACGACGTTGTCGTGACAGACGCCGACATGCCCCGGGTTGACGGAATACAACTCTGCAAGTTCTTGAAAGCGCAGCGTCCGGACATTCATGTCATTGGCATGAGCGGCGATTTATCCGCCCTGAAAGAAATGGAAAATGCGGGCGCCGACATTTGTCTTCCCAAGCCTTTTGGACTTGGCGAATTCAGGTCGGCTATAGAGAACCGATTTCATGCGTCCTCGTCCCGGAACGTCTTCGCCGCTGGCAACAGCCTGGATTTGGCCGGCTGAAATGCCCTTGCGTTCAGGAACGTGAAAAAGATTTGGCAGAGACACCTTTAAAAGGCAGGCAAAGGCCATGAAAAGACAATTCCCGGCGGCTGTGAACATGATTGGCGAGCTCCTTTTTCTTGTCTCGGTCATGTTGATCATCTTCGGCGCCTTCTTCGGCATGTTTGGCAGTCACCCGTTACTTGCCGTCATTTCGGTTATCGTTTTCTGTCTTTCGATATTCTCCTGGACATATTTCCAGGACACTTGATCAATAAATCCCGGGGAGGTGATACCGGTCATGCAATATAGAGAAACAACATCCAGCAGGGAAATCGTCAGGCTGACCTTAATTGCCACGCTGGCGCTGTTCTTTATTGCGGAGACCATGCTTGCACAAGATGTGATGGTTGTCCGCCCCGTCGTTGCTGTTATTTCCGGAATTGCCGTTATCTTGTGGTATTGGGGTCAGAATCGCTGAGTCACCCGATTTTGGCGGCACAATAAAGGGATTCCGAAATTTTCGGGATCTCTTTTATTGTTTGTTGACGATGTGAAGGGTCGAATCCCGACTCCTGGTTGGACAAACGTATCGGTTGGAAAAAAAAAGGATCGGGAATTTCGCTTTCCCGATCCTTTTTATATTCCGATCTGCAGGCTGTCGGCTGTATGCTGTCGGCTACTGACGCTTTGCGTCAGTCCCACAGCCCCACCACGTCGCGCTTCTTTTTCTTCATCTCCACCTTCTTTTCCTGGAAGGACTGCTTCATGGCGTTTTCCCTGTCGGCGGCGGCCTCTGCGGCCGGCTCTGATGTGCCGGGCTGCGCCTGCTGACCCGGCTGGGGCTGCTGGAAGGAGGTCCGGACGTCCTTCTTCAGCCCCTGCGCTACGGGGGGGCCGTCCTTGGGTTGCAGCAAGATGATGCTGATCCGCCGGTTCTGCGGGTCCTTGGGTTGGTCCTTGATGAGAAGCTCCGTGTCGGCATAGCCCACCACGCGGGCCACTCGAGAGGGGTCGAGTCCGTTGGTCTCGAGCATTCGCCTTGCGGCAGAGGCGCGATTGGTCGAAAGCTCCCAGTTCGTGATCTGATCGCCGCGAAAGGGGGCCGCATCGGTGTGTCCCTCGATGGCGATCTTTGCGTCCTGCTCCCGGATCACCTCGGCAACACTGGCCAGGATTTCCCTTGCCTTCTCAGTAGGCTCGGCGCTTCCCAGCTGGAACATGGGGCTGCCTTCCTTGTCGACGATCTGGATCCGGACCCCGCCGTCGATGGCATCGATGAGGACCTGGTCGCTTGCCCCCTCACCGCCGCCCTTTTTCTTCATGGCCTTCTTCAGGGCCGCGGCGACGTTTTCGGGTTTCAGCTCGGCCTTCTTGATGTGGTCGGCGATGACAAAGGCCGATCCGGGCAGGAAGTTCGTGCCGCTTTCCTTGAAGAGGCTGAAGCTCTTGAAGTACTCCGCCATGGCGATCCGCTTATCGTCAGACACCATGGAGAGCAGCCACAGCAGGAGGAAGAAGGCCATCATGGCCGTGACGAAGTCGGCGTAGGCAACCTTCCACGACCCGCCGTGGTGCCCCCCGTCGTGCCTCTTCTTGACCTTCTTGATGATGACCTTGCGGATCGCTTCCGACATTACTTCTTGATTCTCCTGAGGGCTTCCTCAACTTCCGTAAACGCGGGCTTGTCGACTGCAGGGACGACCCGCCGGCCGAACTCGACGGCCACCTGCGGTGCGGCGCCGCTGACAAAGGCCACGATGGCCATCTTGAGCACCATGAGGTATTGGAGGTCCTCCGAGGCCGAGTACTCCATGTTCTTCGCCATGGGCCCCACGAAGCCGTAGCACAACAGAACGCCGAGGAAGGTGCCGACGAGGGCCGCGCCGATGCTCTGGCCGAGGACTGCCGGCGGCTCGTTCATCTTTCCCATGGTGAGGACGATGCCCAGCACGGCGGCGACGATACCGAGGCCCGGGAGCGAGTCGGCCACGGTGGCCACACTCTTGCTCGGCGCCATCAGCTCCTCGTGGTGGCTCTCCAGCTCCGCGTCGATGAGTGCCTCCAGTTCGTTGGGTTCGATCTTGGTCGTCATGACGGTGCGAAGGGTGTCGACGACGAGATCGATGGCGTGGTGGTTGTTGAAAAACCGGGGGTACTTGGTGAAGATCGCACTCTCCTTGGGGTTGTCCACGTCGCCTTCGACGGAGACCAGGCCCTCCTTGCGGATCTTGTAAAAGACCTCGCCCAGCATCGTGAGGGCCTCGAGGTAGTCGGCCTTCGTGTACCCCTTGCCGGAGAACATTTTCAGGAGACCCGCGAAGACGGCCTTCATGACCTTCATGGGCGAGGCGATGATGAAGCCGCCCACGGCGGCGCCGCCGATGATGAGCAGCTCGACGGGCTGAAACAGCACGGCGAGGTTTCCATGCTCGAGGAGGAAACCGCCGATGACGCAGGCGATGACGATGGCGGAGCCGATGATGGTGAACATGGGAAGCCGGCGCTACCCCCTTTTGTCGCGAAGGATTTGCCGCTCCCGCTCGAAGACGAACCGGCAGATTTCCTCACGGATTTCGTCGCCCATGGCGACAAACTTCAGGCCGATTTCGAAACTGTCGTCTCGCCGGTCGGCCGCCACCACTTCCCCATAGATATAGAGGGCTACGGAGGTGCCGGAAGAGAGAACCATCATGACTTCGACGATATCGCCGCGGGTGAAGGGCTCTCGCGAGTGAAACGAAAGACCGCCCCCGCTGATGCTGATCTGCTGGACCGGAAGCGCATTGAATCCCATCTTCTGCGCGCCGAGCGTGTTGAGGATAAGGTCCAGCTTGCGGTTGATCATTGAGAGCCATTCGGCGAGGGCCTGATCCGGGATTTCGGGGAGCCCCCCCAGATCGACGGCCGTCTGATTGGAGACCCTGGACAGAAGATTCTCCCGCTCTTCCGGGGGCACGAGTCGCGCGCCGAAGGGCACGACGGTCTTGACCCGGGAATACTCCCGACGGTTCGGCGGGCGGGGGAATTCACTTGTGAAATTCATTTCAAACATCCTGACAAGTGTTGCAATGGTTTCATTTATCTAATATCGGTTGCTGCCGTCATAACTTGAAGGGGATTTTGGCAGCGCAAGTACTTATAATTGCATCAATTCTTCCGGATGTGCGCAAAACGGCCCGGCAATCGGAGTAATGCAAGGGGGGTGCCACGTGTTCGCGCGCAGCGCGAGGTGGCAGGTAGCAGGTCACAGGTGGCAGATAACAAAGGTGAAAAACGACGGATTACAGTGGCTTGGACAGCAGCCGGTCCAGCCGGTCGATCCGAAACTGCAGAAGCAATTCGATAAAACGAGGCGTGCGGACGGGGTTCTCTTGAAAGCCGAAAAGATGCGTCGGGCATCTGCAGTCGGAGGAGCCGAATCGGGGGATGTTCCAGTCGGCAACCTGTCCCAGGGCCGCCGCCAGATCGTGCTCCAGATCCTCGCTCGAACGGACGGGAAGCGCCGTGCAGGAATCCGCCCCGTCCCTCAGGTAGTCGATGTGCCAGTGGAATTGCTTGCGCCGCCTCAGGTGGCGCTCCACCCGCTTCGTGAGATTTGCCCGGGCCGAGCCGGCGTATACGTAGTACCCTTTCGGGAACGTGACCTTGCCCAGGCCGCCCACATCGATGCTGCGGCTTTGCGCGACCTCGAGGACCAGAAGGTAGCTTCCCCTGTCCTGGGCCTGCCGCGCGATGAGATCCCAGGGGATCTCCACGTCGCGGACACGGGGTCCCAGGCTCAGATCCTCCTGCCACTCCACACTGACGGCTTTGACGAGCAGATCGTTTCTCACCTCGAGAAGCGTCCTCGCGAATCTGTAATCCGTGTGGTAGTCGGGCATGAACGTATCGATCCGCGGCGAGTGGACGACAAAAACGACTCCGCCGGGCATCCCCTGTCGTGCATGAAGGGCAAGGCTCTCCAGGTGCCTGCGCCCGCGCTCCGTGACGGCATCGGGGAACATGGCGATGCGACTGCCGAAGAGGGTGCAGGATTTGACCTCGAGGAAAAATGCGCCCCCGTCCTTTTCCAGAAGAAAGTCGTAGCGGCTGGCACCTGCACGGGCTTCGCGCCGGATGACCGATGCCGCTTCGAAACCTGGGAGTTGATTTGCCGCAAGCAGGTGGGCCACCACGTCGTTGGTGCGATGCGTGTGCAGCAGGATGAGCCTGCCTTCGTGCTCGACGGCAAGTGCCGTGTATTCGGTGCTCTTTGACGGGTCGGGAGGGGTTCGGACGAGATACAGGATCCGTCCGGGAAACAACAGCTCCCAGAGCCTTCCCGGGTTGGGGAGGTAGGCTTCAACGGTCTTCCCGTCGAGATCGCAGACGACAAGAAACCGGTTCGGCCGCCGGATGAATCGGGCCTTCAGGATGGGCGAGGTAAGCGGAACGCGGTAAGATTCTTCAGGGGTCTCTCTTTTGCCGCTACCCTTCACCCTCGACCCTCAACCCTTTTTTTCATGGACGAAGAACAGCATGCCTGCCGAGATCGCCGTCAGCACCAGCGAAAATATGAAAGGTGCCTGCATGCCGAAGCTCTCCCACAGCAGCCCCGCCGCGAAGGAAGCGGGAAAGGCGAACAGGCCGATGACCATCTGGAAGCCGCCCAGGGTGCTCGCCCGGTACTCGGCGGGTCCCAGCTCGGCGACGAAGGCCTTCTGCACCGTGTCGATCCCGGCCTGGTGAAGGCCGAAGAGGACGAACGCGGCGACGACCATCCAGGTGCTGTCGGCGAAGATCATCGCCAGGCAGACAAGCCCCCAGAGAACATAGGAGATCTGCAGCACCGCCTTGCGGCCGATGCGGTCGGACAGGACACCGAAGGGGTAGGAGCAGAAGGTGGCCACCAGCGTGAAAAGCAGATAGAACAGCGGCACCGTGGTGATCTGGAAGCCGAACTTGTTGGCGAAGATAAGCAGAAACGAGTAGCTGAATGCCCCCAGCGAGAACACCGCGCTCAACACGACGAAGAGCTTGAAGTTTCGGTCGAGGTGCGCAAACGAAAGTCCCTTGAACAGCTTGGCATCCTCGAGGGGCTGCTCACGGATGTTCAACACGATGAGCGCCACGGCAATGCAAGACGGTACGGCGGCGATCAGCAGCAGGTTCTGATACCCGAGAAAGGGAAAGAAGGCGATGCAGAAAACGATCCCGATGAGGGCGCCTGCATTGTCGAGGGTCCGGATGATCCCGAAGTTCTCGCCGCGGTTGCTCCGCATCGAGAGATCCGCCACCATGGCATCCCGGGGGGCGCCGCGCATCTTGCCCGCACGGTCCAAAATCCGGAAAGGTACGAGCCAGTGCCACGTGGCCGACAGCGCGTAGCCCAGCCGGGAAATCCCGCCGCAGAGATAGCCCAGCCAGATGAAAATCTTGCGCTTGCGGGTTCGGTCGGAGATGTAGCCCGAGATGGCCTGCGAGATGGAGACGATGGCGTTCCCGAGCCCGTCGATGAAGCCCAGGACAGCCATGTTGGCCCCGAGGGACGCGACAAAAAGGGGCCAGATCGGGTAGATCATGTCCGACCCCATGTCGTTGAAAAAGGACGCGAAGGCGAAGGTGCGGATGGTCTTTTTGGTCTCGCCGCTGGGCGGCGAGACCGCTTCTCTGTTTTGTTCCATGGTCGAGTTATTTTCTCAGGTTCGACTCGATCTTGTCGTGGATGTATCTTGCGGCTACGTTGCTTCCCGCCGTGCCGACGCGGACGGAAACGGAGCTGTCGGTCCGGGAGAGGTATTCCACGGTGATCTTCACCTTCTCTTCATCGACGACCGCTTCGATCGTGCCCTTCTGGATCTTTCGATCCAGCTGTATGTCCGATGCCTTCAGCTCCGTCAGGGCCCTGCGGGCGGCTTCCCACACCTGGTCCATGGGATACTTGTAATTCGACTGGAGGCCCCCGTCGTGATAGATAAACTTTCCCGACTCGTAACCCATGACCGTGTCCCCGGCGACGATTGCGCAGCCGGTGAGGGCGCTCAGCGAAAGAAGACCGATTAGCAGGGCGATTTTTTTTATCATGATGATACCTCCTTTTTCGTTGATCCGTTTCCCCGTGCCGACGATCAGAAGAAACGGATGAGGATAGCCTGGATCACGGTGAAGAGAACCGCCCCCGCCGTGACGAGGGCGAAGAGTGCCGCGATGACCCGATGCGGCAGGGTCTCCCGCTGCCTCTCCTCGTAGCCGAGTGCAAACCCCACGGCGATTCCCGCCGCGATCCCGCCGCCGTGGGCCCAGTTGTTGATGCCCGGCAGCAGAAGCCCGAAGAGAATGAGGCCGATGATCCACCCCATGGCCTGCCGGTAGATGGCCGTGCCGAAGGAACCGCCCCGCGATTTCCCGTAATACAGAATCGCTCCGATGAGGCCGCAAACGCTGGCCGAGGCGCCCAGCGTGAAGGGGATCCCCACGAGGTAGGACAGGGCAAATCCCGCGATGCCGCTCACGACGTAAATAATGAGAAACCGCGCCGTCCCGTATTCGTGGGTCACGAAAGGGCCCAGCTGGTGCAGGGCCATCAGGTTGAAGGCGATGTGGAGAATTCCCCCGTGGAGCGAGGAGGCCGTGAGGATTGTCCACCAGCGATGGTAGAAATCGATCGGGATTGTCCCCGTGGCGCCGAGAAGCAGCAGACTCGTGCTCGACGGCGAGAGCAGGGTGAAGGGGTTGAGCGACATCCCCATTTCCGAGGGCTTCAGGACGAGCGCCAGGATGAAGATGGCGGCGTTCGCGTAGATGATGAACTGGATGAGGCCCTCGCCGTCGCGCAGCGAGAACCGGGAAAGGATCTTGCGGATCGGCGCGCCCGGTTTCCCGAGCCCGCAGAAGGGGCACGTCGGCTCGTCGGAGCTGATGAGCCTCCGGCAGCCGGGACAGAGCATCGATTTTTTATCCAGTTGACCCATGGTTTCTCACACTTCGGGGCACGGTAACACACCTGCAGAAAGGCTGTCAAGCAAAGGGCGCCGGAATCACGGGCAATTCGGCCTTGCGGCATCTCCCTTTGCCCGCCCGCGTAAACCCTGCTATAGTGCAGAGACGAAAGGGGAAAACAATGCCTGTGCGCGCAAAAGACATTATCACCATAACGATAGATACGGTCGCCTTCGGGGGCGAGGGGATCGGCCGGGTGGAGAACCTGGTCGTCTTCGTGCCCTTCACCGCACCGGGAGACGTGGCCGAGGTGGAGATCCGGGAGGCGAAGAAGCGATACCTCCGCGGGCGGGTGAAAAAGCTTGTCACTCCGTCACCCGACCGGGTGGAGCCCTCCTGTCCCTACTTCCAGCGCTGCGGGGGCTGCCACTACCAGCACATCGAATACGCAAAGCAGGTCGAGATGAAAAGTCGCCAGGTTGTCGAGGCCTTCGAGCGGATCGGCAAATTTACGGCTCCGCCCGTCGAGCCCGGTTGCCCGTCGCCTGTTGCCTACGGGTACCGGGGCAAGGGAGAATTCCACGTGGAGCGGCAGCGTGACGCCGCTTACCGGATCGGGTTCATGGATGTGGGAGGCAGCCGCCTCGTCGACATCGAGCGCTGCGCCATCATGGAAGAGAGCATCAACGAGCAGCTCACCTTCCTGAGACGTCCCATGCACGCGCCCCTGCGCGTAGACAGGTATGTCATCTGGTCGCTCACGGGAAAGAGCGAAGAACAACACGTCGTACGGATCGTGAAGGGGCGGGAACTCCTCGTTCCCTTCGAAGGGTTCTTTCAGGCCAGCACGGCCCTCACGGACGGCCTCGTCGATATCGTGATGGAGTTTGCCGGGGCCGGCCCCGGCGAGACGGTACTCGACCTCTACTGCGGCTCGGGTCTCTTTTCCCTGTTCCTTGCGCCTGCGTGCCGCAGCCTTGTCGGCATCGAGATCGACGGCGAGGCCGTCGAGTGCGCCCGGCTGAACATGGAGAGGCACGGGATCAGAAATGCCGTTTTCCACGAGGGGGACGTAAGGGACGTGTTGGAGAGGGAGTTCGGCGGGGGCAAGGCGGCGATCGACGCGGTTGTCCTCGATCCCCCGAGAACGGGCTGCGAGCGGGAGGTGCTCGATCTCGTCATCGGGCTTCGCCCCTTGAGAATCGTCTATGTCTCCTGCGACCCGGCGACACTGGCCCGGGATGCCCGACAGCTCGTGGACAGCGGCTACAGCCTCACCACGGTCAGGCCGGTGGACATGTTCCCGCAGACAAAGCACATCGAGGCCGTGGCTTTGTTCAAAAAGCAGTGAGAAGAAGTGTCTAAGTGTTTGAGTGTCTGAGTGAAGAAGATATGTGTCCTTGCCCTTTCTTCACTCAGACACTTAGACACTCAGTCACTCAGACACTAAGAACTTTACAAAGGGGATTGCGGCACCCATATTAATGCGGGGGTCGTAAGGCCCTGTTTTCTTGTGAGGGAATAATTTAGATCATGTACGCAACGCCCACCGATGCCGCCACGGTTATGCTCCTGCGGCCCTGCCGGAATGCCGCCGTGAAGGACATCGAGGTCCTCATGGTCCTGCGCAATCGCAGGAGCCGCTTCGTCCCGGGCTATCACGTCTACCCGGGCGGAATTCTCGACCCCGAGGATTATGAGCCCGGCATCGAGCGTTTCTGCCGCGGGATCGAACGGAAAGGGGCTTCGGAGATCCTTCCCAACATGTCGAGCCCGGAAAAAGCGCTGGGCGCCTGGGTTGCGGGAATCCGGGAGACTTTCGAGGAAGTGGGGATGCTGATCGCCCTCAGGAAGGACGGCTCGCCCGTGACGATTCAGACGGAAGAGGAGCGGAAACAGTTTTGCGGCTACCGGAGGGCGCTCAACAAAGGCGAGATGAAATTCATCCAAATGCTCGAGATCGAGGAGCTGTTCCTCCCCCTCGACCGCCTGCATTACTTTTCACACTGGATCACCCCCGAACCCCTGCCCCTTCGCTATGACGTGCGGTTCTTCCTGGCGGAAGCCCCATCGGCGCAGGCCGCCTTCCACGACGGAGTGGAGCTGACGGAGCATTTCTGGTTGACGCCTTCCAGGGCCCTGGAGGAATACGAGAAAGGGAAGATCGGGATGGTTTTGCCCCAGATCATGACCCTGGAAGACATCTCCCGCTTCAAGACCGTCGAGGATGCCGTCGCCTCCGCGAAAGCTCGCCGCGTCCCCGCCAACCTGACAAAGATCAAGCGTATCAAAGACGAGGACGTGGAGGTCATGCCCGACGGAACCGTCTTCGATCGCCGCCCGCCCGTGTATTCCTGGCCCACGAAAGAGTAACTGGTTGACTGGGTAAATGGTTGATTAGGAAGAGGAAGGAAGCATCTTCTACTCCCTGTCCTAATTTCCAATTACCCAATTACCAATTACTAAAACTTCACCGGCGGTGCCGTTTTGGCCGCTGCGGGGGCCTCGAAGAAGGCCGCCGGACTGAAGCCGAACATGCCCGCCAGGAGATTCGCCGGGAAGCTTCGGATCTTGACATTAAAAGCCTGGACGGCCTCGTTGTAGCGGCGGCGCTCCACGGCAATGCGGTTTTCCGTCCCCGCCAGCTCGTCCTGCAGCTTGAGGAAATTCAGGTTGGACTTGAGCTCGGGATAATTTTCCACGACGACGAGCAGCCGGCTCAGGGCCGAGGACATCTCGTTATTCGCCGAGATCTTGTCCGGGATCGTTCCGGCCCCGCCCACCTTTGCCCGGGCGTTGGTCACCTCGATGAATACATCCTTCTCCTGCTTGGCGTAGCCCTTCACCGTTTCCACGAGATTCGGGATCAGGTCATAGCGCCGCTGGAGCTGATTTTCCACCTGCGCCCAGGAGGACTTGACCTGCTGGTCGAGGGTGACGAAGTCGTTGTAGGTCCCCTTGAAGAAGCCGTAAAGCGAGATGGCGATGACGGCCACGACGGCCAACGCAATCCAGAGTCCTTTTTTAGCCATACATTCCTCCTTAGCTTGGTTATCGCGACTGTGTTTATGCTGATTTCTTTTAATGCTGTCAGCGAAAAAAGTGTTTGAGTGTCTAAGTGTCTGAGTGTGAAAAAAGGACGTGTTCTGGCCTTTCTCTCAGACACTTCTGCACTCAGTCACTGGCGTCAACGGCCTTGATCAACCTCTGAATCTCCGTTGTATATGACTGGAAATGGGTCTTCAAGTCCGCGAGCGAGAGGCCCTTCTTTCCCTCCCGCAGGTCGATGCAGCGCAGGAAGGGCGCGGCGTCGATCCCGTACATATCGGCCACAGCCGCCACGATCTCCCGCCGCCCGTGGGGTACCTCCCGGTCCTTTAAGGTAAGCAGGGCGTTGAAAACCGAGAGAAAGGCCGTGATGGATGACGCCATCAGCCGTTGCAGGCTCTCCGCCTTGCCCGCCGTCTCCAGGAACCCGGTGCGCAGCAGCATCAGCTTCCCCTTCAGCTCCCGCTCGCACTGGAGCCGCAGGGCGTTCTTTTCGAAGACGAGATCCCTGAGGACATCCTCGCCGTGGACGACCTGGTAGTGGCGCTTCATGTTGAGGAACTCCACCGGGTAGACATCGACGGAGGAGCCGATGAAGGCTCTCGTCATGAAGAGAGGTGTTGCCACCGCCCTCTTCTTCCATTTCGGGATCATCGGCAGGATCTTTTCGAGCTCCCCTGCGTCGCTCTCGGCGAGGACGACGAGGAAATTGATGTCCGATTTCCCGGCCACGTATTCGCCGCGGGCCCCGCTCCCGTAGAGGATGACCGACTGAAGCGCTTCGCCATAGATTCCCTTGAGATCCTCGACGATCTCCGGGAATACCTCTTGAGGTGTTTTCGGTGCCTTTGCCATACGAACCCCTTTCCGGTATCAAATCCCCCTTTCGTCCCCCTTTATGAAAGGGGGATAGAGGGGATTTTTTTAAAAGTCCCCGCCTGCCCCGCCACCTCCGCTCATCCCGCCGCCGAAGCCGCCAAACCCGCCGCCGAAGCCGCCGAACCCCCCGGAAGAACCGCCCCCGTAGTTCCGGCCGCCGCCACCGAAACTCGATAGTAAAAGAAGAGCCAGGATCTGCCGGCCCGTTGCCGTGAACAAAAAAAGCATGACGACGATGAGAAAGAGCAGCAAGGTGAAGGGGCTCACTGAAACCCCTCCCGTCGGTCGAGCGGGCTGCATTTGCGGTCTGCCCGTGAGCGTCACGCCGGCATTCCGGGCGATCACGTCCGATACGGCGGTCATCGCGTTCGAGAGGCCTTTGCCGTAGTCGCCCTGCTTGAGGTGGGGGATCACGTGCAGCCGGAGGATCTCGCCGACCACCCCGTCGGGCAGGATTCCCTCGACACCGTAGCCCGTCTCGATCCGCACGCGCCTCTCTTTCAGAGCCAATAGGATCAGGACCCCCTTGTCCTCGCCCTTCTTCCCGATGCCCCAGGACTCGTAGAGACGGGTGGCGTAATCGTCGACCGTCATATCCCCCGCGTCAGGCACTGTCGCCACGACGACGGCCGTACCCGTCTTCTGCAGAACCTCCCGGGAGAGATTCTCCATGACGGCCCGCTGATCCGTCGGGATTACGTTGGCAAAATCATTGATGGCGCCTGTCGGGCGGGGGAAGGGAGCCTCCGCTGCAGCGCAAACTCCTGCCTGCACGGCGAGCACGAAGATCAGAAGAAGGGCTGTCGTCAGACGTCTCATCACCGGAATCGTTCGGTCCTTTATATAGGGGCATGTCCATGCCCTCTGTCATCAGATCGCATCATCGGGGCGGGTTCCTGACGCTTAGTGAAATTATATCCCAGGTAAGGCGCGGAATGAAGTCATATTTTTACGCGCAATTACGGCAGGATAGAGATGACTTGCGCTGTGGCCGGAAGGGCGTTCTCTTTGGCAGAGTATTTGCACCACTGCGGGTACTCCAGCTGCACCGTTTCCCGATGATAGAGTCTCACACAAAACCGGTCTTCCGAGAGTGTAGATGGCCGCCCCCAGCAGAAAAACGAAACAGCAGCTGATCGAAGAGATCGAGGCCCTCCGAAAGCAGCTCGATTCCCGCGAGAAACCCCGCCGCGAGGAACCGGCCGAATCCCGGCAGCTCTACGAAACCCTGGCCCACAGCTCCCACGCCGGCGTCTACGTCATTCTCGACAGGCGCTTTGACTTCCTCAACGAAAAGGCGGCCCTCCTGGCAGGATATTCCGTCAGCGAGATGATCGGCATGAGGTGCATCGACATCGTTCACCCCGGCGACCGTGATACAATCCGGGTGCAGGCGATCGAGATGCTGAAAGGCTGCGGGTCGTCCCCCTACGAGTACCGTATCGTCACCAAGTCCGGACAGCTCCGCTGGGTCATGGAGACGGTGACCCCCATCCAGTACAAGGGAAGGCGGGCCATCCTGGGCAACTCCATGGACATCACGGCCCAGAAGGAGCACAGCCGCAGGCTCCAGGAGCTGGAGGCCCTGGAGGCGTCCATCCTCGACGCTATTCCCCACGCGGTGCTGGGACTTGCGAAACGCCGCGTCAACTTTGCCAACGACGCCGTCGACGCCGTTTTCGGCTGGCGCCCCGAGGAACTCATCGGCAAGACGACGCGCATCCTCTACCGCAGCGACGAGGAATACAACGACATCGGGAAGTTCGTTTACTCGACGCTGCGCAGGCAGCGCACCTGCAGCGCCGAAATCCCCTGCCGCCGCATGGACGGCCGCGAGATCGTGGTGAGGCTCCATGCCTCCCGCATCGGCGACGACCTCCGGGAAGGGCGGATCATCGCCGTCTACGAGGACATCACGAAGCGAAAGCGCAGCGAGAAGGCGCTGCGGGAATCGGAGCGCTTCAGCAAGGAGATCATCTCCAGCGCCCACGAGGGGGTCATCGTCTACGACCGCGAGAGCCGCTACATCGTCTGGAACCGCTTCATGGAGGAGTTGACGGGACTGCCTGCCGGGGAAGTCCTGGGCGCGAACGCCTTTGAGGTCTTCCCCCACCTCCGGGAGCAGGGCGTGGACATCCTGCTGGACCGGGCACTCGATGGGGCCACGATCGCGGCGCCGGATCTCACCTACTATGTCCCCCAGAGCGGAAAGACGGGATGGATTTCGGGCACCTACGCCCCCTACCGCAACTCCCGCGGGGAGATCGTCGGTGTCATCGCCATGGTCCACGACATCACCGAGCGCAAGCTCGCCGAGGAGGCCCTGCGAAAGAGCGAGGAAAATTTCCGCGCCATCTTCGAGACGGCCCCGGACTGCATCTTCATCAAGGACCGCGGGCTCAAGTATGTGCTGGTGAACCCCAGCGTGGAGGCCCTCTTCGGCAAGCCCGCCGCGGATATCGTGGGGCTTTCCGACGGAGAGCTTTTCGGGGAGGAAGCCGAGCAGCGGACCCGCGAGATGGACTACCGCATCCTCGACGGCGAGATGGTGGAGGTCGAGTACAGCGAGACGATCAATGGCGTGCCCGTGACGCTGCACGTCGTAAAGGTTCCCATGTTCGACGACGCGGGGGAAATCATCGGCATCTGCGGCATCGCCCGCGATATCACCCAGACCCGGCAGCTCGAGGCCCAGCTCCTCCAGGCACAGAAAATGGAGGCCATCGGGACACTCGCCGGCGGGATCGCCCACGACTTCAACAACCTTCTCATGGGCATCCAGGGGCATGTCTCGCTGATGCTCATGGACATGACGGGCGAGCACCCCCATTCGGCCCACCTCACGGGCATCGAAAACATGATCCGCAGCGGCGCGACGCTGACCCGGCAGCTGCTGGGCTTTGCCCGCGGCGGCAAGTACGAGGTGAAGCCCACGGATCTCAACGACCTCATCCGGAAGTCCTCGGAGATGTTCGGTCGGACGAAAAAGGAGATCAAGATCACCCGGCGCGAGCCGGAGAGTACCTGGGCTGTCGACGCGGACCGCGGACAGATCGAACAGGTGTTTCTCAACATGTACGTCAACGCCTGGCAGGCCATGCCCGGCGGCGGCGAGCTCACCCTCTCGACGGAAAACGTGATCCTCGACGAGCCGTTCGTAAAGCCGCACAAGATGCAACCCGGCCGCTATGTGAAGATCTCCATCACCGATACGGGGATTGGCATGGATGAGGCGACGCGCCAGCGCGTCTTCGAGCCCTTCTTCACCACGAAAGGCCGGGGGCGCGGCACGGGCCTCGGTCTGGCCTCGGCCTACGGCATCGTCAAGAACCACGGCGGCATCATCACCCTTTACAGCGAAAGGGGCCACGGCACGACCTTCAACATCTACCTGCCCGTCTCCGCAAGCGCGACCGTTGCGGACGCGTCCCTGGAGCGCCAGGTCATGAAGGGAACCGAGACAATTCTCATCGTCGACGACGAGGACATCGTCCTCGATGTGGGCGTCGAGGTTTTGAAGACGCTGGGTTACCGGGTGCTTTCGGCCCGCAGCGGGCCCGATGCGCTTGAGATCTACCGGCAGAAGACCGGTGAGATCGACATGGTGATCCTGGACATGATCATGCCCGAGATGGGCGGCGGGCGGGTGTTCGACGCCATGAAGGGCATCAATTCCTCTGTGAAGGTCCTCCTGGCGAGCGGCTACAGCCTCAACGGACAGGCCTCGCACATCCTCTCACGCGGCTGCGGCGGCTTCATCCAGAAGCCCTTCAGCATCATCGACCTCTCCAGGAAGATCCGCGAGATCCTCGGCAAGCCGGCGGAAAAACGCGCCGTGGCCTGAGATCAGCCTCCCGCGGCGAGCGGCCTCAGGTGCGAGAACTCGTACTCCTTCTCCTGGACCTTGAAAATGATCTTCTCTTCCACGTTCTCCAGCAGCTTCCCCTCGATCACCCTCTTGCAGCCGAAGTCGTAGAAGACGATCTGGTGGGTCGGCATGTCCTTCTCGGCGAGGTCCTTGAAAGAGGCCGTCTGCTCTTCCGGGCTAAGCTCCCGGACGGAGAGCTTCTGGGCCCTCTCCCGGGTCTCCCAGTCCTTCGTACGGATGATGACCTTGTAGTTGGCGTGAAAAAAAATGGGCATTTTAATCTCAGTCATCGGTCCCCCCTTGTCTGTCGTCTGTCCGGTTTCCCAATTAGTAAGTGAGTAATTAAGTAAATAAGTAATCAGGTTGTTAGAAACGATTACCCAATTACTGAATCAACGAATTACTCCAGTACTGTTTTCCCTGAAGCCCGTTTGCCCCATACCACAATCGTGTGACAAAATCTACCGCGGGCCCGTCATTTTGATTGTCACGGCTCCCGCCCGTGTGCTAGGATCAACCCGCTCAATGTCTTCTGCAAAGGAGCAACGCCATGGATCTCGGTGATTTGGTCGTCGTCACCCACCCCGGCCACCATATGAAGGGCGCTCGGGGAAAGATCGTCGGGCGGCGCGGGGAATATCGCCCCGATGACCCCTGGTACCTCGTCTACCTGCCCAGCCGGATGCGGAGCTACCTGATCCCCGGCTCGGCCCTCGAGTTGGAAAAAGTCAGTCCGGCCGCGCAGAAGGATTATCTGTATCAGTGATTGAACATTGAAAGGATGGCCCGAAAACCCGGGCGAGCTGGAAGGGGGGACGATTCTCTGAATCGCCCCCCCTTTTTTAACTTCCCTTCTTCAGTTCCACCCCGTGAAAACCCATTCCTTGATCTTCGGTGAATACTCCCCTTCCTCAAGTTTCTAAATACCTTGCCCCTTGGTGCGAGGCATTTTAATTATCCCGTTTCTTTTCTTGTTATGCCGCCCGCCGTCACGATCCCCGTCACCAGCTCTGCGGGCGTGAGGTCGAAGGCCGGGTAGTAACCCTTCACGGCGGGGCCGCTGATGGGTGTGCCCCGGAACTCGAGAACCTCCCTCGGGTCCCGCTCCTCGATCGGGATGTCGGCGCCGCAGAGCGTCCGCTTGTCCGGCCCGCCGTAGGCGAGAATGTAGCAGGGGATTTTGAAGTACTGGGCGCAAATGGCAAGCTGGAGCGTCCCCACCTTGTTGGCCACCACCCCGTCCATGGCCACCCGGTCGGCCGCCGCGAAGACCTTGCTGACCATTCCCTTCGACATGCAGTGGGCGGCCATGTTGTCGGTGATGAGCGTCGTGTCGATGCCCATCTCGCTCACCGACCAGGCCGTGAGCCGAGCCCCCTGCAGATAGGGCCGCGTCTCCGTGCAGATCACCCGCACGTCCTTGCCGTTTTCGCGGGCCATGCGCAGCATGTACAGAAGAGCCGGCCCGGCGAAACAGTGGGTGAGAATCCGGTCGCCGGAGGAAAGAAGCGTCTCGGCATGACGCCCCGTGTCCTCGGAGATCCGGCGCTGGCTCTCCAGGGCCCTTTGCAGGGATGTCAGGATGACCTTGGAGGCGGGCCTTGCATCCCCGGCCTCCTCGATGCGGCCCATGAGCTTGTTCACGAGGGCCGCCAGGTGAAAACCCGTGGGGCGCGTGGCGATGAGACGATCGGCCGCCTCCCGAAGCGTTGCCGTTTTCCCCGTGGTGACGCCGCGCTCGAGCTTCCGGGCGGCAAGGTAGAGCCCGAAGCCCGCCGTGATGGCGATGTCGCCTGCGCCCTGGACGGCCATCTCCTCGATGGCCCGGGCCACGGCTTCGTGGTCGGGGC
Source organism: uncultured delta proteobacterium (assembly GCA_963802225.1). Taxonomy (GTDB): domain Bacteria; phylum Desulfobacterota; class Syntrophia; order Syntrophales; family UBA2192; genus UBA2192. The sequence continues at coordinate 25,982 of CAWDHZ010000031.1, read as the reverse complement.
AGTGCAGGCGGACGATCTCGCCTGGGAGCCTGCGCCGGTCGATGATGACAAGGACCTCGCCCTCGAGGGTTACGTTGTCTTCCAGGTCCATGAGCAGCGGCTTTTTCATAAAGATGGCACCTCTCAGGTTCCCTTTCCCCGGCATTATTACCACATCCGGCCGGGTGTGTAAATCTGCGTCGGACCTTCTCTGTTTTCCTACTTGATCGGGCCTCGCAAATGATATAAGCCCTTTTTGTGGTCTCTCGTGAACGCCTCAAGTGAAGTGACATCCCCTCTTCTTTTCTTCCCTTTCTCAGAGGCGTGTGCCGTCCCGATTCGCCGTTGGTGTCTTGGAAAAGGGTAAATGAAAAAAGCTGCTGCACGCGATAAAGCAAATCCGCACATCCGTGGAATCGGGAAGAAAGACATCCATCTTTTTTTCGAAGAGCTCCGGAAATCAGAGCAGGAGAAAGCGGTCATTCTCGATGCCATGACCGAGCTAGTCTTGTTTCTCGATACGAACTTGAAGGTGATATGGGCCAACAAGGCGATGCGTGACGCCTTCAACCTCAAGCCCGGCCAGCTGAACGGAAAACACTGTTACCGGGCGCTGCACAACCGAAGCCGGGCCTGCAGCATCTGTCCGGCGGAAAAGACCCTCAAGACCGGCGCGCCCCAAGAGGTCGTCGACATCTCCTCGTACAAGAAGAACTGGGTTTTGCGCAGCTATCCCGTACGGAATGAAAAAGGGTCGCTCAGCGGGGTCGTCGAGATCGTGACGGACATCACGGAGCGAAGGCGGGCCGAGGAGGCGATGCGCCAATCCGAGCAGAAGTACCGGGAGCTCTTCGAGAATGCCAATGACATGATTTTCATCCTCGATTTCGCGGGACAGATCCTCTCCTGCAATGCGGCGGCGGCCAGGACGTACGGTTACGAACCCGAGCAGATGCAGGGACTCAACATGGCGAATCTTCTCGACAGAAACGACCTGCCTTTGGTCCGCAAGCTCTTTCGCAAGAAACGCGGCGAACTGGACGTACCGAACCCGATGGAGTTCCTGACCCATACCCGGACGGGGGAAGCCGTGTGGGTGGAGGTGAATACCCGCGGCGTAAAGGAGAAAGGAAAGCTCATTGCCATTCACGGCATTGCCCGAAACATCACCGAACGAAAGCGGATGGAAGAGGCCTTGCGGAAGCGGGAGCAGGAGTTTCAGGAAAAATCCCGAAACCTGGAAGACGTGAACACGGCCCTGACGGTCCTCCTCAAGCGCAGGGAGGACGACAAGGCCGAGCTCGAGGAGAAAGTCATCTGCAACGTCAGGGAGCTGGTTCTGCCCTACATTGAGAATCTGAAGATGACCCGGATAGACAGCCACCAGCTGAATCAGTTAAAAATCCTCGAGCGAAACACCAATGAGATCATCTCCCCGTTCCTGCGCACCCTGTCGACGAAATACCCCAATCTCACCCCCATGGAAATCAAGGTCATCAATTTCATCCGGGAGGGGCGCACGACCAAGGAAATGGCGGCGTTGCTCAACGCATCGGCCAGGACCGTCGAGGTCCACCGGGACAACATCCGCAAAAAGATGGGCCTGCGGAACAGGAAGGCCAATCTGCGGTCGTATCTCATGGCCCTGTAAGCGCTACGTATTTTACTTACGTAGTTATTACGCATATTTTCCGTATTGTGGTTTGCTGGAAGGGATGATTGTAATAAGCGTCCCCGGGAGGTTTCTCTCCGGTCCGTATTCTGCCCTCTCGCCTCCTGAACTGGAAAACATTTCTCACTGAATCAAGGAGGACATACCGATGAGCAAAGAAGAAAAGATTGAGGCGGTCCGTCAACGTGCCCGGAAAAACTTTTCTCTCGGCTACAACTGCGCCGAATGTGTGACCGAAGCCGTATTTTCGCTGCTCGATACGGGCATGCCCGTTGCGGTGAAGAAGTGCGCTACCGGGTTCGGCGGCGGCATCGGGCTCTTCGGGGACACCTGCGGGGCCCTGGCCGGCGCCGTCATGGCCGTGAGCGCTGTCCACGGTAGAGAGGGGCTCCCCGAGGGCGCGGACCCCAAGGAGCAGGCGATGAAGTCCAAGGCACAGTTCTACGGCAAACCCGGTGTCTACCGTATTTTCAACCAGGTTCCGAACCGCTTCAAGGACAAATACGGCAAAACCCTGTGCAGGGATCTGACCACCGCGTGGCAGGCGAGCTGGCTGTGCAAGGAGCACGCGCTGTACTGCCGCGAGATCATCACCGATGCGGCCGGCATCGCGGCGGAACTCATTATGTCCGACAAGAACGAACTTGCCGCGAAGCCCTTCGGGGAAAACGTGGAAAACCTCAAGGATTGACAGAAGACGAAACCCGAGTTTCACGAGGAGGATGATTGATGAGCAAGAAACTGGTTGTCGTAGGCGGCGGGGCGGGGGGACCGTCGAGCGCCGCCGAGGCAAGAAGGCGTGACAAATCCCTGGAAGCATCCATAATCGAAAGGGGAGAATTCGTTTCGTATGCCGCCTGACCGATGCCCTATTACATCGGTGATGTAATCAAGGAGTCCAAGAGGCTGGTCATCCGTACGCCGGAAGAGTTCAAAAAGACAGGCATCGACGCGAGAGTCCGGACCAATGTCGAGGGCATCGACGCCCAGAAGGGGCTGGTCCACCTGGCAGGCGGCGAGAGCATTCCCTACGATTATCTCGTCATGGCCACGGGGGCCGACGCCGTCCGCCTGGACATCCCGGGCAAGGACCTGGAAGGCGTCCACGTGATACGGGACCTGATGCATGCCCTGAAGCTCAAGTCCTACCTGAACGAGGGGGGTGTCAAGAAAGCCGTCCTGATTGGCGGGGGCTACATCGGAATGGAGATGTGCGAGGCCCTGCGCAATGTCGGCGTCGAGGTGAAGGTTGTCGACATCCTGCCCCGGCCCGCCTTCCGGTGGGACCCCGAATTCACCAAGATGCTCGTGGAGGAGCTCGGGAAAAATCAGGTCGAGTTCCTGCCGGAGACGAAGCCCCTGGCCATCGAGAAGGGGAAGGGCTCCAAGTTGAAAATGTCCACGAGCAACGGCGACCTGGACGCGGATCTCGTCCTGATGGGCGTGGGCACGCGGTACAACACCGCTCTGGCCCAATCCATCGGGATCGAGATGGGGCAGAGCGGCGCCATCAAGGTGGACTTCCACCAGAAGACTTCCCGCGAGAACGTCTGGGCCGTGGGGGACTGCTGCGAGGCCTACCACAGGGTCGCCGGCCGGTGGGTCTATTTCCCGCTGGGCGACGTGGCCAACAAACAGGGCCGCGTGGCCGGCCAGAACATCGGCGGCGCCTCGGTCAAATTTCCCGGGATCGTAGGCGCCCAGGCCTTCAAGGCCTTCAAGCTCGAAGTGGCTGCCACGGGCCTCACGGAGGAGGAAGCCGTCAAGTACGGCTTTGAACCAGTGAGTTCGTTGATCTGGGGGCTCCCCATCGGCAGGCCCATGGCGCAAGGCGAGAAGCTGGGCATCAAGCTCGTCGGCGACAAGAAGACGGGCAAGCTTCTCGGCGGCCAGTGCATCGGCGAAAAGGGGGCCGTCCAGCGTGTCAGCGCCCTTTCCATTGCCCTCTGGTCGGGGCTGACCGTTGACGAGCTCGGTTACGTGGATCTTCCCTATGCGCCGCCCTTCGGGGGCGCCTGGGATGCAATCCATATCGCAGCTCAGGATCTGGCGAGGAAACTCTAACCGCGACGCGGCGGGTACAGGGTATCAGGGTCCAGGGTACAGGGAAAGAATAGAACAAAAAGCAGTCATTGCGAGCCGAGCCTCGCGAGGCGTGGCAATCCACGAAAGGGGATCCGCGATCAAGAACTGTATCTCAGGAGGATAAGCGAAACGATGTTTCACGAGGACCGATGTGATTATTGCGGCGAGTGCCTGTCCCGGTGCAAGTATCTGGAGTTCGACAAGGAGAGCGGGTCGGCGGCCTTTCGCAAGCTCGCCGCGGGAGAAAAGTCCGGTTGGATCTACGACTGTGTCACCTGCATGGCCTGCGACGAGTACTGCCCGACGAAGGCACGACCCTTCGACCTTATCATGAAGCGCATGGAGGAGGCGGGCGATTTCACCGACCCGAAGCTGCGTGCCGACATGGCCTCGCGGTTCAAACCCGAAGGGGAGCCGAAGCCCATGCCGCCCGCCGAGCGCGCCATGTCCATCTGCGTCATGCAGGGCAACATGCCCTGGGCTGTCCAGGGGCAGCTCTTCGAGACGATCCCCCTTCTCAAGGGGAAGCACTATTTCTGCAATGTGCTCTTCGCCCACATGGGCGACGAGTCCGTCCTGCGCGAGCGCCTGCAGGGCATGGTGGACAGCCTGGCCAAATCGGGGGCAAAGGAAATCGTCTTTGTGCACGACGATTGTTATGCCGCCCTCAAAGGGGTCGCCCCCGAGCTGGGCATCAAGATCCCCTTCCGGCCGGTTCATATTTTCGAACATCTCCGGGACGTCCTGAAGGAGAAAAAGGGGAAGCTCAAGAAGCTCAACATGAAAATCGCCTACCAGCGGCCCTGCGCGTCGCGCTATACGCCGGAGAAGGACCCGCTCGTGGACGAGATCTTCGAACTGATCGGGGTTGAGCGCATGAAGCGCCAGTACGAAGGCATCGACGCCCTGTGCTGCGGCGTGGAGGTAGCGGGCCCGGGCCTCAAGCTCTTTCCCCGCGGGAAGAACTACGAGCCCTTCCGGGTGAAAAACATCGAGGACGCCAAGGCAAGCGGCGCCGAGGCGATGGTCTATCTGTGCCCCATGTGTTTCGCCATCCTCAACAAGAAGGTGCGCGAAGCGGGCATGAAGAACTACATGATCAGCGACATCTGCCGTCTCGCCCTGGGCGAGGAATTGCCGGCGGAAAAACCCGCCTGATGACGGGCTGCCGGGGCAGGCATCCGGGTATCGACAGGGTCACAAAGCGAGGTTGAATCGGGAATGGAAATCATCGAGGTGAAAATCGGAAAAACCGGCCGCGACACCTACACGGGGCTGGAAGGAACCTTTGCAAACATCGTGGAGTGCTGCCTGCGCAAGAAAGCGCTGCCGGGTTTTCACGAAAAGGGCCTGATTGCGGACGTGGAATTGAAGGGGAAGACCCTGACGCTGGTTCTGTCCGGCAAGCGCACGCAGGCCAAGCTGACGGAAATGATGGAAATCGCAATGCCGAATATCGGGGCTTATCCGGAAAAAGGGGACACTGCGTCTTTTTTTATAGGGGTCAAATCGGAAAAATGAAAAAAGGGAGGTACGTATGGCTTTAATCACGTCACAGCAGTATCTGGACAGCGTAAAGAAGCTGAAGCCCAGAGTGTACGTCGGCGGGAAGTGGGTGACGAACCTGCTCGACAACGCCGTCACGAAGTCCATGGTCATGGCCAATGCGGCCATCTACGACCTTGCCCAGGAACCCGAGCACCAGGGGGTCATGGTGGCCAAATCCCACCTGACGGGCGAACCCATCAACCGCAATCTCAATGTGGCCCGCAACATTCACGATCTGGACATGCGCCAGGAGATGGCCCTGCTGACAAGCCAGACCGTGGGCACCTGCAACTACCGCTGCGTCGGCTGCGATGCCCTCAATGCCCTGGCCTCGACGACCTGGGAGATGGACCAGACCCTGGGCACGAAATACAACGAGCGGTTCAACAACTGGCTCAAGATGGCCCAGTCGAAGGACCTCGCCGTCTCGGGCGCCATCACCGACGCCAAGGGCGACCGCAAGAAGAGGCCGACCCAGCAGGATGAGCAAGACGTATACCTTCACCTGGTAGAGAAGCGCGATGACGGGATCGTGGTGAGAGGCTACAAGGTGAGCCAGAGCGGCGCCATCGGGGCGCATGAAACGCTCGTCCTTCCCGGCGGGGGGCTCAAGGACGACGAGGGCGCGTTCGCCCTGTCTTTCGCGGTGCCCAACGGATCCCCCGGGCTGACCTACATCTGTCAGTACAATGCCTACTCGGCCGAGCGCGAGTACTTCGGCGACGAAACGGCAGAGATGGGCAACCCCATCTACGGCCAGCGCGAGACCTCGACGATGGTCTTCGACAACGTCTTCATCCCCTGGGAGAGGGTCTTCCTCTGCGGCGAGACGAAGTTCGCCGGCCGGCTGGTGACCCGGTTTGCCAAGGCCCACCGCATGAACTGCGGCGGGGCCTGCAAGGTCGGTTTTGCCGACGTGATCATCGGCGGGACCATGCTTGCCGCCGAGTATACCGGCGTTGACAAGGTGCCCCACATCCAGGAGAAGATCATCGACATGGTGCGCCTCAGCGAGACCTCGCACGCCTGCGCCATTGCGGCGGCCATGCGCGGCCGCGAGGAACCGAAAGGCTCCGGCGTCTTCCTGCCCGACGATCTCTTTGGCAACGCCGCCAAGCTCAACATCGCCCACGGGTTCTGGGAGATCCTCAAGAATGCGGGCGACATCGGCGGCGGTCTTGTCGTGACGATGCCCAGGCTCAAGGATCTGGACAATCCGGAGGTCGGACCGACGCTGAAGAAGGTCTTCGGAGCCGCGGCCCCCGCCGACAAGAGACTCAAGGTCGCCAAGTTCCTCCAGCACTGGGCGGCAGGGCTTCACGGCGCAGGGACCTGGCACGGCGCAGGCGCCCCCCAGACCCAGCGGTTCATGTTCCAGGTGCTCACGGACTTCGAAAAGAAGAAGAAGATGGCTAGGAAGCTCATGGGCATGAAGGAAGACGAGGCCCCCAAGGCGGTCCCGGCGAAGAAGTAAGCCGTTAATTTAACTAGTTGATGCGAGAGGCAGGGGAAACCCTGCCTCTTTTTTTCGATTGACAATTATGAGCATATGCTTATAATAAACCGCAACGGAGGAAATCGATGGCACGACCGAGAAACTGCAGGCGGGTGGGTTCCATGCCGGGCAGCAATTACTTCAAACCCAGGGGGATCCCCCTCTCCACGCTGGAAGAAGTTGTTTTGTCTGTGGATGAATTCGAGGCGATCAGGCTTGCCGATCTCGAGGGTTTATACCAGGAGCAAGCAGCGGAACGGATGAAGGTCTCTCGTCAAACCTTCGGAAGGATTGTAGAAACGGCACGCAGGAAGGTGGCGGAGGCATTGGTGGAGGGTAAAGCGTTGAAGATTGAAGGGGGCGAAGTTGAGATGGCTTCCATGAGAAGATTCAGATGTGACGGTTGCAAGCACTCCTGGGAGATTCCATACGGAACGGGAAAACCGGGGGGTTGTCCTGCCTGCGAAAGCGGTAACGTTCGCCGGGCAGAGGAGGATAGAGGCGCCGCAAGAGGATATGGAAGAAGGCAAGGCAGATGTTCCTGTGGAAACAAAAAAAATAACAGCAAAAAGGGAGAAAATTCATGAAAGTGGGATTTGCAGTTCAGACCAATGAAGGCATCGAAAGCAGGGTTTTTGACCATTTTGGTTCAGCGCCGTTGTTCATCATCCTTGAACAGGATGGGCAGGATATTTCGGCAGTAAACAACCGGGATCTTCATCATGCTCACGGGGCCTGCAATCCCATCATGGCCCTCGATGGCCAGAGCGTGGATGCGATGGTTGTAGGTGGCATCGGCGCCGGTGCCCTGAGAAAGTTAAACGCAATGGGAATCAAGGTGTTCGGGGCTGCGGCGCCGACGGTAAAAGAGAACCTGGCTTTGTTAAAGGATAACAAGCTTCAGGAGCTTACCGAGAATCATTCGTGCCGTGGCCATCAGGGAGGATGCGGACATTAACCCGGAAGAAAATCACAAGAAGAAAACATTTTAATTGGCAGAAAATGTAGACGCGCGAAGCATGCGGGTACTTCTTCTTTCCCCCATTCTTCTTTCATGGTTTCCCCTTCCCGGGCGGAGGACATCGGGCTGATCGTGCGGTCGCACCGGGCATGCCGTAAGGGCCCATCGCTGCCTTTGAAAAAAGGTTCAAGGAGGGTGGGCTGATCTGCGCGGAATCATTCGGCTGATAAAATATCTCTTCCGGCCCTGCCGCACTTTACTCTATAATGACATTAAATCTGCCACGAGCAGGGGGATAAGGAGGAGACCCATGTCGAGAGGGAGCAATGTGCCCGGTGCGCCTTATTCCATCCCGGTCCTGATCTTTGCCTTCTTCCTGGCCCTCGCCATTCCTGCCGTGGCCCTGGCGGAGGAACAGACCTTCACCCTCGCCGACGCTGTCAATTTCGCCCTGCAGAACAACAACGAACTCCGCGCCGCCGAGAGTTCCGTTGCCGCCAAGAAGGATGACGTGGGCATTGCCCGGAGCGGCCTGCTGCCCAAGGTCTTTTTCGAGGAGCGCTACCTGCGCACCAATAATCCCACCTACGCCTTCATGGCCAAGCTCAACCAGGGGCAGTTCACGCAGCAGGACTTTGCCATCGACAACCTGAACCACCCCAGCCCCATCGACGATTACCTGACCCTGTTTGGCGTCGAGCAGCCGCTTTTCGCACCGAAGGCCTGGTTGGGTCTCGACATTTCGAAACGCGAACACGAGGCCGGAAGCGTCCAGCTCTCCCGCAAGAAGGAGGAGATCGCCTTCAAGGTCTGTCAGGCCTGGCTCATGGTGCACACGGCGAGGGCCCAGCTCTCCGTGGCTGAAAAGGGGGTCAAGGATGCGCAGGAGCACTACCGGATCGCGAAGCTCCGGTACGAATCCGATCTCGGCATGTATGCCGACACCCTGAGGGCAAGCACTGCCTCCGCCGAGGCGCGACAGCGCAGGGTCACAGCCGAGAAGCAGCACAATCTCGCCCGGCGCGTTCTCGGGCTGCTGCTGGGCCTTGCAGGATCGGCCGGAGTAACCGGGGATATCCCTGACTTCCAGGCCCGCGACATCGAAGAATACGCGACGGCCGCCCGGACCCGGGGGGATGTGCGCTCCATGGAGCTTCGCTACGAGAACGCCGAGAACAACGTCCGGATGGCCGAGGCGGATTACCTGCCCTACCTCGGCGTGGGCGGAGGGTATCAGTGGAACGACCCCTCGCGCCCCTTCGGCACGGAAGGCGACAGCTGGCAGGTCTCGGCATTCTTGCGCTGGAACCTCTTCGACGGGGCGAAGCGCGAGTACGAGCGCTCGAAAGCAAAGAACCAGGCCAGGCAGGCCCAGGAGCACTTGCTGGGGATGAAGAAGGCGGCGGCCTACGGGCTTTACCAGGCCGAGCTCGGCGTGGAGGAGGCAAAGGCGAACCTGGAGCTGGCCCGGGAAGCCCTGAAGACGGCCGAGGAGGGTACGCGCCTCGTGCAGATGCGTTACGAGAACGCTTTCTCACCCATGGTGGACCTGCTGGATGCCCAGGTTGTGCTCGACAGGGCGCGGGCGGGCCTTGTGGCGAGGGAAAACGAATACCGGGTCTCAATTCTCAGTCTCGGCTGGGAGAGCGGGACGATCCTCAAGGACCTTGGCATCGCAGTGGATGTGAAGAAGGAATGACGATAATGAAGAGGACAGAGATAAAACGGAGCGTGGGCTTGTCTGCAACCCTGATCCTGATGAGCCTTCTTGCGGGCTGCGGCGACAAAATCGTCCCCGGCACGGCGGAGGTCAAACGGCAGCCGATCACCGGCGTGGTCGTCACGAAGGTGGAGCCCTCGAAAATAGAGGACACCTACGAGACATCGGGTACAGTGAAGGCCAGGGTCTCAAGCGTCATTGCAAGCCGCATCATGGGGACCGTCACGGCCGTAACCGTCCGGGCGGGCGAGCGGGTTCGGGCGGGGCAGCTCCTGGCCACCATCGACGACCGCGACGCCGCCCAGAAGGTGCGCGGCGCCGAGCAGGCCTTCGAGGCGGCAAAGCAGGGCCGTGCCATGGCCGATCTCACGTACCAGCGCTACAAGAAGCTCCATGACGAGAAGGCCCTGGCGAAGCAGGAGATCGACCAGATCGAGACGCAGAAAAAGGTGGCCGATGCCAACTACGAGCAGGCGAAAGCCGGGCTCGAAGAGGTCCGCATCTGGCAGGGCTTTACCCGGATCACGGCGCCTGCCGCGGGGATCGTGGCGGACAAGCGCATCGATCCCGGCAGCATGGCCGCACCAGGGATGCCCCTTTTCACCGTCGAGAGCGACGGCGGCTACCAGCTCGAGGCGGCCGTTGACGAATCGCTGTCGGGAACCCTCAAGGTGGGGGCAACCGCGGCGGTGACCATCGAGACCCTGGGCCTCGATACGACAGGAAAGATCATCGAGATTGTCCCGGCCGTAGACCCGGCGACGAGGACCTTTATCATTAAGGTTGCCCTGTCCGACAAGGGGCTCCGGAGCGGCCTCTTTGCCCGAGTGCGCCTGCCCCGGGGCGAGCGTGAGACGATCCTCGTGCCGAAGGGGGCCATCCTGGAGAAGGGCCAGCTCACGGGGCTCTATGCCGTGGATGCCCAGGGGGTCGTGACCTATCGGCTGGTCCGGACCGGGAAAGCCTATGAAGGGGGTATCGAGATCCTCTCGGGCCTCAATACCGGCGAGCGCATCATCACGGCAGGGCTGGAGAAGGCCGTCGACGGGGGCCAGATCGCCGGGGGAGCCGCCAAATGAGCGACCGCATCGGGGTCTCCGGCAAGATCGCCCACGCCTTCATCCAGTCAAAGCTCACGCCGCTCATCGTGATCGCTTCGCTGCTGCTGGGTCTCTTTGCCGTCGTCGTGACCCCGCGCGAGGAGGAGCCCCAGATCGTCGTCCCCATGATCGATGTCTATGTAACCTACCCCGGTGCCTCGGCCAAAGAGGTTGAGGAGCGCGTCACCCGGCCCATGGAGAAACTCCTCTGGGAAATCAAGGGCGTCGAGTACATCTACTCTATCGTGAAGCCGGGGTTCAACCTGACCATCGTCCGGTTCTACGTGGGCGAGAGCATGGAAGAGAGCCTCGTCAAGCTCTACAACAAGCTCATGTCCAACTACGACCGTATCCCCCCCGGAGTCTCCCAGCCGATGGTCAAGGCCAAGTCCATCGACGACGTGCCCATCCTCTCGCTCACCCTCTGGAGCGAAAGCCCCCGCATCTCGGGCTACGAGTTGCGGCGGGTCGCCCTCGAGCTTTGCACGGAGATCAAGAAAGACCAGAATGTCGCCGAGTTCACCGTCATCGGCGGCCAGCGCCGCCAGGCGAGGGTCATCCTCGACCCGGCAAGGCTCAAGGCATACAACACCTCTGGCTTCCAGATCATGGAAGCCCTGGGCAAGTCGAACGTTTCGCTGCCCTCAGGCGCCTACCCCTCGGGAAACCGCGAGATCCTCGTCGACACGGGAGGCTTGCTCGCCAGCATCGATGAGGTGGGCCGCGTCGTCGTGGGCGTAACCAATGGAAGGCCCGTCTACTTGAAGGACGTGGCCATGCTGCAAGACGGTCCCGAGGAGCCGGGCACATACGTCTTCATGGGCCTCGGGCCCGCCAGTCAGCGCAAGGGGATTGCCGGTAACCCCGCCGGGCAGAACGAGGCCGTCACCATTGCCATTGCCAAGAAGAAGGGCTCCAACGCCAGCGTTGTGGCCCTCGAGGCCCTGGCCAAGGTCGACGCGCTCAAGGGCCAGCTCATCCCCTCGGATGTGAACGTCACCGTGACACGAAACTACGGCGAGACGGCCAAGGAGAAATCCGACGAGCTTCTCGAGCACATGCTCATCGCCACGATCTCCGTCATCATCTTGATCGCGCTCGCCCTGGGCGCGCGCGAGGCCATCGTCGTGGCCGTGGCGGTCCCGGTGACGCTTGCGTTGACGCTGCTCATCAACTACCTCTATGGCTACACGTTGAACCGCGTGACTCTCTTTGCCCTCATCTTCTCCATCGGTATCCTCGTCGATGACGCCATTGTCGTCGTCGAAAATATCCACCGCCATTTCAAGCACCACGGCGTCGGCGTGGACCAGGCCGTGAAGGCCGTCGACGAGGTGGGAAACCCCACGATCCTGGCCACCTGGACGGTCATCGCCGCTCTTCTGCCCATGGCCTTCGTGTCGGGTCTCATGGGCCCTTACATGCGCCCGATCCCCGTGGGGGCCTCGGCGGCCATGCTCTTCTCGCTGCTCGTGGCCCTCATCGTGAGCCCCTGGCTGGGCTACAAGGTCCTGGGCAGGCCGGGTAAGACCGTCGGGCACAAACCCGAGAAGGACTTCTACCCCCTCTACGAGAAGATCATCGCCCCGCTCATGGACAGCGCGAAGAAGAGGCGCATTGCGCTTGCAGGCGTGGGGGGTCTGCTGCTGCTGGCCATGGTGCTTGTACCCCTGAAGCTCGTCACGGTGAAGATGCTCCCCTTCGACAACAAGAGCGAGCTGCAGGTCATCATCGACATGCCCGAGGGAAGCGCCATGGAGAAGACGGCGGCGCTGGCCCAGGAAATGGGCGGGTACCTGAAGCAGGTGCCCGAGGTGACGGACTACCAGATCTACGTGGGGACGGCGGCGCCCTTCAACTTCAACGGCCTGGTGCGCCACTACTTTCTGCGCGCGGGGGCGAATGTTGCGGACATCCAGGTGAACTTTGTTGCCAAGGGGGATCGCAAGGCCCAGAGTCACGACATCGCCAAGCGGCTCAGACCCGGCCTCAAGGAGATCGGCGACCGCTTCGGCGCCCGGATCAAGGTGGCCGAGATCCCGCCGGGGCCGCCGGTGCTCAGCACGCTGGTGGCCGAGGTCTATGGCCCCGAGACAAAACGCCAGATCGAGATCGCAAGGCAGATCCGCGACATCTTCGAGCAGACGCCGGGGGTTGTCGACGTGGACTGGTACGTCGAGGCCGACCAGAAAAAACTCACCTTCGAGGCGAACCGCACCAAGGCGGCCGAAAACGGCGTCTCGACAGAGGCCCTCTCCCAGAGTATGCGGATTGCCCTATCCGGGGCGGTGGCGGGGCTTGTCCACCTCGAGAAGGAGAAAGAGCCCGTAGAGATCTTCCTTCGCATGCCCATGGAGGACCGGGCCTACCCTTCGACCCTCCGATCCCTCAACGTGCCGTCCAAGCTGGGAAACCAGGTGCCTCTGGCCGAACTGGTGAGCGTGCGCGAGGGCGTGGGGGAAAAGACGATCTACCACAAGAACCTCAAGAACGTGACCTATGTCATCGGCGATGTGGCGGGCACCGAAGAGAGCCCCATCTATGCCATCTTGAAAATGAAGGATGCCGTCAGGAACCTCAAGCTCCCCGAGGGCTACGAACTCAAGCAGTATGACGCCGTCCAGCCCTGGCTCGAGGAGACCTACTCGATGAAGTGGGACGGCGAGTGGCACATCACCATCGAGGTCTTCCGCGACCTGGGCATCGCCTTTGCGGCCGTGCTGGTGATCATCTACATCCTGGTAGTGGCCTGGTTCAAAAACTTCATCACGCCCATCGTCATCATGGCGCCCATCCCGCTCACCCTGGTGGGGATCCTTCCCGGCCACTGGATCTTCGGGGCCTTCTTCACAGCCACCTCCATGATCGGCTTCATCGCCCTTTCGGGCATCATCGTGCGAAACTCCATCCTGCTGGTCGACTTCGCCGAGCAGGAGTGGCGGGAGGGCAAAGACCTGAAACAGGCCCTCCTGACAGCAGGCGCCGTTCGGTTCCGGCCCATTGTGCTCACCGCCGCGGCTGTCGTGGTGGGCTCCTTCGTCATGATCTTCGACCCCATCTTCCAGGGCCTGGCCATCGCCATGATGTTCGGCGCCGTGGCCGCCACGGGCCTCACCCTCGTCGTGATCCCCCTTCTCTACTATGAATTTTTTCGGAATAAGAAATCGACGGAATAGAGTAGCGCCTCTTGAAATAACAGTTTGCCAACGCTGGCCGGATAGAAACATGGAAGGCTTATCATGAAGATGGAACAATGGATTCGCGCGATCGCCGGTACGTTCATTCTTGTCTCTGTGGGGCTGGGCTGGTTCTACAGCAAGTACTGGCTGTTTTTCACCGCCTTCGTCGGGCTCAATCTTCTGCAGTCCGCTTTTACGAAATGGTGCCTCATGGAGGAGATCCTCGACAAGCTGGGTATCGCAAAAAAACTCCGGGAGTGATTCCCGGAGGATCCTTTCCGCCGCGCCGCATCATTGTGGCGCGTTGCTGGAAACAAGGGGAATGATTTGCACGGCGCCGGCGCTCCCCAGACCCAGCGGTTCATGTTCCAGGTGCTGACGGACTTAGAGAAAAAGAAGAAGATGGCCAGGAAGCTCATGGGCATGAAGGACGACGAGGCCCCCAAGGCGGCGGCAAAGAAGTAGCCCATCAAAAAATTAACGAGAGAGAGGCAGGGCCTTCCCTGCCTCTCTTTTTTTACACCCCTGTTCCACTTTGACCCCTTTCAAAATGGAATGGTTTGCACTTCTCCATAATTTGATTGCGCATTCGACGATTCACCAGGTCGGAATGGCACAGCACGGCCCCGCCCATGCACACCCGTATTCATGTCTGAGATTGGTAACACTTGAATATTGCGTGCAGATATCGTGATGGGACCCGAATTGCCGGCATGGCATTCTCTGTGCTCACAAGGGGATAACGGCACAAAAGGAATCGTGAGCAATCCTATGAACCAAAGGGGCTTCACTCTCATCGAGCTTATCGCAATTCTCGTCATTCTCGGGGTCCTGGGTACCGTGGCCGCGCCGAAATTTCTCGGCCTGACAGATGCAGCCGCAAACAAGGCCGCAATGCAGGCGGTGGCAGAGGGACAAAACAGGCTCACGCATCAGTACGCGATCAAGCTGATGAATGCAGATGCGGATGCAAACAATCTTGCTGGCATTATCGCGTCCGTGAGCACGGATGCCGGTGATTATAGAGTGGAGTTTGCCGTGGCGGGAAGTGAAGTGAAGATAACTGCCAGTGGCATTCAGGCAAGGGGTGTCACCGGGCGGGCAGAAGGGAGCTGGAAAGTCCAGTAAACAGGGGCGTGGGTGGCTCGCAATGCGGGTTGCGTCCCGCGGAAGTTAAAGCAAGTCGCGTTATCTTGAACTGGTTTTCTTGCAGGAGGGTTTATGCAGGAGATCGTCCCCGTAGGAGAACTGAAAGTCGGAATGCACGTCACGATCCCGGGCTCATGGTTCAAACACCCGTTTGTCAGAAGCCGATTTGTCGTGAGCTCACAGCGAGATATTCATCGGCTCGAGGCGACCGGAATTTCGCAGATCCCGGTCGATCTTATAAAGAGCAAAATTGCCGTACCGGAATTGTCGGAGAACATCTTTCCGGAGAATCCGCATGAGTCCGCATATCAGAAGATGGTCCCGCCGGGACTGATGGAGGCGCTCACGGATCACGCCGCAGCCCAGGAATCCAAAGCCTATGCGGTCAAATCGTCTTCGAAGATCATCATGAAGAAACTGATGGAAAAATCCCCCGATGCAGGAATGCTCTGCGAGGCTCGCGAAAGTCTTTACGAAGTCATCGACTGCATTCTGGATGGGGATCAACTGAACACATTTCTTCTGACGATATCCGACCACGACAGGTATACCTACATGCACTCCGTGAACGTTGGCGTTCTGTCGCTGCTTCTCGCCAAGAAATATTTCGGCTATTCGGATCGTCATAATCTGCGGGAGCTCGGAGTCGGCTTTTTCCTGCATGACCTGGGAAAAATAAAGGTTGATCCCGCCATCATCAATAAAGAAGGCAAGCTGACCTTTGACGAATTACAGGCAATGCGCAGGCACCCTCTTTATGGGTTCAACATCTTGAATGATGCCAACCAGTTGACCACCGAGTGCAAGTTGATCATCCTGGAGCATCATGAAAAAGAGGATGGCAGCGGTTACCCGTACGGCCTCTATGGGGGGGAGATCCACGTGTACGCCCGAATCTGCTCGCTCGTGGACACCTATGACGCCTTGACCACGGACCGGCCCTACCGGAGCAAGATGTCCCCTTTCCAGGCGCTGAATATCATCAAAGTCCAAAATAAACGACTCCGTTCAGAAATCCCTCTTTGAAAATCTTGTCCAGTTATTGGGAGAAAATTAACCATGTCTGTTTCAGGGCGAGCCAGGGCGGATGGAACCATTCGCGAGCGGAAAAACATTTCAACTCTCCTGTGAGGGGAATCTTCCCGCGATATGTTGACCACCGGCGTTGTCCTTCCCTGCTCATTTTTTTACTGATGTCAGGAGAAAATATGAAGTTTTAGAAATGCTCTAATACATTGAATTCACATAGTAATCCAAACCTTTGTATGCCAAAACGGCATTGCGTGCACAACTAGCTGTAATCATTACAAAATACACGATACCGTCCCAGAATGACACCCCGGAAAGCTCTCCAAATTCTCATTCCACTCAGCCCATATTAAACCTAACAGCTCAATATAATTCGCGTTAATTGTGACATGCCTTTCATGGCACTCGCTATGCTCATGGAGAGGTCAACGAAAATTTAGACTTCAACAGGAGTGAGCCATGAAGACAAGAAGAATAAACATACTGTTCATCCTGGTCCTGTTCATGATCGGTTGCTCGGGTGGAGGCAGCAGCCAGTCATCGCCTGCCGTCCAAATGAATACCGTCTTGAGCAACGATACCTCCATTGCCTCCGCTATCGGTGAGGTTCAGGGCACCGTCCTCGTCAAGATTCCTTTCGGAACGACGGTTGAGATCTTGAAAGCCGCAATCGTCGTCGCTCGCGGTGCGACATTCAATATCTATGAGTCAGACGGCCGGACGACGGCAACGACGTTAACCGATACCTGCACCATCGTCGTAACTGCCGAAAACGATGCGAAGGCGACATACACCCTGGCCATATTAAAGGATCCGGCGATCGTGGCGGAATGGATCGGCTTTACCAGCGAATCCCGCCAATATGTGATAGCCGACGTCGAAGCCGCCGAAGGCTACCATGGCAATCACAACGGCCTGCTGTTTGACGGCGACCCGGCGACCCTCGATTACGTCATCGTGCCCGACAGCGATGCACTGACCCTGAGAAACAGCGGAACCGTCGAAGTGATGGTCCGGGTAGACTCCATTCACCCCTGTGCCGGAATCATACACAAGGGTGAAAAGAGAGACTTCAGCGATGAGGCATGGGGACTCCAGCTGTGGAATTATGAGGGTTCAAACGCGCGGCTGCTTCTCATGATCGCGGGTGATAACGGCAGCTGGATCGGCGTCTATGGGACCTTCGACCTGCAGCCCGGCCAGTGGTACCACATCGTCGGGACCTGGGATTCGACGAAACTGCGCCTCTATGTAAATGGGGTTCTCGACAGCGAGACGGACAACACGACGGGCGGCGTGCGGGATACCGACGGCAGCCTGATCATCGGCGCGCAGCTCTCCGAAATGTACGACGCGGGATACGGGAATCATCGGATGGGATGGCCTGATCGATCGCGTGATCATCCGAAGTGACACGTTGACCGAGGAGCAGATCCAGGCCCGCTATGACAACTTGTAACGATACAACACGTCTGTAAATCCCGGCTCTTCCTGACATGAAAGCAGGGCCATCATCGGCCCTGCTTTCATTTGTTTTTCCCGGGCCCCGGAACTCTGCCATTTCTTACCCTCCCAATCTGGGCATTTCCCCCGATCTCTTGATTTTCCGCATGCATGGCGCTCCGGTGTTCCAAATTGGCAGTGACCGAGAGGGGACCGCCAAAGGGCCTGCTTTCATATGATATTGATATTGCTGAAGAATATTGTGTGCAGCTCCTCGGCACATTCGATGCTCCTTGGAACGGCAGCAATCACTGAACAGGAGGTAGATAATGATATGAACTGGTTAAGGAAAAAAAGAGAACAGAAGGGATTCACGCTCGTTGAACTCATGATTGTCGTGGGCATCATCGCGATTCTTGCGGCGATTGCCATCCCGCAGTTCACGGAGTACCGCAAGCGCGGTTACAAGGCCGAGTTGCGTTCGGACCTGCATAATGCCTTCACGGCAGCTCAGGCCTACTTTGTCGATTATCCTACCGCAACCGTGAACTCCCTGGCGAAGATTTCGGGCTATGGCTACCAGAAATCGTCGAACATCACTTTCAGCGCGGGTAATCTGACCGGCACGGTCGGCACCATCACACTCGCCAGCGGGGCGCTTCCCGCCGGAGCCAATACCGGCACGGTCGCCAGCACCGGTGCCATCACGATGCCCTAACTCCAGACAACCGGGCTGCATCAGAAGGAGCAGGCAGCCGAAACAAAAGAGGCGGAGAGCCCTTCCCCGCCTCTTTTTTATGCTCAAATCCCCCTCTTTCCCCCTTTTGTAAAGGGGGATGAACGGGCGATTTTCTGACAAAACAACACAAGCATACCATAATCCCCTCCGGGGCTGCTGAATCGCCCCGAGCAGAACAACCGGAAAGGACCTATTGTCATCGGCGCGAAAAATCAATGGGCGGGCTGTTACAATCGAACCGGGTCGAAGGAAATAATCCATGCGTCAGGAAATGGAAATGGATATAATCAGCCGACCCTCGGAAGGGGTTCCTCTCAGTCAAAGAAGGTCATTGCGAGCCACTGATCCCGTCTGTGGACGGGGTTATAAATGGTATGAACAGTTCCTTAAAATCCTCCCCGGCCCTACTTTTACAAAGGAGGGAGTCTAATTTTTCCCCCTTTGGAAAAGGGGGATAGAGGGGGATTTTCCCCTCTGTGACCGGGGGCGCGTCCCGCCAGGAGGCGCAACCATGAAGGGTTCTTTCCTTGCCGGGAAGCCCCGCCCTTTGGGCTGGGAGTTTCAATTGGCGCTGTTCATTAGGAGAAGGCCGACAGGTTCGGCTCGTTATGACCCATTTCCCCTGTACCTTGACCTTTATGTGAGGGGTGTCGCCATGGATAAGCGCATCAAGGTTTTGCAGCAGAGACTTTCCGCCGGTGGAATTGATGCAGCCCTTCTCGTTTATTCCCGGGACGTCCTCTATTACACGGGGACAGCCCAGCCCTCCTGTCTGCTCGTCACCCCCGATGCTTATACCCTCTATGTAAGGAGCGGGTTCGAGTTTGCCGTGCAGGACGTCTTCATCGGCCGGGAGAAGCTGTTCGAAGAGCGACGGCTCGAGAAAGTCCTCGCAGGCGCCCTGTCCCGGCTGGGGGGAAACGGGGAAAGATCGGTACGGAGCTCGACATCCTGACGGCGGAGCAGTACGAGGCCCTCCGGAGGGCCTGCCCCGAGGCCGACTTCGTCAACATTTCCTCCATCACCCTGGAGCAGCGAAAGGTGAAGGAACCCGGTGAGATCGAGATGCTGCGCCGGGCCTGCGAGGCTATCCACGCAGGGCATGAGGCGGTGCTCGCCTCTCTGCGCGAAGGGGTCACGGAACTGGAGCTGGCCGCCGCTGTCGAGAACGCCCACAGGCTCGCCGGGCACGAGGGGATCTTCTTTATCCGCCTGCCCGATTTCTTCATGAGCCGGGGGCCCATCGGGGCGGGACCGAACCTCGCCCGGGTGAGCGGCGTCGTCTACACCATCACAGGCGTGGGCATGAGCCCCGCCGTGCCGGCCGGCCCCTCCCGTCGGGCCATAGGGCGGGGCGAGACGGTCATTGTCGACATCCCCACCCTCGTCGAGGGCTACCACGCCGACCAGACGAGGACCTACTGCATCGGCAAGGCCGGGAAGGCCATCCATGCCCTCTATGACGATCTCCAGGCCGTAGCCGACCACCTCATCGGCGCGATCCGGCCGGGCATGCAGGGCTGCGACGTCTATCAGTTGGCGAAGCAGAAGGCGGAGGATCTGGGGCGGTCCGCCGAATTCCAGTCCTTCGGCAAAGGCAGATCCTCCCGGATCATCGGCCACGGGATCGGCCTCGAACTCAACGAGCCGCCGATCCTTTTCGGGTTCGATTCCTCTTTGATCCCGGAAGGCTGCGTCGTCGCCCTCGACATGCACATGATGACCGAGGGGGGCGGGGTCGTCAAACTCGAAGACATGATCCACGTGGGCAGCGGCGGCAACGAAATCCTGACAAAGACCCCCCGCAGGCTCTTTGAGCTCTGATGCGGGAAAACCCCTTGTTGGCGTCACCACGCCCGGAAGAACCTTTTTTGTGACGATCTTTCTTTGCCCTCCCGTCACCGCAGGGCTTCCGCCCTGAAAGGCCCATAATGCGGGCAAAATCGCCGTCTTTTAGCTTGACAAAACAGGGGATTTTGTATACGGCATCGAGTGGGTCTATTATAAGGGATAGTCAGGGTTTAATAAATTGCGAGGAGTGTATATGGCTTAAATTTTTAATTTTACGGACAAGGAGGGAGGAAACGTGTATTTCGCAAAGGAAGTTCTCGAGCAGTCCAGCCGGCTCCGCCAGCGCTGGGAAGATGAGGTCAAGAAGTCCGTTTCCAAGTGGGCCGATCAGAAGCCTGAGGCTCAGTGGTCAACGGTTTCGGACCTCCCCATCAAACGTCTTTATACCCCCGATGACATCAAGGACATGGATTTCGAGCGGGACATCAATTACCCCGGGCAGTACCCCTACACCCGCGGGAACCAGGTGACCGGCTATCGGGGCAAGTACTGGACATTCCGAATGTTCTCGGGCATGGGAGATGCCGCCACCACCAATGAACGGTGGCACATGCTCCTGAAGGAAGGCCAGACGGGTCTCAGCACGGCCTTCGACTTCCCCACCCTCATGGGCTACGATACCGACTCCCCGAAGGCCCGCGGCGAGTGCGGCAAGTGCGGTGTGGCCATCGACACCCTTGAAGACTTCCTCGTTCTCACCAAGGGCATCCCCCTCGACAAGATCACGACCTCTATGACGATCAACCCGCCGGCCACGGCTCTCTGGGCCATGTACTGCGCGGCAGCCGAGATCCATGGCATTCCGCTCTCCAAGATCGGCGGCACGATCCAGAACGACATGCTCAAGGAGTTCATCGCCCAGAAGACCCTGATGTGCCCGCCCGAGCCCTCCGTGAAGCTCATCAGCGACACCGTCGAGTTCGGGACCCAGCACGTTCCCAAGTGGAACACGATCTCGATTTCGGGCTACCACATCCGCGAGGCCGGCGCCACGGCAGTGCAGGAACTGGCCTTCACGCTTCGCGACGGCATGGAGTACGTCGAAGACGTGATTCGCCGCAAGAAACTCGACGTCGATGCCTTTGGCCCCAGGCTCTCCTTCTTCTTCAACGCACACTGCGACTTCTTCGAGGAGATCTGCAAGATGAGGGCGGCCCGCAGGATCTGGGCCAAGGCCATGAAGGAACGCTACAAGTCAAAAGACGAGCGCTCCTGGTGGATGCGGTTCCACACCCAGACGGCCGGATGCTCGCTCACGGCCCAGCAGCCCTACAACAACGTCGTCCGCACGGCCACGCAGGCGCTCTCCGCGGTGCTCGGCGGGACCCAGTCGCTCCACACCAACTCGCTCGACGAAGTGTGGTGCCTGCCCTCCGACTTTGCCGTCCAGATCGCCCTTCGGACCCAGCAGATCATCGCCGAAGAGACGGGTGCGGCCACCACGATCGACCCGCTGGCCGGCTCCTACTTCGTCGAGTCGCTCACCAACGAGATGGAAAAGCAGGCCTGGGAATACATCCACAAGATCGACGACCTGGGCGGCATGGTCGCCGCCATCGAGAAGGGTTTCCCCCAGCTCGAGATCTCCGATGCGGCCTACAAGTTCCAGCGCCAGATCGACAGTGCCGAGAGGATCATGGTCGGCGTCAACAAGTACGTCTCAAACGAGAAAGAGTCCATCCCCTTCCTCGAGATCGACGACAAGATCGAGACCGAGCAGATCGAGCGGCTTGCCGCTGTGAGGCGCAAACGCGACAGCAAGGCTGCCATGAAGTGCCTCGGCGATCTCAAGCAGGCCTGCAAGAAGGGCGACAACGTTATGCCTTTCTGCATCGAGGCCGTCAAGGCCCTGTGCTCCGTGCAGGAGATCTGCGACGTGTACCGCGAGGTATACGGCGAATACCGCGATCCGGGACTCTACTAGGAAGGAGGGGGAAATTATGTCTGAGCGAAAATTGCGTGTTATGGTTGCAAAGCCGGGCCTGGACGGGCACGACCGCGGCGCCAGGGTTCTGGCCCGCTGTTTCCGCGATGCCGGCTACGAAGTGATTTACACGGGCTGTCACCAGACGCCCGAACAGATCGTGTCGGCGGCGGTGCAGGAAGACGTGGATCTTCTGGGCCTGAGCTGCCTTTCGGGCGCTCACCGCTATCTTTATCCTGCCGTCACGAAGCTCCTCAAGGACAAAGGCGCCGACGACATCATGGTCATCGGCGGCGGAATCATCCCCGAACAGGACTTCCAGCTGATGTATGATGCAGGCCTGAAGGCGATCTTCGTTCCCGGCGCGACGCTGGATTCCATCGTCACCTGGATCAACACAAACGTGAAACCGAGAGCTTAGGTAAGGACATCCGGAATGGAAATCACAAAGAAGATCCAGGGCGGTGACATCCGTGCCGCCTCTCGCCTCATCCGCAACCTGGAGGATCGGATGCCCGAGGCGAAGCTCACCATCAAGCACCTCTTCCCCCTCACGGGGAGGGCGCACGTCATCGGCATCACCGGTTCGCCCGGTGCGGGGAAGAGCACGCTGACCGACGGCCTCATCGACTGCTTCCGCAAGAAAGGGAAGACCGTCGGCGTGTTGGCTGTCGACCCCACAAGCCCCTTCACGGGGGGCGCCATCCTCGGCGATCGCATCCGCATGCAGCGCCACGCCGAGGACCCGGGCGTCTTCGTCCGGAGCCTTGCCACGCGCGGGGCCCTGGGCGGCCTGGCCAAGGCCGTGGGGGATGCCATCCACGTGATGGACGTCCTGGGCAAGGACATCATCATGGTGGAGACCGTCGGCACGGGTCAGCAGGAAGTGGACATCATCAACCACTCCCACACGGTCCTCGTGGTGCTCGTGCCGGGGATGGGCGACGAGATCCAGGCCATCAAGGCCGGGATCCTCGAGATCGCCGACATTTTCATTGTGAACAAGGCAGACCGCGATGGCGCCTCCAAGCTCTCGCGGGAGCTGCTGGCCATGCTCGACATGGCCCCGCCGTCCGCCTTCCAGGGGGGATGGCGGCCGTCCATCATGAAGGTGGAAAACGCCTTCCAGCCGGAGGGCTTCGGAAAGGCGCTGGATGACGTCACCAACAAGATTGAAGAGCACTACAAGCATCTCGTCGACAAGGACCTCATCGGCAGCAGGATGCGCCGCAAGGCGACCGTCGAGCTCAACGAGGCCATCCGGGCGAGCATCCTCGAGCCGGTCCTCCTGAAGCTTCTCGGAAGCGGCCAGATGGAAGGGTTGATCGAAAAGGTCATGAAGAAGGAGATCGACCCCTACACCGCTGCCGAGGACATCGCCAAGCGGTACCTGGAGGGGTGCCTGTGATCGAAACCATTAACTGATTTTAAAAAGCCCGGGAGGGTCGAGTACCGGCCTCCCGGGCTTTTTCATCTAAACTCCCCCTTTCATAAAGGGGGACACAGGGGGATTTTCTTCATTTTTCCTGTACCCTGAACTTTTTTTCGGAGGACGACATGACCAAGGATGCCATCGAAGAAACCCTCGCCAAGTACAATCGCGGCCTCATCATGGTCTTCACGGGCGACGGCAAGGGCAAGACCACGGCCGCGCTCGGGCAAGCCCTGCGGGCGCTCGGCCACGGCAAGAAGGTCCTCGTCATCCAGTTCATGAAGGGCCGCAAGTACGGCGAGGTCCTCTGCGCCGAGCAGTGCCTCCCCAACCTCACCTTCAAGCTGTGCGGCCTCGACAGCTTCGTCATGCGGGGCAACCCCGCGCCGGTGGACGTGGAGCTTGCCCGCGAGGGCTTCAGCCTGGGGAAGGCGGCCATCCAGTCCGGGGATTTCGACATGGTGATCCTCGACGAGCTGAACGTCGCAATCGACTTCGGGCTCATCCCCCTGCAAGACGTGGTGGATGCCCTGAAGGCAAAGGCCCAGAAGGTGGATGTGATCCTCACGGGCCGTTACGCCCCCAAGGAGATTATCGACCTTGCCGACACGGTGAGCGAGGTGAAGGAGATCAAGCATCATTACAGCCAGGGGATAAAAGAAAGAGCGGGCATAGAGTTCTAAACAGGTTCGAGGACCGAGGAACGAGGTCCGAGCAAGACAATTAAGGACATCCCCCTTTCGTAAAGGGAGATAGAGGGGGATTTTTCCTGATGCCTGAAGCCCGAAACCCGAAGCCTGCTTTTGCGGAGTAAAAGCGTGAACAAAACGCCCAAGGAGGAACTGGACCGCCGGATCAAGGCCCTGCAGTTGCAGCTGGCCGCGGCGAAGATCGACGGGGCGCTCATCGTCCAGAATGCCGATCTTTTCTACTTCACCGGCACCGTTCCCCAGGGCTGGCTATTCGTCCCCTTCGACGGGCACCCCATCCTCTTCATCCGGAAAAACCCCAACCGCATCCACTCGGAAACCCTCCTCGAGCATCTCTTCAATGCGCGCAGCCCCCGGGAGCTTGCCGGCGTGCTTGCCGACAAGGGCTACAAAAAGATCAAGCGCCTGGGCATGGAGCTCGATGTCCTGCCCTTCAACCAGTACGCGCGCTACGTGGAGGCCCTCAAGCCGGGGGAGATCGTCGACATTTCGCCTGTCATCCAGGCCATCCGCTCCATCAAGTCCCCCTTCGAGATCGCCATCCTGCGCCAGGCGGCGAAGCTTGGCGATCACATGATGCGCGTTGCCCGCGAGGCGCTCAAGGAGGGCATGACGGAGCTGGAGCTCTCTGCGCGCATCGAGATGGCCGCCAGGATAAGGGGGCATCAGGGATACGTGCGGATGCGGGGCTTCAACGCGGAATGCTACTGGGGTCCGGTCGTTTCCGGTGCCGCTGCCGCTGACCCAGCCTTCGTGGACACGACGGAGGGCGGTCACGGTGCAAGCCTTGCCCTTCCTGCAGGCGCCGGTCACCGACCCATTGCGCGAAACGAGCCCGTCATCGTCGACATGGCCGCTACGATCGGGGGCTACAACGCCGATATCACGCGTACCTTCTCGCTGGGCAGGCTTCCCGAGAAGCTGGAGAGCGCATACCGGGAGTCCCTGGAGATCCTCCAGACGCTGGCGGGGGACATTCACCCGGGTGTTGCCGTCAGTGCGCTTTACATCAAGGCGGAGAAACTCGCCGACAAGAAGAAGCTGCTGCCGAACTTTATGGGCTTCGGCAACGACAAGGCCGGCTTCTGCGGCCACGGCCTCGGCCTGGAGCTGGACGAGCCCCCCGTCATCTCACGCAACAGCAAGGCCATACTCGTGCCCGGTCACGTCATCGCCCTGGAGCCCAAGTTCACCTTCCCCGGCGAAGGCGTCGTGGGGGTGGAGGATGTCTTTCTCGTCACGGAAAACGGCGGCGAGAAGCTGACAAAAAGCGGCTATTGTGTAAAAATCTAGAGAAGGTTCGAGGACCGAGGAACGAGGTCCGAGGAAGACAATTAATACCCTCCCCCTTTGAAAAAGGGGATAGAGGGGGATTTTACAAAGTCCGTCATTGCGAGCGAAGCGCGGCAATCCACGATTTCCTCTTCGCATTTCATCAAATAAACAAGGAGTATTCACTTGAAGCCGTCCGCGAAAACGCCATCACAAAAACTCAATAAAGTCATCGACACCCTCAAGAAGAAAGGCGCCTCGGAGGTCAAGATCATCAAGGCCACCGACGTGATCGTCGATGAGCGCGTGCGCCTCAAATGCCAGATTCCTATCTGCGAATCCTACGGCAAGAACCTCATGTGTCCGCCCTATCTTCCATCGGTTGCGGAGTTTCGGGCCGCGCTTGCACGTTATGACAAGGCGCTGGTTGTGCAGCTGAGCGTTCCCCTTCACAAGAAGACAAAAGGGAGAACCAAGGCCATCTTCGACCCCGCACGGGTGCTCCACGAACTGGTGAACCTGGGCGAGAGGCTCTGTTTCGAGGCGGACTTCCGCTTTGCCACGGGACTCATCGGCGGATGCTGCCGGCTATGCGAGGAGTGTATCGTCATGGAGCCCGAGGGCCATTGCCGCCAGCCCTTCCGGGCGCGACCTTCCATGGAAGCCATGGGCATCGACGTCATCGGCACGCTGG